>QEUP01000031.1 GCA_003577145.1 Acidobacteriota bacterium | reverse complement strand
TCTCGTGCGGGAATCCCAGCTGCCGAATCGGAACGATGTCCCGCTGCCAACCTGCCTGGGCAACGACCGGAACGATGTCCTGTCGGCCAAGAGCTAGCCTCGTCGCAACCGGCTCACGTCAAGGTGGGCGTGCTGGTCCCGACGAGTAAGGCAGGTCCGATGGCTCAGAGGCGAACGGTTCGGGTAGTCGCTGCGGCGCTGGTGCTGCTCGGGGGCACCGTGCTCACCAGCGGGGAGCTCGCAGCTCAAGACGACCAGCAGGACTTCGGCCAGCAGGTGTTCGAGTACACGGGCGCGGCGCAGACCTTCACGGTGCCCACCGATGTCTGCGCGGTGAACATCACCGCTGATGGCGCCCAGGGCGGCAACGTCAGTCCCGACGGGGGAGGGGGCCTCGGCGCTTCGGCGGCGGTGACCATCGCAGTGACCCCGGGCGAGTCGCTTCAGGTCAACGTCGGTGGCCGGGGCGGCGACGGGGGATCCGACCCACCCGGAGCAGGGGGGTTCAACGGCGGCGGCAGCGGCGGCACCGGCGCCGACGGCAACGGCCCGAACTTCGGGGGTGCCGGCGGTGGCGGTAGCTCGGATGTGCGCCAGGGGGGTACCTTGCTCGACGCCCGGGTGGTCGTAGGCGCCGGTGGCGGTGGGGCTACCGGCAATGACATCGACGGCGGCAACGGCGGGGGATCCGACGGGCAGCCGGGCTCGGGCTTCGCCCCCGGGGCCGGTGGCACCCAGAGCGCCGGCGGCGCAGCAGGAGGGGGCGACGCCACGCCGGGTTCGTTCGGTATCGGTGGCGCCGGCGGTTCCGCGGACCCAGCCGCGGGTTACGGCGGCGGAGGCGGAGGCGGCGGCTATTACGGCGGAGGTGGTGGAAACGGCGCCGATCTTGGCCCGCTGGGAGCGGGCGCCGGTGGCGGCGGCTCCAGCTACACACCTGGCGGCAGCGGGCTCACGCCCGGAGTGCGTTCAGGCGATGGGGAGGTGATGATCACCTGGACCATCGAGCCGGGCTGTGACACCACCGCACCTGCGCCGGCCCCGCCCGCTTCACCCGCGGCAGCAGAACCCCGTTTCACCGGCTGAGCTGTCATCGCCGCGGCGGAGGGAGGGGGATTCGACCCCCCGGACCCGTGAGGGTCAACGGTTCTCGAGACGGCCTCCACGCACGGTTCCGTGGGACTCAACAGGCCAATACCTCTCTACTCACCCGTGGGCCGGGATTCCTGTAGTCGCAATAGATCCTCCGACCGCCACAACCGACGTGGCTGATGATGCGGGTGAGAAGGCGGTCGCTGCCCCGCGGCCCCGGTCGGACATCGACGCTCGCTTCGCCGGAGTTGTCTTCGTCGCGTGCCGACGTGTGTCACCGAGTCCAGGTCCTTCCCTGGCTGTCCGGAAGCGGGACAACGTCGATGCCTTCGTCGCGGCACATGCTGAGCAGCTGGGGGTCGGAACTGGCGAGCGGTGCCGGGGCCGCTCGCGCGTATTCGGCGAGGACGCAGTCAGCGAGGCTGACCGCCCGGTCGCGACGGTGATAGTGGCGTGCGCGGAGCAGTCCGGCTTGCAGGGCCACAGCAGCTTCCAGCGGATCCGGCTCAGTCAGACCGAGCTGGGCGAGGTCCAGCGCGGCATCTTCCTCGCTGGCACCGACGATGCGGACGAGGTGATCCAGTACCTCAGCGACTCCGAGCGCTGTCAGCGACGCGTCCTGATCCCCATCCAGGAGCAGACGAACCGGCCCGGCAGCGGGCTCACCCTTGAGAAGCGCGAGCACGGCGAAGGCGTCGAGGACGATCACCGTCGCTTCCGGCGCTCGGCCGCAGCATCGTCCTTCCGTGACCGGCGTCGCGCCTCGTCGGTGCTGAGGCCGCCTTTGTACTTGGCGATCAACGAGTCGACGGCGTCCTCAGGCAGTGGACGCATGACGAGCCGATCGCCGAGGTCAACGACGAGCATCTTCTCCGCCTGCCAACGCGCCCGTGCGTCAGCCGGGATGGACACCTGCCCATTGGAGGACACCTTCATGACGTAGCTGGTCGACATCCGCGCTCTCCTCACTGTATGTCGCTACTGAGTCATTGTATGTCCGATCCGGTTTCCTCTCAGGGGTCCTGGGTTGCCGAGCTGCCGGTCCTCGCCCAACGGGGCGAGCCGTACATGATCGACGGTTCTCGCAGGGTCAGCACATCCCCTGGACGCCCGCACAGAACGACCTGGGGCATCGCCCCGAGGTTGTGCCCCGATGGACAGCATGCCGCAACCCGGAGCAAGGCCCGACCTTGCAGGGGAGATACGGGCGGAGGGAGGGGGATTCGAACCCCCGGACCCGTGAGGGTCAACGGTTTTCAAGACCGTCGCAATCGTCCGCTCTGCCATCCCTCCGGTGACGAGGGTAGCTCTCGCTCACCGCTGCTTCGCCCCAGCGACTCGCCTGTCTGGCGGTCTCAGCGGATGTGGCTGCGTATCTCCTGCACCCAGCGGTCGGCTTCTCGCCACGAGGCGTCGGCGTCTCGCCTTAGCTCGTGGCCTTCCTCGCCGGCGGCGGGGTAGGAACCCAGGAACTTGACGTCGGCCTGCTTGGCCTTGAGGTTGCGCAGGCAGTCGGTCACGACCTCGTCGGCCACGTGCCCGTCGAGATCGATCATGAAGCAGTACTCGCCCAGGGCCCGCTTGGTCGGGCGGGATTCGAGCTTGGAGAGGTTGATCGAGCGGGCGGCGAACTCCTGGAGGATGGCCAGCAGGCTGCCGGGGCGGTCGGCTCGCTGGTACACGACGATGGAGGTCTTGTCGTGACCGGTCGGTTCGGGCACACCCTCACGCGCTACCACCACGAAGCGGGTCTGGTTCTCGGGATGGTCCTCGATGTCGGTGGCCAACTCGTCGAGGCCGTAGACCCTTGCCGCCAGGGAGGTGCCGATGGCGGCGGTCGTGCGGTCGACGGACTCGCTCAGGACGCGGGCGGCATCGGCGGTCGAGTCGGCCGCGCCGGTGCGGGCGTCGGGGAGGTTGGAGTTGAGGAACCCGCGGCACTGGGCGGTGGCGTGGGGGAACGAGACGACACGCCGGATATCGGAGATCTGCGCGCCGGGAAGCCCCAGCAGGCTGAGCCTGACGTTGAGGACGACCTCGCGCTGGATGAGGAGGTCCGCGTCGAAGGCGAGGGTGTCCATCGTCACCGTCACCGTGCCCTCTATCGAGTTCTCGATGGCGACGAACCCGTAGTCGACCTCCCCCTGGCTGGTGGCGGCCAGCACCTCGGGAATCGAGGCCAGCGGGACGGGTCGCCCGGCTGCCAGGTCCGGCTCGCCCAGCAGGGCCTCCTCGGTGAAGGTGCCGGCGGGCCCGAGGTAGGCCACCGAGAAGGGCGCTTGTCCTGATGCGACGGGATCGTTCACGGCCGGTCAGGATAGTGAGGTGGACTCCGAAACCCTCAGGCAGTTGCTCGAGGAGGTCCGTTCGGGTGCTGTCGATGCCGACGAGGCCGTCAGCAAACTGCGCCACCTTCCCTTCACCGATCTGGGGTTCGCCCGGGTCGATCACCACCGCGCGATGAGGCAGGGGCTGGGCGAGGTCGTCTACGGCCCGGGCAAGACCCCTCAGCAGTGCGCCGAGATCGTCGCCGAACTGCTGTCGGTCGCGGCCTCCCATCCGGTGCTGTTGACCCGGGGGGACGCCGCGCAGATCGCCGCCGCCACCGGGCGATGCCCTGGCGCGGTGGTCACCGGCGGGACGGCCGCGTGGCGGCCCTCACCGCCGCGCTCTGAGCGGATCGTGATCGTCACCGCCGGCACCTCGGACCTGGCGGTGGCCGAGGAGTGCCGGGCCGTGTTGGCCGCCCACGGCCTCACCCCCGAGCTCGTTGCCGACGTCGGCGTGGCAGGCGTCCACCGCCTGGTGGATCACCTGGAGGCACTCGATCGCGCCGAGGCGGTGGTGGTGGTGGCCGGCATGGAGGGCGCCTTGGCGAGCATCGTGGGGGGTCTCACCGGCGGTCCCGTCATCGCCGTGCCGACCAGCGTCGGCTACGGCGCCTCGCTCGCAGGGGTGACGGCCCTGCTATCCATGCTCTCTTCGTGCGCATCGGGCATGGTGGTTGTCGGGATCGACAACGGGTTCGGTGCCGCCTGCGCTGTGCTGCGTCACCTCGGTCCTGTTGAGTCGCCAGGAGGCGGCCCGTGAACATCGCGTGGTTCCACTGCTTCTCCGGTATCGCCGGTGACATGGCGCTGGGTGCCTTGCTCGACGCCGGTGCCGATCTCGACGAGGTGAGGTCCCTGATCGAGCGCCTCCCGGTGGGCGGGTGGGAGCTGGCGGTGGAGCCCGTCATGCGAGGCGGGATCGGTGGGGTCAAGGTGAGCGTGCTCACCGAGCCGACCACGGTGGTGCGGACCTTCGCTCACATAGAGGGCCTCATCGAGGAGGCCCGGCTACCCGAACGGGTGCGGCTGAGGGCCATCGGCACCTTCAAGGCCCTGGCCGAAGCCGAGGGCCGGCTTCATCGCTGGCCGGTGGAGCAGGTGCACTTCCACGAGGTGGGAGCTCTCGACTCGATCGTCGACATCGTCGGCGCGTGCGCGGCGCTCGAGGTACTGCACGTCGAGCGGATCTGCTGCAGCCCCATCGTCAACGGCCGGGGCATGATCAAGTCGGCGCACGGGCTGATCCCCAACCCGCCGCCGGCGGTGGTCGCTTTGCTCGAGGGGGCGCCGACGGTTGGCGTCGAGGTGGACGCGGAGCTGACCACACCGACGGGAGCCGCGCTGATGGCCGCCAACGTCCACGAGTGGGGGCCGCTGCCGGCCATGAGGGTGCAGGCCAGCGGGTTCGGGGCAGGCTCGCGCGAGCTTGCCGACCAGCCGAACCTCACCCAGGTCGTGCTGGGCGAGGAGGTGGCCGAGCTGGCGGCCGGCCAGCCGGTGGTGCTGCTGGAGGTCAACGTCGACGACGCGACCGGTGAGGTCCTGGCCGACTCCATCTCCGAGCTGCTCGAAGCCGGTGCCCACGACGCCTGGGTGACGCCGATCGTCATGAAGAAAGGCCGGCCTGCTCACACGGTGAGCGCGCTCGCCGACCTGGCTCTGGCCGCCCAGGTGGCGGCCACCCTGCGCACCAGCACCGGCTCCCTGGGGGTGCGTGGGCAGACGCTCGATCGCTGGCCCAGCGCCCGTTCGGTGCAAGAAGTCGAAGTCGAGGGGCTGGCAATCAGGGTCAAGGTCAGCGCCGGGCGGGTCAAGATCGAACACGACGATGCGGCCCGCGCTGCCCGCAAGACAGGCCTTCCGCTGCGCGAGGTCGTCTCGCTGGCCGAGGAGGCCTGGCGGCGCCGGGGCGGCCGGTTCCCCGAGTCGCCCGAGGACTACCCGCCCGGCCCACCCGATGACAGCGCCGGTTGAGCTGCGCCAGACGAGGCGGTGCGCCACAGCGCCCGGTAGCTCGGGAACGCCAGGCCGGGCTGGATCCACCCGGCGCGCTCCAACTCGGCGTGCAAGCGGGGGAGGTTCTGGAAGGGCACGGCTACGTCGACGTGGTGGGCGAGGTGGTACCCGGTGTTGAAGGGGACGATCCAGAAGCGCGCCAGGAGCGACTGGCGGGCGTGGTGGGTGGTGAGGCGGCGGTCCTCGGAGCGTTCGGCGCCACCGTGCTCGGCGATGGCCCGCAGCCGGTTGAGGACCCGCCAGACCGTCATCCACGGGGCGAGCCACAGCAGCGGCCATGCCAGGGGATAGCCGAGGATGCTGAACACCGCGAAGATCACTGCCTGAGTGAGGGCGATGCGGGTGGCGACCGGCCTCCCGATGGGGCTCTTGAACGCCATCAGCAGAGCCCTGAGGTTCTTCCAACCCGAGACGAACAAGGCGTCGCGGGAGAGCTTGCGGTGCCAGGAGTCCCTGCTGATCGGGTAGCCGAGGTAGAGGCCGAGGTCCGGTTCGTCGGGTCCCAACTCGTCGCGATGGTGGGCATTGTGGGAGCGCCGGTAGAGGTCGAGGGGCAGGAAGGCGGGGTAGCCGAGGAGCCACCTGCCGACGAAGTCGTTGACCCCGCGGTTGGAGAACAGCAATCGGTGGGCGGCTTCATGGGTGAGGATCGCGAACAGCGCGAAGGCACGTCCCATCAACAAGAAGGCGGCGGCCCAGGCGAGAGGGTTCGAGAGCCAGAGGGCCAAGCCGATCACCCCGAAGGACTGGAGCCAGACCGACGCCACGTTGAACACGTTGCGGGCATCGTGGGTTCGCCTCAAGCGTCGGCGAAGGGCTCCCGCTGGGCGACCATTGGCGGCCAGCTCGCCGGCGGGCAAGACGTCGACCAGCAGTGCCGGGTCGGGCAACATGGTTCCCGGACTCCGGCAGGGCGCGCTCACGGGAAGTACCTTACAATTCCTCAACAAGCGAATCAATAGTGTAAGAAGGAGCTCTTCGGCTCGTGAGTCGGGACCGCCCACTGACGGCACGATCGGTGATCGCCAGCACGCTCCTGGGAAGCGAGCCGCCGCGACTGCCCAGCCGTCGGCTCGTCCAGGCCGGAGCGCTTTTCGGGCTGGCCGAAGGAACTGTCAGGGTCGCCCTCAGCCGCATGGTGAAGGCGGGCGAGCTGCACAACGTCGACGGCAGCTACGAGTTGGCCGGCGACCTGGTGTCGCGACAACGTCGCCAGCGCGAGAGCCTGCTGGGCGAGCGGCGTCCCTGGAGGGGGAGCTGGCGACTGGCGGTCGTGGTTGCCGAGGCTCGCTCGGCTGGCGAGAGGCTCGATCTCCGCCGGGCGATGCGCACCCTGCGCCTGGCGGAGCGTCGAGAAGGGGTCTGGGCCAGACCGGACAACCTCGACCCCCGCCGGTTCGGTGCCGAGCGCGCGGTGATCGACTCGCAATGCGAGTGGTACGAGGCCGAGGTGGCCGACGACGCGGCCCTGGCCGGGGCGCTGTGGGACCTCGACGGCTGGGCGCGGGAGGCGCAGGCCCTCAGGGAGCGCATGGATGGCCTGATCGGCCGTCTCGAAGACGACGATCGCCGGGCCCTGGCCCCGGGATTCGTGCTGGCGGCCGGGGTGCTGCGTCACGTCCAGGCCGATCCGCTGTTGCCCTCGGATCTCGAACCCGCGGGTTGGCCCGGTTCGGAGCTGCGCCTCGACTACGACCGCTACGACGGCGCATTCAGGTCCGTCCTGCGGGGTTGGTTCCTCGAATGGGAGTAGCTGATCGCGGCACACGACCCGGTGCCGCAGTGTCACCGAGGGGCAAGGTTGGTTCCTCGAATGGGAGTAGCTGGTCGCGGCACCGTAGATTTGCCTGGATGCACGAGCGCCTCTACTTCAAGCAACTCCTCGCCGGTCGCGACATCGGCGGCGGCGACATGCTCGCCCGCCAGATGGTCAACTTCGTGTACCTGATCGGCGACCGCGAGAAGAAGGAGGTCCTGGTCGTCGATCCCGCCTACGACGTCGCCGGCATCCTCGACATCGTCGATGCCGACGACCTGACGCTCACCGGGGTCCTCGCCACCCACTACCACCCCGATCACATCGGCGGCGACATGATGGGCTACTCCATAGAAGGGGTGAGGGAACTGCTCGCGGCCCGTCCCGTCCCCATCCACGTGCAGGGTGACGAGGCGCTCGGCGTCAGGCGCCTCACCGGCGTCGAAGCCTCTGATCTGGTCGAGCACAGCGGCGGCGAGAAGATCCGCGTGGGTGAGATCCCCATCGAGTTGCTGCACACACCCGGTCACACCCCGGGCAGCCAATGCTTCTACGTCGACAACAACCTGGTGGCCGGCGACACGCTGTTCCTGGAAGGGTGCGGGCGCACCGATCTACCCGGTGGCGACCCCCGGGCGCTCTACCACAGCCTCACCAAGGTCCTGTCCAAGATCCCCGACGACGCCATCCTCTACCCGGGCCACCTCTACGCGCCACAGCCGTCGGCGAGCCTCGGTGAGACCCGCCAGCTCAACTACGTCTTCCGCCCCAAGACCGAAGAGCAGTGGTTGATGATGTTCGGCCAATGACCCCGCCGCCCATCAGAAGCGTTTTCTGTGAACCGAAAAGGCCCCTATAGGGGCCAGAACCGTTCACAGAACCGGCTTGGTTGGAGGCGTACCACGGCGGGGCGGTCCACCGGTCGGGACGCACAGCGTGGGATTCTGACGCCATGGCCGGGGCCGACGATCCCGACGCGTCCGGGGGCGCCAACGCCCACGACGGCGACGCCGAACCCGTCGAGGTCGCCGTCGGTGATCCCGAGGAGGGCTCCGGCGCCGACGGCTCGACTGCGATCAGGCTCGTCAGGGATCGGGAGGCACTTCCCCACTGGGTGGTCCGGGCGATCCTCTACGCGCTGGTCGGCGTCACGGTGCTCGCTGTCGTGTGGTGGTTGTTCCAGCGCATCTCCGATCTGCTGGTGCTGCTGCTCATCTCGCTTTTCGCCTCCTTTGCGATGGAGCCCGCGGTCAACTTCATGGCGAGCCGGGGCTGGCGGCGGGGCCCGGCGACGGCACTGGTGTTCTTCGTGTTCATCATCGCCACCGGGCTGTTCCTGTTCGTGATCGTCGATCTGGTGATAGGCCAGGTGAGCCACCTGGTGGCACAGGCACCGAGCTACATCAACACCGTCACCGACTGGATCAACGACCAGTTCAACACCGACATCAACTCCGGGAACCTCGACGAGCAGTTCGAGAACTACCAGGACGAACTGCAGAACCTGGCCAAGAGCCTTGGTGGCCGGGTCCTCTCGCTGACCACCCAAGTCGTCGGAGTGCTCTTCCAGAGCCTCACGATCCTTCTCTTCACCTTCTACTTCGTCGCGGACGGCCCGAAGTTCCGGCGCACCCTGTGCTCGCGTCTGCGCCCCGACCGCCAGAGAGTGGTGCTGGCGGTTTGGGAGCTGGCGATCCAGAAGACCGGTGGCTACATCTACTCGCGGCTGTTGCTGGCGCTGCTCTCCGGTCTCAGCGCATGGATCGTCTTCGCGGTCATGGAGATCCCCTCGCCGCTGGCGCTGGCCATGTGGCTCGGCCTGGTCTCGCAGTTCGTGCCCGTCATCGGCACCTACCTCGCCGGTGCGGTGCCGGTGCTGGTGGCGTTGATCAACGATCCGATCGACGCGCTCGTGGTGGTGATCTTCATCCTGGTGTACCAACAGATCGAGAACTACTTCTTCGCCCCTCGCATCACCGCACGGACCATGGAGATCCATCCAGCGGTTGCCTTCGGAGCGGTCATCGCCGGCGCGTCGATCCTCGGCCCGATCGGCGCCATCCTCGCCCTACCCGCGGCGGCCATCATCCAGGCGTTCGGGTCGACCTACCTGCACCGCCACGACGTCGTCGAGTCGGCGCTCATCTCCCAAGAGCCGCTCCCCTCCGAGGTCGAAGACGAGGACCTCGAGCGGGTGCGGATGAACCTCTCGGACCGGCTGGCCGAGGCGATACGAAGGACGCGCCGTCGTACGCGGTAGCGCCACCGACCGTTCTGGTCGGCCTCAGGGCAGGAGGATCGTGTCAGGGTCGGCTGCGGCGGGGTGGACGGGAGGCGAGGTGTCGAAGACCATGCGGGTGATGGCTCGGGGGGGCCTCGGCCTGCTGAAGAGGTAGCCCTGGACGCGCGTGCACCCGAGGTCGGCCAGGAGCCGGTACTGGTCGGCGGTCTCGACACCCTCGGCGACGATCTCGAGGTCGAGGGACCTTGCGAGCCCGATCACGCCGGTCACGATCGCAGTGTCGTCGGGATCCCGCCCGAGCCCGTCGACGAAGGTCCGGTCGATCTTGAGCGTGGTGATGGGGAGGTTCTTGAGGTTCGCCAGCGAGGAGTATCCGGTGCCGAAGTCGTCGAGAGCGAAGGCCACTCCGTGCTCGCCGAGCTCCTCGAGGTTGGAGAAGGTGGACTCGTCGCCTTGGTCCGTGAGGACGGTCTCGGTGATCTCGAAGGTCATCTGGGAGGGGAGGGTGCCCGTTCTCTCCAGTGTCGCCAGTGTCGCCTCGACGAAGTCGGGCCGGGTGAGCTGGAGCGGCGAGAGGTTGACGCAGACGGACGGCTGTGGCTCCCCAGGGTGGCTCTGGCGCCACTGCTCGCTCTGGTGGCAGGCGGCTCCGAGCACCCATTCGCCGAGCTCGTGGATGAGGAGGGACTCCTCGGCCACGGGGATGAACTCCTTCGGTGGTAGCACGCCGTGGACCGGGTGGGCCCAGCGGACCAACGCCTCTACCGCGACCAGCCGGCGCGACGCGATGTCGATGATCGGCTGGTAGAGCAGCCGGAGCTGGCCCTCGGTGATGGCCGCCGCCAACTCCTCCTTGGCGCGGTGTCGGGCAAGGGAGCGCTCCCTCATCGACTCGTCGAAGACCTCCATGCGGGAGCGGCCCGCCTCCTTGGCCCGGTACATGGCGGCGTCTGCGTCTCGGACGAGCGCTTCGGCGTGCGCCGCGGATGCGCCGGTCATGGCCACCCCGACGCTGGCGCTGATCGTCGTGGGTCCCGAATCCAGCCGAAAGGGCTCGGCCACGGCCCGCATGACGCGCCGGGCGATCTGGCGGGCGTCGTTCACGTCATAGATGTCCTCGGAGCAGATCACGAACTCGTCGCCCCCGTAGCGGCAGATCAGGTCCTCGGGCCTGAGCACCGAGTGCAGGCGGCGGGCGACTCGTTGGAGCAGCTCGTCACCAGCGGCGTGCCCGCGTCGGTCGTTGACGGCCTTGAAGCCGTCGAGGTCGAGGAAGATCACCGCCACCCCGTAGCCCTGGCGGCGTGCCCGGGCGATGGCCCGGTCGACGTGCTCGTGGAAGCTGTCGCGGTTGGACAATCCGGTGAGGAGGTCATGACTTGCCCGGTAGGCGAGCTCGGCCTCGGAGCTCTTGCGGTCGGTGACGTCCTCGACCTGGAGGAACAGCCCCTCGGGCCGGCCGTCGGTGCCTCGTAGCAAGGTGACGTGCTGACGGCCCCAGACGAGGGAGCCGTCGGGGCGGCGGAACCGCCGGTCCGAGGTGTGGCTGTGCACCTCACCGGTGAGGACCTCGGCGAAGCGCGGGAGCTGCGCCTTGGATTCGTGGATCGGCTCCACCTCCGCGAGCGGTGACCCGGTGATCTCGCTCATCGGTCTGCCCACGATCTGGGAGAACGCCCGGTTGACCTTTTGCAGGCGACCGTCGAGGTCGATGACGGCGATCCCGATGGGGGAGGTGGCGAGGGCGGCCTGGAAGCGGCGTTCGCTCAGCGCCAGGGCGGTCTGGGATTCGATCCGGTCGGCGAGGGCGGCTGCGAGCAGGAGGCTCAGGACGGCTCCCACGGCGAGGTAGCCCTGGAGCGCCAGCAGGTTCTGTTCCGGGGTCGCGGTGGAGTACGCGAGTGGTCCCGAGCCGCGGGTGGTGAACCAGATCGCGATGAACGCCACGACGGCCATGACGCTGGAAGCACCCTTGGGTCCGAAGCGCAAGGCCGCCAGCACGATGACGGGATAGGTGAGGTAGGCGAAGGGGATTAGCCTGTCCGCGGCCGACGGGTTGGCGGAGAAGACCCAGAGGGTGAGCCCGGCGGTTGCCGCCAGGAGCAAGGCTGCCTCGGCGAGACGGGCGAGGCCGAACCGGAACGGGTGACCTCCCGACCAGGTCAAGAAGACGGGGGTCACGATCAGCGACCCGATGGCGGTGGCGAACCACCAGTCGAGCACCGGCGCAGGCGACGTCGTCCCCAACTCGGTGGATGCGCCGCTGGCGAGGGAAGCCGACAACGGCGAGGCGACGAAGGCGCTGATCACGACGAACAGAACCGAGGATCGCAGGCGGTGCAGGGTGATCGGCCCGTCTATCCACCAGCGGAGGAACACGGCCGCGACCAGGGGCTGGATGGCCAGCGCGGTGGCCGAAGCCAGCGACATGGCCAGGCTCCAGCCCGACCACATGGCGGTGAGGAAGCCGGCCAGCGCCGACCCGGCGGTGATCGCCGCCCACCAACGCGGGCTCACCAGCAAGAGGGCGGCCAGCGCCAGGCCGCAAGGGAACGACAGCACGAACAGGTCGTGAGCGAGGATCTCCCCGAAGCCCCGCGACAACAGCCAGGCCGCTACTGCTGCCAGCCCGACCAGCAGGGAGGCGATCAGGCGGGGCTTCGCAACCGGCGGGCGGGGCACGCCAGCATCCTAACTGCTCGGAGTAGTTGCGCGGCTACTTCTCGTGGGATGAGTTCCCTGCCCGGAACAGCTTTCCTAGCATTGGGTCATGGCGGAGCTCCCGGTGTGGCCCCTCGTCATCGTGGCCCTGGTCATGGGGGTGCTGGTGTCGGCCGTGGTGGTCCTGCGGTCGAGGAGCCGGCGCTTGCGGGAACGGGACGACTTCGAGATCGGCGGTGAGCAAGGCCGCCGGCGGGAACTGATGGACCTGTACCGTGCCGCCCAGCAGGCCGAGGAGGCCGGTCATCCCGAGGCTGCCCGGCAGGTCCGCGCAGCCATCGCCCGGCTCGAAGCCGAGGAGCACGACCAGAGCTGACGCTTGATCGCGCCGCGACGACTGTGAGCTCGGCCGATGCGGGCTAACCCTTCCCTAACACCTCGACCACGCTGAGCTGACAATCCGGTCCGATAACGGTACCGAGGACTCGCCCAGGGAGCTGGACCGGGGAGCTAGTCAGGAGCTGAGGGTGGATCGTCGCGCCTTTCTGATCGGAGCCGGAGCCGCTGCTGTAGCCGCCTCGTGCGGCCCGCCCGACCCCGGCGGCGGGTCCACCACGTCATCCACCTCGACGTCATCCACCACCACGTCATCCACCTCGACGTCGTCCACCACCACGTCGTCCACCACCACGTCGTCCACCACCACGTCGTCCACCACGAGCACGACCATCCCCGGGGGTGGGGGGCTGCCGCCCGGCGATGTCCTGCACGTGGTCAAGCGGCTCACCAGCGGACCCACGCCCGAGCTCGTCGAACACGTCGAGAGCATCGGCGTGCAGGCATTCATAGCAGAGCAACTCGACCCCTTCTCCCTCGACGACGCCGAGACGGAAGCGCTGATCGCGGGCTTCGCCACCCTCACCATGGACCCTGCCGAGCTGCGGGCCACCTACGGTGAGGCTCGCCGTTACATCGTGGCCGAGCTGACGACCGCCGCGGTGCTGCGGGCCACCTACAGCGTGCGGCAGCTCTACGAGGTGATGGTCGACTTCTGGACGAACCACTTCAACATCTACCTCCGGGACCAGCCCGAGTTCTACCTGAAGCCGACGGATGACCGGCTGGTGATACGACCCAATGCCATGGGGCGCTTCGCCGATCTGCTGTTGGCCTCGGCCCAGAGCCCGGCGATGCTGACCTACCTCGATAACGCCACCAGCCGTGCCGACGGTGAGCATGTCCCCAACGAGAACTATGCCCGGGAGGTCATGGAGCTCCACACCGTCGGCGTGGACGGGGGCTACGACGAGCAGGACGTCGCCGAAGCCGCCCACGTGCTCAGCGGCTGGTCGGTGGACAGGCGAAGTGGTCAGTTCGTCTTCCGGCCCGACCGCCACGACCTCGGCGAATCGCTGTCGGCCGGGGGCGACATCCTCGGCTGGCGCCCGTCGGGCGAGGGCATGGGTGACGGCATCGCCTTCCTCGAGCACCTGGCTCGGCTGCCCCAGACCGCCGAACGGATCTGCTGGAAGCTCGCGGTGCGGTTCATCGGCGACCAGGTCGGCCCCGGTGACGATGTGGTGCAGAGCACGGCGAGCGTCTACTCGGACAACGACACCGCCATCGTGCCCGTGCTCGAGCACCTGTTCGACAGCGAGGAGTTCTGGGACTCGATGGGAGCGAAGGTCAGGCGCCCCGCCGATCTGGTGCCGGCCATGATGCGCGCCCTGCAGGTCCAGGTCGATCCGACCCAGGGCGAGGGGTTGGCACGTGACGTGACGACCGGCATGGAGCTGCTGGGTCAGCCGCTCTTCTCCTGGTCCCCACCCACCGGTTTCCCCGATGTCGGTGGCGCCTGGATGAACGCGGGTGCGGTGCTCACCCGCTGGAACGCCGCCCAGATGATCAGCAGCGGATCGGTTGGGGCGATCACCCCCGACTTCTCGGCAGTCATCGGCGACGAGCCGATGGAGACCGTCGGCGATCTCGTCGACCGCTTCGCCCATCGCCTGCTCTTCGAGGAGATCGACCCGGGTGACCGCCAGGCGATCCTCGACGGCCTCGGCAAGGGCGCAGCGGACCCGCTCCGGCCCGAAGACGAGCTCCTCTACCCGCAGCTCGCCGCCTTCGTGCTGGAGTCGCACCCAGCTCAGGTGAGGTGATCGTGAGGAAGGGCAGACCATGACCGGTATCGGCACCATCTCGACCACCCGGCGTCGCTTCGTTGCAGGGATCGGCGCCGCGGGCGTTCTGGGAGCCACCCACGCCTGGCTGCCGCGCCTGGCGTTCGGTCAGGACAGCGGCAGCGGGAAGACGCTGGTCCAGCTCTTCTTGCGGGGAGGTCAGGATGGCCTCAGCGTCGTGGTACCCCACCAGGAGGATCAGTACTACTCGCTCAGGCCCAGCATCTCCGTACCCCCGAGCGCGATCCTGCCCCTGACCGAGCAGTTCGGGCTGCACCCGGCCATGCCGCGGTTCAAGGAGTTGTACGACGCCGGTCACCTCGTGTTGGTCCCGGCGGCCGGGAGCCCCGACCCCAGCCGTAGCCACTTCGATGCCATGGATTTCATGGAGCGGGGCACACCCGGCTCCAAGACCGAGCCCGACGGCTGGCTGGCCCGGCACCTGAAGGCGCTGGGGACCGACACCAACCCTTTGCGAGCGGTCGGCATCGGGACCATGTTGCCCGCAACCCTGCGGGGCTACGACAGCGCCATCGCCATGCAGGGCCTGGAGAGCTTCGCCATCACCGGCCGGGGCTTCGACCCTGCTGTGATCGAGGCGACCCTCGGGGCGATCTATGACAGCTCGGATCCCGATCTCGTCGAGTACCAGGCCCAGCAGACGCTGGCGACCCTGGAGAACATCGAGGGTGCCGGGCTGGGGGGATCCCCGGCGCCGGAGCGGTACGGGAACAGCGACGCCGGCAGGGGGCTCTGGGAGGTGGCACAACTCGTGAACGCCGACGTGGGGTTGGAGGCGGCGTGTGTCGACTTCGGGGGTTGGGACCTGCACGAGTCCCTCGGGACCCATCAGGCGGGCCGCATGCACGACCAAGTGGTTGACCTCGACGCGGCTGTCGGCTCCTTCTTCGACGACATCGCGGCCCGGGGTGACTCGGTGACGTTGGTGATGATGAGCGAGTTCGGACGGAGGGTCGCCGAGAACGCCAGTGCCGGCGCCGACCACGGACACGGCAGCGTGATGGCCGTGCTCGGGGTCGGGTTGACCGGTGGCGTGTACGGCGAATGGCCGGGCCTCGAGGTGCTCGATCGCGGTGACGTCCAGGTGGTCAACGACTACCGGCTCGTACTGGCCGAAGTCCTCCAGAACCGCTGCGCCAGCGCTGATCCTGCTGCGGTCTTCCCCGGATACAGCTTCGAGCCCGGCGACTACCTCGGGTTCACGACCTGATGGAGCGAAGGGCGCGAGCGAGCCGGGTGAGTCCCTCGTCGATGTCCCGTTCGGGTATGACCAGCGAGGGGGCCAGCCGGAGGACGCCGGTGCCGGCCCGCAGGACCAGCACCCCCTCGCGTTGGGCGGCAGCCAGCACCTCCCCGGAGCTGTCGAGCAGTTCGGGGGTGAGCTCGGCCCCGACGAGCAGCCCGCGACCGCGGATGTCACAGAAGCATTCCAGGTCCTCGTGGATGGCACGCAGCCCTGCCACGATCCGTTCGCCACGTTGAGCCACCCCCGCTAGCACCTCCGGGGTGTTGACGATGTCGAGGACTGCGTTGCCGACGGCGCAGGCGAGGGGGTTGCCCCCGAAGGTAGAGCCGTGGCTGCCGAAGTCGAGGCTGCGGGCGATCTCGGCGGTGGTGATCATGGCAGAGATGGGAAAGCCACCTCCCAGTGCCTTGGCGCTGGTCAACACGTCGGGCACCACGCCGTAGCCCTCGTAGGCGAAGAGGTGGCCGGTCCTACCCATGCCGCACTGGACCTCGTCGAACACCAGCAGCGCGCCGACCTCGTTGCAGCGACGGCGCAGACCGGCGAGGAACTCGCTGGTAGCGGGGTTCACGCCGCCCTCGCCTTGCACCGGCTCGACGATGACGGCGCAGGTCGTGTCGTCGATGGCATCCTCGGCGGCGGCCAGGTCGTTGAAGTCGACATGGGTGATGCCTCCCGGCAGGGGCCCGAAGCCTTCGGTGTAGCCGGGTGTCCCGCCGACCGTCACCGTGAACAGGGTCCGGCCGTGAAACCCTTCGTTGAAGGCGACGATCTTGTGCCTGGCGGGCCCGTCACGGTCGCGGGCCCTTCTCCGTGCCAGCTTGAGCGCGGCCTCGTTGGCCTCGGCCCCTGAGTTGGCGAAGAAGACCCGCTCGCCGAACGTCGCCTCGCACAGCTTGGTCGCCAGTTCCAGCGCCGGCTCGTTCGTGAAGATGTTGCTCACGTGCCAGAGGCGTCGGCTCTGCTCCTCCAGCGCGCTGACCAGCGCGGGATGGCAGTGCCCGAGGGCGGTCACGGCGATGCCGGCGGTGAGGTCGATGAGCTCGCGACCGGTCTGGTCCCAGAGGCGCGAACCCTCGCCGCGGACCGGGATGATCTCGGCCGGCCGGTAGCTGGGGACCATGACCTGGTCGAAGGTCGATCGTGTCAGCTCGGGGCTCATCTCTCGTGAAGCTCCAGGCGGTCGGCGACCTCGGGTTGGGCCAACGGGGGTCTTGTCACCGGACCAGTACATCACGTTGCCTACGCTGATCACGATGTACGTGCGCCCGGTGGAGGTCCATGATCTCGACGATCTCATCGGCCTCTTCGGCGCCGCGGGCCGCTGGCTGGTCGGGATGTCGAACCTGACCGCCGCGCCCGACGTCATCGAGGAGCGGATCGCCTTGTCGCAGCGATCCTTCCAGAGCGAGGTCGCACAGCCCGGCGAGGAGTTCTACTGGTTCGTGCTCGTCGAGGAGGAGAGCGGCGAGGTGGTGGGGACCTCCGGCATCGCAGCCGCTGTCGGTCTCCGGGATCCGTTCTACAGCTACAAGGTCGGCACGCTGGTGCACGCCAGCCCCAAGCTGGACGTGTACAGCCGGCACCGGACCCTGTACCTGACGAACGACTACACCGGCCTGGCCGAGCTGTGCTCGCTGTACCTGTCGCCGGGGTTCCGCCGCCACGGTGTGGGACGGCTGCTGTCGTTGCACCGGTTGCTCTTCATCGCCGAGAACATGGAGAGGTTCCCCCCGCGAGCCATCGCCGAGATGCGAGGTGTGATCGACGAGTCCGGCGTCGCACCGTTCTGGCAGGGCCTGGGGGCCCGCTTCTTCGCGATGTCCTTCGTCGAGGCCGACCGGGCCTACGGTGAGGGCAACAAGAGCTTCATCGCCGAGTTGATGCCCCGTCATCCCATCTACGTCGACTTGCTGCCACCGGCGGCGCAGGCGGCGATCGGGGAGGTGCACGAGCGCACGCTGCCTGCTCTGCGCATGCTCGAGGAGGAGGGCTTCTCCGACCAGGGCTATGTCGACATCTTCGATGCCGGCGCCACGATCGAGGCGTCGCTGGCTCAAGTGAGGGCGGTCCGTGAGAGCGCGGTCGCCACCGCGGTCGCGGTGGCGACCGCAGATGCCTGCGATCCCCTCCTGGTCGCCAACCGGGAGCTGGGTGGGTACCGGTGCGTCATGTCGGACCGGGCCGATCTCGCCCAACTCGCCGAGGGTGCGGTGATCGGCCTGCCGGCTGCGGTCCTCGAGCGCCTCGGCGTGCAGGACGGGGGCGAGGTCCGGCTGGTCAAGGCCCGCCAAACGCCGCCGGGGCCCGAGTGAGCGAGCTGGTCTCGGTCGACCCGTCCGACGGGGAGGTCCTGTGGCGGGGTCAGGCGGCCTCGGCTGCCGCTGTCGACACGGCAGTCGAAAGAGCCAGGGAGGCGGGACGCTCGTGGGCCCGCCGCTCGGTGCCAGACCGCCTGGGTCTCCTGGAGAGCTTCTGCCAGGTGGTCGAGCGGCGGCGCGACGAGCTGGTGGTTGCCGTGGCGCGCGAGACCGGCAAGCCCCGCTGGGAGTGCCGCGCCGAGATCGACTCGGTGATCGCCAAGGTCGCCGTCAGCGCCGAGGCTCTCGAACGGCGGGCCGGTCATACCGAGCGAGCCGGTCCGGAGGCGCTCAGCGTGACCCGGCACAAGCCCCACGGCGTGATGGCGGTACTGGGTCCGTTCAACTTCCCCGCCCACCTGCCCAACGGTCACATCGTGCCTGCCCTGCTGGCGGGCAACACCGTTGTGTTCAAGCCGAGCGAGCACACGCCGATGGTCGGCGAGAAGCTGGTGAGCCTCTTCGAGGAGGCTGGCCTTCCCCACGGCGTCGTGGGGCTCGTACAGGGCAACGGGCAGGTGGGGGCACACCTGGTGACCCATGCCTCGATCGACGGTGTGTGCTTCACCGGAAGTGCCGCGACAGGCGCGTCGATCCATCGGGCACTGGCCGACCGGCCGGAGCGGATCGTCGCCCTGGAGATGGGCGGCAACAACCCGCTGGTCGTCGGGACGGTGCGCAACACCGAAGCGGTGATCCATCACACGATCCAGTCGGCCTTCTTGACCACCGGCCAGCGCTGCACCTGCGCCCGCCGCTGGGTGATACCGGCGGGCCCCGTAGGTGACGAGCTGGTGACGGCCCTGGCGGCACAGATGAAGCGGCTGGTGGTGGGCCGCTTCGACGAGGACCCCGAACCGTTCTGTGGTCCCCTGATATCGGAGCGCGCCGCCGATGAGCTGCTGCGGCTGCAACAGGAGTTGGTCGAAGCGGGGGCGAGGACCGTCCTCCCGATGGAGAAGGGCCGGTCCGGGTCCGGGTTCGTGACACCCGGGCTGATCGAAGCCGCTGGCGCCCGGATCCCCGACGAGGAGAGGTTCGGACCCATCCTTCTCATCCAGCGGTACCGCTCGTTCGGCGAGGCGATCGAGCTCGCCAACGCCACCCGGTTCGGGCTGGCCGCGGGGCTGCTGTCCGAGGACAGGACCGAATACGAGCAGTTCTGGGCCGAGGTCCGAGCCGGTGTGCTCAGCTGGAACCGGCCCTTGACCGGTGCCAGCAGCGGGGCGCCCTTCGGTGGGGTCAAGGCGAGCGGCAACCACCGCCCGGCCGCCTTCTACGCCGCGGACTACTGCGCCTACCCGGTGGCGTCGCTGGAGGCCGAGACGCTGGTGGTCCCCGCAGGCGCGGGGCGGGGGTTCCGTCGATGAACGAGGCGGCCCGGGAGGTGAACTTCGACGGCCTGGCAGGCCCGACGCATCTGTTCGCCGGCCTGGCGTACGGCAACAAGGCGTCGTTGGCGAGCCGGGGTGAGATCTCCAATCCCCGCGCGGCAGCTCGCCAGGGACTGGCCAAGATGGCCGGCCTGATCGAGCTGGGTCTGGTGCAGGGGGTCTTCCCCCCACAGGAGCGACCCGACGTCATGACGCTGCGGCGGCTGGGCTTCGGGGGCACCGACGAGCAGGTCGTGGCTGCGGCCAGCAGGCACCGGGACCTGTTCGTGGCGATGTCATCAGCCGCCGGCATGTGGGTCGCCAACGCCGCGACGGTTTCGCCGTCGACCGACACACCCGACGGCAGGGTCCATCTCACGGTTGCGAACCTCGCGACGCACCTGCACCGGTCGATCGAAGCGCCACACACTGCCCGCATGCTCTCGGCGACGTTTCCCGACGAGAGCCATTTCGCCCACCACCCGCCGCTGCCGGCTCATGCCGATCTCGGGGACGAGGGGGCGGCCAACCACACACGGCTGGCGTCGTCGCACGGCGAACCCGGCACCTCGCTGTTCGTTTACGGACGGCGAGGGTTGGAGCCCAGCCGATCTCCCGGGGCCTTCCCGGGTCGTCAGACCCGGGAGGCGTCAGAGGCAGTGGCTCGGCTGCACGGCCTCGACCCGCAACGGGCGGTGTTCGCCCAGCAGGCTCCGGAGGCGATCGACGCCGGGGTGTTCCACAACGACGTGATCGCCGTGGGCAACGAACGCCTGCTCTTCTACCACCAGGCTGCCTTCGCCGATCCGGCGTGGGTCTGCCGGGCCCTCACCGAGGCGTGCCCGTTCGATCTCGAGCTCATGGAGGTCGAAGCGACAGAGGTCAGCCTTGCCGAAGCGGTCGACAGCTACCTGTTCAACAGCCAACTGGTCAGCCTGCCCGACGGGTCGAGCGCCCTGATCTGTCCGGAGCGCTGCCGGCGGGTGCCGTCAGTGGCCCGCTACCTGGATGCCCATGTCGGTCAGGGCCCGATATCGCAGGCGCGGTTCTTCGATCTCGACCAGAGCATGCGCAACGGTGGGGGCCCGGCCTGTCTCAGGTTGCGAGTCGTGCTGAACCCCGACCAGCTTGCAGCCGTCAACCCCGGAAGCCTGCTGACCCCCGGGTCGATCACCGCACTCGAGGAGTGGGTCGACCGGCACTACCGTGACGAGCTGTCGCTCGACGACCTGGCCGATCCCCAGCTGCTCGTGGAGGGGCGCACCGCGCTGGACGAGCTGAGCGGGTTGCTGGGCCTGGGCTCGATCTACTCCTTCCAGCAGTGAACGCCCCCCAGCTCGATTTGTGAACCGAAAAGGCCCCTATAGGGGCCACGCGCGTTCACAGAAACGGTGTGCCGCTCGTATCAGCCAGTGGCCGGGCCGGGTTCGGGTGCCGGGGGGCGGTAGAAGACGAGCAGCAGGGCGGTGGCGGCGAGCAGCCCCCCGCCGGCCGATATTGCCAGTCCCACCCATCCGTCGAGTACGTCGATGAGATCCAGTTGGTCGTCGGCGGACCATCCGCCGGGCCCGAGCATGGCCACCGTGACCGCCGCGACCGACAGCACGAACACGTACTCCCAGCCTTCTCTGATGACCATGAAGCCGTTCTTGCGGTGCACCGTCCAGTAGGCGACGAACAACAGGCCCACGAACCCGGCTGCCGCGAAGGGGGTGAGCAGTCCGGCCATCATCAACAAGCCGGTGACGATCTCGAGCGTCGAGGCCAGCACCGCATGGAAGCGGCCGGGTCTCATACCGAGGCTCTCGAACCAGCGACCGGTGCCGGCGATGCGCCCGCCTTTGAAGAAGTGGTTGTAGCCGTGCGCCACCATCGTCAGCCCGATGGCCACCCGGAGGAGAGTCAACGCGAAGTCCATCTCTTCTGTCATGGCGCAACCCCTCGAATAGGCGATGGCACTGTCCAGAGGAAAGGACCTGGTTCCGGCAGTGCCGGCGGGCGACCCGGATGAGTTGCGCTAGACCTTATGCGCTCAGCCGTAGAGGACCGAGAGGATCGTGAGGTAGGCGATGAGGCTGGTGGCGATCTTCTGGCTGTGGGAGTCCGACAACCAGAAGTAGTCCGAGACGACGTCGATCGCGACGTACTCGCCTGCGGTGTAGGTCGAGGACACGCCGTAGCTACCGCCGGGAGGCGCCGGGTAGTGCGCCGGCGGCGGGAAGCCCTCGAGTGCCAGGAAGAAGTACAAAGCCACGACGGCCTGCTTTTGCAGCAGGGCCGGGCTGAAGCCGTAGTAGTTCGCGATGCTGAGGACGGACTGGTACTCGCTGGCGGTCCAGTAGCTGGTGACCGGTGTGGAGGAACTACCCCCGCCGTCCCCGTCGTCACCTTCGCCGTCGTAGCCGAGGGCGCCGGGCAGGTCGATGCGGGGCGTGACGCGGCCGTTCTCGGGGTCGGTCACGGACACACCGGCGGATTCCAGGGCCGCTTCGATCTCGCTCACCGATGCAGCCGGGTCTGCTTCGGCCACCACCGCCCAAGCGCCGGTCACGTGGGGGGTCGCCATCGACGTGCCGCTCCAGGTGGCGGTGCCCCCGCCGGGGACCGACGAGGTGATCGAGGCACCCGGCGCCAGCAGGTCCAGGGCGCTCGACGAGTTCGACCACCACTGGACTGTGTCGTTGGTGTCGGCGGTCGCGCCGACCGCCACCGAGCTCGAGATGCACGCCGGCGAGGACATCCCCGACTTCCAGCCGGAGTTACCCGAGGCGACGATTGTTGCGATGCCGGCGTTGCGGAGCGCGTCGACTGACGCCTTGATGGGATCGGAGTCGCAGGGGCCGCTGGAATAGCCTCCGCCGAGGCTCAGGTTGGCGCTGGCGATGTCGTAGGTGTTCCTGAGGCTGTACACGTAGTCGAGGCCGGCGATGATGTCAGAGGTCCAGGCGCCCGCGCAGGGGTTGAGGTCGTTGGGGCACCCGGAGTCGAACCTCGAGAAGATCTGGACGGCGATGATGTCGGCGTCGGGCGCCACCCCGCCGCCGCCGCTCGGGTTGTCCCCGGCGGCGATGCCGGCCACGTGGGTCCCGTGGTCACAGTCCCCGTAGGTCGACACGAACGGGCAGGGTGCCCCCGCTCCGGGTCCGATCGCATAGTCGGGGTTGCCGCCGGGGCAGACGCCTGCGCTGTCCTGGGAACCGTCGGTGGTCGTGAAGCACCCCTCGGCGACGACCTTTCCCCCGTCGAGCCACGAGTGGCTCTTGTCCACCCCTGTGTCGATGATCGCCACGGTCTGACCGTCGCCGGTGAAGCCGAGCGACCAGGCATCGGTGGCTCCGATGTGGTCGGTGCTCTGCACGAGAGACGTGAAGTTGACCCTGTCCTCCTGGATCGACTGCACGGAGTCCGAAGCCTCGAGGTCGGCCAACGCGGACGCGTCGACGCTCATGGTCATGACCGGGACGTGCTCGAGGGTCTCGATCTCGTCCGCTCCCGAGCCGGCGACGTCGGCGACGACGTCGGCGGCGGCGGCGTCGATCTGTGCCGGTGTAGGGGCAGCCGATCCGGTTTCGAGGGCCACGATCACGCGTTCGGTCCCGTCGGTTGCCTGACCAGCGGCAGCGGACGCGGAGCTCGCGCTAGTTGTCAAGGTGGCAACGAGCGCCAGAACAGACACGACGACTAGAGCGTGCACCCGTCTGGTGGTGGCGTGCATGGTGACGTGGCCTCCGTAGGGTCGTGGCCCTTCCCCTCCTCGATTACGGCAGATTCGACGGCCGCCCTTACCGCTGATTTCGCTGCTTCGCGCCGCTGTGAGCAGCGACGGGGCTACGCTTTGAGGGGCACGCGGGCGGACCACGACATGGGAGGGTGGTCCGATTGGACTCCGAACACGCCGGTGGGTCGGGTAACGGCAGAACCCACCGCCGCACAGCTCAGGTTCTGGCGGTGTTGCTGATCGGCTCGGTTCTCGCCTTTGTGCCGCAGGTGTCGGTGGAGCTGGTGCCCGAGTTGCGGACCGACACTGAGTCGGTCCGCCTCGGACCCGTCGAGTTGGCCGAACCAGCGGCGTCTGCCCAGGTACCGGAGGGCACCGCGCCGGAGGGGGACGCCGAGGACGACAGTGCCGCTCAGGGCGCCGATACCTCCGGGGAGGTGAGCAGCGACCCAGGGACCCCGGTCCCCGATGCCGGGGCGGTCGACGACGCCGGCCACACCGCAGCCGGGGCCCTCGAGGAAGCGCTCAGCGAGCAGCCGGGTCGCCTCGAAGGAGGCAGTGACGAGACGGCGCCGTTCACCACGATCGGGGTGGCGGTCGATGCTGTTCCCGACGAGCCGGTGCTGGTCAGGGTGCACGGGCCCGGGGGCTGGGAGCCGTGGCGCGAGCTGCAGATCGAGCCCTTCGAGGGGCCCGACCCCGGGCCGGAGGCGAGCGCCGGCCGGCTCACCTCGATGCCGATGTGGGTCCGTGAGGCCGACGGCTACGAGGTGAACGTCCCCGCAGAGGCCGCCCCGGCGGAGCAGGTCGACGTCTTACTGGTCCGTGAGACGGGCAACTCGCTGGAGGTGGAGATCGAGGAGACCGAAGCCGGCGCCGCCACCTACGGGCAGCCCAACATCCGCTCGAGGTCGTCGTGGGGAGCGAGGCCGTCCAAGTACGCCTACTCGTACGCCAGCAACGTCAAGCTCGGAATCGTCCACCACTCGGTGACCTCCAACTCCTACGGCTGCTCCGAGGTCCCGTCGATCCTCCGCTCGATCCAGAACTACCACATGGACGGCAACGGCTGGAACGACATCGCCTACAACTTCGCCGTCGACCTCTGCGGAGGGATCTGGGAGGCCCGGGGCGGCGGGATCGACAAGGCCGTCGTGGGTGGGCACACCACCAACTGGAACACCGGCACGACCGGGGTGGTGGTGCTGGGCAACTTCGACACCGTCGACCCCAGCTGGAACTCAGTGAGCGCCGTCAGCCAGCTGCTCGGCTGGAAGCTGCGCATCCACGACGTGGTGCCGAACACCACGGTCAACTTCACCGACTACGTGGGTGGCCACCACACCGTGAACACCATCATCGGGCACCGCCAGGCCCAGGCCACGGCATGTCCGGGCCAGTACCTCTACAACGACCTGCCGTCGATCCGCAGCCTCGCCCGCTCGCACTTCGACTACCTGGGCAACCCCTTCGGCCACCTCGACTACGCCTACGACCTGCCGGGCAACGCCATACACGTACGGGGATGGGTGATCGACCCCGATGACGAGACCAGCTCCGTCATCCACACCTACGTATGGCAGACCGACGGCACCCATGTCCTCGAGGGGGTGACCGCCAACGGCTACCGCCCCGACGTCGGGTCTGTCTACGGCCTGGGCAACTACCGCGGCTTCAGCTACCAGCTCGACGGCGTCAAACCCGGTGTGCAACTCGTGTGCGCATACGGGATCAACCATGGATACGGCACGGGGAACCCCCCGATCGGCTGCCAGTACGTCTGGTCGTTCGGATCGCTGACCGGCGGCAACTTCGCCGGGGCACACCGGCAGGGGGGCTCTGTGACCCTCGACGTGTGGGCGATCGACACCGACACCACCCAGCCTGTCCATCTCCACGTCTACGTGTACGGCAGCAGCGGCCACACCCTCACCGATGTCGTGGCCGACGACTACCGCGCGGATCTGGCGGCGGTCTTCCCCGGTTACGGCGGGTACCACGGTTACTCGGGTGCGATCACCAACCTGCCGGTGGGCGCTCACACGGTGTGCGTCTACGCGCTGAACCGAACCGGTGGAGGTTCCGACGCCGGTCTGGGCTGTCAGCCCATCTGATCAGGGCTGCTCCGACCTGCCCGATGGGGTACCAGCCAGTCCATCAAGGTGAGGGAGCGCTCAGCCGGACCCCACACCGAACCTCAGCCCGTGTGGCGGCCCTGATCGGAGCCTCAGAAGAGCTTGGCGGCGGTGAGGACGAGGGCGGCGAGGGTGAAGATCGAGCCAATGAGCCAGATGGTCTGGAGGCGCAGCAGCCGGTGTAGCTCGCCTATGAGGCGGGCTTCACGGGTCCGCTGGTCGGCTTCGAGACCGTCGATGCGGGATTCCAGGCCTACCCGTACGTTCTCGATGCGGGATTCCAGTGCTGCCTGCACGCCGTCGATGCGGGATTCCAGGCCTACCCGTACGTTCTCGACGTGGGATTCCAGTGCTGCCTGCACGCCGTCAATGCGGGATTCCAGGCCTAGCCGTATGTTCTCGACGTGGGCTTCCAGCCTGTCCATTCGGGCTTCCAGCCCGTCGATACGAGCGCCGAGGCTGGTGTCGAGATGTTCGAAGTCCTGGTGGGTTGCCAGTTCGGCCCATTCGGTGGGCGGTGTGAGCTGCATGAACGTCTCTGCTTGATCGTGCCCGAGGACCTGCTCGAGCTTCGTGTAGAGGGCGTGTCGTCGCCCTTCGTCTACCGGCATCTCTTCCCTCGATCGCAAATGGAGATCTTGTGGAGGGAAGGGTGACGCGATTCTACCACGGCGGCGCGCTCCGGCATCGTGCTACCGGACTGGCGCGGGCTGCGCCATCGGGTTCTAGCTGCTGCGGCTGCCGATCAAGGCTGGGAACGGAGGCCTCGGAGCACGTAGTCGCGGATGCGGCCCGCCCTCTTGTCCCACGAATCGCGTCGGATCGACAGGATGAGGACATCCCAGAAGCGGTCGCGGTACCACTCGTGTTCGCTGAGGCGGCCCTCGACGTCGACATACCGATCGAGATGGCGTCCGAACTGGGCGAGGTTGAACTCGTTGGTCTCCATGTAGAGCTTGCGGAAGTTCCCGACCGCGAAGAGGTACTCGACGAACAGCACGAACGCCACGACCATCTGCCCGGTGCTGTGTGCCCGGCTCTCTGCGACTGCCGCGACGTAGGCGTAGCCGTCCCGCGGGTGGGCTCCGTAGGCCACGACCAGCCCGAACGGGCGCCCCGTGTCGGCATCGCACACCAGGAACTGGGAGAACACGCCTTCCCAGAGCGATCGGCTGAAGTCCTCGGGGCTGGGCGTCGTGCCACGATGGCGCCAGCGGAAGCCGACCTCGTCGTCGGTGGCCAGGCCGTAGAGGTAGTCGTAGTCCGCCGGTGTCACCGGCCGGAGCCTTGTCCCGCGTGCCGCCAGCACCGGCGGTTCGGTCTCCGTGAGCGGCTGGGGAATGGAGTAACCGTCGCTCATCGTCGCGCCGCCATGTCGGTCGCCACCGCTAGCTGTACGTAGCGTTCGAAGAGGTCGCTGAGGTCGTGCACTCCCGCCTCGTCGACGAACGATGCCGGCATTCCGGCTTCGGAGCACATGGCGGCCACAGCCACGACCCCGACGGGGTCCACCTCGACGGTGCCCTCGCCGGTGACGAGCACCGACTCGCCCTCGGACAGCCAGGCGGAGAACGAGTCGAGGGAGCGCAGGGTCAGCATGCCCATCCGAAGATCGTCTTGGCGCACAGCGAAGTCGAGCCGTACCAGGTGGTGTGGTTGCGGGGGTTGGTGCCGTAGGGGATGTACTTGACTATGTCGCGGGAGTAGCCGGTCTCCTCGGAGCGCCAATGGGCCCGCGTGTGGGCGGCGTAGTTGGCCGAGTAGAAGCCGGTTGCCACCGGCGTGGGAGCGCTGGATCCGCTGCCGCCCTCGGGCTTGTAGGGCTCACCCCAGTTGTTGGTGTAGCCCTGGGCGTACGCCGGGTGGACCCAGTAGCAGTCGAACACCTGGGGACTGGGCGCACTCGAGTAGTAGCAGGACTTGCGGACCATGCCGCCGTAGGCGGTGATGGACGAGTCCTTCTGCAGGTTCTTGAAGCGGTCGGAGCTGTAGTCGTAGACCGAGTTGAGGAGGGACTTGCAGTCGTTGGCGGCGCAGCCGTACCAGGGTGCCCAGGCGCGATCGAGGCGCTGCTCCTCGGTGCCGCCGGCACAGTAGCCGTCGCGCATCGAGTCGGCGGCCACCGCCGCGGCGGTCGGCACGTAGATGCGCTCCCAATGCGCCATCGACGTGCTGGGCCCGAGCAGGTCGAGCTGGAAGAGCCCGACACCCGGGTTCCAGTGGGCCCGCCGCTCGGTCTCGATGGTGCCGAAGGAGTAGAGGTTCTGGTTCTCGGGGCGAACCGCCACCGAATCCCACCGCGACAGCGTCATCGGCGAGGGGGCTATCGAGCTGGTGCCGGTCAGCTCGGACCAGGAGACCGCCATCATCATCGCGGCCAACTTGGTCGGCGTCAGGCCCGAGCAGGCGCCCTGCTGGTTCAGCGTTCCGGCGGCGATGATCCACATGGAGGCGACGGGTTCGTTGCCGAAGCGGTTCGTCTGTGCCGCGGCGGTACCGGCGAGCGGTCCGGCAGCGGCAGCGGTCAGTCCACCGGCGGCCAGCGATCCGGCGGCGACGGCGGCGATCTTGCGGTGGCGTCTTCTTCTCATGCCGCAAACCCCCAGACGGCGATGGTCTTGCCGGACAGCTCAGGGCCGAGCTGCGGGTCGTCGTAGGTGATCACGAACTGCGCGGGGAAGCCGTCGGGCAGCGGATCCACAGCCAGCCTGGTCACGTCGACCGCAGGAACGGTGTCGACGTGCACCACCCGCCCGTCGGCGTCGAGCCACGCGGCGCTCACCTGTACCCCGCTGAGCTGCCGGCCGCTCGTGTTCTCCACCGAACCGGTGGCGACGTAGGGGAACGGCGGGCCTACCGGTTCGTCCCACAGCGTCGCGTGGGACACCGGTTGGCGTTCCCCGTAGGGGAGCAGCCAAGAGACCGGGCGCACGTCGACGAGTCGCCTTGCCTCGTCGCCGGGTCCGAGGGGCGTGGACCTCCAGGACACCGACGCGACATCGGCGGCGTCCACCGAGGCGTCGACCACGAAGGGAGCGGGTTCGCCGGGGCGTACATGGTGCACCGCGGCCTCGGCGCTGACCACCTCCAGCACGTTCCCGGCGGCGTCGCTCAGCGTGGCCTCGACCGCGATCGCCGACACTGCGGCGGGCGAGTCGTTGCGGACCATGCCGCTGGCCGTCCAGGGCCCCGAGGAGGCCGTAGTCAGCGTCTCCTCCAGCACGGTCATCTGCTGGCGGGCGGCCGCCGCGGGCACCGTGGTCGCGTAGTGGGGGCCGAAGTAGCCGACGAACAGTTCCGTCGTTGCCGGATCGGCCCCCTCGGCAACCGGGTCCTCACCGCCGTCGCGTTCGCACACCGGTTCTGCGCCGATGACGATGAGGCAGCCGTTCTCGTCGTACAGGTAGGGGGCGATGTCCTCGAGCCCCTCGACTTGTGGACGCTGGACGGCGATGCGTGCGCTGCTGGCCGCGGATGCTTCCGTTGATGAGGCGTCGACGGTCGCGTCGTTGCCCCCTCCGCAAGCGGCGGCGACGGCGACGGTGACGGCGAGCGCTCCCCAGCGGAGGGAGCCGTTGTTCATGACTTCCCGTATCCCCTCGGTATCCCCACTACGCCCGCGTTGGGGACAACGGTAGAGGAAGTGACGCCGTTTCCGACACCGATCCAGGAATTTCGCCCGGGCCGAATACCGCCACCTCAGCCCGGTGCGAGCCGGATCGCATCCCTTTCTCAGGATTCGGTCCGGGGTGCCGACTCCATCCAGGGTGTCAGAAGCTCCCGCCGACGAGGTGCGAACCGCAGACCCGGGGACCGGGGCTGCGGCTGTCCCCGGGGATCATCGTTGGGCTGTTCTCGGGATAGTGCTGGCCGTCCTGTTGATGGTCGTCCTCGACGCCGAGGTGACTGCGGTACTGGGTCCGGCACTGGTGAAGGACCTGGGGTTCGGCATCACGTCGGTGAACATCTCGGTGGCTCTCGTCTGGATGTTCACCGCGGTCTTGTTGATACTCGCCGGTGACGCCGCCGATCGCTTCGGGCGTCGGCGCCTCTTCTTGTGGGCGTCGGGCCTGTACCTGCTCAGCGGACTCCTCAGTGGGTTGGGTCCCGACGCGGTGACGTTCTTCGCCGGGCGCGCCCTGCTCGGCGCTGCCATGGCTGCCATCGCGACCGCCGGGGTCGCCCTGCTCAACGCCGTCTTCACCGGGGGACGCGACCGGTCCATCGCCTTCGGTTGCTATGCCGCGGTCCTCGGAGGCGCCACCGGTATCGCACCGCTGTTCGGCGGCCTCGTCGTGAGGTACGGGAGTTGGAGGCTCGCCTTCCTCATCCCTGTGGGCGTCACCGCCTTGTGCCTGCCGCTGGGCTTCAAGTACCTGCCGGGCACCCGCCGCAGCGAGGGGGGCCACGGGCTGGCCGTGTCCGGCACCATCCTGTTCGCCGTGGGGCTGGGGGCCTTGCTGATGCTGCTCCAACTCGGAGGTGACTACGGCTGGTGGAAACCGACGCGGCAGTTGGCCTTTGCCGGTGTCGACTGGCCGAGCGGGGCCGTTTCGATCACACCTGTGCTCATGGCAGTGGCCGTCGTGAGCCTCGTCGCCTTCGCCCTCGAGGAGCGCGCACGGTACCGCAAGGGCCTGAGCGTGCTGATCCGGATCGATCTCTGGAAGCGACCGGTCTTCCGGCTCAGCAACATCGTGGCGTTCTTCTTCATCTTCGGACCGTTCGCGATGACGCTGGTCGTGCCGATCTTCACCGGGATCGCCTTGAAGCTCGACCCCCTCCAGACCGGCCTGATGCTGTTGCCCTTCGGCCTCGCGGTGGCCATCTTCGGCCTCGTGGCCACTCCTTTGGCTCAACGCCACGACAACGTCTGGGTGGTCAACGCCGGGATGGTCGTGATCGTCGCCGGGTTGCTGCTCGGTGCGCTCGCGATGGACCCGGCGGTGGTGAGATGGGCGCTGCCCGTGCCGCTGTTCATCACGGGAGCCGGTTTCGGCATGAGCTTCGCCAAGATCACCGACGTGGCCATGGATGCCGTACCCGAGGAACTCGGCGGTGTCGCCTCCGGGACGCTTCTCACCGTCCGGGTAGGTGCGATCTGCCTGGGCGGGGCCGTCTTGAGCGCGCTCCTTCTCGGGACGGCCGTCCCCCGAGCCACCAGCGAGATCGACGCACTGGCCGAGCTGCACCCCTCTGATCGCCAGGAGATCGTCGGCCTCCTCCACTCGACCGCCAACGCTCCCGCGGGTAGCACCAGCTCGGGCCGCGACGACGGTACGACCATCGACGACGTCGCCAGTGACCCGGCGCTCGAGCACGGAGCCGTGGATATCGAGGGCGCCTACGTCTGGAGCACGCGGCTCGTGTTCGCGGTGTCGGCGCTGCTCGTGTTGATCGGCCTGGTGTTCGGGCACAGACTGGCACGAGCTGCTCGGTCCGTTCCCATCGAGCAGCGATCGTGATCCGCGGTAGCCTCGCGCTGCCGCCGGAGCGGTCGTCAACCGACCGGCAGGACGAGCCAGTGGAGGGTTCGTGGAGATCGAAGATGAGCTGACCCTGGCGAGCGGGTTCCCCCAGCCGTCGCGACAGGACTGGCTCGATCTCGTCGCCAAGGTCCTCCGGGGCGCTCCGTTCGAGACCCTGGAGTCGACCACCTACGACGGGATCACCCTCGAGCCGCTGTACACGAGGAGCGAGGCGGGCGGGCTCGTCGACCCGGCCGGGTTCCCGGGGGCCTTCCCGTTCAGCAGGGGAACCCGCCGCGAAGCAAGGCCGAGCGGAGTCTGGGAGATCCGCCAGGCCTACCGCGACCCTGATCCCGCAGCCGCCAACCATGCCATCACCCGGGACCTCCGGCGAGGTGTCACCGCGGTGCTGCTCCATCTCGACGGGGGGTTCCGTGGCGGTGTGGGCCCGGCGACCACCGCGGGCCGGCGGCTCTCGGGAGTCGAAGGGACGCTGGTGAGCACCGTCGACGATCTCGACGCCGTCCTCGCCGGCGTGGACCTGGCTGCGGTGGCGGTCGCCGTCGACGCCGGGCCCCAGTTCGTCGCTGCGGCGGGCATGCTCAGCGACTTGTGGGCCCGCCGAGGCGTGCCCCCCGGTGAGGCGCGGGGGGCGTTCCGGGCCGACCCACTCGGCACGCTCGCCACAGACGGGACCCTCCCGGTGGGACTGGAGGATGCTCTCGATCGCGCTGCCGCCTTGGCGGCGCGCGTGGCCCAGGCCCACCCGAACGTCACCGCGATGGCTGTGGACACCGCCCCCTATGCCGATGGCGGGGCGGCCGAGGCACAAGAGATCGCCTTCGGTGTCGCCACCGGGGTCGAGTACCTGCGCCGCCTCGTAGCCGCGGGGTTGTCGATCGACGATGCCGCGGGGCAGATCGAGTTCGCCCTCACTTCCGACTGCGACTTCTTCCTGGGGATCGCCAAGCTCCGTGCCGCCCGCTGCGTCTGGGCTCACGTGATGGAGGCAAGCGGGGCAACGGCTGACGGGCAGGGCATGAAGCTTCACGTGTCCACTTCGGCGAGGGTCATGACCAGGCGCGATCCCTGGGTCAACATGCTGCGCAGCACCGTCACCTGCTTCTCGGCGGCCCTCGGTGGCGCCGATTCGATCACCGTCGCACCCTTCGATGCTGCGATCGGCCTCCCCAACGGCTTCGCTCGGCGAATCGCAGCCAACACCCAGCTCATCCTGCAGGAGGAGTCGAACGTGGGGCGGGTGATCGACCCGGCCGGCGGCTCGTGGTTCGTCGAGGAACTCACCGAGGAGTTGGTGCAGCAGGCGTGGCGGCGCTTCCAGGATGTCGAGGCAGCCGGAGGCATGGTGCAAGCGCTGTGTCGCGGCACCGTCGGGGCGCAGTTGGCCCGTACCCGGGCGGAGCGCTCGGCGCACCTGGCAACCAGGCGTGACCGGATCACCGGCGTCTCGGAGTTCCCCAACCTCGCCGAGGAGCCTGTGAACCGGACCGTCCCCGATCTCGCGTCGCTGCGCCGGCGGGCAGCGCAGACCACGAGCGCCGTCGAGGTCTTCCTCCCCGACGCTGCGAGCGCCGCGCAGGTGGTCGACGAGGTCTTCGCGGTGGCTGCCCGCGGCGCAACCGTCGAGCAGATCGCCTCGGCCACGAGCGGTGAAGCGACGACCATCGACCCGGTGCCCTTCGCCCGGCTGGCGGATCCCTTCGAGGAGCTGCGGGACGCAAGCGACGAGTTCCTGCGAGCGGAGGGCAAGCGGCCGGCGGTGTTCCTCGCCAACCTGGGCAGCGCCGCCGATCACACCGCCCGTGCGACCTTCGCCAAGAACCTCTTCGAGGTCGGCGGCATCGAGGTGCTGGGTCACGAAGGCTGCAAGGGAGCCGGCGACTGCGCCGAGGCCTTCGGCGCCAGCGGTGCGCGCCTGGCGGTGCTCTGCTCGGCCGATCCCGTCTACGAGGAGCTCGTCGAGGAGGTGGCCCCCGCCCTGAAGGCCGCCGGTGCCGAGCGCCTGTACCTGAGCGGGCGGCCCGGCGACGCGGCAGGCCGTTACGAGGTTGCCGGGGTCGACGAGTTCGTCTACCACGGCGTGGACGTCATCGACGTGCTCGAGCGCGCCCAGGCGATCCTGGGGGTCCGCTGATGGGATCGATACCGGATTTCACCGCCATCGGCGCTCCCCGCTCCGTCTCGCACAACCACGACGAGCGACCAACCGCCGGTTCGGACTGGCTCACGCCCGAGGGCATCCCCGTGCAGCCGCTCTACACGGCAGCGGACCTCGAGGGGCTGGACTTCCTCGACACCTACCCGGGGATCCCGCCCTACCTACGAGGGCCCTACCCGACGATGTATGTGACCCAACCTTGGACGATCAGGCAGTACGCGGGGTTCTCGACGGCCGAGGACAGCAACGCCTTCTACCGCAGGAACCTCGCTGCGGGGCAGCGGGGCTTGTCGGTGGCGTTCGACCTCGCCACCCACCGGGGTTATGACTCGGACCATCCACGTGTCGCCGGTGACGTCGGCATGGCGGGGGTGGCGATCGACTCGATCTATGACATGCGCACGCTGTTCGACGGGATACCGCTCGACAAGATGAGCGTGTCGATGACCATGAACGGCGCGGTCTTGCCGATCATGGCCCTCTACATCGTGGCCGCCGAGGAGCAAGGCGTGGCCCCCGAGGACCTCACAGGGACGATCCAGAACGACATCCTCAAAGAGTTCATGGTGCGCAACACCTACATCTACCCACCGGCGCCATCCATGAGGATCATCTCGGACATCTTCGCCTACACGTCCGAGCACATGCCGAAGTTCAACAGCATCAGCATCTCGGGTTATCACATGCAAGAGGCGGGCGCGACGGCGGACTTGGAGCTCGCCTACACGCTGGCCGACGGGGTCGAGTACGTGCGGTGCGGCCTCGACGCAGGACTGGGCATCGACGCGTTCGCCCCCCGGCTGTCGTTCTTCTGGGCGATCGGCATGAACTTCTTCATGGAGATCGCCAAGCTGCGGGCGGCGCGGCTGTTGTGGGCGAAGCTCATCAGCCAGTTCGCGCCGTCCGATCCGAAGTCGCTGTCGCTGCGGACGCACTGCCAGACCTCGGGCTGGAGCCTCACCGCACAGGACGTGTACAACAACGTGGTCCGCACCTGCATCGAGGCCCTGGCGGCGACACAGGGTCACACCCAGTCGCTGCACACCAACTCCTTCGACGAGGCCCTGGCCCTCCCGACGGACTTCTCCGCCCGGATCGCCCGCAACACCCAGCTGTTCATCCAGCACGAGACCGGGACCGACCGGGTCATCGACCCGTGGGGGGGCAGCTACTTCATCGAGCGCCTCACCCGTGAGCTGGCGGGCCGGGCCTGGAGCCACATCGTCGAGGTGGAGGAGTCGGGTGGGATGGCCAAGGCGATCGAGGCGGGCATCCCGAAGCTGCACATCGAGGAGGCCGCGGCGCGCACCCAGGCCCGCATCGACAGCGGCCGCCAGGCAGTCGTGGGCGTGAACCGCTATCCGGTGGACGACGACGAGAACATCGAGGTCCTCAGGGTCGAGAACGCCGAGGTACGAGCCGGCCAGATCGAGAAGCTGCGCCGCCTGCGCGAGGAGCGCGACGAGGACACCTGCCGGGCCGCGCTCGACCGACTCACCGCGTCGGCCGAGTCAGGCGAGGGGAACCTGTTGGATCTTGCCGTGGGAGCCTGCCGGGCCAAGGCCACCGTCGGCGAGGTGAGCGAGGCTCTCGAGCGGGTCTGGGGTAGGCACCGCGCCGAGATCCACGCCGTCTCGGGCGTGTACGGCGGCGAGGTGGGCGCCGACGACGAGACCGTCAGGGCGGTCCGCGCCCGGGTCTCGGAGTTCGAGAAGGGCGAGGGGAGGCGCCCGCGCATCCTGTTGGCCAAGATGGGACAGGACGGCCATGACCGGGGACAGAAGGTCATCGCCACCGCCTTCGCAGACCTCGGCTTCGACGTCGACATCGGGCCCCTCTTCCAGACGCCCGAGGAGGCGGCACGCCAGGCCGTCGAGAACGACGTGCATGTGGTCGGCGTCTCCTCGCTGGCCGCCGGCCACCTCACGCTGGTGCCGCGGCTGCGCGCCGAGCTCGACGAGCTCGGCCGGCCCGACATCATGATCGTGGTGGGAGGCGTCATCCCGCCACAGGATCACGCCGAGCTGCGCCAAGCGGGAGCCAGGGCGATCTTCCCGCCGGGCACGGTGATCAGCGAGGCCGCTGCGGGCCTGCTCACGGCGCTAGCGTCCGAGGGGTGACTTGGAAGGTCGGCGTCGACGACGCGTCCAACCTGGGAGCAGTACGCGCCCGCCGGCCGTGACGTTGCCGTCGCTGTTGGGTTGATTCAGTTGACGTCGGGAGCGGTTGGCCGTGGGCACGGCAGCGTCGGTCAGTGAACCGACGACCCAGGGACCAGTTGCTCCTCGCGGTCGTGGACAGTACTAAGCTGCCTGCCGCTGCGGTGCGACCCCCGAGTCCAGGGTTTTCGGCAGGTCGCTGGATGGGGTGCGGTTTCGGGGGGGTGGGGTGCGTGTTCGCACGGGGCGGGCCGTGTGTGCTGGCGGGGCCCGCCGTCGGGGAGCTTCCGGACGGTAGCTCTTGGCCGACAGGACATCGTTCCGGTCGTTGCCCAGGCAGGTTGGCAGCGGGACATCGTTCCGATTCGGCAGCTGGGATTCCCGCACGAGAT
>QEUP01000005.1 GCA_003577145.1 Acidobacteriota bacterium | reverse complement strand
GAACGATCTCGTGCGGGAATCCCAGCTGCCGAATCGGAACGATGTCCCGCTGCCAACCTGCCTGGGCAACGACCGGAACGATGTCCTGTCGGCCAAGAGGTAGCCTCACGTTCAGTGGGACACTCCTTCGAGTTCCTCGACCACCCGGGCCCCCTCGCCTTCGCCCACCGGGGCGGCGCAGGTGACTGGCCGGAGAACACCATGCCGGCGTTCCAGGGCGCGGTCAGGATGGGCTATCGCTACGTGGAGACCGATGTGCACGTGACCGGCGACGGCGTGCTGTTGGCGTTCCACGACGACACGCTGGACCGAGCCACCGATCGAGTCGGGCTCATAAGGGATCTGCCGTGGCGTGAGGTGAGACGCGCCCGCGTCCACGGCCAGGAGCCGATCCCGCTGCTCGAGGACCTGCTCGGCACCTGGCCGGACCTCAGGGTCAACATCGATCCCAAGCACGACTCGGCCGTCGAACCGCTCGTCAGCGCCGTCAAGAGGACGGGTGCGACCAGCAGGGTCTGCGTGGGGTCGTTCTCGGACCGCAGGCTGCGACGCATCCGCCGGCTCCTCGGCCGAGCACTGTGCACGTCGCTCGGCCCCATCGGCACGGCCCGCGTGAGGGCTGCCGGCCTCGGCGCTCCCGCCGGACGCTTCCCGGCCGGCTGCGTCCAGGTGCCCAAGGCCTTCAAGGGGGTGACGGTGGTCGACGAGCGCTTCGTCGCGGCGGCGCATGCTCGCGATCTCCAGGTGCACGTGTGGACGATCGACGATCCGCAGACCATGTCCGAGCTGCTCGACCTCGGGGTCGACGGCATAATGACCGATCGGCCCGCAGTGCTCAAGGAGCTGCTCCAACGCCGAGGCGAATGGCACTGAACCGCGTCGTGCTCAACCCTCCGCGGCTGCGTCGGGCGCGGGCAGCAGCACTCCCGGGTTCAGGATGCCGCGGGGGTCGAAGGCAGCCTTGATCGCTCTGAACACGCTCAGCTCCCCAGGCGACCGGTTCAGGTGCAGGTACGGCAGCTTCGCCCGCCCTACCCCGTGCTCGGCGCTGATGCTGCCGCCGAGGTGAGCAACCAGCGACAGCACCGCAGTGTCCACCGTGTCGTCGTAGGGTTCGACTCCCGTCACGTTGACATGGAGGTTGCCGTCGCCGGCGTGACCGAAGAACCAGGCCTCGGCGCCGGGGGCCACCTCCTGCACCAACTCCGAGACATCACCGACGAACGCTGCGAGCGCCTCGTGCGGGAGCGTCACGTCCAGCTTGTGGGGCGGGCCGAGCGTGTTGATGACCTCGGTATGGGCCTCCCTCAGGTGCCAGAGGCGTCGTCGCTGCGTGTCGCTCAGCGCCACGGCTACATCGGCCACCCCCGTCGTGCGCGCGATCGCCGATTCCAGCGCGGGCCCCGGATCGGTGACGCCGGCGGCCTCGACCAGCAGGTAGCAGTCAAAGGCCTTACTGAAGGGGCTCTTCGCACCAGTGAGCTCCGACACGAGCGCGAGGCCACCGTGGAGGAAGAACTCGACGGCTTCGAGTTCTGGGAGGGTTCGGCGCAAGCCGGCCGCCGCGGCAAAGGCGGGCGACGTGTCGGAGAAGGCGAGCAGCGCCGTCACGACCTCGGGAGACGGTGGATGCAGACGAAGGCGGGCCGCGCTCACCACCGCCAGGGTGCCCTCGCTCCCACACAGGAGCGAAGCCAGATCGTATCCGGTGTTGTCCTTCACCAGCCCTCCGAGGTGGCTGAGGACCCGGCCGTCGGCCAGCACTGCTTCGATACCAGTGAGCTGTTGTCGGGTACCGCCGTAGCGGATCATCCGCAGGCCTCCGGCGTTGGTGGCGATGGTCCCACCCACCGTGGCGCTCTCCCGTGCGCCGAGGTCGACCGCGTAACGCCAGCCGGACGCTTCGGCGTGGTCCTGCAACTCGGCAATGGTGACCCCCGCGCCGGCCGTCACCTGGCCCGCGGCCTGCTCGACTGCGTCGAGGCGCCGGAGGCGCCGCAGGCTGAGGACCACCTCACCACCGAGCGGTACCCCTCCACCGACGAGGCCGGTGTTGCCGCCCTGCGGGACGACCGCCAGGCCGTGCTCGCAGCAGATCTCCATCACCCTTGACACTTCGGTGGTGCTGCCCGGACGCACCACCGCCGGCGTCGTCCCCGAGAACCGGCCGGTCCAGTCGACTGCGTAGCCTGCGGTCATCTCCGTCGCCTCCAAGACGTTGGCCTCCCCGACGGCAGCGACCAGCTGACGACGGTGACCCTCGGCTAGGCGCGGTCCGGCCACATGGCTCACGCCGCTACCGTACCGGCGTGGGCTCGCGCGAAGACCCGAACCACCGCCTCACGCTCGCAGCGTCCCAGGGGATGATCTGCACCGTGGACCACCTGGCCTCGAGCGCCGGTTTGTCGATGCTACGTGGCGGTGGATCCGCGGCCGACGCGGCTGTCGCTGCCGGCGCGGTCCTGGCGGTCACCGCGCAGCACATGTGCGGCCTTGGCGGAGATCTCTTCGCTCTCGTGCACGACGGAGCCGGCCCGCCGGTCGCGCTCAACGCGTCCGGTAGGTCGGGCTCGGGGGCCGATGCGCTGCAACTACGTCTCGAAGGCCACCGCTCCATGCCGTTCCGACGCGACATCCGCTCGGTTCCGGTACCAGGATGCGTGGACGGTTGGTCCGCGCTCCACGAGCGGTTCGGGCGCCTGCCGCTGAGAGATGTCCTCGAGCCGGCCATCGTGTACGCGCATGCGGGGTTCCCTGCCAGCCCCCTGCTGGCGGGGCTCGTGCCATTGCTCGATGGCGTGACCCATGCCGAGGAGCTCGTACGGCCGGTTCCTCTTCGCAGCGGAGAGGTGCTGACCCGGCCAAGCGTGGGTGCACTGCTCGAAGAGCTGGCAACCGAGGGACGGTCGGGGTTCTACGAGGGCCGCTTCGCCGAGCGCCTGATCGAGGTGGGTGCAGGTGAGTACGACGCCGAGGACCTTCGTCAACCCCATGCCGACTGGGTGGAGCCCATCGGGCTCGATGTCTGGGGTAGCCGGGTCTGGACCGTTCCACCCAACTCACAGGGCTACCTCATCCTCGCCTCGGCCTGGATGGCCGAACGTCTCCCCCTCCCCGACGATCCCCGCGACCCGCTCTGGGCCCACCTGTTGATCGAGGCCTCCAAACAGGCCGGTTGTGACCGCAACGAGGTTCTGCACGAACACGCCGTTGCCACCGAGCTCCTCGACCCTGCTCGCCTGGAGCCCCGCCTCGAAGCAATCGGATCGAGCGGCCCCTCCCCGCTACCTGTGCCGTCGGGGCACGGCGACACGGCGTACCTCTGCGTCGTCGACGCCGACCGCATGGCAGTCTCGCTGATCCAGTCCAACGCGGCCGACTTCGGGGCCCACCTCGTGCTGCCGGAGGTCAAGGTCTTTCTCCACAACCGTGGCATCGGGTTCAACCTCGTGCCCGGGCATCCGGCGGAGTACGGACCCCGCCGCCGGCCGCCGCACACGCTCTCGCCTGCGCTTGTGACAGACCCGGCCGGGGCTCTTCGGGCCGTCCTCGGCACGATGGGTGGCGACGCCCAGCCACAGATCGTGCTGCAGTTGCTCACCCGCCTCCTCCGGCACGGTCAAACTACCGGCGAGGCCGTTACGGCGCCCCGGTTCAGCCTCGTACCGGGCGGTTTCGACACCTGGAAGCGCCCGCGCGGCATCACGGCGGCGGTCGAGGACCATGCCCGCGGCTGCTGGTCGCAAGGCTTGCGATCCCGCGGCCACGACGTCGGGATCCACCCGGCGGGAAGCGGTTTCGGCCATGCCCACTGCATCGCGGTCACCCCGGCGGGTCTGGCCGGTGCCGCCGACCCGCGGGCTCAGATCGGCTCCACTGCCGGCTACTGACTAGTCAATAGTGTCTGATCAGGCACGGAAGCCCCCGACGCGGTGTTCCAACTACGTCGGATTTGGGGCAGACTGTTGCCCAAGGCGGAGTGCCCGCTCCCTTGACCTGCGTCTGGCGCCGGCGGGGGTGGTCAAGTTTTCTCGGTCCAGTACCGACCATGGTGGATACACGCTCATACCGACATCGACCCCTCACGTCTCGGTTGATCCGCCGCGCCCGCCATCGTCTGCACGTTGCTGCCGCCGCCCTCGCCGTAGGAGCGGTCCTCGGCCACGGCGCCGGGCCCGCTCTCGCTCAGACCGATCAGGCGCCGCAGCCGACGGTCCAAGCCCGCTCACCGGAGGAGAACGCGGCCGAAGGGCGCGATCCCAACGGCGCGATCGTCGACATCCACCCGGATCTCGACCAGGTCGAGCTGACCGGGTCGGAGTACTCGACCGCCCTCGCAGCGTTCCGTGCCACCCAGAACGAGCTGTACGAGACCCTCCGGACCAAGGTCACCGCTGACGCAACCCTGGAGATCCTGCACCGGCGCCAGGCGTCCCTGCAGCGGGTGATCGAGCGCGAGACGGTCCGGCGTGACAAGGCCTCCGAACGCCTAGAAGCCCTGCGCGACCACATGAAGGAGCTCGCGGTCGAGAGCTTCATGCATGGGAACAGCCCTACGAGCTATGACAGCTCGGAGCTGAACGCCGCCGAGATCACCGAGCGGGAACGCGAGGAGATCATCGTCGGCGAGGTCAGCGACAAGCAGGCACTCGAGAAGGCCCACCTGGAAGCCGAAGTGAGCCAAGCCGAAGCCGAGCTCGAGGCAGCCCGAGCCGAGCTGGCGTCGGTGGACGACGAGATCGACACGACGACACGAGTGAGGGACGAAGCCGCAGCCGGCATCGCCAGGCTCACCGCCGAGGTGATCGAGCGTGAGCGCGAGGTCGACGCGACCCGCAAGCTGGCCGAGGTGGCCGGTGCCGACTTCCCGCTGGTCGCTCTCGATGCCTACTACCGGGCGGCTCAGACCCTGGCTGCGGAGAACCCGTCGTGTGGGCTCCGCTGGCAGGCCATTGCCGGCATCTACCGGGTGGAGAGCCATCACGGCACCTTCGGCGACGCCGAGCTCACCCCCGAGGGCGGGACGACCGAACCGATCATCGGCATCCCTCTCGACGGGTCGAACAACACCGCGGTCATCACCGACACCGACGGAGGCGCCTTCGACGCCGATCCGGTGTTCGACCGAGCCGTCGGACCCGGGCAGTTCATCCCTTCCACCTGGGTGCGCTTCGCCGAGGACCAGACCGGCGACGGCAAAGCCGACCCCCACAACCTCTACGACGCTGCACTCGCGACCGCCACCTACCTCTGCTACTACGGGCCCGGCCTCGACTCCGACGAGGGCCTGGCCCGTGCGTTCTTCGGCTACAACCACTCCGGCACCTACGTCGCGATCGTCCTGGGACACACCCACGGATACGACGACATCTCCACACCGTGAGCCTTCCGGGGAGCTCTCCTCACGCAGCGGAGCTGTAACCGTGGGCCGACCACGGCAGTAGCAGGTGGAGGCGGGCCGCCCTCGCCGGCGGGCCTGCCTCGAACGCCCGGGCCACATCCTCGGCTGAGCGCGCCACGAGGGTGAGATCGTCCCGACCGACCCGTCCCCCGAGCCGCCGCGCCGCTTCCATCACCGCCAGACCCGCCTCGTGCGTCGAGCGCCGGGCCGGTCTCGACCTGCGGGTCGCCCGCAGGACCCGGTCGACCTCTGCTCTGGCTCGAACGTGACCCACCCGTCCCTCGACAGTCCGTTCACCGTCCCTCAGCAGGATCGCAATTCGTGAGATGTCGGCGGCGCTGAGTTGGTCGAGCCGCCCGAAGAAGTCCCCGGCGTCCATGTCGCTCGTCCTCTGGTCTGGTACCACCAATATCGGTTCGGCCGAGCCGCCTATGAGCAAGAAGGGCCCCGCGACCTATTCGCAGGGGCTCCCGGGCTCGCCCCGACCGCCTCGGCGCCGACGCTTGGCTGCTCAGGGTCGAAGCGCCGGGCCGGTGAAGGTGCTAGACCAATGGGCGGTCGTTGACAGAGGTAACGGGACAACCACTAGGGTCTGCACGCTCCTGCTCGGGCCTGTCCCGGTCGGCGGCCAGGAGCTCAGGTTGACAACAGGCCGATCCGCGACCACGGGTGGCGGCTCTCAGCAATCGGGGGGACACGGTGTCCACGCACGGTAGGTCTCACAGACTTCTTCTCCGCCTTCTCGCCATCTTCCTCGGGGTCGGCCTGCTGGCCAGCGGCTGCTCGAGCGACGATGGAGACGATGGCTCCGAGGGCCCAGAGCAGCCCGGCAACGCCAACGTCGACGAGGAAGGCCTCGAGCCCCAGCCCGGAGGTGAGATCGTCTTCGGCCTCGAGGCCCTCACCGAGGGCGGGTGGTGCCTGCCCGAGGCTCAGCTGGCGGCCTCCGGGATTCAGGTCGCCGGTGCGCTCTACGACGGCCTGACCCGGTTCAACGACCAACTCGAGCCCGTGCCCTACCTGGCAGAGTCCTTCGAGCCCAACGAGACCTACGACGTCTGGACGGTCAAGCTTCGTCCCGACATCAAGTTCCACAACGGCGAGCCCCTCAACGCCGAGGCGGTCGCCATGAACCTGAACGCGTTCAGGGGGACAGAGACCTTCGACCTCCTCCCGACCCTCTTCCCCTTCGTGCTCGAAGACATCTCCGATGTGAGCGTCGTAGACGACCTGACCCTGACGATCACCACCTCGCGCCCTTGGGTCGCGCTACCCAGCTACTTCGCCACCGGCCGCTTCGGCATATCAGCCCCCGAGCAACTCCAGGGCGACCGTGGTACGTGCGCCAACACCCCGATCGGTACCGGGCCCTTCAAGGCGGTCGGCACACCGTGGAACCTCACCGGTGAGGTCAGCGTCGAGAAGAACGACGACTACTGGCGCACCGACGAAGCCGGCAACCCGCTCCCCTACCTCGATCGCATCACCTTCCGCGCCCAGCCCGATACGACCCGCCGAGTAGAGAACCTCACCGCCACCAGCGGTGGGTTCGACATGACCCACACCGACTCGGCTCTCGACATCGAAGAGATGCAGGCCCTCGCCGAGGAGGGTGAGATCAGGCTCGTGGTCGAGGACAACGACTTCGCCGAGGTCAGCTACGTGATGATCAACTCCGGGCCCGAGAGCGACTCGCCCTTCGCCGACATCAGGATGCGACAGGCCATCGCGATGGCCGTCGACCGCAGCGCGGTCAACGACCTGATCAACGACGGCTTCAACACCATCACCGACAGCCCGTTCGGCCCCGGGGTGCTGGGCTACGTCGAGGACACCGGCTTCCCGGCTTATGACCCCGAGGCCGCCCAGGAGTTGATCGACGAGGTCGTGGCCGACAACGGCGGTGAGCCGATCACCATCGACATGTTGCACACACCCACCCCGGTCACCCGTGACCTTGCCGAGGAGATAATCACCCAGCTCAGCGCCTACGAGGGGATAGAGATCAACGCCGGTGATCCAAACCAGTACGAGCACCTGCAGTCCGCACTCATCAACAAGGCCCTGGCCGGGGATTTCGACCTCATGCTCTGGCGCAACCACCCCGGCGCCGATCCCGACACCCAGTACGTGTGGTGGCACAGCACCTCGCCGGTCAACTTCGGCAAGATAACCGACGAGGAGGTCGACCGGCTTCTCGATGAAGGCCGCAGCGCGCCACCGGAGGAACGCCAGCAGATCTACGAGGACCTCAACAAGCGCCTCGGCGAGCAGGTCTACAACATCTGGTCCTGGTACTCGGTGTGGACCGTCGGCGCCAAGAACAGGGTCCATGGCCTGACCACCCAGACGCTCCCCAACGGCGACGCCGTTCTCCCCGTCTATGTCGGCGTGAGCCCACTATGGGGCATCTGGGTCGACGACGCCGAGTGAGGCTCCGCACAGGAGCTGTCGAGCAGCTGCCAAGACCGTGACACCGACGTTCGCTCTGCTCGGGCACGTCAGCCACGAACAGCGCGGCGAAAACCGCCCGGCCCGGAGCCCGGAGCCATGAGCTGGCGATACGTCGGACGGCGGCTCGTACAACTCGTCGTCGTGTTGTTGATCGTCACGTTCTTCTCGTTCATGCTCATCAACCTCTTGCCCGGTGACCCGGTGGACAACCTCTGCACCGGCGTCTGCGACCAGGAGCAGGAAGCGCAGATACGCGAGGAGTTGAACCTCGACGAAGGGGTCGTCCAGCGATACTTCGACTGGCTGGGCGGGATCCTCACCGGTGATTTCGGCAGGTACTACGACTCCGGCGTGCAGGTCAGCCAGGTGCTCGAGAGCGCCCTGCCGGTCTCGCTGCAACTCGTCATCTACACCCAGATCGTCGCCCTGGTGATAGCCATACCCATGGGGGTGCTCACCGCCTACCGGGCGGGGACGGTCTTTGACCGTTCCTCCAACGCAACTGCCTTCGGGTTCCTGGCGCTGCCGAACTACGTACTGGCCTTCTATCTCATCTCCATCTTCGCGCTCGGGCTCGCGTGGTTCCCCCCCGGGGGCTACGTCTACCTGAGCGACAACCCCATCGAGCACTTCAAGTCGATGTTCCTACCGGTGATGGCCCTGGCAGCCGGCCAGGTTGCCGTGTACATGCGACTCCTGCGAAGCGACATGATCCAGACGCTCCAGGAGGACTACATCACCATGGCCAAGGCCAAGGGCATGCCCCCGCGCCGAGTGCTGTTCCGTCACGCCTTGCGTCCCTCCAGCCTGACCCTCCTGACGGTCGCCGGCCTCAACGTGGGAACGCTCATCGGTGGAGCAGTCATCATCGAGGTCCTGTTCGAACTGCCGGGCATGGGCACCCAGATATTCCTCACCATCAACAACAACGAATACGTCGCCCTGCAGAGCTACATAGCGATCATCGGTGTCGCCTACGTCCTCATCAACTTCTCCATCGACTTCACCTACTCGCTCGTAGACCCGAGGATCCGCCATGGCTGACGAGATCCCAACGGTGGCCGACGGGGCAGTGGAGGAGCGCTTCGTAGAGACGGTCGAGGGGTTGCCCACCGACCCCGAGCACGTGAAGGCCAGGCGCAGGAGAGGCTTGGGCCTCACGGCCTGGCTTGCCCTCGGGTGGTTGGCTGTCGTGGCGCTCATGGCCATCATCGGTCCCTATCTGCCGCTCCCCGAACGTGATGTGAGCTGCGCCCGTGAAGGGCCCGCGGCCGGTCACCCACTCGGGTGCGACCAGCGCGGCAACGACAACTTGACGCTCGTCGTGGAGGGCACCCGCCCGACCATCACCCTCGCGGTGGCGGTGATCGCCGGGGCGATGATCCTCGGCGGCATCGCGGGTCTGGTCGCCGGCTACTTCCGCGGCAGGACCGACACCGCGCTCACCAACGTCCTCAACATCATGCTCGCCCTGCCGCAACTCGTGCTGGCCATGGCAATCGTGCGGTTCATGGGCCAGACGTTCTGGAACGTGGCGCTGGCCCTGGTGATCGTCGCGACCCCCCTCCTCGGTCGGATCACCCGCGCCAACACGCTGACCTTCTCCGAGCGCGAGTTCGTGCTCGCCGCCAAGACCCTGGGCGCCAAGCACGGTCGCGTCATGGTCCGTGAGATCCTGCCCAACGTGCTGCCCGCCATGTTCTCGATCGCCTTGCTGGCCATCGCCATCGTCATCGTGGCCGAGGGCGGCCTGGCCATCCTGAACGTCGGCCTGACCGAGACATCCTGGGGGACGCTGATCGCCGAGAACCGAGGGCAACTGCGTCGGAACCCATGGCCGGTCATCGTGCCGGTCACGGTGATCTTCTTCACTGTTCTCGCCTTCAACTACCTGGGCGACGTGGTCCGCGAGCGCTTCGACGTCAGGGAGAGCGCTCTGTGAGCCGCCAACGCCGCCGCAAGCTCATCGAGGTGCCCAGCACACCTCACATGGGCCAGCCAGGCGCCGGCCCGCTCCTGGACGTCGACGGGGTCAGGACCAGCTTCGATACCGCACGCGGGCGGGTGAAGGCGGTCGACGGGGTGACGTTCAGGCTCGAGCGTGGCAAGACGCTCGGCATCGTCGGGGAGTCGGGCTCAGGCAAGTCGGTGCTCTCGCGCACCATCATGGGCCTGCTGCCGTCGACTGCCACTCGTGAGGGGACGGTCAGGTTCGAGGGTCGCGACATCAGCGACCTGAGCGCAGAGGGCTACCGCGACCTGTACGGAACCGAGATGAGCATGGTCTTCCAGGACCCGATGACCTCACTCAACCCGGTTCTTCGCATCGGGCGCCAGATAACGGAGTCACTCCGCTATCACCTCGACATGGACAAGCGCGAGGCCAACGAGACAGCCTTGGCCCTACTCGACGCGGTCAAGATCCCCGAACCCGCCAAGCGGATCCGCAGCTACCCGCACGAGCTCTCCGGAGGCATGCGGCAGCGGGTGGTGATAGCGGTCGCACTCGCATGCGGCCCGAAGCTGCTCTTCGCCGACGAGCCGACGACCGCGCTCGACGTCACGGTTCAGGCCCAGATCCTCGATCTGCTCGCCGAGCAGCAGCGGGAGCGGTTCATGGCGATGATCCTGATCACCCATGATCTCGGTGTCGTCGCCGGACGAGCCGACGAGATCGCGGTCATGTACGCCGGGCGGATCGTGGAGAAGGCGCCCACGAACGTCCTGTTCTCCGATACCAGGATGCCCTACACCGAGGCCCTCATGAAGGCGATCCCCAAGGTCTCACAGCCGAGCCACACCCGCCTCGACGCCATCGGAGGCAGGCCCCCGGATCTGATCAACCCTCCTGCGGGATGCGCGTTCAGCCCTCGCTGTCCCTACGCGCAGGAGCGCTGCCGAGCCGAGCCACCTCCGCTGAGCGAGAGCACCAGGGTTGCAGGGCACTACTTCGCCTGCTTCTACCCGTTGGGCCACGACCGCCCTGCCGACACGTCGCCGGTGACCCCGGAACCGACCAGCGGCGGTGCGCGCTGATGGCGGGAAGCGGCACCGCCCACCTGCGACCGGCCGGCAGTGCCCTGCTGCGGGTGGAGGGGCTCGTCGTCGAGTTCAGCGCCGCCCGCAGGCGTACGGTTCATGCCGTCTCGAACATCAGCTTCGACATCCTGGAGGGCGAGACGCTCGGCCTCGTCGGTGAGTCCGGGTGCGGCAAGTCGACAACCGGCAAGGCTGTGATCCAGGTGCCCCGCCCGACCGCAGGTTCGGTGAGCCTCGACGGAGTCGAGCTGACCTCGCTGCGGGGAAGCCGGCTACGGCAGATCAGGCCGCAGCTCCAGATGATCTTCCAGGATCCCATCTCCTCCCTGAACCCGCGGCGCAAGGTGGCCGACATAGTTGCCGAGCCGCTCCGGATCTGGCGCACAGCCGACGCCGATCAAGAGGCGGCCAAGGTCGAGGAGGTTCTCGTCGCAGTGGGGGTCGACCCCGATGCGGCACGCGACCGGCGGCCTCACGAGTTCTCCGGCGGACAGTGCCAGCGGATCTCGATAGCACGAGCCGTAATCACCGATCCCAGGCTCATCATCTGTGACGAACCGGTATCTGCGCTCGACGTCTCGGTTCAGGCCCAGATCCTCAACCTGCTCCAGGACATGAAGACCCGTTACGGCTTGACGCTGGTCTTCATCGCCCACGACCTCGCAGTCGTCAAGAACGTCAGCGACCGGGTAGCGGTCATGTACCTCGGGAAGATCTGCGAGGTCGGGCCACCCGACACGCTCTTCGCCGAACCGGCCCATCCCTACACCGAAGCGCTCATCTCGGCGATTCCTCACCCCGATCCGACCGTGCCGATCGACAGCGGCATCAGGCTGACCGGTGAGTTGCCCTCACCGCTCGACCCACCCAGCGGATGCAGGTTCCGCACCCGCTGCCCGCGTGCCCAAGCGCGATGCAGTACCGAGGAGCCGACAGCCCGCGGGGTCGGCGACGACCACTTCGTCGCCTGCCACTTCCCGCTTCTCGAACCCGAGGAATGACCGACCAGCACACCGCCGATCTGTCCGCGCTGACCGGATGGATCGCGTTCGAGCCGCTCTCGATCGTGGCTTCGCATCGCTGATCGGGGCTGAACACCGATGGAACTGAACCTCCCTGCACTGCTGGAAGCCGTCGCCGCCACCATCCCCGACCGCGAGAGCCTGCGCTTCGGTGACCGTCGTTTCACCTGGGCCCAGACCACCGAACGGACCCGTCGCCTGGCGTCGGTGCTCCTCTCGCACGGGCTGACGATCAAAGGTGACCACGACGCGGCTGAGCCGTGGCAATCGGTACACGACCACGTGGCGCTCTACCTGTTCAACGGCAACGAGTACCTCGAGTGCATGCTCGGCGCTTACAAGGCGCGCTGCGCGCCGTTCAACGTCAACTACCGCTACGTCGCCGATGAGCTTCGCTACGTGCTCGCCGACGCCGCGGCTCGCGCCGTCGTCTACCACGGCGCCTTCGCTCCGACCCTGGCCGAGGTCCTCGACGACCTCCCCGATCTGGGGCTGCTCCTGCAAGTCGACGATGGCTCCGGCAACGAACTGCTGCCGGGCGCGCTCGACTACGAGTCGGCACTGCGGGCTGCCTCTCCCCGCCTGCCCGATGAACTGGTGGCATCCTGGTCGCCGGATGACCTCTACATCCTCTACACCGGCGGGACCACGGGCATGCCCAAGGGCGTTCTGTGGCGCCAGGCCGACTTCCTCGTCTCCGCTCTCGGTGTGCTGCCCGAGTCCGAGGAGATCTCCTCGATCGACGAGATCGTCGCCAAGGCCGGCCGCGGCAGGGTCCGGGCGCTTCCCGCACCCCCCTTCATGCACGGAGCCGCTCATTGGAATGCAATCAGCGCCTGGGTCGCCGGTGGAACGGTGATCATCCAGAGCAACCCCACGAGCTTCGACGCCGAGGACGTGCTGGCCGCCGCCGCCCAGCACCACGCAACCTCGCTGCTCGTCGTGGGAGATCCGATGGCGCGCCCACTTCTCGACTCGCTCGAATCCAGCGACCACGACCTGACCTCGTTGCGACACGTCCTGAGTGGCGGAGCCGTGCTCAGCGACGAGACCAAGCGGAGGCTCACTCGTGCTCTGCCAGGCGTGACCGTCATCGACGTCCTCGGCTCCTCCGAGAGCGGTCGCCAGGCGATCGGCATGACCCATGAGAGCGCGGACTCAGGATTCGTGCCGGGCCCCAACACGGCGGTTCTCGACGAATCCCGTACCCGGCCGCTTCGACCGGGTGATCCCCAACTCGGCTGGCTGGCCAAGCACGGCCGGGTACCCCTGGGTTACCTGGGCGATCCCGGGAAGACAGCCGCGACCTTTCCCGTCATCGGAGGAGTCCGGTACGCGGTCGCCGGTGACAGGGCCCGCCTCCGCCCCGACGGCTCGATCGAGCTCCACGGGCGTGAGTCAGCGACCGTCAACACCGGGGGTGAGAAGGTCTTCGTCGAGGAGGTCGAGAGCGCGCTGAAGCGCCATCCCGCCATCCACGATGCGGTCGTGGTCGGCAGGCCTTCCGGTCGATGGGGAGAGGAGGTCGTCGCCATCGTGAGCCTGCGACCGGGGGCGTCGGCGTCGGACGCCTCCCTGCAAGCGACGTGCGCGGAGACGCTCGCCGGCTTCAAGGTCCCCAAGGCCTTCATACGCCTCCCCGAGGTCCTTCGCAGCCCCGCCGGCAAGGCCGACTACCGGTGGGCTCTCGAGGTCGCCAAGAAGGATCTGCAATGACGCGCGCGCGGGTCCTCACGACCGGGAATCGACTCGATCTGCGGGCCACCATGGCCAAGACGGGCAAGGGCCGCAACGATCCCACGCTCAGGTTCGCCCGGGACGGGGTCTGGCGGGCCACCGTCACCCCTGAAGGCTCCTCGACGGTGCGCGTGCAGCACGGGGGCGGCATGAAGCTTCTCGTCGACGCCTGGGGGCCGGGCTCGGACTGGACCCTGGACCGGGCCGAGGACCTCCTGGGCCTCAACGACGACCGGAGCGGGTTCAGAGCTGATCGTCATCCCCTCGTCGCCCGTCTCGACCGCGACAACCCCGGGCTGCGGATCGCGCGTACCAACGGCGTGTGGCACGCCCTGCTGCCCGTCCTCCTCAGCCAGAAGGTGACCTCCGCCCAAGCAAAGCGCGCCTACTACGGGATCCTCCATCGCTACGGGGCGCCGGCGCCCGGGCCGGCCGATCTGCTGAGCCCGCCTGGGCCGGAGCGGCTGGCCGACCTCGGGTATCACGATCTTCACTCCCTCGGTGTCGAGCGTCGACGCGCCGAGCTGGTCCTTCGCACAGCACGGCGGTCTCAGCAGCTCGAAGCGCTGGCCGAGATCGACACCGAGCTGGCTCTGAAGCGATTGCTGGCCCTTCCGGGCATCGGCGCCTGGTCGGTAGGGCGGGTCAGCTTCGTCGCCTTCGGCGACGCCGACGCGGTCGCCGTGGGCGACTACCACCTCGCCGACGACGTCTGCTGGGGACTGGCGGGGGAAGCCCGCGGGTCAGACGAGCGGATGCTAGAGCTCCTCGGTCCCTTCGCCGGCCACCGCGGCCGGGTCATCCGCCTGCTCAGCCTGGGCGGGATACATGCACCGAAGAGGGGACCGCGTCTGGCCCCCATGCGCATCGAGCAGATCTGATCTTCCGCCTCAGCAACGCGCACGTGAGCCGCATCGGCGAAGCCGGGTGTTGGTGAGCGCCGGCGAGGCAACACCGAAGCAACGCTGCGCAGGCGCCAGCCGCAGCAGCAAGCAGTACGTGAGCCGCATCGGCGAAGCCGGGTGTTGGTGAGCGCCGGCGAGGCAACACCGAAGCAACGCGGCGCAGGCGCCAGCCGCAGCAGCCTGGGGATAACCGGAGGGTTATCCCCAGTCAGCTCACAGGTGATCGCTCTCAATTCACAGGGTTACCCTCTGGTAAGCCACAAGCTGTGCTCCGTACGCTTCTCTTTGCAGCGATGCCCTACCAGCGACCCCCGAGCGGAAGAAGAGCAGTGTGGCGACCTTCGAGGTGACCTTCAAGGACCGTACCGTCGAGATGATCGACGGTGCCGATGCCTATCAACAGGAGAACCAGATGACCACCTTCTTCGCCACCCGGGGCGAGCGGCGGGTCGTCGACTGCTGGTCCACCCGTCTGGCCAGCTTCTGCACCACCGAGATCCTCATAATCCGCCGGCTGGGACGCCAGCCCGAATCCGCGACCAGCCGCATCCCTCGTCCGGCCTGAGCCGCTCGCCGCTCGCATGTGACCGGGCTCGCCCCGCTCCGGTAGCGTTGGGCTCCCTTGGTCCCCCCTCCCCCCTCACTACAATTGGCGGGGCTCTGGAACCAGAGGTGATCGCACCCATGACCGACGCTCAACGCGCCGATTCTGCCACTCCGAGTACTTCCCACCACGGCACCGCGAGCGACATCGTCATAATCGGTGCCGGTCCCGCCGGCTTGACCGCTGCCTACGAGTTGACCAAACGAGGCCTGGCCTCCACCGTGGTGGAGGCCGACAGCACCGTCGGAGGCATCAGCCGGACGGTGGAACGGGACGGCTGGCGCTTCGACATCGGCGGCCACAGGTTCTTCACCAAGGTCGAGGAGGTGCAGCACCTCTGGCACGAGATCCTCGCCGGTGAGGAGTTCCTCCTGCGACCGCGGATGAGCAGGATCTTCTACGAGGGCAGGTACTACGACTACCCGCTCAAGGCGTCCAACGCCTTGAGCAACCTCGGCATCATCGAGGCGCTCCGCTGCGTGCTGAGCTATGTCTGGGTTCGAATACGGCCCCCCAAGGACCAGTCCACCTTCGAGGGTTGGGTAGCAGCCCGGTTCGGCTGGCGCCTGTACCGAACCTTCTTCAAGACCTACACCGAGAAGGTGTGGGGGGTCCCGGCCACCGAGATCCAGGCCGACTGGGCCGCCCAGCGCATCAAGAACCTGTCGCTGTTCAAGGCAATCCTCAACTCGCTCACCCCGTCGCGGAACCAAACCGATATCACCAGCCTCATAGAGGAGTTCGAGTATCCGAAGTACGGGCCCGGCATGATGTGGGAGCGCTGCCGCGACCTCGTCGAAGCGCAGGGAACGAAGGTGGTGATGAACAGTCCGGTGACGCGCGTCAACGTCGCCGACGGACGCGCTACGTCGGTCGTGACCGACCACGGCGGAGCGGCCACCGAGTACCCAGCCGATCACATCATCTCCTCCATGCCGCTTCCGCTGCTCCTCAAGGCCATCGAACCCGCTGTCCCGGATCATGTCCGTGAAGCCGCCGACGACCTGAATTTCCGCGACTTCCTCACGGTCGCACTCGTGGTGCCCGACGACATCGGCTTCCCTGACAACTGGATCTACGTCCACTCCCCCGAGGTCGAGGTGGGTCGGATCCAGAACTACGGCTCCTGGTCGCCGTACCTGGTCAAAGACGGCCGCACGTGCCTCGGCCTCGAGTACTTCGTGTTCGAGGGGGACGAGCTGTGGGCCGCGCCCGACGATCAGCTGGTCGAGCTCGCCACAAAGGAGCTGGCCCTACTCGGGCTCGCCTCCCCGTCTGATGTCCAGAACGGCTACGTCGTCCGGATGCCCAAGGCCTACCCGACCTACGACGAGCACTACAAGCGCAACGTCGAGATCCTGCGGCACTGGCTCGCCGAGAACGCCGCCAACGTGCATCCGGTCGGCCGAAACGGCATGCACAAGTACAACAACCAGGATCACTCGATGTACACGGCCATGCTCACGGTCGAGAACATCCTCGGTGCACACCACGACATCTGGGCCGTGAACGTCGAGGAGGAGTACCACGAAGAGGGTGACGGCGCTCATCGACCGCAGGGCACCGGGAGGGACGCGCCGATCGTTCCGCGCGCGGCTCAGCAGGCCCGCAGTGCCGGTTGACGAGGCGGCGGCGTCTCCGAGACGACCCGTCCTCAGGTCCTTCAACCTGCAGCTGGCTCTGGTTGCCGTAGCCGCACTCGTGGTGAGGGTCGGCTACGTCCTACTCGCCAAGCGCGACGAAAGCCTGCTCACCCTCGCAGCTGGGGATCAGATCTTCTACAGCGGAGCCGCCGAGGCACTCGCCGGTGGTCGAGGCTTCGTGGAGCCATACGCCTCGTCGACGATCCCCGCCGCCGACCACCCTCCTCTCACAGCCATCGTGGCTGCACCAGCCTCGCTGCTTCCCGGTGACAGCCTGCTCGCTCAACGACTCACGATGTGCGCGATCGGGGTCGTCACGGTCGTGGTCATCGGCCTGATCGGCCGTCGGATCGCCGGTCCACGTTGCGGCCTCATAGCCGCCGGTGTGGCAGCGGTCTACCCCGCCCTCTGGGTCAACGACGGTCTGGTCATGTCCGAATCCGTGGGTGCCGCCACCATCGCCGCCGCGGTGCTCCTCGCCTACCGGTTCATCGAGTCACCCTCGATTGGGCGGGCCTTCGCCCTAGGCCTGACCGTCGGTGTGGCAGGTCTGGCCCGCGCGGAGTCACTGCTGCTGCTGCCCTTCATGGGGCTGCCCCTGTGCTGGTGGTTCGTCAGCGGCCGCGCACGGCAAATCGGCCGGCTGGCTGTGATCTGCGCTGGCACCGCTCTGGCTCTGGCGCCGTGGGTACTTCCGAACCTCTTCCGCTTCGAGAACCCTGTCCTGTTGTCGAGCAACGACGGGTTGACCCTTCTGGGGGCCAACTGTGACGCAGTGTACGAGGGAGAAGGAACCGGCTTGTGGTCACTTGAATGCCTGGCGCTGTCCGATTCGGATGGCGACGGAGTCGACGACTATGCCGAGTTCGTCGCCGGTACCGACATCCCCGACCCGGACGACTCGGTGTCCTCAGCGGCTCAACGCTCGGCCGCGTTCGAGTACATCACAGACAACGTCGCCCGTGTACCGGCCGTCGCCGCCGTCCGCATCGCGCGGTTGTGGGGCTTCTACGCGCCCGGCGCGATGGTCGACTACAACCAAGGCGAGAGCCGTGAGAGATGGGCCTCCTGGGCGGGGTACTTCACCTACCTGGTGCTCCTCGCGTCGGCCGTTGCCGGCGCGCTGGTGCTGCGGCGTCGCCGGGTCCCCCTCACACCACTGCTGTCCCAGTTCGTCGCGGTCACGGTGACTGCCGCCCTCTTCTACGGGCTCTGGCGCTTCCGCATACCGGCTGAGATCGCGATCATCGTCCTCGCGGCCGCGGCCGTCGATGAACTCGTCGGGGTACGCCGTGGCCGCACCGAGGAAGACCTCTCCGCTGTCGATCGCTCGGCCGGGCCGATCGAGCCCGCCTCGACGGCTGCCGAATAGGATCACGAGATGAGCGGTTCAGCCGGCGACCGTTCCCTCGGAGCGGCTACAGAGCCCGGCGAGGGTTCGGTGACAGCACCTGACCCCGTTCCGGCACGCAAGCCCCAGGTCATCGACCCGACAGCCATAGAACGGCCTCTGGATCGCGATTCGGCCACGCCAACGACGCATTTCCCGAACCTCGACGGCTACCGGGCCATCGGCATGATGATGATCATGGTCGGCCATGTCGCATTCGCCACCGGAATCCAGTTCCGGCACGAGGTAGGCCGCTATTTCGCCCGCTTCGACATCGGCCTCCCCATCTTCTTCATCCTCTCGGCGTTCCTGCTCTACCGGCCCTTTGTCATCCGCCTGCTCCAGGACAGGCCGCGACCAGGGTGGTGGTCCTTCTTCCGCCGGCGGCTGCTGCGGATCATCCCCGGCTACTGGGCCGCCCTGGTCTTCATCGCGCTCATCTTCGGGTTGGCTGTCGGGGTCGACCCCGCAACCGGCGAGCGCATATACGGCCTGCCGAGCTTCGGGCAGTGGGTGATGTTCGCGCTGTTCCTTCAGACAGCGACCGCCAAGACCGCCTTCTACGGCATCACCCAATCGTGGAGCATCGCGGTGGAGATGGTGTTCTACCTGCTGCTACCCGCCTTCGCGGTACTGACGAGCCGCTGGCTCTCCTCGATCGAGCGAGGCGTGACGATTCGAAGGCTCCTGGCGATGTGCGTCGCGATCTACATCGCCGGAACGGCGTTCCGCTTCAGCCTGGTTGTCTTCGATCCGCCCTGGGCACAGGCCGGCATGCTCTGGTTTCCGTCACAGATGGACTTCTTCGCCTTGGGTATGGCCATGGCCGTCTTCAGTGCAGCACACGCCACAGGAGCCCCCTTGCCGAGGCCGCTCACCTGGGTGGGACGGCACCCGGCGGCCTCGTGGTTGATCGCGCTGGGGTTCTGGCTGATCGTGGTGAATCCCTGGGACTTCCAGGGACACTTCACCGACATGTTCGCCACGCCTGCCCTACCGCTCGAGATCAGCCGCGAGTACGTCGCTCGTGAGTTCATCTACGGGTTCGCCGCGCTGTTCTTCCTGCTGCCGGCAATGTTCGGCGATCAGCGTCGTGGCCGGATCCGCTGGTTCCTCGGATGGAGACCGGTGGCCTATCTCGGTGCGGTCTCGTACAGCTTCTACCTGTGGCACATGGCTTGGATCCGCCAGGCCGAGCTGTGGACGGGCGCCCAGCCGTTCTCCGGCAACTTCGCGGCGATCGCCGCCATCACCCTTGTCGGGACACTCACCTGTGCGGTGTTGAGCTACCACGTCATCGAGCTACCCTTCCTCAAGTTGAAGGATGGGCACATTGCCGACCTCTTCCGACGCAAGCGGAGCATGCCCCGTGGGCCGTGAACGCACACTCGTCATAATCCCGGCGTTCAACGAGGAGGAGGCACTGCCCAGCGTTCTCAAAGAGCTCGGCACGACCTCTGATGCCTTCGACATCGTGGTGGTCGACGACGGCTCAACCGATTCCACCGCGAAGGTCGCCCGCGCGCAAGGTGCCACTGTGCTGCCGCTGCCATTCAACCTCGGTATCGGTGGCGCGCTTCGAACCGGCTTCCTGTACGCCGTTGAGCACGGATACGACCGTGCCGCGCAGTTCGACGGCGACGGCCAACACGACCCCGCCGAGCTCCCTGCTCTTCTCGCCGAGCTCGACAACGGCGCCGATCTCGTCATCGGCAGCCGCTTCGCCGATCGGGTAGGCGGCTATGACGTGTCGAAGGTGCGCGGTGGCGCCATGCGGCTTCTCCGGCTCACTGTGCGGCTCTTCACCGGCAGGACGTTCACGGACACGAGCTCGGGCTTCCGGGGGTTCTCGCGTCCGATGCTCGAGTACTTCGCCCGAACGTACCCCTACGAGTACATGGAGTCGGTGGAGGCGTTGCTGATGGCGAGTGCCAACGGCTTCGATGTCCGCGAGGTACCCGTGCAGATGCGGGTCCGCGAATCCGGCCGCCCGTCGAACCGCAGGCTCCGCCTGCTCTACCATTTCCTGAGGGTGTTCCTGGTGATCAGCGTCTCCCGCAAGGCGCCCCGCAGGGGCGTCAAGAACGCACCGGTAGACGGCCAGGAGCACTCCGAGAGCGCCCGCCGAGGCACCACACCAGCGTGACCTTGTCGCATCAGGCCCGGCTCGGCCACACGAACATCGAGGAGCAGCCATGACGACCCGAGCCCAGCTACTCGTGGTAATCGGCCTGGCGTGCGTGCTCGTCTTCATCCTCCTGCTCGTCCGCCGGCGGCAGCTGCAGGGCAAGTACGCAGTTCTATGGATGATCGTCGGGTTGGCTCTCGTCCCGTTGGCCCTCTTCCCGGACCTCGTGACCTGGATCGCCCACCAGGCCGGGATCTTCTACGAACCCACCGTCATAATCCTGGCCGCCATCGCCTTCTTGATGCTGCTGACGGTTCACTTCTCCTTCGAGCTGTCACGCCTCCAGGACCGCACCCGGTCTCTCGCCGAGCAGGTCGCCCTGCTCAAGGCCGAGTTGGCGACACGGGAGGTCGGCGTTGACGCTGTCGCAGGCGACGAGTCCGACGACGCCGTCGAGTAGGCCGCATCAGTCGCCCGGTTTCGAAGCCATTGATCCACGGCCACGCCCGCGAGCACAGCCAGCCCTACGTCGACGGGCACACGGTATCTCGTGATCCCGAAGCTCACCGCGGCGGTGAAGGTGACCATTGCGGCAAGAGCCACCATGGGAACCACGGTCACCTTTCGCCGCCAGAGCACGACGAGGCCGTAGGCGCCGATCAAGAGGAGGACGTAGTACGAGACCAGTGCCAGTCGCGTGGGCCACAGACCCCGGTGTTCCGCGTAGGCGCTCAACTCGACCCCTTGCAACGGCCGGTAGAGCTCCCAGAGGCGACCGACGCGTGCCAGCACCACAACCGGCACCTCGCCGAGGTGGGTGGTCATGTAGTCGATCCCCTCTGCTCTGGCCGCGGCCTCCCACACCGAGTGATCCCCCTGCGCCGGCTCCCCGAACAGGCAATCCTGGGACCAGTACCCCAGCAGGTTGCCCGAGTAGGTCTGGTCGCAGTTGGCCGCTGCGAGAACGTGACCCGCACCTGAGGACAACAACACCGGCCGGTCGAATCGGATGAGGTTGTAGCCGACCCAGGGCGCCATGACCGCCAAAGCGACCGCCAGCGCGGTTCCCACCAGCACGACCTTGCGGCGAAGGGCCTGCGCCTTCATCAAGCCGAAGAGGGGAACGACGAGAAGGACCAGCAGCAACACCGCTTCTGCCCGTGTGAGGGCGGCCAGCGCCACCGCTGCCCCCAACACCGCTGCCCCCGACGTGTCCGCTCGCTGCCAGGCGCCATAGGCGGCCCACAGGACGAGCGCGATGGTCAATGCATACATCGACTCGGACATGAGCATCGCGTCGTTGATCCAGAGATTCGGATAGACGGCTGCAACTGCGCCGGCAACGAGGCCGGCCCGCCTGCCGGCGAGCCTTCGCCCGACCAGGCCGACGACCACCACCATCGTTGCTCCGAGCAGCGTCGAGGCGAGCTGATGGGAGCGCACGCTGTCCAGGCCGAACAGCGAGGGGACCGCCAGGTAGACCTGATACAGCGGTGGGTGCCCGGCGGCCGGGACCAACTCCCCTGCGGCATAGCGGTAGGGGTCGACGAAGCCGGCACCGTCGGCGAGCGCCTGGCCGCCCAGGTGGAAGTAGAACGCATCCGAGAGGAACTCGAAGGTCCGCCCCGAGCCGAACACGAAGAGGACGCGCAAGGCGAGTCCCACCGCAGCGATCGCTGCCAGTGTCGGCCAGAACGGCCACCTGCGGACCTGCTCCCCGGGAGCGCTCCCGCCTGCTGATCGCCGAGGCCCGGTGGCGTGCTCGGAGTCGAGTTCGGTGGTCAACCCTCGCGCCCGCCTTCTCGAGCTGACGCTTCGATGATCAGGCCGTCTGCCACGAAAGGTGCCCACCAACGCCCTATGAGCCGTTCCAGCGCGACCACCACACGAACACCCAGGGTCATCAGTCTCATCTTCAGCCCGCGCGGCTCGAGCTCCTTTACCTCCGGAACGTAGGTCCGCACCCTTTCCTGCACCCAACCATGGCGGCTCATGAGCGCGGTCAGCGTGCGCCAGGTGAACATCACCACATGGTCCGGGTGGTTGATCTCGTAACCCAGCAGCGACGCTGCCACGTTCAAGAGCCCGGCCGCGTTCGGAGTCGTGACCACGAGAACACCGCCGGGCGCGACGAGCCCGCGCAACCCGGTGAAGAACGAGCCCGGGTCGTCGAGGTGCTCGATCACCTCACCCGCGATCACGAGGTCAGCCGGCTCGATGCCGAGACGTTCGACCTGCTCGGGATCTCGGCAATCGGCCAGGTACGCCTCGTACCCCTGAGCGGCCGCCACCGAGACGCCCTCCTCGTCTATATCGATGCCCACCAACTCCTTGGCCGTCTCGGCCAGGTGCGCGTGAAGCCAGGCGCCCGACAGGGCCTGCATCTCCCGACAGCCTGCATCAGCGAACCCGATGTGGATGACGCGGCGATCACGCGCCCGCTCCCGCAGGTACGGGATGCGCTGCACGACAGCAGCTCGCGGCTGGCGGTGGATCATGTCGAGCTGGCCCAGCTCGCCGTTCATCTCGTTCATGGCCTCGGCCCCTCCGGAGCAGGTCTGCTGCCGAACACAAGGTCGGACCCCGGCAGATCCGCCAGCCGCTCCCCGAGCGGTGCCCCCACACCCCGGTCGAGGAGACGCTCGACTCGCTCGTACATCGCCTTACGGTTCAACCAGAGCAGTCGACTCCCGAACCTGCCGGTCCCGGGGACCACCCAGAACTCCTCAGCGGTGTCGAAGTCGTAGGGGTGGCAGTAGATGAAAGGCAGCTTCCCCGCTCGGCTGCGTCTCACGGTCCACGAGATCACCGACCAGGGCAGGACCCGCAGATAGACGCCACCGAGGTAGGGCACCCGGGCCGGCCCCACGCCTGTCAGCGGAGCAGGCAGCTCGATCAGACCGCCGGGCCAACGGAAGGGCTGATCAGGAGCATCGGGGTAGCCGAACAGCGGGTTGCGCGCGGGTAGCACGCTGGAGCTGTACTCGAACCCGAGCTCGCTCAACACGCTCGTGACCCAGTCGGCGTTCTCGGCTACCAGCGAGAAGGTGGGGGCGCGAAACCCCCTGACCTGTCGTCCGGCGACGTCCTCGAGCAGCCTCTTGCCCCTCGTGGTGTCCTCTTTGAACGACGACGGAGTCAGAGTCGTCAACGGTACGTGACGCCAGCCGTGCAGACCGATCTCGTGGCCGCATTCCGCTATCTCTCGGATCAGGCCCGGTTGCGCCTCGACCAGTTCCCCGACGACGAAGAACGTTCCCTTCACCTGTCTGTCCTCCAGGAAGGACAAGACCTCTCGGGTGATCGTCGGATAGCGAAGAGGGGCTCGGGGATGCGGTCGATGGTCTTCGAGATCGAAGGTGAAGGTGATCGGTGGCGTCATCGCTTCTGTCGTATGGAGGTCAATAGGCGTCGAAGTCGAGGAACTCGAAGGTGTCCAGCCTGAATCCGAGCTTGGGTGCGGCGCTGCTCAGCTCGCGGTATATCAGATTCAGCGGAGCCGGTTGGAGGCGACGGGGCGGCTGCACACCGTACACCCGCACATCGGCATTGAAGCCGGCGTAGATCGCCAACGGCGTCCGCAGATGACGACACACTGCGCTCACCGCCCTCTGGCCCGACAACCATCGGCCCGCCTTGCGCCGGGCCATGAGCTTGAGGATGACCGCCACCGGGAGCGGACCGGTCTCTGAGCGCGTGCTCACCACCACGAAGTCGTCGTCGGCATGCAAGTGCCAGCCGGCGCTGTTGGGAGACGACAACCGCCAGTGCAGGTATTCGGGGGTCCAGCGGTTTCGCCACCCCCAGCGTGGCAAATGGTCGAGGCCGACAGCGAGCCGGTCGAACTCGGCGGAGTCGAGGAAGGAGCCACTGATCTCGTGGTGCTCCCAGCCGTCGCCGATCGAGGCGCAGGGCACGATCACCTTCACGGGAAGAGGCCCCAGCAGGCGGAAGTCGAGCTTCTTCACGACAGGAGGGGTCGAGTTGTCGTTGGACACCCCGATGACCCCGTCGGCGCCCCACTCCCGCGCCCGCTCGTAGACCTCCTCGCCGATCGACACGAAGTGACCCCTGCGCTGGCCTTCGGACCGCGTGACGGCGTTGAGCGAGAAGACCATCCTGACAGGGCGATCCGTTGCGCGGTAGTTCTGCGGAATCACGGCGTAATGGCCCATCAGGCGGCCGTCCTCGAGGCGGTTGCCCCAAAAACCCCGACCACACGGGTTGTCGAGGTAGAGCCAGCGGAGATAGGCGTCGTCCCCGAAGCGTGGATCCGGTAGTTCGGCACCGAGCAGCTCCGTCGCCGCGGCGAGGGAGGCGTCGGTGTCAGTTCGTGGAGCCGCCAACCGGCGCACCCCCCTCGGAGAGCTCGTCGGACTCCGCAACCTCGGCTTCCCGCGCCCCGCTCACCTCGACCCGGTCGGCGCGACCCCGGACAGGTCTTGCCCGTCCCCGGAGGGAGGCCATCACACGTCGAAGGAGCAACTCCAGCGTCACCGCCGACAGGATCACCAGCGCGACGTCTGCCGGAACCCGGTAACGGGTGACGCCGAAGCTGATGGCAGCGGTGACAGTCACCGCGCCGGCCTGTGCCAACAGAGGGCTGACGGGAATGCGGCGGTGGCGCAGAGCCACCACACCGACGACGGCAAGGGGCAACAGGGCGTAGAACATCGCCAAGCCGGCTATCGAAGTCCAGCGGCCTCGGCCCTCGACCTGGTAATCGATGCGAAGCTTGTGCATAGGCCGGTACAACTCCCACATCGTGCCCGCGCGAGCAGCCATGACAACGGGCAACCGATCGAGGTCGCCCCTTATGTAGTCCATGGCCTGGGCCCGCACGATCAGGTCCCTCTCGGACTCGTCGAGCACCGCGGGGTCGAGATCCACCTCGATGACGTCGGCTTCGTCGAGCGTCTGCTCGGCGTCGCGCACCGTGTCGCCGTTCACGCGGACCGCACCGGCGCCGATGAGCTCACTCGAGTATTCATCGACCAGGAGCACCTCGTCGACCGCCTGCTCCAGTTCTTTCCCCGCACCGTCCGCGCCGATCTCGCCGCCGAAGGGCTCGGTCAGGCAGTTGGCCCAGTAGCCCATGGCGTCCCCGTAGTAGGTCTCGTCACAGGATGCCGAGGAGAGAACGCTGCCGGTCCCGTTCGAGAGCGAGAACACCGAAGCCTGCTCGAAGCGAACGAGGTTGTAGCCGATCCAGGGGAAGATCATGACGAAGGCAACTGCTGCGGCCAGGCCGACCAGGGCCACCCTGCGGCGCCACTCCAACGATCGCTCCCACAAGAACAACGGCAGCACCAAGAACCCGTAGAGGAGCACCGCCTCGGCCCTGGTCAGCGTGGCCACTGCGATCGCTGCACTGAGGAGGACCGCCGACAGGGCCGACGGCTTCCGCCAGAAACGATACGCCGCCATGATGGTGAGGGCGATCAGCGGCGCGTACAGCGACTCCGACATCAGCATCCAGTCACTGATCCAGAGGTGGGGGTAGACAGCCGTGAGGGCCGCCGCCACCAGGCCGGCCCGATCCCCGAAGATCTGGCGCGTGGCCAACCCGATCAGCACGATCGCAGCAGCCCCGACGACCGCCGAGGCCATCCGCTGTGTCGTGACGGTCGTGCCGTCGGCAAGATACAGCAGGACCAGCAGCCCGCCCGCGATCAGCGCCGTGAGCACCGAGGCGCGACGCCCCCTCAGCCGGTAGGCGATCCAGGCGAGGGTCCCGACGAGGGCGGCGCCGACCACCAGGGCGACCACTCTCAGCCCGCCGCCTCCGAACCACGATACGAAACCCAAGAAGGACGCATAAAGGGGCGGGTCGCCGGCGCTGTCTCGCAGTTCGCCGGTCACGAAGTAGGTAGCGGAGTCCTTGAACCAGTGGCCCTGGGAGATCAACACCCCCTGGAAGTGGTGATAGAGCGCATCGCCCCAGATCTGGAAGCAGCCAGACCCAGGCTCGCTACCGGCGGCGGAATCGCAGGTCGGTTTCACCACCAGCACCCACAGCCAGCGCAAGGCGAGCCCCGCTGCGGCTATGGCCGAGAGGGCGGTCAGGAAGACGCTACCGGCAGGCCCGTAACCGTCCCGAGCGCGCGCCCGGCCCTCCGGCTCCGGAACTGGGTCGACCTCGGTCGTCATGAAGCGGCAGCAATCCTCGGGGAGCGCATGCGGTTGAGAACCGCATCGAATGCCAGACCGGCGAACAGGGCGAGGGCCACGTCGACGGGGACGCGGTAGCGGGTGATACCGAAGGCCATCGCGGCGGTCATCGTCACCATCAGCGCCAGCGCGATCGGCGGGATGATCGTGATGCTCCTCCTGCGGCACACCACCAACCCGTACACCGTCGCCGGCAGGAGGACCCAGTACATGAACAGGCCCAGCCATGAGGGTATCTCGCCCCGGCGCTCGAAGAAGGTGTTCAGCTCCACCCCCTGGAAGGGCCGGTAGAGGTCCCAGAGGCGACCGGTCCGAGCCAGCAGGACGACCGGGAGCTCGCTCAGGTGAGCGGTGATGTAGCCGATGCCGTCGGCCCTCAACTCCGCTTCGATCACCGACTCGTCACCGGCGGGCCAGGAGGGTGCCCCGCAGTCGGTGTGCCAGTAGCCCAGGTACTCTCCCGAGTAGGTCGTGTCGCAGTTCGCGATGTCGAGGACGTAACCGCTGCCCGACGAGAGCAGCACCGGCTCGTCGAAGCTGAGGAGGTTGCGGATCATCCAGGGTGAGAGGACTGCCAAGCCGGCGAGGCCGCACACCAACAGGTACCGGAGACGAACCCGCAGGGCCAGCCCTCCCAGCCAGAGGATGAGGGGTGGTGCGAGAAACGCGAACAGCGCGACCGCCTCGCTCCGCGTGAGCGTCGCGATCGATATCGCGGCCCCCAACACCGCCGCCCGCCACACCCTGGGCTGGAGCCACAAGGCGTATGCGGCCCACATCAACACCGCGATCGTCAGCGCGTACAGGGATTCGGACAGGATCAACCCGTCGTTGATCCACAAGTTCGGGTAGACCGCGGCGATCAGTCCTGCGAGCAGGCCGGCACGGTTGCCCCCCAGCCTTCTCGCCAGCAGGGCCAGCACCAGGGCGGTTGCCACGCCGAGCAGAGCCGAGGCCAGACGATGAGCGAGGGGGGTGTCTGCTCCCAGCACGGTAGCTGCCGCCAGGTAGGTCGAGTAGAGGGGCGGATGCTGGGCGGTCGCCACCAGCTCCCCGGTGTCGGCGTACACGAAGGGATTGGCGTAGCCCTCACCCTCGGCGAGCAACCGAGCCTGCTCGTGGTAGTAGAAGTTGTCGTCCAGCCCGAGGGGCAGGTCCTGGTAGGCGACCAGCGTTGTCACCGCTCTCACAGAGAGCGCAACCACAACCACGACAAGCGCCACCCAACGGAACCCGCGGTCCCGGTACCACGGCCCGGGGGCGACGTGGAGGTCGAGCTCGTCGGCAGCGGCACCTGCGGCAGCGGGCTCGTACGGGGGCTCCCCGGGGCGCGGGGCGTGGGGGTCACCGTGCACGACCCGGCATGCTACACCCGGGCCGAGGCGGAGCAGGAGCCATGGCGAACCAACCCGACAGGACACCGACGACAGAGGATCTATGCTCTGCACCCGGTGTGAGTGGGACCATCGCACTGGTCTGGCCACCGCTCGCGCCTTGCGACGATCCCCGTGACCGACGAAACGCTGCATACCCCTGACGTGAGACGCATTCCCTGACGTGAGACGAATCCGGCTCTGGCTCGAGCAGTGGTCCGACGGCCCGTACATCCTCCTGGCCGCCGTCTGCTACGTCCCCTTGCTGTTCACGAGTCCCGGCGAGGTGGGGGCCGACACCAAGAGCTACCTCTATCTCGACCCGGGCCGGCTGCTGGCCGACGCACCTTACCTGTGGGACTCGGGCACGGCTGCGGGCACGGTCACTCATCAGACGATCGGCTACCTGTTCCCGATCGGGCCTTACTACTGGCTCATGGACACGGTCGGAGTACCTGACTGGCTGGCACAACGCCTCTGGCTGGGATCGGTGATGCTGCTCGCCGGGCTCGGGGTGCGCTACCTGCTGCGAACACTGCGCTGGCAGGGTTCGGGGATGGCCGTCGCGTCCTTCGCGTACGCCCTCAGCCCCTACATCGTGCACTACGCGGCACGGATCTCTGTCATCCTCCTTCCCTTCGCCGGGCTTCCCTGGCTGATCGCCCTGGCCGTCAAGTCGCTGCGCGAAGGAGGGTGGCGCTATCCCGCGCTCTTCGCTCTGACCGTGCAGTTGGTCGGCGGGGTGAACGCCACCTCCTTGCTCCTGGTCGGCTTCGGGCCCGTGCTGTGGTTCGTGCACGCGACCTTCATCGCCAGGGAAGTGGACCTTCGTGAGGCCTTGGCGACAGCAGCCCGCATAGCCGTCCTGACGGTGGCAACGTCGGCCTGGTGGATAGCCGGGCTGTACCTGCAAGGGCAGTACGGCATCGATGTGCTCCGCTACACCGAGACCTACGAGGTCGTCGCTGACGCCGCGGTGGCGCCCGAGTTGCTGAGGGGGCTCGGCTACTGGTTCTTCTACGGCAACGACAAACTCGGGCCGTGGATCGAGGCCAGCGTGACATACACCGAGTCCGTGCCCGCCATCGCCCTGTCCTATCTCCTCCCGATCCTGGCATTCACCGCGGCTGTCGTCGCGCGGTGGCGCCACCGGATCTTCTTCGTGCTGCTGTTGGCCCTCGGCACGTTCCTGTCGGTGGGCGCCCATCCCTTCGACAGCCCCTCGCCGTTCGGAGCGCTGTTCAAAGCCTGGACGGAGACCGACACCGGCCTGGCTTTCAGGAGCACACCTCGAGCCGTCCCGCTGATAGTGCTGTCGACCGCGGTATTCCTCGGGGCCGGCGTCGCCGCCCTCGGCCGACGACTCCCCGGACGGCGGGTGTTGTTCGCCGCGGTGGCGATAACCCTCGTCGTCGCAAACCTGTCGGCTCTCTGGCTGGGCCGGCTGGTCGACCGGAACCTCGAGCGCGACGAGCACATCCCCGAGTACTGGGAGAAGGCGGCTGCGTATCTCGACGAGGGCGACCACGGCACTCGGCTACTGGAGCTCCCGGGCATTGACTTCGCCTCCTACCGCTGGGGCAACACGGTCGACCCGATCACGCCCGGGCTCATCGATCGCGGCTACCTCGCCCGCGAGCTCATCCCCTTCGGGTCGCCCGCCTCGGCAGACCTCCTCAACGCGGTGGATCTCCAGCTCCAGGAAGGACGCTTCGACGCCACCGGCTTCGCCGACCTCGCCCGCCTCCTTGCCGTGGGAGAGGTGGTCCTACGCAACGATCTCCAGTTCGAGCGATACCGGACCCCGCGTCCCGTATCCACCTATGCGGCTTTCCTCGCTACTCCCGGCCTCACCGAGGTCGCCACCTTCGGCGACCCGGTGGCCAACGTCCCGGTGGACACGCTGCCGCTGCTCGACGAGGTGGAGCTCGGAACTCCCGACGAGCTCGAGGACCCTGCTCCTGTCACGGTGTTCGGCGTCGATGACCCCTTGCCGATCGTGAGACCGGTACCGGTCACATCTCCTCAGATCGTCGACGGCAACGGCGCCGGCCTCGTCGACGTCGCCGCCGCCGGTCTCCTCGATCCCCAGCGAGCCCTGTTCTACGCCGCAACCTTCGCCGCAGACCCAGAAGGCCTCGACGCACTCCTCCGTCAAGATGCCCAGCTCGTCATCACCGATGAGAACCGACGTGAGGCCCGGCGTTGGGGCGCAGTGCGAGAGAACGACGGCTACACCGAACAGGCCGGGGAGGAGCCGCTGGTGGTCGACCACAAGGACAACCGGCTCCCGCTGTTCCCAGAGGCTGACGACTCGTGGTACACGGTGTCCGACCAGCGAGGCGGCGTGAACGTCGCGGCCTCGGCGTATGGAAACCCGGTCACGTTCACCCCTGGAGATCGGGCGGCTCTCGCGATGGATGGCGACCCGGCCACCGCGTGGAGGGTCGGGGCGTTCGACGAGGTCCTCGGCGAGTTCCTCCGGATCGAGACGGACGAGCCGGTCACCACCGACGAGATCACCTTCCTCCAGCCCCAGCTCCCGGCCAACCGCTGGATCACAGAGGTGCGCCTGACATTCGACGGCGGAGAGCAGATCGATGTCGAGCTCGATGACAGCTCGCGGGTCGAGCCCGGCCAGGTGGTCAGCTTCCCCGAGCAGACCTTCTCGCGGCTCGATGTCGAGATCATCGCCGACAGCGTCGGTCCTCTCACGAAATACGACGGGAAGAGCGGGGTCGGGTTCGCCGAGGTCGGGGTCGCCGACCTGACGGTGGACGAGGTCATACGCCTTCCGACGGGTCTTCTCGACAGCGTCGGTGGCTCTGCCATCGACCACTTCCTCAGCTACGTCTTCACCCGGCAGCGGGCCAACCCCTCCGAACCGGTGCTCGAAGACGAAGAGGACTCCTTGATCAGGGAGTTCGAGCTGTTCAACGACCGTGCCTTCGACGTGACCGGGACGGCGAGGCTGTCGGCTGACATCCCTGATGCCGAGATCGACCGGCTTCTCGGCACGCCTTCGGCCGACTCCGGGGGGGTGACCGCGACGAGCGGCGGTCGCCTACCCGGCGATCCGTCGTCGCGGGCCAGCAAAGCTCTCGACGGTGACCCGGCGACGGCATGGCAGAGCCCTGTCTCGGCGGCGGAGGGCAACTGGCTCGACTTCGAGTTCTCCGAGCCCATCAGCTTCGACCGACTCGATCTCGCGGTCATCGCCGATGGTAGGCACTCGGTTCCCACGAAGCTGACGATCCACGCGGACGGCGAACCGGTGACGACGGTCGCGATCCCCGAGATCAGCGACGGCTCGGAGCAGGGTCACGTTCAGGAAGTCCAAGTCGACGTAGGCCCGGTCTCCGGTACCGACCTCAGATTCACCTTCGAAGAAGTCCGCAGTGAGGAATCTCTCGACTGGTACTCGGGTGGACCGACGATCCTGCCTCTAGGGGTCGCCGAGATCGGCCTCGGTGAGCAGTACTGGATCACACAGCCGTCGGCGGAGATCGACCCGTCCTGTCGCGAGGGATTGCTGAGCATAGATGGCGTCGACGTTGCCCTCAGCATCGAGGGCACCGTTGCCGAGGCGGAAGCAAGAGAGCCGCTCGGCATCACTGCCTGCAACGATGCCGCGCTCGACCTCACCGCCGGGACGACGACGCTGGAGACCCGGCCGGGAGACGAATCCGGCTTCGACATCGATCAGGTCGCGATCACCTCGGCTGCCGGTGGCGGGCCGGCCCACCCCTCGGCGGCGCCTGCGCCGGGACCCGTACCCCGAATGGATGTCGACGCCGGCAGAGCCACCTACTCCCTCGACGTCGACGGGGCCGATGAGCCATTCTGGCTGGTCCTCGGCGAGAGCTACAACGAGGGGTGGTCGGCATCGGTGGACGGGATGGAGCTCGGTCCTCCCACCCTGATCAACGGTTACGCCAACGGATGGTTCGTCGATCCGGCCGGCCTGGGACTCGCCTCGTCCTTCCGGATCGAGGTGAGTTGGCCGCCCCAACGGATCGTGTGGCTGGGCATCGGCATCGCACTCGCAGCGAGCGCGTTGTGTGTCGCCCTCGTCGTGTGGCGGCCGCGATTTCTCGGCGGTGCATCGATCCCCACGACGCGCGTCCAGCCGGCCGACCCCTTCCTGATCTCGCCCTTCGACGGCTACGGGGCTCCCCCGGCCACCAGTGTGCTGGTCTGGTACTCGGCGGTCGCCTTCGGCGCCGCGGCGTTGCTGATCGGCCCGATCTGGGGCCCGATCTTCGCCGCAGTCACCGCCTTCGGGCTCAGCAATCGAGCCGGCTGGGTACTGGTTCGTGCCCTCAGCGTGGGCAGCCTCCTCGCGGCAGCCCTGTATGTGGTCGCGCGCCAGTACCGCAACGGCTTCCCCGCCGATTTCGAGTGGCCGCAGAACTTCGAGGCTGTGCACATCCTCGGACTGCTCGCCGCGGGGTTTCTCGTTGTCGAGGCCGTGATCGAGGCCCAGCGAGCCGGCTGGCGCCGCGAGGTCGAGAATTGAGAAGGCTGTCCACCCTGCCGGCGTGCTTCGTGTTGGCCGTCTCCTGCTCGGCCACCGCACCGGTAGCCGACACATCGACCACTACGATCGATGTGGTCGACGCTGACCCTCGAACCGAGGGACCCCCTGGCGAGATGCTCGACTACGAGCCGATCGAGGGGCCCGCCGCGGCCGATTCGTGGAAGATCACCTACCGCTCGACCTCTGCTGCGGGAGAGGACATCGTCTCTACCGGGATGCTCCTGGTCCCTGAAGGCGACCAGGCCGACCGGGGTGGGGTCCGGCCTCTCGTCGTTTGGGCCCACCACACCACCGGTACCGCAGACAAGTGCGCTCCGTCCCGCTCGGGACCCAACACGATCATCGGTGTCAACGAACTGCTCGCTGCCGGTTGGGCGGTCGTCGCCCCCGACTACGAAGGCCTCGGCACCAGCTCCCCCCATCCGTATCTCGAGTCCTCCAGCGAGGCCCACACCGTCCTCGACGCAGCCCGCGCTGCCGTCGCGGTACCACCGGCTTCCCTCTCCCCTGATGCCCCGGTGGCATTGTGGGGCTTCAGTCAGGGTGGGCACGCGGTTCTCGCCGCCGCCGAAGAGGCGCCGCACTACGCGCCCGAGCTCGATCTCGTCGGGGCTGCCGCTGCCGCCCCCGTAACCGATGTCCTGAGCTTCGCCGAGCGCGGCGTCACCGAGGCGGATCAGGTCGGCGTCACCGTGGCCGTGCTGCTGGGTCACGGGGATTCAGTGGACCTCCGGCTCGAGGACGTCTTCACCGACGCGGTGCTCGGGGATCTCGACGTCGTCGAGACCCTTTGCATCGATGAGCTCGTCGAGCACTTCGCGGGTGACTTCGAGGACTTCATCCACACTTCTCCGAGCGATGTCGAGGCCTGGGCGAACCGTCTCGGGCAGAGCCGGGTCGGCGACACCGCTGTGGCGGTTCCGGTTCTGGTGATCCAGGGCCAGGACGACCAGATCGTGGATCCTGGCCTGACCGCCGACTATGTCAGCCGCGCCTGCGCCAACGGGACCACCCTCGAATACCAGACCCGACCGGGGGAAGGGCACGGGGTCGACTCCACAGCCACGGTTGTCAACTGGATCGCCGACCGCTTCGCCGGCGCGCCTGCGATCTCGACCTGTGGCTGATCGACCTCGAGGGCGAACGTCAGCTGCCGAACAAGCGGATCCGCAACAGGATCCACAGAGCAGCGACCCCGTCGGTCCATTGCAGCTTCTTGCCCTCCTCCCGGCCCCGGGCCCGGTAGGTGATGGGCACCTCGAAGATCCGCTCACCCCTACGCAGGAACTTCCCGGTGACTTCGGCTTCGATGCCGAAACCACTGCTCTCGAGGCTCATCTCGCGCCAGAGCTCGGTCGGGGCGATCTTCAGGCAGGTCTCGATGTCGGAGAGCCAGGCGTCGTAGAGGAAACTCGCCCAGAACGCCAGGAACTTGTTGCCCAGCACGTACCAGAACGAGTAAGCGGCGTGCCCTCCGAAGGACCGCTTGCCGTAGACGACACGAGCGTCCTCGATCAGGACTGCATCGAGCATTGGGAGGAAGTCCTCGGGGTCGTACTCGAGGTCGGCATCGAGGACCGTCATCAGGTCACCACCGGCCTCGGCGATGCCCCGGCGCAGGGCCGCGCCTTTCCCCTCGTTGTGCGGCTGTTCGACGATCCGCACGTCACCCGCTTCAACGAAGTCCTTGACCGTTTCGAGGCAGCCATCGGTCGAGCCGTCGTCGACCAGCATCAACTCACACGGCAACGGGAACTCCACCGCGAGAACCCTCTCCACTGCACGCCTCAAGGTCGCCCGCTCGTTGTAGACGGGCATCACGATGGTGAGCATCTCCGGTTTCAATTCGATTCACCTCGTTCGTCAGCGAAGTGGTTTGCGGGCGACCGCGAACAGGACGAGTGTGCTCGGGTCGATGTCGGACGTGAGGTAGAACTCGTCGGCAGTGATACCGCTGTTTCCCTCTGACTGCTGTCGTGCCAGCACCCGGTAGGCGACTCGCCGACCGAATCCGTGCAGTGCGACGAACCATGATCGCGGCAAACGGTGACGCAAGTCGAATACGTCCAGGCGCAACAGCCGTCGCGCGGTCTCCCGGCGGCGCTCGAAGTCCGTCTTCACGACTTGGGTGGCGTCCAGGCCCAGCACATCGACGTCGGCAAAGTGGGCTTCGAGGGTTTCACGCAGTTCGCGCGGCTCGAAGAGGCTCACATGGAAGGGGTTCTCGAAGTCGGCTGGGGCATTCGGTGTGATGAAGAAGGCGCTACCGGCCGGTGAGAGCACCCGTGCCACCTCTCGGACGTGAACAGCAGGCTTCACGAAATGCTCGATCAGGTGCGAAGAGCACACGTGATCGAACACGTCACCCCTCAGCCCGAGCGCCTCGCCGTCGCCGCAGAAGGTGACCAGACGTATCTCGCGATGGCCGTCACGCGCCGCGGCCGCCGTCTCGGGGTCGTAGTCCGCGCCAACAAGTTGCCGGCCGGGCGAGGCGAACTGCGCGGTGCCTTCGCCCAGTCCACACCCGATGTCGAGGAACAGCCCATCACCGATGCGCTCGGCCACCTCGCGATAGCCCGCAGCATGGAGCGCGAGCAGCGAGTCGGGGGTGACCCCCTCGATGGGTCGTTCCCCTGTTAACTTCATCTGACGCTCCCGTCGAGTTCCGATGTCATCTCCGCTCCCTCCCACGGCGAGTCACTTTCCGTGACCGACGGGGCCCGTCCACGAGAACAGGCATGCAAAACGTACCGGTACGAGCACCAGCAGGCGACCAGGGACTCGGAGTCCAGCCCATGGTTCGTGGCCGAAGCGCCCGCACTACGCCGTCTACAGCATCGCGGGCGGTCGCGCATAACATGGGGGCCGGGCTCGACCGACCGGCCGCGGTAGCAGTGTGCTCGGTCGGTCACGCAAAGTGCCGGGTCACCCGGCCACCGACCCCGCAGGGCCGCAGACCATGAGCGATCGAAAAGCCAACGGGGTTGCCGGCCGGGCAGCCTCCGACGACACCGTGAAGCTGATCGGCGACGTGGCCGCCGACGCCGGTCTGCGGCGCATCCACATCCTGTCCTGGCGTGATCTGGCCGACGTCGAGGCGGGCGGTTCCGAGTTGCACGCCGCCACCATCGCCGAGATCTGGGCCCGCGCCGGCGTCGAGGTGACCCTGCGGACATCCTACGCTCAGGGTCATCCGCCAACCGCTGAGCGTGATGGATACCACGTCATCCGCCGTGCCGGCCGATACATGGTCTTTCCCCGTGCCGTGCTGAGCGAGTTACGGGGGCGGCATGGCGAGCGCGACGGCCTGGTCGAGATCTGGAACGGTATGCCGTTCTTCTCACCCGTCTGGTGCCGCGGGCCGCGGATGGTATGGCTGCACCACGTCCACGGTCCGATGTGGAACATGACCCTCCCGGACAACCTGGCTCGTCTGGGTTTGCTGCTCGAGGAGCGCATCGCCCCCCGCGTCTACAGGCGCTCAGCCATCGTGACGCTCTCGCGCTCGTCCAAGGCCGAGTTGGTGGACGAGCTCGGCTTTGGTGCCGACGGGATCCACGTGGTGCCACCGGGCATCGACCCCGCCTTCTCCCCAGGCGGAGCGGTGTCGGCCACTCCCCTCGCGGTGGCGGTGGGCCGACTGGTACCCGTGAAGCGCTTCGACTCCCTCATCCGCTGCATGGCCGAGGTACGCCACCGCGTGCCGCAGGCCCGGCTGATCATCGTGGGCGAAGGCTACGAGCGCGACGCCCTGGAAGAGCTCATCCGTTCGCTCGACGCCGAGGACTGGGTGACGCTGCCCGGCCGCATAGGCGACGACGAGCTCGTCGACCTCTACCGTTCGGCCTGGTTGGTGGCTTCCTCCTCCGTACGCGAGGGCTGGGGGATGACCATCACCGAGGCGGCGGCCTGTGGCACACCCGCGGTTGCAACCCGCATCGCCGGGCACCTCGATGCCGTCGTCGACGGGGTCAGCGGCCTGCTAGCGCCCGACGACCGCGCCCTTGCTGATTCCCTCGCCGCTGTGCTCTCGGATCGTCACCTACGAGACACCCTCGGCAGAGGCGCGCTCGCCCACGCCGCCAACTTCACGTGGGAGTCGACAGCGCTGGGGACCATGTCGGTTCTCGCGGCCGACGCCCGAAGGCGAGGGCACCCGGCACGATCATGACCACCGATACCCTTGCCCCGCCTGAGGTCACAGAGCCGGCCGAGACCACGGCTGAGGAGCGCTCACGCGCTTCTCATCGCATCAGCTACGAACCCGCACTCGACGGCATCAGGGGCGCCTCGGTCCTGGCGATCATGCTCTATCACGCCGACATCTCGTGGATGTCGGGAGCCATCTTCTCCGTCGACGCCTTCTTCGTACTGTCGGGCTTTCTGATAACCAGCCTCCTCGTCGCCGAGTGGAGGGGCTCGGGCACCATCCACCTCAAGACGTTCTGGGTCCGCCGGGCCCGTCGGCTGCTGCCGGCGCTGCTGCTCCTGCTGCTCGGGATCATCGTCTACGCAGTCGTGTTCGCCCAACCCACCGATCTCGGCCAACTGCGCCGGGACGGCATCGCCACCCTCGTCTACGGCACCAACTGGGAACAGGTGATCTCGGGGGTCTCGTACTTCGACCAGTTCGCCGAGCCGTCACCGCTCCGCCACGCCTGGACGCTGGCCATCGAGGAGCAGTACTACCTGCTCTGGCCGCTCGTGGTCACCGCCTTCTTCTTCGTCGTCACGAGGCGGATCCGTTCCCGCGGTCGGCACTCGATCGAACTCGACCACGACACCGTCGTGCGGCGGACGCAGAATCGCATTGCCGCTGCCTGTGGTCTGGGTGCCCTCGCCTCTGCCGCCTGGATGGCATGGCTCTACAACCATGGAGCCGAGATAACCCGCTTGTACTTCGGAACCGACACCCGGGTGCAGAGCATTCTCGTCGGGGCCGGTCTCGGGGCGTTCATGTCGGGCAGGCCTCCCCTGAAGAAGGGCCTGGCCCGGACCGCGCTCATCATCCTGGGCTTGCTGGCCATCGCAGCAACCCTTTGGCTCTGGGTCGTGGCGCAAAGCGACGACTACAACTACCAGGGCGGCTTCCTCGTGGCTGCCGTGCTGTGCGGGCTGATGATCGCCGCGGCGATGCAGGGCGGGCGCAACGGAGTGAAGTCACTCCTCGGAGTCAGGCCCCTCGTCTATGTCGGACTCATCTCCTATGGCGTCTATCTCTGGCATTGGCCCATCTACCAGGTCATCACAACGGAACGGACCGGGCTGGGCCAACCGTGGCTGATGATCGTCCGTCTGGTCGTCGCGTTCGCGCTGGCGATGCTGAGCTTCTATCTGATCGAGCAGCCCGTCCGTCGTGGCGCGCTCAAACCACGCGTGGCGCTGGCGCTCGTCCCATTGACACTCGTGGTCGTCGCGGTGGGCCTGATCACCTCTACCGGTGACGCCGAGCTCACCCAAGAAGAACGGTACGTTGCCTCCCAAGAGCGCGGCGACGAGCCGCCCGAGATCCCTCAGGTGCTGACCGCTGACGTAGAGGCACCGGCGCCGGAGGCGGCGCCGGCGTCGTTGCCCGCGCAGACCAAGGTGCTGCTGGTCGGGGACTCCGTCGGCTGGTCACTGGGGGAGAACTGGTACGGCGACCCCACCAACCCCGGCGCGGGCCAGGGCAACGAGATCCGGCTGTGGAACCGGAGCAAGTGGTTCTGTGAGATGGCGGGTGGCTCGCGCCTCGAGCTCGGCGAGGTGCTACCGCCGAACCACACCTGCGACGGCTGGCAGGACACCTGGCGGGAGGCGGTAGGCAACATCGATCCGGATGTCTCGGTGATGCTCACGGGATACTGGGAGCTCTTCGACCGTCAGATCGACGGGCGCTGGGTCAACTTCGGCACACCCACCTATGACGAGATGATGCAGGGGCTGCTCCAGGACTCCGTCGACGTCTTGTCCAGCGGGGACACGCCGGTCGTGTTCCTCACCATGGCACCCCCGTGGCGCCAGGATGCCGACGAGTCGGCCCGAGAGTGGACCCCCGAACAAGTTGACAAGACCGTTCACTTCAACAGCCTCCTCCGCCAGGTCGCCGAGGCGAACCCCGGCAAGGTCACCCTCATCGACCTCGGCGCATTCGTCTGTCCCGGCGTCGAGTGCCAAGCCGAGGTCAAGGGGGTCGTCCTACGCCCCGACTGGCTCCACTACGACAGCCCGACAGGTGCGAAGGTGGTCGCTGACTGGTTGACCCCTCAGCTACGTCAAGTGCACTTGGACCACCTGAGCACGGTCGCTCTGGCCGAGCAAGGCGGCGATGGCAACTCTCGGCCTCCCGAGTACACCAAGGCTCTCCTCGTCGGGGACTCGGTGGCCTGGTCACTCGGATACGGCTACTACGGCGATCCAGAGAAACCCGACCCTGAAACCGGCGAAGAGGGTGGCCTGCCCGATGCGGACGACCTCGTGCGGGTGTGGAACCGGGGTGTGCTGTTCTGCGAGCTGGTGGAGGGGGCACGCCTCGAGTTGGGTGAGGTCATCGAACCCAGCGGCGCGTGCACGAACTGGCGCGCCGAGTGGGCCGATCACATCGAGCAGTTCGATCCCGATGTGTCCATCGCCATGTTCGGTGCCTGGGAGATCTTCGACCGTCAGATCGACGGCGAGTGGGTCGAGTTCGCCAGCGCCGAGTACGACGCCATGATGACCCGGGTTTTCGAGGACACACTCGAGGTTCTCGGCGAAGGGGGCAGGCCCGTCGTCTACCTCACACTCGCCCCAGGATGGCGCCAGGACGACAACGAGTCGGCCCGCGAATGGACGCCGGAGGCCATCAACCGGACAAAGCACTTCAACGAGCTGTTGCACTCGTTTGCCAACACGCATCCCGAAGTCCACCTGATAGACCTCCAGGCGTACATCTGCCCCGATTACGACTGCCCCACCGAGGTAGAAGGGATCGAGCTCCGCACGGACGGAGTCCACTTCGACCCACCCGGTGCCGAGTTCATCGGCAAATGGCTCGAGCCCCAGCTGCGGGAGATCCACCTCGCCTCCCTGGGCCTGACCGAGTCGTCGAGCACCGAGCAGGACTGAACCCCACCGGTTCTCAAGGATCCCGAGCGCCTGGTCGATGGGATCAGCAAGGGGCAACCACGACTCGGTGCCCCGGTGTCACCGAGGGGCAAGATGGGCAGCCGCAGCCGCACGATCTCATCGAAGGTCGCCCGCACTCCGCGCAACATCAAAGCAGCACTCGATCTCCTCTGGTTGGGCGCCGCTTGCGCCGGCATCGTCACGCTGATCGTGGTCCTCGACCTGATCGAACACACCGCCGGGGTGATTGGCCGAAACGGTCTCATCAGGGAAGACGCCGTCGTTGCGGCGGCAATCGTCATACCTCTCGCCGCGGCCGTGTACACCGCCCGCCGACACTCTGAGTCGAAGGCCATCAGGCACCAGCTCGCCCGGCTCTCGTACCAAGACGCGCTCACTGGCCTGCCCAACCGCCGCTATCTCACTGATCTCCTCCGCGACGTGCTCGCCGACGCTCGACGCAACAGCGACCAGGTTGCCGTCCTGTTCATCGACCTCGACCGCTTCAAGGCGGTAAACGACACCTATGGGCATGAGGTCGGTGACCGCCTGATGACCGAGGTGGCAGGCCGGCTACTCGCATCAGTCGGCGAAGCAGGCCACGTTGCGCGCTACGGCGGCGACGAGTTCGTTGCCATCCTCACCTCAGTACCCGACGCCCGTGCAACCGAAGCAGCCGCACGCCGGATCATCCGCACCCTGGAGGCACCCTTTCAGATAGGCGAGGACCACATACGCATCTCGGCAGGTGTCGGCGTGGCGCTCGCCGAGCGCAACTGCACGCGACCCGCCGAAGTGCTTCGCGACGCCGACCTCGCCCTCTACCAGGCAAAGCGGGCGGGGCCCGGCTCACAGCAGATCTTCGACCGCACCTTGAGAGGCCGGATAACCCCCTCGACCGCTGAGGCTCGCCTGCGGCGGGCACTCGACCGGGGCGAGTTCCGCCTGCTCTACCAGCCCATCGTGTCACCATGGACCAAGCACGTCGTCGGTGTTGAGGCAGCCTTGTGCTGGGAGCATCCCGAGCATGGTGTGGTGGCCCCCGATGTCTTCCTCCCGATATTGGAGGAGACGGGGCTGATCGTACCCGTGGGTGCCTGGGCCCTGGAGGACGCCGCCGCCCAGTGTCGCACCTGGCAGTCCGAACTCACAGATCGCTCTGCTCTCAACGTCTGCGTTGACGTATCTCCCCGGCAGCTCTCTCAGGCGAACTTCCCCGATGTCGTCGCGCGGGCCCTGCGCCTGTCGAGTGCGGACCCGGAGCAGCTCTGCCTGGAGATCGGCGGTTGCCCACCAGCACCTGATCCCCAGTCGATCTGGCCGGTTCTCCGCCCCTGCAAGGGCCTCGGTGTGAGCATCGCCTTGGACGGCATGGGCAACAACCCCCACGCCCTGGCGTGCCTCCGTGAGCTGCCGGTCGATGTCATGAAGCTGGACGCAGCCAATGTGCGGGCGCTCACAGCGAGCAGGGAGGCCGCGCTGATCACCGAGCATTTGACCGCCATGGCCCGTGACCTGGACATCGTCACCATCGCCACCGGCGTCGAGAGCGAGGAACAGGTGACCTTGCTCAAGTCGATGCATTGCGATCTGCTGCAGGGCCCTCTGCTGGGCGCGGCACGTCCCGCCGACCAACTCGCGGACCGCATAGCGGGATCACCCCCCGACGGCTGGCAACCCAGCGCTTCGAAAATCGCTGCTCCAGCTCAGCGAACCATGGGTCTCGCTCCCAGCCCGGAACCATCACGGTGAGGAGCCGGGACCAGCTGGGCGTCAAGGACGCCGTGAGGCCCGCCGAGTGCGTAACAGCGCCGTCGGCGGTGCTCCGAAGCGCTTCCGTAGGTAATCCCGCATCGCCAGGACCCGCGCTCGTGCAGAGAAGACGGGGGGCCTCCGGGAGGGCTGGAGGACGCCCCGCAGCAGGTGCAGCACGCTGATGCAGAAGCGTATGAAGACGTGGTAGCGGCCCGACATCTCGCGCACGAGGATCAGCGTGTTGCGATGTTGGAGGTAATCCACCACCGGAACCGAGGAGCCGAGGTCCGGATTGCGCACGAGTGCGCCTCGTATCAAACCGACTTGCCAGCCCCTCGCCCGGGCCCGCACTGCCAGATCCGCCTCCTCGCAGTAGGCGAAGAACCGTTCATCGAAGAGCCCGACCTCCTCTAGACACGCACGCCGGGCGAACAGCAGCGTGCCGTGGGGATGATCGGCATCCTCCCACCCGCTCGTGCGCCCGGCCGGCTTCAGGATCCCTCCGAAATAGGGATCGAGCACCGGCGTGCACCCGTCGCCGACATCGGCGCACGCCAGACCGGCTCGTGGGCGCCGTGCGAGCTCGGCGATCGATTTGGACAAGCACTCCGCATCCGGCACGGCATCGTGGGGTGCAACAGCCACCCATTCGCCATCAGCTGCTTCGCTGAGCCACTTGCGCAATCCCACATTGGCTCCCGGACCGAACCCGATGTTCTCCCCGACAGGTACGACCTCGACCTGCTCATCACCTTCCACCGCTGACCTGAGGATCGCCAGCTGATCCCCCGCAGATCCGCTGTCGACCACAGTCACCCGGACGGGAAGCTCCTGCCGGCGATACGCGTCGATCGCCGCCAAGCACGCCTGAGCGCGGTTCCGATGCACGAGCACTACGTGAACGACGTCATTCACAGCCCACCGACGCTAACCGCATCGAAGCACCGCGGTCAGTTCGAGGCATGCACCAGCGCGTGCTGCACGAGCTCCAAGAGCGCGTGCTTGGTCGCCCGGCGGTCGCGGGCATCCGTGTAGATCATCGGCACGTCCGGCGGTACCGCCAACGCTTCACGGACATCGTCGAGCTGGTGGACCGCAACACCGTGAAAGCAGTTGACGGCAACCACGAACGGCACGTCTATCTGTTCGAAGTAGTCGACCGCTGGGAAGCAGTCGGCCAACCTTGTCGTGTCGACGAGGACCACCGCGCCGATCGCCCCGCGCACCAGGTCGTCCCACATGAACTGGAAACGGTCCTGACCAGGCGTGCCGAACAGGTAGAGGATCAGGTCGTCGCCCAGAGTGATGCGGCCGAAGTCCATGGCTACCGTCGTCGCCGTCTTCTCCATCGCCGTCCCGGTGTCATCGACGCCGACGCTGACCTGGGTCATGGCAGCCTCGGTGGTCAGCGGAGCGATCTCGGAGATCGAACCGACAAAGGTCGTCTTGCCGACAGCGAAACCGCCGGCCACGACTATCTTCACCGGCAGGGGCACCCCGGTGGTGGCATCGTGACCGACTGCGGCACCCGTCCTGGCTGCGGACGGGAGCTCAGAGCGCCTGAAGCCCATCGAGAACCCTTTCGAGAAGCTTCAGGTCGGGGCGTTCGTCGGCGTTGAGCTGCGGTCGGTGGCTTTCGAGCAGACCCTCGGCGCACAGGTCGCCGACCAACACCCTGGCGACGCCGAGCGGGACCCCCAGGTGTGCGGAGATCTCCGCTATCGACAGCGGCTCAGCTGCCATCTGGGTGATCCTCTTGCGCTCCAGGGCCAACCGAGCCACGGAAGCCTCGCCCCGGGGTGTCACTGTCACTACCGTCTCGAGCGGCAGGTCGTGGGCCGACCGCGTCCGTCCACCCGTCAGGGCATAAGGCCTGACCTTGAACACACGGGCGTTCCCCGAATCCTCGATCGGATCGTCAGCAATCATCTTGCCAGTGCACTCTGCAACTCAGCTCTCAGCTCCGGTGTCAGTACGCTACCCGCCCGCTCGACCAGGAGGGCCATCTCGTAGCCGATCAGGCCCACGTCGCATTCGGAGGAGGCGATCACCGCCAGGCTCGACCCATCGCTGATTCCGGTCACGAACATGAAGGCGTTCTCCATCTCGACAATGACCTCGTTGACCGCGCCACCCCCGAACCGGCCTGCTGCTCCGTAGGCGAGCCCGATGAGCCCGGAGGCGACCGCCGCGAAGCGGTCAGCCGCCTCACGCTGCATCCCCGATGACATGGCCATCAACAGGCCGTCCGCCGATACCACTATCGCCTCGCCGACACCGGGTACCCGCTCCACGAAGTTCGACACCAGGAAGTTGATGTTGCTCGCATCGGGACTCAATTGCCTCATGCCAACCGTATCCTCCCTGCTCCAGCGCTCATCTTCCCTCCCGTACCCGATCACGTGGTGTCATTCCCGCTGCCGTTGCTGGGTGCGGTTCCCCCATCGGGGGTGCGGCCCCGCTTGAGACCCGTTCGATAGCGCGACAGCATCCGCCGGACCTCCTCGGGGGACCTCTGCCTGGTACCTGCCAGGCCGGCGCCGGAGGCGCCTGTCCGGACGGGAGACACGGAGATATCCCGCAGCGCTCGCTCGGCGGGCCGTCGCTTCGGCAAGGGAGGAACGTCGGTCGATGGCGATCGTGTGCTGTCCGCACCAGCGGTCTCGGCCTCCTCAGGGGGTGGCTGGCCGGCGAAGAGCGTCCGGGCCGCAGGAGGCTTGGAGACCCGCTCTTCCGGCATCTCGATCCGTGCCAGGTTCTCTGTGTGGGGGGCTGACTCGATCAGTGAGGCGATGCCCGCATCGAACTCAGCACCCTCGGGTATCGCAGCTCGCAGAGAGGCCGGCTCCGGGTCCTCCGGCGGGAGGGACTGCCACGCCAGACCCCGCCCTTCGTGCGGATCCATGCTCGGATGCCTCACCACCGGCAGTGTCGCGGTGGGGTCACCGTCGTCCGCTATCACGTGAGATGCGGGAATCGTGACGAGTGCTGTCACCCCTCCGGAGGGTGAGGTCGTGAGCTGCACCTCTATCCCGAACCTCGCAGACAGCCGTCCGACCACGATGAAGCCGAGCGATCGAGCCAACGACAGCCCGACCAGCGGCGGTTTCGCCAGCTGCCGGTTGGCCTCGGCGAGTTGCTCCGGTGCCATCCCGATCCCCTGATCGGCCACGGAGAGTACGTAACCACCGTCGCCGTTGCGATGACCCACGATCTCCACCATCGTCTCGGGTGGCGAGAACTGCGTCGCGTTCTCCATCAGCTCCGAGAGCACGTGCGCCAGGTCGACGGCAACGTTCCCCGAGATCGTGACCTCATCGAGGGCAAGCAGGGAGATCCTCTGGAAGTCCTCGACCTCTCCGACCGCGACCCTCACCACGTCGGCCAGCGCTACCGGCCGACCGCGGCGACGAGGTGGCTCGGCTCCAGCAAGAACGAGCAGGCTCTCGGCGTTGCGTCTCATCCGGGTAGCCAGATGGTCGAGCTTGAACAAGTTCTCGAGCTGGTCGGGTTCCTCCTCGTGAGCCTCCAGTTCGTCGATGAACTCGATCTGGCGGTCCAGCAGGGTCTGGTTGCGGCGTGCCAGGCTCACGAAGATCTCGCTGATGCCCCTCCTCAGCATGTTCGCCTGCTCTTCGGCGACCTCGAGGGTGGTCTCCTGCACGCGGTTGAAGGCATCGGCCAGCTCGCCGATCTCGTCGGACGAGGAGACCTCGATCTCCTTCAGATCCGCGCGGACCTCGTGTCCCACTTCGGGGGAGCGAAGCGACTCGACCAGTCGGGGCAACTCCTTCGAGCTGAGCTCCCGGGCCGCGGTCGTGAGTCGGCCAAGCGGCCGGGTGATCGAGCGCGAAACCAGATAGGCCGCCGCCAGGGCCACGACGATCGCAACGGCGGTCCAGGCTATGTAGAGACGGGCTGTCCGGTCCGCCTCGGACCGCGCAATGATCGCGCCGGCACCGGCAGTCGAGATCATGCGGCTCTCGACCGTCAGCAGGGACTCGAACCTCGTCTCTGCTGCCTCGAACCACTCGTCGAGGGTGAAGGTGACCTGATCCATGGAGGTGATCGAACCGATCGAGGACAACATGTAGTGCTGCGCGCTGTCGCCTTCGCTCAGCTCCTCGTCCCCCACCGAGGACAGCGTCGGCATCTCGCTTCCGAACAGCTCCACCGCGTCTTCCGGTGCCGTGTCGAGGAAGAGAGCCTCGAGTCGCTCCGCCTCCGCCAGAGCTTCCTGCGCCTGAGCCAGGCTGATCCCGGGATCGGTGGACTCAGCGAGGAGGGCGGCCACCAGCCCGGCTTCGAGTGCGGTCGCCTCCTTGGAATCGCTCAGGACCTCGGCCGCCGCCAGCTCTTGTGCGAAGTCGACCGAAGATGCCGAATCGACCACCGCGGTGCTCACGGCGAGGAGTGCGTCGATGATCGCGGTGTACTCCTCTTCGACGGTGCTCGTACTGCTGTTGCCACTGTCGACGTCCTCGCGGATGGAGGGGAGAGCACCGGTCGCCGACTCGGATTCGGCGAGAGCAGCGGAGAGCTCGGGCAAAGACTCGAGATCCAGATTCATGGTCATCTCACCGAAGGCAGACTCGCCCGCGTCCGTTGCGGCACGCCGGTCGTCCAGCTCGGATCGAGGCACGGCCTCCGGGTTGGCTGTGTAGGCCATCGAGTACATGCGCTCCAGTTGAAGCGAGTTCACGAGGTCGGAGCCGGCCTGCGAGAGCTCCGCCATCCGCTGATCGGCCAAGGCCGCAGCGGAGTCGTCCAGTCGCTCCCTCACGCCTATCGAGGTCACGGCGACGAGCACAGCAAGCGGGGCGATGAGAATAGCTGCGAGCTTTGTCCCGACCTTGAATCTCGAAAGCATGCTTACGCTAACCGTTGTCCTGAACCGTCTGCGGTCCCCGTTGCCCCGCGTCCGGGTCAACCGGCAGTGGCGATGACGGCGGGCCCTGACTGCACCATTCCATCGACCGCAGGGGGGCAGACTTGAGCGCCGTTCCCCCGCCGGGACAAGGGCGGAGCGACGGCCTGCACCATGCCCCCGCTACCGTTGATCCGGATCGGAGATGACGACTACCGCTGCTGCGCTTCAGGGAACCCTCGAGGACCTGGCCATCCCCGAGCTGCTGCGCCTGCTGTGCAACAGCCGCCAGACCGGCGTGCTGCACCTCGACGGCGGTACGGGTGGGCGGGTGGTCCTCGACAACGGACGGATCACCGTGGCCACCTCGGAGACCGGCCCCTCGCTCCGGCAGGTCCTGGTCGGATCTGGAGTGACCACCGACGAGGGCTTCACCGCCGCGTCGGCGAACTTCGAACGCGGCGAGAGCTCCCTTGCCGAGGGACTCGTCAGGTTCGGCGGCGCAGACCTCGCCAGGATGCGGCACGTCCTCTACGAGCACACGATCAGCAGCGTCTTCGAGATGATGCTGCCGAGCCGGGACTCCTTCCACTTCCAGCCCGGTGAGTCCCACCCCGCCGGGGAGCGGTTCAGGTTCTCCGTCGAGCAGGTGATCGCCGACGCCGAACGGCGACTCGAAGCATGGACCGAGATCGCCGAGTCGATCCCCTCGGTCACCATCGTGATGCAGATGAGGCCCCTGCTTCCTCCCGAGCTACCCACGGTGACGATCAGCCCCGAGGAATGGTCGGTCCTCGCGGCCCTCGACGGGCGCAGATCCATAGCCGACCTCGTGCTGCACCTGGGCATGAGCGCGTTCGCGGTTTGTGATCTGCTCCACCGACTCCTCATGAGGGGCATCGTGGAGGTCCTCGGGAGGGATCGCTGACTCCGATCGTTCACGCGAGGTCGACGCCTTCAGGGGTGGGCGACCACTTGCTCCGGTTGAGCAGTCGATCACGTGCGGTCAGCCAGAAGAAGGCAGCCCAGGTGAGGATCCCGAGCAGCTTGGTGCCGTCCTCGAGCAGGAGCCCAAGCGAGCCGGACCCGTCGCCGCTGATGTCCAGCAGCAGGGACAGGGCAAACCAGAAGAACGCAGTCACGAAGACGTAGGGGCGGGTACGCAGGATCACATGACGCTGCGTGACGATCCACAAGGCGAGGATCGCGGCATACATGGCTTGCGTCACCCGTTCGTCGACGTTCACCGCGTCGGCAAGAACATCCTCGTGCAGGCGGAACATGTCATCGACCATCAGCCACACCGTGAGAAGGCCCCCCGCGAGGAAGAACCCGACGAACTGGCGCTCTTCGGCGATGACCGCCAGGACCGAAGCCGCGAACAGCGCAACCGAGGCCGCCAGGGCCCAGCCCACCAAGCCCACCTGCGACACCGCGCCGACGTACCACGGGACGTTCGCGACCGCTGTGCCGTCCTCGAGCAGGTGGCGGGTCGGCACGTCGACGAGCACCACTACGACCAGAACGAGCGCTCCGACCCCCCAGAACACTGCAAGGGTCCCAAGCGCCGACCGAGCGGGCCGGGGTGGCCCACCTGCCCGCGATTCCACGCGACAAGTCTAGGACCTGCTCGCCGTTGGGGATGGGTCAGCCGAGCGGACGCGCGTCCGGGCTGATGGGCGACGGCAGGAGGGTCTCACCCATCAGATCGGCGTCCACCGACGCGGCGCACGATCGGCCCTCGGCGATGGCCCATACGATCAGGCTCTGACCCCGACCCATGTCCCCGCAGACGTAGACCCCGGGGACCGAGCTTCGGAACTGCCCGTCGCGGGCTGCGTTGCCACGCTGATCGAGCACTACGTCGAGTTGGTCCACGAGCCCTCCGGGTTCCGGCCCGGTGAAGCCGAGTGCCAGCAGCACCAGGTCGGCAGCGACTTCAGCGTCGGTGCCATCGACCTTCTCGAAGGTCGGCCGCCCATCGACGAGCACGGACTCCACCTGGTGATACCGGAGCTTGGAAACCGTGCCACGTTCATCGCCGACGAACTCGGTGGTGGAAACCGAGTAGACACGATCCCCGCCCTCCTCGTGTGCCGACGTCGTCCGCATCATCAAGGGCCAGGTGGGCCATGGCGTCGTCGGGGACCGCTCGTCGGGCGGGCGAGGCATGATCTCGAACTGCGTGACGCTGACCGCACCCTGACGATGCGCAGTACCCAGGCAGTCGGCCCCGGTATCGCCACCGCCGATGATCACGACGCGCTTGCCGGCCGCGCTTATCGACGGCTCAGCGAGATCGCCCTCCTGAACCCTGTTGGCCAGGGGGAGATACTCCATCGCCTGATGGATGCCCCCGAGCTCCCGGCCCTCGATCGGCAGGTCACGCCACGCAGTGGCACCGGCTGCGAGGACGATGGCGTCGAACTGAGCCTGGATGTCCGCGACCGGGACATCGACCCCGACGTTCGAATTCACCCGGAACTCGGTGCCTTCTGCCTCCATCTGCGCGATGCGCCGCTCGACGTGGCGCTTCTCGAGCTTGAACTCGGGTATTCCGTACCGCAAGAGCCCGCCAACCCGGTCGGCGCGTTCGAACACGACGACTTCATGCCCGGCGCGGGTGAGTTGCTGGGCGGCAGCCAGCCCCGCCGGACCGGATCCGATGACGGCCACTCTTCGCCCTGTCTTGCGCGAAGGCAATACGGGTACCACCCAGCCTTCCTCCCACGCGCGGTCGATTATCTCTACCTCGACCTGCTTGATGGTCACCGGATCCTCGTTGATTCCCAGCACGCACGCGGACTCGCACGGCGCCGGGCAGAGCCTTCCGGTGAATTCCGGGAAGTTGTTGGTGGCGTGCAGTCGATCGATCGCTTCGTGCCAGTGATCGAGCCATACGAGGTCGTTCCAGTCGGGGATCAGGTTGCCCAGCGGGCAACCGCTGCTGCAGAAGGGGATACCGCAATCCATGCATCTCGCTGCCTGCTCCCGCAGATGCGCCTCGGCGAAGTCCTCATATACCTCTTTCCAGTCGGCGATCCTGAGGTGGACGGGGCGCCGCGCGGGGAGACGCCGGCCGTACTCCATGAAGCCGGTCACCTTACCCACGGGCTGCCTCCATGATCGCCTCGTCCATGTCGCGACCCTGCTCCTCGGCGAGGCGCATCGCTTCGAGCACTCTCCTGTAGTCGCGGGGCATCACCTTCCGGAAGTGCTCGACCTCTGATGACCAGTTCGAAAGGAGACGATCGGCCACTGCAGATGCGGTTTCGTCGGCATGCTCGGTGACCAGCCCGTAGACGGAAACGATGTCGGTCTCGGTCATCTGCTCGAGATCGACCATCTCGGTGTTGAGCCGCTCCGGAAAGGTCCCGTCGGGGTCGTAGACGTATGCGACGCCGCCGGACATGCCCGCGCCGAAGTTCCGACCCGTCGGCCCGAGGACAACGACCCGCCCACCGGTCATGTACTCGCAACCATGGTCACCGACACCCTCGACGACAGCGATGGCACCGGAGTTGCGGACGCAGAAGCGCTCACCGACCACACCTCGCAGGAACATGTGGCCTCCGGTAGCCCCGTACAAGACGACGTTGCCGGCGATGATGTTGTCCTCGGCCACGAAGTGACACTCACCAGGTGGCCTGATGACGATCCTCCCTCCCGACAAGCCCTTGCCCACGTAGTCGTTGGCGTCACCGGTGAGGCGCAACGTGATGCCTCGCGGCACGAAGGCCCCGAAGCTGTTGCCCGCCGATCCCGTGAACTCGATGTGGATCGTGTCGTCCGGCAGGCCCTCGGCACCGTATCGTTTCGTGACCTCGTGTCCGAGGATCGTTCCAACAGTGCGGTTGACGTTACGGATGGGTATCTCGATGCTCACTGGGCTGGCATCGGCCAATGCGCCCTCTGCCAGTTGGACCAGCGTCTGATCCAGCGCCCGATCGAGGCCATGGTCCTGCGCCCGGACCTGGTGGCGGTGGGCTTCTGCGGGGATGTCGGGAACCTGCAGTATCGGCGACAGATCGAGGCTATGGGCCTTCCAGTGGTCGACGGCCCTGCGGCAGTCGATGGCGTCGACCCGCCCGATCGCCTCGTCGAGGCTCCTGAACCCCAGTTCGGCGAGAAGCTCTCGGACCTCCTCGGCGATGAACTCGAAGAACGTCTCCACGAACTCCGGCTTGCCGCTGAAGTTCTTCCGTAGCTCGGGATTCTGCGTTGCTACACCGACCGGGCACGTGTCGAGATGACACACACGCATCATCACGCACCCGGTGACCACCAGCGGAGCGGTGGCGAACCCGAACTCCTCCGCGCCGAGGAGAGCCGCGACGACGACATCCCTACCGGTCTTCAGCTGACCGTCGACCTGGACGACTATGCGGTCACGCAGATCGTTCAACAGGAGCGTCTGTTGGGTCTCCGCCAGACCGAGCTCCCAGGGAGCACCGGCGTGCTTGATGCTCGTGAGCGGCGATGCACCTGTTCCGCCGTCGTGACCGGAGATGAGCACGACATCGGACTTGGCCTTGGACACGCCGGCCGCAACCGTGCCCACGCCCACTTCGGAAACGAGCTTGACGTGGATGCGAGCATCAGGGTTCGAGTTCTTCAGATCATGGATGAGCTGCGCGAGGTCCTCGATGGAGTAGATGTCGTGATGCGGGGGCGGTGATATCAGCCCCACCCCTGGCGTCGAGTGCCTGGTCTTGGCTATCCAGGGCCACACCTTGTGGCCCGGCAGCTGACCGCCTTCACCCGGTTTTGCCCCTTGGGCCATCTTGATCTGCAGATCGTCGGCGTTGGTCAAGTACTCACTGGTGACCCCGAACCTGCCGGAGGCGACCTGCTTGATGGCCGAGCGGCGCAGGTCGCCGTTGGCATCGGGGACGAAGCGATGTGGATCCTCGCCGCCCTCTCCGGTGTTGGACTTGGCTCCCAGCCGGTTCATGGCGATGGCCAGGGTCTCGTGCGCCTCCCTGGAGATCGAGCCGTAAGACATGGCTCCCGTGCAGAAGCGCTTGACTATCTCGGCAACCGGCTCGACCTCGTCGAGCGGGACGCTCGGCCGCTCGTCGAACCTCAGATCGAACAACCCGCGCAGGGTCGCGAGCTGCGCTGCCTGGTCGTTGACCAGGCTGGCGTACTCCTTGAAGACCTCGTACCGGCGGGTCCGCGTCGCGTGCTGGAGCTTGAACACCGTCTTGGGGTTGAACAGGTGGTACTCGCCCTCGCGACGCCACCGGTACTCCCCGCCGGCGTCGAGATCACGGTAGACCTGCTCCTCCGGTCGGGGCGGATAGCCCCTCTGATGGCGTCGACGGACCTCCTCGGCGATCTCTTCGAGGCCGATTCCGCCGAGCCGGCTCACGGTACCGGTGAAGTACTCGTCGACGAGTTGGCGGCCCAGGCCTATGGCTTCGAAGATCTGGGCGCCCGTGTAGGACCACACCGTCGAGATGCCCATCTTGGACATCACCTTCAGGATCCCTTTGCCACAGGCCTTGATGTAGTTGGCGACAGCCCGATCGAAGTCCCTGACACTGGTGAGGCCCTCGCCGACCATGTGCTCGATGCTGTCGAAAGCGAGGTAGGGATTGACCGCGCTCGCCCCATACCCGATGAGGAGGCACATGTGATGGACCTCGCGCGCATCGCCGGACTCGACCACCAGCCCGACCTGTGTGCGGGTCTTCTCCCGTATCAGGTGATGGTGCACTGCGGAGGTGAACAGCAGAGAGGGTATCGGCGCCAGTTCCTCGGTGGAGTGGCGATCAGAGAGGATCACTATGTTGACGCCCTCGTCGATCGCCTGGGAGACCTCGGCGCAGATCCGATCGAGCGCCGCCTTCATTCCACTGCCACCGGAGGCAACCGGGTACAGGCAGGACACGACGACCGAGCGGAAGCCGTGTGCGTCCCCGTCCTCGATGTGATGGAGCTTGGCCAACTCGTCGTTCTCGATCACCGGCCTCGGCAGCACCACCTGGCGACATGACTCGGGGCCGGGAGCCAACAAGTTGCCCTCGGGCCCGACGGTTCCCGTGAGGGAGGTGACGAGCTCCTCTCGTATCGCGTCGAGGGGCGGGTTGGTCACCTGCGCGAACAGTTGGGTGAAGTAGTCGAAGAGCAGCCGAGGCCGGTCCGAGAGCACCGCCAACGGTGTGTCGGTACCCATCGACCCGATGGCTTCCGCGCCTGTCCGGACCATGGGCTCGATGAGCATCTTGAGCTCTTCGTGCGTATAGCCGAAGGTCCGTTGACGCTGCAGGGTCGAAGCGTGCGGCACCCGCGTGTGCTCGCGTTCGGGTAGCTTCTCGATCCGAATCAGGCCCCTGTCGAGCCATTCGCCATAGGGGCGCCTCGATGCCAGGTCCGCTTTGATCTCCTCGTCGCTGACGATGCGCCCCTGGGAGGTGTCGACCAGGAACATCCGCCCGGGCTGGAGGCGACCCTTCTTCACGACCTTCGACTGGTCGATGTCGAGCGTACCGACCTCGGATGCCATGACGACGAGTCCGTCGTCGCACACCCAGTACCGTGAAGGGCGGAGCCCGTTGCGGTCCAGCACCGCCCCTACGACCGTTCCATCGGTGAACGCTATGGAGGCCGGGCCGTCCCAGGGCTCCATGAGGCTCGCGTGGAACCGGTAGAAGTCCCGGCGAGCAGGGTCCATCGACTCGTGGTTCTCCCATGCCTCCGGGATCATCATCAGCACGGCATGCGGCAGCGGGTAACCGCCCATGTGGAGCAGCTCGAGAACCTCGTCGAAGCGCGCGGTGTCACTTGCACCAGGTGTGCAGATGGGGAAGATGCGCTCGAGATCGCCCGGCAGCAGGTCCGTCTCGAGCAGCGCCTCCCGTGCCCGCATCCAGTTCTGGTTGCCCTGGACGGTGTTGATCTCCCCGTTGTGGATTATGAACCGGTACGGGTGGGCGAGCGGCCAGGAGGGAAAGGTGTTGGTCGAGAACCGGGAATGGACCATCGCAAGGGCGCTCTCGACCCGCTCGTCGACGATGTCGGGGAAGAACTCGGCCAGCTGTGGCGTTGTGAGCATCCCCTTGTAGACGAAGGTACGCGCGGACAAGCTCGCCAGATACACGAGGCTGCGGCCCTCGCCGTTCACGATCTCGTGCTCGATCCGCTTCCGGCAGATGAAGGCTCGCCGGTCCAAGTCGATGTCAGCCAGCTCGCCGTTGGCTCCGCTGAGGAAGACCTGCCGGAAGCTCGGCATGGCGTCGCGAGCCTGACGGCCGATCATCGAGTCCTCGAAGGGCACCTCCCGCCAGCCCAGCAGGCGTAGGCCTTCGCTGGCCACGATGCGCTCGACCGCATCGGCGCACTTGTCCGCGGCATCCCGATCTCGTGGCAAGAACCCGAGCCCAGCCGCATACCGGCCCTTCTCGGGAAGGGCGAAGTCAACCACGTCCCGGAAGAACCGGTCCGGAGTCTGCAGCAGGATCCCCGCGCCGTCCCCGGTGTTGACCTCGGCACCCTTGGCTCCTCGATGGTCGAGATTGCACAACGAGGTGAGGGCACGACGAACCATCTCGTGGGACTGCCGTCCGTACATGTCCACGACGAAGCTGACACCGCAGGCGTCATGTTCGTTCGCGGGGCTGTAGAGACCCTGATCAGGGGGATACTCGCTTGGCATGCGTCTCCCGGACAACCAGAAGGATCGAGCGCGTTGACCTTCAGGGACGACGTTGGCCCAGGCACCGAAGTCCGACGATGGTAACCGTGCCGGAATCTCGGCCCCAACTCCATTACCACGTCGTTGTGCAGAATGATTTCACGAGGGCAGAGGCCCGGACCGGATCCGGAGCTCGGATCGGGCGACGGTGCCCGGCCCCATGATCGAAGGCTTTCCCCGAGATCCTACCCGCCTGGACTCCCCGCCTCACCAAATCCCCCGCCTCACCAAAGGCGCCGCCTCACGCCCGCGGTGGATCACCGGGTCATTGCACAGGGGATCTGCGCCGGAAGGTGGCGGCGACGCGCCATGATGTCATGATGAGCTCGGACTCCGACGCCGCCAAGGCGCTGCTCACCTTCATCGCCGACAGCCCCTCGCCGTTCCACGCCGTCTCGACTGCGCTCGGCTACTTGGGCAAGGCGGGCTTCACCGAACTCGTCGACGGAGACGAGTGGCCTGCCGAGCCGGGGTCATATGTCGCTCAACGCGCCGGGGCCCTGGTCGCTTGGACCATCCGGGCCGAGCACACCCCCACCACGCCGCTCCGCGTCATCGGGGCTCACACCGACTCGCCCAACCTCCGCATCAAGCCCCGTCCCGATACCGGATTGGGTGGGCTCCGCCAACTCGCGGTCGAGGTCTACGGTGGCGCCCTCCTGAACTCCTGGCTCGATCGCGATCTGGGACTCTCGGGCCGGGTGGCGATCGCCGCAGACGACTCGGTGACACAGCGCCTGTTCCGCGATGACCGCCCACTACTGCGGATCCCTCAGCTCGCCATCCACTTGGACCGTGAGATCAGCGAGAAGGGTCTGCTTCTCAACAAGCAGTCCCATCTCGCGCCCGTCTGGGAACTGGGTGCGCCGGCCGAGGGCGAGTTCCGCGACTACCTGGCAGAACAGCTCGACTGCCAACCCGAATGCATCCTGGGTTGGGATGTCATGTGCCACGACACCCAACCCGGCTGCCTGCTCGGGCGGTCAACCGGCTTCGTCAGCGCCTCGCGACTCGACAACCTCTGCTCCTGCTTCGGCGCCATCAGCGCGCTGGCCTCCACCAGCCGCCGGCCGGGGGAAGCCCTTCACGTTCCGGTCGTATCGTTGTTCGACCACGAGGAGGTCGGCAGCACCTCGGAGCGGGGTGCAGCGGGTCCCCTCCTCTCGACGACTCTGGAACGCATAGCGCTCACGCTCGGAGGAACCCGCGAGGATCATCACCGAGCGATGTCGAGATCGACATGCCTGAGTGCCGACATGGCACACGCGACCCACCCCAACTACGCGGATCGACACGAACCCGGCCATTGGATATCGCTCGGCGGTGGTCCGGTGATAAAGACCAACGTGAATCAGCGATACGCCACCGATTCGACAGGTGCGGGCGAGTTCCGCCTCGCTTGCCGCCGCGCAGGCGTCCCGGTCCAGGAATACGTGAACCGCGGCGACCTGCCGTGCGGCTCGACCATCGGCCCGCTCACAGCCGCTGCCTCCGGCATGACCGTGGTGGACGTCGGGATGCCACAGCTCGCCATGCACTCGGCCCGTGAGCTGATGGGAACGGCCGACGTGGGGTACATGCTGAAGGCGTACGAAGCCTGGTACGGGTGAGCTGCCCCTGCCGGCGGACCAACCGAGGATCGTCGCCACCCCGGTGACCGCGCGTTTGCCGGCCCGGTCTGGTCGCCCTAGCTTCTCAGCCCGGGCCAGTCGAGCCGATCAACCGGGCACCTTCGAACTCCGGGCCGACAGCACACGCTCTGCGGCCGGGCCGACTGTGCCATAGGAGCGAAGACCTTGGACGCCATCCCGTTCATCGCATTGGGGACCGCCGTAGCCGGGCTCGGTCTGGCGACCTGGTTCTTCACGACGGTAAGGGCAGCAAGTACCGGCGGGGAGAAGATGGTCGGCCTGATGGAGCAGATCCAGTCGGGCGCTCGAGCCTTCCTCAAGCAGGAATACAGTTGGGTTGCAGCCTTCGTGTTCGTGATGGCGGTGCTCATAGCTGCTCTGCTCGACTACGGGCGGCCTTGGGGTGCGATCTCCTACGTTTCCGGAGCGGTCCTGTCCGCCCTCGCCGGGTATGTGGGCATGACCGTGGCGACCATGGCGAACGTCCGCACGGCCGAGGCAGCCAAGACCGGTCCCCAGAAGGCGCTGCCGCTGGCGTTCAGGGGTGGTGCGGTGATGGGCTTCTCTGTCGCGGGGCTGAGCCTGCTCGGGCTGACCGTGGCATACATCCTCTTCGTCGAGGTGCTCGAGGTCGATGATGCCTTCCAGGTGGTCACCGCCTTCGGCCTCGGGGCCAGTTCCATTGCATTGTTCAGCCGTGTCGGTGGCGGTATCTACACCAAGGCTGCCGACGTCGGAGCCGACCTGGTGGGAAAGGTCGAGGCAGGCATCCCCGAGGACGACCCCCGCAACCCGGCGACCATCGCCGACAACGTCGGCGACAACGTCGGCGACGTGGCGGGCATGGGGGCCGACCTGTTCGAGTCCTACACCGGTGCGATCATCGCACCGATAGCCTTCATCGCCTTCACGGCGCTCCTCGGCACCGAGGCGACGACAACCGCCGCCATAAGCGACGCGGAGGGACCCTTCCTGCTGTTCCCACTCGCAATCGCCGGCGCAGGGATGCTGGCATCCATCATCGGCGCCTTCAGCGTGCGCTCTACCGACAGCGCCAGCGTCCGCGACCTGTCCCGCGCGCTTCACACGGGAACCAACGTGGCGATGGCATTGACTCTCGTCGCGACGTTCGCCACCAGCTATTGGTTGTTCGGCGACCGGTCCGACAACTGGTGGGCACCCGCCGTCTCGGTCGTCGCGGGGCTGATAGCCGGCTGGGCGATCGGGAAGGTGGCCGAGGTCTGGACGTCGGACCACTACCAGCCGGTGAAGCTCATCGCTCGGCAGTCCGAGACAGGCCCGGCGACGACGATCCTGTCCGGCATCAGTGCCGGCATGACGTCAGTCGCCGCCTCGGTGATCCTGGTCGTCCTGGCTGTCGGTGTCGCCTTCTGGTCGGGCGACCAGTTCATCGAGGGCTACGGCATCTACGGGATCGCCATGTCCGCCATCGGCATGCTCGCCACGACGGGTGTCGTCGTGAGCGTCGACGCCTACGGCCCGATCGCCGACAACGCCGGGGGAATCGCCGAGATGGCCGAACTCGGTCCCGAGGTGCGCGAGGTCACCGATGCCCTGGATTCCTTGGGCAACACCACCGCCGCCATCGCGAAGGGCTTTGCGGTGGGTTCAGCGGCCCTGACCGCTCTGGCCCTGTTCAAGTCCTTCCAGGTCGCGCTCGCAGCGGAGGGGTTCACTGGCTTCATCCTCGATCTCGGGAAGGTCGAGGTCTTCATCGGTGTCTTCCTCGGTGCCATGCTGCCCTTCCTGTTCGCCGCCTTGACCATCGACGCCGTCGGACGCGCCGCCAACAAGATGATCGAAGAGGTTCGCCGCCAGTTCCGCGAGATACCCGGCCTGCGGGACGGCCGGCCAGGTGTCACACCCGATTCGGCTCGATGCGTGGCCATCTCCACAAGAGCGTCCCTCAGGGAGATGGTCGTCCCCGGCATGCTGGCCATCGTCGTACCGCTGGCCATAGGTTTCGTCGACGTGAACGCGCTCGGTGGCTTCCTGGCGGGAGCGCTGGTGACCGGCTTCTGCCTGGCGATCTTCATGGCGAACTCGGGCGGGGCCTGGGACAACGCCAAGAAGTACATCGAAGCCGGGGCCCACGGTGGCAAGGGCTCCGATCCGCACAAGGCGGCCGTAGTGGGCGATACCGTCGGCGATCCCTTCAAGGACACCGCCGGACCCTCGATGAACATCCTCATCAAGGCGATGACCATCGTGGCGCTGGTATTCTCTGCCGCCTTCGTCTGACCACCACCACCTCGCAACATGAGAATCGGCATAAACGGCACGAACGACATCCAGTCACTCGATCGGGTCCTCGACAGAGCCCGGCTGGCGCAGGCCGACGGCTTCGCCACCTACTGGCTCGGGCAGATCTTCGGCACCGATGCCCTGACGGCCCTGGCGGTGGCCGGACGCGAGATCCCCGGCATCGAGATGGGCACCGCGGTCGTGCCCGTCCACCCACGTCATCCCCAGATGCTCGCCGCTCAGGCTCTGACGGTCCAGCAGGCGATCGGTGGTCGGCTTGCGCTCGGCATCGGACTGTCCCACCAGATCGTGGTCGAGAACATGTGGGGGTACTCGTTCGAAGATCCCCTCCGCTACATGCGCGAGTACCTCGACGCTCTCGTACCCCTGCTGAACGGACAGCCGGTGAACGTCCACGGCGAGGTGATCACAGCCGTCGGGGGCCTCGACCTCTCCGCTGACCCACCGCCTCTCCTCCTCGCTGCCCTCGGCCCCAAGATGTTGAGGCTGGCCGGCAGCCGGGGCGCCGGCACGATCACCTGGTGCACAGGCCCGCGCACTCTCGCCGACCACATCGTGCCCACGATCACGGTGGCGAGCGAGGAAGCCGGCTTCGGCGAAGCCCGGGTGGTGGCAGGTCTGCCGATCTCGGTGACCACCAAGGTGGACGAGACCCGCGAGTTGGCGACGAACATGTTCGCCATCTACGGAGGCCTGCCCTCCTACCGTGCCATGCTCGATCGGGAGGGGGTGGCCGGGCCCGCCGACCTGGCCATCATCGGGGACGAGTCAACCGCTGCGGCCGGCGTCCGCCAACTCGTCGAAGCGGGCGTCACCGACTTCGCGGCGGTCGAGTTGGGGGTGGACAAGGAGGACCGGCTCCGGACGCGAGCCTTCCTCGAGTCGCTTCTGTGACTTCGTCAGCCGCTTCACCCTTTCCGAAACCTGCAGCCCGCTTGGCGCGCCGCAGCGGTCCTGGATCAATATCGACACGTGAGTGAAGGGAGTCTCGGCTCACCCGCGGCGCCGCAGCGTGTGGAGTTCGTGAACCGGATCGGTATGACGCTCGTAGGTGAAGCCTACGGCAAACCCGCGAACCCACCGGTACTGCTCTCGCACGGCGGGGGTCAGACGCGGCATGCGTGGGGTGGAACCGCCGCCGCACTCGGCGAGCGGGGATGGCGTGCGATCGCCTACGACCATCGCGGCCACGGTGAGAGCGACCGTGCCCCCGCCCGGGAGTACCAGTTCCAGGCTTTCGCCGAAGACGTGGTGGACCTCGCCCGGACCTTCGACCGGCCACCCGCCTTCGTGGGCGCCTCACTGGGAGGCCTTTCCGGGCTGCTCGCTCAGGGCGATTTCTCACCCGGCTGCCTTTCGGTGCTCGTCCTCGTCGACGTCACTCCTCGCATGGAGCCCGACGGCGCCACTCGCATCCTCGAGTTCATGCTCGACAAGGTCGAGGAGGGTTTCGCCTCGCTCGATGAGGTCGCCGACGCGGTGGCCGCCTACCAACCGCATCGGCAGCGGCCCCGCAACCTCGAGGGACTCCGCAAGAACCTCCGCCACGACCCGGACGGTCGCTGGCGGTGGCACTGGGACCCGGCCATCTTCACGGGTCCGGATCCGCTCGCCATGCGGCGCCGGGCGGAACGCTTCGCCAGCGCGGCCGGCGCACTCGACATCCCCACCTTGCTCGTGCGCGGTCGTATGAGCGACCTGGTCAGCGAGGAGGCGGCCGCCGAGTTCCTCGAGCTCGTACCACATGCCGACTACGTCGATGTCTCCAACGCCGGGCACATGGTCGCCGGGGATCGCAACGACGTCTTCACCGAGGCCGTGGTCGAGTTCCTAGAGCGTCAATACGCCACCTGATTGCGGTCGCCAGCGGAACGTCCTCCTACTCTGCAGGCACAGTAGAGTGGTGGGATCGCAAGACACGTTCGCTCTGACGTGACAGGCTCGTGAAATGGAGCTGCACGAGGCGTGGGCCACCCTCGAGATCGAACCTCCCGCAGACGAGACGCTGGTCCGAGCGGCATACCGCCGCCTCGTCAGATCGACGCACCCGGACCTCAACCAGGACACGGACGCCACACGGCGGACCATCGAGCTGACCCGCGCCTACGCAATCGTGCGGGCAGCCCAGCGATGCCACCCCACTGCCGCTCCGTCAGGTAGCCAGTCAGCAGCGGCGACTTCGTCGCTTGCCGTGAGAAGGATCGCCGAGGACGCAATTGGCATCTTCGCGCCGCGGGATGATGCCTTCCGCTTCGTCGTCGACGAGGTGGTCTCGTTGGGTGAGATCACCTACCTCGACCGAGGGTCGGGACTCGTCGAGATCCTCGTCGAGTTCGAGCAGCACGGCGCGTGCCAGGTCGTGTTGGCGCTGCGTGACGGCGCCGGTGCCGTGACCGAGCTCTCCGTGACCGTTGAGTCCTACCATCCGCACCCGCCCCCCACGATCGGAGAGGTCACCCGGATCGTCGTCGACGCTCTCAGCGGCGCGCTTTGAGACTGGCTATCCTCACCGGTTCATGCCCGATCCTCCAGACAGGCCCGCCACCGACGCCCCCTGGGTCGGCCTGAGCCGACGGGGCTTCTTGGGGTTGGTCGTGGCCGGCGTGGCGGCTGCGTGCTCCACCGACCAGGACGAGCCCGGCGGCGGCGGCCAGGGAACCTCCGCCGAAGCCACCGACCCGAGCATCGCCGCGCTCGACCCGCCGGCTGTCGCCGATCTCGACCGTGACCCGTTCACCCTCGGCGTGGCCTCCGGCGACCCTCTTCCGTCGAGTGTGATCCTGTGGACGCGTCTCGCCCCTGACCCACTGAACGGAGGTGGCCTGCCGGTCGATTCCGATGCCCAGGTCTTGTGGGAGGTTGCGGCCGATGAGGAGTTCTCCGAGTTGCACGCCACGGGCATCGCCGCTGCACCCGCGGCCTTCGGTCACAGCGTCCACGTCGACGCCACGGGGTTGCAGCCAGACAGCTGGTACTACTACCGCTTCCGTGTGGAAGGCTTCACCAGCCCGGTCGGTCGCACGCGAACGCTCCCCTCAGCCGACTCCTCGCCCGAAGAGCTCCGCTTCGCCTTTGCCTCGTGCCAGCACTGGGAGGACGGCTACTTCACCGCGTACGGCAACCTCGTGGCCGAGGACCTCGACTTCGTCCTGTTCCTCGGTGATTACATCTACGAGGGGGGTGTCGGTGAAACCGGCGTGCGGCAGCACGAAGGGCCGGAGCCGACCACGGTGGACGGCTATCGCAACCGCTACGCGCTGTACAAGAGCGATGTGGCCCTCCAGGAGGCACACGCGGCGTTTCCCTGGATCGTCACCTGGGACGATCACGAGGTCGAGAACAACTACGCAGGCGACTTCGACCAGAACGACTCACCAGTCGAGCAGTTCCTTGAACGTCGCGCGGCCGCCTATCAGGTCTTCTACGAGTCGATGCCGATCAGGACCGAAGCACCTGTCGGGCCCGATCTGCAGATCTACCGGGAGTTCGTCTGGGGTGACCTCGCCCGGTTCTGGGTGCTCGACACCCGTCAATACCGTGCGAACCAGGCGTGCTCGATCATCCCCGGTGTCGACGCCGGACTCGATTGCCCCGACATCCACGCGCCGGACCAGCTCATCCTGGGCGAGGAGCAGGAGCTCTGGCTCTTGGACGGGCTCAGCGGCTCGGAGTCCCTCTGGAACGTCCTCGCCCAGCAGGTCGTGGTCACCCCCACACCGATCGAGGGCGAGAACCTCGATCTCGAAGAGCTGGGCGAGCTCGGGGTGACGATTCAGAACGCCCTCGGTGAAGACATCTCTGAGCTGGAGGGTTTCAACTTCGACCAGTGGGACGGATACCCGGAGCAGCGTCAACGCCTGCTGTCGGCTCTCGCAGGCACGGGCTCACCGAACAACGTGGTGCTCACCGGTGACATCCACGCCAGCGCAGCCGGTCCGCTGCGGGCGCTGGCCGATGATCCTGAGTCCGAGATCGTCGGTGCGGAGTTCGTTGGCACCTCGATCTCCTCCGCAATCGAGGACGGCGGCTTCGGCGCGATCCTCGAGTCGGCCTACGGCCCCAACTTCGACTACTACAACAAGGACGAGCGGGGTTACGTTCGTTGCACCGTGTCCCGCGACGAGTGGGTGACGACCTACCGAACGGTTGAGACCACCCTCGAGGAGACCTCCGCGATCGGCGATGACGCCGAATTCGCGCTCACCGCCGGCGAGCCCGGTCTCACACGCGTTTCGTGAACGCGCTAACGGTGCAGTGACCCGGTCAGGGGCTCGTCGGAGGCGCTGCGGAGCGCGCAGACCAAGAAGCTCTCGCCTTCGTCGTACTCGGCTTCGGTCGGCACATACCAGAACACGGCGAGGTCCGCTGTGCCACCGGCGTACCCGGCAACCGCCTCGGGGTCCCCGCAGATCCCTCGTGCGGACTCGTCGATCTCGTCACGGTCGTAGCGATCGACCTCCAGCTCGCTCAGCAGGAACACCTCGCGTACGTGGGACTCCTCGCACGGAACCACCTCCACATAGCCAGGAGTCGGTTCCTGGTCGGTGATGCAGTCCCCCACCCGCAGCGCGGAGGGCCGCAATTCCCCACCCTCGACCACACCGCCGTCTTGGCGTACCGGCTCGCTGGGCCCACCACACGCCGCGACCACGACGACGAACGCGAGCAGGGTCACGGCTCGCCTGGCTGTCTGGAAGCTGATCACCCGGTGAGCGCGCGCGGTTCCTGCCCCGCTTGTCGCCACCACCTCTCGGAGGACCAGTGATTGCATCCATCCGAGACTACGCGCCCCTGCACCGCGGCGGGGCGAGGGGGTGCCGGTCCGCCAGGCCCTCACTCGCAACGGGATGGCTCCCGGTCCGCAATCGCCTCACCCATGGATCTACTTCCGCCGTTCGAGCGGCCGAGCCATGACATCAGGCTCGTCCCGCTCCTAGCATCGCGACGATGGCTCGACACCGGCGGTCGCGAGCCGGGGGGTTCACCTACGCCAAGAAGCCCCTGGTGATCCTGGCCTTGGTCACCTTCGTCGATCAGGTCGACACCAGCATCCTGCGGGGGGTTCAGGAGCTCATCAAGGAGGATTTCAAGCTTTCCGATTTCGCCCTCGGTGCGCTGTCCTTTGCCTTCGTCTTCGTCAATGCGCTCGTGACGATCCCCGCGGGTTGGGTCGCCGATCGCTACACGCGGACCAGGGTCATCGGGTGGGTGCTGTTGAGCTGGAGCGCTCTCAGCACGATGGCGGCGCTCGCGCTCAACTACGTTCAGCTCTTCGCCGCCCGAGCGCTGCTGGGCTTCGGACAGGCTGTCGACGACCCCTCTTCGACATCCCTTCTGGCCGACTACTACCCCGCCCGGGCACGCGGCCGCGTCTTCTCGGTGCAACAGGTGCTCTTCTTCGTGGGGCTGGGAGCAGGTGTGGCTCTCGGGGGCTTCGTCGGTGGCGCACTGGGATGGAGGTGGGCGTTCCTCCTCGTCGGAGTCCCGGGTTCGCTCACCGCCATCGCGGTCTTCAGGCTTCGTGAGCCGCTGCGGGGCGAGGCGGACGGAGTGACCGAGGACAGCCGTGACCTCCCGGACGCACTGCCACCACGCGAGCTGGCCGTGCGCGCCTGGGCCGAGCTGCGCTCCGAGCTGAAGATGATCCTCAGCATCCGGACCATGCGCTACATACTGATCGGTGTCAGTGTGATGCTCTTCACGGTCATGGCAATAGGGCAGTGGCTGGTCCCCTACTACGAGCGGACCTTCGACATGTCGACCGGCCACGCAGCGGGTGTGGTCGGCCTGGTTCTCGGTGTGGGGGGAATCATCGGGACGCTGTGGGGCGGACGTGCCGCTGACCGTGTCTATGGAAGCAGCCCGGCCGGTCGCATCAACCTCGTCAGCTCCGCCATAACTGCCTGCGCCGCGGCGTTCATCATCTCGTTCGCCGTCTCTACGTTGAGACTGACGCTCCCCCTTCAGTTTCTCGGCCTCGTCGCTGCTTCGGCATGCGCCCCTGCGCTTCGAGCCGCGCTCATGGACGTCGCGCCCATGCAATCCCGAGGCATGAGCACCTCTGCCTTCGCGCTGATATCGACGATCTTCGGCACGGCTCTGGCTCCACCACTCGTAGGGTTGCTCTCCGACCTGACCGGCTCGCTGGTCACCGCGTTCTACATCGTCATGCCGCCGGTAATCGTCGGAGCTCTCGTGCTGCGACGCGCCCGGTTCACGATTGCGGATGACGCACAGGTGATCATCCAGAGCATTCTGGACCGTTCGCAAGCCCTCGAGACGACCGAGGGTACCGGAGATGCCCCCGCCCCGACCCCCGCGGACGAAGACGAGGCCACTCAGCTCTGAGCCGTCGACTCCTCGATGATCACACGTTCGATCGTCACCGGCTCGACCGGTCGGTCCTGTGGCCCGGTTGCCACCTTCTCGATCGCGTCGAGGACCTCCAAGCCGCCTATCAGTTGACCGAACAGCGAATACTGCGGCGGGAGGCTCACGCCGGAAGGACCGCTCACGATGAAGAACTGGCTCCCGTTGGTGTCGGGCCCGGCATTGGCCATGGCCAGGGATCCGAGTTGGTAGGCGCCCGGTGCGGGCAACTCGTCGGCGAAGCGATACCCCGGTCCGCCCCGTCCCGATCCCTCCGGGCAGCCGCCCTGGATCATGAAGCCCCGGATCACGCGGTGGAACACCAAGCCGTCGTAGTAGTGGTACCGCGCGAGGCACACGAAGTTGTTAACCGTGTTGGGCGCCTTCCCCGGATGGAGGAAGGCCGACATGGCTCCCATGGACGTCAATATCTCCGCCCGGTACTCCTGGGCTGGGTCGATGCACATCGGCATCGCGGCATCGAAGCTCGTCTTGCGCGGGCTGGAGCCGTCGGGCTGTGGACATTCGCTCGGCATGTCTTCCTCTCGCCTCGATTCGGACGGCCAACCGTATACGACCGGTCGGCAGGAGGCAGACCTCCGAGCTCGCCCGCATCCTGGCAGACTGTCTTCGTGGAAGACCCAGACGAGCTTTCGCGCCGTGCCCCCAATCGACTGCTGGCGGACCTCCTGACCGAGGCCGGCCGGCGCCTCCTGGGCAGCGAGGTCGAGTTCCCGTTCGGAGAGGATCAGGCACATCTCGTATTAGACAGCTTGCGAGTCGAGCCGGATGCGGACCTGGCCCGCCTCGATCCGCTCGGCGACAGCGTGACCATGATGCGCCGCCTGGGCGACGAGGCCCTGGCGTTCAACCCTTTCACCCCACTCACCGACGGAATCGCCGCAATCGGACGGATCACCACCGACGCAGTGCAGTCCTCCACCACACGAGCTGTGACCATGCGAGCCAAGTACCTCCTGCGTGGTCAGGTGCCTGTGACCGGTCGCGTCGAAGTGGAGGCATCGGAGGTCAGGTGGTCCGGTCACCGGATCGACAGGTTGTGGGTCCGGGCTGACTTCGTCCACATGAAGATCGCGGGCCCGTCGCTCCATCCGCTGCCGCTCGCTGCCGTGTATGCCAACGGCCTCGCGCGCAGCCCTCGCCTCGAGTTGTTGATCGAAGGGATCAGGGCCGAGGCATCCGTAGGCCAGGGAGCTCTCGACGAATGGGCTTCGTCCATGCACTCACCCTTCCAGTTGAGGCTTCAGGAGGAGAACCGCCTCTATGTGGAGCATCCTCGGCTCGGTTCGCTGGGGGGTGTCGAGGTGGAGCCCGTAGCCCACAATGGAAGCATCCGCCTGCGGGTGCACGACCTCAACGTCGCCGGCCGCCATGTGCGCCCACCGGCTCGGCTCACCGAGCGCCTCACGGTCCCGCTACCAAGGCTCGCCAAGGGCGTGCGGGTCACGTCGGTCCACGCGTCCAGCCAGGAGCTGACGCTCGGCCTTGCCGTCGACGAGATCCGTGAACCGATCACGGTCGATCAGCTGCTCGACATCCGCAGGCGGTTGACCGCGCGGGTAACCGGCCCGTTCGCACTTCCTCGGCTCAACTGATCGAGGCGGACCCGGGCTCAGGCTCGCCCCATCTCGGCCAGCACCGCGTCCGCTGCGGGCTCCTGTAGCGACAGCACCTGTGCACCTCCGGGTGTCGTGAACGGCTCTGTTGGCAACACCACGGTCTGGGGGTCGAGGGCTCCGAGACGTCGGGCCAGGCCGAAGGCGTCCCACAACCCGAGCTGACCGTCGATGCGTACACCACCGGCAAGGGCGCTACCGATCCGCATCAAGGCGATGGGGTTGCGTGTGCGTCCCATCTCCGCGAGAACGGTTCGCATGAAAGCCTGTTGGCGTTCGACTCTGCCGAGGTCGCCCGTCGGATCCGTCGTCGGCTGTCCATCGATGATCTCGGTGTAGTGCCTGGACCTGACGTAAGCCAGTGCCTGGGTTCCGTCGAGGACGACCGTACCCGCCGAGTCGACCTGTAGGCCCGAGTTCGAGTCATAGGCCGGGTACTCGAAGTCGATGGGCACGCCGCCGACGGCATCCACCATTCCTCCGAACGACTCGAAGTCCACCTCGAGGTAGTGGTTGACGGGAACGCCCAGGTTCTGTTCCACGGTGTCGACCAGTGATGCGGGGCCGTCGTTGTAGGCGGCGTTGATCCTCTCCTCCTGACCCGAACCCGCCAGGGTGACGTACAGGTCGCGTGGAATCGACATCATCAACGACCGGTCGGGCTCGACCCGCAGAACGATCATCGTGTCCGCCCGCTGGCCCGAGACCTCACCGAAGGCCCCCGCGTTCGGGTCGTCCGCTGCGACACCTTCCCTCGAGTCAGAGCCCACGATCAGGTAGTTGGTGCCCCCGTTCCCGGAGGTCGACAGAGCATCGCTGAGGTCGAGCCGCTCGATGCTGAAGAACTTCCACAACATGAACCCGGCGAACACCATGACCAGCACCACCAGGGTGCCCAGACCTATGAGCACCCACCGACGGGTTCTCGGCTTCTTCTTGGTCCGTGGCGCCGGGGGCACCTTGGGTGGAGCCGGTGGAGCCACCTTCTGGCGGGGCGGTGATGGCCGAGCTCGGCTCTCGACCGGTGGTCGTTCCGGCGCGGGCACGTAGTACTGCTTGGGAGGCCCACCCGGTGGACCCTCTGCACCCGAGCCCTTCCGGGACCCACGCTCTGCCATGACACTCAGTCTGGCCGACAGCTCGCCAACCGATGGGTCATCGCTGGATCGCCGCCGGGTCACTCAATCGTCGCGGCCAGTCGACGAAGCAGCGCATCCCGGGCACGATCCGGCAACAGCCGGGCCAGCGCGGCACCCAACTTGGCATCTCGGCCCACCGCATAGCGGGGCTTCGGATAGCCGGTTCTGAGGGCCCTCGCTATGACTCCGGCAACCACCAGCGGGTCGGTTCCGTCGCCGGTCGGGGACTCGAGACCGATCCTGATTCGCTCGAACCTGGGTCGATAGCGCTCCAGCGCCTCTGCCGGCAACTGCTCTTCGAGGTCATCGATCATCCGGAGACCCTTCGCGCGGATCGCACTGCGTGTATGCCCCGGCTCTATGAGCGACACCGATATCCCGAAATCCGCCATCTCCATGCGAAGGCAGTCGGCGATGGCTTCGACCGCGAACTTGCTGGCCGAATAGGGCCCCAGCATCGGCGTTGCGATCTTGCCGCCGATGGATCCCACCAGTATCACTCGCCCCAGCGCGTCCCGAACGAGTGGCATGGCCAGGCGGGTGACCGACACCAATCCGACCACGTTGACCTCGAATTGCCGCCTCCAGTAATCGAGAGGGAGATACTCGATCGGTCCACCGACTGCGATCGCCGCGTTGTTGACCACCCCGTGAAGACCGGCCGGCCCGACGATCGACCGGATGTCATCGAGGACCGTCTCCACCCGTGATTCATCGGTGACGTCGACGATGACCGGATGCAGCCGTTCACTGCCCCGCTCCGCCAACGACTCCGCGTCGGCGTCTCGTCTCACCCCTGCGAACACCCGGTACCCGAGCTCATCGAGATGAAGAGCGGTTGCCTCACCGATCCCCGTGGACGTGCCGGTGACCAACACGTTCTTGAGCATGAAGCTCACTGTCGCATCCGCCGTCGACCGATGTCGAGGCAGGCCTTGTCAGGTGGCGCATGCAACGCGTAGCGTGGGTTCCACCGGGTCATGTACCGATGGCTCGACACGGCGGGGCGTACTTCGCTTGGTTGAGCCCTGTTCGTGCGCGGTTCGGGGACCGCGGATTTCCGGGGTCCTCAAGGGCGACGTTGGAGACCCCAGATGACGACAGATCGACCTACCCAGGAAGCTCAGCCCGTCTCCGATTTCGAGGTCCAACGACCGGAGCTGACAGCGCTTGCCTACGACATCGCATTTCGGCTGCTCGGTGATCAGACCTCGGCGATCGAGGTAGCCAAGGAATCACTGCTGCGCATCGAGGAGCGCTGGCAGAAGGTCAGCAACAGGCCGATCCCGTGGGCTGCGGCGATGTCCTTGCACCTGGCGCTGGACCGACGCCAACAACCGCTGTACGCCACATCTGTCACCGGCGATGCTCACGCGACCGAACGGGCTGAGCTGGCCACACGTCTGGAATCCATGTCCGTGGCTGACCGCACGATCATCGCGCTGCGTCACCTGAGTGACTTCTCGATACCCGAGGTGGCCGAACTGCTCGGGCGAGACCTCGACGACGTCGCCGCGGTAGCCGATCCGTGGAACACGGTCTCCGCCGAGGACTACTCACACCTCGACGACCCGGATCCTCCTACCCTTGGCGAGCTCGGCATAGGCGCAGTGAGCCACGACAACGGCAATCGTCCAGCACTTCCGGGCACCGTGCACGCTGCACCCCCGCCACCGACACTTCGCCCCCACCCACCGAGCGCTGCCGCACGAACTGACAACGGTGGCCCGCCCGGCGATCCGGTGACCCCTCCGGTCGAGCACCGAGTGAGCACGTCGCCTGCGGACCCGTCCGAGGACAGCCCACGGACACCGGCCCGCCTGGCCTTGCTGGTGACCACCATCGTCCTCGTCGTGATCGCGCTGCTGGCGATCATGTTCGCTGTGCGCGGAGGTGACGACTCGGAGACGACGACCGCAGTCGAGCCCGCCGGTACCGAGGTCCAAGCTGAGACCGAGGCAGCGGATCCGGCTGCCTCGGAGGGCGAATCCGGGTCCGAGGAGAGCTCGGCGCCTCTCGTGACGCGATCGTCGGGTTGTGGCACGAACTCGGGCCTGGTGCTCGGTGAAGCTCAGGCACGCGAGCTTTCTGCCGGCTCACTGGACCGCTCCTATCAGGTCTTCGTGCCCTCGTCATACGATCCGGATACGCCATTGCCCGCCGTGATCAACCTCCACGCCTACTCGAGCCCGGCGAACGTCCAGTCCAACCTGTCCGAGATGGACCAGTACGCCGAGGAGAACGGCTTCATCACGATCGCCCCTCAGGGGCTCGGCGAAATACCCTCGTGGAACGTGACCGAGGAGCCAGCGGGCGCCGACGACGTGGCGTTCATCAGCGCCGTGCTGGACGAGGTCGAGGCGTTTGCCTGCGTCAACCCGGCGATGGTGTACGTAACCGGCCTGGAGAACGGTGCTCAGATGGCCAGCCTCCTCGCCTGCCGGCTCTCGGATCGCGTCGCGGCTGTGGCCGTGGTGGCAGGCGCCTGGATGCCGCCGGGTTGCGAGACCGGTTCACCGGTCCCGTACCTGGCGTTCCACGGGACCGACGACGAGTGGATCACCATCGAGGGCGAGTACGGAGCCGGGGACCCGTACGGGTCCTACACCGAGGACTACACGCTGACCCGCGAGAACATCGATCTGCAGCCGATGGACGAGGCTGTCCAGCTGTGGGCGCTGCGGAACGGGTGCCGAGACGAGATGACCGACGAGCAGGTGACCGACAACGTCAGCCTTCTCACGTACTCCGCCGGCTGCGACGACGAAGCGGTCGCCATGCTGTACGTGGTCGGAGCGGCAGGCCACACCTGGCCCGGCTCCGATGAGCAAGAGCGGATCGAGGAGTTGGTCGGCCCTACCAGCTACGAGATCAGCGCCAACGAACTCATCTGGCAGTTCTTCATCCAGCACCAGAGGGGACGCTGACCGAGGCGCTACCTGTGGTAGCACCCAGCCGACAACGCTGCGGAGCCTACGGCGCAGTACCAGGGAGGGGCCCGATGCCACATCCTGGTGAAAAGAGGCCAAGCTGGTTGGCAGGTCCGCTCAGGAGGCAATACGACCATGGCGTCGAGACAACGGGCACTTCTGGCGACGGTGATAGCCGCGCTGCTCATCGTGGGCATCGTGCTCGCCGGACAGGCCACCAGTCGGCCCGTTGAGACCGCTGAGGATGCGAACACGAATCCGACGGTCCATACCGCCCCTCCGGGGGTCGGGCCCGACACGGGTCAGCTCATCCCCGATCCCGAGGGTGAGGTGGTTGTCCCCTGGGACGGCGGCCCCATCGGCCAAGAACCCGGTGGCGGCGAAGAGCCCGGCGGGGACGGGGGTGGCGGTGGACAACAGCCCGGCGGTGAAGAACAACCCGGCGGCGGCGAACAACCCGGCGGCGAACAACCCGGCGGCGGCGAGGGTGGCGGTGAACAACAACCCGGCGGCGAGGGTGGCGGGGGTGGACAGGCACCCTGGGAACAGCCCGAGGCGATCCCCGAGGACAGTGTCATCGCGGTCTACGACATAGTGGACGGCGAGCTCGAGGGTGGCCCCTACCCGGAGCCCGAGCCGGCGCATGTCGCCATGTGGCACTTCGCCCGTGAGCTGATGCCCGAAGCCACGGTGGAGGCAATGGACACCTTCGTCATCTTCACCGATGGCCGCCAGAACATCCTGGGGGCGGTCTCGCCCACCAGCAGCGACCATTCGACCTGGTCTCTGGAACTCGACATCGTAGACAGCCGCTACCGCCAGGAGTTCCTGCACACCGTGGTCCATGAGATCTCCCACCTCCTCTCGCTCGAGCCCGGCCAGATCGAGGACGTATCTCCCAACGGTCAGGCCGAATGCGGAGAACAGCTCAACCTCGTCGACTCCTGCGCCCGTGCCGACTCCTATCTCCAAGCCTGGGGCGATGCGTTCTGGCCCGACGGGCAGCCCGGCGGCAGCGAGGAGTTCGTCACCGACTACGCCATGGCCAGCCCCGAGGAGGACTTCGCCGAGCACTTCGTGGAGTTCGTCCTCAACGATCCCCCCACCGGATCGAGTGTCATCGATGAGAAGGTGCAGTTCTTCTACGACTACGACGAGCTCGTCGAGGTCCGGGGGTTGATGCGTGACGAGCTCGACCTCTAGCCCTGACCCGCCGCCCGGTGCGGGCGCTTCTCAGGGCACCACCACCGACCGGCAGCCCAGCGACGGGTTCGTTCCCGGACCGGTCAGGTTGATCGCGTAGAGGCAGACCTGGTGTCGCCCCGACGCGACCGGCACGACTCGGTTGAATCCGTGCAGGCTGCCGTATGCAGGGTAGAGCCGGGCGATGTCAGAACGGCTGGCGGTTGCGAGAGTCGACGCCGTGGCGACACCGTCGACGTACACGTGAACGTAGCCGGGTGAGGCGCTGTCCCAGTCGACCATCCAGCCATTGACGGTGAGGCTGCCGGGTGAGGTGGCGACGGAGTCCCAGGCACCCGACGGTGTTCCCGTTATGTGGACGCTCTTGCAGCCGATCGCCCCGTACGGTGCACCGCCGGTGGCGTCGTGGGCGTAGCCGCACAGAGTGTGGGACCCCTCCGACAACGGGATGTCGACGACCAATCCGTGGTTCGGGCCCAAGCCGTAGATGCGCTCGATGTCGGATCGGTACCGATCTGCGACCGCGACCACATGTGGATACAGCCCCTCCCAGAAACTCGCCGAGGTCGGGTCTGCTGTGTCCCTATCGAGGACCCAACCGGTTGCTCTGGCACCCCCGGGCGCCCGCTGGAGCGAATCGTAGGCACCGATTGGGCGACCGAGGACCTTCAGATGCAGCCGACGGGCCTCAGAGGCCATCCAGTAGGTGGCCGGGTTCGGAGGCAGGTGCGGGAACATCAACTGATGTCCGAAGTGAATGCCGTCGGGCCGTACCCAGTAACCGTCCACGTACTGCGGGCAGCGATCGTTGGGGCACAGCCAGGCCTCCATCTCCACCATCGAGGTCTGCGACGGATACTTCGCATTCGCCTGACGGAGCAGGTTGTTGAAGTGGTCGGTGCGCCACTTGTGCTTCGAAGACCAATAGGAGCCGTCCTCGCGCATGTAGATGCCCGCGGTGACCAAGCCCACATGAGCGCCCCTCGACGAGAGGATCTTGATCGCGTCATCGAGGATGTCGGCTTCCACTGCGTTGTAGAGCGACCCCGCGAAAGGCATGTAGAAGAGGTAGCCGAGGATGCGGCTGTACACCTCCCAGCCGCCGACGTAGAAGAGGACGACGTCAGGACGCAGGGCGTCCACCGCTCTTTGCCATTCACCTCGCCAGTCGTCACAGGCGTTCGAGGGCTCCTGCAGCGTCCCCCATTCCGTCACCAGTGGTGACCTTATGATCAGCTCGCACCAGGGAAGGGCCCCGTTGGTGAACGAGCTGATGTGGTGATCGGTCAGGACCGCACCGGTCATGTCGAAACCCATGGTCCAGGCGATCGAGTCACCCACCATGAGGACCTTGGTGTCGGGTAGGTTGCCGATTGCCGCGGTCGTCCTGTTCGCCGCGGCCACCGATCCTGCCAGGGGCGAGGCCATACCAGCCGCCGGTACCGCACCGGTGCCGGCCCGGGCTGAATGGTCGGCTCCCGGGAGAAACGCCACGGCCACCACCAGCACGGCGGCGCCGGCCACTCGGGCGAACGCCGGTACGGCTCGGCACAACCGGCTGGCCCACCGCCCCGGGATGGTTCTGCTCACCACGGCTCCTCTCGTGTCCTTTCGCGATCCTGCCAATTCCCGCCCGCAGACACACCGAGGCCCCGCCGCCGGCCCGGCGCCGCGAGCGTAGCCAAATCCGGTTCTGAGGGGTACAACCCGGCCCGCGACCTCCGATAGAGGACCTATGAGTCGAACGGCCCATGGGATTCCCAGGATTGGCACCTACGGTGGCCATGTGGGCATTCGGCATCGGGTGGCAGTTACCAGCAAGCAAGGCGACCTGGAGGCAACAATCGATGCGGACGCGGATCTTCGTCGTCGATGACCACCCTCTTGTGCGACGGGGACTGAAGACCCTGCTATCCGCACAGGACGACATGCAGCTCGTCGGTGATTCCGCGACTGCCGCCGGCGCCGTGGCGGCGCTCACCGAGACCCGGGCCGACATCGCCTTGCTCGACATCCGCCTACCCGACATGGACGGCGTGTCCTTGTGCCGCCAGCTGAGCGAGGCACACCCCTCGATGAGCTGTCTGATGCTGAGTTCGTACCTCGACGATGATCTGTTGTTCAACGCCATCAAAGCGGGAGCGGCCGGCTACCTGCTGAAGGAGATCAGCGATCAGGACCTCGTCGACGGCATCCGGCGGGTAGCAGACGGGCAATCGCTGCTCGACCCGGCGGTCACGAACCGCGTCTTCGACAAGATCCGCCGCAACGAAGAGCGACGGCGCCTGGTCGGCTCTTTGACCCGCCGGGAGGCCGAGATCCTGGACCTGATCGCCGATGGGCACTCCAACAAGCAGATAGCCCAGGCGACCCACCTGAGCGAGAAGACCGTGAAGAACTACGTCTCCCACCTGCTCACCAAGTTGGGGGTGGAGTCCCGGACCCAAGCCGCCATCTTCGCCCTCGAATCACGAAACGAACCCTTTGCAATGAGCGCATGAGCTGCTGCGACGACATGAAGCCGATGCCGTCCCGCGTCGTCGCCAGCCCGGAGATCCTGCGGGAACGCCGCCGTATCGCCGCAGACCTCCACGACCGCGTCATCCAGAAGCTCTTCTGCGCGGCGATGACGCTCGACTCCGTCGCCAACCGAGCCGGGGGCAGCGAGACAGGTCCGACCATGCGACGCGTCGTGGCCGACATCAACGGCGCCATCGGCGAGGTGAGGGCAGTGATCCATCAGCTTCGCTCGCCCCCGACTGCCGAGCTCCGCCTGTCGGTGCTCCGAACCGTCGAGGAGGCCAGATCAGCCCTCGGATTCGAACCGGCGGTCACATTCTCGGGTCCTGTCGACGGATCGGTGGCCGGCATGACCGCGGAGCACCTGACGAGCACGCTCCGCGAGGCCCTGCTCAATGTAGCCCGACATGCAGACGCGTCTGCTGCCACGGTTCAGGTCACGGTCCGATCGGACCTCGTCGTTCTCGACGTCGCCGACAACGGAATCGGGTATTCCGGGCCGAGACAAGGGGGGCTCGGTGTCCACGACATGCAAGACCGCGCCGACCAGCTCGGCGGGTCCTTCTGCATCGAGTCCTCCCAAGCGGGGACACGCCTGCGCTGGACCGCACCCCTCGATCTGCCCGCTGCTCAGCCCGACCGGAAAAGTGCCGATGAATCGTTGAGGGACCGAACCGAACGGCGCAGGCCCCAGCTAGACAGCGTCGTGTCGAGCCGAGTGCAGCCTGCTGAGGTGGACGCTCAGGAGCGACAGACCTGACCAATCCGCGCAGACCAGAAGTCGACCCCGATCCGCAGGACTTTGACCGCCATGGTGAGACGCAGACAGCCCAATGCAGCAGGTGACACTGTCGACAAGCTGACAGGCCTACCTGACCGCCAGCAACTCGACACATTCCTCTCGGCGGCACTCGAGCAGGCGAGATATCCCAGTGAGCGCTTCGTGCTCCTGCTGATAACAATCGACAACCTCCGTGACATCAACGAGATCTACGGCCCTGACCACGGTGACTACGTGCTACGCACCATCGGTGGCCGTTTGAGCAAGCTGATGGGCCCCAATGCCGACGTCGCCCGTTACGAAGGCGCCGAGTTCGCAGTCCTCTGCCGGCGTGTCAGCACGATAGAGGCGGCGCAACAGATCTGCGACCACATCTTCATCGCGCTGGCTGACCCGGTCACCGTCGGCAGCGACGCCGTGCCGGTGATCGGGTACATCGGCGGGACCCTCAGCCATGACCGCCAGCTGAATCCGACAACGGTCGTTCGTGAGGCGAGGTTGGCGGTTACCGAAGCCCGCGAGGACGGACCCGGTGGTTGCTTCATCAGGGACTTCACGAGCAGGAGCTGGCTGAACTTCGAGGTGACTCCGGAGCGAATACGCAAGGCGTTCGAGGAGGACGAGTTCCGTGTCGTCTATCAGCCGATCGTGTCCCCGTCCCAGGGAAACATGGTGGGGTTCGAGGCGCTGCTGCGATGGCGCTGGCTGGACCCGACGTCGGGCACCAAGCTCATACCTGCGAGCGCGTTCCTCTCGGTCCTCAGGCGTACCTCCTTGGCCGTTCCAGTCAGCTCTTGGGTGGCCGAGCGTGCCTGCCGCCAGGTGAAGATCTGGTCGAACTTGACTCCCGGAGCGCCTGACTACTTCGTGGCTGTGAACCTCGCGGCGAGTCAACTGACGGACAGGGCGTTCGTCGGTAGCATCGTCGCCGCCTACGAAGCGGCGGGGCTTCCGCCTGAGCATCTGGTGCTCGATGTGACCGAGAACGCCTTGCGCCACAACAGGCGCGTCCTCTGGCCCAAGCTCAGAGAGCTGAAGAAGCGCGGGGTACGGCTGGCGCTCGATGACTTCGGGACGGGCTACTCAACTCTCTCGTCCATACGCGAGCTCTCGCTCGACCTGCTGCGGATCCCCAGAAGCTTCGTTCAGGGCCTGGGGATGTCCGAGGAGGACACCACGATAGTCAGGAACGTCGTACGACTCGCCCAAGAGCTGCAGATAGCCCCCTGCGCCCAGGGCGTCGAGGAGGCAGAGCAGGCTCAGCAACTGGTCGAGATGGACTGCCCACTCGCCCAGGGCTTCTACTTCGGCCGCCCCGAACTGGCCGAACAGCTAGAGCGCCGCCTGAGAGCCAGGTGCGCCAGCTGACGCGGCCAAGTACAGGCCGGTGATCACCACGAGTGCCGCGCCCAGGGACACGAAGGCACCCCACTCCATGCTCGAACCACGCGACGTCGTCGACTGGATGACCAGATTGCCCACGACGAGGCCGAGCACGCACCAGCCGGTCGAGAGCATCAGGAGCCGGCGGTACACACCGCCCCCTCGCCGGTAGAGCACGTACAGTCCGGCCAGCCCGCAGAGCCCCGCGATCGCTCCGGTCGTCAGCGGGTCCAAGCCGGTCCAGCCGGATTCCACCAGCTCCCTCTGGTCGCCTGCTGACAACCCGCTGATCCACGGCAACGCCAACGAGGCCAGCAGCCCGAGACAGCCAACGAGCGTGACGGCCAACCCGATCAGTTGCCTTCCCGACGGCGAAGGGCTCCGATCCTGCGATCGCCCGAGCAGAGCCAGACCTGCGACGATGGTTGCGACACCGAATCCCCACGCCAGATAGACGATCAGGAAGCCGACATCGGTCACCAAGTCAGGTTACGCGGCGCACAGGAATTGCCGGGCTGTCGACCCGCCGCTCACCCGATCTCGATCCCCTCCAGCACGCGGTTCACCGAAGGTGCGAGGTGGCTCCTTCGGGCATAGCTGCCCACCACCGCGTAGACGCAAAAGGCGCGACCGTTGACCCGGAAGAACGCTTGGGCACCGGCCATACCGGCCACGCTTCTCTGCATCGTCCGTGGATCGAAATCACCAGCGGTGAACCGAGGTATCCCTTCATGCGCGAAAAGTGCAGTGGAGGCAGCCTCGGGCTCGTATTCGAGCAGGCACACGAGCACGTCGTCGTGGCTCATCTGCTCGACGGCACCTGAGCCGAAGTCGCCTCGTACTGCAGGTAGCCAGAAGTTGCCGACGTGAACGACCGGGAACGTGCTCGAGTCGCCCTCGTCGACAGCCTGTGGCTGCGCTCCTGCGTCGCCGGGGCGGCGGAATATCTGCCCGTTCCAACCGTCGGGTACCTCGACTGAGATGCCGAATGACTCGATGTTCGTGCTCACGCCATCACCGTCGACAGGAGCAGCGTGCCCGCCCCCACCAGCAGGGCGGTGGAGGTGGCGGTGTCAGCGAGCCGCGCGCGGCGTTGAAAGGAGCGGTGGTATGCCAGCAGGGACTGGGTGTCCACGATCCGGCGGCCGGTGATCAAGACCAGTCCCCTGACCAGACCGAAAGCGCCGCCGATGACGACCGCACCCTGGACGGAGCCCACGAGAAGACCGGCAGCCATCACCGCGTAGAAGATGGCCGACGGGATGATGGTGACGACACCTAGGCCGAGCTGGAACCCGAATCCTGACCCGTAGACCCATCCGCGGAACTCAGCCAGCCAGTCCTCGTTCACCTGCCGATGCCATGACGGGAGCCGGGAAAGCCAACGGCCCCGGTCGGCAACGAAGGCGACCATGCAGACGGCTCCGAATGTCATTGCAGCAAACGCAGGATCGATGAGCTCCCTGAGCACGGAGCCCGCCAGCCCGAGAGCCGCGCCCAGCACCAGGCCACCCGCAAGCGAACCGAGCATGTAGGCGGCCAGCGTGACACCGTATCGATTGCCCTTGGCCCGCTCACCGAGCGGGTGGATGCTCGAAAGCATCGACTCGCCTCAGGGTGACCAGCTGGCCCGTACGGCGCCGACCACCGCAACCGCCAGGCCAACCGCCATCACAGCAGCGCCCGAGAGCTCAATCGTCGTCACCGTCGCCCTCCACGTCGTCGAGGGTCTCGGGGTACAGACTCGCATGACCCGGGTGGATGCCCGCGGTCGCCAGCTCGCGGTCGGCTCGTTCCTCGCGCTGGCTGCCGGTGAGGAACTCCCGCCTGGTGCGTCTGGGTCGCAGATCCATGCCCCCGTCGGCGACAGCCTTGCGAAGCAGGTCGAGCACCTGTGGCCACGAGCTGGCGGCTCCCTCGCCGGCCACGCGACCGCTGGGGCCATCAACCAGAACGAAGTACGGAGAAACCGGTACCCCGTAGTCGTCCCAGGCTTCGGAGGACATGACCGTGGTCAGGCCGGGGGCCGCGAGCTCTGCCAAAGTGGAGACGCTCTCCAGTTCCGGGCCTTGTGTGACGACGACCAGCCGGGTACTCACCCCTGGGATCTGGTCGGCTTCCCCGTGCTCGAAAGCCGCCCAGAAATCGGCGCAGGTCGAGCAGCCACTCGACAAGAACGCGATCAGGGTGGTGTGGTCGACGCCGGCTACGCTCACCACCGCACTCCCCCCGTCGATCGTCGATCCCGCTATGTCGTGGGCCCCGAGATCGGCGTGGGCTCTGGGCTCGGGAACGCCGGGCCTGGTTGCGATCTCGAAGTTGCCGGCAGCTCCACCCAACGGGGTTCGCTCGTGCGGGTTGACGCCGAGCTCGTGGAGCGCCCGGAGCACATCGGCGTGACTGCGTAGCAGCCCGACAACCAGGATGGCCAGCAACAGGATGACCACGCCCTCGATGATGACCAGTGCCGTCACGCGACCACGACCTTCTTCCAGCCGAGATACTCGGCGGTGCCTCGTCCGTGGCTGATCGCGAAGACGCAGACGACGTGTTCCCCTCGAACCGCGGGGATCAGGTCGTTGAAGCCGTGGGCCGGCCCGTACTCGGGGTATACGCGTTCCACGTCGGAGCGGCTGCGGTTGGCATCCAGCGACCGGGTGGCGTGGCCGTCGATGTAGACGTGTACCTTGATCGGGTCGACCGTGTCCGGGTCGATCGTCCAGCCTGACACCCGGATGGCCCCACCCTCGTCGCGGACTACGTCGACGTTACCGAAGGGCTGGCCGACCTTCCTGCACCCGAGTCTCTGGTTGTGGCCGCTCCCTTCGTTGAAGGCGTAGACGCAGACCTCGTGGTCGCCACCCGAGCTGGGGAGGGTCGCGTCGAAGCCGTGGTAAGGCCCCAGGTGAGGGTAGGCGCGCTCGATGTCAGGACGGTATCGATCTGCCCGCGTGGCCGAGTGCAGCCTTCCGTCGATGTAGGTGTGCACCGAGATCGGCCCCGTCCCCTTGTCGGGGTCGGCGGCCCAGCCGGTGATCCTGGTGGAACCCGGCTTGGCCTGGACCAGGTCGAGGGCACCGAACGGTTCAGGGGAGAGATAGGCGAAGGCACACCCAAGGAACTGGTTGTTGCCGGGGCCGTGGTTGATGGCGGCGACGCAGACGACGTGGAGGCCCGATGACATGGGCACGGTGATGTCGAAGCCGTGATGAGGCCCATAGGCCGGGTAGCGACGAGCGACGTCGGGGCGCGCCAGCTTCGCCAGCGTCGAGGCAACCGCTGCCCCGTCGACGTAGACGTGGGCGTAGGCGGGCCACCCGGTGTTGGGATCGATGACCCAGCCCCTGAGACGCAGCGCGCCCTTCTCGTCACTGACGAAGTCGACCGCGCCGAACGGGTTGTCGGACTGCTGCAGGCAGGGACGGTTGTGGTACCTGGTGGCTTCGTCGACCCTCACGGTGGTGTTGCATGTCGGATCGATGGCCCACGGGGCAGTACAGGTGACCACCCTGCACACTATGGGCCCGAGGCAAGCGATCTGATTGTTGCACTGACCGTAACGGAATCCGGTGCAACCGGATTTCCGGTTGCCGCAGTCGCCGTGGGCGCAGCCACACCCCGTACCGGAACAGGATCCGCTGCAGATGCCGCTGCCCCCGCAGCCGCAGCCGCCGCAGGATGCGTTGCAGTCCATGTAGTAGCGAGGGCCACCGCCGCAGAAGTTCGATCCGTCGACCTTCCACCACCCACCGAGGCGGGTCCCGGGAGGACAGCGGTTGCCGTTGCCGGGATGGGTATGGCAGCAGAACTCCGTGTACCCGTCGCAACAGGTTGCCGAGCAGCTGCAGCTCGATCCGTTGCAGTTGCAGATGGCCGCATACGCGGAGTTGGGCCTGAGGATGAACTCGCTCGGGGCAACCGCGACCGCAGTGCCCGCCAGAGCACCTCGCGCGAGAAAGCCGCGACGGTCGAGCCTTGTCTCGAGGAACCTCGCAGTTCGTTCGATCAACTTCGTGGCCACTGGCTACCCCCGACTGCCGACCGGTCCGGGATCGGCGGGTCGAACTCCCCTACCGGCGTCCAGCACCTCAGGAAGAGCTGTGTCGATGATATAGACGAGATACGTGCCGAGCAGCACGAACCCCAAGTACGGCAGCCCCCACGCCGGTTGCTCGCTGATGATCACCTCGAGCGACGGGACCGGATAGGTGAAGGCCGCCACAGCCACGCCGGCGGAGACCACGTTGAGGATCAGATGGATCATTGTCGGCGGTGTGTCTGCTCGACCGAAGCACCCGCACCGGGAGTTGCCGTCCTGCCGCATCGCCACCGCAACGAAAACCCCGAATCCCGTGTAGGCGATGCCTAGCGCCAAGGCGAGCACCCGGCCTCCGAACACGAACGCCGCACTGCCGAGGACCAACTCGGTCGCTCCCAGCCACAGCGCTGCGCCTCGTCGGTGAGGTAGGCCCACCGATTGCAGCGCCTGCTCGGTCGGCAGCGGGCGCACCAGCTTGAGAGCCCCGCCCAACGCCACCACCAGGGCGATGATGTCAAACGCCCCAGCTATTGCCAGTCCGGTCACAACGCGACGAGGCTACCGGTTTCCCTCGGGGGTTGCGCCCCCGACGCTCGACGTGCGGCCGAGCCGGTGGTGGGTCAAGCGCCGGCCATGGCCGCAAAGAAGACCAGCAGGGAGGCACCGCCGGCCTGGGCCTGTTCGGGCGTCAAGACGTAGTAGCCCCTGACGAGATCCAGGTACTGCTTCTCGTAGCTGTTGTAGGCCGTCTCGTGCTGGACCGGGCCGGTGGACGGCGGTGGCGGCACCAGCGGGGAAGTGCCGCTGGCGCCCGCCACCAGCAGCATCCAACCCAACAGCCCGACGCCCTGTTTCTGCAGTTCCGAGGGGCTCATCCCGAAGTGAGCCGCGGCCGCCGCGACAGCATTGGCGTCGGCGTTGCTGTAGCCGGTCGTGTACTCCCAGACCTGTCCACCGGGTCCCCCGAGGCAGCCGTAGCCGTCGTTGCGGATCGTGACGCCGTACGGGAGGCCCTGCCAGGTGCTGTAGCCGGCGGCGTCGGGGTACAGCACCGGAGTCGATCCGTGACAGGCCCACATCTTGCCGGGGTCGATCTTGGTCCAGGCCGGCTTCTGCTCTTCGTAGTGAAGATGCGAGTACGAACCCGCGTTCCCTGTGTTCCCGGAGCGTGCGACCTGGTCGTAACGGTCCACCGACTGACCGACGCTCACCAGGGTCTGGCTCAGGTGCAGGTAGCCCGAGATGCGACCGTCGGGGTGGGTGATGTAGAGGCTCAGCCCGCCGGCGGAGTGGTTCAAGATGCTGGTGACGGTCCCTGGCCCGGCGGCGTAGACGGGGGTGCCGATCGGCATGCCCGTGTCAATCGCCCAGTAGCCGTGATGGCCACCGCAGTACGAACCGGTCTGGTAGGCGCAGGACACGGCGAAGGTCCCGATGAACGGGACCACATCGGGGCTGTTGCTGCTCTGGGCTCGCGCGGTGCCACCACCGGCGGCTTCCCCCGTGGAGCCCGTCGCCCCAGACGGACTCGGTGCGGGGATGATGGTGAGCACCGCGGCCACGACGGCGAGGGCCACCGCCAGCCGCAGCGGACTGCTGACTCGCACCGAACGAGCACCGGGGGTGTGCCCGGTGGCGTTGGTCATGTCGGTCATGTTCTCCGGCTCCCAGCGGTTGCGCCCGCGAACATTACGGTTCTACTACGTCCTGTCGGCCAAATGCCACAATCCTTTTAGCTTCTGCCACAGATTGCGCGACAGCCGACACAAGACGCGCGGCCGGAGCACCGCCAGGTCCCGGCCACCGGCCCGCGGGTATCCACGCCGGTGACGAACCCGGCGGGTAGGTTCGCACACGACAGCCGTGCGGTCGGACGTGACGATGGGCCATCCGTCCTTCCCCCAGTCGCAGGAGAGTCTGCGGTGAGCACAGCCGACGTTCCCGAGCAGCCCGGCAGCAACGTCGACGAGCCGGTCACCGTGCGACTCGTCGACTGGCTGCGTCAACCTCAGTGGACCCTTCGGTTCCTGCTGCTCGTGATAGCCGTGACCTTCGCCGCCCTGGTGTTCGCTTGGGCATTCCTGCGACTCGAGGACTTCCTCAGCATCTTGTTGACCTCCCTCTTCTTGTCGTTCGCGCTCGAGCCGGCCGTGAACCGTCTGTCACGGGGACGCATGAGCCGGGGTCAGGCAACCGCGGTGGTGTTCCTGATCTTCGCCGTCGTGGTCCTCGTCGTCATCCCCCTCGTCATCGACCTGATGGTCCGGGAAGGGTCGCACCTGCGCAGAGCTGTTCCCGGCGTTGTCGACGACCTCAACCGCCTCCTCGACCGGATGAACGTCGACTACACCATCAGCACCTCGTCCGTCACCGGTTTCCTCAATGAGCACTCCGTGGGTGACATCGCCCAGAGCGCCGTGGGTCTCGTGAGCGAGGTGGTGTCGGCGCTCTTCCGGCTGGTGACGATCATCCTCTTCACCGTCATCTTCACCGCCAACGGACCCAAGATCCGGCGAAGCATCTGCTCGGTCATGGCACCGGAGCGTCAGCGGATGGTCCTGCGCGTGTGGGACTTGTCGATCGAGAAGACCGGAGGGTACTTCTACTCCCGAGGCGTCATCTTCCTCGTGGCGTCCACCGTCGTCACCGCCGGCATCTACTTCGTCAGCTTCGTCCCCGACTCCGATCCCGAGATCAGGGGATTGGCGATCATCGGCGGTCTCTTCTACGGGGCATGGGACGCATTCATCCCGTTACTGGGCGCCTATGTGGGCGCCGCGCTGCCTTTGCTCCTGGTTCTGATCTCAGGGAACGTGTGGGGCGCTGTCATCCTGCTCGCGGCGATCCTCGTCTACAAGCAGTTCGAGGACTACTTCATCTCGCCCCGTGTCGCAGCCAACAAGATGAACGTCAGCACAGGGGTGGCGCTGGGGGCCGTGCTCGCCGGCTCCGAGCTGATGGGAATCACCGGAGCGTTGCTGGCTCTGCCCTTCATCGCCATCGTCCAGGCCTTCCTCACGACCTACCTGAAACGACACGAAATAGTGGAGTCGGAGCTGCTCTAGCCCAGCTCTAGCCCTGATCATCCACGGCAAGGACCCGCTCTTGGTCTTCCGCGGCAACTCGCCGGCTCAAATCGGCGGCCTCTCCTCCCAAACACCGGTCTCGGTTACATAGGCACCGATCAACTCGGCGGGTGTGACGTCGAACGCCGGGTTGTGGGCGGACACGCCCGCTGGCGCGATGGCCGTACCAGCCACCTCGCTCACCTCGACCGGGTCACGGTGCTCGACGGGTATGGCAGATCCCGTGGCGGTATCCCGATCGATCGTCGAGCAGGGTGCGGCTACCACGAAGGGGATGCCGTGGCGGGCGGCCAGTACAGCCAGCGGGTAGGTGCCGATCTTGTTGGCCACGTCGCCGTTGGCGGCGATCCGGTCGGCGCCGACGACCACCACGTCGACCAGGCCGGCCGCCATCAGCGACCCCGCCGCCACGTCGGCTATGAGGGTGCAGGGGATCTCCAGCTGCGACAGCTCCCAGGCGGTCAAGCGTGCGCCCTGGAGCAGTGGCCTGGTCTCGTCGACCCAGACCGACGGGTTCCGGCCGGCTTCGGCAGCAGCTCTGATCACACCCAGCGCAGTCCCGTACCCCACACAAGCGAGCGCCCCGGCGTTGCAGTGGGTCAGAACGCGCCCTTGGTGCGGAATCAAACCCGCGCCGTGCGCACCGAGCCTACGGTTGGCCTCCACATCCCCCTCGGCTATCAGAACCGCCTCACGAACCGGGTCGGCGGCGGAGCTGGCCCGCTCCACGCCCCAGGCAAGATTCACCGCCGTGGGACGGGTCGAGATCAGATCGCGGCCTGCCTCGGAGATATCCTCACCTCTCACAACAGCCAGGGCTATCCCCATGGCGCCTGCGGCGCCCAGCGCCGGAGCACCTCGGATCGCCATGCTCCTGATCAGCTCGCACAGCTCGGACACACGGTGGGCCTCCACGAGCACCACCTCGGTGGGCAGCAGACGTTGGTCTATGAGGCGAACGCTGTCGCCGAGCCACTCGATGGTGGGGGGAATCGGATCGTCGAGCCGCGTCTTCACCATCACATTCTGCGCGCTCGGCACGGTCGCGCGACACTCCGGGGTCTCGGAATCCGAAGGCGCGTGCTAGTGTCGGCGCCCGCCCAATCAGTTCAGGCACGCTCGCCGCAGGTCGGAGGGTGACATCCTGGCCGAGAACGACTCAAACGCTGCGCCGACCGGTCGAGCTGCTCGCGACCAGGTCCATGTGCGCGAGAGCGACGCCTTCGCTCTCCACATGGAACGGGATCCGCTGCTCCGCTCGACCATAGTGGCGGTGGGTGTGTTCGACCGGGCACCCGAGTGGCCGGTGCTACTCGAGAGGATCGATCGCGCCACCCGCCTGGCTCCGGAGTTCCGGGATGTGCTGGTCCCCTCCCCGCTCGGTCTCGTTCCCCCTCGCTGGGAGACCGATCCTGCTTTCGACCTCAGCTGGCATGTCCGGCGGATGGCTGCCCCTGCGCCGCACACGCTGGCACCGGTGCTCGAGTTCGCCCGGACTACCGGGATGACCGCCTTCGATCCCGCCCGGCCGTTGTGGGAGTTCACCCTCGTCGAGGGACTCCAGGGGGGCCGCGCCGCCCTGGTCATGAAAGTCCACCACTCCCTCACCGACGGCATCGGAGGCATCCAAATAGCAGCTCACGTCGTGGATCTCGAACGGGAGCTCTCCGACCCCGGAGCGATGCCGCCGGTTCCCAGCGGTCACCGGCTCAGCATCGCCGAGCAGATGCGGGACACCCTCGAGTACAACGCCCGACGTGCCGGCGGCACCGCCCGGTCGCTGAGTCGCGGTGCCTCACACGCGTTGCGCCATCCCTCACGAGCGGTCAGCGACCTCGTGCGAACCGCCAGGTCCGTCGGCCGGATGGTCCAGCCCGTCAGCCACACCCTCTCGCCGATCATGACCCAGCGCAAGCTTCTCTGGCACTACGACGTCCTCGACGTGCCGCTGAGTGAGCTGCGCGACGCCGCCCACAACGTCGGCGGCACTCTCAACGACGGTTTCGTGGGGGGGATCGCCGGTGGCCTGGCGCGCTACCACGAACGCCACGACGCCCATGTCGAGGAGCTCAGGCTCACCATGCCCATCAGCGTCAGGTCCGAAAGCGATCCCGAGGGCGGCAACCGGATCACGCTTGCTCGGTTCAAGGTCCCGGTCGGCATAGAAGACCCCGCAGCCCGGATGACCGCCATCGACGAGCTGTGCCGGTCATGGCGCCACGAGCCGGCCATCCCCTACTCGGACGTGATCGCCGGCGCCATGAACCTCCTGCCCCACGCTGTCACCGGGAGCATGCTCAAGCACATCGACTTCCTGGCCAGCAACGTCCCCGGCTTCGACCTCCCCGTCTACCTGGCCGGTGCCGAGCTCGAGTCCTTCTACGGCTTCGGTCCCACGATCGGCTCGGCCGCCAACGTCACGCTCATGTCCTACCGGGACACCTGCAACGTGGGTGTGACCACAGACGCCGGTGCCGTACCCGATCCGGGTGTCCTCATGGACTGCCTCCGCGAAGGCTTCGAGGAGATCCTCGATCTGTCAGGCGACCATCGCCCGGTGGTCCTACCGGTGTCCGGCGTGGTGCCCTGAGCTCATGGACATCGCCGTGACCGGAGCGAGCGGGCTCATCGGCTCGGCGCTGACGAAGCGGCTCGGCGCCTCGGGGCACCGAGTCCTCCGGCTGGTGCGGCGAGATCCTCTGGGTTCGGACGAGGCCGGCTGGAGACCCCAGGAGGGCTACGTCGACTCCGAGTCACTCGAAGGGATCGGCGCGGTCGTCCATCTGGCAGGCGCCGGCGTCGGGGAGAGGCGCTGGAGTGCCGACCGCAAGCAACTCATCCTCCATAGTCGGGCCGCCGGTACAGAGCTACTGGCAACCACCCTGGCCCAACTCGGCCGGCCCCCGGATTCCTTCTTGTCGGGCTCTGCCATCGGTTACTACGGCGACCGCGGTGACGCTGTCCTCGACGAGGCCTCCGCGCCGGGCAACGACTTCCTCGCCGAGGTCTGCGCTGCCTGGGAGAGGGCCACCAGCGCTGCCCGGGATGCGGGGGTCGCGGTGACGTTGCTGCGCAGCGGAATCGTGCTCTCGCGCAACGGCGGGGCACTCCGACGCCAGCTCCCGTTCTTCCGCTGGGGATTGGGTGGACGTATCGGCTCGGGACGCCAGTGGCAGAGCTGGATATCGCTGGACGACGAGGTGCGAGCCATCGAGCACCTGCTCGACGCAGCAGTGGAGGGACCGGTGAACCTGACGGCCCCGAATCCGGTCACCAACAGCGAGTTCACCAAGGCCCTGGGCCGTGTGCTGCACCGGCCGACCTCCATCACACCCAAGTTCGCGCTGAAGCTGCTCTACGGATCCGAGCTCACCGAGGCACTCGTCGGAGTGAGTCAACGCGTGGCCCCCCGGGCTCTGCAACGTAGCGGATTCCGTTTCCTCCACCCAGAGATCGAACCCGCATTGCGGCACCTGCTGAACCGTCCGGCAGATTGACCCGAATCTCAGCGGCCCCCCGTTGAAACGACCGTCGTGGTTGGTAGCGTCCCACGCGACCCGCCTTCGAAGCCGATTGAGCCAGGGGGCCGAATGAGGCAGAGATGGGAGTGCATCGACGGCAACGAGGCCACGGCCCGCGTCGCCCACAAACTCAGCGAGGTCATCGCCATCTACCCGATAACACCGGCATCGCCGATGGGGGAGCTGGCCGATGCGTGGACGGCCGCTGGTCGGACCAACCTCTGGGGCTCGGTCCCCGAAGTCGTCGAGATGCAGTCCGAGGCCGGCGCTTCGGGCTCACTCCACGGCGCCGCCCAGAAGGGTGCGCTGGCGACGACCTTCACCGCGTCCCAGGGCCTCCTCCTCATGTTGCCCAACATGTTCAAGATGGCCGGGGAACTGAACCCGGCCGTGATCCATGTGGCAGCACGCAGCGTCGCGACCCACGCGCTGTCGATCTTCGGTGATCACAGCGACGTCATGGCCGCCCGTACGGCCGGATGGGCGATGCTGGCTGCCGGATCGGTCCAGGAGGCCCACGACTTCGCCTTGATCGCCCACGCGGCAACCCTTAGGACCCGCGTTCCGTTCCTCCACTTCTTCGACGGATTCCGAACCTCCCACGAGATCAACAAGATCGCGCTCCTGGAGGACGACGACATGAGGGCGCTGGTCGACGAGGACGCGCTTCTGGAGCACCGGGCACGGGGCCTGAGCCCGGATCGCCCGGTACTGCGCGGCTCGGCCCAGAACCCCGATGTCTTCTTCCAGGCCAGGGAAGCGGTCAATCCCTTCTACGAGGGAGTCCCGACGGTCGTGGAGGACCTGATGGAGCACCTGGCTCGCCGAACAGGGCGACGCTACTCCCTGGTCGACTACATCGGCGCCCCCGATCCCGAGCGCGCTTTGATCCTGATGGGCTCGGGAACCGGCGCCGTGGACGAGACCGTCGAGGCAATGGTCGACCAAGGCGAGAAGGTGGGTGCGCTGAAGTTACGCCTGTACCGACCGTTCCCCTCGCGCCGGCTGGCCGAAGCACTGCCCTCGTCTGTGCGCGCTATCGCCGTCCTCGACCGCACCAAAGAGCCGGGTGCGGTCGGCGAACCGCTGTACACCGACGTCATTGCATCCCTGCACGAGTCGCTTCGTGAGGAGGCCGTCTCCGTGATCGGAGGGCGTTACGGGCTCTCCTCCAAGGAGTTCACCCCCTCCATGGTCTACGCCCTGTACCGCGAACTGGCCGAGGCCTCCCCCAGGCGCCACGTGACTGTGGGGATAGTCGACGACGTGACCAACACGAGCATCCCCACGGCAGAGGACTTCCACGTCGGCTTCGAGGGCGTGCAGGCCGTCTTCCACGGCCTCGGCAGTGACGGCACCGTCAGTGCAAACAAGTCGTCGGTGAAGATAATCGGCGAACACACCGACAACTACGCACAGGGCTACTTCGTCTACGACTCCAAGAAGTCAGGGGCTGTCACCTGCTCGCACCTCCGATTCGGCCCTCGTCCGATCCGATCCACCTATCTCGTCGAAGAAGCCGACTTCATCGCTTGTCACCAGTTCAACTTCCTCGAACACCTGGATGTCCTGGGTCGCGCCAAGCGCGGTGCGACGGTGTTGCTGAACAGTCCGCATGACGCAACCTCCGTCTGGAAGCAACTGCCCGTGGAGGTGCAGGCCCAGATCATCGACAAGGGCCTCGACGTGTGGGTGATCGATGCGTACGAACTCGCACGGGACCTCGGCATGGGTGCTCGGATCAACACCGTCATGCAGCCCTGCTTCTTCGCCCTGTCGGGTGTGCTGCCACGCGAGCGAGCGGTCGTTGCCATCAAGGAATCCATCGAGAAGAACTACGGCAAGCGTGGCCGGGCCGTCGTCGAGCAGAACTTCGCCGCTGTGGACCGGGCTCTCGAAGCCCTCCAGCAGGTGAGCGTCCCGTCCGCGGTCGATGGACTGCTCCATCGTCGCCCTCCCGTTCCCGCAAACGCTCCCGACTTCGTTCAGCGGGTAACGGCGCGGATGCTTGCTGGCGAGGGAGACCTCCTCCCGGTGAGTGCGATGCCCGTGGACGGCACCTTCCCAACCGGCACCGCGAGGTACGAGAAGCGCGACATCGCCCAGGAGATACCCATCTGGGACCCCGGGATCTGCATCGACTGCGGCAGGTGCGCCATCGTCTGTCCGCACGCCGCCATCCGCATGAAGGTGTACCGGCCCGAGATGATCGAGGGGTCGCCGGCGTCCTTCAAGACGAAGGACTTCCGCTCCAAGGAGATCGACGGCTACCAGCTCACCATCCAGGTCGCTCCAGACGACTGCACCGGCTGCGGGGTTTGCGTCGAGGTGTGCCCCGCCAAGAGCAAGGAACGGGCTCGGCACAAGTCCATCAACATGGAGCCGATCGGAGCTCACCGCTCGGTCGAGCGGGCGAACTTCGACTTCTTCCTCGGCATACCCGAGATCGACCGGTCGCTGCTCGACCACCAGACGGTCAAGGGCGCACAAGCGCTTCAGCCGCTGTTCGAGTTCTCCGGTGCCTGTGCCGGCTGTGGTGAGACCCCCTACCTGAAGCTCCTCACGCAGCTGTTCGGGGACCGTATCGTCGTCGCCAACGCGACCGGTTGCTCGTCCATCTACGGAGGCAACCTACCGACGACACCGTGGGCCACCAACCTCGAGGGTCGCGGTCCGGCATGGTCCAACTCCCTGTTCGAGGACAACGCCGAGTTCGGGCTCGGACTGCGTCTGGGTCACGAACACAGCGTCGCCGAGGCGCGACGGCTCACCGAGGAGCTGAGTGCCCTGGTGGGCGACGGACTGGCACGGGCCCTGCTCGACTCTCCTCAGAGCACCGAAGCCGAGATCGCGGCACAACGCGAACGGGTGGTAGCCCTGAAGCAGCGGCTCTCGGGCGCCGACGGCGTGCACGCCGGCCCGGCAAGACGGCTCCGGGTGATGGCTGATGATCTTGTCCGCAAGAGCATCTGGATCGTCGGCGGCGACGGCTGGGCCTACGACATCGGCTACGGAGGGCTCGACCACGTGCTTGGCAGCGGACGCGACTTGAACGTCCTTGTCCTCGACACCGAGGTCTACTCGAACACCGGCGGGCAGGCATCCAAAGCCACGCCTCGTGGGGCAGTGGCCAAGTTCGCTGCCTTCGGGAAGGAGACACCGCGCAAGGACCTCGGCGCCATGGCCATGGCCTACGGCAACGTCTACGTCGCCCAGGTCGCCATGGGATCCAACGATCGCCAGACCGTCAAGGCCTTCCTCGAAGCCGACGCTTGGATCGGCCCGTCCCTCATCATCGCCTACAGCACCTGCATTCCGGCTCACGGAGTGGAGGCGTCTACCTCCATGGCACGCCAGCGAGATGCGGTGAAGAGCGGATTCTGGCCCCTCTACCGCTATCGGCCGACTGAGGGGGAGCACGGACATCCACTTCATCTCGACTCGCGCCAGGCGACCATGCCGATCCGCGATTTCGCCCTGCAAGAGGCTCGTTGGGCGATGCTGGCGCGCACAGACCCCCGGCGTTCGGACGAGTTGATCTCGTTGGCCCAGGCCGATGCCGACGAGCGTTGGCGCTACTACTCCCAGCTCGCCGGTTTGGAGCGAACTGTCCCCCACCTCGAAGATGATGTAGGACAGAGCCTCGACGAGGAGACCCCCGAATGAGCCCAGATCTGACCACCACCTACCTCGGTCTGTCCCTGCGCTCACCGCTGATGGTCTCGAGCTGTCCACTGACCGGCGATCTCGACACCCTGGCCGAGATCGAACAGGCCGGTGCTGCGGCCGTCGTCCTGCCATCCCTGTTCGAGGAGCAACTCGTGAGAGACGAGCTGCACCTCGATCAGGTCCTGGAACAGGGCGCCTATGCCTTCGGCGAATCACTCACGTACTTCCCGGACATGCCCGACTATGGGGTTGGGCCCGACGCCTACCTCGATCTGGTCAGCAGCGCCAAAGCGCGATTGTCGATACCCGTCATCGCCAGCCTGAACGCCGACTCCACCGGCGGCTGGGTTCGCTACGCCGAGCTCCTCCAAAAGGCCGGAGCCGACGCAGTCGAGCTGAACGTCTATCTGATCGCGGCTGACACCGGTAAGACCGCTTCCCAAGTGGAGGACGAGTACCTCCAACTGGTAGGTGATGTCCGCGCGGCTCTCGACATCCCTATGGCGGTGAAGCTGTCACCCTACTTCTCGTCCCTCGCCAACATGGCTGTGCGCATCGACGCGGCGGGTGCCGACGGGCTGGTGATGTTCAACCGCTTCTACCAGCCCGATCTCGACCTCGACACCCTCGAGGTCGTACCCAGCATCGAGCTCAGCCAGCCATGGGAACTCCGTCTCCCCCTGCGCTGGATCGCCGTCCTCTACGGTCGTGTCACAGCGTCGTTGGCGGCAAGCTCCGGCGTGAGCGACGCCGAGGGTGTGGCCAAGGTATTGCTGGCGGGTGCGGATGTGGCGATGATGGCCAGCGCGATGTTGCTGCACGGTGTTCGCTACTTACCGCTGGTCGAGGCCAACCTCGTGAGGTGGATGGAGGCCAACGATTACGAGTCGGTCACTCAGCTCAAGGGCAGCGTCAGCTACCAGGGTGCGGCCAACCCTGCGGCCTTCGAACGAACCAACTACATGCGGACGCTGGCCTCCTACGAATGACTGATGCCGCCACCGGGGGTCCGATCAGCACAGGTGTGCATCTCGGCGGGACACGGACCGAGGCAGATATGGTCTGAAGTCCGCAACGACGGAGGAGCCCTCGCACAGTGGCAACCAACACAGTCCAAGCGGTGATCTTCGACACCGATGGGGTGATCACTGACACGGCGGCCGTACACGCCGCTGCCTGGAAGCAGCTGTTCGACTCCTATCTCGAACAGAGGGCCCGAGCCCAAGGTGGGGAGTTCGTGCCCTTCGACCCCGGCGAGGACTATCGCCGGTACGTCGACGGCAAGCCCCGCTATGACGGTGTGGCGAGCTTCCTGGAATCACGTGGCATCTCGCTCCCGCGTGGTGCGCCCGACGATCCGCCCTCGGACAACACCGTCTGCGGGCTGGGAAACCAGAAGAACCTGTTCTTCGTCGACCACCTCCGAACCCAGGGGGTGGAGGCGTTCGCGTCCACGGTCGAGTTCATCCACGAGCTTCAGGCGCGGGGGATCCACACGGCCGTCATCTCGGCCAGCAAGAACTGCAAGGAGGTACTCGAGGCCGCGGGTGTCCTCGACCTGTTCGAGGTCAGGGTGGATGGCGTCGTCAGCGCCGAGCTCGGCCTGGCAGGCAAGCCCGACCCGGCGGTCTTCCTCGAGGCGGCGCGTCGACTCCGTGTGTCACCCGCTGACGCGGCCGTAGTCGAAGATGCCATAGCCGGCGTCGAAGCGGGAAGACGTGGCGAGTTCGGCCTCGTCGTCGGAGTCGACCGCACCGGTCACCCCGAAGAGCTGGCCGCCCGCGGCGCCGATGTCGTCGTGTCCGATCTGTCGGAGCTGAGTGTCGACGACAGCGGGATCCACACGCGGGCTTGAACGCGATCCGGAGGGGGACGGCTCCGTGTCGGACTGGCAACTCAACTATCGAGGGTTCGACCCGGCTCAGCAAGGCCTGAGGGAGACGCTCTGCACGCTCGGCAACGGCTACTTCGCCACCCGCGGAGCGTTGCCGGAATGTGCGGCCGACCAAGTGCACTACCCGGCAACCTACATAGCGGGAACCTACAACCGCCTGACCAGTCACATCGCCGGGCGCTCGATCGAGAACGAGGACCTGGTGAACGTCCCCAACTGGCTCAGCCTCACCTTCAGGCACCCGGACCGAAGCCCGTTCGATCCGCAGCACACCGAGGTCATCCACCACCAGTTCGACCTCGACATCAGACGGGCTGTGCTGTCGCGTCAGACCCGCTACCGGGACGAGCAGGGGCGGATGCTGCGGGTCACGCAGCGGCGGTTCGTCAGCCTCCGAGATCCTCATCACGCCGCTCTGGAAACGACCCTCGTTGCCGAGAACTGGTCCGGGCCTTTGACGCTGCAATCAGCGATCGATGGAACGGTGCTCAACGCCGGAGTTCAGCGATACAGGGACCTGGCGAACGACCATCTCGAGATGGTGTCCGCCCACCAGGCGACGCCTGACACGATCTGCCTCCTGGTTCAGACCTCCCAATCACGCATCGCAGTCGCCGAAGCAGTACGAACTCGGCTCTACGGAACCGGCACCGATATGCCCGAAGAGCGGGCGTACGTCGAGCACGATCGCTTCGTGGCGCACCGCCTCGATGTCGAGATGAGGCAAGGTGCCGAAGTCACGATCGAGAAGATCGCCACCATCTTCACCTCGCGGGATGCGGGTATCTCCGAACCGAGCATCGACGCGAGCAACTGGGCGGCGGTGGCACCGGGCTTCGATACCCTCCTCGATCGCCACCTCGTGTCCTGGCGCCACGCTTGGAACCGCAGCGAGATCGCCATTGGCGACGGGGAGAACAAGACCGGCAGGGTGCTGAACCTCCACATCTTCCACCTGCTGCAGACCGTCTCGAAGAACACGGTGGAAACCGATGCCGGTGTCCCGGCGCGTGGACTGCACGGCGAGGCCTACCGGGGGCATATCTTCTGGGACGAGCTCTTCATACTCCCTTTCCTCAACCTGCGGGTGCCCGAGCTCACGCGGGCGCTGCTGCGGTACCGGTACCGCCGGCTCGACCAGGCCCGGTACGCAGCTTCCCTTGCCGGTCTCAGCGGCGCGATGTACCCGTGGCAGAGCGGGAGCAGCGGCAGAGAGGAGACACAGCGCTACCACCTGAACCCCGACTCGGGCAGGTGGCTCCCCGATGCGAGCCACCTCCAGCGCCACATCAACTCAGCCATCGCCTACAACATCTGGCACTACTACCAGGCCACCGCCGACTCCGAGTTCCTCCGCTTCTGGGGTGGCGAGATCATCCTCGAGATAGCTCGGTTCTGGGCGAGCATCTCCACCTACAACCGCACCATCGACCGCTACGAGATACTCGCCGTGATGGGGCCCGACGAGTACCACGACGCCTATCCGGGCGCCGATACGCCAGGAGTCGACAACAACGCCTACACGAACCTCATGGCGGCGTGGGTCCTCGCTAGGGCCCTCGACACGCTCGAAGCCCTCCCACACCGACGCGCCGAGGAACTGAAGGAGAAGCTGGGGGTATCGGCAGAGGAGCTCAACCGATGGGACCACGTCCGTCGGCGGATCAAGGTCCCGTTCCATGACCAGGGCATCATCTCCCAGTTCGACGGCTATGAGGATCTCGACGAGTTCGACTGGCTCAGCTACACCGAACGCTACGGTGACATCTCCCGGCTCGACCGAATCCTCGAGGCGGAAGGCGATTCGACCAACCGCTACAAGGTGGCCAAGCAGGCAGACGTGGTCATGCTGTTCTACCTGTTGTCGCCGAACGACCTCGACGAGCTGATGATGACTCTCGGCTACGAATGGGGTGCCGATCTCATGGAGAGGAACATCGACTACTACGAGGAGCGAACCGCTCACGGGTCAACCCTGAGTCGGGTGGTCCACGCATGGATTCATTCCCGCACCGACTGCGAGCGGGCGTGGGAGCACTTCAAGGATGCCCTCGTCGCCGATGTCGCCGATGTGCAAGGGGGCACCACCCGCGAAGGAATCCATCTCGGCGCGATGGCAGGAACGGTGGACCTGGTCCAGCGCTGCTTCGCAGGGATCGACACCCGGGCCGACATGCTCTTCATCGATCCTCGGTTGCCCGCAGAAGTGAGCCATCTCTCCTTCGACATCCAGTTCCGCGGGTGCCAGATCCACCTCGACTACCTCGATGACGAGGTATCGCTGCGAATGGACGAGGGATTGTCCCCCGTCAGCGTCAACGTCAGCGGAGTCGCGCAGGAGCTAGCGCCCGGCTGCTCACTGCGGTTCGGGCTCTGAGCGGCCCTCGGACTCGATGATCGCCTGCGCGAGGGCGAGGCGCGCGATGGGTACACGGAACGGGGAGCACGATACGTAGTCGAGTCCCACGTCCCAGAAGAGCCGGATCGACTCCGGATCGCCTCCGTGCTCACCGCACACCCCGAGATGCAGGTCGGGGTTGGTGGCCCGTCCACGCTGCGCGGCGAGCCTCACCAGCTCGCCGACGCCGCGGTGGTCGATGGTCTCAAACGGGTTTCGCGGAAGGAGACCCTCTTCCAGGTAGCGGGACATCATGCGACCCTCGACGTCGTCGCGACTGAAGCCGAAGGTCATCTGTGTGAGGTCGTTGGTGCCGAAGGAGAAGAAGTCGGCCGCTTCGGCGATGTCGTCGCCCCTCAGCGCTGCACGCGGAGTCTCGATCATGGTGCCTATCTTCATCGAGATCCCCGAATCGGGCCCCAGGGTCTCGTCGAGTGTCTGCTCTACCCAGCGTCGCACCAGCATCAACTCGGCCTGCGTGACGATGAGCGGCACCATGATCTCGACCACCGGCTCACCGCCGGATTCCTTGCGGATGAAGGCGGCCTCGGCGATGGCGCGCACCTGCATGTTGTAGAGGCCGGCCTTCATGATTCCGAGCCTCACCCCCCGGGTACCGAGCATGGGGTTCTGCTCCTGCCACGTCCGAGCCGCGGCGAACAGCCTCCGGGTTGCCTCGTCGAGCTTCTCCCCCGCCGCCTCGCTGGCGACCAACTCCTCGATCGACGGCAGGAACTCATGAAGCGGCGGGTCGAGCAAGCGGACTGTGACGGGGAGGCCGTCCATGGCCTCGAACACCTCGACGAAGTCGCTTCGCTGAGCCTCCAGCAGGTCTGCCAGCGCCGCCTCTTCTTCCTCGTCGGTCGTGGCGAGAATCATGCGACGCACTATGGGCAGACGCTCACCGAGGAACATGTGCTCGGTCCGGCAGAGGCCGATGCCCTCGGCTCCGTTGGATCGGGCTCGTAGGGCGTCAGGTCCGTTGTCGGCGTTGGCGCGCACGCCGATCCTGTTGGAACGAATCTCGTCGGCCCAGGAGAGGACGAGGTCGAACTCCTCGGGGTGGGTGCCGGCATCGAGCTCGGCCTCACCCAAAACCACCCTGCCGGTGGTGCCGTCGATGGAGATGTATTCGCCCTCGACGACGGTGACACCATTGGCGCTGAAGGAGCCCTCGCCGATGACCACCTCGTCCGCGCCGCAAACCGCCGGTTTGCCCCATCCACGCGCCACCACCGCTGCGTGACTGACCAGCCCGCCGCGCGAGGTGAGGATGCCCTCGGCCGCTTCCATGCCGTGGACGTCCTCGGGTGAGGTCTCCTGGCGCACGAGGATGACGCGCTCCCCCCGCTCAGCCGCGTCGACGCTGTCGTCGGCGCTGAAGTAGACCCTCCCCACCGCCGCTCCCGGCGAAGCGGGCAACCCCGTGGCGATGACCGGCAGGTCGGTGCCGACCATCTGCGGGTGCAGAACCTGTTCGAGGTGATCGGGGCTGACCCGCACGACGGCCTCTTCCTTGGTGAGGCGGATCTTCGGATCGCTGTACATGGCCACGGCCAGCCGTAGTGCCGCCGCGCCTGCCCGCTTGCCGACACGGGTCTGCAGCATCCACAGCTTGCCCTGCTCGATCGTGAACTCCGTGTCGAGCATGTCGCGGTAGTGGAGCTCGAGACGATCGAAGATGTCCAGCAGCTCGTCGTAGCAGGCAGGAAAGCGATCCGCCATGGCAGCGAGGGGCTCGGTGGCCCGGATCCCGGCAACGACGTCTTCTCCCTGGGCGTTCACGAGGAAGTCGCCGTAGGCCCCCGGCTCACCGGTGGCGGGGTTGCGGGTGAAGCCGACACCGGTTCCCGAGTTCTCGTCGCGATTCCCGAACACCATCATCTGGACGTTGACCGCGGTTCCCAGATCGTGCGGTATGTGCTCGCGTTGGCGATATGCCCGCGCCCGGGGCGAGTTCCATGAGCGGAACACAGCCTCCACGGCTCCACGCAGCTGCGCATCGGGGCTCTGGGGAAAGGGCTCTCCGGTGGAGCTTCGAACGAGCTCCATGTATGCGTCGACGATCTCGCGCAGCACCTCGGCAGGCACCTCGTGATCCGCACCTGCCCCGGACGCATCCCGAGCGCCCTCGAAGATCGCGTCGAAGTCCTCCCCCGGAACTTCGAGGACGATCTTGCCGTACATCTGGATGAATCGCCGGTACGAGTCCAGCGCGAAGCGCTCGTCGTCGGTCTGTGCCGCCAAACCCTTGACCGAGTCGTCGTTGAGTCCCAGGTCGAGAACAGTGTCCATCATGCCGGGCATCGAGAACTTCGCCCCCGACCGGACGCTCACGAGCAACGGATCCGCGGGGTCACCGAGACGCCGTGCCGCGCGGGCTTCGAGCTCACTCAAACGGGCGTCGATCTCCTCGGTCAGCCCGTCGGGCCAGCCATCGTGCATGTACCCGCGGCAGGCGTCGGTCGTGATCGTGAACCCCGGTGGGACGGGAAGATCAAGACCTGTCGTCATCTCGGCCAGGTTCGCGCCCTTGCCCCCGAGCAGATCCTTCAGTTCCATGGCCGGACGCGGGTGTTCGTGATCGAAGGCGAATACGTACATTCTCGCACCTTGGGTCGATGGCCACGGCTGGAGCCGGAGACCCCTACGCTACCCTCCGTCCTGTCGGCAGGGGCGCGCATCACCCGGGGCGGCGAGAACCCGGATGATGCGCGTCTACAGGCTGCTTGTCAGGCTGCTCTTGCCGGCGCTTCCGGGGTACCGCCGCCGCTCGAGCCGGTGTCCCCAGGCGTGTTGGGTGGCGGGTTGTCGAGGGCGAACGGCGGATAGTGGTCGGTGAGCCCGAAATGCCATGCGGTCAGCCGGGCGGACCAGCGGATCGTGCCCTCCAGGAGCCGGAACAGCGATTCGGGGAAACGCCCGGTGAACAGGACGGCCCAATAGCCGATCCAACCCATCACGAGGGCGGCCACGCTGACGAAGAAGAGCACGACCATGTGCGGCAACAGGAGCAGGGGCTTCAACAGGATGATGCCGAGCAGCCCGAGCACCCGGTGACGCTCATCGGTGCCGTCCTCGTTGACGAAGTCGACCGGGAAGTCCCCCCCGGACAGGCGGAACGGCGGGTAGTCGTCGACGAGCTGGGCGACCCAGGCCTGGACCCGGACTGACCACCTCACCACGCCGCCGATGAGGTCCTGGAAGCTGTTCGGTAGCCGCCCCGCGAACAGGGTGACCCAGTAGCCGATCCAGGCCACGAGTCCCGCTACGATGTGCAGGAAGTAGAGGACGATGAGGTGTGGTATCGCTGCGAGCAGCTTCAGCGGATGGAGGATGCCGAGGATGGCAAGGCCCCGGCTCCGGTGACCATCGCCGTAGTCGACGATCACGTTGGTGGCATACGAGCTCATTCCCTTTCATTCCTCCTCTTCACCCCTGAGAACAGGGATCGGAGTGCAGGGCAGGTGCCGACTGCATCACGGCGACTATCGGCACCAGAGCGCCGCGCCTGAGCCCAAGTCACATTTCCGTCACGGAACCAGCACGGGCATGGGCCATCCGGCCCATCTCCGAGCCTGGTAGCCACCGTGGGTGACCCAGGTCTCGTCGAATGGCGCGGTGCCGCGGTGATCAGCGACGATTTGCGACAAGGACCGCCGATGCTTCGATGTCTGCTGAAACTCCTTCCGCACCGGGACCTGTACGACCCCGACGCCGATCAGGTCTACATGCGCAGGCACTACCTCTTCAGGAGCCCCTTCGGGGGCGTGTTCCTGCACAACATCCGCACCTCCGATGCCGGGCGCGATCTGCACGATCACCCCTGGGCATTCATGTCAGTCCTGCTGAAGGGCGGTTATGTCGAACAGACCCCAGAGGGGTCCCGGCACATCGAGGCACCCGCGGTCACGGTACACAGCCCAGACGACCTGCACCGGATCGCCCTGGAGAACGGGGAGGTCTGGTCGCTGTTCATCCACGGACCTCGCCGCCAGACCTGGGGCTTCGCCACCGACCAGGGCTGGGTCCGACACGACGAGTACGACAGCGACTACACGAGCGTCCACCGCCGTAGCCGCGGTCGTCCCTGACCCACAGGGCCGGTTGTGCAACCGGCCCGCTTCACCAAGAGAAGGCGGAGGTCGAGCATGACACGCATAGACGGCGGCGAGCTGATGATCAGGGCGATGCAGGCCGAGGGAATTCCGGTCATCTTCACCATCTCCGACATCGGACAGAGTCCCATGCTGCGAAGTGCTGAGAATGCCGGGATGGCGCTCATCGGGCCGCGCCACGAGAGCGCGGGCGTGCACATGGCCGACGCCTGGGCGCGCAGCTCCGGCCAGATGGCCGCGGTGGCCGCCGCCGCCGGACCGGGTGTCGCCAACATGGTTCCGGGGCTGATGTGCGCCTGGATGGAGGGGGTGCCGGTCTTCGCCATCGGAACACAACGAGTACGTCGCTCGTTACAGGCCATCCGGCGGGGCCGCTTCCAGTACGGCCCTCAGGTGGATGTCCTGAAACCGGTGACCAAGTTCGCGGCGACCGTCGAATCGGCGTCTCGCATCCCCGAATTCGTCAGAGAAGCGACCCGACAAGCCCTCAGCGGGCGCCAGGGGCCGGTCTTCCTCGAGCTCCCGACCGACGTCCTGCTCGAAGAGGTAGACGAGGACGAGGTCACCATCTCCGATCCTGTCCACCACCGCTTCACCCCGGGAACGCCCGATGCCGAAGCGATTGCGGCGGCCGCCGAGATGCTGGCTACTGCGCGGTTCCCCCTCATCCTCGCAGGGCACGGCGTGCACCGGGGGGACGCCGCCACCGAGCTCCTCCAGCTCGCCGAGTTCCTCGGTGCGCTCGTGATGACGAGCGCCGGCGCACGGGGTGCCGTCCCCGAGGACCACCCTCAGTCGGTAGGGATGTCGTTCCCGTGGGGCACCCCCGCCCACCTCCAGTCCGACGTGGTCCTGGCGGTCGGGACACAGCTCGGAGAGACGGTGCAGTACCTGAGCCCCCCGGGATGGGCCGATCCGGCGGTCCAGAAGGTCGTCCACCTCGACGTTGACCCGACACACATCGGCGTGAACCGCAGCGTCGACATCGCTCTGGTCGGCGACGCCAAGAAAGGTCTCGCGGCGCTCCTCGCAGCTTTGCGCCACCGGACCGAAGCGCGTGAGCCGATCGACGAGGCGTCGACCTACGCAAGGGAGTATCACGAGCTCAAGCGGGCCCTGGTCGACCCGTATCTGACCATCGACAGCGCACCGGTACACCCCGGTCGGCTCGCTGCCGAGCTGGCGCATTTCATATCCGACGACACAATTGTCTGCATCGACGGCGGCAACACCGGACTCTGGGCCCATCTCGCCATGACCATCAACCACCCGCGTTCTCTGCTCTGGACGGGCCATTTCGGCCACCTGGGAACCGGCTTGCCGTACGCGATGGGCGCCAAGTTGGCGAACCCGGACCGTCCGGTGGTCCTCTTCAGTGGCGACGGCGCCTTCGGCTTCAACCTCCAGGAGCTGGAGACAGCGGCACGAGTGGGGATCCCTCTGCTGGCAGTGATCAACTGCGACTACGCGTGGGGCATGGAGGAGGTGTACATGCAGAAGGTCGCCGGCACGACGGTAGGGGTGAAGCACTCGGTGGTCCGCTATGACGAGGTGGCCAGGGCGCTCGGCTGTCACGGCGAGCTGGTCGACAAACCCACCGAACTGCGGCCCGCCCTCGAGAGGTCGGTCGCCAGCGGCGGGCCGGCCGTGGTACAAGTCGTCGTCGACGACCGCGAGAACATCAACCCACCCGGCCTCGATGATTTCACCGGCATGTACGCCGCCGAGTCCACATGACACGCTCGGGCACGCCCCGCCTCCTCGTCACGGGTGCGGCCGGCTTCATCGGACGTGCCGTGTCGCAACGCTTCCTCGACGAAGGTTGGGAAGTGACAGGAGTCGACCTGATGGACGGCGCCGACGGCGATCCAGCGGTTCCGATCGTCGCGGGCGATGTCTCCGAACCGGGACCCTGGCAGGATTCCGTCTCGGGAAGCGATCTCGTCGTCCACACCGCCGCCCTGGTGTCGAACACCGCGACCGTCGACGAGGCGTGGGCGGTGAACGTGCGCGGCACTCGCAACGTCATCGAGGCGGCAGTCGCTGCCGGTACGAGCCGGATCGTTGTGTTCTCGTCGTGTGCGGTGTACTCGCACCACCGCGAGGGCGGGGTCACCGAACTGACCCCTGTGCGACCCTCGGGCGGAGCGTACGGCGACACGAAGATCGCAACCGAGCAGGTTGCCCTCCAGTCACATGCCGCCGGTGAGATCGACGTGACCATCTTGCGGCCCGGCGATGTCTACGGACCCGGCTCGCGGCCTTGGACCATCATCCCGATCCAGATGCTGAAGGCTCACCAGGTCGTCCTTCCGGCCCGTGGTCACGGGACGTTCGTCCCGGTGTACATCGACGATCTGACCGACTTCGTCTGGCGCGCGGCGACCTCGGAGGTGGCTCGTGGACAGGTGTTCAACGTCACAGGGGGCGTCGCCGTCGAGGCCCGTGAGTTCTTCGCCTACTACTGCCGGATGCTGGGCATCGACGGCCCGCGGGTAGCCCCCACGCCGGTCGCCGTCGCCCTCGCCGAGGTGATCGGGCGCGTCCTACGCCTCCTGGGCCGCCGCAGCGAAGCCAACGCCTCCACCATGCGGATGCTGGCGGCGACGGGGTCGGTGTCGATCGCCAGGGCCGGCGACCTGCTGGGTTGGGAGCCGCAGGTCGACCTCGACGAGGGCATGCAACGAACCGAGAAGTGGCTGCGCGCCAACGGTCTGCTTCCCTGACGACCGGCTCCGGCCGCGGATCAGCGATCCAGGGAGTCGATGATCTCGCTGTACTCGTTCACGCCCTCCATGACGGCCTCGCCCCGCATGGTCCTCGCCTCTGCGAAGCCTTCCAGCAAGAGGTTGGCCCGCTGGGCGATCCGGGTGCGTTCCTCGTCGGCGAGCAAGGCCAGGACCTGCTCCTCGCTACCCCAGTAGGTGAGTATCCCTGCTGGGATCGCGCCCCCGGTCGGCGTGAAGAGCTGAACCGTGTACTCCTCGATGTTGGCGTCGGCCTTCTGCTTCTCGGCAAAGGTCAGCGCGTCGGCCCACAGATCCATGCTCTGCTTCTCGCGGCCCGCTACGGTGCCTTTCCACGCGGCACTCAATCCATGATCAGCCATGATTCCCCCTTGTGGCTGGACATCGGCGTGCAGCCCCCTGCCGCACGCCGACGACGAGTTCACCACAAAGCGTATGAGGTTGTCGGCCGGAATCCAGATTTCCCGACCAGGTCACTCTGGGTGGCGCGGCTCATCCCATCTCGCCCCTGAGTCACCGTGATGAGCGACCTCCGGAATCGGAGCTCACCGGAGCACTCCGGATTCCGACGGCAAGCCCCTTGTCGACCCCATAACCGTCGTCGCGTACGATCCTGGACGGAGGACCGTTCATGCCCGAGCAACACCCCCATCTCCCCGAGCTGTTCGGCTCGTCGATCTACTGGCTGGAGACGTCCGAGGCTCAACGGCGGCCGTCCGCCTCGGGTGGTCAACGCTTCGATGTCGTGATCGTGGGCGGTGGCTTCACCGGGCTGTGGACGGCCTACCACCTCACCCAGGCCGACCCGTCGATGAGTGTTGCAGTTGTCGAGAGGGAGACGATCGGATTCGGGGCCAGCGGCCGCAACGGTGGCTTCGCCATGACGCTCCTCGATCTCAGCCTGCACCAGCTCCGCGAGAACAATGGCGACGTTGCCGCTCGCGAGGCCCACGAGGCGGTGGCAGCCTCGGTCGACGAGATCGGCGAGACGATAAGGCGCGAGCAGATCGACTGCGAGTGGGTTCGTGGCGGATTGATGGTCGTGGCTACAAACCAGGCTCAACGGGCGCGCATCGACCAGGACATGGAGGCTGCAGAGGAGCTCGGGTTGAGCGGGTTCAAGCGCCTGTCAGCCGAAGAGGTGCAAGCCGAGGTGCACTCCCCGACCTACGTGGGAGGTCTCAGGGAGGAGCACTGCGGTGTCATGCACCCTGCCAAGCTTGCCCGCGGTCTCGCTTCGGTCGTCGAGGCAAGGGGCGTCACGGTCTTCGAGGCAACCGCGGTGGACGACATCGAGGTCCTCACCGACCGGGTGGCGCTGAGAACCCGCGACGGTGCTGTGCTGGAAGCCGATCAAGCCGTACTGGCAACCAACGCGTGGGCTCACGCCGACCCCCGGATCGGCCGGAAGGTTCTCCCCCTCTACACCTACATAGCGCTGACCGAACCGCTCGACGACCGGCAATGGGATGAGGTCGGCTGGGCGAGCCACTGCGGGATCGAGGACAAGCGCAACTTCGTCCACTACTACCGCCGCACTCTCGACGGTCGGATCCTTTGGGGTGGGAGCGACGGCATCGTGTTCCCCGGGCGGCGCATCGCCGCCGGCCATGACCGCAACAACGGGGTGTTCCACCGGCTGCTCGGGACCTTCCGGGACACCTTTCCCCAACTCGCTGACGTGAGGTTCACCCACCACTGGGGCGGCCCGGTGGGGCTCACCACCCGGTTCGTCCCGGTGTTCGGCAGCGTGAACAGTCGCCTTCATTACGGTGCGGCCTACTCGGGCCACGGGGTGGCGCCCAGCCACACCGGCGGGAAGATCCTGAGAGACAAGGTGCTCGGTGTCGCCGGCGATCTGAACGGACTCTGCTTCGTCGACTCGCGGGAACCTTCGTTCCCACCGGAGCCGATCGCATCGATCGCAGCCGAACTGAGTCGCCGGGCGCTGCGCAAGCAGGACGATCTGGCTCAGCAGGGGAAGACCGACTACCTGAGCGAGCCGCTGGCGATGAAGGTCCTGCGCGCCCTCGAGTGAGACTGGGTCGCAACATCGACGCGAGCCACCGCCCAACTGCCCTTCATGGCCAGCGGCTACGAGGGTCAACAGATCACGGTTTGCCCAGCCAACGACCTGGTGGTGGTGAGGCTCGGCAAGACACCCGAGGGCTGCAAGGAGCCACTCCACAAGTGGCGCCTGCAAGTGCTGGAGGTTTTCGATCAGGCCTGACCGCGGCTCTCAGAGGGCAGGGACCTTCATCATGCGATCGATCGCGACGCGAGCCCTGGTGGCAATCGGTTCCGGCACCACGACCTGTTCCACCTCGTCTCGTAGGCTCCGGTAGAGCTTGGGCAGCGTGATCTTCTTCATGTACTCACAGATCGCATCCTCGCGTAGCGGGATGAACTCCTTGTCGGGGTTCTCGGTGCGGAGGCGGTGGAGCAGACCGGTCTCTGTCCCCACGTAGTCGTGCCCGGCACTGCATTCGCGACCGTGCCTGACCATGCCCCCTGTGCTCAGCACGAACGTGCGGTCCGCCGGCAGGTCGCCCTCTCCCAGCGCGTAGAGGCACTGGCTCACGCAGCCGCACTCCGGATGCAGGAGGAGGTGTGCATCTCGGTGCTCGTCCAAGAGGTCGCCGATGTCATCGGGTCGGATGCCCGCATGGACGTGGCACTCCCCCAACCAGAGCTGCAGCCTCCGGCCGGATTGCCGCTCGACGAAGAGCCCGAGGAACATGTCGGGCAGGAAGAGGATCTCCCTCCCCTCCGGCACCGAACGCACGACATCGACTGCGTTGGACGACGTACAGCAGTAGTCGGACTCAGCCTTGACCTCGGCATCGGTGTTGACGTAGGAGACGACCACGCCGTCAGGGTTCTCCCGTCGCCACTCGCGCACCTGCTCGGCCGTCACCGTGGCCGCGAGCGAGCAGCCCGCCTCGACGTCGGGGATGAGGACCTTCTTCTCCGGGCAGAGGATCGCCGCGGTCTCAGCCATGAAGTGCACGCCGCAGAACACGATGAGACGGGCGTCGGCAGCCGCGGCCTGCTGTGAGAGCTGTAGCGAGTCCCCGACGAAGTCGGCGAGGTCCTGGATGGGTGGGATCTGGTAGTTGTGGGCCAGGATGATCGCCTGCTTCTCGGCCCGGAGGCGTTCGATTCCCTCGACCAACTCCGTGTCGCCCATCGAGGCGATCTCGTCGTCGGACTCGACCTGTGAGTCGGCCGCGGTGTGATCCACCGAAGGCCGGGGCCAGACGCGGACCCCGACATCGACGGCACTGCCAATTGGGAGGCGTTCATCGTCCATTCCGGAACCTCAGCACGGCTTTCTCCTTGCTCAGCATCTTCGGGGACCGCCTTGTTCCCTGTCTACCGCATCAATCATGGCCTGAGGGGTGACGTACAGCACACGACAACTTGCGAACCGGGCCAGGACTAGCATCGCCGACCATGGATCAGCTCGGGAACCTCGGGCCCTTGGCGCCGCTGGCAGGAAGCTGGGAGGGCGACCAGGGCTTGGACATCTCCTTCAATCACGCGCTGGGCAAAGTAGCCGAGACACCGTACAAGGAGCGCACGACGTTCGCCCCATTCGGACCAGTCGAGAACGGCAAGCAGATCCTCTACGGACTCGACTACAGAACCGCGGCGTGGCGGGCAGAAGAGGACGAACCCTTTCACACCGAGGTCGGCTACTGGCTCTGGGACGCCGACGCCGGTCAGGTGATGCGCTGCTTCATGGTGCCGCGTGGCACGGTCGTGATCGCCGGTGGCGAGGCGTCACCCGACAGTCGTTGCTTCGCCATGCGCGCCGTGATCGGCTCCGAGGTCTTCGGAATCCTCTCCAACCCCCACCTCGACAGGACGGCCAGGACGGTGGAGTACCTGGTGACGATCACCGTGCTCGACGACGACACCTACTCCTACGAAGAGGACACCGTCCTGGCAATGGACTTCATGGACGACCTGCTCCACCACACCGACCGCAACACCCTTCGCAGGGCTGCCGACCGTTCAGGTCCGTAGCGCCTCCAGCGCCTTCTTGAAACCAGCCCTGAACTCGTCGACGGCCGACTGGACGGCGTCGTTGATCGCCTTCGCCGCCTCGCCCGCCCCTGATCCCATCTCGTCGAGCTGGGCACGGGCCTTGGCCCACTGGTCGTTGAGCTGGTCAAGGATTGGTTGGACCTTGTCCCGCAGATCCATGCCCCCCAGATGCGTCTGCAGGTCGAGCTCGTCGAAACGGCTGCGCCACGCCTCGAGCTGGGCGTCGAGGACCTTCTTGTTCAGTTCGGCCATGCGCTCTCGCAGCTCTCCCACCTCCGCTTTGAGCTCGGCGATGGAATCCCGCTCGGTCTCGCTCATCACTCCTCCTCGTTCTCGTGTGACAGACTCATCCGGTGCTCAACACTATCGACCGTGTCCAGCTGGTGGTTCCCGATCGAACTGCCGCTGCGAAGGGCTGGGTTGCGCTGCTGGGCGCCGAGCTGGAGCGGGACGACAAGGTGTCGGCTCTGGCCTGCCGGCGCGCCATCCTCCGCCTCGGGACCGGCTGCGTCGAGATCCTCGAGCCCGATGGAGCGGGCCCGGTTTCGCAAGCCGTCGCGGAACGTGGCGGCCACCTCTTCGCGGGCGGTGCCACGACTGCGGACGTCGGCGTCTTCGCTACTCGGCTCCGCGAGCGCGGCCTCGAGGTGCCCGTCGAGGCCGGCCAGGCCTTCCTCGATCCTGGAGCCACCGGCAACCACGGCCTACGTCTCGTCGTCAGCCCCGACGAGCCGCGTGAACCCGTGGGTGTTGTCGCCGCGCTCTACGAGGTGACGAACCTCGTAGCTGACGCCCCAGCGGTCACCGCTGACTACTCGGACCTCTTCGGTCTCGACGCCACCTCATTCGAGCCGATCTCATCCTCGTTCTACGGCTACGAGGGAACCCTCACCCTCTTCGATCACCGCCGGCTCGACCGCCTCGAGGTCATCACGCCGCAAGTGCCCGACAACACCATGGGTCGGTTCTTCGCGCGATTCGGCGAGAGCCTGTACATGGCGTTCGCCGAGTCGGGCGACCTCGAGTTGATCGAGGAACGAGCCCGAGAGGCGGGGGCCGGCTACACCGCGGTACCTCCCGAGCCGGCCCGCGGCACAGGAGCCATCCAGACGATCTTCCTCCACCCTCCTGCCCTGGGAGGAATGATGCTCGGTCTGTCGAGGCCGACGCAGGCCTGGCAATGGTCTGGTAAGCCCGAACGGGTGGAGGGCTGATCATGTCCGACGAGGACGAGCCCATCAGGGTTCTACGCATGGAGGACGCCGACAGGGTTCGGGTGATGGTTCTCGACCGCCCGCGATCGCTGAACGCGTTCAACGACGACCTCTACGACGCCGTGCGCGACGGGCTTCTCGAAGCTGCCGGGTGTGACGAGATCGCCGTGGTGGTCCTCACCGGCGAAGGCAGGGCCTTCACTGCCGGCCAGGACCTCGCGGAGATGGCCCGGCCTCGCCGACACGACGACGGCGAGCCACACGGGTTCCAATCCTTCATGGACGCCGTCCAGGCGTTCCCCAAGCCGCTCATCGCCGCGGTGAACGGTCTCGGCGTGGGCATCGGCCTGACGCTGCTCCTGCACTGCGATCAGGTCCTCGTCAGCGAGGACGCCAGGCTGCAGACACCGTTCGTCCGGCTCGGGGTGACAGCCGAAGCGGCTAGCTCCTTTCTCATGCCCGAGCGGATGGGGTGGCAACATGCCGCCAACCTGCTGTTCACCGCGGGGTGGCTCGACGCTGATCAGGCGGTCGAATCGGGGCTTGCGTTGCGGAAGTGCTCGCCAGGATCACTTCTCGTGGAGACGATGGAGCTCGCCCGCACGATCGCCGCCATGCCGATCCCGTCCCTGGTAGCGACCAAGCAGCTACTGATCGGAGCCCGCCTCGATTCCGTCACGTCAGCAAGGGCGCGGGAGAACAAGGTTTGGGCAACTCTCGCCGGAGGGCCCGCGAACCGCGAAGCAGTGGCCGCATTCCGCGAAAAGCGCCAACCCGATTTCGTCAACCTGCCCGGAGCCTGACCCCGTCACCTTCACAATCAGGAGTCGAACGGCCCGCTCACCTCGTAGGTGCGCCCAGGGAAGCGCTGCGACGAGAAGTAGAGGCGCGTACCTGACGGGTCGAACGCCGGCCCGGTGATCTCGGATCCGATGACGCCGTTGACACGGGCGAACTCACCGACGGTGCCGTCGGGCTTCAACAACACGACCTCCATGTTGCCGCCGTCCTCGGCGACGTACAGGTCGCCGTTGGCTGCCGCGGTGATGTTGTCGACACCGGTCAGCACCGGGTGAGCGGAGGTGTCGTCGTCGTAGAGCGTTCCGAGGTCGTTGGCCACCGGGTCATATGACCAGACCCGGTTGTCCCCCTTGGTCGTGAAGTAGATCAGCCCGCCGAAGTAGAAGGCGCCCTCGCCCCCGTTGAAGACCTTCATGTCGGCGACCTGGTCACGCGTGGAGGTCTCGGCCTCCGAAGGGTTGGGGTTGGGCAAGGCGGCCCAGCTCAAGGCCCCGCCGTTCTCCACCAGAACCTCCAACACCCCCGAGGAGAGATCCGGATAGGAGTCGGGACGGAAGCGGTACAACCCTCCGTCCGATTGGTCCTCGGTCATGTAGACAGCCTCACCCGTCGGGTCCACCGCAGCCGCTTCGTGGTTGAACCAACCGAGCGAGTCGTGGCGAGTAGCGGTGTCGACACCCAGGGGGTCGCACTCGTAGACAGCCCCCCGGGACACCTCCTCGCAGGACAGCCACGTGCCCCACGGCGTGGGGCCACCCGCACAGTTGCGGTTGGTGCCCGACAGGATGGACTTGGCGTCGACGATCTGACCGACGGGGTCGAAGCGGACCATGCCCACCCCGCCGCCACCGGATCCGACCTCGCTGTTGGACACGTACACCCAGCCGCCGTCGCCGGTGGGGAAGGTCGCTCCCCCGTCGGGTGCGCTGTGCCAGACATACGACGTCCCGCTGACGGTGCTGCCGGTGCTCGCTATCACCCGCGACGAGAACCCGGCTGGCAGCGAGAGCCCGTTGGCATCCGGGGCCAGCAACCTCCCGTAGGAGCCGCTGCCGTGACAGGCAGCGAGAAACGTAGGCCCGACGGCGACGACCGCTCCAGCAGTCAGGCCGATCTTGATGAACTCCCGCCTATCCATCGGGCCCCCCGGTCAGGATCTGGTTGAACCGAGGGTGGAGGTCCACCCTCGGTTCACCCGCTGTTCACATCACTGTAGGGCAGCACCGTCAAGCGCGCACACGCTCGTGTCTGTCGTGTCGTCAGCGCCGCACCCGGCTCAGCTCGGCGTGTAGTTCTCGTCCCGGATCGACCACAGCGGCAGCAAGGCCCCGCAATCCGCCGGACCGGTGGTGCTGCCCATCACTCCGTGCTTTCCGCCCTCTTCCATCGGAAGGATCGGGTTGGCGACCTCCCACCAGCACTCGGGCGACCCCGGCCAGTTCTTGAAGTAGAGGCCGATCTCGCCCCGGTAGACGCAATCGCCCGGGACCAACTCGACGAGATCGATGTCGGCTTCGAGGTTCGCCCACTTGCCCGAGGTGGTCTTGATCATCCCCAGGGCCTGGATGTCCACGACCCTCGTATCGCCGCAGGCGTATCCCTCGGTGATCGTGACATTGCCGACGATGTCCCCCTCGGCCCTGGGCTCGGGCCCGTTCTGCATCATGAACGTGGCCTGGTCGCAAGCCGCCAGCAGCAGCGTCGAGCCCACCAGCAGGACGAGCAGGCGCCGCCCCCTGACCGATCGGATACGAGCTATCAACCCCATCATTGCTTCCTCCCTCTTGAAGGAACGTGAACGCCGAAGGTGAACCGCGTCAGCAGCGATCCGCCGCGCTCAAAGACGCCTATCACCACCAATCGTTTACGCGCGCTCCGGCATATGGGTCATATGGCCTACGCGACCGCGATGCGGGCTACCGGGCGGGTCTTGCCGTCAGTCGAAGATGTCGGGGACGAACGACTGATCCGAGACCGGCGGGCGGACATACGTGTCGGGCTGGCGCGCCGGCATCTTCAGCTCTTTCGAGCTCAGGTCGCCGTAGTCGACCTGGCTGAGGAGGTGACTGATGCAGTTGAGCCGGGCCCGCTTCTTGTCGTCGGCCTCCACCACCCACCACGGAGACCACTTCGTGTCGGTGAACTGGAACATCCGGTCCTTTGCACGTGAGTAGTCGACCCAACGCGCCCTCGACTCCAGGTCCATCTCGCTCAGCTTCCAGCGCTTCTCGGGGTTGTTGATCCTGACCTGGAAGCGGCGCTCCTGCTCCTCGTCACTGACCGAGAACCAGTACTTGACGAGGATGATCCCCGACCTTATGAGCATCCGCTCGAACTCGGGACAGGATCGCAGGAACTCCTCGTACTCCTCCTGGGTGCAATAGCCCATGACGTGCTCCACGCCGGCCCGGTTGTACCAGCTCCGGTCGAACAGCACTATCTCTCCACTTGCGGGAAGGTGCTCGACGTAGCGCTGGAAGTACCACTGCGTCGCCTCCTTCTCGGTCGGCTTGTCCAGGGCCACAACCCTCACGATGCGCGGATTCGTCCTCTCGGCGATGCGCTTGATGGTCCCACCCTTGCCGGCGGCGTCGCGCCCCTCGAACAGCACGCACATCTTGAGTCCTTTGTAGCGGACCCACTCCTGGAGCTTCACCAGCTCACGCTGGAGCCTCACCAGTTCCTTCTCGTAGACCTTGTTGGAGAGCTTCTCGATCTTCGCTCCGTCACTCATCCTCTGATCCCCACTCAAGAGCTCGCACTCAAGAGCTCGCTCTCGGTGTACGGGTGTAGCACAAGGCGCCCTGTGCCACTGCGTCCTGCGCGAGGTGCCGCACAGCCGATTGGCGGCCCTGGGTACCCCCCAAGCGCTACCGCCTCAGCCGACCTCGTCCCGGAGGGAGATCGCAAGCGGTGCCACGGTCCAGGGCAGCACCGTCGTCTCGATCGCCACGCCTGCGAGGCCGGCGCCGTTGCCCTGATCGCTCAGTGCGGTGATGACGAAGAACGATCTCACTCCGGCAGCTGTCTCGGCCCGGACCACGCCCACGGCAACCGGACCCAGCACTCGGACAGCCTCGAGCTGCAGGCGGTTCGGTCCTTCTCCCAGGTCGGCGCTCACCGCGACGAGCCCGCTGCCGTCCCGGGTGAGTGTCACCTCGTCAACGGTTGTCTCCAGATCCAGGTTCAGCGGCTGGATGCCACCGAGGTCCAGAGCCGCACCATCTCTCTCCGGGCCGACGACCTCGAAGGACACCGCGCCGTTGGCACTACCGGTCACACCGTCGCTCACCTCGAAGGACAGGGAATCGGGTCCTTCGTAGTTCTCGTCGGCTAGGTAAACGAGATCGGGGGCCGTCCCGCTCAACTCACCGTGCTCGGGAAGTCCCGTCAGCTCGAAGGCCAGCGGATCACCGTTGGGATCGGTCGCCGGAAGTGAGAACGCGACGCTCGTTCCTCTGGTCACCTGCAAGTTCAGGTCCTCGACACCGGGAGGTCGAGGCAGGTACTCGATCTGTTGAGGTGTGCATCCGACTGGGGCGTTGATCGGGTTGCACCTGGCGGGATACCCGTCCGGTATCCGCGCCACGTACCCGGTCCCGAAGCGCTCGGCGCGACTCGGGACCGGGTAGTCGGTGCTGATCCATTGAGCGCCGCTGGCCAACGCAGCGTCGAGCTGGCTCGTGTCGCCCGCCTTCGCCTGCGTCACGGGCCCGTCGGCTCTGGTGCGCACGACGTAGCCCTGGGCCACGAGTTGCTGGATCTCGGCAGTGTTGTCACCGGTCGGATCGTTCATCTTCACGAAACCTGCATCGGGCAGGCCTGGTGCCGAGTTGGTGAAGAGGACCCGGTCAGCGAGGTTCTCGTTGCCATCCAGGTAGTCCTCGCGCTCGTCGGCGTTGTCGAGTGCGAACATCACCTGTCCGCGGGCCTCCTCGATCGTGGGCCAACCGTCCTCGAGAATGGCCTCCTCCAGCGTGGCGTGCCCCTCCCGGACCTCATCGGGGACCAGCAGTTGATCGGGCTCGAAGACCGACTCGATGACCCCGTCGAGATCTCTGAACACGTCAGGTGTGAACTCCGGAGGGGCGGGTGTCAGCGGGAAGTCGTTTGAGTCCTTTGCTTCGATGAGGATCATGAGCGGCATGTGGTCGGGGTTCGCGTCGGACCATGTTTCGATAACTCCGAGGCAGTCGACGAGTCGCTCACAGCTCGTGAGCGGGTCGATGACATCGATGTGGAACACGTCGAAGCCGCCTTGGCCGTCGGCGTAGATGTCGAGCTCCATCTGCCGGACGCCTTCGGATTCGAGTTGGGTGTCGAGCGGCGTGTGGTAGTAGGCGAGCAGCGCAGCGTCGGGCACGAAGAGCTCGAAGAAGTCCAGTACCTCCGGTGGCTGCTCGAGGTGGTAGCTGTTGTGGGTACCGATGACCTGCACCTGGTTGAGCCTTGGCTCCGCCGGTCCCTCCGCAGCCGCCGGCACGTAGCCGCTGAATGCCATGAGCAACGCTGTTGCGACAGCCACCGCCATCCGTGTTCTCATCCGCCACTCCCCTGCTTGAATTCGCCGGTGCCCAAGGTAGCGGAACCAATCGTGACGCTCACTATCCTCGTTGGCGGCCGACATGACGCAAAGCACTCACAATGCCCACTTACGCGCCGGCACCGAGTTGAACGTCAGCGCGCCGCGGCCCTTGCTGTCCCAGCGCGCCGAGGTTCACCTCGGTCCCCGTCACCGCGAGATCCTCGATGAGCTCGAATCCCTCTTCCTCGACGAGGGCTTCGCCTCGTTCACGGTGGGTGAGCTCGCCGCCGGGGTGGGCTGCTCCCGACGAACGCTCTACGAGCTTGCGCCCTCGAAGGACGAGTTGGTGCTCATCGTGCTCGATCGCTTCCTTCACCGGGTCGGTCGCTCCGCGCTCGCGTCGATGGATCCCGACACCTCGTTCGCCGAGCAGATCCGCTCCTACTTCCTCGGTGGGGTCGAGTTGCAGCGTCAGACGGCGGTCTTCGCCGAGGACATCGCCGACCAGCCGTCGGCAAAACGGCTGCTCGACCGCCACTTCCGCTATGTCATGGCTGTGATCGAGCACCTGGTGCGCCAGGGGATCGACCAGGGCGAGTTCCGCACGGTCAGCCCAGCTGTCGTGGCGGCGGTCCTGGCCGGGAGCGGTCTGTACCTGAGCCAGCCCGATGTGCGTGGTGATCTCGGGCTCTCGCGAGCCGATGCCACGAACGAAGTGCTCGACCTCGTGCTGCGCTCCCTTACCGACCCTCGCGACGAAGATCAGCTCTCCAGCTGATGAGCGAGGATCTCGACTGACTCGATGAACTCCTCGACCATCTCGTAGACCACCTGTCTGGTCGTCTTCACCTTGCTCATGGACCCCACTATCTGTCCGACGAAGTAGTTGGCCAGCTTCTCGGCACCGGAGCCCGCGCGGTACGACGCGCGCTCGATCCGCCGCATGGCCGGCTCGGCTAGCACCGGTTGCAGCGGCATCGCGAGGGGATCAGGCGTGTCCTCTCGCTCCCACTCCTCGGTCCAGGCCGACTTGAGCATCCGAGCGTGCTTGCCGGTGATCGAACGCGAGCGGATGGTGTCCGAGGAGGTGGCTTGGAGCATCTTCTGCTTGACGACCGGGTGGGTCTCGGCCTCGTCGGTCGTGAGCCACACCGAGCCACACCAGACCCCTTGCGCGCCCAGCGCCATCGCCGCCGCCATCTGGCGGCCCCGCCCGATCCCACCTGCTCCTAGAACCGGCACGGGCGCGACGGCATCGACGACCTCCGGGATGAGCACGATGCTGCCGATCTCGCCGGTGTGGCCACCGGCCTCGGAGCCCTGGGCGATGATTATGTCCACGCCGGCGTTCACGTGGCGCTCGGCGTGAACGGCCTTTCCCGCCAGCGCACCGACGAGGCGGCCGGCCTCTTTCACCCGCTCCACCATCTCCGGCGGAGGAGGCCCGAGAGCGTTGGCGACGAACGCCGTCCGGTGAGCCAGCGCCACATCGAGCTGCGGAGCCGCCCGGTTGGCGGAGAGCGGTGCGTCGATCGAGCCGGATCTCGCAACGCTCTCGCCGTCCTCAACAGGGAGGTCCGGTACCTCGTAGCGTTCGAGGATGTCGGCCACGAACGCCCGGTGCTCGTCGGGGATGAGCTCTCGGATGTCGTCGATCGAGAACCCGCCCCGTTCATCGCCGGCATACCGCGCAGGGACTATCAGATCGACACCGAAAGGCCGCTCACCGAGGTGCTCCTCGATCCAGGCGATGTCGGTCTCGAGTTGATCCGGAGAATGGGCCGCCGCGCCGAGTACACCGAGGCCACCCGCTTTCGACACGGCTGCGACCACGTCACGGCAATGACTGAACGCGAAGATCGGGAACTCGATTCCGAGCATCTCGGTGACCGTCGTCTGCATGGGTGGGCCTCCCTATTCCACTGCCTCGAGCATGACCAGCATGTCGCCGGCGTCGACCCGATCGCCCTCGACCACGCAGACATCGGTGACGATGGCGTGGCCCGGCGCGCCGATCCGGTGCTCCATCTTCATGGCTTCGAGCACGATCAGGGTCTGACCTTCCTCGACCTCGTCGCCAACCGCGATCTCGATGGCTATGACCGTGCCCGGCAGTGGGGCCACCGGTCCGCCGGCAACCAGCTCTGCGTCGTGGTCGACGAAGACGGGCGCGAGACGCCAGCTCGCCTGCCCGGCGCTGCTCGCGGTGTGCACAGTGCCTTCGCAGGCCTCCACGGCAACCGACCAGCGAGTCCCGTCCACTTCGAGGACCATCGCCTCGTCGTCCCGTTGGAGGAGCCGCAGGGCGACCCGGCGCCGGCGATCGCTGCTCAGCGACCCGTCATCGCCTGGAATGGGCCACTCACCCACCAGCACCTCGACCTGCTCAGCCGTCTTGAACTCATACTCGACGTATTCCTCACGACCGGTTGTGAGGTCGAGCCAGCGCTGTCGCTGCCCTTGCGTGCGCAGGTTGCGCCAGCCGGACAAGGCGAAGCCCCAGACCGGGTCGCTCCTCCTGTTCAGCCGTTCCTCGTTGAAGACCGCCCCCAGGAGAAGGGCGAGGCGCGCGTCACCTTCAGGACCCGTCGCCGCCGCCAGCTCGGGGTGTTGAGCCAGGTACGTGGTCGGTGTCCGGGCCGCACCGAAATCCTCGTCTTCGAGGATGGCCACAAGGGTGTCGTGGTTCGTTCGTGGACCGAAGACGCGAGCTCTCCGCAGGGCCTGGTGGAGCCGGCCGATCGCCTCGCGGCGGCTGGCGCCGTGGCTGATGACCTTTGCCAGCAGCGAGTCGTAGTCGGATGAGACGAGGTCTCCGGCACGTACCCCGGCGTCGACCCGGACCTCAGCGGTTACCTCGAAGCGGCTGATCAAGCCGCTGGCGGGTACCCAGCCCGCAGCTGGGTCCTCCGCCACCAACCGAGCCTCGATGGCGTGACCGTCCAAGCGCACGTCGGCCTGGCTGACCGACAGTACCTCCCCGGCGGCCACCTCGAGTTGGATCTCTACGAGGTCCAGACCCGTGACCGCTTCGGTCACCGGGTGCTCCACCTGCAGGCGGGTGTTGACCTCCAGGAAGTCGATCGTCCCGTCATCGGCCACCAGGAACTCGACTGTACCGGCGCTGCGGTAGCCGACGTGTCGCGCCAGCGCGAGCGCGCCATCGAGTAGCGCCGAGCGGGTGGCTTCGGTGATACCCGGCGACGGTGCCTCCTCGATGATCTTCTGGTTGCGACGTTGGATCGAGCATTCGCGCTCGCCCAGGTGGATCACGTTGCCGTGGGCATCACCCATGATCTGCACCTCGACGTGTCGCCCACGCTCGATGAACGGCTCGATGAAGACGGTGCCGTCACCGAAGGCGGACTCGGCCTCCCTCGCTGCGGCGACTACCGCATCGCCGAGCTCAGCGGTGGTCCTGACGATACGCATGCCGCGACCCCCACCTCCGGCGGCCGCCTTGACGAGCACGGGGAGCTCGAGCCCGTCGGGGACGAACCCCGGAGCCGCGGTGATGACCGGTCCGGTCGGGACGCCGGCCTCGACCGCGGTCTGTTTGGCCACCACCTTGTCGCCGAGCGACGACATCTGCTCAGGTGTGGGCCCCACCCAGATGAGTCCGGCTTCTTCCACCGACCGCGCGAAGGCTGCGTTCTCCGCCAGGAAGCCGTACCCGGGATGAACTGCCTCACAGCCAGTGTGGAGCGCCGCTTCGAGCACCGCCGTCGATCTCAGGTACGACTCGGTGGGTGTGGCGCCCCCGAGGGCGACCGCTCGCTCGACGGAGTCGACATGCAGGGCATTCCTGTCCGGCTCCGAGTAGATGCCGACGGTTTCGATCCCGAGACGACGGGCCGTGGCAGCGATACGCACCGCGATCTCGCCTCGGTTGGCGATGAGGAGGCGGCCGATGCTCACTAGTGCCTCCACACCCCGTAGGCTTCGGTGCCCCGGACCTCGTTGCTGTGGGCGGCCGAGAGCGCCATCCCGAGCACCGTGCGGGTGTCTCGCGGGTGGATGATCCCGTCGTCCCACACCCTTCCGGTCGCGTAGAGGGCGGTGGACTCGTGCTCAACGAGCCCTTCGAGCGCCTGGGTCTGTTCGGCAAGGGCTTCCTCGTCCACTTCGACACCTCGTCCTGCCGCGGCGTTCCGGGCCACTATCTCCATGACCCCCGCCAGCTGCTGGGGTCCCATGACGGCAATCCGGTGGTTTGGCCAGGTGAAGATGAATCGTGGGTCGTATGCCTTGCCCGACATGCCGTAGTTGCCTGCGCCGTAGCTGGCCCCGACCATGAGGACGATGTGCGGAACCGTCGAGTTGGACACGGCGTTTATCAGCTTGGCGCCGTTCTTGATGATCCCTCGCTGCTCAGCCTTGCTACCCACCATGAAGCCTGTGATGTTCTGCACGAACAGCAAGGGGGTGTCGGTCTTGTTGCACAGCTGGATGAACTGGGCCCCCTTCTCTGACTCCTCGGAGAACAGGATGCCGTTGTTCGCCAGGACACCGATGGGGAAACCGCACAGCGACGCCCACCCGCAAACGAGTTGAGTGCCGTAGAGGGGCTTGAACTCCTCGAAGCGACTGCCATCGAGCGTGCGAGCGAGTATCTCTTTGACCTCGAACGGGATGCGAACGTCGGCTGTGGCGCACCCCAGCAGCTCGTCGGGGTCGTAGAGGGGTGGATCAGCAGGCTCGCTCGGCCCTGGACCGAGCTTCTCCCACCGCAGATGGCGTACCACGTCACGGCCGATGCGAAGGGCGTCCATCTCGTCGACAGCCAAGTAGTCCGACAGCCCGCTGGTACGGGAGTGCATCTCGGCTCCTCCCAGCGTCTCCTCGTCGACGATCTCGTCTATGGCCATCTTCACCAGCGGCGGTCCTCCGAGGTACGCCGTGGCCTTTTCCTTCACCATGACCACGTAGTCGCTCATGCCCGGCACGTAGGCGCCCCCCGCCGTGGCGGGCCCGAACCCGATGCAGATGGTGGGAACACCGGCCCGCGAGAGCTGCGTCAGGTGCTTGAACTGCGCACCACCGGGTACGAAGATGTCGGCCTGCCGGGGGAGGTCGGCACCAGCTGCCTCGTTGAGGATCACCAACGGCAGCCGGTTTCGCTCGACGATCTCGTACATCCGCATGAACTTGGCGACGGTGTTGGGGTTGGCCGATCCGCCTCGGACGGTCATGTCGGTGCCCGTGATCATCACCTCGGTGCCTGCGACCACACCGATGCCGCAGGCCACACCACCGCCGACCGGGTCGCCGGTACCCCACGCCGCGAGGGGCATCAGCTCCAGGAACGGGGTGTCGGGGTCGAGCAGAGCCTCGATGCGCTCGCGAACCAGCATCTTGCCCCGGCGGCGGTGCCGGTCGATGTACTTCTGGCCGCCTATGTGCGGCACCGCGACCATCTCGTCCTCGACCGCCTGCCAGAGGTCGGCCATGGCCGCCCGGTTGATCCGGTATTCCTCAGTTCGCGTGTCGAGCCGGCTGTGCAGCACCGGGGCGCCGACGAGACTCAACGCGCGTGCCCCCTCGCGTGCGGCGCGTGGTGCAGCGACATGCGGACGACCATAAGCTGAGGTACCAAACCCGTGCAACCGGTACCAGGAGCAACCCGTGGATGTCACCGCAGTGTCCGCCGACCTCAGCGCCGAGCAGGATGATCTCGACGAATTGGTCGCCGATCTCAGCGACGAGCAGTGGGATCTCGACACGCCCAGCCCACGCTGGACAGTGGCCGATCAGGTTGCACATCTCAGGTACTTCGACCACGTGGCCGCCATGGCCATTACCGACCCCGAGGCGTTTGCGACCGAACGAGACGGCCTCTTCGCTGCCGCGGCTGATGGCGACCTCGGCGTCGACGAGTTCACCTTGGGCAGCTGCCGGGGCTTGGCACCTGCCGAGCTGCTCGCTACCTGGCGAGACGCCCGTGGCCGTCTCGCAGCAGCCGCGGCCACCCTCGACGATGGCCGGCGCATCAACTGGTACGGCCCGTCTATGAGCGCCAAGTCCTTCCTCACTGCGCGCCTGATGGAGGTGTGGGCTCACGGACAGGACATCGTCGACGCCGTCGGTGCTGTGCGACCCGCGACCGACCGCCTTCGCCATGTCGCTCAACTCGGTGTCATCACCCGAGGCTGGTCGTATGTCAACCGCGGCCTCGAGCCACCTGAGGAGGATGTGCGAGTCGAGCTGACATCGCCCTGCGGGGACGATACCTGGAGCTGGGGTTCTGAGGACGCCCCCAACCGCGTCAGCGGTCCCGCCGAGGACTTCTGCCTGGTCGTGACGCAGCGGCGCCATCTGGACGACACCTCCCTCGAGGTGGCCGGGGAGGCGGCGCGTGAATGGCTGGAACTGGCCCAGGCCTTCGCCGGGCCGCCCACCGACGGCCCGGCATCCCGCTGAGACCTACCGGATTGATTGCGCCGAGTTGAGCGCGGGGCGCTCGATCCTGCCGAAGAGCCTGACGGCGACACCGACGGCGAGCAGAACGAGGACTGCCCACACCGGCCGCAGCATCCACCAGTCGAGGTTGGGGTCCCGTGGGCGGAATCCGATCTCCCATGCCCCGGCGAACAGCAGCGCGTATGCGAGGCCGTGATAGAGGTAGATCGTCATCGCGTACACGTTGATCGCCACGACCGCCATCCAAACCCGGCGTCGTTGGAGCCATCGGAGAACGCCTTCTCGGGCGAGCATCAGGACTCCGGTCTGGAGAACGGCGAGGGCGACGATCGTCAGATTCGCCGGGGACATGTTGGATATGCGGCTGGCGTTCGTCGCGACCATCGACGTGGGATACGGCCCGAGGGCAGTGAGCAGCGCGAGCGCGACGAGCCCGAGCGCGGTCAGACCCAACCACACCCTGCGGCCCGCGGCCAGCAGCGACCCATCGGCATAGAAGTACCCGATCTGGTGGCAGATGATGAACACCACCGCCGAGGTGAGGTAACCCGCGAGCGGCACACCGCCGGCGAAACGAAGCAGGTCACCCGCCGCCACGACTGCGGCCAGCGTGACGATCGTCGTGAGCGGTCGACGTCGGTGCCATCTGACCGTTATCGGCGCCGCCGCGATGCAGATCGCGTAGAAGCCCAGGAACCAGAGCGGGACGAGGACGAGGTGGCCCATCTCCAGGAACCCGGGACCACCCACGAGGCGCAGGCCGGCCTCGAGGCACACGATCACGCCCGCGAAGCCCAGAACCGGTCGCGCCAAGCGTTGCAGGCGTTCGCGAAGGAACTGGCCCGGGGCCTTGGTCGCCACGCCGCGGTAGCTCGTGAAGCCGCCGACGATGAAGAACACCGGCATGATCTGCAACAGCCAGGTGGCCAGGCCACCGAATGGAATCGAGTCGATGGGGTTCGGCATCACGACGGTGCCGTTGCGCCACTGGGTCAACGAGAACACCGTGTGCCATGCGACAACCACTGCGATCGAGAGGGCACGAGCGAAGTCGACGAAGCGGTCCCGCGACGCGGGAGTGGCGTCGACGGCCATCTCGAGCAGCCCCGCCGGTTCATTTGGTGAGGTCATGCTCGAAACGTACGGGACCCGTTCACCCCCCGGAATCACGGAAACCCCCCAAACCTTCCTGGGGTGAACCTGAAGGGTCGGCTCCCCCGGGTCAAGAAACCCGCTGCACCGGCCGAAGGTCATGGCGTGGGGGAACACAGAACCGCCGCCAGGCGCCCGACACACCGCGCGCTGCTCACCGTCGCATCGGTGCTGGCCGTTCTCACCGGTTGCATACCGACGACGCCCGCTCCACCAGGCAGCGGCGTCCCTGCGTGGGCTACGAGGGGCTGTGTCCGGCTCGGGGCTCCGGCCGGACCGGTGATCGATGTCACCCCTGCCGATGCCGGGCGCCTCGGCGACATCGTGCGTTCAGCCCGGCCGGGTACGACAATCCGCTTCGCCGATGGCGTGTATCCCGTGACCGGCGACTACTCCAAGAGCCTGGTGATCTCGAAGCCGGGAATAACGCTGCGTGGCGCATCTGGCGATCCCGCCAAGGTGGTACTGGATGGCCAGTACTCCATCGGCGCGATCGTCTACGTGTCCGCCGATGACGCCACGATCACGGACCTGACCCTCAAACGCGCCGAGGACCACCTCGTCCACAGCTACCCGGGGCCGTCGGGGCCCGACGTGAAGGGCTTGACCCTGCACCGGGTGCGGATGATCGATTCCGGTGAGCAGTTCCTGAAGGTCAACCCCAACGTCACCCGCGCCAACTTCGTGGATGCCGGAAGGGTGCTGTGCTCGGAGTTCACCATGACCTCGGCCGGCCGCGCCAACATCGAGCGTGCCTATGGCTGCTACACCGGCGGGATCGACGTCCACTCCGGACGCGACTGGATCGTGCGCAGCAACACCTTCCAGGGCATCTACTGCGAGGACGGCGAGGTGGCCGAGCACGCCATCCACTTCTGGGTGGGGTCGCGGGACACCATCGTCGAGAACAACTTCATCCAAAACACATCCCGCGGCATCGGGTTCGGGTTGGTCGAGAACGGTCCCAGCCGGGCCTATCCGGACAACCCCTACCCGGGCATGTTCGTCGGCCACTACGGGGGCACCATCCGCAACAACGTGATCATCGCGGACATCCCCCAGTACGACACCGGCATCGAACTGGATCAGGCACGCGGATCGAAGGTCGTCCACAACACCGTCGTCGAGACGGGCTCTGCCACCGGGTCGTTCAGCTCGATCGACTACCGCTTCCCCAACACGTCGGTGTCGGTCCACAACAACCTCGTCCGCCGCATCACGGTGCGGAACGGCGCGGTGGGAACGGTGAGCCACAACGTCGAGAACGTACCGGTCTCGTGGTTCGTGAACGCTGCTGCGGGCAACGTACACGTGCGGAACACCGCCGCCGGTGCGATCAACCGCGGGCTCGCTCTGGGCTCGACGCTGGCCGGGCGGGACCTCGACGGCTTCCCGCATGCCCTCGGCCCACCCGACATCGGCGCCGACGAGTACCTCAGCTGAACCAGGGCTAGCCTCGCCCACGACGGTCTTGGACCCAGGCCGTTCCGGGGAACTGATCGTCCGAGCCCATGCAACGTCGTCCAGCGCAGTACTACCGGCGAGACCTGTCACTGATCCATCACCGTGGCTTCGGCTTCCACGCCGACGCCTGCGCCCCCGGCATCCTCGCTCTCCTCGAGCCTGCCCTGGATCGAAAGGGGCTCGTGCTGGAGCTCGGCTGCGGGAGCGGTCTATTGACCCGTCACCTCATCGACGCGGGTCATCGAGTCATCGCCACCGACGCCTCCCCGTCGATGCTCGACCTGGCACGGGAGAACGTCGGCAACGCCGAGGAGCTGAGACAGCTCGTGCTGCCCGACGATCCGATCCCCCCGGCGGACGCGATCGTCTCGGTCGGGCACGTGCTCAACTACCTACCGGACGAGGCATCGCTGCTCAGAGCCGTCACCGCGGCGACGCGGGCACTGCGGCCGGGCGGCCTGATCGCCATCGATCTCTGTGACCTGGAGTGGGCTGAGGCGAGGCGCGACAGCCCACCTCTCGCCCGCATCGAGCAGGACTGGGCCCTGTTCACCAAGTTCTCCATCCCATCACCGGATCGGTTCGTACGACAGATGACGACCTTCGTGGCCAATGCCGACGGCTCCTGGCGCCGCGACGACGAACGCCACGACAACGTTTTGATCGACACGAAGCTGGTAGCCCAGGCCCTGCACTCTGAGGGTGTGAGCGCCAGGGTTCTCACCTCTTTCGGCGCCGAGGAGCTGCCGGCCGGCCTCCATGCCATCGTCGGCACTCGTGGGTGACGGGCAGCGACTCCCCGGAACGCCTACTCGCCGGCCGGCCGGCGTCGAGTGTCACACGGCGCCGGCGCAGGTAGCGGGGACGCCCCGGACCAGACTGTCGGCGCGCTCGGAGGCCTCAGCGACCACCGGCAGGGATTCGCTTCCTTCCGGCGGTCTTCTGCGTACCGCGTGGGACGATCCGGCGGCGGTGGGAGCCGCCGCTGCTACCCGCTCCAGGGTTCAACAGCACCGTTTCGAGCCAGTCGAAGACCCGCTCGTCTCGCAGTCCCTGCGCGGCCACCTCGCAGTGCCAGTTGGCGCCCTCCTTGCGGGTGAAGTGGACGATCTTCTTCGGGCAACTCAGGCGGTCGTACAGCTGCCGAGCCTGGCGGGGCCAGAACTGTTCGTCCGCGGGGTCGGTGACGAGTGTCGGGCACTCGATCCCGGCGATGGTGTCGTCGTCGAGGTGCATGGCCATGGCCATCCGGTAGCACTCGAAGAACGAGTCGGTACCGTAAGGTGCCATGCGCCATCGCAACATGGCACCCATCGCGGGGTCCTGCTCCATGCCCACCGCCATGAAGCTGTCGAAGGATTCCTTGTCCCCGCTCTCGAGGAGCCGGCGCATCCCGTCGGGTAGGTGGCGCAGGAAGCTGTCGGCGACATCGACCACTCCGGGGTCGGCGACGATCGCCGCCAAGCGGTGTTCGTAGGCGGCGGCCCGCGGCACCCAGTATCCCGCCTGGGACACACCATGGAGGGCGACCCGCTCGGGGTCGACGTCGTCGCGGGCAAGCAGCCAGTCGAGGACCGGAGTGATCACGTTCTCCCAGTCCGGGCGGAAGGGCAGGCCCTGGCGGTGGAATGCCGCTCCCTGCCCAGGTCCGTCGAAGGTGAGCGCCGACCAGCCCCGGTCGAGAGCGGCCGCTCCTCCCTGGGACCACATGGACACGACCGGCCCGTCGCTGCCGTTGTTCAGGATCACCCACGGCCCAGGGGTCGCTGACCCGTCGGGCCTGAAGACGTAGCCCTCCAGGGTCGTCCCCTCATAGGGGATGGCCACCTTCTCCACCGCCGGGGAGAAGAGGGGCGCCGCCTCGTCCCAGCAATCGCGCTGACGCTCCCAGAGCTGGCGGTACCTGTCGGGATCCGAGCTGCCCGGTGACATGGCGGAGGCGTGGTCGTAGTAGAGCGACGCCCGCAGCCAGGAGGTCCTGGCGCTCACCCGGTGGCCGCGCTCGAGGCTCTCCTTTGCGGCCCCGGCGAGTCGGTCGGCCGTCTCGCACCAGCGGCTGATCCAGGCCTCGCGATCCCCGTCAGGTATGGCTTCGATGGTTGCGAGCACCTCGCCGACATCCGCACACCCCCGGTATGCCGACCCCAGTGCGATCAGGGTGGCGAAGTTCATGTCGTCGTTCTTGAAGAAGCGCTGCATTCCAAGAAGGGTACCGAGGGTACTTCCCGCTGCAGCGTTGGCTTGGCGTCACCGCGGGTGACGCCCCGCTTCGCGGATCGGGTTCTGGGGTACCCGCTGCTGCGGCTGGCGCCTCCGCAGCGCTGGCTTGGCGCTGCCGCAGGCAACGCCCCGCTTCGCGGATCGGGTTCTCTGCTGGCTTGGCGTCACCGCGGGTGACGCCGGCTTCGCCATCGCGTTCTCTACTGGCTTGGCGCCACCGCAGGTGGCGCGGGCTTCGCCATCGCGTTCTGGGGTACCCGCTGCTGCGGCTGGCGCCTCCGCAGCGCTGGCTTGGCCCTGCTGGCTTGGCGTCACCGCGGGTGACGCCTGGCTTCGCCATCCGGTTCTGGGGTACCCGCTGCTGCGGCTGGCGCCTCCGCAGTGCCGGCTTGGCCCTGCTGGCTTGGCGTCACCGCAGGTGACGTCCCGCTTCGCGGATCCGGTTCTCGCCTCCCGCTGCTGCGGCTGGCGCCTCCGCAGTGTTGGCTTGGCGTCACCGCAGGTGACACCCCGCTTCGCGGATCGGGTTCTCGCCCACCCGCTGCTGCGGCTGGCGCCTCCGCAGTGCTGGCTTGGCGTTGCCACAGGCAACGCCCCGCTTCGCGGATCGGGTGCTCCCTACCCGCTGCTGCGGCTGGCGCCTCCGCCCTGCTGCCTTGGCGTCACCGCAGGTGACACCCCGCTTCGCGGATCCGGTTCTGGGGTACCCGCTGCTGCGGCTGGCGCCTCCGCAGCCGTACTCCCTCTGGCCCTTGACTGTCACTGGTGGTCCTCATAGTGGGAGCCATGAGCGTCGTGAGCATCGATCCCGCCGAGGCCCCGGCTGCGGCTCGCACAGAGCCCACAGAGCCCGCCGGGCCGGTGGGCGTGGAGTCGATCGAG
>QEUP01000048.1 GCA_003577145.1 Acidobacteriota bacterium | reverse complement strand
GTCGAAGCGATCCGGGTCCTTGGGGCTCTTCATGATGTCCTGCACCGCCGGCCAGGGCAGCACCCCGTCCATCAGCTTCTCGACGTCTGCCTTCTCGAAGGTCGCCACTGCGGATCTCCTTGGCGTTCGTTGTGGTTGATGCGGTCTAGCGGTGCTTGGCGAGGATGGCGATGCTGCCGTCGCCGAAGTCACCCCAACCTGAGACGACCCCGATCTCGGCGCCGTCGACTTGGCGCGCGCCGGCGGTGCCGCGCAGCTGCTTGACGGCCTCGACGATGTGGCTCATGCCCAGCACGTGAGCCTCCGAGAGCAGGCCGCCGTGGGTGTTGACGGGAAGTTCGCCACCCAGCTCGATGTTCCCGTCGCTCACGAAGTCGCCTCCCTCACCGCGCTTGCAGAAGCCCATCTCTTCGAGTTGCTGGAGGACCTCGAAGGTGAAGCAGTCATAGACCATGGCGAAGTCGACGTCATCGGGTGTGAGCTCCGCGTTCTCGAAGGCCTCAGGAGCGGCGATCGTCAACCCCGTACGGAAGAGATCCCTGCGGTTGGTGATCTCGTCGGCCGGGTAGGGCTGACCGGTCGCGCCGCTCAGGATGGTCACCGGTGTGGTCGGCAGGTCGGCGGCCCGGTCGGCGGTGGTGACGACCACCGCGGCGGCCCCGTCGGTTTCGAGGCAGCAGTCGAGGAAGCGGTAGGGGTCGGCGAGCATGGGCGAGTCGAGGTAGTCGACCATGGTCAAGGGCTTGCCGTACATGACCGCGCGGGGGTTGAGCTGGGCATGGCGGCGCATGGCCACGGCGATGGCTCCGAGGTGCTCGGAGGTGGTGCCGAACTCGTGCATGTGGCGCCGGGCGATGACCGAGTACCAGTGGGGCGGAGCGGTGAAGCCGAAAGGCAGGTAGTAGTCGCGCGCGATGGCTCCGCCCGGGATCGAAGCGGTGTCGCTGGCCACTGTCTGGCGCACGCGGTTGCCCGAGTAGCCGTTCCACCCCGCGGGCAGCAAGACGTAGTTGGCCAGGCCCTCGCTGACCGCCGCGGCCGCCGCGGCCAGGGAAGCGACCGGGGCGGCACCTCCCATGTTGATGGTGACGGCGTAACGCAGGTTCTCGCAGCCCAGGTTGGCGGCGAACTCCTCGGCGCGCCCGAGGTTCGGGAACGGCATGATGCCGTCGACGAACATGGGGCTCAACCCGGCGTCGGCCAGTGCCCGGGTGGCGGCCAGCAGCTGCAGGCTGAGCTCGGACATGCCCGAACCCGGCTTGCGGCAGTACTCGGTCTCGCCGATTCCGACTATGCAAGCTGGTTGTCTCATGGTCCTAACGGGTGCGCTTGGTGGGCTCGATACCGGTCAGGGCGGCCAGGTTCTTGCCCAGGAACCCGGCCCTCATCTCGCTGGTGATCTCGGGATAGCCGTACTGCCGGCGCAACTCCTCGGGGATCTGCAGCTCCCGTACCCAGTCGACGATGCGCTTCATGTCCACGAACGGCAGGTCGTGGCCCATGACGATCTTGTGGGGCTCGACCCACTGCAGTGCCGTGCCGATTGCGTGGTAGCCCCGGTACGGTGAGCGTTCGTACCATCCGACGATACCGGAAAGGCTGAGAAACAGGTTCTCGTGCTTGGCGGCCAGGCCGATCAGCTCTTCGGTGTGGGGCCAGCCCATGTGGTAGGCGACGAGGCGCAGCTCCGGGAAGTCGAGCAGGATCCGGTCCAGCCTGTCGGGGTGGGTGTGGGAGCTGGGCTGGGGGCAGACATAGGACATGCCGGTGTGCACGGTGAGGGTGATGTCGAGGTCGCAGGCCTTCTCGTAGAAGGGCCACATGCCGGGATCGTCCAGCGGCCCGCTGTCCTCGGGCTGGTAGACCTTGCAGAGCCTGGCGTCGTAGTTGGTGACGAGGTGCTCGAGCTCCCAGATGGCGTTGTCGACGCCACGGCGCAGGATCGGGCCGACCATCGCCTCCAGGTACATGCGATCGGGATAGGGGGCGATCTGGTCGATCATGAACTGGTTGGTCGACAGCGAGATGGTCCCGCCGCTGATGTCCATCATCCCTTCCCGCAGGCAGAAGCAGACATCGACTCCGGCTTCGTCCATGTAGTCGATGAGGGTCTCGGCAATGGGCGGCGGCCGCTTCTCGGCCAGGTCGATGCCGGACCAGGCGCGCAGCACGCCCTGCACGCTGTACCACCAGCGCCCGGCGTTGGGGTAGTAGTTGCTGATCTCGGCGATGGTGGCCGGATTCATGAAGTGGCACTCGGACAGGGCCACGAAATGGTCCTCAGCGGTCATGACGCTCCCCGGGGAGTTGAACGGTCACGACGGACCCTCGCTGCGGCGCAGGAGTTCCCACACCCGGTGCGGCGAGGCCGGCACCTCCCTGGCCATCACACCCAGCGGGGCCAAGGCGTCGTTGACGGCACACATCACCGCCGCCGGCGTTGTGTGGATCGCGCCCTCGCCACAGCCCTTGGCGCCGAGCGGTGTGAACGGCGAGGGGGTGACAACGACTGCCTTGTCGAGGGCCGGCACGTCGTTGACGGTGGGTGTCAGGTAGTCCATGAACGTCGTGGTCAGGGGCTGTGCGCGGTCGTCGTACACGTACTCCTCGAAGAGCGCCGCACCGATGCCTTGGGCGACGCTGCCCTCGGTCTGGCCCTCGACCACCACCGGGTTGAGCCTGGTGCCGCAGTCGTCGGCCAGCGCGTACTTCACGATCTCGACGAAGCCGGTGTCGGGGTCGATCTCGACCATCACGACGTGCACTGCCTGGGCCGCTGTCAGGTACGACTTGGCGCGCCCTTCCTCGTCGGCGGCGGTGCGACCCGGAGCGGTCCACACGTGGGTGGCCTCCGGCCGTGGATCGATGTCGGGTGGGAGGAGGTCGCTGCGGGCGAGCATGGTGCCGGCGAGCTGCGCGACCCCCATCTCGCTGCCGGGCCTGCCCTTCACCCGGAAGCGGCCGTCGCGCAACTCGATCTCGTCGGGTTCCGCCCGCAGCAGACCGGCGGCAACCGCGGCCAGCTTCTCGGCCAGGCGACGGCAGGCACCGAGCACCGCGCCGGAGATGGCCACGCCGAGGCGGCTACCCCCGGGCCCGAAGGAGGGAGGTGCGGACTGGGTGTCGAGCTGCACCACCCGGACCGCGTCCATCTCCACCGCGAAGTAGTCGGCTACGAGCTGGCTGACCAGCGTGTACTGGCCCTGTCCTTCGAGCGCGAAGCCGACCCGCACGGTGATCATCCCGGTTATGTCCACGCTGACGGTGGCACCCTCGGGCACCCCGGTCTGGGGCATCCCCACGATGGCATAGGCGTTCCAGTCGAAGACCCCGGGCTCGATGGCGCTCGCCACCCCGACCCCGACGATCCTTCCTTCGGTACGGGCCTCGGCCTGGAGCTTGCGGAGCTCTTCGTAGCCGGCGAGATCGAGGGCTGAATCGAGCACCTCCTCGTAGCTACCGCTGTCGTACTCGTTGCCGCTGGGGATCGTGTAGGGGAACTGATCGGGTGGGATGAAGTTGCGGCGCCGGAACTCGGCGGGGTCGATGGCCAGGCCTCGGGCGGCGATGTCCATCATCTGCTCGAGCACGAAGAAGTGCGGGGGCGGGCCCATCCCCCGGTAGGGGCTCGCCGGGACCTTGTTGGTCGCCACCAGGGTGAGGTCATAGCGGGCGACGGGGATGGTGTAGGGACCGGTGAAGGCGGCCAGCGGTTTGGCGGCGCTGATGGCGCCGAAGCCCTCTCCGGTGGCGCCGAGGTCGTCGACCAGGGTGACCGCCAGCGCCGTGACCCTGGCGTCCTCGTCGACCGCCAGGGATGCCTCGTAGTGGCGGTCCCAGGCTTGGCTGCCGCCGGCGGTGAGGTACTCGGTGCGGTCCTCGATCCATTTGACCGGCTTGCCATCCGCCTTGCGGGAGAGCAGGCAGGCGATGGTGGCGCCGCGGGCACCTCCCTTGCCGCCGAAGCTGCCACCGTGGGGGTGGCTCTTGACGTTCACCTTGTTCGAGGGGATCCCCAGGTCCGCAGCCCGGCCCAGGCCGAACGAGGAGGGGGACTGGATGCTGCCGTGGACGGTCAGATCGAGCGTCAGCGGGTCCCATGCGCAGACGGCTCCGAAGGTCTCGGTCGGGTTGGCGCCGAGACGGTTCCAGCGGAAGCTCTCGGTGAAGACCTGGGCAGCCTCGGCGAGCGCCCGGTCTACCTCGCCCCACGTGAAGACCCGCTGGAGCATGACGTTTGTGCCCTTGTCCTCGATCACCAGAGGGCTCTCGGGATCCATGGCGGCGAAGGGATCGACGACCGGATCGAGGGGCTCGTAGTCGACCTCGATCAGTTCGAGGGCGTCTTCGGCCAGGTAGCGGCTCGACGCGGCCACCGCGGCGACGGGCTCACCCACGTAGCGGACCTTGTCGGTCGCCAGGCACAGCGTTCCCCATCCCTCCGGCGCGGTGCGGGCAGGGTTGCACCAGAGTTGCGCGTCGGCGCCGGTGACGACTGCGGTCACACCGGGGGCGGCCTCGGCCTGCGTCGCGTCGATGCCGGTGATGCGCGCGTGGGGGAACGGGCTGCGCAGGATCGCGCAGTGGAGCATCCCCGGCAGGACCACGTCGTCGATGAACTCGGTGCGGCCTGTGAGCAGCGAGGGATCCTCCCGGCGCCTGACGTGGCGTCCCACCCAGCGCAACTCCTCGACGGGGAGATCCTCGAGCCGGTTGGGTATCTCGATTGCCAAGTTCGGACTCCTCGCGATCAGGCGTGAGCGTCAGCCGTGCGCACGGCCCGGACCTTGGCGGCTGCCAGGTGCACCGCACGCAGGATGCTCTGGTAACCGGTGCAGCGACACAGCTGGCCACCGAGCACGTCGCGGATCAGTTCCTCGGTCGGGTCGGGGTTGTGGTCCAGGAGTTCGTGAACGGCGAGGAGGAAGCCCGGGGTGCAGAAGCCGCATTGCAGCCCGTGCTCCTCGGCGAAGGCTTCCTGGATGGGGTGCAGCCTGCCGTCGGACGCGGCCAGGCTCTCCACCGTGGCGATCTCCCTGCCGTCGGCCTGGACGGCGAGCATCAGGCACGATCGCACGGCCCGGCCATCGACGAGCACGGTGCAGGCACCGCACACCCCGTGCTCGCAGCCGACGTGGGTTCCTGTCAGGTTCAGGTCGCCACGCAAGAAATCGGCCAGGGTCAAGCGAGGTTCGACTGCCGCCTCGTAGACGGTGCCGTTGACGGTGACGTGTATCTGGGCCTTGCTCATGGGCGTGACCTGCCTGCTCGCTCAGCGGCCCGGCCCACGGCCTCGGCGAGTCCCCGGCGTGAGAGCACCCCCGCCAGATGGCGGCGGTAGTCGGCTGAGGCCTGCACATCCGAGAGCGGTTGGTCGAGGGCTTCGCTGACCGCCTCGCCGGCTCGCCGGTAGAAGTCGCCCTCCGGTGCCTCGCCGCGCAGCAGGTCCTCGACCTGTGCGAGCCGGACCGGGGTCGCCGCAACACCGAACAGGACGATCCGCACCTGCGAGCAGCAACGGTCGGAGTCGAGCTCGACGGTTACCGCCGCTCCGGCGATGGCGAAGTCGCCATGACGTCGGGAGAACTCGGCCAAGCCCCAGCCGGTGCCGGCGCCGAGAACCGGGACGATGACCTCCACGATCACCTCTCCGGGGGCCAGCGCGGTCGTCAGGTAACCGACGAAGAAGTCGGCGGCGCCGATCCTCCGTTCACCTGCGGGCCCCAGGACGCGCATCTCGGAGTCGGTGGCGACGGCGACCGCCGGGTACTCGGCCGCTGGGTCGGCATGCGCCAACGACCCACCCACCGTGCCGCGGTTGCGGATCTGGGGATGTCCCACCAGGCAGGTGGCGGCGTGCAGCAGGGGCTGGCGTTCCGCCACGACTGCTGAGTGCTCGACGGCCCGCTTGGTGGTCATGGCGCCGATCGCCAGCGTGGCGCCGTCGTCGCGGATGTAGTCGAGGTCGGCGATGCGGCTCAGGTCGACGAGCAAGTCGGGTCGGGCCAAGCGCATGTTGAGCATGGGCATCAGGCTCTGGCCGCCGGCGATGACGATGCAGTCGCGGTCGCCGTCACTCAGCAACGTGACCGCTTCGGTGAGCGAGGTCGGAGCCGCGTAGTCGAGCGGCGCGGGCTTCATCGCCGGCCTACCCTGACCAATCCAGGATCAGCTCGGGTGTGAGGTCGCGGTATTCGGCGGTGTCGGGCAGGGGGCGACCCAGCCATTCGGAGTAGAAGGTGTCGAGGTCGGGCAGGAAGTCGA
>QEUP01000030.1 GCA_003577145.1 Acidobacteriota bacterium | reverse complement strand
CCACGTTCGTGCCTACTCGACTTCGACCTTCGAGTGGTCGCCCAACATCAGCCGGATCGCTCTCGGCCGGATATCCGAGCGCCGCACCTCCACCTGCTTCCCGATGAGAGAGTCGGCGACTCTGGGTATGCCGACGATGGAGCTCTCCTCGAGAACGACTGAGTGCTCGATCTCGGTCTCGCGGATCTCACAGTCGTAGTAGACGGATGTGTAGGGACCTATGTAGCTGTCGACGACCCTGGTCCGCTCGCCGATTATGGCGGGTCCCCGGACATGGGAGTTGATGATCTGCGCACCCTTCTCTATGACCACACGCCCCTCGACTCTGGAGGCTTCATCGACGGACCCTGCGACCACCGGTTCGAGCGTCTCGAGGATCAGGCGGTTGCCCTCGAGCAAAGGATCGAGCTTCCCGGTGTCCTTCCACCAGCCGTCGAGAACCTCGTGGCGCACCCGGTGCCCCTGGTCTATGAGCCACTGGATGGCGTCGGTGATCTCCAGCTCTCCCCGGGGTGAGGGTTCGATCGCCCGCACCGCTTCGTGGATCGACTCGTCGAACAGGTACACGCCGACCAGCGCCAGATTCGAAGGCGGGTCCTCGGGCTTCTCGACGAGCTGGACCACGTGACCCTCGGAGTCGACGTCGGCCACGCCGAAGCGCTGCGGATCGGGAACGTGGGCCAGCAGGATCTGAGCGGACGGTGGGCGCGATTCCTCGTCGAGGGTCGGCGCGCGCGTCGCCTGGCGATCGTCCTCGAAGCTGTCGACGAACTCGCGGATCCCCTGCCGCAGGAGGTTGTCACCCAGGTACATCACGAAGTCGTCCGAACCCAGGAACTCCTCGGCGATCATCACGCAATGAGCCAGCCCGAGGGGCTCGTCCTGAGGGATGTAGGTGACCTCGACCCCCCAACGCGCGCCGTCGCCCACCGCCTCCATGATCTCCTCGCGGGTCTCTCCCACGATGATGCCTATCTCTTTGATGCCCGCTTCGGCCATGTCCTCGATGCCGTAGAACAGGATCGGCTTGTTGGCAACCGGCACCAGTTGCTTGGCACTGGTATGGGTGATGGGCCTGAGCCTGGTCCCCGCCCCGCCTGAGAGAATGAGCCCCTTCACAACGCTCGATTTGTAGCAGTAATGCTCTTGCGCTGCCACATGGCGCTACCGCAGGCAACTCCCTGTGGTAGCGCGGGCTTCGCCATCCGGCTCTGGGGTCGAGAGAGGGTGCAACCGATCAGATCTCGCTGATCGAGGCCCTGATCTGGAGCTTGGACCCGCTCGGCCACCCGCGGTCGGTTGTGATGAGGTTATCGGCGTCGAGGTGGCCGGCGGTTGCGATAACCAGCGCGTCCGGAAGCTTCAGTGAGCGATGCCGAGCCCGGATAGCAGCCGCAGCGATGGCGATCTCAGCGTCGAGCGGCTCGATGTAGAGCGGCACCCGATCTACGAGATCGAGCACTGCAGCGACGCCGGCCACGCCCTTGCGTGACGGCCCGACCAGGATCTCGGCGAACGCCGACGCAGGGATGATGAGGCGGTCGTTCCGGGCGCAAGCATCATCGAGTGCAGAGTGGGCGGCGCGGTGGTGGGCGTCATGGGCGTCGAGGAAGCCGATGATCACCCCGGCATCGAGAACCGTCAGCCCCATTCGTCACGCAGCCCGGAGAGCTCGTCGGTTTCGTAGACGCCCGTCAGCACTCCCGCGAGCTCCGCGAGGACGTCGACCTCACGCTCGAACACGACCCGTCCGGGACCCTCGGCATGCGCGACGAGGCGTTCGCCGACCTCGAGACCGGCTGCCCGCAGGGCGTCGGCCGGAATGGTCACCTGGTGCTTCGAACTGACCCGGGTGGTGCCTCTGCGACGATTCTTTACATCTGCCATAGAAGTAAAGGATATCGCGGCATCGCCCCCCGCAACCATCGCCGGGCCGGATGGGCTACCACCAGAGCTGACATGCCTCGACCCGCCTGAGCCTAGGCCGACGCCGGGACGCTTCTGACGTCGATGACGTCGACTTCGGCCCGGGCGACCCGCCCCAGCCGGGCGGTCAGGAACGTCGCCATGGCGCAGGCAGACGCGGTGGCCCCGGCCAACAGCCCCACCTCGACCCGCAGGAACAGGTCGTGGCCGAGCGCGGTGACGACCACGAAGGTGCTGGAGCCGATCAACCACCCCAGGGCCATGTAGCGGTGGCCCTTGAGGGCGATGAGTGACTGATCCAAGGCGATGGCGATCATCGTCATGGTGCTGGCTGCGGCGAGCAGCCCGAGGTCTCGAGAGCTCATCTCGTAGGCGGGCCCGAAGACGATCCGCATGGCCCACGGGCCGAGCAGCGCCGCCAGACCGGTGCCGATGATCGCCACCATCCCGAGCAGGAGCAGCAGCCGGCGCAGCCCTGCCTTGAACTCCCCGATCCTGCCCGCGCTGGCGAGACCGGACAGCTTCGGCAACAGGGTGGCCTGGATGGCCTGGAAGCAGAACAGCGGGACCCGGGCGAGGATCAGGCCGTTCAGGAAGATCCCCGGTGCCACGAGCTGGTCCTCCGGCGCGAGGATCCGCACCGCGAGGGGGCCCACACCCACCATGAACCCGGTGAGAAGCGACCCCATCAGCAGCCACCCCAGCGCAGTGGTCACCTCACTCCACCGTGCCTCGGGCCCGGGCTTGATCAGGCCCTTCTGGCCCCACAATGCGATGGCGGTGGCCGCGAACGGTGCCAGCCCGATGATGAGACCGAAGCGTCCCGCTGTCGCCACGCCGAGGGCCACCAGCAGGACCGCCCCCAGCACCCGCACCGTCCCCTCCGCACCGAAGTAGATGGCGTAGGAGGGGAACCGCCCGTTCCCCGAAAGCGTGCCCCTGGTCAGATGGCCGAGGCAGAACCCGTAAAGCGCCACCAGGAAGCCGACGTAGACGGGGACCACGCCGTCGAAGAGGCGGTCGAGCACCAGCGGTAGCGCGACGAGGCTGGCCACCACGAGGAGGGAGGCCAGCCCGAACCCCAGCATCCCCGCCTTCTTGACGACAGGACCGCCACCGAGATCATGCGCCCGGCGGTTGGCGATCGCCCGGCTCACCTCCTGCTCGAGCGGCTGGAAGATGCCGGGCCCGACTATCACGACCGCGGCGAGAAGGACCGACACCGTGGCGTAGGCCGTCTGGTCGAGGGCGCGGGTGGCGATGGCCACGAAGCCGTAGAGGGCGAGCCCGTTGATCACGAGCCCGACGCCTACTCGGATGGCGCCCTCGGGCAGCGCCTTGTCGGCACGGTCGATCAGTGACTGGAGACGGATGGTGCTAGCCCTCGTTGGTGCTTCGGCCACGATCCATGGGTTTCGGGCAACGATAGGCGTCGGGGCGGTGCGGATCGCGATTCGCAGGGCCCGAGCCCGGCCAGCCTAGGACGGCAAGAGCCGGCGACTCACATCGAGCAGAGGTCGGGAACGCTCAGCCCGGTGGGGCCTCCAGGGGCGCGGGCATGCAGAGCCCGTCCAGTTCGACGACCTGGATGCGATCGCGGTTGTCCCAGGTGATCTCGTTGGCAGGGTCCCGGCGGATCTTGTACTCCCGGAACGACATCTCCAGCGCGTCGAAGGTCAGGTAGCGGCCGATGAGCAGGTCGCCGAGGCCCAGCAGCAGCTTGATGGCCTCCAGTGCCTGTATCGACCCGACTATGCCCGGCAGGACCCCGAGCACGCCGGCTTCGGCGCAGCTCGGGGCCAGCTCGGCGGGCGGTGGTTCGGGGAGCATGTCGCGATAGGTCGGCCCGACCCTGGGATCGAACACAGTGACCTGCCCCTCGAAGCGGAAGATCGAGCCGTGCACCACCGGCACCCCGAGTTTCACGGAGGCGTCGTTGAGCATGTAGCGGACAGGGAAGTTGTCGGCCCCGTCGACCACGACGTCGAAGCCGGCGATGATCTCCTCGATGTTGTCGGCCCCGAGGCGTGTGTCGTAGGTGACGACGTTTACGTCGGGGTTGAGCGCGGTGAGGGTCTTCTTGGCCGAGTCGACCTTGCGCTCGCCGAGCCGTTCCTGGTTGTGGAGGATCTGGCGCTGGAGGTTGGACTCGTCGACGACATCCATGTCGACCACGCCCAGCGTCCCCACTCCCGCCGCGGCGAGGTAGAGAGCCGCAGGAGATCCGAGGCCGCCTGCTCCCAGTAGCAGGACCTTGCTCTCGAGAAGCTTGCGTTGGCCGTCGTCTCCCACCTCGGGCAGGAGGAGGTGGCGCTGGTAACGGTTGCGCTGGTCGGGGCTGAGGGTCTGGGGCACGGACCAGTCACGGCCCTCGTCCTTCCAGCGGTTGAAGCCACCGGCCACCGAGACCACGTCGGTGTAGCCGAGCTCCTCGAGCGTCTTGGCGGCAAAGGCCGACCGCACCCCGGCCGCGCACACGACGATGAGGGAGGCATCCTTGTCGGCGACCCGGTTCTCGATCTGCGATTCGAGGTGACCGCGGGGGAGGAAGACCGACCCGGGGATGGCGCCCTGCTCGTACTCGTCGGCCTCGCGGACGTCTAGGACGACCGAACCCGGCTCGTGGCGCATCGAGTCGGCGGTCGCGGTATCGACCTCTCGTATCTCGGCCTTGGTCTTGGTCAACAGGTCACGGAAGTTGGGCATGGTCGGTCCCGAGGGAGGTGGCGTCTGTGTTTCGTGGCTTCACCGGTTGGGGTGATGCCACGAGCCGGGGGCACGGCTGCACACCGCGCTCCCGACCCGTCCTCAAAAGCCTACCTAAGAGGTCAACAATTACCAAGGCGAGAGGACACGGCTCAGCGAAACCTGTTCAGCGCAGGCGCCGTGCGGTCGATCTCCAAGGGTGACCATGGTGCACCGCTTGTTGTCACGAGCCCGCTGGGGTGCGATCCTGGCGCTGGTGGCCCTTCTCGCAGGGTCGTGCGCGCTTTTCCTGCCCCGTCCGCCCCAGCCGCCGTCCCCGGTGCCGCCACCGAGCACTCCCCCTGCCGAGCCCCCCCTCGACTGGATCCTGCTGTACGAAGAGGACTTCGACTCGGGCACACTCGACACCAGCCGCTGGAAGCCATACCACAACACCTACGGCGACGGGAACCACGAACTGGCCTGCCTCACCCCCGGCAACGTCGCCCTGGCCGGAGGCAGCCTGGTCATCTCCGCTCGACGCGAGCAGCTGACATGCCCCAACGGCTCCAGCCGCGAGTTCAGCTCGGGCTTCATCGGCTCGCGGGAGACGGGCAGCTACTACCCGCTGTACGGCCGCTACGAGATCCGGGCCCGCCTGCCCCACGGTCAAGGTCTCTGGCCCGCCTTCTGGCTGCGCCACCGGACCGGCTCATCCACCGCCGAGGTCGACGTGATGGAGTACTTCCACTCGCAACGACCCGGCCGTACCAGCCAGGCCCTGCACCTCCCCAGGACCGTCCGTTACAACGTCGCCCAAGCGCACAGCCCGTTCGAGACACCGACGACCACCCCGGGCTGGCACACCTGGGCGGTCGAGATAACGCCCGCCGCCGACGGAGCCATCCGCTTCACCTACTTCACCGATGGTGTCGAATCGCTCAGCTACCTCGACACCAACCCGACCTGGGCCACCTCGGCGCCACCTGACGCCAGCTGGGACATCGCGGTGAACCTGGCAGTAGGCGGCAACTGGGTCGGCCACCCCGACGATCCATTGGGCCTGCTCTCCGACATCGAACGCTGCGCCCAACAAGGCACCTACCCGGCATGTTCGTCGGAGGGCATCGAGCGCGCCGTTTTCCCGGCGCTGTACGAGGTGGACTGGGTGCGGGTGTACCGCGCCGCCTGAACAGCGCGGCCGTGCGCTCAACCCGGATCCATCGCCACGATCCTGGGCAAGGTCTCGCTGAGTGAGGCCTGGAGCACGACGTCCGCCAGATCGTCGAACTGGGTCGGCTGAGCGTTGACGATCACCAGCCGGGCGCCGGACTGCACGGCAAGGGGAACGACAGCGGCGATCGGGTACACCGACAAGGACGATCCCACCGCCAACAGGAGGTCACACGCCACAGCGGCGGCCTCCGAACGCGCCAGGTCCTCGCTGACGAGGTTCTGGCCGAACGAGATGGTCGCCGATTTCAGGATCCCGCCGCACAGCTGGCATGACGGGTCCTCCTCACCAGCCTCGACCCGGTCGATCGCGTGCTGCATCGGCCGGCGGTCCCCGCAGGACATGCACATGACCTCGGTCATGGTGCCGTGGATCTCGACGACGAGGGACGGGTCGGTTCCCGCCTGTTGGTGCAACCCGTCGATGTTCTGGGTGATGAGCGTGTGGAGCTTGCCGCGACGCTCGAGTTCGACGAGGGCTTCATGGCCCCGGTTGGGCGTCGGCTCCCGGCCGGTCCACTCGATGCGGCTGCGCCAGGCCCGCACCCGTAGCTCGGGATCGTTCAGGTAGTTGTCGAGGGTGGCCATCTTCTCGGCGTCGGGGTTCTTGGTCCACACCCCCTGCGGCCCGCGGAAGTCGGGTATGCCGCTGTCGGTGGAGATGCCCGCACCGGTGAGCACAACGATCCGGTCGGCGGCGTCGATGAGAGAGCGGGCCAGTTCCAGGGCCTCGTCACGGGCGGCTCCTGTGGCTCCTGCGCTCATTGCACGCAGGTTACAGGGCGGCCCCGTCCCACACGGCTAGCATCGTCTCGCCCGCACACCCAAGGAGGCGAGCCTGCCGTGTCGCCGCAGGCTGGACGCGCGCTCGTTCTGACATCGAACTACCCGCGGTGGCCTGGGGACAGCACGACCCCTTTCGTCCTCGCCCTCACCGCGCATCTCCACTCACGCGGCTGGCTGAGCCACGTGCTGGCACCCCATGCCCCTGGCGCCGCTCGTCACGAGGTTCTCGACGGAGTCCCGGTGTCGCGGTTCAGGTACTTCTGGCCCGAGTCGGCCGAGACCGTGTGCTATGGCGGTGGAGCGCTGGTCAACCTGCGAAAGAAACCGTCGAACTATTTCAAGCTCCCTGCGCTGGTGGCTGCCGAGCTCGCCGCCACGCTTCGGTACGCGGTCAAGGAGCGGGTCGACCTGATTCACGCCCACTGGTCGGTCCCGCAGGGCTTCGTAGCGACGACGGTGGCTCGGATGTTGGGCCTCCCCTCAGTTGTGACCGTTCATGGTGGAGACGTATTCGCCCTCGGTTCGGGGGTCATCACCGTCTTCAAGCGGCTCGCCCTGGAGAAGGCGAGCATCGTCACGGTGAACAGCAGCGCCACCGAGGCTGCGGTGCGGAGCATCAGCTCGCGAGTAACCGACCTGCGCCGGATTCCGATGGGCGTCGACGTGAACACCCGCGCCGACCCGGCCGTCGTCCGGTCGATCCGCGCCGCCCACGCCGCAGAGGGCCCTCTCCTCGTCTTCGTGGGACGAATCGTGGAAGAGAAGGGGATCTTCGACCTGGTCGAGATGATGTCAGTGCTGCGCGAACGCCAAACGGACGCTCGACTCCTCCTGATCGGCGAAGGGCAGGATCGGCCACTCGTCGAGGAACGCGTCGCCCGCGCCGGCCTCGGCGACCGCGTCAGGATGACGGGCTGGGTCGAGGCCTCGGTCGTGCCCAGCTACCTGGCTGCGGCAGACATCGTCCTGGCGCCGTCACGCCCAGCGCCCGACGGCTGGATCGAGGCGCAGGGGCTGTCGATAATCGAGGCGATGGCGGCGGCCAAGCCGGTGATAGCGACGCGGCTCGGTGGGATCGCCGATTCGATCACCGATGGCGAGACGGGAGTCCTCGTAGCACCGGGTGAGCCTGCTCAGCTGGCCCGCGCGGTCGAATCTCTGCTCTCAGATCCAGAGCACGGGCATCGCATGGGCCTCCGGGCCCGGGCGACTAGTGTCGACAAGTTCTCGCACGAGGTCGTGACCGACGCCTTCACCCGCGCCTACAACGACGCCGTCACCGCTGGGAGGCGCTTGGAGGGCGGAGCCCGTTGAAACCTACTATCGCGGAGCCCCTGAGGAGAGGTGACTGATCATCCGCCCTGCGCTCAGCTTCGGAACCTGGCTCAGATACGACAGCGTCATACCGCGCGTACGGGAGATCCCACCACCCCGAGCCATCCTCGAGATCGGCATCGGGATCGGCAGCATCGGCACCAGGCTCGCCGAGCTGGGCGACTACACGGGCGTCGAACCCACCGTCGCTTCTCGTGACATAGCCCGCCAACGCCTTCCCGAGAAGGCCCGGCTGCTCGCTTCGCTCGACGAGGTCGAAGGCGAGCAGTTCGACGTCGTCTGCGCCTTCGAGGTGCTCGAGCACATCGAGGACGACGCTGCCGCGCTGCACGCCTGGACGGCTTTGTTGCATCCCGGCGGCCTGCTGATCCTCTCCGTGCCCACCCGACCCGAGAGGTTCGGCCCGTGGGACGAGCGGGTCGGCCATTTCCGGCGGTACACGCCGCAGGGTCTGACGGACCTGGCTCTGCACGTGGGACTGGTCGGTGTCGAGGTCGATCAGTACGGCTTCCCCGTCAAGATCCCGATGGACTGGTACCGCGATCGAGCTGCCCTGCGGGATCGGGGTGGTGAGACGATCGAGGAGCGGACCAGCGAGAGTGCTCTGGTGATGCAACCCCCCGACTCGCTTTCGTGGCTCTACCAGGCGACAGCCGCGCCATTTCGCCTCATACAACGCCCCTTCCGGCACAGCCGGGGTGTGGGCGCAGTGCTGGCGGGGCGAAAGCCCGGCTCACCCGACCGCCCGTGAACAAGTGGCGCATCCTTTCTGCCGCGCTGTTCCTGCTCGGCCTCGCCGCCATGGGCTGGGCCTTCTACGCCACACTCGACGAGTCGGGCAACGTGCTGCCACCACTCGGCTACATCGTCGGCGGCTTCGGGGTCGCGCTGGTCGCCTACATGCTGGCCGCACGCATGTGGATCGCCTTGTTCGATGGGCTCGGCGATCACCGGATCCTCGCCGGCGCCTTCTACACCAGCCAGGTGGCGAAGTACCTGCCGGTGGGCGGAGCACTCCAGGTGGCGGGCCAGGTCAGCCTCTCCCGCCAGGACGAGATCGCCCTGGGGCGTGCCGCCATCGTCTACCCGGTGTTCGCCCTTGCAGCGGTCGCATCCGCGGCAACCCTGTCAGCGGGCCTCAGCGTCACCGCCGATCACCTTCCCTGGAGCCTGCGTTGGTTGTTCCTGCTCGGGCTCCTCGCGCCGCTGTTGCTGATCCGCTCACTGACCCGCTGGGTGCTCGACACCGCCCGCAGGCTCATCAAGCGGATCCCTTCCAGCAAGATGATCCCCTCCCAGGCCGCCATCTGGCGCGCCTACGGTTGGGGGCTGCTGAACATGGCGGTGTACGGGGCATCCTTCGCCATCGTCTTCCACCCTCTCGCCCCGGACGTGGGCCCGGTACACGTGACCTTGTCGTTCGTGCTGGCCTGGCTGGTCGGGTTCCTGGCGCTGCCGGTGCCCGCAGGACTCGGGGTCCGTGAAGGCGTGCTCATCGCCTTGCCGCCAATCGCCTCAACCGGCGCCGGCAGGCACGGACAGAGCCTGTTGACATCTGAATACACTGAGATAACATGAAGTCCCTCTTCCCCGGTCGAGCCAGCGCCTCCTGGAGGCTTCATGTCGCGCAGCCACACCGCGGGAGGGTCCCCACCGCGGCACCCCGATTCCGGAACCAGCGTCATCACCGTCCTCCCGTGGAGCGACCCGGTCATCGACCTCAAGGGCTTCGACCCACGCAGCACCTACGTCGAGCGCTTCTGGCTCTCGGTCATCGGCCCCAGCACGCTGCTGCTGCTCCGCCGCTTCGCCAGGGGCTTCGACGAGCACCGCGACGGCTTCGCGATCGACCTCGCCGACACCGCGGTCGCTCTCGGCCTGGCGCCCCGCGAAGGACGCAACTCGCCGTTCGTGCGGGCGCTGCACCGCAGCGAGCAGTTCGGATTGGCCCGCTTCGCCGACCACCGGACGCTCAAGGTCAGACGCCGGGTCCCTCCGCTCACCCGCCGGCAGGTGCAGCGCCTTCCCGAACCGGTGCAGCGGTCACACGCCCGCTGGCTCGAAGCCGAGTTGCGCCGCAGCCACAACGCAGAATCCGGTCGCGCTCGCCGGCTGGCGCTCACCCTCGCCCAACTCGGCGAGGACCTACCCACGATCGAGGTCACCCTGGAACGATGGAACGTCGAGGCCGCCCTGAGCTCGCATGCGGCGCGCTGGGCGATAGAAGAGGCCCGTCGGTCGAAGGTCCAGGCACCCTGACCACGAACGCTTGCGCCAGAGGTCAGCGACGAACGACGTACGGGAATCCGTGGTCGCAGGTCTACTTCGGCTTGGTGAACGAGGCCACCAGCTCGATGAGGGTGCGCACCCCGAAACCCGTCGCGCCCTTGGGGTTCTCGCCGTCCACCGCGTCGGCGAAAGCAGGCCCGGCGATGTCGAGGTGAGCCCAGGGAATGCCCTCGGCCACGAACTCCCGGAGGAACAGGGCTGCGGTCAACGCACCCCCGTGGCGGGTACCGACGTTCTTGAGATCGGCGACGTTGGAGTCGAGCTGGCGGCGATAGTCCTCGGGCAGGGGCAGGCGCCAGACCCGCTCGCCGGCACGGCCGGCCGCGGCCTCGACCTGCTCGACGAGGCCGGTTCCGTTGCCCATCAGGCCGGCGATCCTGGTGCCGAGCGCCACCGCGCACGCGCCGGTGAGGGTGGCGACGTCAACGATGGCGTCGGGCCGGTCTTCGCTTGCCAGCGCCAAGGCGTCGGCGAGGATCAGGCGCCCCTCCGCGTCGGTGTTGAGCACCTCGATCGTCTTGCCGTTCCTGGCCGTCAAGACGTCGCCGGGCCGCATGGCGTCCCCGCCCAACATGTTGTCGGTCATGGGCAGGTAGGCGGTCACCTCGGTACGGGCACCGATCGCGGGCAGCACCGACATGGCGCCCATCACGGTTGCCGCGCCGCTCATGTCGCCTTTCATCGCGCTCATCTGCTCGGCGGTCTTGATCGACAGCCCGCCGGCATCGAAGGTGATGCCCTTGCCCACGAGGGCCAGCGAGCTCCGCGCGCTCGGCGGCTCGAAGACCAGCTTGACGAAGCGTGCCGGCTCGGCCGATCCTCGGTTGACGCCCAGCAACGCCCCCAACTTCTCGGCCCTGATGCGCTTTTCGTCCAGCACCTCGAAGGCCAGCCCCACCCTCTTGGCCATGTCGGTCGCCGCCTCGGCCAGCCTGCGAGGTGTCAGGGAGCCACCCGGCTCGTTGGCCAGGTCGCGGGCGAAAGCCACTCCATCGGCCACCGCAGCCCCACGATCGAGGGCTGCCTTGATCCGCTTGCCGCCGGTTCCGACGACGGCCACCGTCGAGATGGCACTCGGCTCCGATTCTGACTTGTACTCGTCGAACTCGTAGGCACCGAGCGCCACGCCCTCGGCCACTGCTTGCGCGCCACGGGCCTTGTCGGCTCCTTCGGGAAGGGCGTCGAGCAGGCACAGCGCGACTACCTGCTCCCTCCTGGCGACCCGGGCGAAACCGGCAGCGGCACGACGCAGGACGGCGGGGTCGACGTTGCCGGCCTCGCCGACCCCGACGGCTACGAAGAACCCGCCCTCGGCGCCGGGGCAGGCCATAACCTCACCGGCTTTGGCCTTGAACCCCCTCTTCTCGAGGAACGACCGGTCCAGCGGGCTGTCGGAGGACCCCAGAGCGTCGGCTGCGACCGGGATCCCGACGGCCTCCGCATCGGGCGGCACCTGGCGGGTGAGTTCGAAATCGATGGGCATCGGCTACCCCTGGGTCGTCGGGTCAGTCGTTCGTGTCGGCAACGCCAACCCCTCTTGCCACCGCGCCATGATCCAGAGCAGGTCCGACAACCGGTTCAGGTACGGGACCACCGAAGACCCCTCCGCTGACACGGTGGACGCGGCTCGCTCGGCGCGCCGCACAACCGCACGGGCCATGTCGAGGCACGCCGAGATGCGGTTCTGGCCCGGCAGGACGAACTCGCCCGGCAGCTCGAGGCCTTCCTGGAGCTGATCGATGAGTGCCTCCAACCTCGCCACCATGCCGGGCGTCACGAGGTTCTCACCCGCGACCAGCTTGCCCCGGTTCTCGGTGGCGGTGGCGAGCTCTGCCATCGCGATCCACAGGTCCCGTTGCAGCCCGATCACGATCTCGTCGAGCTCGCTGCTCCGGTCGCACTCGGCCCGGGCAAGGCCCAGCGCCGCTTGCGCCTCGTCGACGTCGCCGTAGGCGCTGGGCCGCTCCGAATCCTTGCGAACCCTGCCGCCGTAGAGCAGGCCGGTCGTCCCGTCGTCGCCCTTGCGCGTGTAGATCCTCATGGGTGTCACGAGCCTATCTTCGGAAAGCTGGCATGCTTGGCCCCATGGGTCGTGGGGTGCGGATGCTCGCGGTAGCCGCAGTCGTGCTGTCGTCTTGCAGCGGCAACGGCCAGGACCGCGAGACGGCGTCGACGACCGCTTCCACCGAGCCCGAGCTCGACTCGTGCGGGCTCCTCAGCGAGCAGGAGGTGAGCGAGGCGACCGGCAGCGAGGTCACCGGAGCCGATACCGCCGACGACGGGAGACGGTGTGAGTACACCTTCGAGGACGGACTCGACGGCGTCAGCCTCTCGGTGACCCCTGAGAACGGGGCCGAGCTCTTCGAACAAGCCCAGGAGCTCTTCCCCGAGGCGACCAGCGAGATCTCCGGGCTGGGTGACGCGGCCTACTGGGACAGCCAGCTCCAGAGCGTCAACGTGCTCGCCGACGACACGACCTTCTCGATCGCCGTCCAGTTGATTCCCGTCGATCCCGCTTCCGAGCAGATGGCCACGACCATGGCCCGAGCCGTGCTCGGGCGACTCTGACTGCCCCGAGCGCCCTCCGGCAAACCCACTGGGGACTACGGGCAACCTGCCGATAGCCTTGACCAGTCATGGGGACCTTCCTCGAAGCCGCTCGGGAACGCGTCGTGGTCTTCGACGGCGCCACCGGCACCAACCTCCAGGAACGAAGGCTGACGGCGGACGACTTCGGTGGGCCCCAGTTCGAGGGGTGCAACGAGATCCTGGTGGCCACCAGACCCGACGTGGTCGCCGATCTCCACCGCAGCTTCTTCGAGGTCGGCGTCGACGTGGTCGAGACCGACACCTTCGGAGCGTTCGGTGTGCCGCTTGCCGAGTACGGGATCGCCGAGCGAGCTCATGAGCTGAACCTCAAAGCTGCCCACATCGCCCGCGAGGTGGCCGACGGCTACGGCGGGTGGGTGGCCGGCTCGATCGGTCCGGGCACCAAGTTCCCGTCGCTGGGTCAGATCCGCTTCGCCGAGTTGCGCGACCAGTACGAGCTCCAGGCACGGGCGCTGCTCGAAGGCGGAGTCGACCTGCTCATCATCGAAACCTGCTTCGACCTGTTGCAGGCCAAGGCGGCGATCGTCGGTTCCCGCCGGGCGATGGCGGCTGTGGATCGCGAGGTTCCCATCCAGGTCCAGGTGACGATGGAGCTCACCGGCCGCATGCTCCCGGGAACCGAGATAGGTGCCGCGCTCGGCGCCCTCGACCCGCTCGGTCCCGACGTCATCGGCCTGAACTGCGCGACCGGACCGGCGGAGATGAGCGAGCACCTCCGCCACCTGTCGCACTTCAGCCGGGTCCCCATCTCCTGCCTGCCCAACGCCGGTCTGCCTCAGGTCGTCGATGGTGAGATGCACTACGACCTGACTCCCGAGCAGTTCGTCGAGCATCACACCCGCTTCATCACCGAGATGGGGGTGAGCGTCGTCGGGGGCTGCTGTGGAACGACCCCCGAGCACCTCAGCGCCCTGGTCACCGCGGTCGGGGATCTGTCTCCGGCACCGCGCCAGGTCACCTACGAGCCCGGCGCGACATCGATCTACTCGTTCGTACCCTTCAAGCAGGAGACGTCCTTTCTCATCATCGGCGAGCGCACCAACGCCAACGGCTCCAAGAAGTTCCGCGAAGCGATGCTGGAGGCGGACTGGGACACCTGCGTGCAGATGGCCAAGGAGCAGGTCAAGGAGGGGGCTCACGTCCTCGACGTGTGCGTCGACTACGTGGGACGCGACGGCACCCAGGACATGGACGAGATAGCAGAGCGCTTCGCCACCCAATCCAGCGTCCCCCTCGTCCTCGACTCGACCGAACCAGAGGTGCTCGAGGCGGGCCTGCAGTGGCTGGGGGGCAGGGCCATCCTGAACTCTGCCAACCTCGAAGACGGCGATGCTGCAGGCAGCCGGTTGGATCGTGTCTTCAAGCTCGCCAGTGAGTACGGTGCGGCGGTCATCTGCCTGCTCATCGACGAGGAAGGTCAGGCGCGCGACCTCGAATGGAAGATGCGGGTAGCCCACCGCATCCACGACCTCGCCACCCAGCGGTACGGTCTCGAGCCCTCCGACCTGTTGTTCGACGCGTTGACCTTCCCGCTCTCCACCGGTGACGAGGACCTGCGCGGCGATGCGATGGCCACGATCGAGGCGATCCGTCGTATCAAAGCAGAGCTGCCGGGGGTCTTCACCACCCTCGGCGTGTCCAACGTGTCCTTCGGCCTCAAACCCGCAGCCCGGCACGTGCTCAACTCCGTCTTCCTGCACGAGTGCGTAGCAGCAGGGCTCGATTCCGCGATCGTCCATGCCGCCAAGATCGAGCCGCTCAACCGGATTCCCGACGAGCAGCGCGAGGTCTGTGTGGACCTCATCTACGATCGGCGCCGTCGTGCCGAGGACGGCCTGGACGCCTACGACCCCCTCCAGAAGCTCCTGACGATCTTCGAGGACGTGCAGGTCAGCGAAACCGTCAAGGAGGACCGCAGTGACTGGCCGGTGGAGCGGAGGCTCGAGCAGCGCATCATCGACGGAGACCGTGACGGCCTCACCGACGATCTCGACGAGGCCATGGCGAAGGGGACCGAGCCCCTCCAGATAATCAACGAGACGCTGCTCGCGGGCATGAAGGTGGTAGGTGAGCTCTTCGGATCAGGCGAGATGCAGCTGCCCTTCGTGCTCCAGTCCGCCGAGACGATGAAAGCCGCGGTTGCTCACCTCGAGCCTCACATGGAACGGGTGCAGGGAGAGAGCAAGGGACGGATCGTCCTGGCGACCGTCAAAGGCGATGTGCACGACATCGGCAAGAACCTCGTCGACATCATCTTGACGAACAACGGCTACGAGGTGCACAACCTCGGTACCAAGGTCGCCATCGCCGAGATGATCGACAAGGCCGCCGAGGTCTCGGCCGATGCGATCGGCATGAGCGGCCTGCTCGTCAAGAGCACGCTCATCATGCGCGACAACCTCGAGGAACTGCGCGACCGTGGGCTCGATGAGACCCCGGTGCTGCTGGGGGGCGCCGCTCTCACCCGGACCTACGTCGAGGGAAACCTGCGGGAGATCTACGAGGGGCGCCTCTTCTACGGCAAGGATGCCTTCGAGGGACTGCGGGTGATGGACCGCCTGGGAGAGATCAGGCGTACCGGCGAGGACGACCCCGACTTCGGTCGCGTGCCGACCGGGCGCCGGCTACCCGAGCGATCGAGCCCGGCGCCCGACCTCACGGCGGTCCCCGCCCGCTCACCCGAGGCAGCAACTGACAACCGCGTCTTCGAGGCTCCGTTCCTCGGGTCGAAAGTGGTCAAAGGGGTCTCGCTGGACGACATCGCGGCCTACCTCAACGAGACCGCCCTGTTCCGGAACCAGTGGCAGTACCGCCCGGAGAAGGGTGAGAACGACGACGAGTTCAAGGCTCGTATCCGCCCGGTACTGCGCGACCAGCTGGCGAGGGCCAGAGCCGAGCACCTGCTCGTGCCCCAGGTCGTCTACGGCTACTTCCCGGCCAACAGCGACGGCAACGACCTCGTCATCTGGAAGGACGACGAGCGAAGCGCCGAGTGGACCCGCTTCTCCTATCCTCGCCAGACCCAGGAGCCCTGGCTCTGCATCGCCGACTTCTTCCGCCCCGCCGCTTCGGGGGAGGCCGACTACGCCGCCTTCCACATAGTGTCGATGGGTCCGAGGGTGTCGCAGCGAACCGCGGAGTTGTTCGGCAACGACGAGTACCAGGACTACATGCTGCTGCACGGGTTGGGCGTGGAGATGACCGAGGCGCTCGCCGAGCTCTGGCACCGCCGCATCAGGGAGGAGTGGGGCTTCGCCGAGGAGGACGGGCCGACCCTGCAGGGCCTGTTCCGCCAGCAGTACCGGGGCGGGCGCTACTCGTGGGGCTACCCCGCCTGCCCCGACCTCGAGGACAACGTCAAGGTCGCCGAGCTGTTGGGGGCGGACCGGATCGGGATCGAGGTCAGCGAGGAGAGCGGCTACCAGTACCAGCCGGAGCAGACGACCTCGGCACTCATCTGCCATCACCCGAGGGCCAAGTACTTCGTCGCCCGCTGAGGCTGCTCAGCGCTGGTTAGGGTAACCTAACACCTTGTGAGAGGGACCTTGACGGACCGACCCTCCGCCGGGCCGCTGTCGCTGGTGACCGGCGCTGCGGGCTTCATCGGGAGCCACCTCGTCGAGCGGCTGCTGGCCGCCGGCCGGCACGTGCGCGGGGTCGATTCGTTCACCGGCTACTACGACCCGCAACTGAAGCGGGCCAACCTCGGCCAGGCACTCGCCCATCCCCGCTTCGAGATGGTCGCGGCCGACATCACGCACAGCGAGACCGACGCGCTGGTCGCTGGAGCTGAAACCATCTTCCACCTCGCAGGTCAGCCCGGCGTGAGCGACTCCTGGACGAAGTTCCCCGACTACGTGCAGGGCAACGTGGTGAGCACCCAACGGCTCCTTGAAGCAGCCAGGCGGGCGGGCGTGGGCCGCTTCGTCCTCGCGTCCAGTTCGTCGGTGTACGGAGACACCGTCGAGGACCCGTCCCAGGAGGACGACCCCGTCGCACCTCTGAGCCCTTACGGGCTGACGAAGGTGTCCGCCGAGGCGCTGTGCAGCTTGTACGCATCCGAGTGGAAGGTGCCGACGGTGGCGCTGCGCTACTTCACCGTGTACGGCCCGCGACAGCGCCCCGACATGGCGATCCATCGCCTGATCCGCGGCGTCCTCGAGGGCCGACCGTTCACCCTGCGCGGTGACGGCACCCAGCAACGGGCATTCACCTACGTCGACGACGTAGTCGACGCCACACTGGCAGCGGCAGCCACCGACATCGAGGCCGGAACCAGCATCAACGTGGGTGCCGCTCGCTGTGTCAGCCTCACCGAGGTGATGGAGCTGGTGGAGCAGCTCTCGGGCCAGGTGCTCCGGCTCGATCTCCGGGAGGCCGAGCCGGGCGCGGTCCATCGCACCGCCGCCTGTACCGATCGCGCGCGCCAACTGCTCGGCTGGGAGCCGCAGACGACGCTGTTGCGAGGCATCGAGAAACAGCTCTCGTGGCAGGAGGCGAGCGCCTCAGCTCCGGCGCGCCGCGGGCAGTCGCTGCTCCATGCTCGCCGTCGGCTCGAAGAGATCGCCCATGCGCCCTAGGCGATCGAGGACTTCGTCGGTCTCGAAGCTGAGTGGCCTGCCCGAGGCGGCCGCGTCGACCTCCTCCCAGGTGACCGGCGTCGACACCGTCGGGCGTGGAAGTGCCCGCATCGAATAGGCGCAAACGGTGGTCTTGGACCACGAGTTCTGGCTCCAGTCGATGAACACCTTCCCCGTTCTCTCCTTCTTGGCCATCGTGCTCGTCACCCGCTCGGGCTGCTGCTTTTCGAGGAGTTGAGCGACGGCGAGGGCAAAGGAGCTGGACTGCTCGAAGCTGGCGGGGGTGTTGAGCGGGACGTAGAGCTGAAGACCCTTCGACCCCGACGTCTTGGGGAACATCTCCAGGCCCACCGATTCGAGCACGGACCTGATCTCGACGGCGACCTGGCAGCACTCGGCCATCGCAGCCGGCGCACCGGGGTCGAGGTCGAACACGACCATCGTCGGTACGCGCTGGTCGGGCACGCGACCCATCGGCGTGTGGAGCTCGATCGCCGCGAGGTTGGCGGCCCACACGATCGCGGCCACCTCGTCGAGCACGCAGTAGTCGACCGGCCCGTCTCGGCTCCCGGGTCCGGTCGCGGTCTCGACCCATGGCGGCCGGTGAGACGGGCAGCGCTTCTCGAAGAACGACTCCCCTTCCACGCCGTCGGGATACCGCCGGAAGGTGACCAGCCGGTCGGCGAGGTGGGTGAGCATCGTCGGGGCGACGCGGGCGTAGTAGTCGATCACCTCCGCCTTGGTGTACCCGACCTCGGGATAGAGGACCTTGTCGAGGTTGGTGAGCCGGATGCGCCGACCGTCGACTTCGACCTCGGTGGCGGCACTCACGTGCCGGTTAGCCGGACTTGCGCTTGGCCGGGGGCTTCTTGGCCTTCGCCTTGGCCGGCGCTGGGGTGGCGCTCGCGCGCGCCTTTGGCCTCGGCCACGCTCGCCTCCAGGGCGGCCATCAAGTCGACGACCTTCTCTGCGGTCGGGGTGGCGACCGCGGGGGCGAGGATCTCCTCACCGGCGACCTTCCTGTCGATCAGAGCCAACAGGTCCTCGCGGTAGGTGTCGTGGAAGCGATCGTGCTCGAAGTCAGCTTCGAGCGTCTCGATGAGCTGCTCGGCCATGGCCAGCTCCTTCTCGCTGATCTCGACGGCGGCGGCTTCCTCGAGCTCGGGGATCTCGGAGGTAGGGGTTATCTCGTCGGCGTAGACCATGGTCGACAGCACGAGCACCCCGTCTTTGGGGCGGATGGCTGCCAGGTACTGCTTCGAGCGCATGACGAACCGGGCGATGGCGACCTTGCCGGCGTTATCCATCGCCCGCGCGAGCAGCGTGTAGGGCTTGGCCGCCCGCTCGGGAGCGAGGTAGTAGGCGTTGTCGTAGAAGAGCGGGTCGATCTCGGCGAGGTCCACGAACTCCTCGATGTCGATGGTGCGCAACGCCTCGGGGTCGAGAGCCGCCAACTCGTCCTCGTCGACGATCACGTATTGGCCTTTGGTGTACTCATAGCCCTTCGCCAGGTCCTCGGACGGCACCTCGTGACCGTCCTCGCCGGCCACCCGCTTCTGGCGTATGCGCGTTCCGGACTTGCGGTCTATCTGGTTGAAGCGCACGGTCTTGCGCGAGAGGGCAGTGAAGAGCTTCACGGGTATGTTCACCAGCCCGAAGCTGATGGACCCGCTCCATATCGCCCGAGGCATCGGCAGCTCCTTGATAAAGGGACACCCCGCCCATTCAGTATTACCGGTTTTGTGAACCGAAAACGCCCCTATAGGGGCCACCCGCGTTCACAAAACGGGTGGATCTCAGCTGGCGAGGAGGGCGCGGGCGATGAGATCGGTGCCGAACGCGGTGAGTATCGCCAGGTACAAAAGGCCGGTCGCCGCCATCACCGCGGAGTACTGGCGCTCCTTCAGGGCTGCACGGGTGACGGCCGTCAACCCGATCGTGGCCAGCGCGCACGCCACCCAGAACCAGCCCAGCAGGCCGTTGTAGCCGTCGTCGATCGAGCCGTCGAGCACCGAGATCATGCCGGTGGGCACCAGCAGCAAGCCGACCTCGAACGGCCAGACGATCGCCAGCCAGCGGACCAACTCGAGCAGGGGCCCCCGCGTGAGTCCCGGCTGTACCAGGTACCAGTGGCCGAGCAGCATGGCGTCGGTGGCACAGCCCAGGAACGCTGCGCCGGCCAACGTACGGGCAACGGCCAGCCAGACCGGCGCGCCCGCGTCGAGGCCGGCTGCGACCAGACCCACCAGCCCGATGGCAGGAGCCACCAGATCCAAGGACGGGGGGAACTCCGGTACCGACGGGTCAGGACCGCGCCGTTGGTGATCGATCCCGGTCATCTCGGCGACTCGGGCCCTCCTCGCCTCGACGATCTCGCGCTCGCGGGCAACGCCGGCCCGGCGTCGCACAACCGACACGGCGAGCACCCCGAGCGCTGAAGCTGCGACACCGATCGCGGCCACGTCGCGCGCCACAACCGGCTGGTAGACGAAGCCGACAACGGCTGCCGCAACAGCCATGAGACCGTAGGTGCCGCGCAGGAGCCAGCCGTAGCCGATTCCGACCTGACGCCGCCGCGTCGTCACCCAACAGAACAACAGCCCACCGGTCGCCCACTGGAGCAGGACCGTCGCGGCATCGAGGCGCATCAACCGGCTCCCTAGGGCTCTAGCACTGCCAACGCACGGTCGGTGCCGGTCAAGACGTCGGGTCCGGCTTCGGTGAGCACGACGATGTCCTCGAGCCTGAACCCGAAGCGGCCCGGCAGGTAGACGCCGGGCTCGATCGAAAAGGCGTTGCCGGCGACGAGTCGCTGCAGGTTGCCGGCGACGAGGTAGGGCTCCTCGTGCTCTTCGATGCCGATACCGTGCCCGGTGCGATGCACGAAGTACTCGCCGTAGCCGGCGTCGGTGATCGCGCCACGTGCGGCGGCGTCGATGGACTCACATGTGACATCCACCGCCACCGCCGCCGTGGACGCCTCGTTGGCGCGCTGCACGACGGCGTAGATCTCAGCCGCCTCCGGGGGTGGGGTGCCCAGCCAGATGCAACGGGTCATGTCGGAGCAGTAGCCGATCCCGTCTTCATCGACGACGGATCCTCCGAGGTCGCACAGGACCACCTCACCGGGTTCGATGACCCGGTCGCCCGGCTCGTGGTGGGGGCTGGCCGCGTTCTCCCCCGCAGCGACGATCACGAAGTTCACCCGCGCGTGGCCCGCCGCTCGCATGTGCCCCTCGATCTGCGCGGCGACGTGAGCCTCGCTGCGCCCGACGAGGTCGATCCCGCCGGTCAAGAGCTCGTTTGCGACGACATCTGCCGCGCGCGCCGCCTGGCGCAGCATGTCGATCTCATGGGGATCTTTCACCGCGCGCATCGGGCCCGTCACCGACGACGCGGTGCTGAACGACACACCGGGCATCGCCGCGCTCAGCTCGACCAGGAACCGTGCCCAGGTACGGTCGCCTATTGCAGCGACCGCTGGTGTCCCGGCCAGTGCGGCGACGATTCCGACGGGGTCTTCTGTCTCTGCCCACGGTCGGATCGCGAAGGCGTCGCTCCGCTCGACCACCCGCGGCGCCTCGAGGCGGGGGACGACGAGGGTTGCCCCGCCATCACGGGGCAGGACCAGCATCGTCAGCCGTTCCAGCGGCATCGCCTCGTAGCCGGTCAAGTACGGCAGGTCTGCTCCCACCGATAGGAGGAGGACGTCGACCCCCAGGTCGGTCATCCGCCGGCGAGCCCTCTCCAGCCGGCTGGCGAAGTCCGCGCTCACGCTTCTTCGATGCCTAAGCCCGCAAGGCCGGGAAGCCCGTCGACCGAGTACGAGTTCTCCTCCAGGTGGTACTTGCGGATCCCCTCGGGGCCTTTGCGGTCGCTCCACTGCCGCAGCGTCTTGCGCTCCTCGTCGAACTCCATGAACGGCACCCCGTAACCGCACGTCGTCGAGATCCGCTCGAGGTTGACGCGGATGACCGCCCTCACGCCACCATGTCCGGGGAAGAGCCGGAGCAGTTCGTCCGAGCCCGGGTCGTCGGGACGGATCACCTCGCCCGAGCCGTAGAGCCGAAGGACCCGCGGCGGCCCCTCGAAGGCGCAGAACATGATGGTGACACGCCCGTTCTGGCGGATGTGAGCGATCGTCTCGACTCCACTCCCCGTGAGATCCAGATAGGCGACCGTCGTCGGGCCGAGCACCCGGAAGCTGTCGTAGCCCTTCGGTGACACGTTCACGTGCCCGCCCGGGCCGATCGGCGCGGTAGCAACGAAGTAGACGTGCTGCTCACCGATCCATTCGGTGAGCTTTTGGTCCAGCATCGGGTAGGTCCTGGCCATCCACCAATCCTGCCAAATCAGCCCGCCGACACCGCACCCGGGCCGATGCCGACCACAGAGGATGCCTCTGAGGCCTGCCGGGCGTGATGGCTCGAGCGGGTCAGCGGGCTCGCTTCGACGTGGGCGATGCCCAGCGCGAGCCCGAGGCGTGAGAACTCCTCGAAGTCCTCGGGTGACCACCACCGCGAGATCGGGAGATGCCCCGACGTGGGCCTCAGATACTGCCCCAGGGTGACGATGTCGACGCCGACCGATCGCAGATCGGCCAGTGTCTGCTCGATCTCGAACGCTGTTTCGCCCAGGCCCAGCACCATCCCCGATTTGGTCACCAGACCTTCGGCCTTGGCCGCAGCCAGCACTCCGAGGCTCCGCGCGTAGCCGGCTGACGGTCGGGCCCTCCTCTGGAGGCGGGGTACGGTCTCCACGTTGTGGTTCAAGACGTCGGGTCGGGCGTCGAAGATCACCTGCAACGACTCGGGGTCACCCTTGCAGTCGGGGATGAGCACCTCGACCCGTGTCCCCCGGCCCTTGGCGCGGATGGCCCGCACGGTATCGGCAAAGCCTCCTGCTCCACCGTCAGGGAGGTCGTCGCGGGCTACCGCGGTGATCACCGCGTAGTCGAGTCGCATCGTCTCGACGGCCTCGGCCACGCGGCGGGGCTCGTCGGCGTCGGGGGCTTCGGGCCGGCGGGTGTCGACAAGGCAGAACCCACACGCTCGCGTGCAGCGCTCGCCGTTGATCATGAACGTCGCAGTGCCGTCGTTCCAGCACTCGAAGATGTTGGGGCAGCCGGCCTCCTCACACACGGTGCGCAGGTTCAGGTCGCGCATGCTGCGCTTCAACCGGAGGTAGTCCGCGCCCGTACGGACCTTGACCCGCATCCAGTCCGGCTTGCGCTCACCGTAGGCCACCTCATCGCTGGCTCCCCGCGAGAACGGCGCCAGGTCCCGGTCCCGGTGCCGCCAGGCCACATCCGCGCGCTCCCATCCGGACCGGCCCCACATCCCCACCGCGCGCTCGACGACTGCATCGACGACGGCCTCCATCTCGGCCCTCTGACCCTCGGCCGCCATCGATGTCACGGCCTTGTCGGTGATCCCGCAGGGGACGATGTGGTCGAAGTAGCCCAGATCGGGGTCGACGTTGAGGGCGAAGCCGTGCATCGAGCGCCCCCGGTCGAGGCGGACCCCGACAGCTGCGATCTTCCGCGGAGAATCAGACGCCGGTGCGACCCAGACACCGGGGTAGCCGGCGAGTCGACCCACGTCGCGCACACCGAGGGTGATCAACGCGTCGATCACCAACTGCTCTACGGCATTCACGTACGAGACGGTGTCGGCCTTGCCGCCGCGGCCTTTCGACGGCACGTCGAGGATCGGATAGCCGACAAGCTGGCCCGGGCCGTGATAGGTGACATCGCCCCCCCTGTCGGCGTGGACCAGTTCGGCACCCACCGACGCCGGAGGAACCAGGACATGGCTGGTGTCGGCACGGGCCCCGAGGGTGTACACGTGGGGGTGCTCGAGCAGCAGCAGGTGGTCGTCGGGTGAGTTGTTGAACAGGCCCCGCTGCAACGCCCAGGCGTCGCGGTAGGCCACCCGGCCGAGCCAGCGCACCCTCAACACGTCAGCACAGATCCCGCGTTCACATCTCCTGCTCCCAGTCGCGGGTCTCGATGATCTGCTTGAGCCGCTGCATGAACGCCGCGGCATATGCCCCGTCGAAGGCACGGTGATCCCAGCTGAGGGTGAGGTTGCCCACCGAGTGGATGGCGATGGCCTCGTTGCCCTCGGCGTCGCTGACCACGACGGCCTGACGGCTGATGCCGTCGGTGCTGAGGATCGCCACCTGGGGCTGGTTGATGATGGGCGCGACGAGAAGGGTGCCGTAGTTGCCCGAGTTCGAGATGGTGAAGGTGCCCCCGGTGATCTCGTCAGCCGACAGCTGCTTGGAGCGTGCACGACCGGCGAGGTCTTGGATCTCACGGGCGATCGCCCGCAGGCGCTTGCTGTCGGCCGAGCGGATGACGGGGGCCAGCAGACCCTGGTGATCCAAGTCGACGGCGATGCCCAGGTTCACGTACCCGTGCAGGATCAGCTCGTCATCACCGACGGTGGCGTTCACCTGCGGGTACTCGCCGAGCGCGTCGATGACAGCACGGGAGATGAACGGCAGGTAGGTGAGCGAGAACCCCTCGTCGGCCTTCCAGCTCTCTCTCCGGGGCAGACGTACCCGCTCGAGCCCTTCGTAGTCCACCGCCATCGCGGTGATGACATGAGCCGAGGTCGCCTTCGACGCGACCATGTGCTCGGCGGTACGCCGGCGGATGTTGCTGAACGGCACAACGGTGTCGCCACCGGGGCGGATCGGTGCTGTGGCAGCCCCCGCCTCCCGCGCAGGAGCCACCGTCGGCGACCCCGCATCGAGCGCGTCGAGGACATCGGCACGGGTGATGCGGCCGCCTACACCTGTGCCGTCGATCTGATCGGGATCGAGGTCGTGCTCCTCGATCAGCCGCCGCACGACGGGCGACAGCAACCGGCCCCGCACTGTCGAGGATCCGTTTCCCGAGCCGGGAGCAGCCACAGGAGCGGCGGGGGGCGCGGCGCCGGCCACGGCCTCGACGGGCTCTGGCTCGACCAGCGGCTCGGGCTCCGCGGCGGGAACAGCCACCGGCTCTGGCTCGACCAGCGGCTCGGGCTCGGCGGCTGGAACAGCCACCGGCTCTGGCTCGACCAGCGGCTCGGGCTCCGCGGCGGGCTCCTGTGCGGCAGGCGCAACAGCACCAGCACCGGGTGCGCTGTCGGAGAGAACGGCGAGCGTGGTACCCACATCGACGGTGTCGCCCTCGGCCACACGGATCTCGCTCAGCCACCCGGAGGCGGGAGAGGGCACCTCGGTGTCCACCTTGTCGGTCGACACCTCGAAGAGCGGCTCGTCCTCCTCGACTCGTTCACCGACCTGCTTGAACCACTTCGTGATGGTTCCCTCGGTGACCGTCTCGCCCAGCTCCGGAAGCGTGATGTCAGCCAATGGCAGGTCCTTTCTCCGTCGCTCCCTTTCGCCCCGGTCGCTTCCGGACGCGGTGCTCAACCATGAAGACCCCTGCCCGTCAGGGACAGGACCGTCTCGCCGAACAGCTCGCTCAGAGTCGGGTGGGGCTGTACCAGCGAGGCCACCTCGTCCACGGTTGCCTCCCAGTTGACCGCCAGATAGCCCTGCCCGAGTTGCTCGGTCACCCAGGGCCCGACCATGTGGACTCCGAGGAGGCGGCCGGCACGGCCATCGGCATCCTTCTCTGCGATCACCTTCACGAGGCCGTCGGGCTCGCCGAGGATGAGCGCTCGCCCGTTCGACTGATAGCGGTGCTTGGAGACGACGACGTCGAGACCCGCCTCCTTGGCGGACTCCTCGCTGTGACCGGCGAACGCCACCTCGGGGTGGCAGTAGATCGCCCAGGGGACCTTGCCGTAGTCGAGGGGGAGGGGATCCTCACCGAGGATGTCCTTGACGACGAGCATCCCCTCGGCGAAGCCGACGTGAGCGAGCTGAGGGGTGGCTATCAGATCCCCGATGGCGTAGACGCCGGGCTCGGCGGTGCGGCAGCGATCGTCGACCTCCACGTGGCCACCCTCATCGAGGACCACCGCGGTTGCGTCGAGCCCGAGGTCACCAGCAAGGGGACGGCGGCCCACGGACACGACGACGAGGTCCACATCGATGGTCTCACCGTCGCCGTACTGCACGGTGGTGCCACGGCCCGACCCGTTCGGCGTATGGCCCTTCACCGCGACACCGGTCTTGACCTCGATGCCACGCTTGGCGAAGGATCTCTCGACCACCCGGGCCACGTCACGGTCACAACCCGGCAGGATCTTGGGTAGGGCCTCGAACACCGACACGGTGGTCCCGAGATCGCACAGCATCGAAGCGAACTCGCAACCGATGGCCCCACCGCCCACGACAACCGCGGAGCTGGGCAACTCGTCGATCTCGAGCAGCTCGTCGCTGGTGACGACCAGCCTGCCGTCCACCTCGAAGCCGGGGATCGTCCGCGGCTCTGAGCCGCTGGCGAGCACGACGTGATCGCCGCTGAGCTCGAGGTCACCGGAGGGCCCGCCGGTCACTCGTACGACGTTATCGGGGCGAAGGGCTCCCGTACCCTCGTGGACGGTCACCTTGCGGGCCCCGAGAAGGCCGCTGAGCCCCCGGTAGAGCTGGTCGACGACCTTTTGCTTGCGGGCCTGGGTGACACCGAAGTCGACCGCAGGCTGGTCGGCGAGGACGCCGAACTCCTTGGCCCCCGACACGGCCCGGTACACCGAAGCCGTTTCGAGCAGCTCCTTGGCCGGGATGCAACCCCGGTGAAGGCAGGTCCCGCCGACCTTGTCCTTCTCGACCAGGGCGATGTCAAGGCCGGCTGCTGCGCCGTAGAGCGCGGTGGCATAGCCCCCGGGGCCGGCGCCGATGACCACGACATCGAACCGTTCGGTTGACCTCTCCTTCGCCACTGAAGCATCCTCTTTCGCGGATTCGGTCCGTTTTGGAGCCTACCGTTGACGCTGGGTGCTGCTACCGCAGCACCCGTCTCCGCCGATCGGGTTCTGTGGTTCCCGCTGCTTCGCCGCAGGCTCCGCAGCCCTGCCACATGGCGCCACCGCAGGTGGCGCGGGCTTCGCCATCGGGTTCTCGCCTACCCGCTGCTGCGCCGCAGGCTCCGCAGCCTTAGGGGAGGTGGTTGCGGGGGTTCTGGGGGGCGCCGTTGACCCGGGTCTCGAAGTGCAGGTGCGGGCCGGTGGAGTTGCCGGTGCTCCCGACGTAGCCGATCACCTGACCCTGGTCGACGTACTGGCCGCTGTACACGGCCATCGAGCTCTGGTGTGCGTAGAGGGTCACCAGCCCGTTGCCATGGTCGATCATGACGGTGTTCCCGTAGCCGCCCTGGTAACCCACGAAGAACACCTGGCCCGACGCCGCCGCCCAGATCGACGTGCCGAGGGGGGCCGCGATGTCGATCCCGTTGTGCATGCGACCCCACCGCATCCCGAACTCGGAGGTGACCACCCCCGACGTCGGCCAGATCAGCCCGTCGGAGGGTGGGTTCGCGATCGTCGTCGTCGTCGTGGTCGGGACCGGTGCGGGCGCAGACGGCGGCTCGTCCTCAGGTGCCCTCGCCGCGGGCGGACCCCCGACCTCGGATTCACGGGCGGCTATCAGGGACGCGATCGTGGCCTCCTCGGCCTCGAGCGCGCCTATCTCGTCCTCGAGCTCGGCGATGCGCTGGTCGAGGGTCTCCTTCACGAGGAGCTGTTGGTGCTGATCGGCCTCCATCTCGGCGAGCGCGTCGTTGGTGCGCTCGTGCAGCTCCTTCAGGTGTGCCTCGGCCACCGCCACCTCGGCGCGCTTCTCCCCCAGGCGCCTCTCGGCCTCCTCCTTGGCGAGGAGGATCTCACGGTCCCGTTCGTGAAGCTGCTCGATCATGACGAGCCGCTCACCGAACTGGTTCATGTCCTCGGCGGCGAGCAGCGCGGCCGCCTCAGCCATCTGCGGCTGCATGTAGGCGTCGATCGCACGCTCTTTGACGGCTTCGGTGGCCTCCTCGACCGCCTGCTCGGCCGCGAGGATCTCGTCGTTGAGACGGGCCATCTCGGCCTCGGCTTCCATGATCTCCCACGAGGTCACGGCCAGGAGGCGCCGGTGGTCCTCGATCTGTTGGCCTAGCCGGCTCAACTCGGACTCGAGTTGGAGGTCCGAGGCCTCGAGGACGTTCAGCTCGTCTTCGGCGGCCTGCTGCTGGGCCGCGTTCTCGTCGAGGCTGTCATCGAGATCGCCCTCGAGCGGGGAAGCCTCCACCGGCGCGAAGAGAAGCGCCAGGGTCAGCACCACTGCGAAGACTCTTCCGGGCATGGAGACCGTCTCTGTCGGATGTCTCCGCCCGCTTCGCGCCAAGTGTAGCCAGCGAAACGCAAACCGCGCTCGGCGTCACCCATATCCCGCTCTGGCCGCCCCCGCCGAGAGCTCAGTAGGACACCAGCACCAGGACGGCGAAGGCGACCAGGATCGCCAGGCCGGCGATCAGCGCGGCGATGATCAGCTTCCTCGTAGCCACGACAAGAGAGTAGTGGCGACCTCCGGGGTTCCCGCCGGCCGCGGTCCGGAGGCCCGACCCTGCCCATAGAGTGGGTGAGGTGCAGCGATCGGTCACCGGACTGCTGGCCGCCGCGTCCCTCGCGGTGTCATTCGGTTGCGCGACCGGTTCCGGTGCCGGCGAGACCGCCGGCAGTGACGCCTCGACCGTGAGCTCCTCGCAGACACTCGATGGCTCCGTGACCACCCCGGACCTCCCGACGACCGCTGCCCCCCAGCCCACGGCCGCACCCACCACGACCGGGGCGCCCACCACCACTACGACCACGGCACCTCCAGCACCGTCTGTTCCCGAGCTCGAGTTCAGCGGACCGACCCTCGACGGCGGCACGCTCACCGGAACCGACTACGCAGGTACCGACACGATCCTGTGGTTCTGGGCCCCCTGGTGAAGCTTCTGCCGCGCAGAAGCCCCTGCGGTCGCAGCGGCAACGCAAACCTACGGGGATCGGGTGAACTTCATCGGCATGGCCGGTGGCAGCAGCACTTCGGAGTACGCCTCCTTCGTCGAGCAGTTCGGCCTGGGCGGCATGCCTCATCTCACCGACGACAGCCTCTGGGCCCGCTTCGGCGTGAGCGCCCAGCCCGCCTGGCTCTTCGTCAACCAGGACGGCCGCTCGCGCCTGCTGGTGACGATGCTCGGGGCAGACCGGCTCGAGAGCGAGATCGAGAACCTGCTGTCGCAGTAGTCACTCCCGAGGACCACCTCGGCCCGCTTCTCCCCCGCTCACCGATCAGCTAGACAGATGCCATGCGCGACGCCCTAGGTGGAGTCCAATCTGTGCTCGTCCTCGGCGGCGGCTCCGAGATCGCCCTCGCGACTGTCCAGCGGATGGTCGCCGATCGGTGCCGGACAGTGGTGCTGGCCGCACGCAAGCCCGAGGACCTCGCCCACGACGCCGAGCGACTCCGATCGGCAGGGGCCACGACCGTCGACCTGGTGGGCTTCGACAGCCGGGATCTGACCGCCCACGAGAAGCTCATAGATGAGATCTTCGACCGTCACGGTGACATCGACCTGGTGCTGTTCGCCTTCGGGGTACTCGGTGATCAACAGGCCTTCGACAAGGATCCGGCCTCGGCAGCGGAGGCCGCCGTGACCAACTTCGCGGGTGCGATCTCCACGGGCCTGCAAGTAGCAGAGCGCTTCCGCCGCCAGGGCCACGGCACGCTCGTGTTCTTGTCCTCAGTCGCCGGTGAGCGGGTCAGGAAGACCAACTTCGTCTACGGGTCGACCAAGGCCGGCCTCGACGGCTTCGCCCAAGGTCTCGGCGACGCGCTCAGCGGCAGCGGAGCGAGGGTGATGATCGTCCGGCCCGGCTTCGTCCGCTCGAAGATGACCGAGGGTTTGGACGAGGCTCCCTTCGCCACGACACCCGAGCAGGTGGCTTCAGCCATCACCACAGGCCTCGCCCGCGGAAGCGAGATCGTCTGGGTGCCGCCGGTTCTGCGGTGGGTGTTCGTGGTGTTCCACCACCTACCCCGCCCGCTGTGGCGGCTCGTGTCGGCCCGGTGAGAAGCTGGCTGCATGGCTGAGCAAACCGCGAGCAAGGATCGGCAGGTCTCGGTGAGCCGGGTCATCGCGGCCCGGCCCGAGGCGATCTTCGGCGTACTGCGGGATCCGGCCATGCACTCAGCGATGGACGGATCGGGAACGGTTCGAGGAAATCGCAAGACCGACGCTGCCAAGCTCGAGCTCGGATCCCGGTTCCGGATGGACATGAAGATCGGCATTCCGTACCGCATCACCAGCAAGGTCGTCGAATACGACGAGAACCGGCTGATCGCCTGGGCCCACCTGGGCCGGCACCGGTGGCGCTACCGGCTCGAACCGGTCGAAGGCGGCACAGAGGTCACCGAGACCTTCGACTGGTCGACGTCGATCTCGCCCCGCTACATCGAGCTGATGCGCTACCCCGAGAAGCACCCCGAATCGATGGAACGAACGCTGGAGCGCCTCGACGAGATCGTCACCTCCGGTTCTGCGTGACCGGTGGCGATGCGCAGCGCAGATCCGGCGTCGTCGCCGCCTTCGACTTCGACGGCACCATCACCAGGCGCGACACGCTTGCCGGCTTCCTGGCCCGGGTTGCCGGTAGGCGAGCCCTCGCCGCCACCCTGCTGGCGGAGTCACCGCGCCTGATCGCCCGCCGAGGTGGGGACCAGCAGCGTGACGCAACCAAGGAACGGGTGCTCGCGAGGATCTTCGCGGGTCGCTCCTGCGAAGAGGTGAGCCGCGCCGGCCGGGCCTACGCGACGGAGCTACCGAGCCGGTACCGTAGCGACGTCATCGAGCGCTTGCGGTGGCACCGCGAGCAGGACCACGAGTTGGTGATGGTCTCGGCGTCTTTGGACTGCTACCTGCGCCACGTCGCCCGGGAGCTCGGCTTCGATCACCTGATCTGCATCGAGTTGGAGGTTGGCGAGGACGGGCGCCTGACGGGGAAGTTGAAGAGGCCCAACGTGCGCGGCAACGAGAAGGTGCGGCGGTTGAGGGAGTACCTGGGCGGGGAGCCCACCGAGTTGTGGGCCTATGGCAACTCCGCCGGCGACGAGGCGATGCTGTCGCTGGCAGATCACGCCGTGCGGATCAGACCCCGCTGCGTCATCGCCCGCAACCCGTGAAGCCACACGCTCACTTGGGCTGCATGCGGATACCGCCATCCATGCGGATCGTCTCGCCGTTCATGTAGCTGTTGGTGATCAGCTCCAACGCGAGGTGCGCGAACTCCTCGGGGGTGGCCAGCCGCTTGGGGAACAGCACGGTTTCGCCCAGCGCCTTCTTCTGCGGATCCGGGAGCAGTCCCAGCAGGGGCGTGTCGACCAGCCCGGGAGCGATCGTGTTGATGCGCACCCCGACCGCAGCCAGGTCGCGTGCGATCGGCAGGGTCATGCCCACGATGGCCCCCTTGGAAGCCGAATAGGACGCCTGGCCGATCTGCCCGTCGAAGGCCGCCGCCGAGGAGGTGTTGACGATCGCGCCCCGCTCGTTGTCGGCCAGCGGCTCGGTCTCGGCCATCGCCTGGGCCGCCAAGCGGATCCCGTTGAACGTGCCGACCACGTTCACCTGCAGCACCGTGTTGAACGCCCCGATGTCGTGTGGAGTACCGTCCTTGCCGATCGTGCGCTGCGCCCAGCCGATACCGGCGCAGTTGACGCAGACCCGGACAGGGCCCAGCTCCTTGGCGGCCGCCACGGCGGCGGCGACCTCGTCGCTCTCGGTGACGTTGCAGGGGGCGAAGACGCCGTCGATCTCTTTGGCCAGCACCTCGCCCTTGTCGGCGTTGAGGTCGGCGATGACGACCTTGACGCCGTTCTCCGCGAGCAGGCGGGATGTCGCCGCGCCCATGCCCGACGCCCCGCCGGTGACGATTGCCGATGCTCCGTTGATATCCATGACGGGCGAGGTTAGGTGGTGACGGTGCGCGCCCGCTAAAGCGGTCTCACCTGCGACCGACCCGGTGCTTCACGGCCCGCGATGCCACCCACAGCAGTGCGGCGGTGGCGGCCGCCAGGAGCAGGATGGCGATGATCGTCGCCGAACCGGAGGCTCCTCCTCGGTCTTCTTCGCTGTCGTCTTGGTCGACCGCATCCACCCCCGGCTCCCCGGAGTACCTGATCGCGCCGAGCACGCCGTCGCAGCCCGCGTCGGCGTCGGCCACCTCGTCGGGAGGCCAGGCCTCGAGCGAAGCCAGGTAGAACAGCACCTGTTCCCAGGCATGGGGCATGCTCACCACGCTGATCACCTCGCCGTCTGCCACTGCCCACGCCTCCCCCATGACGTGGGTTCCCGGCTGGGCGTGCTCGCCCGCCAGCCAGCGCAGGCCCTCACGCACCTCCTCCATCCTCGCCTCGTCGTCCTTCCAGTACTTGGCCAGGGCCAGCAGCGCCTTGGCCTCGTACTGGCCCCGGTCGGGGGCATCGACGGAGGGTGCGGAGAAGGTCGGCTCCGTCCCCTCCCAAGCGGCCTCCAGGTGGCTCTCCATCCGGGCCGGGTCTCCCGGCTCGTAGCAGACCGGCCAGATGAGGGGGGCCGAACCGCCGCCGTAGGAACCGCCCTCGTAGAGGTGCTCGTCGATGGCGGCCCCCAACTCGTCGCGGCGGTCAGCCCAGCGGCGGGCGTCGTCGTCCTCACCCAGGACCTCAGCGGCGGACGCCGCCGCGTCCAGACCCATCCACGTGGTAGCCGCCCCCACGATGGACTGGGTCTGCTGCGGGTTGTCGTCCTCGTGGGCCACGCACTGCAGGCCGGTCGCCTCGTCGATGCACGCAGCGAGGGCATCGGCGGCGAGGCGGACCGTCGGGTAGACCGATTCGAGTTGCTCGGCATCGCCGCTGGCCCGGTAGTGCTCCCAGAAGTTCCACAACACGTAGCCGGTCTGGTCGATCTCCCAGGCGATGGGGCCGCCCACGACTCCGTCGGCGTAGTAGTTCATCGCCCAGTGGCCTGCGGGGACGCCGGGCAGCGGGTCGTCCGGCGTGCTCTGGGCTTCGGCGTAGAACTGCTCGCGCTCGGCGACGATGTCGTGCAGCCCGATGGTGTCGAGGGTGTAGTCGAAGAAGGCACCGTCGCGGGGCCAGTCCTCGCCGTAGGGGCTCTGGGTGGCGATCGACGCGACGACGGCGTTGGTATCGCGGTCGATGTCGGTCACCAACGTCACCAGCGCCCGCTCGGCCAGCGCCAGCACCTCCTCCTCGTCGGTTGCAGGCATCGGCGCACCAGCCAGCAGATCATCGAGCCAGCCGTTCTTGGCGTCGAGCAGGGATTCGAACCCGGTCTGCCTCGCCTCTTCGAGCAGGACGAGCGCGTCGGCTCCGCCGGCGGCCGAGGCGAAATACAGGGTCTCGGTGGCACTGCCTCCCGCCAGATCGAGCGGCACGGCGAGCGCCGCAGACGTCTCTCCGGTGAACTCCCCGTTGCCGGTGAGCGCACCGTCATCGGCGAGGTCCTGCAATGGGTCGGCGGACTGTGGATCGGGGGACTCGTTCGCGTCGATGAACTCGCTGTCCCAACCGACCTGATGGCCGTTGGAGTCAGCGCCGAAGCCCATGGCCACCGCTGCGGAGGTCGCCTGGCCGGTCGAGGCGTCGGTTCCCTCTTTGGTGTGGACGATGGCATCGGCGTCCTCGTCGAAAGCCGCCGAGTCGGCGTTCTCCTCCTCGAGGCACCAGTCCTGTATGGGAACGGCCTCGATCTTGGAGGTGACGAGGCTGAAGTTCTCGTAGGCGATCAGGTCGGCCTGCTCGACGCCGCTGCCCTCGTCGGCGCTCACCTCGACGTGGCGAGCAAGCACGTCCTCGGGGTGAGCCACGACATCTCTCACCGTGACCGTCAGTCCCAGACCGTCGTCGCGGTACTCGGTCACCACCTCGTCGGTGAGGCCGCCGGGCTGGTGCTGCTCGTGCTCCCAGCCCCGCAGCCACGTCACCGCAGCGCCGTTCGCGGTCGTGACCACCAACCCGAGGAACGCACCGGCGTTCGCGGCCGCGCCCATGCCAGGTTCGCTGCGGCTGGTCGTGTGGTACTTGACCTGGTCGTAGTAAGAGGGTGAGGGCCACTTGAACACCGAGATGGTCCCGGCTTCGTTGAGGCCTACCGACAGCCCCCCGTTCCCGGTCTGGGCGTTGACGTCGGTGGGCCCGTAGATCTCGGCACCCTCGGCGAGTTGGAAGCAGTCACCTGCCGCTGCCTGACGCCGGCCGGCCTGGGCGGGTGCCCCGGACCACAAAGCACCGGCGAGCACCGCCGTTGCAGCCACCAGCCGCGCCATCGCTCGCATGGTCCCCAGTGTCTCGCGACAGGCCAGGCACCGGCAATCGAAGCGAACAGCGAAAAACGGGGGTAGCTTGCCAATCGACAAGGGGGGAACAATGAGACGAACGACCATTGCGTTGTTGGTGGCGGCCGCGGTGATCATCGGTGCCTGCTCCAGCTCCGATGATGATTCCGCCGAGAATGATTCCGCCGACGAGACGACCACGAGCTCCGAGTCGAGTCCTTACGGCACCGACAGCGACACGAGCACGTCACAGGCATCGGGGCCCGGGGGCGACGTGACCGTAGAGGCCACCAATGACGGATCGTCGAGCTTCGCATTCGATCCGGACGTCATCGAGTTGACGGCCGCCACCGAGGCATCGGTGGAGGTGACCAACACCGGAAGCGTGCCACACACCTTCACCGTCGAGGAGCTCGACGTCGATTCCGGCACGCTCGATCCTGGGGCCTCGACGACGGTCAGCATCGAGACACCTGACGAAGCCGGTGACCTCGAGTTCATCTGCCGCTTCCATCAGGACCGGGGGATGGTGGGCACGATCGCCGTCGGCTGACCTCTCGGCACCGCAGTACCACTAGCATCTCCGCCACGTCGTGCAGGAGCCCAGTTGATGAGCAGTGCAGTCCCGGCCCGGCGCCGAGTGGCCGCCGGTGCCGCGCTGGCCATCCTCGGCCTGTTGATCGCTGTGGTGGTCGTCTTCTTGTGGCGCAACGGTGCCTATGTCGTGATCGGCCTGGCCGGTCTTGGCGTGGCTGTGGCAGGCGCCTGGTGGGTGGTCACCGAAGGCATGCCGCGCCGCGCCGTCGGTTCCGTCGGCATGCTCGCCGGCTTGGTGATCATCGGGCTCGCCCTCACTCGAGCGCTTCACGAGGCCGACCGGGTGGCGCTGCGGCTCGTGGTGGTGCTGGGCCTGCTGGCCCTCGCCATGGCAGCCGCACGGGCCGCGCTGGTCCATGACATCCACCGCATCACGCCCACCGCGCGGGAGCCGAGACCGCCGGTGCGTCCCGTCCTGCTCTGCAACCCCTGGTCGGGTGGGGGAAAGGTCGAGAAGTTCGGACTCGTCGAGCTCGCGTCACGTCTCGGCGTCGAGACCGTGATGCTCGACCACGGGCTCGATCTCGAACAGCTCGCCAGGGACGCGGTGGCTCGCGGGGCTGACTGCCTCGGTATGGCCGGCGGCGATGGTTCACAGGCACTGGTGGCGTCGATCGCGGTGGAGCACGACCTTCCTTTCGTGTGCATCAGCGCGGGCACCCGCAACCACTTCGCACTCGATCTCGGTCTCGATCGGGACGACCCGCGCCAGACCATGTACGCCTTCCGGGACGCTGTCGAGCGTCGCATCGACTACGCGACAGCGGGCGAGCGGTTCTTCGTCAACAACGTGTCTCTGGGGATCTACGCCACGATCGTGCAGGAGGACGGCTACCGGGACGCCAAGGTCGACACGACCAAGATGCTGCTCCCCGAGATGCTGGGCCGCCGGTCCGAGCCCTTCGACCTGCAGTTCACAACCCCCGACGGCACCCAGGTCGAGGGGGCCTTCCTGGTACAGGTGTCGAACAACCCCTACGTCCTGGGCGCGTCCCCGGACACATCCCAGCGACGGCACCTCGATTCGGGTTGCCTGGGCGTGTTCGCCGTCTCGACCAAGACCGGCGCCGAGGCGGCTCGCCTGCTGGCACTCTCGGCGCTGGGACAGCGCCGACGCAGCCCGTACTGGCACGAGTTCACTGCGGAGGCATTCGAGATCCGCTCACGATCTGGTAAGGCTTTCGCCGGCATCGACGGCGAGGCCATCGAGGTGGAGACACCCCTGCGGTTCCGCAGTCACCCGTTGGGCCTACGACTATTGGTTCCCGCCGGAAACCTGGAGGCAGCCGAGCGGCGCCGGGCGCGCGACGTGAGCGTCAAGCGCCTCCTCGCGGTGCTCACGGGCCACGCGCCGGACTGATCACGACATGCACACGAACAGGGGGATTGCACATGAAGAAGCTCTCGGTCGAGGAGAGCGCACAGCTCGGCCGCGAGGCCAGGAGGCTGTCACCCAGGTCGGCCCACGGTGAGTGGGCGGCACCCGCCGATCGTCGCGATCCGGTACTGCTGCTCGAGCAGCAGGACGAGACCCGCGTGCCGTTCCTGGTCCCCATCCGGCACGGCCGGATGCGGGTCTCACCCTTCACCTTCTACCGGGGTACGGCCCGCATCATGGCGGCCGACCTCGCGTCGACACCGACCAGCGGCCTCACGGTGCAACTCGGCGGTGACGCCCACCTCTCGAACTTCGGGGCCTACGCCTCCCCCGAGCGCCAGCTCGTGTTCGACGCCAACGACTTCGACGAGACACTGCGCGGACCCTGGGAGTGGGACTTGAAGCGGCTGGCGACGAGCTTCATGATCGCCGGCGGGCACCTCGGGTTCCCCCGTCGCGCCTGTGCCGAGATCACCAGCCGCTGCACGCAGGCGTACCGCCGAGCAATGGGCGAGTTCGCCAGGACCGGATACGTGAAGCTCTGGTACGACTACGTCAGCAGCGACGAGGTTCGTGCCGCCGCCGAATCCGACCCGGCAGAGCTGACCAAGCGACTCAACCGCTTCGAGCGCCGGGCCCGCTCCAAGACGAGCCTGCAAGCCCTGTCCAAGCTGACGGTGCCCGTCGACGGTCATCACCAGATCCGCAGCGACCCCCCGGTCCTGTTCCCCCTGCGTGACCTGCCGGCGGAGTACGACGCGCCAGCCCTCGAAGCTGCTGCCTTGGAGGCCTTCGACAACTACAAGAGCACCCTGAGCGACGACCGGCATTGGCTCCTCAACCGCTACACGCCCGTCGATGTCGGCATCAAGGTCGTGGGGGTCGGGAGTGTGGGCACCCGGTGCCTGATCATCCTCCTGGAGGGACGCGACCGCGACGATCCGTTGTTCCTCCAGGCCAAGGAGGCCACCGCGTCGGTGCTGGAGGAGCACCTCGAGCCGAGCCCTTACCGCAACCATGGCCGGCGCGTCGTCGAGGGCCAGCGCATGATCCAGGCCCAGTCCGACATCTTCCTGGGCTGGACCGAGGGTCGTGAGGGCGTCCACTTCTACTTGCGGCAGCTGCGCGACTGGAAGGGATCGGTCGAGGTCGAGACCGTCACGCCCAACCAGCTGCGCTTCTATGCCTCGCTCTGCGGCCGGACCATGGCACGGGGCCATGCGCGGTCTGGTGATCCAGTGGCGATCAGCTCCTACATGGGCAAGTCGGACAACCTCGACCGCGCCGTCACCGCTTTCGCCGAGGCCTACGCGGTGCAGAACCTCGAGGACTACCAGCGTTTCAACAGCGCCATCGACGACGGTCGCCTCGAGGTGGCGGAAGACGCGTGAGCAGGTTCGCGCCGGGCCTGGTCCGGCTCCGCCGATACGACCGATCCTGGCTGCGTGGCGACGTGCTGGCAGGCGTCACCGTGGCCGCCTACCTGGTGCCACAGTGCATGGCCTACGCGGAGATCGCCGGGCTCCCCCCGGTCGTGGGGCTGTGGGCGATCCTGCCGCCGCTGGTCATCTACGCCGCGTTGGGCTCGTCTCCCCAGCTCTCGGTCGGTCCCGAGTCCACCACCGCGATAATGACCGCGTCGGCTGTGGCACCGCTCGCCGCGGCCGACGGGAGCGACTACGCGGCGCTGTGTGCGGCTACCGCGCTGCTCGTCGGCGGGATCTGCGTGCTGGCGTTCGTCGCTCGCCTCGGCTTCCTCGCCAACCTGCTTTCACGGCCGATCCTGGTGGGCTACCTCGCCGGCGTCGCGCTCATCATGATCGTCGGCCAGCTCGGCAAGGTGTCCGGTATCGACATCTCGGCCGACGGCTTCCTCGCCGAGATCGGGGAGTTCCTCTCCGAGCTCGACACGGCCAACACAGCTACGGTCCTGCTCTCGCTCGGGGTCCTCGCGCTGCTCTTCGCCGTCCAGCACTTCTTCCCCAAGCTCCCCGGGCCCCTGATCAGCGTCCTCGCTGCGCTCGTCGTGGTGGTGGTCTTCGACCTCGAGGGTCACGGGGTGTCGGTCGTGGGCGCCATCCCTGCGGGCCTGCCGCGACCGGCCATCCCCAGTGTGGGGTTTGACGACCTGCAGTCGCTGCTCCCTGCGGCAATCGGCATAGCCCTGGTCGGTTACTCCGACAACGTGTTGACCGCCCGCGGGTTCGCCGGCCGCTCGGGTACCCGCGTCGACGCCAACCAGGAGCTCCTGGCGCTGGGTTGCGCCAACGTGAGCAGCGGGCTGTTCCAGGCGTTCCCCATCAGCAGCAGCGGCAGCCGCACGACCATCGGGGACTCGGTGGGTTCGAAGTCCCAGCTCTACTCGCTTGTTGCCTTCGCTTGCGTGATCGCCGTCCTCTTCTTCCTGAGCCCGGTGCTCGAGCGGTTCCCCAACGCCGCGCTGGGCGCGCTGGTGATCTGGGCCGCGACGAAGCTGATCGATGTCCCCGAGTTCCTGCGCCTGTTCCGGTTCCGCCGCACCGAGTTCCTGCTCGCCGTCGCCACCACCGTCGGAGTGCTCCTCACCGACATCCTCGTGGGTGTGGTCATCGCCATCGTCCTCTCGGTGATCGACCTCATCGCCCGCATAGCCCGGCCACACGACGCGGTGCTCGGGCGGGTGCCCGGCCTCGCCGGCTACCACGACATCGAGGACTGGGAAGGCGCCGAGACCGAGCCCGGTCTGCTCATCTACCGCTACGACGCTCCTCTCTTCTTCGCCAACGCAGACGACTTCCGGGACTCCGCTCTCCTGGAGCTGGAACGGTCGGGTGATCACCCGCAGTGGTTCCTGCTCCAGGCCGAAGCCGTCGGGCGCATCGACAGCACCGCCGGCCAGGTGCTCGACGAGCTGATCACCGAGCTCGACGATCGCGGGATCGTGTTCGCCGTAGCCGAGCTCAAGCACGACCTCACCGGACAGCTCGAGCGGGCCGGACTCCTGGAACGGATCGGGCACGACCGCGTGTTCGCCACACTCGACGAGGCGGTGGCGGCCTTCCGGAACCGCACAACCACGCCCGGGAGCATGCAATGACGACCGGGAGCGTCAACAGACGGGAGGGCTTTCCCCCATGAAGCGATGGTGGCCACTGCTGGCCCTGGCGGTCGCCCAGTTCCTCATGGTGCTGGACCAGGCCGTGATGAACGTCTCGATCAGCCAGCTCGTCGAGGACTTCGATACGACGGTGACGACCATCCAGGCGGTCATCACCTTCTACAGCCTCGTGATGGCAATGCTCATGCTCACCGGCGGCAAGATCGGTGACATCATGGGCCGGCGCCGGACCTTCGTCATCGGCCTCGTCATCTACGGGTGCGGCTCGGCCGTCACCGCCGCGGCGCCCAACGTGTTGGTGCTGACGCTGGGTTGGTCCGTCCTCGAGGGGATCGGTGCCGCCCTGGTGCTGCCGGCGCTCGCGGCACTCATCGCGGGCAACTACGAGGGGCCGCCTCGACGCATCGCCTACGCGGTGATCGGTGGTGTCGCCGGCGCCGGCATCGCCGTTGGTCCCATCCTCGGCGGGTGGGCCACCACCGAGGTGTCCTGGCGCGTCGTCTTCTGGGGTGAGGTCGTCCTCGTCCTCGCCATCCTCGCCCTCGCCGGACGCGTAGGTGACGCTCCGTTGGAGGGTCGGCCCCCCCGTCTCGATGCCGTCGGCGCGGTCCTCTCCGCAGTAGGGATCGGGACCATCGTGCTGGGCGTCCTGCAGGCCGGCGCCTGGGGGTGGGTCCAACCGAAGGACTCGCCGATCACCCCCTTCGGCTTCTCGCTGACTCCCTTCGTGGTGACAGCCGGAGGTGTGGTGATCTGGCTCTTCGCCCGCTGGCAGCACCACCGTGAGGCAGCGGGTCGCGACCCGCTGGTCCACCTCGACCTGCTCGGCATCCCACCCGTGCGGTCCGGGCTCGCGGGCCTCCTCAGCCAGAACCTGATCCTCATGGGGATCTTCTTCACCATCCCGCTGTATCTGCAGCTGGTGCTCGGTCTCGACGCGCTCGATACGGGCATCAAGATGCTGCCGGTGTCGGTCGCCATGCTCGTGGCCTCTGCGCTGGGGTCGCGGCTGGCCGCCCGCTACTCGGCTCGCTCGCTCATCAGAACGGGACTGGTCGTGATCGGCGTTGCGGTGCTCGGCCTGCTCAGCACCATCGAACCCGAGCTCGCTCACAGGACCTTCGCGCTCTCGATGGCGCTGCTCGGCGTGGGCATGGGCCTGGTCGCCTCCCAGCTCGGCAACGTGATCCAGTCCTCGGTCGACTCATCGGGCCGGGGCGAGGCCGGCGGCCTGCAATACACCGGGCAGCAACTCGGCTCGTCGCTCGGCGTGGCCCTGATCGGCGCCATCGTCCTCGCCGGACTGACCTCGACGTTCGTGGCCCAGATCCAAGACGACGACCGGATCAACGACGAGGTGGCCGCGCAGGTCAGCGTGGCGGCCGAGCCCGGAGTCGATTTCGTCTCGACCGACGAGGTCGTAGCCGCGCTGGACGAGGCCGGCCTGGAAGAGCCGACGAGCACGGCCATCCTCGAGGACTACGAGGACGCCCAGCTCCAGTCGCTCAAGGCCGGGCTGCTGGCCGCGGCGGTCCTTTCGTTGGTGGCGCTCGCCTTCACCCGTGACCTGCCCCACGAGCCTGCCCGTGCCGGGGGCGAGACCGCGGGATCCGAGCCACCCGAGACCGAGCCACCCGAGACCGAGCCGTCCGAGACCGAGCCGTCCGAGACCGAGCCGTCCGAGACCGAGCCACCCGAGACCGAGCCACCCGAGACCGAGCCACCCGAGACCGAGCCACCCGAGACCGAGCCGCCTGAGCTGACATGATGGGCTCGTGCAGGTCACGGCCAGAGTCGACTACGCCTTGCGAGCCCTGGTGCAACTGGCCGCGGCGGACCCGGCCCGGTTGACCCGCGACGAGCTGGCTGCCGCCGAGGGGATCCCCCCTCGGTACCTCGAGAGCGTCCTGCTGTCGCTGCGCCAGGCGGGGTTGATCGTCGGGCAGAGGGGTACTGCGGGGGGCTATTCGCTGGGCCGGCCGGCCGAGCAGATCACGGTCGCGGAGGTGTCCCGCCTGGTTGATGGGCCCTTGGCGCTCGTCCAGGGCCGCCGCCCGGAGGACACCGAATACGGGAGCACGAGCCGGCACCTCAACAAGCTCTGGGTGGGCTTGCGGGCCGCGGTCCGCTCGGTCATGGAGAACGTCACGGTTGCCGACCTGCTCTCGGGTGACCTCCCACCGCAGGTCATGGCGCTGGTGGACAACCCCGACGCCTGGTTACCCCACTGAGCGTCACCCCAACCGGCCGTCACCCCACTGAGGGCTCAGATGCACCGAGCGCGTCGGAGACGTTGCGGAACCGCGGTGCGAGCGCGGCCGCGGCCACCAGCAACGGGATGAGCGAGTAGAACACCCAGCGGCTCGCCCCGAGGCCGGTCCAGCCCATGATCTCGCGTGCGTTGGTGACCAGCAGCAGGGCGGCGACCGCCAGGCCCATGGCCCGCGCCGGGACGTGGCGGATCATCCAAGCCGCCAGCGGCGCAGCAGCGACGCCCCCGATCATCATGGCGAGCACGACCCCCATCTCGATCCCGCCTCGGCCGACCGAAGCCATGAGCGACCCCGCGGCGACGGTCGCCACGGCCACCTCCGCGGTGTTGACCGAGCCAATCGCGTATCGCGGCGCCAGGCCCCGGTGCAACAGGAACGGCGTCACGACGGGTCCCCAGGCCCCGATCAGGCCGTTGGTGACACCGCCTGCGGTGGCGGCCACCGTGACACCGCGGTCGTCGAAGTCGAAGGCGCCGGCGGGATCGTCTGCTGTCACTTCATCGGCGTCTGGTGGTCTGGACGGGAGGGGGTTGCTGAAGCGCAGGAGCATGCGCAGCCCCACCAGCAACAACAACACCGCCAGCACCGGCCGCAGCGTTGCGGCGTCGACGTTGGCGAGCACCGTCACGCCGATCAGCGCGCCCAGCGCGCCGGGAACGGCGAGGCGCAGGACCAGCCCGTGGTCGATGTTGCGGAACTGCCAGTGCGACACCCCCGATGCCAGCCCCGAGACGACCTTTGCCAGGTTCACGGTCGTGGAGACCGCCGCGGGAGGCAGCCCGGTGCTCAACAGGATCGTCGAGGAGGTAGGCCCGAACCCCATCCCCAGGGCACCGTCGACCATCGCCGCCACGAAGCCGGCCAAGCCGACGAGGATGAGTTCCGCCATAACACGGTTATCCTATAGGAAAACCGTGTTATGGGTCAATGGGCACCTTGCGGCCATGACCGGGCGACGGTGGCATCGCTCCTACGGCGGCTGGTCCTGGCCGATCACCTCCATGGGCGCGTGTTCTTCGTGTTGGTCACACCGCCGAGCCTCTTGCACTCCGGTCACCCATCGAGATCGGCGATTCGAACGCGCTGTGCCACGGATGCAAGGCGTCTCAGGTCGCCGGTGTCGCATGTGGCAATGACCGCCCCTCCGCGCAGGTCCGCGTCGGCCACGAGGAAGGCATCGATCGCCATCTCCGACCCGGCCCCGGCCGTTCCGAGCAGCTGGCCGGCTCGCACGCCCGTCCGAGTGTCGACAGGGTGGACCTCGACCCGCTCACGTCGCATGCCGGCGAACACGCCGGCATCAGCCGGTCGACCGCGGACCACCTCGGCGAGGACAGCCGCGACCGTTGCGACCGGCAGGTCCCGCGAGCGCATCTCCATCACGAGTGCTCGGACCCGATCCCGGCGGAGGTCCGGCCCGTGGGCAACCGACGAGATGGCCTCGCTGTCGAGCAGGAGCACTCAACCGGCCTTCGCCGGTCGGTCACCGGTGGATGCCCAGTCGTCCACGATGCGCGCGGCCCACTCGAGCGTCTCCGGGTCGACCGGGCCATGCTCGGCCTCGAGCTCGGCGAGCCACCCGTCGACAGCTCGGAGGTGCCGGAGCCGGGACAGATAGGCACCCACCGCTTGGTCGACCGTCGACGACAGACTCCGCGCATCGATGAGCGAGCGGAGCTCCTCGAGTTGCTCGGTGTCGAGTGTGAGCGTCACCTTCTCCTTCGGCATGGTCGTATGATAGTACGTTCACACGTTTTCACCTTCCCGTGTGTGGGGTGTCCGGCAGCGGCGTACTCTCCGGAAGACGTCACCGGCTTTGACCTGGATCGTGCACTTTTCTGGCAGGCGCTCTGCGCGATCCTCGTCCCCACCGGGCAACAGCCAGTTCTCCCCCACCGCCCCCGGCTCGCCGCCGGCGAGGCCTCAGGGCCGCGAAACGCGCCGCTCGGTGATCAGCGACACGGTCGCATCCTCGAGCACCCGCAGGTCCCGCTCGATCCCTCACCACCCGGGCGCACGTGTGAATGCTGCACGCCGATCATCGCCGCACGACGGTGATCGTGCAGCAGGGACCCGGAGCGCCACGCCTTCGGCGGCTTCTCGACCAACTCGACCGGACGTACCACACCGATCGGGTGCGGACGGTGGCGCTTCTGGGGCGAGACAACGCGGGTGACCCGGCGCTGCCACCGCTGCTCGACGACCTGGCCACCCAGAGCGACTACCACCACCAGCTGGCGCTGATCGCCGCCGCTGCCGTGGCGATGACCGGCGACTCGCTGCCGCCCTCGGCCACGATTCGCCGACGATCCGGTCGCTCGCCCTCGCCAACCTCGATCCTGAGCGCCTCCCCACCGAGGCCATGCTCGACACGATGCGGAACGGCAGCGCCGAGGATCGCCGCAGCATCCGACGGTTCGTCAACCGGCGCGGGCTGACCTCTGTCGCCGAGGCGATAGTCGAAACCACCCGCGACGAGTTCGGTGACCGGGAGGCAGGCGTACTCCTCGCGACCTGCACACCGGAAACGGCCCGCCGACTGCTTCCCGAGCTGCTGTACACCATCCCGAACCTCCGGACATTCGCCCGGCGCCATCCAGCAGTCCTCCTCGACTTCATGGAGGTAGAGCTCGAAGGGCTTCCTCGGCGTCAACGCGACCTGCTGTGGACGCGCATGGATGCCGCTGTTTCCGGGCTCGCCTTAGCAGAGCCCGACCGACTCCTTCGACTCGTCGAGGAAATGGGCCCGTCGTGGGTCGTCCCACACGGTTTGAGCCCTGTTCTCGGCTCGATGATCCGCTTCGACGCGTCTCGGATCGCTCGACTTCTCGTGAAGGACGAGTTCGGGGAGGCCATGCGGTGGCGACTGCCAACCGTCCTGTCCCGGAATGCTGATCGGTTCGAGCCTGACGATCAGGTCGCGGTCGCCCGGGCGCTGCGCGAGCAGGAAAGCCTCTTCTTCGGGTGGATCGGCTCTCTGGCGCCGAGCCGACGAACTGAAGTGTTCACTCGCGCACTCGAAGACCTCGACACCTCCACTCGCGTCTGGGCACCAGGCTTCCTCGACGTCCTCCCCCATGAGCTCCGCCATGCTGAAGCCCGACGGATCCTCGAGCTGCGCTCGATTCGCGAGTCCGACACCTTCACCCTGCAGTACACCGCCTTCCTGCCGTTCGCAGAGGCGCGAGAGCATCTGGCTTCCCACGCCCGGCGAACGAAGGCCGAAGAACGGGCGATCGGATACAACCTGCTGATCGCCTGTGCCCGGCGTGACCGGTCGCCTGACGTGATGCGCGAAGCGCTCGCGCTGTGCGATCGACTCCAGAACGAGCAGGGCCCAGTTGGTCTCTCGGCGATCCAGGCGCTCGCTGCTTCCCCCGCATCTCTGTTCGGGGACGACGCTCTCGACCCACTCCAGCAGCTCGCGCAAGCGGTGAAGGAGGCCCGCGACACGTCGCCGGCAACCCTTCATCAGCTCAACGGACCTGCCTTCAAGCTGCTCGCCGACTCGGCGGGCGACCCGGCATCGCAGCGGCTTCATTTCGCCATAGCGCTTCTCAGCCAACTTGCCGCGCCGACCGGCTCCATCTCGTTCCCTCGACTGGATCGAGTGCTTCCCCGCGGCGCTGAGACCTCGTTGGTAGCGGCACTGATGCCGCGGCCCGAAGAGGCGGCGAGGCTCGATCGCTACCAGCTGACCTTCTCCCTCACACAGTCGTTGGGGAAGCGGGCGTGGCGCCAAGACGGACTCCAGCGGCTGCTCGAAGCCGCCACGACGGCCGCGAGTGACTCGGTGGTGCGGACCGCGCTGTCCCATTGGTTGGATGACCCTCACACGCGATCGGCACGTGTCGCTCAGGTCTTGGCGGCAGACGAGTCGACCCTCGCCGTGCCCACCGTCCTCACGGCAGTCGTTCGGTCACGCCAGGACCTGCTCGACGTTCTGCTCCGGTCCCGACCGCTGAAGGGGCGATTCCTCAAGGGCGACGTTCGCTTCGTCCCCATCATCCACAGCGGCTTCAACCGGTGGCTTGCTCGGCAATGCGAGGCGTACCGAGGCGCACTCGACGCGCTCATCGCCACACCGGGAACCGCCGAATGGTCCCGCACGGCCGCCGTCCGCACCCTCGCCCGGCTACCCGAAATCGGGGCAGCGGCGCTCGAGCCCTACCTCGCCAGCCAACAGGTGCCGATCCAGGAAGCGGCCCCGGAGGTCTGGCGTGGACGGACGAACCCGGACGGGCTCTCAAGCAGCTCCTCGCCCACGCCGGGACCGATCGGGCCCGCGTCGCCGTCTATGCAGCAACCCGGTGCGCACGCTTCGTCCCCCGCGCCGAGCGCCGTCAACCACTCGAATCCGTTCTTCGGAGCGAAACGGCCAAGGTCACCTCCAAGAAGGAGGCTGCTCGCCTCCTCGGTGACCACCGACCCCTCGGAGCGCTTGACCTCCTTCTCGCCGTCGTCGCTGACGACCACGTCCATCGCGACCTTCGGGTAGCGATCGGCCGGTCGCTTCGTGGCTTCCTCGATGACGACCGAGCATGGCGAGTCCTTGCGACGTTCCCGGGAAGGTCGGAGGACGAAGCGCGGTCCCTCCTCGAAACGGCTCCAGACCAGCTCGCGCCTCGCCACCGTCCGCGATTCGCGGAGCTTGTCCTCGAAATGTGCCAGTCCGACACCCAGCGGGTCCGAGCCGAGGCCCTCGCCTCCCTGGCCGGTTGGGCCCGCTGGGCCGACCGCGCCCCACAGGTCGCGTGTACCGAGATCGACGACCTCGATACGGGACCGGAGTGGCGTGCCGCGCTCGGTGCCCTGACCACCATGCTCCAGGACAGAGTCGGATGGACCGAGGCATCGGACCTGGTCCAGACCCTCGCCCATCGAGACGACGCCCTCGATCTGAACGCTGGCCCCGATCGAGACCGGCCGTCTGCCCAGCGGCTCGTCGCAGTGCTCCACGCCGCAGCCGAACTGCCCAGATACGCGCGGGCGCACCATCGGGCGGAGCTGCTCCACATCGCCGATCTGCTTGGCGATCGAGCCGAGTTCACGCCAGACGAGTTCGTGATCCGCCTCGCGGCGATGGACTGGACCGCGCCGACACCAACGGTCGCTGCGCTCGCGGTCCGGCTCGATGACCGCCCACTGCTCACCGAGGGAACGATGAGTGCCCTCGCGCACGCCCTCGGCCGAGACCAGGCCGCCTGGGGGCTCCTCACCCTCGAGGAGGCCGCCGACCATCTGACCGGATTCCGCTCATCGGGATCGGGCGCACTCGCCCTGCAACTGGTGCGCTCGGCCGGAAGCCGATTCGACTGGCCCGAACCCTGGCGGGCCCGGCTCCGCACGCTCCGATCCCACCCGGTCGAGGACGTCGCCATCCTCGCCAAGCGGGCCTGGGCAGCTGTCGAGTAGCCGCATGGCCGACCCCGAACTTGAGTTGTGGCCGGGTCGGTCCGCTGGAACTCGAGTTTCCATTGAGTTCCCAGCATGGTTGTGCCAGCCGGCGACCAGGCGTACGCTGAGGCGGAAGCTGAGGCGGAAGCTGAGGCGGAAGCTGAGGCGGAAGCTGAGGCGGAAGCTGAGGCGGAAGCTGAGGCGGAAGTAAAAGAGGAAGCGCTATGGCCCCCACCCTCGACCGAGCAGTTGAAGCCAGCGAGATCGTCGACGCGCTCAAGCCCTTCGGCGTGACCCAGGGGGACGTCGCTGCGGTCACCCACGTCTCCGATCGTGCGGTGAGGGGATGGCGGACAAGCGACATCCGTCCCGATCGCTACGACCGGCTCGCCCAGCTCCGCGACCTGGTCATCTTGCTGTCCGACTCGCTGACGCCCCGTGGAGTCGGCCAGTGGCTCCACGCGAAGAACCGGCTCCTCGAGAGCCAACGACCGGTCGATCTCCTCGCCGAGGGTCGGTACGACACCGTTCGCGAGGCGGCTGAGGCCTTCATCGACGGCGCCTACGTGTGAACCTCGCCGACGCGGTCGCCACCGCACCGCGCCGGCAGATCTCCAGTCGCTTCTGGCATCAAGGTCCGACCCGACACCCGCTCACCTCGTGCGCGGATCCCGCACGCGGCCCCGGCCGGTACCACCGCACCGGCGAGCCAGGCGTCTGGTACGCGTCGAGTCAGGAGCAGGCGGCCTGGGCCGAGCTGTTCCGTCACTTCATCGACGACGGCGTCGACCCGTTCGAGCTCCGACGCCGGGTCGGCCGGGTGTACGTCGTGCTCGAGGTCCTCGACCTGACCGACGAAGCCGTTCGCGCCCACCTCGGTGTCGATGAGTCCGACCTCGTCGGAGACGACTACTCGATCACCCAGGCCATCGCCGCCGCTGCGAGGGACGCCGGCTTCCACGGGATCCTCGCCCCAGCTGCCGCGCTCCCAGGTCGCGAGACCCTGGCCGTCTTCACCCACGCCTTGCCATCGGTCCAGGCCGAGCGGTCTGAGATCCGCCAGCCACCTCCCCGACTCGCTGACCTCTTGCCGCTGATCCGTCCACACGAGCGCGTGCCCGACGCCGTTCGAAGGCTCTATCGCACACTCGCACGTGCGGGCGCCGACGCGATTCGGAGAAGGCGTCGATCCGATCCGTAGGCGACCATGGGTCAGCTGGTCTGCGCTCGTTCAGCCGCCAGTCGCTCGCAGAACGCCAGCACCTTCTCCTTGGTGTCGAGGCGCTCGCCATCCGCCGTGATCGACACGTCGTCGACCGTGGGTGGTGGAGCCTCGCGGAGCAGCTCATTGAACTCCCCGCTCCTCATCACCCGAAGGGGAGGCTTCTCAGGCACGACAACACGCTATGCGCCTCAAGGCCGAGGACTGGCCTTGGCTTGGCTGACGTGGCTCGGAGCATCGACCCAGCGTGGGTCTACGCCGGCGGATCGCCTGGCGCCTGGCTGTGCGTCGGGGACGATGGAGCGGTGCTGGGCGCGCCCGAGGCAGTCGAGGGCCACTTCTCCACGGTGATGTGCGAGTTGTGCGGGCAGACCAGGTCGCCTCGGGAACCCGGGCACCGGGAGGCCGCCCGCGATCACTGGGAGTCGCACGTGTTGCCGCTCGAGGACAACTTCGACTTCTTCCTCCTTCCCGGGGCGGGATGCACGAAGGCCAAGAGATCCGGCCGGTGGGCCGATGTCTTCCTTCTGCACAAGTCCATCGACCGCGTGTGGTGTCCGGTCCCTCCTCGGATTGTCGCCATGGACATGGCTGCGAGGGGGTGGTCCGACGCCGGAATGGGCAGCGGTGTCGAGTGGCCCCGCGGGGAACTGTCGGACTCGGCCTACGCCGAGGTGGTGGATGCTCTCGTTCGTCGCGGCCATGACCTTGTCGCCGCGCCCGCGTTCGTGACGGACGAGGAGAGCTACACGCAGTGGAAGTTCGCCCGCCGCCTCGAATGTTCGATCGACGCCGTCCGAGAGTTCTTCACCGCTGCCAAGGCGGGGGACGTCGACCTCCCGATGCGACAGTGGGTCGCACGCTTTGACGGTTAGTCGCCGTCGTCACTTGGAGGGGTCCCCCAGCCGCCGCCGCCCGGTGTCAGCATTCTCAGGACGTCGCCAGCCTTGAGCTGGATCGTGCACTTGTCGGGCAGGCGCTCGGCCCGGCTCTCGTCCCCGCCGGGCAGGAGCCAGTTCTCCCCCACAGCGCCAGGCTCTCCGCCGGCGAGCCCCCACGGCTGCGACACGCGCCGCTCCGTGATCAGCGACACCGTCGCGTCGGTCAGCACCTGGAGGTCCCGCTCGATCCCCTCGCCGCCCGGCGCCGAGCCGGCGCCACCACTCCCACGCCGCAACCGCTGCCGCAGCACCCGCAACAGGAACACCCGCTCGAGCGCCTCGATGGGCGTGTTCTTCGTATTGGTGAACTTCGTAGGTTTGCCTACCGAGTGATGAGGGATTCCGCTCGCTGAGCGGCCTAGTTCTTGGCCGACAGGACATCGTTCCGGTCGTTGCCCAGGCAGGTTGGCAGCGGGACATCGTTCCGATTCGGCAGCTGGGATTCCCGCACGAGATCGTTCC
>QEUP01000029.1 GCA_003577145.1 Acidobacteriota bacterium | reverse complement strand
CAGAGCCCCCGCCCATCCAACACAACTGGCGACCACCCACAGGCGAGACCCTCGACGCCCGCTGGTTCGCCTGGCGGACCATCCCCACCCCCACCCCGATGCGGGCGCCGCCCTGACGCAGCGACGACCTGCACGTGGCCAGGCGCGCGGCTAGCTGTCCGCGAAGTCGCGTCCCCCGTAGGCGGCCAGGCCGTAGATGACGAACGCGCAAAGCAGGATCACCACCAGCGACCAAAGTGGATGCGCCCCGAAGAACACCGGGAACTGCCCGATGATGGCGAGGCTGGCGATGATGATCCCGAACCAGCGGGCCCACTGCTGCCCGTAGATCACGCCGAATCCCGCGAGCAGTTCGAGGACTCCGATGATGAGGATGATCCATCCCCAAGTGGTGGTGTCGCCGATCACGACGACAGACGCGTCGGGGCCGGTCACATAGATCTCGTCCTGTGCTATGAGCAGCATGCCCTGGAAGAAGTTGAGCGCGCCGACTATCACCAACATGATGCTGGCGTAGAGAATCCAGCCCACACCCTCAACGGTTCTCTCTTGTGTCATCTCTCCCCCTCGGTGAGCGATTCCACCTACGTTAGGGTCTGCGCCGACGCCAAACGGGGAATGCCCGCACCGGTGTAGAGTCCGCAGCCGTGGGAGACGCAGTTGACCCGGCTGGGCTCGATCTCGGTACCGAGGTGGAGCGGCTGCGGGCTGACAACGAGCGGCTGCGGGCCGAGCTGGCGGAGTCAGCCGGAGAGACCGCAGCGGGACGGTCCCGTTTGCGGGGCGCGTTCATCGTCGTCTTCTACCTGCTGGGCCTGATCGCCCTGATCGCCTCGAACCTGATGGTGTGGTTCGAGCTCACGATCACCGACACGGATACCTACGTGGAGACAGTTGCCCCGCTGAGCAGCGACGAAGCTGTAGCGACGGCTGTGTCGACGAAGCTCACGAACCAGATCTTCGTTGCCGCCGACGTGCAGGGCTTCACCGAGGATGTGCTAGGCGACGAACTCGACGTGCTGGCCGGGCCGCTGGTGGGCGCGGTGCAGGGATTCGTCCAGGACAAGGTGACCGAAGTCATCAGCAGCGACGAGTTCGCTTCGATCTGGGCCAAGGCCAACCGGGTCGCCCACGAGACCCTGATGAACCTGATCAACGGCAGCGAGGACACGGTCCTCCAGGGGAGGGACGGTCAGGTCGTCCTCGACCTGAGCGAGCTCGCCAACCGGGCGCTCGACGCCCTCGAGAAAGCGGGCATCGACCTGCTCCAGAACGTCGAGGCGCCTGCCGATCTCGGCCAGATCGTCCTGGTCGAGGACGCCCAGCTCGGCCTCTACCAGGACGCGTTGTCGATCCTGGACGCCCTCAGCTGGCTCCTGGCCGTCATGACCATCGTGTTCCTCGGGGCGGCGTTGTGGCTGTCGAAGGATCGGCGCCATTCCATCGCCGTGATCGGCGTGGTCTTTGCCGCGGCGGCCCTGTTCTCCGCCCTCGCTTTCCGCCTGCTTCGAGGCGCGCTGCTCGACCGGATAGACGATGAGGGAGCGCGGGAGGCCGCCGACAGCGCCTGGGACATCGTCCTCAGGGGGCTGTTCGAGCAGACCGGGGCGCTGTTGGCGCTCGGCATCGCGGTGGCCGTCTTCGCATGGGTCGTAGGGCCGGCCCGCTCGGCGGTCTGGGTCAGGGACAAGGCGGCCGTCGTCTTCGGGTGGGCCCGGGGAGAGGTGGTGAAGGGCCCGAGGGGCAAGTTCGCCTCCTGGGTCCACGAGCACAAGCGGGCGGTCGAGGGAACCGCCGCGGCTATCGCCTTCGCCGTGCTGATCCTCGTGCCCAAGATCTCGGTCGGGCTGGTGATAGCGGTCGGAATCGTGTTGGCGGTGGTGGTCATCGCGACCGAGATCGTCGCCGGGCCCGGCGAGCCCGCCGCTGGTTCCGAGGGCGGGGCCCGACGCGAGGCGGATCCCGAGACCACGTCCATCTGATCGCGACCTCCATGGTTGTCGACCATCGCTTGGCGACGTCGATGAGCGGGACACCGGTCAACGAGCGGATTGCCGCGTAGTCTTCGCATCATGGTGCGTCCTCAGAGTCGGACCAGACCAGCGGGCGGGGGTCGCGCCCGAGTGCTCGCCGGAGAGCCCGGGGTATGGGAAACCGAACGGATTGAAAGGGGGATGGGGAAGCGGGCTCGCACCGTGGGCAGCGCCCCTGACTACCAATGACATACACGGACCGACCACGCTGGGGCGGTATCAACCACCTCGCGCTGATCACGACCGACATGGACACGACGGTGCGCTTCTACCACGGGGTCCTCGGGGCGAGGCTGGTGGCGACGATCGCCGCGCCGGGGTTCCGCCACTACTTCTTCGAGATCGGACCGAGCAACACCATCGCCTTCTTCGAGTACACCGGAGCCGAGCTCGAGACGTTCTCGAAGCCGGCGGGCGTGCCCGACCCGCGTGCCATCCAGTTCGATCACGTGTCGTTCGACTTGCCCGACGAGGAGGCGCTGGAAGCCCTTCGTGTCCGCCTCGAGGAGAACGGCTGCGAGGTGACCGAGGTGGTCGACCACGGCTTCATCCGATCGATCTACTTCACCGATCCCGAGGGGATAGCTCTGGAGGCGTCCTGGTGGGTGCACGACGTCACCGAGGGGGAGGTCGACTACTCCGACAGGGCGCTGTTCGGCGACATCGACCCGGTGCCCGCGGTCCGGGAGCTGATGGAGTCCGGCGGGCTGGCCACCACTCCTGCTACCGCGCTCGCCGAGTCCCCTTCCGGGGTCGTGGACCCCGCCTGAGTCCGGGCCTCAGGCCTGCTCCGGGGGCATCGTCGGTAGGATCTCCCCGGCCCGGGTGGCGAACAGCATGTGACCTACCTCGGGTAGCTCGTGCAGCACTGGCTCGGGCAGAGCTCTCGCCAAGGCGCGGGCCTGCCTGAGCGGCACGTTGCGATCAGCGCTGCCCTGCCAGAGCTGCACCGTGGTCCCGATGCGATCGAGCGGGAACTGCCATTCGCCTGCGAAGAGCACGAGGTCCTGGAGGAGTCCATGGCAGCCGTTCTCAGAACTCGAGGGCCGACAGATCCTCGTGCCACCCTGCGGCTCGCCTGACGGCCTCCTTCCATGCTGCACGGTCCAGCTCACGGGTCGGCTCCACCACCGACTCCGGCCGCCACGTGGCGGCGACCTCTTCCCACGAGCCCCAGATGCCGATCGACAGCCCCGCGAGGAATGCAGCCCCCAGAGTGGTGGCCTCACGGACGGAGGAGACCTCGATCGGGCGCTGGGTGGCGTCGGCCAGCGCCTGCACGAAGGTCGGGTTGGCGCTCATGCCACCGTCGATGCGCAGCGACTCCATGCGAACACCCGCGTCCGCTTCGGCGGCCTCGACGAGGTCCGCCCCGCGCTGGGCCACCCCTTCGAGGACCGCTCGCACGACGTGTGGCGCATCGGTCCCCCTGGTGACGCCGAGGAGCGTGCCGCGGGCGCCGTAATCCCATTGGGGAGTACCCAGCCCCAGCAGCGCGGGAACGAAGACCACGCCGTCGGTGTCCTTGCACTGCGCGGCGACATCGTGGGACTCAGAGGCCGTGCTGATCACCCCGAGGTCGTCGCGGAGCCACTCGACGTTCGTCCCCGCCGACAGGATCATCGCCTCCATACCCCACACGGTGTGGCCGGCCCGCCGCCAGCAGGCGATGACGAAGGTGCCGTTGGGCCCTCGTTGGTCGAAGGCCGGCCGCTGTTCGCCGACACAGAGGTCGAGCATCCCACCGGTGCCGAAGGTGATCTTGGCGAGGCCGGGGTGAACGCAGCCCTGGCCGATCAGCGAGCTCTGCTGGTCGCCGGCGATGCCGCAGATCGGTGGCGCGCCGTCGAGGGCGGTTGCCCGGGCGACCTCGCCGCTCGAGTCGACGACCGTGGGCAGCACGGACTCGGGGATGTTCAACACGTCGAGGACGTTGTGGTTCCGCGTCGTTCCGTCCGCGCTGAGCAGTCCGGTCACGCCCCCGTTGGACAGGTCGGTCACGTGGGACCGCCCCTCGGTCAGGTTCCACACGATCCACGAGTCGACCGTGCCGAAGCACAGATCACGGGTCCGATCAGGGTCGACCTCGTCGAGGATGTTCGCCAGCTTGGTGGCCGACTGGTTCGGCACCAGGCGTATCCCCTCGGCTTGTAGCTCGAGGCAGGCGCCGACAGTTCGGAGATCCTGCCAGCCCTGGCCTGGCGCTGTCGGCTCGCCGGTGGCGCGGTCCCAGACGATGGTCGACGCGCGTTGGTTGGCGATGCCGACTGCGTCGACCGTGCCGGCATCGGAGAGCACCTGATGGGCCAGGCCGAGGGCAGCGCCGGCCATCTCCACCGGATCGAACTCGACCAGTCCCGGCGCCGGTGAGGCGGGCAGCACCTCGCGGTAGGCCTCGTGGGAGATGCGGCCGTCAGCGCCGACCACCACTGACCGCACTCCGCTGGTGCCCACGTCGATCACCAGGACCGGCACCGCTTCACCCTTTCCTTGTCCGCCCGGGGTGCTCTCGCTCCTGGCGGTTCCGGTGGTTGGCCAGGAGCGCGCCCAACATGCCGCAGGTGGCCATCAGCACCGCCAGATAGAGGTAGCTGAGCCAGTTCAGCGGGTCACCGGCGATGAGGCGCCTGATGACGCCGATGCCCTGCACGAGCAGATAGGCGGAGGCGGAGGCTACCGCGCCGTGCAGCAAGGGGGAATCGGGGGCCCGCCGCCCGCTCACGAAGCCGCCGACCGCGCCGGCGAGCACGATGAGCAGGAAGAAGAAGAAGGCGAGGGGTGATCCCTCCTCGATGGTGCCTCGATCGACGAGCACCTGGTTGACGACGCCGGCCACCAAGGCGAGGACCAGGGTGGTCAAGGCGCCCGGCACGACTGCCCTCACGTCGAAGGTTGCCGGGGCGATCGACGGTTGGGTCATGGCCACTCGGGTGTCCCGAAGTCTGACGCCAGCCCGAGCTTGCCCGGGTTCAGGATGCCCCGCGGGTCGAGGGCGTTCTTGAGTGCCTCCAAGACGCCGAAGGCCGGTCCGAGGGCTTCGCGCATGAACCGCGCCCGATTGAGGCCTACCCCGTGGTGATGGCTGAGCGCGCCGCCGCGGGCGAGCACCGCCCTGGTGCCGGCATCCCAGACATGGCGGTAGTAGGCGTCCTTTTGGCCCTGTCCGGGCTTGCCGGCGAAGGTGAAGTACAAGCAGGCACCGTCGACGTAGGCGTGAGACTGGTGGGCCGAGGCTGCGAGGGTGCCGTCGACGGCCGTGATGGCGGCAATCGTGGCGGCATAGATCTCCGGGAGTGCCGCCCAGGGCGCAGCGATCTCCATGGTGTCGACGACGAGACCACCGCGTAGAAGCGGCTGGAGGGCGCTGACATCGTTGCGATGATCCAGCCAGGTGGCGAGCAGGCTTTCGTCGAGGCTCTCTACACCGGCGCATTCAGCCGCGACGACCTCCATGCTCGCCTCGACGATGACGGGATCTCCCTCGTCGAGCACCAGCAACACGTTGCGCTGGCTTCCCGTGCTGAAGTTGCGGTCGCTTTCGACCACGTCATAGAGGCGCAGTACGGCGGGCGTTGCGCCGCGGCGCAAGATCCGGCGGCAGGCGTCGAGGCCGTCGGTGAACGACGCAAAGCCATAGGCTGCCCGTTGCTCGTGTGTCGGTGCGGGGTGGGCGAGCAGACGGGCTCCGCAGATGACGCCGAGCGTGCCTTCAGAGCCGACGAACACCTGCGTGAGGTCGGGTCCGGTGGCCGAGCGGGGGTTGCCGCCCGTCGTGATCAGGCTCCCGTCGGCCAAGGCCACGCGCAGCCCCACGACCATGTCCTCGATCTTCCCGTACCGCGTGGAGAGCTGACCGGCGCCCCTGCAGGCGAGCCATCCACCGACGGTGGACAGCGCCATGCTCTGGGGCCAGTGGCCCACGGTCAGCCCGTGCTGGTCGCGAAGCTCTCGTTCGAAGTGGTCGCCGAACGTCCCCGGCAGGACGTCGACGATCAGTGAGGTGTCGTCGACAGAGACGATCCCGGCCAGATCGTTGAGGTCGAGGACGACCCCCCCGAAGAGAGGAACGGAGTTGCCGCATACCCCGCTGCGACCCGCCGCGACCGTCACCGGCACCCGTTCCTCGTTGCAGATCGACAGCACCGCGGTGACTTCCTCGACGGTGGCGGGGCGGGCGACGGCCCCTGCCAGGCCGGCCACCTCCCCCTCCAACGCCCAGCACATGGCGAGTGGCCACCAGTCGCGACTGGCTTCTACCACTTCGCCGGCCTCGGTGCTCACCGTCGAGCAAGCCCCTTCGAGCCGGCGCAGGAGGCTGCCGTCGAGTGCTGTGGGCTCACCGAAGTGAAGCCGCACAGAGCCAGTGCTCGCTGCCAGTTCGATCGGGCTGGTGGGGGAGCCGGGACCCAATGGCGGATGCTCGGGCACGCCTCACGCTCCGATCGATGTCGCCAGGTCCGACTCGGGCAGGCACGCCGACCGGCGCTCTTCCTCGGTACGGCTCACGTAGTCCTTCACCTCGCGCTTCTTGCGCTCGCTGTCCCACCCCAACTCGTCAGCGACGAGATCGGCGACAGCGGGCGCGGACCGCGCCGACGGATCCCGGCCCAGGAGGCGAGCCCGCGTACGTCTGGACAAGAGGTCGTCGAGGGTCTGCATCATCTCGTGGCGGGCCGAGAAGAGGGCCTCGGCTCTCACGTACGGCAGACCTTCCACCAGGGGTGCGATCAGGTCGGGGTTATCCTCGATCATGCCCATGACCACGCGGGCCTCACCACCGAAGCGGCTGCCGAGATGGGCTATGACCCGAGACGGGATGCCGGGATAGGAGACGGAGGCGACGCCGAGCGTCTCGTAGCCCTCGGCACCGCGGATGGGCAGGCGGCGGGTGTGGCTGCGGAGGGCCCCTCGCGGGACGTCCCTCAGCAGCACTTCGTCGACGGCGGCATCGACTGCGTCGGCCGCCATCTCGCGGTAAGTGGTCAACTTGCCGCCGGTGACCGATACGAGTCCGCTGGAGGACACCCGTACCTTGTGCCGTCGGCTCATGTCGGCCGTGCGTTCGGTGTGCGCCGAGCGGACGAGGGGGCGAAGGCCGGCCCAGGTTCCCACGATGTCGCTTTCGCTGATCCCTTCGCTGGACACCGCGTTGAACGCGTCGAGTAGGTAACGGATGTCATCAGGCTCGCACTGCGGGTCGTCGAGGGGGCCGTCGTAGTCGGTATCGGTCGTGCCGATGTAGGTGAAATCGCCCCACGGCACGACGAAGATCGACCTCTGATCACTGCGCACCGGGACTACGGCTGCGATGTCGTTGCGGACCTTGTGCCAGGGGACGGTGATGTGGATTCCCTTCGCCGGCCGGATGGATTCGGGGTCGCGGCCTTCGTCGAGCGAGCGAATGGTGTCGGCCCAGACCCCGGTGGCGTTGACGACCGCACGGGCCCTGATGAGGATGCGGTGGCCGGATGCCTCGACCTCGACCGCGTCGATGCATCCCTTCGGGTCCTTGCCAACCGCGACGACGGCCGTGTCATTGGCCATCACTGCGCCGAAGTGCAGCGCTGCGGTACGGGCTACTGCAAGGGTCAGCCTGGCGTCGTCGGCCGACGCGTCGTAGTAGAGATACCCGCCGGCCAGCCGGTCCAGGGGAAGGGTCGGCATGTGGGCGAGAACGGCTCGGTTGTCGATGCGCTTGTGCAGACGGCGTATGCGGGCGCCGCCGGTGAGGTCGTACATCCACATCGCGCTTCCCATCGCCCGGGCGAGCTTCTTGGGGATCAGCCCTTCGGTGCTGAAGATCGGGATGAGGAAGGGGAGGACTTGCACGAGGTGAGGGGCGTTCTCGAGGAGGCGCTGGCGCTCGGCGAGTGCCTGGTACACCAGACCGATGTCGCCTTGTTGGAGGTAGCGGATCCCGCCGTGCACGAGCTTGGACGACCGCGAGGACGTACCGGAGGCGAAATCGTCTCGTTCGACGAGCGCCGTTCGCAGGCCGCGAGATGCCGCGTCGAGTGCGGCGCCGACGCCGGTGATGCCCCCACCGACCACCAGGACATCGAAGCTCTCTGATTCGAGCGCCTCCAGCGAATCGTCCCTCACGAACGGGCGTGGTTTCACAGGCGGCCATCCTACGATCAGTCCCCCAGGGGTGTGCACACGCCACAGCCGCACAGTCGGGGCAAATATCAACAATAGTTGTCAATCAACAATGATTATAGATAAGCTGTCACCGTGAAATCGCCGGCCGAGCTCACGGAGCTGTTCCGCTCCAGGGGGTTGAAGGTCACCCCGCAGCGCCAGTGCATCTTCCGCGTCCTCTACGGCAACGAGGCGCATCCGACCGCTGAGGTGGTCTACGAGACCGCCGTGGCGGAGATGCCGACCCTGTCGCTGAAGACCGTCTACCAGACCCTCAACGATCTGGCTGACATGGGAGAGCTGCACCAGCTCGAGCTCGGTACCGGCTCGGCCCGCTTCGACGCCAACCTCGATGCTCATCACCACCTGGTGTGCGATCGCTGCGGGCAGGTCAGTGACGTCTACGGCGATTTCCCCGAGATCCGGACCGGCGCTGCCAGGGAACAGGGCTTCCGGATCACCCGTACCGAGGTCGTCTTCAGGGGGTTGTGCGAGAACTGCCAGCAGGCACACGCTTCCGGCGCGCCCGACCCCGAGGCCGACCTACGCTACGCGTCCGACAAGATGCCATGACGACCAAGGAGGGTCACCCCAAATGCCAGAGCTCAAGGGCTCCAAGACCGAAGAGAACCTCAAGACCGCTTTCGCAGGCGAGAGCCAAGCCAACCGCCGCTATCTCTACTTCGCGCAGAAGGCAGACGTAGAGGGGTATCCCGATGTCGCAAGCCTCTTCCGCTCCGTCGCCGAGGGCGAGACCGGCCATGCGTTCGGCCATTTCGACTTCCTCGCCGAGGTCGGTGATCCAGTCACCGACGAGCCTGTGGGCGCGACCGAGGACAACCTGAGGTCCGCCATCGCCGGTGAGACCTATGAGTACACCGAGATGTACCCCGGGTTCGCCAAGACCGCCCGCGACGAGGGCTTCGACGAGATCGCCGAGTGGTGCGAAACGCTGGCGAGAGCCGAGAAGAGCCACGCCGGCCGCTTCACCGAGGGCCTCGAGAGCGTCTCCTGACGCCGGAGTTGCCGTGCTGGGGATGGTACGGCCATCCCCAGCCTGCCCACCGATGACGACAACCTACGACCCCTTCCATCCCAACTACTTCGACGAGGGCGATCTCCGTCAGGAGCTGACCCGCGTCTACGACCTCTGCCATGGCTGCCGCCTGTGCTTCAAGTTCTGTTCGGCCTTCCCGACGTTGTTCGATCTCATCGATGAGCACGAGGACCAGGATGCCTCGAAGCTGACGGTGGCCGAGCAGGATCAGGTCATCGACCTGTGCTTCCAGTGCAAGCTGTGCTACCTCAACTGCCCGTACACGCCACCGCAGCACGAGTGGGCCATCGACTTCCCCCGGTTGATGATGCGGGCCGATCAGGTTCTGTTCCGTAACCGCCGCCGCGGCCTGAAGCAGCGGTTGAGCGACAAGGCCTTGGGCGACACAGACCGCGTCGGCAAGGTGAGCTCGCTGTTGGCGCCGCTGGTCAACCGGGCTGTCCGAACACCGGGCTCACGGGTGCGGCGCATGATGGAGAGGGCGGTCGGGATCGCCCAGGAGCGGGTGCTCCCGCCCTACTCGCGACCGAGGTTCAGCACCTGGTTCGCAAATCGCTCCACGCGGCTGGGACGCGACCGGCAGGCGTCGGTAGCCCTCTTTCCCACGTGTCTGGTCGAGTACCAGGACACCGTGGTCGGTCGTGACCTCGTCGCCGTTCTCGAGCACAACGGCGTCGAGTGCCTGTTGCCCCCCGGGCAGGTGTGCTGTGGGGCCCCGCTGTTGCACCAGGGTGACGACAGATCCTTCGTGCGCCAGGCGCGCAAGAACATCGAGGTCCTCGCCACCGCCATTCGCAAGGCCCGAGGGGGTGGGGAGGAGTTGACCGTTGTCGTCCCCGAGCCGACCTGTGGCTATGTGCTGAAGAAGGACTACGTCTCCTACGTCGGTGGTCCCGACGCCGAGCTCGTCGCAGAGCACACCCGTGATGCCTGCGAGTACCTGCTGTCGCTGCACAAAGAAGACGACATGGTCCTCGACACAGCCTTCCCCGGCGATGTTCCCCAATCCCTCACCTACCATGCGCCTTGCCACCTGCGGGCCCAGGAGATCGGCCTCAAGAGCAGGGACCTGCTGAAGCTGACCGGGGCCGAGATCCAGTTCGTCGCCGAGTGCTCGGGCATCGACGGCACGTGGGGGCTCAGGGCCGAGAACCTTGAGGTGGCACGTAAGGTCGCCTCCAAGCTGGCTGCAGCCATCGACAAGCAGGACGCCGACATGGTGGCCAGCGACTGCACTCTCGCACACGGTGCGATCATCCTCGAAACGGGAAGGAAGCCGGTGCATCCTGTCAGCATCCTCGCCCGTGCGTATGGGCTCGCTGACGACACGGGGGGCGGGTCGGCGCCGGAGGAGGCCCGGTGAACAAGCTCACCCGCGACGACATCGTGGACAACCGCGCGTACGAGGAGGAGCGGGCCGAGTTCCGCGCACGGATAATCGCCCTCAAGCGCCGGCGTCGGATATCGGTTGGTCCGGTCGTGAGCCTCGTGTTCGAGAATCGTGACACGATCCGGTTCCAGATCCAGGAGATGTCACGCGCCGAGAACCTCACCAGCGACGTTGAGATCGAGAACGAGCTCCGCGTCTACAACCCTCTCATTCCGGAGCCGGGGCATCTCTCGGCGACCCTGTTCATCGAGTTGACGACCGAAGCGGAGTTGCGGGAATGGCTACCCAGGCTCGTGGGAATCGAGCGGTCGGTGTCGTTGCTGCTGGGCGGGGGCGACGAGGTTGTGCACTGCGTTCCCGACCCCGACCACGAGGCGCAGCTCAGCCGTCAAGATGTCACGGCTGCGGTTCACTACATCGGTTTCGAGCTGAGCGATGAACAGATCGCTGCCTTTGCCGAGGGAGCGGTCACGCTGGCCATCGAGCACCCCGGTTACCGATACATGACCGAACTGGGTGGCGAGACCCGTGCTGCGTTGCTGGAGGATCTCCGCTGACCTGAGGTGCTCAGCCAAGGCCTTGGACTTTTCGACGGCATCCGGCAATACTCGGCCGACCGTCATCGGGCGACCGCCTCCGAGGAGGCGCAAGGCGAGCCAGCTGGGGCGAACAGGTGTCGCTCCGGCCCCGGGCCTTCCTGCCACTGGCTGTCCCGATGAGAGCCGGAAGCTCGACGGAGAGTGACGAAGTAATGGACACATCCTGGGAGAAGTCCGCGGCCTGCAAAGGGCTTGATCCCCGCATCTTCTACCCACCCGGCGAAGAGGATGCCGCGCCGGCAAAGGCCGTGTGCGATGTCTGTGCGGTGCGGATTCCCTGCCTCGAGCACGCCCTCAGCCGCCGGGAGAAGGACGGTGTCTGGGGTGGGGCCACCGAGAAGGAGCGGCGGCGGATAGTCCGCCAGCGCCGCCGCGAGCGCAGCCAGCAGAAGTCTGCCTAGCCCTGATCATTCACGCGTTCGCACGAGCAGCTCGCCGTAGCTTCGAGGAAGCCCCCTCAACCGTGGAGGACCCGGTTTTGGACACCACACGAAATACCAACGAGCCGGAGCACCTCCGGAGTGAACACCCTTGGACACCACGCTTCCGAGGAAGGCTTCTGCCTTCGGCATCGGGAGTGGCTCGGGCCCTCACCGTGAACGATCGGGGCTAGCCCGTGGCAACCCTGTCGGAACTGGGCGGATGGAAGGCGGTCCTCGGTTCGCTCACCGCCGGAGCCGACCTCTCGTCGCAGCAGACGCGCGCGGCCCTCGGCGCGATACTCGACGGTGAGGCGACCGATGCTCAGATAGCTGCTTTCATCGTGGCGTTGCGCATCAAGGGCGAGACCGTCGAGGAAGTCTCCGGAATGGTCGACGCCATGCTCGAGGCTGCCGAGCCGATCGAGTTGGACGTGGACACCGTCGACATCGTGGGAACCGGTGGCTCGCGGACGCTCGGAGGGCGGGCTTTCAACGTCTCGACGATGGCGTCGTTCGTGGTGGCCGGAGCCGGTGCGCCTGTGTGCAAGCACGGGAACCGCAAGGCCTCCTCGGCGAGCGGTTCCGCTGACCTGCTCGAGATGCTCGGCGTCGCGGTCGACCTGCACGGGCCGGGTGTCGCGTCCTGTGTGGAGGAGGCCGGCATAGGCTTCTGCTTCGCGCGCTCGTTCCATCCTGCCATGCGGCACGTCGGACCGGTCCGGTCGGAGCTGGCTGTGCCGACCGTCTTCAACTTCCTCGGCCCTCTGTCACACCCGGCCCGGGTCAAGCGGCAGGTCATAGGAGTGAGCGATCCGGCGATGGCTCCTACAGTGATCGGCGTGTTGCGTGAGCGGGGCGCCGTCCGGGCCATGGTGGTGCACGGGCACGACGGCTTGGACGAGCTGACGATTACGACGATTTCGACGGTGCACGAGCTGAGCGGTGGCGAGGTGACCTCTTTCGAGGTCGATCCGGCTGCCTACGGGATCGCCAAGGCGACCGTCGAAGAGATCGCGGTGGGTGACGCCGATGCAAACGCGAACGCGACTCGTGAGGTGCTCGGTGGTGGGACGGGCCCGCTACGAGACATGGTCGTTCTCAACGCGGCTGCGGGACTCGTCGTCGCCGACGTCGCGGCGGACTTGGGAGACGGGATCGATCGGGCGACCGCCGCCATCGACTGTGGTGCGGCGGCCGGCGCCTTGGAGCGGCTGGTGGAGGTGTCCAACCGGGTGGCCGCCTGACACGCCGGCGAGAGAGGACCCGGTGGCCCGGTGGATCACGCGGTCGACCTCCTCATGGCCCTGTTCGAGTGCTCTCACGCGATCACCGAGATCGGTCATCGTCGCAATTCGCTCACCGTCGTCATCGGTGTCTCGGACTATCAGGTGCCGCACGCGGTTTGCCAGAGCCTCGTGCTGGGCAACGAGATGGCGGATCTCGCGGTGCTCGCGAGAGCGTACCGATCTGGGGAGCCGACGGGCGAGGACGAGGCGGCAGTCCAGCGACACGGCCTGAGCTTCGAGGTCATCGATGAGTTGAGGAACCGGTGAGGTCGGGTCGGCAGGTGGATGGAATTCGTCGGCCGCACGGACCGAGTCCACGCTCCTGCTGAGCCGTCGGTGGGCAAATGCCAGGGAGGATGGAGATACGAGCCACACCAAAGGCGCGGCCGAGCGGACCGAGGGGACGACGCGGTTCGATCGCCTCAGCCGCCACACGACGAGGGCGAGCGCGGCGGCGATCAGTGCGAGAGTCAGTAGTACCGACCCGAGCAGCCAGAAGAGCAATCGCACGTTCCCAAGGTTACGCCTTCGTGCAAATCGGAGTCGGAAGCAGGTTGTGGTGCGTGTCACACCGCCCGGGTGGGGCGGAGGGATGGCAGCCGCGGAAGGGTGGAGCAGGCCTCGCCGTCGACGTGTACCACCCTCAGGCGGCCGGCGTTGTCGTCCAACCAGCGAGCCAGGCAGAGGACTTCATCGGCCAATTCCTTGGGGAGCGGGCCCGTCTCCGGTCCGCCCGGGTCGTCGGGAATCGCCTGTAGGGGACTGCCGGCCATCCCGGGAAGGCTTCCTACCCGGGCCCTTTCGGCGGTGACTCCGGGCCAGGAACGGACAAGCCGTCCGCGTCGCACCTCGGCACCGCTGCCGTCGGCCGCCTCCACCACCAGCCGTGCCTGGCGACGGAGCTGATCGAAGCTGCGCTGGCGCCGCAGCGCGGTTGCCAACGCATCGGCTCGGTCGCGTACGTCGGCCGCTTCCTCGAAACGCTCCTGCGTGGCGAGATCGGTCATCTTCTCTGCCAGCGGGTCCAGCAGGACGGAGGGATCGGCGGTCAGGCCCACGAGCGCCCGCCTGACGATCAAGCGGTAGGCGGACTCGCTGACTCCTCCTGCGCAAGGGCAGGTCGCGACGCCGAGCTGTGCCGGCGCGCAGGGGGCCATACGTGTGTTGCGCCTGACATCGGCGCGACACCGTCGGAGTGGAATCACCGACTCGATGGCCTCGGCGACCCGTCGGGCGAACCGTGTGCCGGGAAGGGGTCCGAGGTAGAAGGCCCCGTCGTCGATCACGGTCCGCGCCACCGCCAGTCTCGGGAACGGCTCGTCGAGCGTGAGCTTCAGGTAGGTGTACTTGCGCCAGTTCCTGCCGGCCCTGTTGAAGCGAGGGTCGAGGAGGCGGATCAACCGGAGCTCGAGTACCTCGGCCTCGAGTGCGGTGCTACACGACTTGTGGTCGATGCGCTGGGTCTCGCGGAGGAGCTGTCCGACCTTTCGGCGCGTGTCGGTGGAGAAGTAGGACCGGACCCGCTGGCGGAGGTTCGAGGCCTTGCCGACGTAGAGGATCCCTCCGACGCCGTCACGGAAGAGGTACACGCCCGGACTGCGGGGCAGTTTCTCCGTCAGCCGGAGCTTGGCCGATTGGGGGTGTCCGGCCATGGTCGGCAGAGCGAGCAGATCATCGAGTCCGAGCACGCCCAAGCTGCCGGCTCGCTCGAGGATCAAGTGCAACAGATCGGCGGTGGCCATGGCGTCATCGAGAGCACGATGGCTCGGTCGATGTGGCAACCGGAGCCGGTCCGCAAGGGTGTCCAGCCGGCAGTTGGGCACTTCGTCCCTCAGCAGGCGCCGCGCCAGGCCCATGGTGTCCACGAAACGGTTTGCGAGAGCGGGTCGGTCGTCGCGGGCGAGGGCGTGGTTGAGGAAGCCGAGGTCGAACCGCACGTTGTGACCCACGATCACGGAGTCACCCAGGAACTCGAGGAACGCCGGGAGGACCTCCTCGATCCTCGGTGCCTTGATGACCATGGTGTCGGTGATTCCGGTCAGGATGCTGATGCTGGGGGGTACCGCCACACCGGGGTTGACGAGTGTCTGGAAGGTGCCGAGGCATTCACCTGTGCGCAGCCTGACGGCCCCGACCTCGGTTATCCGGCAATCCCGGGGCGATCCTCCGGTCGTCTCGAGATCGACGACGCAGAAGGTGCACTCCGCCAGCGGCAGGCCGAGCTCATCGAAGGACGGCTGCACGCAACCCGGCGAGGCGGACACGGCAGCGGGTGAGGCCGACATCACACCATTAGTTGTCGAACAGGAGTTCGAGGTCAAGCACCCTCGTGTTCCCCCAGTCGGCCGGTACAGTCGCGGCGTGGCACTTCGCTACCGCTGCCGTGCCTGCGGCAACCTCACGCGCTTCGACGTCGTGATCAGCCGTACCACGAAGGCCTACCACCACTACTCGGTCGGGGGTGAGCTCACGGTGGAGGACGAGGAGGTGCTCGAGGAGTCCGTGGCGGACGTGAGCTGTCGCTGGTGTGGCGACGGCGGATCGGTCGCCCGGTTCGAGTCGCAAGGCGACACCTCGGGGTGAGCCCGGTCGCTTCTCGGGAGTGAGCCTTGCCCGTGCCGCTCAGCCGCTGACGGCCTTCAGGGAGCTACGGCGGCGTCGGGGAACTCGATCTCGTCCGCCTCGCAAGGGGGGCAGATGTGGAATCCCTGTGCCCGGCAACAGCCCATCTGGCGTAGCGCCGCGAGCTGCTCGGGCGTTTCGACTCCCTCGCCGATCGTCGACAGGCCGAGCGAGCGGGCTAGATCGACGATCGCACGGGCAATCGCCGTGTCGTGAGCCTCCACTCCGATGCCGTGGACGAAGGACCGATCGATCTTCAGCACGTCGACGGGGAGCCGCTTCAAGTAGCTGAGTGAGGAGTAACCCGTCCCGAAGTCGTCCACCGCCAGCTGGAGACCCAGCGATCGGAGGTCCTCCAGCACCTCGAGGACGGCGGCGGCATCGGCCATCAGGGCCGTCTCGGTGATCTCCAGACACAGGTGTTCGGGGGGTAGGCCACCATCGGTCAGAGCGTCGGCGACATCTTTCACCAGGTCCGGGTGGCCGATCTGGCGAGCCGAGAGGTTCACTCGCACCGTGAGCGGTCGGCTCGGCTGTCGGCGGTACCAGATGCCCCCCTGGCCGCACGCCTCGCGCAGCACCCACCCACCGAGGTCGATGATCAGGCCTGTGTCCTCGGCGATGCCGATGAAGTCCGCCGCGCGGCGAAGGCCATCCGTCGGGTGATGCCAGCGGACGAGTGCCTCGACGCCTGTGACCGTTCCGTCCTCGAGCTCTATCTCGGGCTGGTAGTGGACCCTCAGCTCGTGGTTGTCGAGAGCGTGACGCAGCTCTGACTCAGCACGCAACCGCCGTGAAGCGGCTGCGTGCAGGTGCGCTTCGTATACCTCGGTGCGGTCCCTCCCACGTTCCTTCGCCAGGTACATGGCAGCATCAGCTTGGCGGAGCAGATCTGTGCTGCTGAGCTGATCGTTGGAGAGTGCAACCCCGATCGAGGCCGTAGCGTAAAGCTCCTGACCGTGGATGGTCATGGGCGCTGCGAGCACCCTGCGGAGCCGCTCGGCGACCACGAGAGCCGAATCGATCCCTACGAGGGACTTCAGGAGCACCACGAACTCGTCTCCGCCCAAGCGGGCCACGATCTCCGATTCCCTCAGGACCGAGCTCAGCCTCCTGGCCACTACGACCAGGAGCTGGTCACCGGCGGCGTGCCCGAGTGAGTCGTTGATGACCTTGAAGCGGTCCAGGTCGAGGAACAACAGGGCAGGACTGCCTTCACCGTCGCGGCACTGCGCGAGCGCGTCTTCGAGATCCTCCAGGAGCGCCTGACGGTTGCGCAGTCCGGTGAGGTCATCGTGGGTGGCCTGGTGAACCAGGTCGGCCTGGATCTTCTTCAGCTGCGTGATGTCGGTCGTCATCGCCAGGACCAGCGGTACCTGTTCGGGAGAGTGGTCGGGAACGATCCTCGTCTGGAACCACGAGCGGGTTCCGTCGCGCTGCTCGATGGACCACTCGAAGTCGTCACGTTGCCGCGTCAACAGGACTCGCTCGATCGAGTCCAGCCAGCAGCGCTCGTCCTCGTCATCGAGTCCGATTTCCCGGACGTTGCGGCCCAGCAGCTTCGCGATCGGGCGCCCTGCCAGGTCGGCCAGAGCCTGGTTGGCGAACAGGAGGTCGCCGTGGCGATCCAGGCGTGTGAAGATCGCCGGCGAGTTGTCGAACACGGAGCGGAACCGAGCTTCACTGTGGCGGAGACTGGTTTCGGCGCGCCGGCGCTCGGTTATGTCCTCTGCGTGAACGATTAGCAACTTCACCCGGCCGCGGCGGTCGCGGACTGCCGAGCTGCGGGCTGCCACCAGCCGCGTGCCGGCGTCCGGCCGCACGCACACCATCTCGGCCGAGGCCACCTCGACGAGGCCCCGACGCAGGTCGTCGAACTGGCGTCGTGCCGCTGCGTGCTCATCAGCCGCGAGGATGTCCAGCACGGTCGAGCCCTCGAGCTGGTCGGTGCTACGACCGGTCAACTCGAGGTAGGAGCCGTTGGCCTCGATGAAGTAGCCCTCGGAGTCGTACAAGGCGGTCGGGAGGGGGGAGTGGCGGATGACACCGCGATACCGCTGCTCGGCCTCGTGCCGCGAGAACGCGTGAGCGAGGATCCCGGCGGCTGACTGGAGGACAGCTGCGTCCCCAGGATCGAAGCTGCGCCGGTTCTCGGTCGAGTCGATTCCCACGAAACCGATGACCAATCCCTTCAGCCTCATCGGAGCGACAGCGATCGAGGTCACGGCCCCCGCTTCCAGCTGTTCCCGTTCCAGTGCGAAGGTGTCGTCGAGCAGGCTGACGTCTCCCACGACGATGGTCATTCCGCCCAAAAGGGCCTTCAAGGTCTCGGCGGAGACGGTCAGCCGCAGTCGCCGGCGGGTCTCGACTTCAGGCTCGACGCCGGGGGCGAACCACTCGTGGGTGTTGTCGATCCCCCCGTCCGTTTGGTCGACGATGAACACGAAGGCGTGGTCGGCCATCGTGTGCACGCCGATCTCGCGCAGTGCCTCGTCCACCGCCTTGTCGAACTCCGTTGCGAAACCGCTGACGAAAGGCGCTGTGATACGGGCGACGAGGTCTTCGAACTCGAGCCGGTCACGGATCTTGGCCTCGGCAAGGACACGGTCGGTTGCGTCATGCAGGGTGAGGACCGCGACGGCGCCGGGCACGATGCCGGATGCGACAGAGGCGCTCGCCTCTACGTAGCGCCACGACCCGTCGGCATGCCGCACCCGGTAGAGGCTCGGTATGTCCTCATGCTGGCCACCGAGGAGTTCCAACAGGTCGGCAGCCGCGATCGACAGTTCGTCGACGTGGACGAACTCGGAGACGTTGCGTCCCACGACCTCGGCAGGGCTGTAGCCGAGTACACCCCGCGTTGCGGCGTTGGCGTAAAGGATGGTCCCTTGCTCGTCGATGGGCACGACCACGTCCCGCACGTGCCTGATGAGGCCTCCCAGGCTCGCCTCGAAGGTCGCTCCAGGGTCGACCTCTACACTCGTCATCCCCACCTCCCCGGGGCTACAGGGTACTCGCGCGTTGCCACGCAGGCGATGGCCTTCCGTTGCTGCGCCGTGGTCGCGGTCCTGTCAGCATGGAACCGTGGATATGACTCTCCTGGACCGGGTGATCTCGCGGGGCCGGGTCAGCGGTCTCGACGCCGTTGGCGTAGCCAGCGCCGAGCCGTTCATGACGACGCGCCGCGACCTGGAGTCGAGGAAGGGCGCAGGCCTGCACGGCGGCATGCAGTTCACCTACCGGAACAGCGCTCGTTCCACGGATGCCTCAGCCACTCTGGCGGGCGCGCGCTCGATCGTCGTCGGAGCCCTGGGTTACGGCGGCCCTGAGCCGATCCGTCCCCCGGGGCCGCAGGGTCGAATCGCTCGTTATGCCAGAGCGGACCTCTACGGGGACCTTCGGAAGGCGCTCGGCGAAGTGGCCCGCCTGCTCCAGGACGAGGGTTGGAGTACCCGGACCGTTGCCGACGACAACGCCCTGGTCGACCGCGAAGCTGCCTACCGGGCAGCGCTCGGCTGGTACGGGAAGAACAGCAACCTCCTGTTGCCCGGGCGGGGCAGCTGGTTCGTCCTCGGGTCTGTCATCACCGACGCCCCCCTACGGCTGGCTGAACGACGCGTGCCCGACGGATGTCACACGTGCCGCCGATGCATGGAGGGCTGTCCGACAGGGGCGATCGTGGAACCCGGTGTGGTGGACTCGCGGCGTTGCCTGGCGTGGCTCGTCCAGCGGACGGGCTCGTTTCCCCGCGAGTACCGACGTGCCCTCGGAGACCGGATCTACGGTTGCGACGAATGCCAGGAGGTCTGTCCGCTGAATCGACCAGACATCCGTGACAGCGGAACCGTCGCCGTCAGTGGCCACGACGGCGACGTCGGGGCGTGGGTGTCGCCGTTAGAAATGCTGAAAGCCGATGACGAGACCCTCATGCAACGACACGGTCGCTGGTACATACCTGGCCGCGACCCCCGTTACCTGAGGAGAAACGCGCTCATCGTGCTGGGCAACACTGCGTGTGGGAACGACGGTGAGGTAGAGGCCGTTCTGATCGAGTACCTGAGCTCCGAGGACGACTTGCTGGTCGAGCACGCGGCCGGGGCCGCCTCTGAACTAGGACGCCTCGATCTGGTGGAGGAGATGGCCACCGGCCCTGTGGCGAAGGATCATGTCGAGCCGTGAGACACCTCCTCGTCACCAACGACTTCCCTCCGAAGGTAGGTGGGATTCAGAGCTACCTCTGGGAGTTGTGGCGCCGACTCAGGCCGGAGGACTTCGTTGTCCTCACCTCCTCCTTCACGGACAGCGCCGCATGGGACCGCCGTCAACCGTTCGCGGTGGAGCGCTGGGGGCATGCAGTGCTGCTGCCGACCGCCGGGCTGGCTCGCCGGGTGAACCGGCTGGCCAGGGATCTGCGTGCCGATCTCGTCGTACTCGATCCACTGCTCCCGCTCGGGCTGCTCGGCGGCCGTCTCGACCACCCCTACGCCGTGGTCCTGCATGGTGCGGAGGTAGCCGTGCCCGGGCGCCTTCCCGGCTCGAACCTGCTCGCTCGCCATGTTCTCCGGGGCGCGGAGTTCGTCATCTCGGCTGGTGGCTATCCCCGCGCCGAAGCCGAGCGGGTGGCCGGCACCGGACTTGCTTGCGTCACGGTTCCACCGGGTGTCGACTCGAACAGGTTCGTTCCGCTGACCCGCGTCGAAGTGCGCAAGCAGAGAGCGGCATTCGGCCTGGATGCCGAGGCGCTGCTCGTGCTCGGCGTGAGTCGGCTCGTCCCGCGCAAAGGCATGGACACGCTCATTCGTGCCGCCGCAATGCTTGCCGGTGAGGTCCAGGTCGCCGTGGCAGGTGAGGGACGCGACCGGTCGCGCCTCGAGCGGCTGGCCAGGTCGTCGGGGGCACCGGTCACGTTCCTGGGCCGGGTTCCCGACGCCGACCTGCCCGGGCTGTACGGGTGCGCCGACCTGTTCGCCATGCTGTGCCGGAACCGTTGGTTCGGGCTCGAGCAGGAGGGTTTCGGAATCGTCTTCCTCGAAGCTGCCGCGGCCGGCGTGCCCCAGATCGCCGGCAGGAGCGGAGGGGCCCATGAAGCCGTCATATCGGGCCAGACAGGTCTGGTGCTGGACCACGCCGGTGACGCCTCCGCCGTGGCTGCGGCGATCGACAGGCTCAGAGACGAGGACCTCCGTCGGGAGATGGCCGAGCGCGGGCGACGCCGGGCAGTCGACGAGTTCTCCTATGACGTCTTGGCCGCGCGACTCCAGGGCTCCCTCGACGAATGGAAGGAAGGTCGGCGGTGACATCGCATGGCTCCGGGAGCAGCGATCGACGTCCTACCGCAGCCCGAGCCCGCGCCGAGATGCAAGCACGTCGCAAGGCTGAGCGGGCCGCTCGCGAGCAACGGATCTCCGACCAGGAGGCACCCCACTCCGGCTCGGCGATCATCATCGCGTCATGGGTCGGGACGGGTCTGTTCGCGCTCACTGCGATCCTCGCTGTCGCGTCTCCCTCGGTGTTCGCGGGTCCGGCTCTGGCTGTGTCTCTCACGCTGTTCGCGCTCGGCATGGCTGCGTTCGCGTGGGCGATCCTGGTAGCGATTGCGCGCAGCACGACCGATGCGATCGGGATCGGTGGTCTCTTCTTCCTCCAGGGATCCGCTCCGAGGTCCGCACAGCTCAACCTGATGGGCTCGTTGGCCACCGAGATCGTGGCAGCCGCCGCCACGGCTGCTGCCCGCCCGTTCACGAGCCTGGCGTTCGGCACCCTTGTACCGCTCTTCGGACTCGGCTTGGCCGGGTTGTGGGGTGCACGCCACGGCGTCTTCGATCCTCGGCACGAGCACGGCACGTCCTGAGATCGCCCGCGGGGGAGCCAGCGGTCTAGCGTTGGGGACCGCTCGCGGAGAGGGAGACCATGGCCCAGGAGGCGACCCAACGTACGACGATCAATGCGCCGGCTGAAGCTTGCTTTTCAGCAGTGGTCGACTTCGAGGCCTACCCCGAGTGGGCGAATGAGGTGAAGGTTGCTGACGTCGTCGAGCGTGACGGCGACGGAAGAGCAACGGTCGTCGCGTTCCAGACCGCAGCGTTCGGTCGAAAGACGAGCTATACCCTCGAGTACGAGTACGACGAGCCGCACCGGCTGTCCTGGACGCTCGTCAACGGTGATCTGATGCGAAGGCTCGACGGCCGCTACGAGTTCGTTCCTTCGGTCGACCGGGAGGACGAAACGGATGTCACCTACCACCTCGAGATCGACTTGGTGGCACCCATGCCCGGCTTCTTGAAGCGGCGAGCCGAGCAGAAGATCATGCGTGCAGCACTCCGGGACCTGAAGGCCTACGTGGAATCACGGGCTTCGTGAGGGTTCTGCTCTTCACCGGCAAGGGTGGGGTCGGCAAGACCACGGCGGCGGCTGCCACCGCGATCAGTTGCGCCGATAGCGGCTTGCGCACCCTGGTGATGTCCACGGACCCGGCTCATTCGCTGGCGGACTCCTTCGACGTGTGCTTGTCCACCGAGCCGACCGATGTCGCACGCGGTCTCTGGGCACAGCAACTCGACGCGCAGGAGCGAATGGAGGAATCCTGGGCCGAGGTCCGGGACTATCTGGTGGATGTCTTCAACTGGGCGGGTGCAGACGGCCTCGAGGCCGAGGAGCTCTCCGTGATACCCGGCCTCGACGAGCTCTTCTCCCTCACCGACATCAAGACGCACGCCCGGTCGGGGGAATGGGACGTGCTGGTAGTCGACTGCGCTCCGACCGCCGAGACGATCCGGCTCCTCAGCATGCCCGATGTCCTCTCCTGGTACATGGAGCGGGTGTTCCCACTGGGTCGGAGGGTCAATCGTCTGGTGGGTCCGGTGCTGTCGCGGGTGAGCTCCCTGCCGGTGGCCGGGGACAACGTGTTCGGCGCCACCCGCCGGTTCTACGACCAGCTGGACGGAGTGAAGGACATCCTCGGCGATCCAGCAACCACATCGGTTCGCCTCGTCGTCAATCCCGAGCGCATGGTCATCGCCGAAGCCCGCCGTACCTATACCTATCTCTCGTTGTTCGGCTACCGGGTCGACGCGGTCATCGCCAACCGGCTCCTGCCAACGGCCGTCAACGACCCGTGGTTCAAGAAGTGGAAGGATCTCCAGGCCGAGCACATGGCCTCGATAACCGAGGGCTTCGACCCTTTGCCCGTGTTGCGAGCCGAGCTCGCCGAAACCGAGATAGTGGGCGCCGATCGACTGCGTGCATTTGCAGGGGAGGTCTACGGTCCGCGCAACCCGGCTGAGCCGATGCACACGTCGAGCCCGATGATCATCGAAAGGGTGGACACGGGGTACCGGCTGAGGCTGGAGCTACCGTTCACCGACAGAGGTGATCTCGACGTCGGTCGTGTTGCCGGTGAGCTGCTCATCCGGGTGGGGCCCTACCGGCGCAGCGTGATGCTGCCCGACTCTCTCAGCCGGCGGGAGGTCAGGAGCGCAAGCCTGAAGAACGGTGTGCTGACCGTGACGTTCGGCGGGTCGCCCCGCCGGCGCGGGGCATAATTGAGCCTGATGCCCGAGTCGCAGAGCCAGCAACCCGATGACCGTGAGGGACGGGCGGCTGAGGGGGTGGAGCACCTCCAGACGGCCGCCAAGGAACTGATAGAGGCCGCCCGTGCATTTCTCGACGTGATCGACGACTTCGTAGACGATCGTGAGCGACTGAGCTCGGCGATCTCGTCGCTGGGCTCGGCTATCGAGTCGGCGGCCGGCAAGCCGTCAGCGCCGGCCGGCGTCGATGACCGGCTGGCGAACTACCGCGTGCAACACATCCCAGTCGACTGAACGAGAGCCAGGTACGCGCTGTCGCCCCTGGCGCTGCCGCAGGTGAATTCCCTTGATCAGCGAGCAGGATGAGCCGAATGAGTGGACAGATGAAGTTGACGCGGCTGCAAGACGAGCACGGCGGGCAATCGCTCGAGCTCCACCCCTTGGTGACGGTTGTCACAGGTTTGGGGCCTGCTGCCCGCGAACGGGTTGCGCGCGCGGTGTCGGCCATTCCCTGCTCCGGTGAACCCGGTCTTGGGGGGCTGGTGGAGGCCCACGGAGTCGTGCTCGACCTCACGCCCGAGAATCTGGACCTGCTCGACCTCCACGACGAGGTCGACGTCGTCGTGCGCTCATCGGACCTGCCCGGTTCGAGGATCGAGGGACCCGCCACCGACTCACCGGCCGACCAACCCGACGACTCTCCCGCGGTCGCCGCGGCCCGCCGTGCCTACGCTGACAACTGCGAGGCGTACCGGATTCTGCAAGAGGCGCTGGAGGAGGCATTGGAGGAGAAGGCCTTGCTCGAACAGGCCTTGCGGGAGGAGGCGAATGCCGGTCCCGAGCACGAGCCCGACCAGCACGGCATCGGTGGTGGGGCCACGTCGCCGGAGGCGTTGGCCCTTGCCGATGAGCTTGCCGCCCTTCAGGCAAGGATGGCTGAGCTCGAGGGCCAACTGGGGCAGGAGGGTCGGGACATCGATGTGGTCACCGCGTGGGTCGACTCTGCCCGGGCGCGGCTGCGGGCCGCCGAGAGCGCGGTAGAAGTCCCAGTGGCGACAGCCGAGGACATTGAGTCACTCGAACGGGCTCATGACGAGGTGCTGGCAGCCGAACGCAAGACCGAGGGTCGCGTTGGTGCGAGCCGTGCCCGCAGGCGCCTCGAAGAAGCAACACGTGGACAAGACGAGCTGCTCGCCAAGATGGGCTTTCCCACCTGGAGCTCCTACGTGATGGGAGCTGCTCATCGCGGGACCGATCCCGACTCGCAACGAGAGCTCGCCGAGGCCCGCCGCGAGTTCGAACGAGCCGAAGCCGAGTGGGCTCAGCTGAGTGCCTACATCGAGGCTGACCCTGACTGGTCCGAGACCCTTGACGGACTGGAGCGCGTCCACGAGCAGGCCCGGCTGATCCTCGGTGATGTCGCTGATGACGACGTCGAACAGGCCTTGCGCTCTCATGTCGTCCCCGAGGTCGAGATCCACGAGCTGGCGGGCCTCGGCGGTCGGCTGGAGGACCTCGAAACACTCGTGGATGCGAGGCGCAGCCTGCTGGCTGCGGCCCAGAGGTCCAGGGACGCTGCGGCGATCCGACTCGAGAACCTGCTCGGCACCGGTGCCCCCATGACGAGCGAGGGGGCCGGGGCACCCGAAGCGGCCGGGACCGGCCCTGAGGCCGGTGGGCCGAGCGGGACCAGCGCCGAGGCCGTTGAGTGGTATGTACTGGCGCGGCTGGCGAACCAGCGGGCCGTCTCCTACGCAGGCTCGGTGCCGCTGGTACTGGACGAGCCACTGAAGGGATGGGCGTTCGAGGATGTCAGCAACGTGTTCGATCGACTCGAACGGATGGCGGAGGTGGTCCAGGTGATCTACCTGTCCGATGATGCCGACGTGGTGAGCTGGGGCAGGGAGCTCGGTGAGGATCGCGCGGCGGTCGTCGAGGCCGGCGCGCGGGTGTTCGCATGAGGGCGGAAACGGGGCGCTTCTTTGCGTACGATCTCCCGACAGCGCCAGCCAGGGGGTTCAGTGCCTGCGATAACCGAGAATGCGATTCGTCAATTGGCCGGATTTCGGGCAGAGCAAGCCGAGGTCGTGTCGTGTTACCTCGACGTCGATGGCCGAAGATACCTTCGTCACCAAGACTACGAGCGGGAGTTGCAGGTATTGCTTCGGCGTGCTCAGGAGAACGCCAACGGGTCTCGCTCGGTCGCGACGGATCTCCACCGGATCGAGGATTTCGTCAAAGCGGGCGTTGACCGCTCATCCACGAGGGGCCTGGCGATGTTCGCTTGCGGCGCGCACGGCCTATGGGAGGCGTTCACCCTCCCGGTCCCGGTTCGTAGTCACGTCTCGGTCGGCCCCTCACCTGCGGTCGGACAGCTGGAGGCCATTCTCCAGGATTCCGAGCGGCTCGGAGTCCTGCTGTGCGACAAGCAGAGGGCGCGCATGTTCGTCTTCGAGCTCGGGGAGCTCGTTGATCATTCGGAGCTGTTCGAGGAGCTCCCGCGTGACTACGACGAACGTGGAGAACAGGATCGGGGAGATACCCAGCACCACGTTGCTGCCCTGACCAGTCAGCACGTCCGTCACGCCGCACGGGTGGCCTTCGACGTCTTCCAGGGCTCCGGCTTCGAGCGCTTGACGATCGGCGCACCCGATGAGATCTGCCATCTCCTCGAGGCCGAGCTTCACCCGTATCTCAAGGAGCGATTGGCCGGTCGCATCACCGTTTCGGCAAGTGCGCCCATGGGTGACATAAGAGGTGCGGCCCGTCAGGTCGAGGTGCGTGTGGAGCGCGAGACCGAAGCGAGAGCGGTCGACCGGCTCCGGGAGGCTGTGCACGGCAACGGGAAGGGTGCCGCGGGGCTCGACAAGGTCCTTACGGCCCTGAACGAGCGCAGGGTCGATCGGCTGCTGGTATCCCAGGGCTTCTCGGACCCCGGTTGGCGATGCCAGCAGTGCGGCGCGCTTGCACGCGTCGGCCCGACCTGTCCGGTGTGCGGGAGTGATCTTGCACGCGTCGATGATGTGGTCGAGGAAGCGATCGAGGAGGCCCTCGCGCAGTCCTGTCGAATCGAGATCTGCATCGACAACGCTGACCTCGACGTCCTCGGGCGCGTCGGCGCCCTGCTGCGGTATTGAGCCAAGTCGACGTGGGTGAATCGAGGCCGTGTTGACGCCGGAGCGGCCAGTGGTCGGAGTCGATCTCGGTGGGACCAAGACCCTTGCCCTTCTTGTTGACTCGGTTTCGCCGGGGGCTGTGCTCTCGGAGCGTCAGGCCCCCACACCGGCCTCTGGAACCGAGATCGTCGACTCCATCTGCTCGCTTGTACGGGGCCTTGCCGAGCAAGTGGGCGAGGTGGTCGCGGTCGGGATCGGCTTGGCCGCGCTGCTCGGTCAGGATCACGTGGCGTGGGAGGCACCCAACGCCAAGGCACTCATCGGTCTCGATGTGGGCGGCGAGGTCGAGCGTCGGCTCCAAGTCCCGACAGTCGTCGACAATGACGCCAACTGTGCAGCTCGGGCAGAGCAGGATCTGGGCCTGGGGCGTTCGGTGCAGAGCTTGCTGTTGGTCACGCTCGGCACCGGTATCGGAGGTGGCATCGTGCTCGACGGCTCCCTGTACCGCGGCCACCGAGGATCGGCGGGGGAGCCCGGTCATATGGTCATCGACCCCGAAGGCCCCCTGTGTCCCTGCGGTCAGAGAGGCTGCTGGGAGCGCTTTGCCTCCGGGAGCGGACTGGCATGGCTGGCCCGCGAAGCGATCGGCGACGGTAGGGCATCCAGTGTGCTGCGAGCAGTCGGGGGGAACACGGAGGACGTCACGGGAGAGCTCGTCGTCGAGCTGGCCGCGACTGGCGACGGGGCCGCCAACGAGGTCGTGGACACCTTCGCTCGCTGGGTGGCCCTCGGCGTGGCCAATCTCGTCAACATCTTCGACCCGGAGGCGATCGTCATCGGTGGTGGTCTGGCGCCGCTCGGCGACATGCTCATCGAGCGGGTACGAGCGTCGTTTCTGGAGTACCCGCTCGCCTCCCGCCGCAACCCTCCTGTGGAGATCGCGCTCACTGGCCTCGGTCCGAGAGCCGGAGCGCTCGGCGCTGCGCTCATTGCATCCGCCGCCGGGTAACCGCTTCCGTCCGCTGCGGTGTCCGCGGGTACCCTGCGTGCATGGAGTTCCGCCGGATCACCAGCCTCCCACCGTATGTCTTCACGATCATCGACTCCTTGAAGATCCAGCGTCGTCGGGAAGGCGCCGACATCATCGACCTCGGCTTCGGGAACCCCGACCTGCCGTCACCGGAGATCGCGGTCGAGAAGCTTGCCGAGGCTGCCCGGAACACGCGGAACCACCGTTACTCGATGAGCAGGGGCATCCCGAAGCTGCGTGAGGCCATCGCCGGGTACTACAGGCACCGCTTCGGCGTAGGGGTGGATCCCGAGACCGAGGTCATCAACACCATTGGTGCCAAGGAGGGTTTCAGCCACCTGATGTGGACGCTGCTGCAACCCGGCGATGCCGCTCTCGTCCCCTCCCCCTCCTACCCCATTCACATATACGGGCCCTTGTTCTCGGGTGCGGAGGTGCGGGAGATACCACTGCGAGGCGGCGGCGAGGCCTTCTTCGACACCCTCGTGGATCGCTGGCAGTACTCCTGGCCCAAGCCTCGCGTGATCGTCTTGTCGTTTCCCCACAACCCCACCACCACCTGCGTCGACCTTCCCTGGATGCAGCGCATCGTGGATTTTGCCCGCGAGAACGAGGTGGTTCTCGTGCACGACAACGCCTACGCTGATCTCGGCTACGACGGGTTCCGGCCTCCGTCGATCCTGCAGGCCGAGGGGGCCACCGAATGCGCCGTCGAGCTCTTCTCGATGACCAAGTCCTTTTCGATGGCCGGTTGGCGCATCGCCTTCCTGTTGGGCAATGCCGAGGTCATAGCCGCGCTGGCCAAGCTCAAGTCGTACCTGGATTACGGGACGTTCCAGCCCATCCAGATCGCGGCCACGGTCACCCTCAACGAGGCGCGTGACCATCCCGAGCAGGTGAATCAGATCTACCAGGGGCGCCGCGACACGCTCTGTCGCGGTCTCCAGCGCATGGGCTGGCACATGGATCCGCCTGGAGGCACCATGTTCGCCTGGGCGCCCATTCCGGAGCCATATGCCGAGATGGGCTCGATCGAGTTCGCGTCGTTCCTCGTGAAGGATGCCGACGTGGCCACCTCACCAGGCGTCGGGTTCGGCCCGGACGGCGACGGCTTCGTCCGGTTTGCGCTCATCGAGAACGAGCAGCGGATCAACCAGGCCACCCGCAACCTCCGGCGCGCGCTGACCAAGCTCGGCTGAGCGGGCCCCGCCTGCGAGACCGCCCGTTCAGCGCCCGAGGATACCTTCGAGGCAGAAGGACACGGCCAGGTCCGCGACATCGGCTGGCGCCACACCACGTTCGTGGATGAAGACCGAAGCCAGGTGGATGTTCACGCCGAGAATTGCGTAGGCCAGCATGTCGGGATCGGCGTCGCGCACGTCGCCGTTGGCGATGGCGTCTTCGAGATGCCGGACGGCATCCGACACCGCCAAGTCGGCTCCCGCACGCAGCGCCGGGGCGAACTCCTCCTCTGAGATGGCGAACCTGAAGAGCGTGAAGAGGTCCTCGTTGTCCGCAGCCCACTCCATCGAAGTGCGGATCCCGATCTCGATGCGCGATACAGCATCGTCGACGCTCTCGATGGCTTCCTGCTGCCGCCTCCGCAGATCGGCCTGCGCCTCCTTGAGGATCTCGGCGAAGAGCTCCTCCTTGGAGTCGAAGTACCAGTAGAAGACCCCCTTGCCCACGCCCAGGCCCTCGACGATCTCGGCGACCGAGGTCGGGTGGTACCCATTGGCGGCGAAGCGCTCGGTGGCGAAGTCGAGAAGTTGCCGGCGGCGCTCCTTTCCGCGTTGAGTCAGTCGCCGAGCCATCTGGCAGAAGGTACGGTCACTTGACCGACCGGTCAAGAAACGGCGGTCAGCGCCGGGCCCAGTCCCGGCTTCGCTGGACTGCCCGCTGCCACTGCCGGTAGCGCTCCTCGGTGCCCTCGTCCGGGTCGGGCTCGACCCTGAGATCCGCCTGCCAGTTGGCGGCGATGTCGTCCAGGGTCCAGACTCCCTCGGCCAACCCGGCGAGGTAAGCGGCCCCCATCGCGGTTGTCTCCTGATGCAACGGCCGGGTCACCGGCACACCGAGCTGGTCGGCCTGGATCTGCAACAACAGGTCCATCACCGAGGCGCCGCCGTCGACGCGCAGCTCTCCTATCGGGCGTGCCGCCGCGGTGCTCATCGCTTCGACGACGTCTCTTGTCTGATAAGCCATCGACTCGACCACGGCGCGGGCGAGGTGAGCGCGGCCGACCCCGCGGGTTATGCCCACCACGGTGCCGCGTGCATACGGGTCCCAGTGCGGGCTACCCAGGCCGGTGAAGGCGGGGACGAAGTAGACGCCCTCTGTGTCCGGACAGGATTCCGCCAGAGGTCCGGTTTCGGCGGCCGAGTCGATCATCTTCAGGCCGTCACGCAACCACTGGATCGCTGCGCCGGTCACGAAGATAGCGCCTTCGAGCGCGTAGTTGGTGACTTGCCGAGCGTTCGACGGGATGGTCCACGCGACCGTCGTGAGCAGCCCCTCCGCCGGTTCGGGGCAGGAGTGTCCCGTGTTCATCAACACGAACGAGCCCGTCCCGTAGGTGTTCTTGCTCATGCCGGGCTCGAAGCAGGCCTGGCCGAACAGCGCGGCCTGTTGGTCCCCGGCCACGCCGCTGATGGGGATTCCGGAGCCGGCGGCGCACTCGGAGCCGGTGACCCCGATTCGTCCGCTCGAAGGTCGGATCTCGGGGAGAGCCGATGCAGGCACACCGAACACGTCGAGCAACTCCTCGTCCCATCGCAGCCGCCGGATGTCGAACAGGAGGGTGCGGCTCGCGTTGGAGGTGTCGGTGACGTGAACCTGACCGGCGGTGAGGCACCAAGCCAACCACGAGTCCACGGTGCCAAAGGCCAGGTCAGCTCCGGCTTCGACACCGCCGGGTCCGAGCAGCCACTCCAGCTTGGTGGCCGAGAAGTACGGATCGAGGACCAGGCCGGTTCGGTCCCGTATGAGCGGGAGGACACCCGACTCCTCCAACTCCTCGCAGCGACCGGCGGTGCGGCGGTCCTGCCAGACGATTGCGGGCGCCAGCGGTCTGCCCGTCGAGCGGTCCCAGACGACGGTGGTCTCCCGCTGGTCGGTTATGCCGATCGCAGCCACCGGTTCGTCGAGCGCCGACGTCAGCTCAGCGAGGGTCGACTGCACTGCGGACCAGATCTCCAGCGGGTCGTGCTCCACCCAGCCTGGTGCAGGGAAGTACTGGGCGAACTCCCGGTAGCTCGACCCCACCCGCCGACCGGACTCGTCGATGGCGAAGGAGCGCACGCCGGTCGTGCCGGCGTCGATGGCCATGACCACTGCCATGGGCCGACACGGTACCGGAGAAGGTGGCGTAGAGTTGCCGGCGGAGTCCGCCTGCGGGCACCGCTCCGAGAAGCCTGATGGAGGAAAGATGCGAATCGGGATCCTCACGGGTGGCGGTGACTGCCCGGGGTTGAATGCGGTCATTCGTGCGATCGTGCGCAAAGGAGAATGGGTCTACGGGGACGAGTTGATCGGCTTCCTCGACGGTTGGCGCGGTGTGCTCGAGCAGAGCACCAAGCCGTTGTCGGTAGAGAGCATGAGGGGCACCCTTCCTCGGGGTGGGACGGTCCTCGGTTCGTCGAGGACCAACCCGTACAAGGTGGAAGGCGGCCCGGAGGACGCCAAGAGGGCAATCGCCGAGCTATCGCTCGACGCCCTCATCGCGATCGGTGGCGAGGACACGCTCGGGGTCGGCAACAGGCTGTATGGCGATGGCGTACCGGTGGTGGGGGTCCCGAAGACCATTGACAACGATCTTTCCGGTACCGAGCTCACATTCGGTTTCGATACTGCGGTGCAGATCTGCACCGATGCGATCGATCGCCTCCACACGACAGCGGAATCGCACGACCGCGTGATGGTCGTCGAGGTGATGGGACGCCATGCCGGTCACATCGCTCTTTGGTCCGGGATCGCGGGTGGTGCCACCGTCACCTTGATACCCGAGGAACCATTCGACATCGACGACGTCTGTGCGTCCATCAAGCGCAGGCACGCCCGAGGACGTTACGCGTCGATCGTCGTCGTTGCCGAGGGCGCGTCTCCCAAAGCCGGCACTCTCGAGCTCGTCTCGGGCGAAATGGATGAGTTCGGGCACGTTCGCCTCGGCGGCATCGGCAATCTGCTGGCCGACGAGATCGAGGCACGGACCGGGTACGACACTCGGGTGACCGCTCTGGGCCATGTTCAGCGAGGGGGTACCCCCACCGCGTTCGATCGGGTACTCGCTACCAGGTACGGGATAGCCGCAATCGACACTGTGCACGACGGGGACTTCGGGAAGATGGTCGCGCTCCAGTGCGGCGAGATCGTGCGTGTTTCACTGAGCGAGGCGGTGGGGACGTTGAAGGAGGTCGACCCTGCTGTCTACGAGGTGGCCAAGAGCTTCTTCAGCTAGCCCTGATCATCAGCCACCGCTGCCCTTGATGCTGCCGGTGAGCTTCCCACCGGCAGCATCGATGGCGATGCACCTGACTTCGCGTATCCCGTCCTGCGTCCATGACGCCTCGCTGGGGACGACCGGATCGAAGTCTATTCCGGTGGCGACCGCCTCCTCTACCGGGGCACCGTAGAACCTGACGAGTTGCGCTTGGCACTCGGGACCGGCTTCCTCTTCGAGTTCCGAGTCGCCCGGGTAGGCGTCGCTCTCAGCGCTGGCAGGCGTGACGATAGCGAAGAGCTGGCCGTCATGAGGGTCGGAGCACTCGATGATGTCGAGCTCCACGAACCCACCTCCCACGCGGTCGAAGCATTCGCCAACCTGGGAATCCGCCAAGGGGATGGCCCCTTCGTCGTCAGCTTCGCTCAGGGCGAGCAGGAACAGCACCAACGCAGCGACCGCCACGATGACGAGGATCACGAGGATGATGATCAGATTGCGGCGACCCTTCGAGCCGCTGCCGGAGGTCGAACGTGGCGGCAATGCTCCGCTGCCGGGTGGAGGCGGCTCGGCCGCGCCCGGTGGGGGGACACCCGCGCCCGGCGGGGGGACGGGCTGAGCTGGTTGAAGGGGCTGTTCTGGTGGTGGGGTTTCGGTCATGTCGGGCTCCGGTGAGGGCGGCTGTCGTGGGGCTGGTGGTGGGGGAGGCGTAGGTGGCTGCTGTGTTGGAGCAGATGGCTGTGGGGCTGACGGCGGTGGGGGAGGCCTCCCGGAACGCGGCGGGGGAGGTCCTCCGCTACCCGTGACAGCAAAGGACTCCGGGTCAGGTGAGGCCGCCATCGCTGCTCCGAGCGCGATGGAGTGCTTGGGGTGCGCATCGACGGCAACCGGGAGTCCGAGCTCGGTGGAGACCATCTGGGCGACCAGTGGAATGCGGGAAGAGCCGCCCACCAATAGCACGGATCGCAGCGAGGTCGGCTCGACCTCGGCCGACCTCAGAGCGCGGCGCAAAGCGGTGACGCTCTCGGTGAGCGAGGGTCGTATCATCATCTCGAGTTCGCTGCGGGTGAGCCTGATCTCTGTGTTGAGGTTCGGGAGCAGGACAGGAACGACGACTTCGGTGTCCGCCGAAAGAACCTCCTTGGCGGTGACGCACTCCTGGCGGAGCCGGGCGACCGCTGACAGGGAGTCGGAGTCCTCGGGATCGAGTTCTTCGAGCGCGCCGCCCGTGGCACCGGCCACGTGGTTGAACACAGCAGCATCGATGTCCACTCCACCCAGTCGCTCGATGCCCTCCGGGCGACCCAGCAAGGAGAACCCGCGCTGGTCCTTGCGGAGTACCGCGGCGTCGAAGGTGCCCCCGCCCAGGTCATAGACAGCCAGCACAGTACCCGGATCGACGCGTTCTTGAGAGGCGTAGGAGATCGCGGCTGCCTCGGGTTCGGAGAGCGTGATCACCTCTCCCAGCCCGACGCCCACCGTTGCCTCTTTCAGCAGTGCCAGCTTGAAATCGCCCCAGTTGGCGGGGTGAGTAACCGCAACTCGCTCAGGTACCGCGGCTTGGGACGAGACGATCGTGCGGTATGTCCAGTCGAGCATGGTGGCGAGGAGGCTCTCCGGCGCGTAGCCGGTGTCGCCCACGACGATCGGAGTCGGGTCGCCGACCCGTCGCTTGAACTCGCGCGCTACGCGTTCGGGGTAGAGAGGCCCGAGCCGGTCGGCTGCGTCGCCGAAGGCCATGGAGCCGTCGGCGCCGATGAACATCACCGTCGGTGCCGCGTGAGTCCGTTCGCCGAGGTGGAGGATCTCGACGCGACCGTCCTCCTGCCTCGCTGCGGCGGTGAAGGTCGTACCGAGGTCGATGCCGAGGGAGTAGCCCATGTCGTCTCTGTTTCAGGCCGGATCGTAGTCGCCCCGCCCCAGAAGGTTGTCAGGAGTCGTCTGCGCTGCAGTTGGCGAGAGTCAGTGCGATGCTCACGCTGAACTGGTTCCACAGTTCGTTCTGCTGCGCCTGCGCCTTGGTCTCGTCACCGACCTCTTGGTCGATGGGCTGTCCGGCATAGTAGGCGAAGGCAACCGGCTCGAAGGTCGGTTCAGTACCGGTCTGGGTGGCCTCCTCGGTGACCGGTAAGAGGTTCGTGAAGTCGCACCTCGTCACGGTCTCCTTCTGACCCGTTTCCACGACGATGGGGAAGTCCTCTCCTTCGATCTGGAATCGGTACTTGTCGACGCGGAGTGGCTCACCCGTTCCCAGGAGGTTCTGGGAGATCGAGTAGACGATCTGGGCGGCGGCCTTGCTGACCTGTGGGGATTGCGGGATGCCGAACTCCTCGGAGAGGTCGATGGTCAACACCGAGCCGTCGACGTGCCAGTCGATGAGCCTGGTTCCTTCGGGGACCTGAGTCGTCAGTCCGAGCTCGGAATCGTCCTCTGACGGCGGCGTCAGCGCGGTGCTGATGACGTCGTCGGGGGTGAGCCGCTCGACCTCCCGGCTGGTCATGAGAAGCTTGTCGTCACCGGCGAAGTAGTAGAAGAGGGCCTTCTCGCCGCTCTCCACGACAGTTGTGGTGGTTGTGGTGGTGACCGCCGCCAATTCCTCGTCCGGGATCGAGCGGGGGCTGCTGTCGAGCGGTATCCCGCACGACACCGCGAGGAAGATCACCGCCACGAGCAGCAGCGACGACGGTCGTCTCATGTGATCGGCTCCATGGGGACATCTTGGGCCTCGGGAGCGTGGACGGGCATCTCGAACACGAAGCGGGCCCCGCACTCGCCGTTGGGGCGGTCCTCGGCCCAGACCCGCCCTCCCATGAGGTGAGCATGCTCCGAAGCGAGCGCCAGGCCGAGCCCCACCCCGCGGTCGGCCTGTCGGGTACCACCCATCTCGCCCCTGCTGAAGCGATCGAAGATCCGCTCCTTCTCGTCGTCCGGTACGCCCGCACCGGCGTCCTCGACCGCGATGAGGATGGTCTGGTCGGGGCCCCGCTCGGCCGTCACCCTGGTGGCGCCTCCGGCATATTTCTGCGCGTTGTCCAAGAAGTTCGCCAGGACGCGCACGACTCTGCGCTTGTCGCAGAGGAACACCGTGTCACGCAGGCTGGGGTCGTAGTCGACAGGAACTGCGTCCGTCGCGGACGCCTCGACCGCGGCCCGCACGGTCTCGATGATGTTGACCGGTGACTGCTCGAGGCGGTGAGCACCTGCATCGAACCGCGAGATCTCGAGGAGGTCCTCGACGAGTTGGTTGAACCGCTCGACATCTTTCACCAACAGGTCGAGTGCCATCTGGGAGGCCTCATCAGGCAGCTCGTCACGCCGGTTGTTCAGGACATCGACGGACGCGGAGAGCGTCATCAGCGGCGACCGCAGCTCGTGGCTCACGTCAGAGGCGAAGCGGGCATCCCTTCGGATCCTGTGCTCGAGGGCCGACACCATTTCGTTGAACGACGACACGAGAGGCTCGAGCTCGGCGTCGTCGGCGGAATCCAGGCGGGTCTCGAGGCGTCCCTGCGCAATCGCTTCGGCCGCCGCGCTGATGTCGGACAGAGGTCGTAGGGCGCGTCGGCTGGCCCAGGATCCGAGCGCCGCGCCGGCCAGTGTCGTGATGGCGGCGGCACCGATGAGGGTGATACCGAGACTCTCGAGGTCGCTCTCTATCTCGGAGAGGTCGGTGATCTCGAAATAGGAGGCCTCCTGCTCCGGGAGCGGGATGCCGACGGCGAGCAGCGGGCTTCCGTCGTGCTCGTATCTCATCTTCGCGGCGATCCCGTCGAGCTCGACGGCCTCCTGCAATGAATGGTCGAGCGCGTCGGCCCCGAGCCTGGTGTCGAGGCTGTAGTTCTCGGTCCCCGTCTGGGTGTCGACGATCAGCACCGGAGACGCCGGCGTTCGCAGTGCACCTAGTTGTGCGGCGCCGTCGAAGTCCTCGGCGCTGATGGTGCCTTTGATCGCGGTGGCGTTCTCGGCGGTTCGGGTCACAGCTTCGGACTCACGCTCCGTGAGCAGGTTGTCCCTTGTGATGCTGAGCGTCGTGCTCGCGAGGAGGAGAGAGAGCAGCAGCGCCCCGAGAGCGAATGAGATGGTGATGCGTGCCCGCAGGCCGACCCGAGGCCTCGTGCGAAACCGCGCGCTAGCGGTCACGGTCAGGTCTGGAGCTTGTAGCCGAGCCCGCGCACGGTCACGACATGGCGCGGGTTGGCGGGGTCCTGTTCGATCTTGGTTCGCAGGCGGCGGATGTGGACATCTACGAGTCGCCCGTCACCGAAGTAGCCGTAGCCCCAGACTCGCTCGAGGAGAACCTCGCGGGAGAACACCCGGCCCGGGCTGGAGGCCAGTTCGACCAGCAGCCTGAACTCGGTCTTGGTGAGGTGTACCTCCTCACCTTCCTTGAGAACCATGCCTTCCTCAGGCACTATCTCGAGATCCCCGAAGCTCAGATGCGATACGGCAGGGTCGCCGGACCGTGCCCGGCGTAGAAGCGCACGGATACGGGCGGAGAGCTCCTTGGGCGCGAACGGCTTGGTCAGGTAATCGTCGGCTCCGGCCTCGAGCCCGGCGACCACGTCGTGGGTGTCGGCCCTGGCGGTGACCATGACGATCGGCACGTCACTGGCTCGCCGGATCGAACGGCAGACCTCGAAACCGTCCATGCCAGGGAGCATGATGTCGATGAGGACCACGTCGGAGGGGTTACGTTGGAAGGAGCCGATTGCGTCCTCGCCGGTCTCGGCCTCGTCGACGTCCCACCCCTCGTCCTCGAGAGCCATCTTCACGGCGGTACGGATCCGCTCGTCGTCCTCGACGGTAAGGATGCGTGTACCCACGGCATCAATGGTGCCTCATGATGCGGGCAAAACGGGTGCATCGGGTGAAAATAATCGGTTCTCCCCCACTTCCCTCCTCCTCACACTCCTGCCGCGCCACTCCTCAGGAGGAGCCGACGGAGCTCGTCGAAGATCCCGGGCGATGAAGCCAGCACGAAATCAGCCGACGGCACACCACCGCTCAGATCGCCGACGGCCGCCCCAGCCTCGGTCGCGATGAGGATCCCGGCCGCGAAATCCCACGGGCTGAGCCCGCTTTCGTAGTAGGCGTCCACGCGGCCCGAGGCGACCGAGCACAGGTCGAGCGAGGCCGCCCCCATGCGTCGTATGTCACGAACCTCCGATATCAGCTTTGAAAGCACCTGTGCCTGTTCGCGGCGTCGGTCGGCCAGATAGGAGAAACCAGTCGCCACCAGAGCAGTGGAGAGCTGCTCCTCTCCGGAGACAACGACACCAAGACCGTTGCGGAACGCCCCGCCACCGGCGGTTGCGGTGTAGAGGTCGCCGTGGAGCGGATCGCTGACGACGCCGGCGATGGTCCGGCGCCCTCTTTGGGCGGCGATGGAGATGGCGAATCCGGGATGCTCGTACACATAGTTCGTAGTCCCGTCGATCGGGTCTATGACCCAGGTGACGTCCGAGAAGCCCTCGTGACGGGCTCCTTCCTCGGCAACGATCGAATCGTCAGGGCGCGCAGCGAGGATCGTCGAGACGATGGTATGTTCCGACGCGTGATCCATCTCGGTGACCAGATCGGTGGCGGTGGACTTCGTATTGATCGACCGCACACCCGAGCGCAAGCCGGACGTTATGACCGCACCAGCCCGCTGCGCGGCGGCGACTGCAATGTCGAGGAGCTCCTGGGGCCGGGCCACGCGCCAAAGCTAGCGGTCCGGCCTTGACGCCCGAATGATCAGAGCCGATCCGGGTGGGGGATAGGATCCGAACATGTTGCGTCCTGAAGGCTGGACCAGACCTGCGGGTGCAAGTCCCGTCCGGGTAGGCGCTGGAGCGCCCGGTGGCAGGCCCCGGTTCGTCGTCGAGAGGCGGCGGGCTGCGCCGGATGGCACTACGGCCCGCACGCTTGCTCCCTCCAAGAAGAGGCTCTTGACGCCCCGCTCAATGGGCACCATCCGCTACCCGAAGGCCGCGTAACCATGTCCAGAAGACCGTCGGTGAGCCGTGTGCGGGAAAACCGCACGCACGGATTGAAAGGGGAATGGGGAACCGGACCGGCAACGTCACCGCGCCCCTGACTACCAATGAGCACACCCACTCGGGCGCTCGCCGTGTATGCGCATCCCGACGATCCCGAGGTGGCCTGCGGGGGGACGCTCATCGGCTGGGCCCGCGACGGCGCGGACATACTCATCGTGGTGGTCGCACGGGGCGAGAAGGGTTCGCTGGATCCTGAAGTCGACCCCGAGAAGCTGGCATCCATTCGTCTCGCTGAGGCGGCCGCGGCCGATCGCGTCCTCGGTGTCCGTGAGCGCCTCAACCTCGGCCTCGCCGACGGCGAGATCGAGAACACCACGACCCTGCGCGAAGAGCTGGTACGAGCCGTGCGCGAATTCCGTCCTGAGGTCGTCTTGACCCACGATCCCACCGCTGTCTTCTTCGGTAGCGGCTATGTGAACCATCACGATCACCGGGAGCTGGGCTGGGCCGTGCTCGACTCGTGTGCCCCGTCGGCGGCGAGCCCGTTGTATTTCCCCGGGACCGGTCCAGCGCATCAGGTGCGAGCGGTGTATCTCTCGGGGACGCTCGAACCCGACACGTTCATCGACGTGTCGGGCAGTCTGGAGGCCAAGGCCGAAGCGCTCAGCTGCCACAGCAGCCAGTTGGGCGACCGATTGGATCTGGTCGGCGACCTCGTGAGGGAGAGCACAGCCGAGCAGGGCCGCCGTGAGGGCCTGGGTCACGCCGAGAGCTTCAGGGTCGTGACGTTCAGCTGATGTTTCGATCTATCTCATGACCCTCATCCCGGCCCTGGATGGTTCCCCACTCTCCCATCGCCTTCAGCGTCAGCACGGAGACCACCGCCACCCCTGCTGCGCCCAGCAATGCCCCGCAGATGGCGCCGACGCCCTGGTGGGCTCCGCACGCTCCCTCACACTGGAAGTCGGCGAAGGCGAAGCCGATGAAGCCCCCGGCCAAGCCTGCGAGGACGATGGCCGAGAACGCGAGGAGCCGTGCTCGGACCGAGGGCAGGGCACTCGGCGATGTCGTGGGGCGGGGGTCAGGTTGGTCCACGGCTTTCCCATGATAGGAAGCGGCTGCCCGCGGTTTCAGTTCAACCTCGATCGATCGAGGTCGATACAGAGACCATGGACACCGACGGCACGGCACCCCTTGGACTCGTACCGCCCGGGCGGCTGGGCCGCCTGCTGCGAGACGCGCGAACCGCCGAGGGGCTCTCCCTGGAGGATCTGGCCGGCTCTTCCGGTGGCTTGAGCGTGACGGTGCTGGCTGAGGTCGAGAACGGCAGGCGCACGCTGTCTGATGTCGAGTTGGCGACTGTGGCCCGGATCTACGGCTTGGACACCTCGAGGCTGGTGCCGGCCCGGTCGGAACTGGTGATCGACCTCGACGAGGGTCGCATCATCGCCGGAGAGCAGACAGCCGAGGTCGACGGGTCGCTCGACTCCAATGCGATCCTCGGTCGTTACCTGTCGTTGATCTACTCCATGCGCAAGCTTCAGCCCGGACGGGAGATCGCCCTGCGCAGCGATGATCTGGAGGTCCTGGGCAAGGCGCTTCACGTCTCTCCCGCCAGCGTCAGGGCAGACCTCGAAAGCCTCATGGCCGATCCCGGGGACAGCGTCGGAGTCCTCACCAGGCGACTTCGCCGCCGTATCCTGGTTCCTGCTGCCGGTGTTCTCGTCGGAGTGACCGGTATCGGAGCGCTGCTGCTGGTGCAGCCCGGGGCCGCCGACCCGTCTCTCGGCGTCGGTGCGGGCTCGGCCAGCGCGTCGGTGGAACAGGGCGAGAGCACCGATTCGTCCATCCCCGTAGAGCCCGAGGTCGAGATCGGAACGGCCATAGTGCAGGAGCGAGAGCCAGGGGATCAGGGGGAGGGGACGGTCTCGGAGCGCACGGGTGCCGACGGGTCTGCACCTGTCGAACCGAATGTGGAGATCGGCGACGCCATCGCCCAGCTTCAGGGCGAGGAGCCCTACGTAGTAGACGGCCAGTAGCTGCAGTTTCGAGCCTGGACAACCCGGGGATTACCGTTGCCGTCCATGTTCTTGTCCACGCGTCGAGTCCCGGTGTTGATCCTTGCACTCCTGCTCGTGCTGCCCGCCTGCTCGGGTGGCGATGACGGAGACGGCGAATCGGGTGGCGAGGCGGACGGCAGCAATGGCGACGAGCAGTCGCTGGAGGTCGACGACTCCGAGTTCGTGGATCACACCGGTGAGGCGACGTTGAAGGTGGATGCTGCCGACAACACCTTCGAGCCGCCGTTCGTCGAGATCAGTCCGGGGACCGAGGTCACGTGGGAGAACGTGGGGCGCAACGAACACAATGTGACCCCTGTGGAGGACGGCAGCTTCGAGGGCGTCGATACCGAGCAGTTCGCTCCCGGGGGAAGCTATGCCTACACCTTCGAGGAGCCCGGCGACTATGCGTACTACTGCACCATCCACGGGACTCCTACACGAGGTCAGCGGGGGGTGATTCGGCTCGTCGAGGGCTGATGACGGGTTGCGCGTGTGCCGACGGCGACAGCGGTGCTGAGAGGGCGGTGCCTTTCTCACGGCGTGCCCGAGGTGGCATTCTGGGGGCCGCGACAGGGCTAGCTGTGTCGCCGAGGGAGCGCTGATGGCCGGCGGGAATCGGGATCCCAACGAACTGTGGCAGGAGCAACTGCTTGACGCGAGCAAGCAGACCATGCGCTCGATGGCCGAGTTCCAGCCCTCGCGTCGCCGCAAACGGGCCCAGTCCGAGGAACCGGCGTTCACGATGAAGTTCGACCGCGAGGCGAAGAAGGCGAGGAAGGCGCAAGCCAAGCAGGAAGCCAAGCAGGCCAGGCGGGACGCGAAGGCGGCGAAGCAAGACGCCAAGCAGGCCAGGCGGGAAGCGAAAGCGGCGAAGCAAGCGGCCACCGGCGGGGAAGGGGGTGGACCGCCAGGACACAGCCGAGCGGCGCATGCTGGATCCTGGCTCGGTGCCCAGCAGGAACCGCCGTCACCCGTGCCGCGGGTCGCCTCCGATGTCCGGACTCCTTCAGGGATCCCGGCGCCACCCGGTCGGGTCGATCCCCGCCTGCGGGCACGTTTGCGTGCCGAGCCGTTACCGCCCCCCCCTGATCACGAGGCAGCACCGCCGCCCGAGTCCTTTCCTGATGCGGTTCCCCCGTTGCCCCCACGGGGGGTGGATCGCGAACTTCGGGCACGTTTGCGTGCCGAACCGATCCTGGCCCCACCGAGCGACGAGCTTCCTACGCGGGGTGGTTCGCCGTCGCCGGTCTTCCACGCACCACCCCCGGGGTCGGTGGATCGACATCTGCGTTCGCAACTGAAGGCAGGACCGGTTCCAGTGATGAAGCGCGGCGAGATGCTGGAGAACGTCAATCCATCTGCTCCCGGGCCGGTGGGTGAGGTCTCGGGTTCGTTGCCGGTGCGTGGGCGGGCTGGAGCGACGGGGCCGTCGGTGCCGGCTGCGCCGCGGGTTCCGGGTTTGC
>QEUP01000004.1 GCA_003577145.1 Acidobacteriota bacterium | reverse complement strand
CCCGGATCAATAACGCCCCCGACGGTGTCGACCACGCCGGACAGCCATCACCAGAAGCCGGCTTCGGTGAACCCGAGCACCGACTTCGGTGATGACGTCTGAGTGGAGCTGGAGGGAATCGAACCCTCGTCCGCCGAGCGGTCAACGCACGCGCTACGACCATTCCCGGTTTGTGGCCTTGCGGCTACCACACCGCCGGGTCGGCTGGCCCTAGAGCCCACCGCCGGGGCTTTCCCCGGGGTCAGCGGTCTTTCTCGCCGTCAGGGGTCTCTCCCTCCTGTCCTCCACCGCTTCTGTTGCCGGGCTGCGGTGGACCGGCCCCGCGTGCCATTGCTGGTCGCTATGACTCTCCGCTACCTGATGGGATCAGGCGGCGAGAGCGAACTCAGCGTCAGTGTTGCCGGTTCTTTGAGTGCCCCGTTTAAGGAGTCTGAGCAACTCCGGTCGCACGAACGCCTTCCGGTCTCGACGTCGAAACCGATCAGCCCCGTGTGTAGCTTGTTCAACCGTTGTCAAGGATCTGCTCTTCCCGGCCTGATCGGAGAACCGAGCCGACCGGGGAGTCCCTCCATGGTAGCGGCCGATCGTGACGCTCGGGAGGGGCGGGCGGCGCCGATACCCGCCGGCCGGTTGCCGTCGCCTACCCTCGGCGCGTGGCCCGGCCCGGTAGAAGTCGATCGACGGTTGTCGCCGGCGCAGTTCTGGCGCTCGCGCTGTGCGCGCTCGTCGCTGCTGCACCTCCCGGAGCGGCCCAGGGTGTGGCGGGGTTCAGCGCCGAGGTCACCACCACCACGATCGAAGCCGACCAAAGCGTCTTCGCCGGCGACTTCAACGCCGATGGCTACGACGACCTGTTCGTCTTCGGCCCCGGCGAGGTGGCCGACGAGGTGCGCTTCGCCAACCCGGACGGCAGCTGGACGACGGTGGGGGCGGAGCGAGGCGGGGAGCAGCCGCCGGTGGTGGGCGACTTCGACGGCGACCACGCCGATGACGTGCTGTGGGCCACACCCGGCAAGCGGGTGCACACCGTTTGGTACGGTCACGTCGACGGCGAGTTCCGGATGAAGGTGCGATGGGGAGCCGGCCCCGCCACTGACGCGGCCGTCGTGGCCGACACCGCGGCGGACGGGACAGCCGGCGTCGACGACATCGTGTGGATCGAGCCGTCAGCGGCTACCCACACGCTCTGGGGCGGTGCACCGGCGCGGGGCCTGATCGACTCCTCGCTGGCCTTCGATGGATCGATGATCCCGCTGGCCGGCGCCTTCAGCGGCGACCACGTCGAAGACCTCTGGGCGTACCGGCAGGACGCCGGCGGCACCCACGTCATGAGGTTGGACGCCGGCGCGCCCGTACCCGTCGTCGAGGTGACCGCCACCGGTCAGGTCCTCGGCGGCGATTTCAACGGCGACAGGGTCGACGACGTGTACGTCTCGGGTGAGGGCAGCGACTTCCTCGCCACCAACGACGGCTCAGGTGGCTTCTCCGTGGTCGAAGTACCCGGCGCGGGCTCAGAGGTGGTCGCCGGTGACTTCGATCGGGACAACACCGACGACATCTACGCGCCGGGCGAGGTCGAGGCGACGATTCGCTATGGCGACCGCCAGGTCGATCGGGTGATGGTGGTGGGCGACTCCCTCATGTGGGGCCTCGGGCCGTTCATGCAGAGCATCCTCGCTGCCAATGGCATGGAGATGAAATACACCGGCGCGCCGGCCACCGGCCTGTTGGACTTCCAGGCCGCGTGGAAGGACGCGATCAGCGCCGAGCTGCCTGTCTTCGACCCGGACGTGGTGATCCTCGAGGCCAGCATCGGCTACGGCGAGGCTCCATACGTCATGCCCGACGGCACCGTGGTGGTCGAGGACAGCCCGGAGATGTTCGTCCTCTGGGAGCAGGTCATGTCCGAGATCATCGACATCGTCGCCTCGACGCGCGCCGACGTGTATCTGGTCATCAACCCCCTGCCGGTGCCGGGTACGAGGTTCGAGCAGCACACCGACCGGGTGGTCGGGGTCAACGAGGGCTACGAGCGGATACTCCAGGCCAAGCCCTGGGTCGGGCGCCTCGACTGGCATCCCTTCGCCGAGGTCGACGGGGTCGCGGTGATGGTGCATCCCCAGTACGGGGCTGTCCGCTCCGGTGACGGCTTCCACTTCAGCGATCTGGGCTACACGATCATCGCCGAACAGACCTTCGCGGCCGTCTTCGGGTAGATGCCGCCTCCGGGGCGGGCGCCTGGCTGTTTCGCAGCCGGTCCCGGCTGCGCGACAATGCTGGCATGGTAGCCATCGGTGGCAAGGGGTCTGCGGTGCGGTACCTGGTCGCAACACTCGTGGTTGCCCTGCTGGCGACCCTCGTGGGTCCCGGCTCGACGGCGTCGGCGGTCGATGACGCGGCACCCGCGGCGGCGACAGAACCGGCCTCCCAGCGGGCCCCGGCCACCCCTGCGGCGACGACGATCAACACCGCTGGTCTCGCGGGTGCGGTGGGGGCTGTCGCCGCGGCTCTCAATCCCCGGGTCGTGGAGGTCTTCGGCGACTCGATCCTTTGGAGGCTCAGCACCGGCTGGCTCGGCACGCGGCTGGCCCAAAAGGGCGCGCAGGGCATCCTCGGTGGCGCGCCCGCCACGGGTCCCCTCGACTACCAGGGCGCCTGGCTCACCTACATCTGGTGGTACGGGCTGGTCTACCGGCCCAACGTCTTGATCATCGGGGCATGTTGCGCCTACGGCGTGGAGGCGCAGTCGCTGTCGCGTGACAACGCCGGTCGTATCATCTATCCGGGCAGCGAGTCGATGTACGACTACTGGGAGCTGGTGATGTTCTACATCGCCCTCGTCGCCACCTACTACGGGGCGCGGGTCTACATCCACGAGACCCCCACCCCCGTTCCCGGCTCCTACTACGACTTGCTGTACGGACAGATGATCTCCCGGCTCAACGAGTCGTACCGCAAGATCGCCGACCTGGTGCCCAACACCTACCTGATGAAGTGGGACTCGTTCCTCACCTACGGCGGCCAGTGGGTCTACAACCACCCGACCTACGGCAACGTGCGCCAAGCGGACGGCGAGCACCTCACCGACACCAGCCAGCCCATCGCCGCTGACTACATCATCAAGCTGCTCTACGGGTAGACGCTTCGATCGGGCGGCCTTTGGCCGTGCCGACTGCTGCTGGCCCTCGCGTACAAGCCGCTCGGGCCAGGGCGAGGGGGAAGCCGGGAGGCTCCCCCTCCCGCACCCCAACCAGCCTCGAAGCACAACTAGTCGCCGTCGTGGGCCCGGCGCCGTGATCTGGCCATCGCCCGGGCGGCCTCGCGGTCGGCGTCACGACGGGCGATCTCTTCGCGCCGGTCGACGGTGCGGCGGCCTTTGCCCAAGGCGATCTCGACCTTGGCCCTGCCGTTCTTGAAGTACAGGCTCAGCGGTACGAGGGTCAGGCGATCCTGGTCCACCTTCGACCGGATCCGCTGGATCTCGCTGCGGTGCAGCAGGAGCTTGCGCCGACGATCGGGTTCGTGGCCCATGACCCCTTGGCCGTGGCTGTAGGGCGCGATGTGGAGGCCCAGCAGCCACATCTCACCGTTCTCTATCCGCGCGTAGGCGTCGGCCAGCTGAACCTTCGACTCGCGCAGCGACTTGACCTCGCTGCCCTTGAGGACGAGGCCGCACTCGATGACGGCACCGAGCTCGTAGTCGCGGCGGGCCCGGCGGTTGGTGGCGACGATCTTGGTCCCGGGGGGAGCCACCAGGTCACGATAGCGGCTGGGTGCAGCCCCTCTCCCGGCGCTGGGTAGTGTCTGACAGCGATGCTACGGCTGTCGCGATCGGCGTACATGGAGATGCTCGGCCACGCCTATGACTGCCTGCCCGAGGAGGCGTGCGGGCTGCTCGCGGGCGATCCGGCGCAGCGAAACGCACCGGTCTTCTACCCGTGCCGCAACGAGGCCCGGTCGGCTCGGGTGTACACCGTCGATCCGCGTGACCATCTCCGCGCCGATCGCCACGCCGAGAGCCGGGGGATGGAACTGCTGGGGGTGATGCACAGCCACACCCACACCGCTGCCTACCCCTCTCCCACCGATGTCGAGCAGGCCCCCGATCCGGCATGGTCGTATGTGATCGTGTCGCTGGCCGAACCCGAACCGGTGTTGCGCTCGTTTCGCATCGTCGACGGTGAGATCAGCGAGGAGCCCGTGGCGGTCGAGGGCTGAGCATGGCTGCGGAGACGCCAGCCCAGCAGCGGGTCTTGACGACTCGGGTCGGCGGAGCCGGGCGTTGTCGAGCGTAAGCGAAGCAACGCCAAGGGCTGAGGCGTTGCCAAGCGCCGGGAGCCACGTTGTCGGAGCTCGTGAGGGCTGTGACGCATGGCAGGTGGACCGCGCCGGGCTAGAATCCTTACCATGTAGGTCAAGATTTGGCTCCGGCTCCCGGGCCCTACGCCACATCTGAGAGAACCCGACATGACAGTCCACCAGTCCGTACTCGATCTCATCGGCAACACGCCCATGGTCGACGTGAGCGGCCTCAGTCCCAAGCCGGGTGTGCGCCTGCTCGCCAAGCTCGAGGGCCAGAACCCCGCCGGCTCCATCAAGGACCGCATCGCCAAGGCCATGATCGAAGAGGCCGAGGCCGACGGGTCACTGGAGCCGGGCAAGACCATCATCGAGCCGTCATCTGGCAACACCGGCATCGCGTTGGCGATGATCGCCCGCATGAAGGGCTACCACATCAAGATCGTGCTGCCCGAGAACGTCTCCATCGAGCGCCGCCAGCTGCTGGAGGTGTTCGATGCCGAGATCATCCTCACCCCCGGAGCCGAGGGTTCCAACGGTGCGGTACGTCGTGCACAAGAGCTGGCCGAGGAACACCCCGAGTGGGTATTCCTCTACCAGTACGCCAACGAGGCGAACCCGCGGGCCCATTACGAGACGACCGGTCCCGAGATACTGCGGGACTGCCCCGAGGTCACCCACTTCGTCGCCGGTCTCGGCACCAGCGGGACGCTGATGGGCGCAGGCACCTACCTCAAGGAGCAGAAGCCCGAGGTCGGCGTGTACGCAGTGGAGCCCCCCGTCGGTGAGACGGTCGAAGGCCTGCGCAACCTCGACGAGGGCTACATCCCGCCCGTGTTCGACAAATGGGGAGGCTCGGAGCTGCTCGACGGCAAGAGCATCGTGCGGCCACGCGAGTCACTCGAGTACACCCGCCATCTCGCCGGCGTCGGCATCTTCGCCGGCATCTCGACGGGTGCGGCCGCCGCCGGCGCGGTAAAGCAGGCCGAGCGCATCGACGAGGGCACCATCGTGTTCATCGCCGCCGACGGCGGCTGGAAGTACCTCTCCACCGGGGCGTGGACCGATCCGCTCGACGAGGTGGTCAAGCGCGCCGAGCGAATCATCTACTTCTGACCGGCCACATCCAACGGCCGGTCATCCGGGACGTCACGCTGAGCTGAGGAGCGATGGCGTGGCACCCGCCAACGAGCTAGCGGCGGGCAGCTCGTTGTGCGCCTGGTGAGCCGCCGCTCAGCGGGCTCGCTCGGATGGCAGCCGAGCCAGGGCGAACCAGAAGCTCTCTATGCCCTCGACAACCTCGACGAATCCGTCCAGGCCAAGTGGCTTGGTTATGAACGCGTTGGCGTGCAGCTCGTAGGAAGCTACGACGTCGGTGTAGTCGTCCGAGGTCGTCAACACCACAACCGGCAGGTGCGTGAGCCGGTGGTTCTCCCGGATCGCTTTGAGCACCGCCTTGCCGTCGATGCCCGGCAGGTTGAGGTCCAACAACACCAGGTCGGGCAGGGGAGCCGTCGAATCCGTCAGCCTCTGCTCCAGGGCCTCCAGGCCGGCCTCTCCGGTCTCGTAAGTGTGGATGCAGTCGGCGAGACCGGTCTCGGCCGCGGCCACTTCGAGCAATTGCGCATCAGCCGGGTTGTCCTCGATGAGCAGTATCTCCACTTGGACTCCACTTGGTCTCCACGCGGCGGTGAGGCGGGCCACTTCACTTCTCCGTGGTCAGGGGCCAACTCCTCTAGCCGTATTGTCGGCAGGACCATCGGGCAGATGAGTGCCTTCCGGGCTGCGCGGATAGGTCAGGCCGCTCGCGCCGAGATGTTCGTCACGCCGAGCTGCGGTCGGCTCGACCGCGCGCTGTCACGCTGGCTCCTCGCCCATCGGCTCGGTCCCTTAGCCTGATGCGATGCGCGAGCGACCCCTCGGCATGTTCGACAGCGGCTTCGGAGGGCTCACCGTCGCCAGGGCTGTGCTGGACCTCCTGCCTCACGAGGAGCTCGTCTACATCGGCGACACCGGCCGCTATCCGTACGGGCCGCGACGGCTCGCAGAGGTCCGCGTGTTCGCCCATCAGATCACCGCAACCCTGGTCGAGCGGTTCGGAGTGAAGCTGGTCATCGTCGCCTGCAACACCGCATCTGCTGCAGCCCTGGAGGAGCTCCAGCGAGACAGCCCGGTTCCGGTGTTGGGGGTGATAGAGCCCGGTGTGCGCGCCCTCGTATCGGCGACGCGCAATCGACGCGTAGGTGTGATCGGGACGGTCGGCACGATCCGGTCCGGCGCCTACCAGCGGGCCGTGCACGAAGCAGACTCCGAGGTGGCACTCACCAGTCTCGCGTGTCCAGGGTTCGTCGAGTTCGTCGAACGGGGCGAGACCGACTCCGATCAGGTCCACGTGCTCGCCGAGCGCCTCCTGGCACCGGCGCGCACGGCGGCCGTCGACACCCTGCTGCTGGGCTGCACCCACTATCCGTACCTGGCCCGCACCATCAGCGATGTCCTCGGCCGTGAGGTCGTCCTTGTCTCCTCGGCCGACGAGACGGCCTTCGAGGTGATGCACCTGCTCGACGAGCTCGACCTGGCCCGCCCCGCCTACGCGCCGCCCCCGCGCCCGCGGTTCATCTCCTCGGGCGACGTGGTCTGGTTCCGGGAGCTGGGGAGCCGCTTGCTCGGCCCCGAGCTGGCAACCGCGGAGAGCATCGCATGGGACGTGGAGCGATAGCGTGCATCAGGACACCCGCCTCGCCACCTGCGAGAAACCCGCCTCATGTCACTCGAGTTGACCGTCCTCGGATGCTCCGGCACCTACGCCGGTGCCGGCAACGCCTGCAGCGGCTACCTGCTGCAGGGTGGAGGAGTGAACGTCCTCATCGAAGCCGGGTCGGGATCGGTCGCCAATCTCCAGCAGCACATGGATCTCGCGGCGCTCGACGCGGTCGTGCTCAGCCACGCTCACCCCGATCATTGGCTCGACCTGCCGGTTCTGCGGAACGCCTGGAAGTACGTGCTCGACCTGGAAGGCCTGCCGGTGTACGGCACGGCCGGCACACTGTCCCTCGCGGTGCTGTTCACCTCGAGCAACGACCTCGCTCCCACCATCGCCTGGAGCACCATCACCGAAGGAGACGAGATCGCCATCGGCGGGCTGAGCTTCCGGTTCAGTCGCACTGACCACCCGATCGAGACGCTCGGCATGAGGATCGACTCCGGCGGGACCTCACTGGGGTACTCGGCCGACACCGCATGCGGCTGGTCGTTCCGAGAGCTGGGCGACGGGATCGACCTGGCGTTGTGCGAGGCGACCTTCGCCGCTGACGAGGAGGAGCGCGCCCACGGAGTCCACCTGACGACCGCCCAGGCGGGCGCCATGGCCCGGGCGGCGGGAGTGGACCGTCTCGTGCTGACACATATGATCCCGACGGGGCGCCCCGAGCTGTACCGCGAGCAGGGCAGCGAGGCCTTCGGCGCCCAGGTGTCGCTCGCCCGACCCCACGAGAGGTACGAGCTTTGAGAACCGATGGACGTCAACCCGACGAGCTGCGGCCGATCACCTTCGAGCGGGACTTCACCGAGTTCTCGGCCGGGTCGGTGCTGGTCACCTTCGGCAAGACCAAGGTGCTGTGTACCGCCATGGTCGACGACAGCGTCCCCCGCTGGATGTACGGCAGCGGCAAGGGGTGGGTGACCGCCGAGTACTCGATGCTGCCGGGCTCGTCGCCCGAGAGGATCAGGCGGGAAGCCACCCGGGGCCGACAGACCGGACGCACCCAGGAGATCCAGCGCCTCATAGGACGCTCGTTGCGGGCCGTGACCGACATGGTGGTTCTCGGCGAGAGGCAGATCCTCATCGACTGCGACGTGCTCCAAGCCGACGGCGGGACGCGCACCGCGTCGATCTGTGGCTCCTACATCGCGTTGCACGACGCCTGTACCCGCTTGGTTCAGGCCCGCATGCTCGATCAGCATCCGCTCACCGACAACTGCGCCGCCGTGTCGGTGGGCATCGTCGACGGCGTCGCCGTGCTCGACCTGCCCTACGTCGAAGACGCAGCCGCAGAGGTCGACATGAACGTGGTGATGACCGGCTCCGGGCGCTTCATCGAGGTCCAGGGGACCGCTGAGGGTCTGCCGTTCAGCCGCGGCGAGCTCGATGACCTGCTGGGCCTGGCCGAGAAGGGGATTCGCGAGATCGTCGACCTCCAGAACGAGATGGTTGCCGTCCCGCCGGCTCCCCGCACGGCGGGCCCGGTGCCGGGGTCTGGGCCCAGGTGAGCAGACGCCGTCTCGTCCTCGCCTCCGCCAACCCCGACAAGGCGGCCGAGATGGCCGAGATACTCGGTGGCGAGTTCGAGTTGGTGGCCCGCCCCGGCGACGTCCCCGACGTCGAGGAGAGTGCCGGGACGCTCGAGGGCAACGCCCGGCTGAAGGCCGAGGCGATCTGCGCTGCCACCGGCCTGCCGGCGCTGGCCGACGACACCGGCTTGGAGGTAGATGCTCTACGAGGTGCGCCAGGCGTGCACTCGGCCCGCTGGGCAGCCAAATCGATCAGGCCGGGCATGCCGGTCGACGAGGCGAACGTCGCCAAGCTCCTCGCCGCGCTGAGCGCGGCGCCCAACCGGGATCGCCGAGCCCGGTTCAGGACCGTGGTGGTGGTGGTGTTCCCCGACGGCGGCTCCGTCACCGCCGAAGGGACGGTCCGGGGTCACATCACCGATGCACCGCGCGGCGCCGGGGGCTTCGGCTACGACCCGGTCTTCGTGCCCGACGAAGGTGACGGGAGGACCTTTGCCGAGATGTCGCGGGCCGAGAAGCACGCCATCTCCCATCGTGGGCGGGCGCTGCGGGCGATGGTCGCCGAGCTCGGGCGCTGAGGGCCCCTCAACGCGACCCTCCCCCAGCCATTCTTGGCAGCGTTTTCAGCGCATGGAGAGGGTATTGCTGCCAAGAAGGTTCGATGTCACTCGGCGATGGTTGGATGGCGGGCATGGCTGGGTACACAGAGAAGCTCGACGAGATGGCAAGAGGAAATCACGGCCTCCTGACCCGAGAAGCGCTGCTGCGGTTGGGGATGCGGGGGAGCTCGGTCGATCGGTGGGTTCGCCAAGGCCGGCTTCACCAGTTGCATGCCGGCGTCTACCGCACGGCGGGTGCCCCGGTCACCAGACACCAATCGCTGATGGCCGCCTGCCTGGCAGCCGGTGACGATGCTGTCGTCTCGCACCGGGCTGCGGCTTCCTTGTGGGGGCTCGTGGATCTCGATCCACCGATCGAGATCGCCATGCCCCGTCCCCGTGGCCCCCGGCTGGCAGGTGTGGTCATGCATCGAAGCCTCGACCTCAAGCCGTCACATCTCACCCTCCGCTTCGGTATCCCGGTCACCAATCCGCTCCGGACGCTTCTCGATCTCGGGGCCACGGTTCCGCTTTGGATCCTCGAATCGGCTGTCGACAGGGCACTCATCCGGAAGTTGGCCACCATCGACGGGCTGCAGGCGATACTCCAGGAGTGCGCCAAGAAAGGGAGGCGAGGCTGCGGAACGCTGAGGATGGTCATAGAGGACCGACCGCTGCAGATCGTCGAGCCCAAGTCCGAGCTCGAGACGTTGATGGCCCGGGTCCTGCGGGACCACGGAGGGCCTGCGCTCGAGTACCAGTACGAGGTCGAGCTCGCCGGAAAGAAGCGCTTCTTGGACTTCGCCGAACCGTCGGTGCAGCTCGGCATCGAGATCGACAGCATGGCCTTCCACGCCTCCAGGGCAGATATGGAGGCCGATCATGCCCGGCAGAACGCACTACATGCTGCGGGCTGGCTGATCATGCGGTACTCGCTGGGTGACCTACGGAACCGTCCCGGTCAGGTCTGCTCCGAGATCCGACAGCTGATCAAGGCCCGCTCGAGGGAGCACCCCGGCACCGTCGCCTGACACCCCAGCCGTTCTTGGCAGCGTTTTCAGCGCATGGAGGGGGTAATGCTGCCAAGAACGGGTGGGTCGGGGGTGGGGGGGGTGGAGGTGGCGCGGGAGGGAGATGTCGGGCACGCTCACCAGTGGCGCAGGTCGATGTCCCAGGCGTCGAGGACCTCCCACTCCTCGCAGGCGACCGGGTTGTCCGGGCCGAGCCTGGACCGATCCCGGGGGCCGTCGGCAGCCGAAGCGGGCCCGCGAGCGATTACGAGGTGCTCGTGGCGTGCCACCGTAGGGTCGACGTGGGCGGGGGTGAGCCACACCAGATCTCCCACAGCCACCGGGTGGTCGGCTGAGGGAGCGAAGGTCACGTGCTCGTCGGAGCAGAACCACACCTCTCCGTTCTGCATCGACGGGTTGCCGTGGTCCATCCCCAACGACTTGAGACCGCCGTCGCACACGGCGTAGCCCCCGGGGTTGACCGAGATCACCGTCGCCAGGAGGAACAGCGCCGGGCGGAACGGGAGGTCGAGCAGGGCGTACTGCGCGTCCATCAAGGCGAAGGAGCCTGCCTGGATCTCACTGGCCCAGTCGTGCATGTCGTAGGTTCCCGTCCCGCCCGCCGAGACGACCTCGCCCCCCACCTCGTCGTACGCCTCACGAAGCATGGACACGGCGCCGTCGACCTGCTCCTGGCGAGCGCCGCGGTCGGGGTTTCCCACCGCGTGCCCTTCGTATCCCATCACCCCGCGCACATCGAGGCCGCTCGCCCGGGCGAGATCGGCGAGCTTGCCTGCGGTCTCGGGCTGGCAGCCGCATCTGGGCATCCCGACGTTCACGTCGATGAGGACCTCCTTCACCCCTGCGGCCGCCGCCACCCGGATGGTGTCCTCCGAGTCCACCGCGACAGTGAGCCGCGCAGTACCCGATCCGGCAATCGCGGCCAACCTTGCGGTGTCCAGCGTCTGGTTGGCGAGCAGCAGATCCTCGCCGAGTCCCGCCGACGCCATGCCCTCGACCTCGCGAAGCGTGGCGCAGCAGAACCCGCGGTGGCCGGCCTCGAAGAGCATGCGTGCCAGCGTGGTGCACTTCCAGGCCTTCACATGCGGTCGAAGGCGATCTCGGGGAAGGGCACGGCTCATCGCGGCGACGTTCCCCTCGAAGATGTCCACATCGACCACCAGCGCCGGAGTCCGGATCTCACCGAGGTGCACGGGAAGAAACGTAACCCGAGGTGGGCAGGCGGTGCGGACGGGGGGAGTCGAACCCCCAAGCCCTTTCGGGCACCAGGACCTAAACCTGGCGCGTCTGCCAATTCCGCCACGTCCGCGCGCATCCACTATGCACCATGGGCAACGCTGAACCGGCGAGCGGGACGGGACTCGGCTCTGTCGGGCAACTGCCCTCCAACGCAACGCCTTCGACTGCGGCCTGGCGCCTTCTCGTTGCAGGGAACCCCGGCGCCGGTACCCGATCCCGTGGATCGTCCCGTAGCGCCGGTACTGATCGCTCCCGAGAAGCAAACGCAAGAACAACGAGGACCAGAGGAATGGGGCTCGTCGAAGCATCCCCACCCCCCAATCTTGCTAGAGCTAGCTAGAGTAACGGGAGCTCGCTAGAGTTACCGGACCATGCAGGCGAATCCGTTTCGCCCCGGGTTCAATCAAGCGCCGCCCGTCTTGGCTGGGAGGTCGGCGGTCCAAGCAGCGGCGTTGGATGCGCTCGAAGCTGCCGCCCGCCCCGGTGTGACCCCACGACCGTTGGTGCTCGTCGGCGCCCGGGGCGTCGGCAAGACCGTGTTGCTCGGCGAGGTCGCGGCCGAGGCCGCAGCGCTGGGATGGCCGACCGCCAGCATCGAAGTACGCCAGAGCGGCGTTCTGGTGGCGCCCCTCATCGAGCGATTGGGCATGATCACCGACACGGTGCGAGAGCTGCCCGCCGGCGGCCGACTCAGCATCGACACGCTGACCGCAAAGGCCGGTGTCCTCGGGTTGGTGGACGTGACGGTTGCTGCTGCGAGGAAGGACAGCCGCGGCACGGCCACTGCTTTCGCGCTGGAGACGGCGTTGGCAGATTGCCTGGAGGTGCTTGCCGACCGGCACAGCGGCCTGCTCGTCACCGTGGACGAGGCCCAGTTCACCGCCCGCGAGGAAATGCATGAGCTGGCCGCGACCCTGCAACAACACGTCCCCGACGGCTGGCCCCTGGTCGTGAGCCTCGCCGGCTTGCCGTCGCTGCGCGCGGGGCAACGCCATGTCACCTACCTGGAGCGTGCCGAGTGGCATGAGCTCGGCCTGCTCGACCGCGCCGCGACCGAACGTGCTCTGCGGGAACCCGCCTCCGCGGCAGGCAAACCCATGGACTCCGACGCCGTCGAGCCGCTGGTCGACGCGTCAGGCGGTTACCCGTACGCCATTCAGGTGTTCGGCTCATGGGCCTGGCGAAGCGCCCGCCACGACACGCGCATCACCCGAGAACACGCCCTCGGGGCGGTCACGAGGGGCAACGAGGAACTCGGAGCCGGCCTGTACGCGTCGCGCTGGGGCGAGACCTCCGCACGTGGTCGCTCCTACCTGCGAGCAGCTGCCAGGCTGTTCGACGAACAGGGCCGCTTCAGCGGGGGTGAGGTCGCCGAACGCCTCGGTGTCAGTGCCAAAGAGCTGTCCTATCTGAGGTCCCGGCTGCTTCAGCAGGGGACCTTGTATGCCTACGGCCGTGAGCTGCGCTTTGCGTTTCCAGGTATGGCCGCCTGGATCCTCACCCTGCACGACGACGACTGACCAGAGCCGCCGGTTCGGCCGGTCGTGTTGGTGGCCCATGTGAACCTGACGCCCGGGCCATTCCCCGGACGAAGCGTTGAAGGAGGCGATGTAGCAGGGTCCGTATTCCGGTCGTCAGATCCGGTCAGCCAGCAGGTCGGCCAGTGCCCGGCGCGCCCGGGCGATGCGGGTCTTGACCGTCTCCACCTTGATGCCCTGGGTCTCGGCGATCTCGCTGTAGCTCATCTGGGCGTATTCGCGTAGCACCAGAGCCGCCCGGAAGTCGGGCGGGATCTTGTTCAGGGCCCAGCGGACCGCGTCGACGTCGGAGACCTTTGCGTCGGGCGTCGTGGTGCTGCTCAGCGGCTCGTGGTACTCGTCGCCGGCAGGTTCCGGAACCCGTTTGCGGACTACCCCCAGAGCGGCGTTGTGGCACACCCGGAACAGCCAAGTCGAGAACTTCGAACGGTGTTCGAACCGAGCGATGTTCTGCCACACGGCCAGCAGAGCGACCTGGATGGCGTCCTCGGTCTCGCTGCGGCTGCCGGCGATCCGCCCACAGACCGACTGCAGCATCGGCCGGTAGGGCTCGATCAGAGCGCGAAAAGCCCGTTCGTCACCGTCCTGGGCCCAGGCGATCAGTTGGTCCTCGTCGGTGTGGCGGTAGACGCGTCGTTCAACCATCAGCAGGTGGATCAGTCGGAGACGCCGGCGATCCTACTTCTGGGGCCTGTGTCGGGGCGCCACCCGGTAGTCTGCAGGATTCCGGGAACAAACGCGAGGGTTGCGGTATCGAACCCGTGTAGCCACCCGAATGGAGGATCTATGAGCGACGAGGTGAACTCCTACGTCGACATGGACCAGTATGCCGATGTCGACCCCGAGAAGGCGCTCGACCCCGGGAAGTTCCAGAACCTCCAGGCTCTCCTGCAGGCGGAGGAGCCCGAGATCGACGACACCACCTGGGACGGCATGCTCGACTTCGCGGTAGACCCTCAGGCGCCGCAGGTCGACGCGGTCATCATCCCCACAGACGCCCCGTTTCAAGTCGAGCCCGACGACGATGAGTTCGTTGAGTTCGGTGCCGGCGACCTCTCCGGCGATTACGAGGATCGAGTTGCTGACTCGACCTCTGATGACGAGGAGGACCAGTCCGGACCAGCCGAGACCGCCGACGACAGCGACGACGACTCGCCGTTCGACGTTGAAACCGGCCTCGACGACTACGATTCTGCGGGGATCGCCGGCATGGACTCGGTCAGCGCCTTCGACGGCAGCGACGACCTGTTCAACGAGGACGAGGCCGACTTCAGCGAAACCGACGTCGATATGGACGACGCCTTGGACCTCCTCCAGGGCGACCTCGACTACCACGAGGGCCTCGATCTCGACGGTTGAGCCCGAGCCATGGACAGCGACTTCGGCTTCGACGATCCTGACGACCAGCCATTCCAGCAACTCGACGACACCGATGCGCCGGGCGACCTCGCTGCTGACGCGTCGCTTGGCGGCTCCACCCAGGACGATCTGCTCTCGGGCGCCATGGACGGCGTCGAGGACGTGGCTGACGCGATCGACGACGTGCTGACAGGCCCTGCTGACCTGGACACCCTCGACGACGATGTCCTACACGACGACGTCCTCGACGACGCGGACGGCGAGCTGCCGGAAGCGGCGGAGGGCGTGGTCGCCGGATCCACCGCCACCGCATTCGACCTCCCCGGACCGGCCCGCTCCTTCTTCGAGTTCGTGCAGGGTGCCCAAGACGACGATCTCCACGGTGAGATGGAGCTCGAGTGGGCGCAGGCCCAGAGCGAGAACGGGTTCTGCGTGCCGACCTCGGTCGCCATGATCGTGTCGGAGATGACGGGGTCGGAGGTCAGCGAGGACACCGCAGTCGACGCGGCCACGGACCTCGACCTCCTCTACGGGGAGCCGGGTGCCTGGATCGGCATGACCGCCTACGGAACGGTTGAGCTGCTCGCCCACTTCGGGATCGATGCAGATGTCGAGTTCGGCGAGCTCGACGACCTCACCGGATACCTCGACGAGGGTCACAACATCATCGTCTCGGTGGACGCGTCGGAGATCTGGTACGACGACGGGCAGACCTACGACCCGGGCAACGAGCTCCCGCACGCCGCGGTCATAACGGCCATCGACGCCGACGACGGTGTCGTCTACCTCAACGACCCCGGCGTCCCCGCCGACGTCGGCGCCGGCATGGAGGTTCCGTTGGAGACCTTCCTCGGCGCGTGGGAGGACACCGGCAACGAGATGGTGGTCACAGCCGACCCGACCCCGGGCCCGGACCCCACTGACGTGGCCGATCCGACCGGTCTTGACACCGTCGAGGGCCTCCCGCTCGATCCGGCGGCGGCCGACGCCGACCTGGGGGGACTCGGTGGCCACCTCGCCCCGATCGGGATGGTCATCCTGCCCGTCTCCTTCGTCGTGGCGAGCGCCACGCTGGCCACGGCTGCTCGCCAGAAGCACGACAGCTCACCGTTCTGAGCCGGGTTTTCACGGCAGCCGGGCGAGGTGCACGAAGCACCGCCGGCGGCGTTAGCCTCCAGGTGAGGTCGTCTACGCTGCCTGATGCACTATCGAGGAGACCCGATGTCCGAACCCCACCTCCGCGCTCCTGACCCACTCGCCCAGGCGCCCACCGTGCTCGACCCTTCGGTGGACATGTACCACCGACTTCTCAAGGACCGCATCGTGTTCCTCGGTACCGAGGTCTCCGACGACCTCGCCAACTACATCACCGCCCAGATGCTCTACCTGGAGGGCCAGGACAAAGAGAAGGACATCTGGCTGTACATCAACTCACCAGGTGGGTCCGTCACTGCGGGTATGGCCATCTACGACACCATGCAGTTCGTGAACCCCGACGTGGGCACCATCTGCATGGGCCTGGGGGCGTCGATGGGGCAGTTCCTGCTGTGTGCCGGGGCGGCAGGCAAGCGATATGCCCTCCCGCATGCCCGGATCATGATGCACCAGCCCATGGGCGGCGTTCAGGGCCAGGCCTCGGACATAGCCATCCAAGCCGAGCAGATGGCCTACACGAAGCGTCTCATGGCCGAACGCATCGCTCATCACACGGGCCAGGACGTGGAGCAGGTCATAGCCGACAGCGACCGGGATCGTTGGTTCACCGCGGAGGAGGCCAAGGACTACGGGATCATCGATCACGTCATCGTCAAGCGCGGCGAGATGCGCTGAGCTGCACGAGCGTGTCGGGCCGTGGAGGGCCTCAGCCCATGAACACCTGGACGACGTAGTACCTCCCATCGGTCCCCTTGGCCGCGCCGACCCCGAAGGCGCTGAACCTGCGATCGATCATGTGGGCGAAGTGGCTCGACGACAACACGAGCGCGTCATGTATCGACCCGATGGAGTATCCCCTGCCGACGTTCTCGGCGAGGTAACGCCACCCGCCCGGCACGCCGGCGCTGAGGTTGGAGTGGGTGAGCTGTTGGGTCGTCGCCATCCATTCGGCGTGCGCCTGCGCCTTGACGTTCAGGTCCTCGTCGAGCCTGAGTATGGGGATCCCGCGGTGCTGGCGCTCGAGCTGCAACAGAAAGCCCGACTCGATCGAGTGGGCGTTCATCACACACGACACCAGCACCAGCACGGCCGCGCCGAAGAGCGCGACGAGCCTGACGGGGCGGGAGCCGCGTGAGCGGGAGGTGGCCCGACAACGCGTCCCTGCAGGTCCGAAGCGTTCCACCGTCGCTTGGTTCAAGGTTCTCTCCTGGGCCTCGGTGGGCCCGCCCGCGCGTTCTCGCTGATTGGCTTAGCAAGAACGGGCCCGGGCTACAAGCACCCTCGACCGCTGCTCATCGAGAGTGGTCAGTCCGAGTCACGCCGTGATGGTCAGCGGCCATCGGTGCAGTTCTTCACCACGTAGTCCTCGATCGCGGCGCCGGGACCGCTCACCGTGGCCAGCGCGCGGTTGACGGCGTCGAGATCGATCGTGGTCGACTCGGGTGGGGACGCGCCGGAGGCGATCCAGACCGTGTCGGCGAAGGTCTCCAGCACCACATCGACCTCGTCGGCGATCTCGGGCGGCGCCTTCTCGCGCAGCTCGCCTAGCTCGGCGAGCGAGTCCTCGATCGCCTCGGCATCCTGGGCGTCGATTGCCCCGAACAGCGACTCGAGTGGTGAGTGGTCCTCGTAGGCCGAGCAGAACTGCGCCGTCTCGTCAGCACAACCGAATAGCGCAATTGCGCACGTCAGGAGCAGAGTCATACCCCGGTGCCGCAGTACTGCCACCAGTCAGACCCGCGCGGACTCGCCTCTGGCGCGCAAGGCGGTGACCGCGTGTTCGAGGCCTTCGGAGTCGGTGAACAGCCCGGTCCCCGCGACGAGGACGTTCGCGCCCGACCGCACGGCGCCCGCCGCCGTGCTCTCGTGGACCCCCCCGTCGACCTCGATGTCGATGTCGTATCCACCCCGCACGATCATCTCCCGGACAGCGGTGATCTTGGGCTCCATGGTCGCCAGATAGCCCTGGCCACCGAAACCCGGATTGACGGTCATCACCAGGACCATGTCGACCATGTCGAGTACGTAGCGCACCGCGTCGGGCGGGGTGGCCGGGTTGATGGCCACAGCCGCGGCGGCGCCCAGGTCCAGGACGTGGCCGACGCTGCGGTGCAGGTGCCGGGTGGACTCGGCATGGACGATCAGTCGCTGGCAACCCGCGTCGACGAACTGCTTGGCGTAAAGGTCGGGGTTGTCGATCATCAGGTGCGCTTCGAACGGCAGCGTCACATGAGGTCTGATAGCGGCGACGACATCGGGCCCGAAGGTCATGTTGGGCACGAAGTGACCGTCCATGACGTCCCATTGGATCCGGTCGACACCGGCCTTCTCGAGGGATACGCAGTCCTCCCCGAGGCGCGCGAAGTCGGCCGGTAGGACCGACGGGACGATCAGAATGGGCCGATCATTTCCGGGCATCGCCGTTCCTCGCGCGTCGTGGAGCAGACTCGACCCTACCGCCCCAGAGGAGTGGTCCGGTGCAGCGGTGTCGGTGCGCGATGCGTGTGGATCCACCGAAGGTCTCCGGGAACTGCCGCCGGTGCTCCTACGGCCCTCTGATCAGTTGCCGGGGCGAGAGGAGGAGGCGTCGGGTGGCGCTAGGCTGCGCTTGCCGGGCAAGGGCATCTCCCTCACGGACAGCAGCGATGACCTACCACCTCGGGATCGACATCGGCACGACCTACACGGCTGCCGCGGTGCATCGGGACGCTCAGGTGGAGATCTGCTCCCTGGGGAATCGGGCGCCGACGATCCCGTCGGTCATCTTCTTGAAGTCCGACGACACGATCTTGACCGGTGATCCGGCCAACCGTCGGGCCCTGAGCGAGCCCGAGCGGGTCGCCCGCGAGTTCAAGCGACGTATGGGCGACCCCACGCCGATCATGCTCGGCGGCACCCCGTACTCTGCCGAGGTTCTCACCGCCAAGCTGCTGGAGTGGGTCGTCGATCACGTCTCGACGCGCGAGGGAAGCGGCCCCGACGGCATCACCGTCACCCATCCGGCCAACTGGGGCGACTACAAGCTCGACCTGCTGCAGCAGGCAGTCAGGCACGCCGATCTCGACGCGGTCCGGCTCCTGACCGAACCGGAGGCGGCCGCGGTCTTCTACGCGGCACAGGAACGAGTCGAACCCGGTGCGATCGTGGCGGTGTACGACCTCGGTGGCGGCACCTTCGATTCGTCGGTTCTCCGCAAGATCCCGTTGGGCTTCGAGTTCCTGGGTCCTCCGGAGGGCATCGAGAGGCTCGGTGGGATCGACTTCGACGTGGCGGTCTTCGCTCATGTCACCGAGACGCTCGGGTCGGCCTGGGCCGACATCGACCCCGAGAACCCGGCGACGGTTGCCGCCGTCGCGCGGCTGCGAAGCGACTGCACCGAGGCCAAGGAGGCACTGTCGGTCGACACCGACGTGGCCATTCCGGTTGTCCTGCCCGGGGTCCAACGTGAGGTACGACTGACCAGGCCCGAGTTCGAGGACAAGATCCGGCCGGCGCTGGCGGAGACCATCGTCGCTTTGCGCCGGGCGCTGCGATCCGCAGGTGTGACCCCCGAGGAGGTCAGCGCGGTGCTGCTCGTCGGTGGATCATCGCGGGTTCCGTTGATCTCACAGATGCTGAGCGCCGAGATCGGCCGACCGGTGGCTGTCGACGCTCATCCCAAGCACGCGGTTGCGCTCGGTGCAGCGATAGCCGGTGCTGGCGTACCGGGAGATCTCGACGAGGGATCGGTCGAGCGCCTTCACGCCCCCCACGCTGTAGCAGGCAACGGCCATCGTGCGCCCGAGGTCGAGCGGCCCACCCCGCCGCAAGTGCCCGTCGTCGACCTCGCCAACCCACCTGCGGAAGTCACCAGCGAGATGTCCCCCGCAGGCGCGGGCGCCCAGCCGAGGGCACCCGTCCCAGCGGTACCGTCCCCACCCGTCGACGCTCCGGCCACCGCCGCGGTAGCCGCCGTCGTCGATCCGACCATGGTGCAGCCCGCCACGAGCACCTCACCCTGGTCAAAGCCCGAGATGCCTGCCTACGTTACGTCCGGTTCGCCGGTCCGGCGCCGCCGCCGGCTGCCGAGATGGCTGGTCGTCATCCTGTTCGGCTTGATCCCCCTGGCGGTGGGATTCGTTCCCACCTACTTCATCATCCGCGCTCTCAACGAGAACCAGGGCCAGCCCGTCCATATCACCGATGACCTCACCGAGGACAAGACGTACTCGCCGCACCCGGTCTTGCTGCTCGGTGGTGAGGGGAGCCTCACGCACTGACCTGTCGGCTGGCATGCAGCGGGACCCTCGAACCTACACTGACGTGTGTGTCAGGAATCCCTGGCCGCTGACTCCGGGAGGGGATCGTGGAGACTCGCGAGGCCGTCATCGTGGACACCGTCCGCACACCCATCGGGAAGCGGAAGGGGGCGCTCTCGACGTGGCAGCCGAGCGACCTGCTGGCTCACACGGTCTTGGAGCTCATGCACCGGACGGGCGTCGACGCCGAGCGGATCGACGATGTGGTCGGCGGATGCGTGACCCAGGTGGGAGAGCAGGGCTGCAACGTGACCCGCAACGCCTGGGTGGCCGCCGGACTGCCCCAGTCGGTTCCGGCCACCACCGTGGACCGCCAGTGCGGTTCGTCCCAGCAGGCGGTTCACTTCGTCGCTCAAGGGGTCATGGCCGGCGCGTATGACATCGCCATTGCCTGCGGGGTGGAGTCGATGACGCGTGCGCCGATGGCCTCGAACGCCAGTGGCGGCATGGGCCCGTTCTCCTCGGACTTCTTGACTGCCTGCGACGGGAAGCTGTTGACCCAGTTCGAGGTGGCTCAGATCCTCGCTGACCGTTACGGGATCACGCGCGAGGAGATGGACTCCTACTCGGTGCAGAGCCACGCCAGGGCCGCGGAGAACACCGCCAACGGCCATTTCGCCCGAGAGATCGTCCCAGTCCCCCTCAAGGACGAGGAGGGCCGGCTCACCGGCGAGGTGCTCGAGTCCGACGAGGGCATCCGCCCGGGAAGCAACGTGGAGGACCTGGCCAAGCTGGAGAGCGCAGCCGGGTGGGATCCCACCATCGCGCCTGACATCACCGCCGGGAACTCCTCCCAGATGTCCGATGGCGCCGCCGCCATGCTCATCGCTGACCGGGCCGTAGCCGAGCAACTCGGCCTACCTGTCCGCGCCCGCTTCGCGCACTTCACCGTCGCAGGCGATGACGCCGTCCTCGTGCTGTCGGCTCCGAACCCCGCCACGAGGAAGCTGTTGGCGCGTTCCGGCCTGAGCATCGACGACTTCGACGCGATGGAGTGCAACGAGGCCTTCGCCGCCATCGCGTTGATGTGGGCCACCGAGTTCAAGCCCGACCCCGAGAAGTTCAACCCCCGTGGCGGAGCCATTGCCATCGGTCACCCGCTCGGTGCCAGCGGTGTCCGCATCATGACGACCCTCCTGAATCACCTGGAGGTGACCGGAGGCCGGCTCGGCTTCCAGACGATGTGCGAGGGAGGCGGCCAGGCCAATGCGACCGTGATCGAACGCTTGGGCTGAGCAGGCCTGGCCGCCTCCCCAGGATGAGAGTGCCCGCAGGGCACCGTTGAGGGGCGGGTGGCTGGGGTGGTAGCTGGGGGCCAGGCCAATGCGACCGTGATCGAACGCTTGGGCTGAGCAGGCCTGGCCGCCTCCCCAGGATGAGAGTGCCCGCAGGGCACCGTCGAGGGGCGGGTGGCTGGGGTGGTAGCTGGGGGCCAGGCCAATGCGACCGTGATCGAACGCTTGGGCTGAGGCCAATGCGACCGTGATCGAACGCTTGGGCTGAGCAGGCCTGGCCGCCTCCCCAGGATGAGAGTGCCCGCGGTGACCTGAAACCGGCAGGAAGCGATATCGTGTGGTTTCCGGGATGGAAGCGAGGGTGCCATGAGCGACAAGCCATTGGACATCAGCGGGAAGGAGCTCGGGCTCGACGAGGATTACCTCGAGGAGAAGCTCGAGCAGCTCGAGGACCAGACGGTCTCGACGAGTTCAGAGACACCTGAGGCTGAGCCGGGCAACGAAGACCAGGTTGCAGACGACGGTCTCAGCGACGACACCGATCTCGAGGCACAAGACCTCCAAACAGGTGACTCAGCGGACGAAGGGAGGCAGGCGGAGCCGTTCGACCTCACCGGTGACGGTGTGGCCGAGACCTACCTGGGCGACGACAACGCCGACGGGGTGGGTGACATCACCTACTCCGACTACGACGGCGACGGCTATGCCGAGACCTCGCTGATCGACTCGGAGTTCGACGGGTCACTCGACACCATCTGGGTGGATCTCGACGGTGACCTGTACGGCGACGTAACCATGTCGCTCGAACCGATCGATCTCACGGGCTCGACTGCCTACGACACCGCCACCTACTTCGAGGGTGGAGCCACCGACGTGATCACCCAGGATTGGGTCACCACATCGGACTCGGTCGTCTTCGAGTGGGAGTACGCCGAAGGCCCCTTCGACGTCCCGGTGGACACGGCAGCCCCGGTCGAGACCGACCTCGAATGGCTGACGACCGAAGGTACCGACGACTGGTCCAATTGGGAGGCCTCGGCACAAGACGACCTCAGTGCGTGGGACACCTGGTCCTACGGCGACACGGTCAGCTCGGACCCGTTGGATTCATCCGGGTACTACGACACCGGCACCTACGACACCGGCACCTACGACACCGGCACCTACGACACCGGCACCTACGACACCGGCAGCTACGACACCGGCACCTACGACACCGGCACCTACGACACCGGCTCGTGGGATTCGACGGCTTTGGACAACTATGCCTACACCGATTCGACCTACGACAGCACCGAGGTCTGGGACGACGCGTACTCGTACGACTCGAGCGACGTGTGGGACAGCGGAACCTGGGACACGAGCTACGACACGGGTTCCGACACCGGCACCGAGGGCTACTGGACGACCGAGTACGACCAGGCTGACTACGACGCCTACGAGGCGGCAGACGACCTCTCGTGGGACTACTGGAACGCCAGCGTCGACGCTTATGTGGCCGGTGACGATGAAGCAGCCAACTACTACGAGGATCTCAGCATCGAGTCCGAAGGAATCGCCAACGAGTCCTGGTCCGATTGGATGACCGGCACCGACACATGGGTCGACAACAGCTACGACAGCTACAGCTACGACAGCTACGACACCTACGACTCCAGCTACAGCTACGATTCCGGCTACGACACCAGTTACGACACCAGTTACGACACCGGTGACTACTGAGCCGGTCGGCCACAGACAACCGCCAGGAGGCAAGCAATGGCAGGCGAATCAGAGCAGGCGACCGCAGAGGCAGGTGCTGAGGCGATCCGTCACTACTTCGAGCAGCGCAGTGTCGAGCCGGTCGGGGGCGACGACGGACGCTTCACGGTATACGTGCCTACTGCCAACGGCGATGACGAAAGACTCCAGGTCGGCCTCGCCTCGACACCTGTGAGCCGTGGCGTGGTGGCGCGAGTCAAGGCACCCCGGCGGGTGTCCGAGGACAACTTCCCGGCGGTTCTGTGGCTGTGCAACGAGTGGAACCGCAGGAATCCCCTGCCGCGCGCCGCGCTGAGCGTCGGCGAGGTCGACGGTGCTCGTGTGGGCACCTGCGTACTCGAGGGCTGGCTGCCGGCCACAGCGGAGTATCCCGAAGACCAGCTGACCCGTTTCATCGACAGCGTCGTCAGCGGTGCACGCTCGTTCTGGGCCTCGGCTCGCCTACAGGACCTGGCGCCGGTCACCACCGGCTGAAGCCAGGACTCCTGGAACTCACTCGTAGCAGTAGCCGAAGATCTCGCCTTCGCTGGTGATGAGTTCGTCCTCGGTGGCGGGAAGGCCGTAGTTGAGGGCCAGCAGGTCTGTGAGCGTGGCGTAGTCCCACAGCGCCAACTCGCCCGTGATGCAGCTGATCTCGCTCGTCGAGAAGGCGTCGGTCGACAACAGCAGGTTCTCGTAGACATCCACCATGGAGGAGTACGAAAAGCAGTACGCCACGCTGCTCGCTGCTGCATCTGCGTCGGTCGTGGAGAGGTCGTAGCTCTCGCTGTCACTCGACAGCGCCGTCACCAGACCGGGCTGATCCTCCATCTGGAGGACCAGGCAGTCGAACTCCGATTGATTGCCGGCGTCGCCGACCAGGCTCTGAGCGGCGGCCTCCTCGGCGGTCTGGTCGGTTACCGAGGTGGTGGTGTCGTCGGTGGTGGTGGTGGTGTCGTCGGTGGTGGTGGTGGGGTCGTCGGTGGTGGTGGTGGGGCGATCTGTCGTGGTCGTCGTGGGTTCCACTGTCTCGTCCCCACCCCGGGTGAGGAGAAGGACGACTATCACGATCACGGCGATGGCCCCGAGGGCGGCCACGGGCCAGATCCATTGCGGTATCGGCTTGCGACCACCTGGCGGAGGCGGCCCACCGAGTGGCTGGTAGGGCGACTGTGGCCACTCACCACTGGGAGGTTGGGGAGGTGGCGGAGCCTGCCAACTCGGCTGAGTCGGGGGCTGGGTGGGGGGGGACGGGGGATATTGGGGCTGTTCCTCCTGGCCGGGATAGATCGGTCTTGGTAGGTCATCGCCCCCATAGGTGGACATCTAGGCTCAGCTCCCTTCAGGCCGCTCCCGCCAATCTAGCTGCAACTGCGCCAAACGTGAGTCCTACGGTGCGAGGCGCATCCTCAACTGGGGAGGTGCCGGTCGTGGTTGGCCGGGGGGCTACTTCTTCGGCAGCTTGATGGCACGGTCGGCGATGATGTTCTTCTGCACCTCGGTGGTGCCCGCGCCGATGGACGTGTAGCGCTGGAACACATACAGCCTGTTCCACTGACCGCGATCGATTGCGTCCGGGCCTCCCTTGGCCAACAGCGCGGCCGGTCCGAGCACATCGATGGCCAGTTCCGCCAGCGTCTGGGCGAGGTGACTCCATTGGAGCTTCGCCAGCGGCACCTCGGGCCAGGTCTTCTCACCTTTGAGGATCTTGGACAGCGCTCGGTAGTTCAACAGGCGCGTGTACTCGACGTCGGTGTGGGCCCGGGCCAGCCGCTCGCGGATCGTCGGGTCGTCGAGCGCCCGAGGGTTCACCGCCCGGGCCAGGTTGATGATCTGGTCGAGGTCCTGGCGCATCGTGATGGCCAAGCCCGCGGTGCCGACCCGCTCGCTCTCCAGCGTTCCCATGGCCACCAACCAGCCTTCCCCCTCACCCCCGAGCCGGCTGTCAACGGGCTGGCGGGCGTCGTCGAAGAAGATCTCGCAGAACATCTCCTCGCCGGCGATGTCGCGTATGGGCCTGATGTCGATCCCGTCGGCCTCCATGTCGACGATCAGCGCGGTGATGCCTTCGTGCTTGGCCCCCCGCTCGATCGCGGTGGGGTCGGTGCGGACCAACAGCAGGCCCCACTTGGCTATGTGGGCCGACGAGATCCAGATCTTCGAGCCGTTGAGGACGTAATCGTCGCCGTCGCGAATCGCCGTGGTTCTCAGGTTGGCGAGGTCGCTGCCCGCTTCGGGTTCGGTGAAGCCCTGGCACCAGTGATCGTCGGCGTTCAAGATGTTCGGCACCCAGCGCTGCTTCTGCTCCTCGCTGCCCCACCTGATGATCATCGGGCCGATCTGCCAGAGCCCGTTGGCGTTGTAGATGCCGGGGGTCCGGTAGCGGGCCATCTCCTCGGAGTAGATGACGCTCTGGGTGACCGTTGCCGCCCGCCCACCCCATTCCACCGGCCAGGTGATGGCAGCCCAGCGTCCCTCGTTGAGCGTGCGCTGCCAGGCGCGGCGACGCTCCATGGCCCTCATGATCCCGCCGGCTCCGCCCTCGGCGGAGGTGTCGTCGCTCTCTGACCACTCCGTCAGGAACTTCGGCAGATGCCCGTCGAGCCATGACCGCAGTTCGGCGCGAAACGCCTCATCCTCTGCGGTGTAGGCGAAATCCATGCGGCCGCAGCGTAGCGGCGCGCCGCGCCGGGAAGCTAACGTCCGTGTCAGGTTTCGCCGAGGAACCGGGGATCGCGGAGGGTACCGGGGATCATGGAGTTCACCTTCAGTGATGAGCAGAATGCCCTCAGGGATTCGGTCCGCGCCTTCCTTCAGAACGAGAGCCCTCCCGAGCGCGTGGCTGCCATGCAAGCCGACCCGGCAGGGGTTGCCGACGAGCTCTGGGAGGCGATGGTCGACCTGGGCTGGACCGGGCTGCTCGTCCCGGTCGAGCGCGGCGGCCTGGGCCTCGGCATGGTCGACATGGTCGTCGTGCTCGAAGAGATGGGAAGGGTCCCGTTCCCCGGACCATACTTCTCGTCGGCGGTGGCGGCCACGCTGGCGTCACTGCACCTGGGTCTGGACGACCAGCTCGTCTCGCTCGCCGCGGGCACGTCCCGGGGAACGGTTGCCGTGGAGGAGCTCGGTCACGGGGATCCGGTCGATCGCATCCGTACCCGAGCGGTGCGCCGGGATGGGCGTTGGCGGCTCAGCGGCCTCAAGCCCGTCGTCTTCGACGGTCACAGCGCCGACTGGGTGCTCGTACCCGCCCGCACCGAAGCCGGGTTGAGCACCTTCCTCGTCGAAGCCCCCCGGGCCGAGCTGGTACCGGGCCTGGATGTCACCAGGAAGATCGCGCGGCTCGATCTCGACGACCGCGAGGCGCTACCGGTCGGGCCCGACGGAGACCACACCGGGGTATGGCGGCGGATCTGTGACGACACCAGCGTCGCCCTGTGCGCCGAGCTGATAGGCAGCGCCGAGGAAGCCCTCGACCTGGCGGTCGAGTACGCCAAGACCCGCGTCCAGTTCGGTCGCCCCATAGCCACGTTCCAGGTGATCAAGCACAAAGCGGTCGACATGCTCCACAAGCTCGAGTTGGCGCGGGTGGGCGTCCACTACGCCGCTTGGGCGAGCGACGTCGACGATGCGGTGCGGGAGGAGGCGGTGGCCATGAGCAAGGCCTCCTGTGGGGAGATGGCGGTGTTCGTCACCGGCGAGTCCATCCAGATCCACGGAGGGGTCGGCTTCACCTGGGACTGCCCGGCCCACCTGCACTACCGCAGGGCAAAGCAGAACGACATGCTCCTCGGTCAGCAGGGTTGGCAGCGCCGGCGCCTCGCCGATCTGATCCTGGCGACTGCCTGAGCGTGCAGCCAGAGAGGCCATGGCAATCGAGCGGCTGACCTCGCTTCCCGAGGCTGTCAGTATGGTGCGGCCCGGCGACGTGGTCCACGTCGTGACCGGTCATACCCGCTGGACGGCAGCCTCATACGAACTGGTCCGCCAGCACTGGGGGGCCAAGCCCGGCTTCACCCTCGCGATGTTGAGCCTGTCGAGTCTGGGAACGCTGTTCTTCGAGGGCGGCATGGTCGACAAGGTCATCACCGGCTACTCCGGGGACATCTTCCCCAACTTCACCCCCAACCGGATCTTCTCCGACGCCTACCGCAGCGGTGCGGTGGAGGTCGAGCACTGGTCCTTCCTCACGTTCTTGCAGCGACTCGAAGCCGCGGCTCGTGGCCTGCCCGCAATGGTGACCCGATCCCTCGGGGAATCCTCGATGGAGGCAAACGAGGGGTTCGCCTCTGTGCCCTCGCCCTTCGACGGGGAGGAGATGGGCCTCGTCGCTCCTCTTGTTCCCGACGTGGCCCTGCTGCACGGGACCGTGGCCGACAAGGAAGGCAACGTGGGAATCTGCGCGCCGCTGCTCGAGGGTGTCTGGGGGGCGATGGCCGCCAGGCGCGGTGCGATCGTCACCGTCGACCACATCGTCGATGACATCCGGCCCTATCAACACATCGTCCGCATCCCCGCCCACCGGGTGCTGGCGCTCGCCGAGGTCCCGCTGGGAGCACATCCGGGTGGCCTCTACACGCACGGCACCACACTCGAAGGCTACGGCGAGGACTACGAGTTCTGGGCCGAGGTACGGGCCGCGTCGCGGCGAGATGACTTCGGCGAGTGGATCCGGCGGTGGGTGCTCGACTGCCCCACCCACGACGACTACCTCGACCGGCTGGGCAGGACGCGGGTCGCCTACCTCCGGGCGAAGGCTGAGCCCGACTCGTGGAAGCGCCAAAGGGATGCCCATCCACCGGACCTCGGGGCAGCGGTGAACAGCTGGGAGGCGGCAACGGTGTTCGCGGCGCGCCATCTCGCTGAGCGGATCCGTGTCCGCCGAGCCGACGCTGTGCTCGCCGGCGCCGGTGTCGCCAACCTGGCGGCTTGGCTCGGTGTCGCCAAGGCCCGCGAGGCCGGCCTGCCAGTGGTCCTGACCGCCGAGCTGGGGCTCTGGGGCTACCAGCCGACCCCCGCGGACCCCTACGTGTTCAACCACCGCTCGTTCCCGTCCTCGACGATGGTGACCGACAGCGAGACGGTTCTGGGCATGTTCGTCGGCGGGCCGGGCACCACGACGCTGGCGTGCATGGGTGCCGCCCAGATCGACCGCTACGGCAACGTCAACTCGACGGTCGTGCCCGGCGGGCCGTTCCTGGTGGGATCGGGCGGGGGCAACGACGTCGCGTCGGGTGCCGCCGAGGTCGTGGTCGTCGCCACGCTCACCGAGCGCCGGACGGTAGAGGAGTGCGGCTACGTGACCTCGCCGGGCCGGCGGGTCCAGGCGCTGGTCACCGACCTGGGTGTGTTCACCCGATCCGAGCGGGGTCAGCTCGCGCTCAGCGCCATAGCTACAGGGGAGGGCTCGACAGGGGGGCGCGTCGAAGCGGTGCGGCGATTGGTCGGATGGGACCTGGAGGTGGCTGCGGACCTGCACGAGCTCCCCGAACCGTCCGAAGCCGAGGTGGCCACCCTGCGTGGTTGGGACCCGCACGGTTTCTTCCTCCGACCCTGAGATCCAGGTGCGTGGGCACTCCTCGCTGTGAGCGTCGCGGGCACTTGTACCCGCGTTCTTCCTTGATGGAAGGGGCCAAGATCCCTTACAGTCTGTGGTCAACTGCCTGCAGGGGTGAGCGGGACCGGGGCGGTACAAGCGAGAGGCGGAGGGCACGCGATGAAGGGCAGTAGGGCGCGACGGGCGACAACGCGCACGGTGGTGGCAACGGTGGTCATGGCTCTGTTCGTGACCCTGGCGGTTACTCCGGCGTCGACCAGCGATTCGAGCCGGTCCCCGGGGGCAGCGGCGATTCAGGGCGGGCCTCCGGCCCCCAACGTGGTGGTGATCCTCGCCGACGACCTCGACGCCTTGGTCACCGAGTACTGGGAGGCCATGCCCCGGACGCAGGCCCTCATGCAGGCCAACAGCTTGACGTTCAACGCCGCCTATGCCACCACCCCGACGTGTTGCCCTGCGCGCTCGGCGCTGCTGACCGGCAAGATGGCCCACAACAACGGCGTCTGGAACAACGTGGCCCCCTATGGCGGTGTCGACGCGTTCATCGCGAACGGCAACGAGAGCCAGAACGTGGCCACCTACCTCGACGCCGCCGGCTACAAGACCGCTCTCATGGGCAAGTACCTGAACCTCTACGGCAGCCAGCACGGCGTGCCTCCCGGTTGGGACGAATGGTTTGCCCCGATCAGCACTGACTTCTACAACGGCTTCAACTACCAGGTGAACGACAACGGCAACATCGTCAGCTATGGCAGCGCGCCCCAAGACCACATCCAGACCGTGCTGACCGGGCGGGCTACGAACTTCATCGACACCCAGGAGGCCGATGACGACGAGCCGTTCTTCCTGTACCTGAACTCGATCGCGCCGCATCTCAAGATTCCGGTCAGCCAGGCGCACACACCGAACCCCTTCACGGGCGAGAAACCCCCGGCAAGCCCCAACCGCTGGGAAGCCGACATGTCCGACAAGTCCCAGGCGGTGCGGATGGGCCAGTTCTTCCGGTGGCTCTACTGGTACCTGTTCGTCGACTTCGACTACGCCCGCTACAAGGGGTCGCTGTTGACCCTTGACGACATGATCGCCGATGTCATCGAGAACCTCGCGGCCAACGATGAGCTCGCCAACACCTACATCGTCTTTGCTTCCGACAACGGCTACAACTGGGGCTCGCACTGGATAGACGGCAAGCGGGCGCCATACGAGGAGTCGGCTCGCATCCCCTTCCTGGTCATGGGCCCTGACGTGGTGCCCGGCAGCAACAACGAGTTCGTCACGCTCCAGGACCTCGCCCCCACCGTGATGGACCTCGCCGGTCTCGGTGTCCCGGCGAACATGGACGGCATGTCGTTGGCGCCGATCCTGCGGGGCGAGTCCTACAGCTGGCGCAGCGACTTCCTGGGCGAGTGGGAAGCGGAGTTCCACAGCACGATCGGGTTCCTCGAGGCGTTGATGAACGCGGTCTTTAGCATCCCGAGCTGGAGGTCGCTGCACCAGGGTGATTACGTGCTGATCGAATGGTGGAGCGACCATCAACGCGGCGGGACCCACGAGTACGAGCTCTACGACCTGGCGGCAGATCCCTACCAGCTCACAAACCTCATCCCCGGCGGGAACTTCGGTCCCTATGCCGCGCTCGTCAACCAGATGATCGTACGCATGGACCAGCTCAGCGCCTGCTCGGGAGCCAACTGCAACTGAACCGGCGGCGTTACGAACGCCGGTCCTGAACCGCCGAGAGGCTGGTCGCAGCTGCTGTCGCAGTTGTCACACAGGCAACCCGCGCACACCTCAGCGTTCTACCTTGACTGAGGTCAAGGGGGGTGTGCTCATGGTTGAGTCGCTGCAAACCGGTCGGCCGGGACTCGAGATAAGGCCGCTGGCACTTCCGAGACCCACTCGGCGCGAGGTGGTCCGCAGAGCCCAGCGGATCCTGACGGTCCTCGGTCGCAACCTCGGTCCCGAACTGAAGGGGCGCGATCGGGGTGCGAGCCGGCTGCGGCTGGCGCGTGGCCTGCGCGCCGCCTTCGAAGAGCTGGAGGCGACCTTCGTGAAGCTCGGCCAGCTCATCGCTTCCGCTCCGAGCCTCTTCGGGGACGAGCTGTCCGCCGAGTTCAGATCGTGTCTCGATGCCGGCCCCCCGATCCTCCCGGCCCAGCTCCGGAGAGCCATCGAGCTCGAGTTCGGCCGGCCCCTGGAATCGGTGTTCAGCGAGCTGGAACCAGAGCCTCTGGCCGCCGCTTCGCTTGCCGTGGTGCACCGGGGGCGCTTGGACGACGGTCGCCTCGTGGCCGTCAAGGTGATCCGCCCGGGTGTCCGGCGGACCGTCGCATCGGACCTCGCAGTGATGCGGCCCCTGTTCGCGTTCGCCGGTCGCGTGATCGCCATCGGGATAGCGGCGGAGCTCTCGGATGTCCTCGACGGACTCGAAGAGCAGATCGCCGAGGAGCTGGATCTGAGGAACGAGGCGGCGAGCATGTGGTGGTTCCGGGATGTGTTCGGAGAAATGGGCCTACCACGAGTCCACATACCCGAACCCATCCCAGGGCTCTGTGGCCGACGTGTTCTCACCATGGAGCTGCTCGACGGGGTGCCCATAGACGACCAGCAGGGAATAGCTCGGCTCGGCGTGGACCCGAAACCGCTCATGCAGGAGGCGGTGCAGGCCTTCTTCGCTACCGCTCTGTGTGCGGGCGCGTTCCACGGTGACATCCACGCCGGCAACCTGATGATCACCACCGAGGGACGGATCGGCCTGTTGGACTGGGGGATCGTCGGACGTCTCGATGCTCACACCCGCCTCTTCTTCCGGCGAATCGTCGAGGGATCCCTGGGTGACGATTCCGCTTGGACGGACGTGGCGTCGTACCTCAAGGACCAGTTCGGTGAGCAGATGCGGATCGAGCTCGGCCTCGACGACGATCAGATGGTGAGCATGGCCAAGGCGAGCATCGAGCCGCTGCTGGCGCGACCTTTCGGGGGAGCTCGACCTGACGACGCTGGTCGGTGGTCCCTCAGAGCTGAACTTGTCGCAGCACGACGGCTCTATCAGGGCCAAGTACCAGCACTGGCGCATGTCGCAGAAACTGCAGCGTGAGTTCCGCGCGCGGGACGGGGCCGGTAACAACTTCGACCGCGGCATGTTCCTGCTCGCCAAGCAGCTCGTCTATCTCGAGAGGTACGGGAAGATGTACCTGCCCGATGTTCCACTTCTGTGGGACGAGCAGGTGTTCCGCGGACTGCTCGCTCGACCGGTCGAACACCCCTGCAACACCGAGGTGGTGGCCGACCCGGCCCCTTGATCACGCCTCGTAGAACTCGACTCCCTCGGAAGCGGTCAGGAACTGCTGGTAGCGGCTGTCGCCGGCCAACTCCACCAAGAAGAACGAGATCGCATAGCGGTTGGTCAATCGGTGAGCCTCGTCGACGGGCATCTGGTCCTCGGCGCAGCCTTCCTCGAAGCCGCTGCCGATGATCTCGATGATCTCGGGCGGCAGCTCGGGGACGAGTTCGTCGACCTCGCACACGATCGTGAACGACCAGTGAGCCGCGTCGATCAGGTCGACTCTGTAGAGCGGCTCTGATCCGAGGTTGTCGAACGAGTATGCCGTGGAGTCCTCGATCGGCGTGGTCACGTCGTCGGTGCCACCGATCACCAGGGCAGGGACCTCGGCCCTTTCGAGGTTCGCTTCTTTGATCAGTGTGGCCGCTGGAGCTATGGGCACGATCGCGGTCACCCTGTCGTCGGGTGCGATCGCGTCGCCCACACCACTGGCCATGGCCAGCGAGGTGTAGCCGCCGTAGGAGTGACCGGTCACGCCGATGCGATCGAGATCGATGTGCCCGAAGAGAGCGTCGTCAGCGTCGGCGTTCATCGTCTCGATGGCGTCGATGAGGAAGGAGATGTCGGCAGGGCGGTCAGCGGCGGCCTCCACTGTCCGGCTCGAGTCGGTGATGGTGTTGCCGGTGTGGTCCGGCGCCACTACAACGAAGCCGTGGCTCGCGAGAGCTTCGGTGTAGAAGATCGACTGGAACCGCACACCGGTGTTGCCGTGGGAGAAGAGCACCAGCGGGAACTCCCCGTCGGCCACCGCCACGTCGGCGAGAGCGTGCTCGGAATCGGCGCCGAGGTCGCCGAAGAGCACATATCGCGAGAGCTCGCCGGTGGTCCCGGGCTCGACCGGATAGAGGATGTCCACCAACAGCGTGCGGCCGCGGCTCTCGTCGGTCAGCGGGATCGAGCGGCGCCCGATCGCATACGGGCCCAACTCGTCGGGTGCTGAGACCTGGGGTGCGGCCGGAGAGGACTCGGCGGCAGTGGTCTCGCTGGCGACACCGGTGTCGCCGCTGGTGCACGTGGTCACTACCAGGGAGGCAGCGACGAGGGACACCACCAACCGTTTCTTGGCGAACACCATCAGATGACGCCCTCCGCGAGCAGCTCACCGACCTCTGCGTCGCTGAGCCCCAGCAGCTCAGCGAAGACCTCCCGGTTGTCCTGGCCCAAGGTGGGCGCGCCGCAGGGCGTCGGCGGCTGCTCACCGGCGAAACGCGGGAACGGCGCCTGCTGCCTGAGGGCGCCGACGACCGGATCGTCGACCGTCACCAGGTCACCCCGGTCGGCCATGTGGGCGTCGGTGAAGATGTCGGCTGCGGTGTAGGCGGTGGCGACCGGTACGTCCTCGGCGATGCAGCGCTTCTCGATCTCGGCTGCGGGCAGCTTCGACGTCCAGGCGGCCACCATGTCGTTGATGACATCGGAGTGCTCGGCACGGGCTGCCAGCCGCTCGAACCTGGGGTCCTCGGCCAGATCGGGCCGCTGCATCGCCCGGCACAGGCGTCGGAAGTTGGCGTCGCTGCCGGCGACGATGCACACGTATTTGGCGTCGGCGGTCGGGTAGTTGTCGAGCGGCGCCGAGGTCGGGAGGCGGTTGCCGGAGCGTTCGCGGACGATGCCCAGCTTGTCGTAGCCCGCAAGGGTCCACTCCAGGATCCGCAGGACCGAGCCGTAGAGGCAGGCGTCGATGACCACACCCTTCCCCGTTCCGCGGGCGTCGCGCTGATAGAGCGCCGAGACCGCGGCGTGCGCGGCGAACACCCCGGTCAGGTAGTCCGATACGGTGACGCCGGGGCGTACCGGTGGGCGGTCCTCGTAACCGGTGAGGTGGAGCAGGCCGCCATAGCCGATCCCGAGGCGATCGAGCCCCGGCCTGTGCGCATTTGGCCCGTCCTGGCCGAACACGCTGATCCGCACGGTGACCAGGCGGGGATCGAGCCGATCGGGCCCGATGCCCCAGCGCTCGAGTGTCCCGGGCCGGAAGTTCTCGCACACGACGTCGCTACGTGCGGCCAGACGACGGAACAGCTCCTGCCCGCGTGCGGTGCGGAGGTCCAAGGTGATGCCTTTGCGGCCCCGGCCCTCGACCGCCCAGAACAGCGAGTAGTCGCGGTCTTCGTCGGGAGTCTCGACGAACGGGCCGATCTCCCTCATGAAGTCACCGCCGCCGGGCAGCTCGACTTTGATCACCTCGGCACCCATCTCGCCGAGGAGGCCGGCGCAGAACGGCGCCGAGATGCGGGTTCCGAGATCGAGGACCCGCAGGCCCGCCAACGGAGAGGTCATCGTCAGCTCCGCGCGGAGGTGTCGCCCTTGTCGCGGTCGGCGATCACTTCTCTCATCGAGCCCTTCTTCTCGCGCTCAGCAAGTGCGTTGGCGGCGGCGGCGGTGTTGTGGGTGAAGTGATGGGCCATGAAGTGGTAGTTCCACGAGTGACCCTTGCCCATGAACTCGAAGGTCTGGTTGATCGACTGCTTCACCATCTGGGCCGTTATCGGTGGCACCAGGCAGATCCTCTCGGCCATGTCCCGTACCGCCCCGTCGAGTTGGTCGGGCGCCACGACCTTGTTGACCATGCCCAGACGCCAGGCCTCGTGGGCGTCGATCGCCTCACCGGTGAACAGGAACTCCTTGGCTTTGCGCATGCCCAGCTCCCAGGGCTCCACCAGCAGCTCGACCGCCGCCCCACTCATGCGCAGCACCGGGTTCTGGAACTCGGCGTCCTCGGAGGCGACGATGAGGTCGCACATGCAGGCCAGCATCATGCCCGCCGCGACACAAGAGCCCTGGACGGCGGCAATGGTCGGCTTGGGGAAGTCATAGATCTTCCGGCACTTGTCCAGGTACATCTGCTTCTCGTGGCGGTACTTGCCTTCCGGTGTCGACCGGATCTCGCGAAGCTCGTCGCTTGCTCCGGCGACGACCAGCTCCTTGAGGTCGTGCCCGGCCGAGAAGTGCCTGCCGTTGGCGCGCAGGATGACGACGCGGACGGCGTCGTCGGCGCCGGCGAGGTCGAAGGCCGAGTCGAGCTCTTCGATGAGCTGCATGCTCTGCGCGTTGGCCGAATCAGGCCGATCGAGGGAGATGCTGGCGATCCCGTCGCCGGCCTCGTAGGTGATGGTCTGGAACTTCATCGATCTCCTATGCGGTCGCTGGGCGGGGCTCGCGGGGCAGTCCGAGGACGCGCTCGCCGATGATGTTGCGCTGGATCTCGTTCGTCCCTGCGAAGATGGATGAGGACAGGTAGTACAGCCAGGATCGCTGCCAGCGGCCCTCACCGGGGTTGCCGCGGGCGTCGTGCCAGAGGGGCGAGGCGTGGCCGAGGACCTGCATGGCGGTGTCGTGCATCCGCTTGCTCATCTCGCTCCAGTACAGCTTGAGTGCGCTTCCCTCGGGGCCGAGCTCCTTTCCTGCTTCGATGCGAGACAGGGACCGCCAGTTGTGGAGCTGGAAGATCTGGACCTCGACGTAGGCCTGGGCCAGTCGTTGCTGGAGCCGGTGATCGTCGAAGAGATCCTCCGCCACGGCCAGCCTCAGCAACTCGTCGAGGAGCTGCGCGTGGATGACCTGTTGGCGGGGGTTGGTGCCGCGCTCGTGGGTGAGCGTCGAGGAGGACACCCGCCAGCCGTTGTTGAGGTCGCCGACCAGGTTCTCCTGAGGGACGAAGGCGTCGTCGAAGAACACCTCGTTGAACTCGGCCTCTCCTGTGATCTGCACCAGGGGCCGCACATCGACGCCTGCGGCGTTCATGTCCACCACGAGGGCCGATATCCCCTTGTGCTTGGGGGCTTTGGGATCGGTGCGGGCGAGGCAAAGTCCCCAATCGGCGAACTGGGCGTAGGAGGTCCACACCTTCTGCCCGCTGAGACGCCAGCCTCCCTCGACGGTGGTGGCCCGCGTCGACACGCCGGCGAGGTCGCTGCCGGCACCCGGCTCCGAGAACAGCTGGCACCACAGCTCCTCCGCGCGCAGGATCCGTGGCAGCCAGCGCTGCCTCTGAGCGGGCGTGCCGTGAGCCAGCAACGTCGGCCCGACGAGGTTGATGCCGATACGCCCCACCAGTTCCGGCGCGCGGGCCCGGGCCAGCTCCTCCTGGACGATGAAGTGCATCAAGGCGCCGGCACCCCTGCCGCCGTATTCGGTGGGCCAGGTGACGCCCACCCATCTCCCGCCGGCAAGCCTGCCCTGCCAGTCGCGCAGGAAGGCGACCTCCTCGGCGAGGTCGTCGAAACGTGGCGGGAGACCGACCCCGTACTCCCACGGGAGGTTCTCGTGGAGCCAGGTGCGGCACTCGCCGCGGAAGGCCTGTTGTTCGGGAGTCGGTGCCAGGTTCATGCCTGGCGCCATAGTATGCGAGCCTGGACAGAAAGGTGACGCCCGTGTCAGGTTGTGCGGGCGGGGGACCGGACCACACCGGGTCGAGGGATTCATGGATTTCGAGCTCTCCGAGGACCAAGAGGCACTGAGGGGTGCCGCCCGGGAGCTGCTCGAAGGCAAGGCGTCGTCGAGGCAGGTGCGCCGCGTGGTCGAGGCCGGTGGCGGCTGGGACCGCGGTCTGTGGGAGGCGATGGTCGAGCAGGGCTGGACCGGCATAGCGGTCCCCGAGGATGTGGGAGGGGTCGGCCTCGGCACGGTCGAGGTCGCCGTCCTGCTCGAGCAGGTCGGTGCCCGTGTGGCCCCGGTACCGATCCTGTCACAGGTGGTTGCGCTCGACGCCCTCACCCGCGCGAGAGCGGCTGGTGTCGCGCGGCTCGATGACTGGATCGATGGCCTCCTCGACGGTTCGTCCCTGGGGTGTGTGGCGTTCAGGCCAGTCGATGTCGACGGCGAGGCCCTGCGCGGCCGTCCCGAGCCCGTGCCGTTCGCGCCATCGGCCGATGTCTGCGTGACGATCGCCGCAGGGGCCGACGGTCCCGGTCTCTTCGCGATCGACCTGAGTGGGATCCGCCCGCCCGCCGAGCCGGCCATGGACCGTACGAGGGAGCTCGGCTGGCTCGTCTTCGACGGAACACCCGGTGTTCGCCTGGGCGGTGCCGAAGCCGTCGAGGCCTTCATCGATCTGGGGTCCACGGCGTATGCGGCAGAGATGCTGGGTGCCGCGGCCGAGATGCTCGATGCCTCTGTGGAGTACGCCGGAGAACGCGTCCAGTTCGATCGACCCATCGGGAGCTTCCAGGCGGTCAAGCACCGTTGCGCCGACATGCTCGTCGACGTCGAGGGGATGCGTTCAGCGGTCTACTACGCGAGCTGGGCGATATCTGCCTCCGACGCCGACGCGTCGATCGCCGCGTCCACCGCGAAGATCTGGTGCTCCGACGCGTCGAAGCGGGTGATGGCCTCTGCCCTGCAGGTGCACGGAGGGATCGGCTTCACCTGGGAGTCCGACGTCCACCTCTACCTGAAGCGCAGCCAACTCGACGAGGTCAGCTTCGGTGACGCCAGCTGGCACCGCTCCCGCCTTGCTCGGCTGCTCCGTCCCCGGATCGAGGCCGGCGAGTCAGTGATCTGAGTCAGCAGCGCGGGCACGGAGGGCGGCGCGGTCGACCTTGCCGGCGGCCAGCGTGGGCAGCTCGTCGAGGCGGATGACCCGCTCAGGCGTCTTGAACCGGGCGACGCCCTGATCGAGGAACCATTCCCGGCACTGCTCCAGCCCGAACACTCCGGCGGTGACCACGAAGGCGGCGACCTTCTCGCCCAACTCGTCGTCGGGATAGCCCACCGCTACGGCAGCAAGTACCGCCGGATGGGCCTCGAGGATCGACTCGACCTCGGCCGTGGCTATGTTCTCGCCGCCGCGGATGATGACGTCCTTCAGCCGGCCGACGATGGTCAGCCAGCCGTTGGTGTCGATGGTGGCCAGGTCTCCGGTGCAGAACCAGCCGTCGGTGACGGCCTCGGCGGTGCGGGCGGGGTCGGTGTAGCCGGCGAACAGCTCCGGGCCCCTGACCCTCAGCTCACCGCTCTCGTCGGCTCCCAGCCGCTGCCCGCTCTCGGGATCGACGACCATCAGCTCCACCTCCCCGGCGGGACGGCCGTCTGTCGAGGTGGCCCGATCAGCGTCGTCGCCCTCGTGGCTGGTCGTGATGGTCGGTGCCTCGGTGGAGCCGTAGGTGCGCTTCACCAGGCACCCGAGCCGTTCGGAGGCCTCTCTGGCAAAGGCGGAGCTCACCCCGGCACCGCCGCTCGACACCAACCGCAACGACTCGACCCGCTCGGGTTCGAACCCCGGCGCGCGCATCAACCCGGTGAAGAAGGTCGGTGGGCCGACCATGAAGGTGATCTGCTCCTGCTCGATGATCTCCAGCGCATGTTCGGGGTCCCAGCGATCCATCAGGACCGTCTTCAGCGGGACGGATCCGGGGACGAGCACTCCGTTCAGCAAGCCCGAGACGTGAGCCAGCGGGGCCGGCATGAGCACCGCGTCCGTGCTGTCGAGGCCGTGCACACCGACCATGAGCCGGGCCTTGTAGGCGAGCGCCTGCCCGGAGTGGATGACACCTTTGGGCTCACCGCTGGTGCCGGCGGTGAACAGCACCACCGCGGGGTCCTCGCCCGCTCCAGCGGTGCAGTCGACGGTCCCGCGTGCGACGAGCGTTCCGAGTCCACCCGGTCCGTCTATGAGAACGGCCTCCGGCCGGGATGCAGCCGCCGATTCACCGGCCGCGATCAGCATCGACGGTCCGATGCGGTCGACGAGGGACCCGACCTCTCGCGGGCCCGCCCGGTTGTGGAGCGGCACGGCCACCGCCCCGACCCGCCAGCACGCGCGGTAGAGGATGACCGCGTCGTGCCAGTTGGGCAGCTGCCAGCAGATCGAGTCACCCGGTTGCACCCCCGATTGCCGCAGCCAGCCGGCGACGCGTGCAACGAGCTGTAGCACCTCTTCCGCCGAGAGCCTCCGCTCGGAGTCGACGACCAGATCGGGACACCCACCGGCATCGGTGAGTTGCTCGTCCAACCCCGGGCCGTCCCAGGGTCCTCCGGGTCGGCGGTAGTGAGCGGATCGGGGGTTCCAATCCGCAGGGGTGATCATCACGGGATGACGGGCTTCTTCCAGCCGGGGCTGGCGGTCGTTCGGCCCTTCAAGAGGTTGGAGCCGACGTAGTTCTTGGTCACCTCGACCGTGCCCGCTCCGATGCACAGCCCGCGGATGTCGCGGTAGATGCGCTCCAGCGGATACTCCCGGCTGAACCCGTAGCCGCCGTGGATCTGGATGGCCTCGTCACACACGAACTTGGCGGCGAGGTTGGCGGCCGACTTGGCCATCGCGGTCTCCAGGGCTGGGGGTGTGCCGTGGGGGTCGGCGGCCTTTACTGCCCGGTAGAGAAGCAGACGTGCCGATTCGAGTTGCGTTGCCATGTCGGCGATCTTCCACTGGAGCCCCTGAAGCCCGGCGAGAGGCCGGCCGGCCACGGTGCGCTCGTTCAGGTAGCGGATGGCATGCTCCAACGCCCCTTGGGCGGCCCCGACGCACATCGCGGCGTTCCCGCAGCGCTCGTGGTTGAGGTGCGATAGCAGGGTCTTGAACGCCTCGGCGTCGTCAGGCTCTCCTCGGAGGAGTATCTCCTCGTCGTCGATGTGGACGTCGTCGAAGGCCAGCTCCGCCTCGGTGCAGCCCCGTAGCCCCATCTTCTCGTGGGTTCCCGCCACGCTGACGCCGTCCTTTTCGAGGTCGACGACGACCGCGCCGATGCCCTTGGCGCCGTTGCCCCCCGGGAAGCGGCACCACACCAGGCACGCCGCGGCTACGTGGCCGCCCGTGACGTAGTTCTTGTAGGCGTTGAGCCGGTATCCACCCGTCGGGTCCTCGGTCAGGGAGGCCCGCATGAGGTTTGCCGCCGAGCCGGCGTCGGGCTCGGTGATACCGATGCAGAACAGCACCTCGCCCGAGGCGACGCGTGGCAACCACCTCTCCTTGAGGATGTCGTTGCCGAGGTGTTCGATGGCTCTTGGTGGGCCGTTGAAGTTGAGCTGGCACATGATCGACGACGAGACGTCGACCCGCGCCAGCTCCTCGAGCACGATCGTGGACTCCACGTCTCCCATGCCCATACCGCCGTAGCGCTCGCCGACGGTCACGGTGAACAGGTCGGCCTCGCGCAGGGCCTTCCAGGAAGCGTGGGGGAACTCCTCGGTCTCGTCCCAGTGCCTCGCCGTGGGCTCCAGCGAGCGCTCGGCGACGTCACGTGCCAGCCGGCGCAGCGCCTGCTGGTCGTCGGTCTCGGCGAGCAGGTCCATGGCGAGATGGTAGCGACAGGCGTGACGGTCGTGTCAGGTTGCGCCGCCGTGTCTGCGCCGGCCGCGGCTGCGATGGCGGTGGTGTCACCGAGTCCTCCACCTGGAGGAGTACGGACCGCCTGGCCGGGCCAGTCGAGGCCGAGGGCGTTCAGCGCGTCGTCGCCGAGCCCCACCGACACCGCTCGGGGCATGGTCCGGGTGTGTCACGAAACGTGATACGCAGACGCAGCTCGAAGGGAGGGCTACCTGAAGTCGAAGGCCACCTTGATGGCGCCGGTCTCGCCCTGGTCGATGAGGGTGCGGATGGCGCTGCGCCACTCGTCGAGACGGAACTCGTGGGTGAGCATGCCCGACAGGTCGATGCGGCCCACCGTCACCAGGTCGAAGTAGTGCTCCATGGCGTGCTTGCGGACCCCCTCCACCTGCTCCACGCCGAAGGCGTTCGAGCCGAGAAGGCGCAGTTCCTTGAAGTACCACGGCGTCCACTCGAAACGACCCGGTGCGCTCACCCCCAGCTGCACCAGGCGGCCCTTGGAGGCAAGTACCCGCATGTCGATCTCGACGGTCCGGGGTGAGCCGACCGTGTCGTAGACCACGTCGATGTGGCCGGGATGGACGAGGGGAAGCCCCTCCCACGGATGCAGCATCTCGCGGCCGGCCCCCGACCACTCGGCGAGTTGCCCGATCACGGCCTCAGCCGGTTCGTGGTGGAAGACGGTGGCACCCAGCCGTTCGGCGAGAGCTGCCTGGGCCGGCCAGGCGGCCACGGTGGCCACCTCGACGCCCGGGTAGAGCGCGTGGAGGATGGCGTTGGCGGTCGTCCCCAGTGCACCCGATCCGTAGACGACGACCCGACCGCTCTCAGGGGGCGGGTTGCGGGTGATGGCGTGCAGCGACACCGAGAACGGGTCGGCGAGCACCGCCACCTCGTCGGGCATCCCGTCGGGCACCGGGAACATCATCGACTGGTGGGCCGGCAGCTTCTCGGCGAAGCCGCCGGTGGCATCGGCGGAGTTACCGGAGTGGATGCCGGCTGCGAGTCGGCCCTTGGTGAAGTTCCAGCACAGGCTGAGGTCGCCGGCCTGGCAGGCGGGGCAGGGAGGGTCGATCCCGCGGGGAGCACACGACAGCCAAGGGTTGAGCACCACCCGCTGTCCCGTCTCGATCCCTGTCAGCTCCGGCCCCGCCTCTGCCACGGTCGCGATGACCTCGTGGCCCAGGACCTGGGGGAAGGTGATCAGCGCGGTCATGGGACTGTCACCGCCGTCCTCGAAATCCATCAGGATCTGCTTGGTGTCGGATCCGCAGACGCCGCTGAGCCGGGTGTCGAGCACCGCCCAGTCGGGGCCGAGCAGCTTCGGGTCGTCGATCTCCTGGATCGCCATCGGGGTGGTCGCCAGGTGCTGAACCAGCCGTGGCGCGTCCTCGGGCGGGGCTTCGACCGGATCGGGGTCGACGCCGAAGACGAGCGCCTTCACCGCTCCTCCGGTGGCTTGAGGGCCTCGGCCGCCCCCAGCAGGTAGGTGTCGATGTCGCCACTCTTGAACTCGACGACCCCTTTGAGGTCGGGGCAGTAGTACTCGAAGTGGTCGTCGCTGATCGCCGCGGCGATTCCCTCGGCCACCACCTCGGGCGGGAACAGCTCGCCGTCGTACCGGGCCGGCTCGTTGTCGGGGCGGTCCCATATCTCGGTGTCGATGGGGCCGGGGATGACCAGCCGGACCTCGACCCCGGTTTGCCACAGGTCCAGCGCCAGCGACTCGCTCCAACCGCACAACGCGAACTTCGAAGCACAGTACGCCGACTCGTCGGCGATGCCGACCCGTCCGCCCATCGAGGACACGTTGACGATCACGCCTCGGTCGCGCTCGATCATGCGGGGCAGCACTGCCATCGTCATGCGTGCCGGTGACCCGAAGTTGAGCCGCATGATGTCGTCGAGCTCCTCGAAGGTGAGGTGGGTGATATGGCGGCGCTTGGGGAGGGCGGCATTGTTGACCAGCGCGTCGAGCCCTCCCCAGCGGTCCCAGGCTTCCAGCACGACCCGTTCGGCGGCATCGAGATCGCTGAGGTCCACGGCCCAGCGCTCGCTGTCGGGAGTGTGCTGCCGGCAGTCAGCCAGGACCTCGTCGAGTCGCTCGGCACGCCGGGCGACCAACCCGACCGTCGCCCCCTTCCCGGCGAGCATCCGGGCCGTCGTGGCCCCGATTCCCGAGGACGCACCGGTGATGAGAACCCTTGCTCCGTCGAGGTCCATGGCCGAGGACCTTACTCGTGTGGAGCCCCGGGTCAGCGGGCCGCGCTGCGGCGATGGACCATCATCGAGCCCACCGTCGTCATGACCGTATCGTCGCTCTGGTTGTGGAGCCTTGTAGCAGTGCGCACGATACCGGCTCCGGGGCGGCTCACTGATGGGCGCACGGCGATGGTCTCGGCCGTGAGCGAGAGCCGATCACCGGCCCGGCCGGGGCTCACCAGGCGCAGCTCGTCCATCCCCAGACCCGCGATCAGTGCCGGCTGCGGGTCCGATCGTGCCAGCAGCCAGGCTTGTATGCAGAACAGGTGAGGCGCGCAGGTGACGAGGCCGGCGAAGGTCGAGTCCCGGGCGGCGTCCTCGTCGAGGTGCCATGGCTGGGGATCCCACTTCGCCGCGAAGGTCTTGATCTCGTCGGGGTCGAGGTAGTAGTCGGCACGGGAGCGGCGAACCATGCCGACCTCGAAGTCCTCGAGGTAAGCGAGCTCGTGTCGAGCGTCGGTGGCCGGCTCGTTCTCGGGCACGTTCGCAAGGTAACCCTGGCACGAGGCGGGAAGCCACCCGGCTGCGCCTGGGCACCGGCACTTGTTTGCTCGCTACGGTTGCTGTATGCCCGCATTCGAGTCCATCCAACACAGCACCGCTCCGGTGGAGACGGTCTGGGAGGTCCTGTCCGACCACGAAGGAATGCCGTCCTGGGCGAGGGTCAAATCGGTCGAGCTGGAGCAACAGGGATCCCCCGACGCCAACGGTGTCGGTGCCGTCAGGGTCCTCAGGTCCGGGCCCATCAGGGTCGTCGAGGAGATCACCGAGTTCGACGCTCCGAAGACGCTCGCCTACCGCATGACCAAGGGCCTCCCGATCAAGCGCTGGGACGGGCGCGTCGAGCTCGCCGTCGCCGGCGATGGAACCAAGATCACATGGCGTATCGACATGGAGCCGGACATGCCGGCGATGGGATGGGCTCTCAAGCGGATGGCTCGCAAGCTCTGCGAGGACCTCGCCGAGGGCCTGGCGAGGCAAGCAGACGAGCGGCGGGGGCAAGGTGAAGGCTGATCGAGGCGTACGCCCGCACGACCTGAGCAGGCGGGCCTTTCTCGGTGCGACCATCGCCGGAGTGGTTGCGGCTGCTTGCTCGGGCAAGGACGGGGCTTCCGATGGCGGGACTTCGTCGAGCTCGGTGCCGCTGGAGGTGCCGGGCGTCGACGTCGAAGGTGACCTGTTCGCACTGGGCGTTGCCTCCGGCGATCCCACCGCCGACAGCGTCATCCTCTGGACGCGTCTGGCTCCCGATCCGATGAACGGCGGCGGGATGCCCGATGAGGTGGTGAAGGTCGTGTGGGAGGTCTCCACGGACGAAGCCTTCTCCGGCCTCGTCGCCACCGGAGCAGTCGACGCGCTGCCTGAGCTGGCTCATTCCGTGCACGTCGACGCGTCCGGCTTGCAGCCGGCGACGGGCTACTACTACCGCTTCAGGGTCGGTGAGGCTGTGAGCCCGGTCGGCCGCACCCGCACCTTCCCGGCCGCCGATTCCTCGCCTGAGCGCCTGCGTTTCGCGATGGCGTCGTGCCAGAACTACCAGGACGGCTATTTCAGCGCCTACCGCCACATGCTCGACGAGGACATCGAGTTCGTGTTGTTCCTCGGCGACTACATCTACGAGTACGGACCCGACCAGGTCGAATCCCTCTTCCGCATCCGCGACCACGCCGGTGGCGAGGCGGTCACCCTCGACGACTACCGCCTGCGGTACGCCCAGTACCGGGGGGAGCAGGAGCTCAGGGAGGCACACGCGCGGGTCCCCTGGCTGACGATATGGGACGACCACGAGGTGGAGAACAACTACGAGGGCGATGTCAGCGAGGAAGACGTCTCCGAGGAGGAGTTCAGGCAGCGCCGGGCAGCCGCCTACCAGGCCTACTACGAGCACATGCCGATGAGGATCGACGACACCGAGTCGTTTGAGGAGGTGCACACCTACCGGGCAGCTCCCTACGGCGATCTCGTCGACATCGTGCTGCTCGACGTCAAGCAGTTCGGTGACCCGCCGGAGTGCAGGGATTCGTCGCTGTTCGATTTCGGTCCCCTCTGCGACGAGGCGCTGGACGAGCAGCGAACACTCCTCGGCACCGAGCAGGAGGCGTGGCTGGAGGAGGCACTGCTGTCCTCGGAGTCCCAGTGGAACCTCATCGTGCAACAGATACTGATGTCGGGGTTCAAGGCCCCCGATCCGGCCGGCGGGGAGCCGCGCTTCTACCTCGAGTCCTGGGACGGGTATCCCGCTGCCCGACAGAGGTTGGCGCAGTTCCTTGTGGACGAGGACATCCGCAACCCGGTCATCTTGTCCGGCGACTACCACGCAAGCTTCGTCGCCGACCTGAAGCCCGATCCCTACGATCCGGAGTCACCGGTCGCCGCCCCGGAGTTCCTGGTCACGTCGATCAGCGCGGCTGTGTTCGACGAGGATTACACCTCTGCGAACCCGCAGGTGAAGTACTTCGATCCACGCAACGGCTACGTGGTCTGCCAGGTCACACCCGATGAGTTCACCACGACCTTTCGGTATGTGAGCGACGTCACCGACCCCGCCGCGGAGCTGGTAGAGGGACCGACCTGGAGCGTGGCCGCGGGGGAGCGGTCGGCACGCCAGGAATGAGCAGAGCCGATCGGGCGACTAGTCTGCGGTAGTGGGCCCAAGTGATGAGCTGCCCTTCGCGTTCCACATCGATTCCCCGCGCTCGGGGCAGGCGGTGGCTTCCACGGCCGTGCAGATTGCCGGGTGGGTTGCCATGCCGTCGACGGAACGCTTCGAAGCGCCTCGTCTGCGTGTGGTGAGCGGCGCTGCCCGCGAGCTCTCGTTGGTTCGCAACGACCGGCCCGATGTTCGCGAGGTCTTCCCGGCTCACCATGTGTTCGGCTTCAACTCGTTGATGCATGTGAGCGAGGTGGCGTGCGGCGTTGACATGGTGGTCATCCACGAGGGCGACGAGTACGTCGTACCCGTCGATGTCGAGGTTGAGGAGGCTGTCCTACGGGAGTTCGATGAACGCAAGGCGGCGAAGCTGGATCGCATCGAGCCACTCCTAGCGTGCTCGGCCTGCGGCTCTGAACTCGGACCAAGGCGCGACGAGGTACTCATTTGCCCCGGCTGCGGAGTCCGCGTCGAACGACGGGACACATGCTTCGACACCTTGTCGGAGGAACTGCGGGCGGAGGCGGGGGTCGTCGATACCGCCCACGTCTCCTCTCACGAATACAACAGGGACGTCCTCGAGATTCTCGATGAACACGCGGAGGGGCTCGTTCTGGATGCCGGCTGCGGGTTCCGAACCCGTTATTACCCCCAGGTGGTGAATCTCGAAGTCGTGGCCTATCCGACGACCGACGTGCTTGGCATTGGCGAACGGCTGCCGTTTGTCGACGAGAGCTTCGAAGCCGTGCTGTCGCTCAACGTCCTCGAGCACCTCAGGGATCCGTTCGCCGCGGCTATCGAGTTGGTGAGGGTCACCAAGCGCGGTGGGAAGATCTATGCCGCCGTCCCCTTTCTCCAGCCCTACCACGGGTACCCACATCACTACTTCAACATGACCCGGGAAGGTCTGGAGGGCCTGTTCGTGGATGAATGCGAGGTCATCCGGTCCGGGGTTCCGAAAGGGGGCCACCCGATTGCATCGTTGCGGTGGTTCCTCGACAGCTACCGTCGTGGCCTGCCCGCCCACACCGCCGAGCGCTTCACAAAACTCAGCGTCTCGGACCTCCTGGCTGATCCGACGGAGCAAAGAGATGAGGCGTACGTTCGGCAGCTGTCGGCCGAGGCCCAGGTCGAGCTGGCCAGCGTCAACGCCGTTCTGGCGGTACGCAGGTAGCTGGCATGAGGGAGCCATGACCGATCACGACGCCATCCGCGAGACGCTGACCCTCTACTGCCACGCGGTCGATGACGGCCGCTTCGACGACTTCGCCGAGTTGTTCGCCGAGGACGCCACCTTCCGGGTGATGGGTGAGGTCCACGAGGGTCGCGACGCCATCAGGGACTGGATGCAGGAGGTCCAGCCACCGGAGCTGCGAGGCAAGCACGTCGGGCTCAATCCCGTGATCCGGATCGACGGCGACGAGGCCACCGCGGTGACCGACTACATCTTCGTGTCCCGGCAGGCTGATGGATTCGCCGTCTCCTCGGCCGGCCGCTATCACGATCGACTCCGACGTGCTGGTGAGCGCTGGGTCTTCGTCGACCGCCAGATCGTCTTCATGGGCGACGAACCGCTACCGGCACCGTAACCACACGCACGCTCAGCGATCACCGCCCGAAGCCTGGTTGCGGCAGGCCGCGGTCACGATCAGCGAACAGGTCCTCGCTGCGGCTCACCAGATCCTCGACTGTCCACTGCCCCTCGGTCTCGATCGTGCTCTCCAGACCCCAGCCGTTCATCAGGTGAACACGGTTGGCGAAGACCACGAACACCTGGCCGTTGACCTCGGCGGCGGCGTCGCTCGCCAACCACGCGACGACCGGCGCGATGTTGCCCGGGTCCCATTCGTCGAACTGGCCTTCCTGGGGCTCGAGCCCGGTGAGAACGGTCTCGGTCATGCGGGTGCGCGCCCGCGGGGCGATGGCGTTGGCGGTCACCCCGTACTTTCCGAGCTCTCGGCCGAGGGAGATCGTCATCGCGGCTATGCCGGCCTTGGCCGCCACGTAGTTCATCTGGCCGGCGAGCCCGTAGAGTCCCGCTTCGCTCACGGTGTTGATGATGCGGCCGCTCACCTGCTCACCTGCCTTCGAGCGCTCCCTCCAGTGCGCACCGGCGTAGTGACTGGGCGCGAAATGCCCCTTCAGGTGGACGTTGACCACGGCGTCGAAGTCGGCTTCGGACATGGAGAACGACATCGCGTCGCGGATGAAGCCTGCGTTGTTCACCAGGATGTCGAGCTGTCCGTACCGCTGAATCGCCTGGTCGACCAGGGACTCGGCACCTTTGAAGTCGGCGACGTCGTCTCGGTTGGCCACCGCTTTGCCGCCAGTCGCTTCGATCTGGCCCACCACCTGCTCGGCGGGTGTCGAACCGGTGTCGTCGGGACCGTCGAAGTCGTTGACGACGACCGTGGCACCCTCTCCCGCCAGCTTCAGGGCCTCGCACCGGCCGATCCCCCGACCGGCACCGGTCACAATGGCCACCTTGCCTTCGAGCAATCCCACCTGGGCGCCTCCCGTGTCGCTTCCGAGACCGTCTTGTTGGTGTTCTCGACGATCAGCGGGAAGCATAGAGCGGTCAGCGCATTTGCTGACAGCAGCGTCAGCATCAGCCGACTCTGACGGAGAGGGAGGAGCGGCGATGACGAAGGTCACCGTCGGGATCGACATCGGCAGCACATCGGTCAAAGCAGTTGCGGCCGACGACGACGGCAACGTGGTGAGACGGACCCGGATTCCCCACGAGCTGCGCTCGCCCCAGCCCGATCAGCTCGAGCACGATGCCGCCACGGCCTGGCGCCACGACGTCGTTCGGGCCTTCGAGGAGATCTCCTCGGGCCTCGATGTCGCAGCGGTGAACGTCGCGGCGATGGTGCCCTCGTTGTGCGCGGTCGACGACGACGGCATCCCTGTCACCCCCGGCCTGCTCTACGGGGACGCTCGGGGTCGCGGCACGCCGGGCCTGAACCCCGCCGAATCCGGTGAGTTCCTGAAGATGCTGGAGTGGACAGCCGAACAGGCACCGGATGCCGCGGGTTACTGGCCGGCTCAAGCCGTGGCGAACCACGCGCTCGCCGGTGAAGGGGTGATCGACTTCGTGACTGCGATGTCATGCACCCCGGTGTTCACCTTCGAGGGATGGGACGCCGATGTCGCCGCCGGGGCCGGTGCCTCTGTGGAGCAACTCCCCAAGCTCGTCATGGGGGCGAAGCCGGCCGGCACCGTCGACGGTGCGACGCTGGCCCCGGGGACGATCGATGCGTTCGGCGAGCAGCAGGTGGCCGGTGCCGAGAACGACGGCGACGTGCTCGTGATCTTCGGTGCGACGCTGGTGATCTGGGCGGTCGTCCCGGAATGGCAGGAAGCCCCCGGGCTGTGGACCGTCCCTCACACAGCGCCCGGCAAGTGCCTGATCGGGGGGGCGAGCAATGCCGGCGGGCTGTTCCTGAACTGGGCGACGGGCTTCATGGCATCACCGAGCGGCCAGCTCCACCCAGACCATGTCCCGGTCTGGTTGCCCTACGTACGCGGCGAGCGGACACCGTTGCACGACCCCGCCGTCCGATCGTCCATCCACGACATGGATCTCACGACGGGCGCGAAGAACCTGGAGCGAGCGGCTTACGAAGCGGCGGGCTTCGTCATCCGCCACCATCTGGACATCGCCGGCCTCACCGCGAGACGGATCGTGGCGAGTGGCGGCGGAGTTCGGGTTCCCGAATGGTTGCAGGCTGTCGCCGACGCGACCGAGACGCCGGTCGACGCCGTAGCCGTACCCGAAGGTGGTGCACTCGGCGCTGCCTGGTTGGCGCGCTCGGTGATCGGGCTGGAGGACGAGGGAGTCACCGGACTCCGGTGGGCCAGGACCGGCGAGCGCTACGAGCCGCGAGAGGCTTGGACCGGTCCGGCACGGCAGCGATACGCGCGGTTCCGGCAGGAGACGGCGCGCCTGGTCGCCGAGGCCTGAGGCTCCAGGCCGACGCCGGATCACGCTACGCCGGATCACCCGACGCCGGATCGCGACGCTCAGAACACGGGCCATCGCGGGGATCAGTCCTCCCCGCGACGGTAGCATCGGGGTTCCTGACCGAGCGATGGGCGTACCGCCGGGCACGCTGAGTTGGAGGAGGCCGTAAGTGATCGAGCTCGGGCCGCTCATCGCCGCCGACGAGCAGTTCGTACACCAGATACCCGATACGTTCGCCACCGTCTCCCAGTCGGACCGCTCCTGGACCGAGAAGGTCTTCGCCACCGCGGCCCGCCGGGACGGATCGCTGGCGCTTGCCTTCGGGATCGGGAAGTACCCCAACCGCAACGTGCTCGACGCCTTCGCGGGTGCGTCCCGAGGCGTCGAGCAATGGACCGTGAGGGCCGGCCGCCGGCTCAGCCCCACACCGGAGCTGCTGGCGGCGGGTCCGGTCCACTACGAGATCGTCGAGCCCCTGCGCAAGGTCCGCTTCCGCCTCGATCCCAACGAGTCGCAGCCGATCGCCTTCGACTGGCTGTTCGAGGGAGTGGTACCACCATTCCTGGAGGAAAGAGACCAGCAGCGGAGCCTCGACGGCTCCCGGGTGAGCGCCGACCTGGTCCGCTACCACCAGAGTGGAACCGCCAGCGGCTGGGTCGAGCTGGAGGGAGAGCGCCACCTGATCGACCCCGACGGCTGGTTCTCGACCCGTGATCACTCCTGGGGCGTCCGCTACCAGGTGGGAGCGCCGCTCAGCGACACCGAGCCCGCTTTCGAGGTGGAGACCCTCGAGGGTGTGGCCTTCCGGTTCGGCTGGTCGCCTGCCTACATGCAGCGGACCGACGGGTCGGTCTACGCGCTCCACCACTTCTTCCAGGAGATCAGGGCTGCGGGGTTCGAGCAGCGCAAGTTCCAGGGTGGCGTCGAGCATCCCGACGGGTCGCGGGAGCGCTTCGTGGACCTCGATGCCGACCTCAGGTTCGATCCGCTCAACCGCAGGCTGCTCGGAGGAACCCTGAGCTTCGTGATGGCGGACGGCTCCCATCGGCCGGTCACGATCGAGGCTCTCAGCGACACCGGGTTCCATCTCGGCACAGGTCTCTACTTCGGCTTCGACGGGAAGTTCCACGGCATGTGGCGAGGCGAGGAGCACGTAGAAGGCGAGTACCTCCCCGACTGCTCCCTGCCCGAGACGGCGCGTCGGGTGCACCAGATCCGCGACTGCATAGTCCGGGTGCACGATCCGCGAGGCGCTGGCGACGGGTGGGCCAACTACCAGTCGACGATAACCGGGGCCTGGCCCGACCTCGGGCTCACGCAGGAGACGAGCTTCTGGTGAGTCGTTGACCCGCGAACGGCGCTGGAGTGGCGGATGCCCTCGATCCGTCGTGGCGAATGGGTGAGGCCGGCCCGGTGCGCCATACTGTCGCTGGGATCGGGTGGTGGGCGGAGAGCCGGTCGGTATGTCCCATGAGGTACCCGTAGTGAAGAACGCAACGGGATGAAGCGCAGCCTGGCGCCGGCGGTCACTGCCCTGGCGCTCCTGACGGCTACGGTCACCCCGGCCGGATCCCAGGGTACGGCCTCGCCCTCCGGCTCCGGTCAGGCTGCTCCGCCGGTGCCGGCACAGGTCGACGGCGCCACGACCGAGCAGGTGGTCTCGTTCGATCCTGACTCAACCGATCTCGAGCAGCGCGCGGTGCTGTCCGCAGCGGGCGTCACCGTCATCGAGGCCGTTCCTGAGATCGATGCCTACGTCGTTCGCGCCGACGCGCCGCAGAGCGATCAGCTCCTCGCCGACACCAATGTGGCGGCGGTCGACCGGAACCTGCTGCGCCAGCCGTTCCCCAACGACCCCCTGTTCAGCTCCCAGGCGAACCTGGCCCAGGTCGGTTGGGAGGCGGCGTTCAACCAGTGCTGCACACTGAGCGCCCCCCCGAACGGTGCGCCGGTGGCTGTGATCGACACCGGCGTCGACTCCGATGCCGACGATCTCGACCAGCCGGGTCGCGTGCCGATCTGTCGCAGCTACATCGGTGGCGACTGTCGCCAGGACGACGAGGGCCACGGCACCGCGGTGGCCTCGGTGATCGCAGCTGACACCGATGACGGTGTCGGGGTCGCCGGCATCTCGCCCAACAGCCCCATCTACGGGTACCAGGTGTGCGATCCGTTCGGCTGTCCGGTTTCGGCGATCGTCGGCGCTATCGTGGACGCCGTCAACGACGGCGCCGACGTCATCAACATGAGCCTGGGCGGCCCCTTCTTCACCCTCGCAGAGATGAACGCGGTGCGCTTCGCCTTCTCGCGGGGCGTCGTGGTCGTCGCCAGTGCCGGCAACGACGGCCTGCCCTGGGCCAACTACCCCGCCGGCTATCGCGACACGCTGTCGGTAGCCGCGGTCGTCACCGGGACGAACAGCCGGGCGCCCTTCTCGAGCTGGGGCCCCACCATCGATCTGACCGCGCCCGGCACCGAGATCGTCCTGCCGTTCTACGTTCGAGCCGGAAGCGACGACTACGCCAGCCTCTCCGGAACCAGCTTCTCGGGGCCTCACGTCAGCGGGATTGCGGCCCTGCTGCGCAGCGCCAACCCGTCGATGTCGGCCGAGGAGGTGAGGGGACGGCTCCTGACTGCCGCGATCGACATCGGACCCACCGGCTGGGACCAGGAGCACGGGTTCGGTGTGGTGAACGCCCTTGCTGCACTCGACAAGTCCTTCACGGGCCCCGACAGCGACGGCGACCGGATCCCCGACACGCTCGACGGCGCACCACATGACCCCTCGAGGTGGCCGGTGATCGACCTCTTTGCGGTCCAGAGCACCGGCGTGGTCGCCACCAACGCCTACCGGGTCGCACCGGGTGTGTTCGTGTTCGCCTATCTCGACGCCGGCCGCTTCGTCCTCAGCTTCCTGACATTGCAGGGCGCCACGGGCACGAACTGGAACGCCGCCTACACGAGGAGCTCCGCCTACGAGTACAACCGGGCGAGCCGTGTGTGGGCGCCCCGTGTGCTGCACCTGGCATTGATCGATGGCCGCGGTGCGCCCGATCACGTCGTGGTCAACCTGCGTACCACTGACGATCGGCCGGTCTCGAAGTTCACCGTCACGACCGCCGGCGGCGTCGCGGTCACCACTTCGGTGCTGTAGCAACTACGCAGTGTGGGGAACGTAGGGGTGGGCGGGTACAGCTACCCACCCCAAGGCCAGATCCAGTTGACGCCGACCAGGTCGGGGCCGGATAATTCGCTGCATCACCAGGCGGGTGGGAGGGCATGGGCGGATTCGGCAAGCCAGCCATCCGGGGCTTGTCCCGGCCGTGCATCCGGGCGACAGGCGGAGGTTGAGTTGTGAGAGCGAGAGCACTCCTGGTTGTGTGTGCGGTCCACGCCCTGAGCACGGTGGTGCTGTCGCCGGCGTCGGCCCAGGACCTCCCGGAACCGCCGATCGGCCAAGAACCCTACGGGATACCTGTCGATCCCGGCGAGGTCGAACAGGGTGTCGCCTACACCGGTGACGGCGTGGCCGAACAGATCGTGTCCTTCGACGAAGCGGCAAGTCCGGCCGAGCAGCAAGCCGCCCTGGCCGGGGTGGAGATCGTCGAGCACCTTCCGGAGATCGACGCCTACGTCGTCCAAGCCGGCGCCTCGCAGCAGGCAGCGCTCAGCGCCGATGCCGACGTCGAGGCCGTCGAGCCGGACGGGCTGCTCCAGCTCGAGACGAACGACCCCTACCAGTACCTTCAGCCCAACCTCGACCAGATCGGCTGGGAGACCGCGTTCAACCAGTGCTGCACGATCGGCTCGCCGCCGACCGGGGCTCCGGTGGCCGTGCTCGACAGCGGCATCGACTCCGATGCCGACGACTTGCAGGCAGCCGGCAGGGTGCCCATCTGCCGCAGCTACGTCGGCGGCAACTGCCGCCAGGACGACATCGGACACGGGACAGCCGTTGCGGCGGTCATAGCCGCCGACACCAACAACGCTGTCGGGATCGCCGGCATCTCACCGAACAGCCCCATCTACGGGTACCAGGTCTGCGACGACTACGGCTGCCCGATGTCGCAGGTCGCCAGTGCCCTCATACGGGCGGCCAACGACGGGGCCAAGGTCATCAACATGAGCTTCGGGGGCTATGGCTACAGCACTGCCATCCGTGACGCGGTCCGTTACGCGATGTCCGAAGACCTCGTGATCGTCGCCAGCACCGGCAACGAGGGGCTCAACACCAGCAGCCACTACCCGTCGGGCTTCGAGGACGTGCTGGGAGTGGCTGCGGTGACGACGGGCACCACGAGCAGGGCCTCGTTCTCCAACTACGGGCCCGACACCGACCTGACCGCTCCCGGTACCGAGATCGTCGTTCCGTACTGGCCCAAGGCGGGTGCCGACGACTGGGCCTACGCCGACGGAACCAGCTTCTCGGGGCCTCACGTCAGCGGGGTCGCGGCCTTGCTGCGCAGTACCTATCCGTCGATGTCAGCCGAGGAGGTGAGGGGGCGCCTCCTCACCGGGGCCACTGACATCGGGTCCGCCGGCTGGGACCAACAGCACGGGTTCGGCCTGCTGAGCGCCCCCGCGGCGCTGAACAAGTCCTTCCCGTCGGACTCCGACATGGATGGTGACGGGTTCGCCGACAGCCTCGACGGGGCGCCCCACGATCCGTCCACCTGGCCTGTGCTCGACATCTCGGCCCGACAGAAGACCCCGAACTTCACCTCCAACGGCTACCAGGCCGCGCCGGGCGTGTTCGTGTTCGCCTACCTCGACAGGGCCCGCCTCGTCGCCTCGGTGTTCAGGTCCAGCGACCTCCGCGGCACCAACTGGAACTCGGCTTATGCGAGGGTGCGCGCGTATGAGTTCAACCTCGCGACCCGGGGCGTGAGCCAGCGCGTGCTGTACCTGAGTCTCGTCGACGGCCAAGGGGCGCCCGATCACCTGACCGTGAACCTGCGTACGACCGACAACCGGGCGGTATCGAAGTTCACGGTGACGACCAGCAGCGGGGTCGGTGTCAGCACCAGCAACACCTGATCAGACCCCGTAGAGCCTGCGGGCGTTCTCACCCAGGATCTTTGCCGTGACGTCGTCTCCTAGCCCCTTGGCGCGGCGCCTCACCTCTTGCACGGTGCCGGGGAAGTCGCAGTCCCAGTGGGGGTAGTCCGACGCGTACACCAAGCTGTCGCTGCCGAGGTGCTCGACGTAGAGGTCGAGGAGCGGCTCCTCGGCCTCGAACGAGAAGAAGCACTGCCCGCGGTCGATGTACTCGCGGGGTTCGACGGTGACCGCCTCGAGCAGGTGCGGGAGCTTCTCGCAGTGCTCCCCCATGCGGTGGACGAGGTACGGCACCCAGCCGACGCCAGACTCCAGGAAGGCGACCCGGAGGTGGGGTACCCATTCGAACACACCGCCCATCGCCAGGGCCGTGAGGGCGACCATCTGGTCGACGGGAAAGGACAAGGTGTGCACCTGCGCGTAGTTGGAGAAGCGCTCCGCTGCGGGGAGCGGCAGGTTCATTCCGGGCGCGCTGTGGATCGCCACCGCCAGGTTCGAGTCGGCAGCCGCTGTGAAGAAGCCCGTCAGGCTCGGGTCATCGAGGGTCTTGTCGGGTAGGAGCGGGGGGATGGTGACACCCACAACCCCCTTGGCGGCGACTCGTTGCAGTTCGTCCACCGCGCGATCGATGTCCTGCAGGGGAACGATGCCGACTGCTTTGAGTCGATCCGGTGATGTCGCGCACATCTCGTCGATGAGCCAGTCGTTGTAGGCCCGGGCGAAGTCGTGGGCCAAGCCCACATCCGCGAAGCTGGTCACGCCGATGGCCAGCCCACCGTAGAGGACCTGGATGTCGATGCCCTCGGAGTCCATGTCGCGCAGCCGGTGCTTCACGTCGGCCGCGCCTTGGCGGCACGCCGGGTTCGTGGAGGCATCGACTGGCACACCGCATCCAGGTCCGTCCTGGAGGGGGTAGAGCTTGTCCTCGATGCTCGCCACCGTCCGTCCGCCTGACTCGCCCACCGAGAACCAGCCGGGGTGCAACTCGTCGAGGGTCTTCCAGGCCGTGACGTCTTCGTTCACGTGGGCATCGGCGTCGACCACGAGTGCCATCATCTACCCTCCGCTGGGTGGCTGAGCCAGAGGATATGACATCGGCGTCAGTGACGCGGCAGCCTGTCGGTTGTCCGTCGCGGGTGTCATCGTCGGCACCGCCTGGAGGAGCACATGGGTTTAGCCATCACCGAGGAGCACGTCGCACTCGAGGAGACGGCCCGGCGTTGGGTCGAGAGCAGATGCGGTGTGCAGGTCCCCCGCTCGTATCTGGACACCGCAGACGAGCCCCTGCCGCCGTTCTGGGATGAGCTGGCCCAACTCGGCTGGCTGGGCCTGCACCTCCCCGAGGAGCACGGTGGTCAGGGGTACACCCTGGCCGAACTGGCGGTTGTGATCGAGCAACTGGGCCGGGTGATTGCCCCGGGACCCTTCCTGGCGTCGGTGCTCGCCGCGGCCGTCATCGACCGCTTCGGCTCGGCTGACCAGAAGGGTTGGTTCCTGCCGCGCCTCGCCTCGGGCGAGACCGTCGCAGCGGTGGCCTTCGCCAGCCCCCAACTCCGGGTTCAGGAGTCGCCGGGAGCTATCACCGTCAGCGGTGCCGCCGGACCGGTGCTGGGCGCCGCACTGGCTGACCTGGTGGTCCTGCCTCTCACCGGTGATGATGGGCGCTGGGTGGTGGTGGACTCATCGGACCTGTCGGTCACGCCGGTCAAGAACCTCGATGAGACCAGGCGTGTCGCCTTGGTCGAGGCACAGGACCTGTCGTTGAGCGCCGAGCGCACCTTGCTGGTAGGTGACGACCCGGTGGGGGTCAACGGCCTGGCCGCGCTGATCTTTGCCGCCGAGGCCGTCGGGTGTGCCACGTGGTGCGTCGACACCGCCGTCGAGTATGCGAAGATCCGGGAGCAGTTCGGCCGGCCCATCGGGCAGTTCCAGGCGGTGAAGCACCGCTGTGCGGACATGCTCCTGGCCCTCGAACAGGGACGCGCTGCCACGTGGGATGCTGCTCGGGGCGGTGAGCCCGCCGAGCAGGCCTTGGCGGTGGCAGTGGCGGCCGCGCTGGCGATCGAGGGGGCCTTCGTCTGCGCCAAGGACTGCATCCAGGTGCTCGGCGGTGTGGGGTTCACCTGGGAGCACGACGCCCACCTCTACCTGAGGCGGGCCACCGCGGTGCGACAGCTCCTCGGGGGTGCCCGCCAGTGGAGGGCACGAGTTGCTCAACTGGCCATCGACGGGACTCGCCGCACCCTGTCCATCGACCTCCCTGCGGAGGCCGAGGCCTTGCGCGACCGCGCGACGGACTTCATCACCGGCTTGAAGGCCCGGGAGGAGATCGAGTGGCGTACGGTCATGGCCGACGCCGGATACATCGCGCCGCACTGGCCGGCACCGTGGGGACTGGGTGCATCGCCGGTGGAGCAGCTCGTGATAGACGAGCAGTTCGAGCAGTTCGGCATCCAACGCCCGCACCTCAACGTCGGTGCGTGGGTTCTGCCCACCCTCATCGCCCACGGTACCGACGAGCAGAAGGCGCGTTGGATACCACCGACGTTGCGCGGTGAGATCACCTGGTGCCAGATGTTCAGCGAGCCCGGGGCCGGTTCCGACCTGGCGTCGCTCACGACCAAAGCAATCCGCGCCGAGGGGGGTTGGCTCGTCTCGGGCCAGAAGGTGTGGACCACCCTCGCTCATGAGGCGCACTGGGCGATCTGCCTCGCCCGGTCGGATCCTGAGGCGCCCAAGCACGAGGGCATCACCTGCTTTCTGATCGACATGACGACCCCCGGCATCGACATACGACCCCTCCGCGAGCTGACCGGTGCGGAGATGTTCAACGAGATCTTCCTCGAGGACGTGTTCGTGCCCGACGACTGTGTGATCGGAGGAGCCGGCAACGGGTGGAGAGCCGCCCGCACGACGCTCGAGAACGAGCGGGTCTCGATGGCCAGCGGAACTTCCTTCGGCCTCGGCGTGGAGGCCGTTGTGCAGCTCGCCTCGCCTCGCCTCGCCCAGCAGCCCGACGGGGTCCTTCTCGACGAGATCGGTGGGCTCGTCAGCACCGCGCACTCGCTGGCACTGCTCGGCCTGCGCTCGACGGTGCGGGCTGTCGCCGGTGCGGGGTCGGGGCCCGAGGCAAGCGTGCGCAAGCTGTTGGGGGTGGAGCACGAGCAGCGTGTCCAAGAGATCGGCCTCGGTCTCCTCGGAGCGGGGGGCACCGTGGCCGATGGTGACGCCGCCACGTGGGTGGGTGGGTTCCTGGGCAACCGCTGTCTCACGATCGCCGGGGGCACCAGCGAGATCCAGCGCAACGTCATCGCTGAGCGACTGCTCGGGCTGCCGCGCGACCCCTGAGGGATGACGTGAGCTCGCCGCGGGCCTCAGCTACGATCACCGGCTTCGCGGTCGTGCGGAGGGTTCCGCTGCTCGATGCCCGCTAACGGAGATCAACTGTCCCGATCGGCGCGCGCGCGCCGATGGCTGTTCTGGCTGCTGGCCGGTCTGGCCCTCGTGCTCGTCGTCGTCTCGATCGGCAAGCCGTTGATCGGCTCAGGGTCTTTCACCGGAGCAGATGTCACCTACAGCTTCTCCCCGTGGAGGGAGACGACCGAAATCCCGACCGAGCACACCACGTGGCCGATCGGCGACACGATCGACGCGGGTATCCCCCGTATCGACGACTGGGCCAGCGGTGTCCGTGAAGGCGAGTACCGACTGACCAACCCCTACCCGGCCGGCGGTGGGGGTCTCAGCTCGATGGCGTTCGCACCCTTCAAGGCCTTCTTCGTGGTGTTCCCCACCTGGTTCGCTCCCGCGCTCCAGAAGGCCGCCGAGTTGTTGGGCGCGATCGGCTTCACCTTCTTGTTCCTCCGCCGGGTCGGCGTGAGCCGGGCTCCGGCAGTGATGGGCGGTGTGCTGTTCGCCTTCTGCGGCTTCCAGGTGGCCTGGACCAACTGGCCCCACACCCACGTCGCCGCGCTGATACCGGCGCTGTTCTGGGCTGCCGAGCGTCACCTCCAGCAGCGCCGGGTCCGCTCGGCATTGCTGCTGTCGCTGTTCGTGGGTTGGATCATCCTCGAGGGGTTCCCGGCTGTCGCCGCCTACGGGCTGGTGGCGCTGGCCCTCTATGTCGTGACCAGGGCGGCGTGGGCCAGCCGTCACCGGCTCCGTGAGGCCGTCGCCCCGCTCGCCGAGATCGGTGCCGCCGTCGGCCTCGGGGTGGCCCTGATCGCCTTCTTCGTGATCCCCTTCGGCCTGCGGCTGACGGCCCAGGGACTGGAGAGGAGCCAGGCGGGTAAAGCCGGCGACCCGCTCACGCTGGTGACAGGCGTGGTTCCCAACGCCTTCGGGTCCCCCAACCCCTATTTCGGGCCTACCTCGAACTGGATCGAGATGGCTAGTTGGTTCGGTGCGGCCGCCTTCATCCTCATCGGCTTGGCGCTGCTGCGCCGCCCGCCCGAGGGTGTCAAAGGAGACGTACGTTGGTTCGTCCTGGCCGGAGCCGCGGTGTGCATCCTGCTCGTCTTCTTCAACAGCCCGGTGCTGACGCTGGTCCAGAAGCTGCCGCTGTTCTCGTCCAACCCCATGGGTCGGCTGCGCTCGGTCATGGGCTTCTTCCTTGCCGCGTCGGCTGCCATCGGGTTGGACACCGTGTCGAGAGGAGCGCGCCACCGCCCGACCCGGCGGAACATCGCCGTTGCCTGTGCCGGGTGGGCAGTCCTGGCCGGCGTAGCTGTGCTCGGTTTGTGGGCCGCGCTGGACTTCATGACCGACGCCGGGGAGCGGGCCTTCTTCATCGAGCAGGCTCGAGCGCCGATCGTGATCGGGGCGGTGGTCGTCGGTGCGGTCGTCATCGCCAGGTTCTTACCGGTCACCCGTGCTCCTGCGATCGTCGTGATCGCCATCGCGATCGGGGTCGAGGCCTTCTTGTTCGTCTCGTCCTACTGGCCCACGACCGAGTTGGACCGCTTCTACGCCGAGACACCGGCACACGAGTTCCTCGCCGAGAACCTCGGGTCACAACGAGTTGCCACCGACGCTCTCACCATGTACCCGGGCACCAACACCTATTACGACCTCCGGTTCATCGCCGGTCACGAGTTCCACGCTGCCACCTGGCAGGATCTGTTGCGCCAACTCGACCCCGGCGCCATGAGGACCAACACCTTCAGCCACACCGTGCTCGACTACGAGGACCTGACCGGGTCGGTGCTCGATCGCATGTCGGCCCGCTACGCGGTGTTCCCCGAGGGCAGGCTCTTCGGCGAGGCTCTGCCGGCCACGGCGACAGCGGACGGCACGGTCGTGCTCGAAGGGGGCGGATCCCTCGAGGCCGAGATCGACCCTGCGGCCCTCAGGGGCTTGCAGTTCGAGTTGGTTGGCGCCGTCACCACCACCGATCCAGTTGCGTCGCTACGCCTGGAGATCCTCGACGCTGACGGTGAGGTCCTCGTGCAAGGCAGCACCCGCGTGATCAACGGCATGGAGCCGGGCAAGTACGGCGTTGCGGTACTGGGAGAGGACCTCGGTGAAGGGCCGGGACCGCTCACGGCAAGGCTCACCTTCGAGTCGAGCGACGGTTCGATCGCGCTGGCCGGTGAGCCCGGAGGGGTGCCGGCGTTGAGCCCCGTCGTCGTGCCCGACGGTGGCGACGGGCTGCGGTTGGTCTTCGTCGACGGCGCGACGATATATGAGCGGCTGGACGCGCTGCCGCGCATTCGCTGGGCGAGCGAGGCCATCGCCGAGGAGGACGCAGCTGAGCGTCCTGCGCTGATCGCGGCGGGCCTCCCCTCCGACACCGTCGTGTTGAGCGCGCCGGGTCCGGAGCCTGCCGGAGCCGCCGCCTCGATCGACGTGGTCGAGGACGGTTTCGACCAGATGGTCTTGTCGGTCGACGCCGCAGGAGCGGGCTACCTGGTGGTTGCCGATGCCAAGCAGGAGGAGTGGCACGCCACCGTCGACGGTGAACCCACCGAACTGGTTGCCGCAGATCACGCGATGGTCGCGGTGTTCCTCGAGGAAGGCACCCACGAGATCGTGTTGAGCTACCGGCCCCGGGCGTGGGGACAGAGCGTCGCCTTGAGCCTTGTCGCCGCCTTGGTGGCGTTGCTCGTCTGGTCGGCAACCACGACACGGGGGCGCGGTCTGCTGGCCAGGGTGTCCCCCAAGCTGGCCGGCTGGCAGGCGCTGGGCCCGGTGGAGAGCCGCGACGAGCCAGCGGGAGGCGACGAGATGACAGCCAAGCCGACCGGCGATGACCCGCCGGAGGAGCCCGTCGTCGAGTAGGCGACCGGGGGACGAGTGGCCAACGCCTAGCATCGTGGGGTGCGTCGGCGTCTTCGCGCAGCACTGAGCTGGCTCGGCGGGTGGGTGCGGTCGTTCCCTCGCGTGGTGTGGGTCGTGTTCGCCGCATGGGTCGGCCTGCTCAGCCTTTACAGCGTGCTCGTTCCCCTCTACCAGGCTCCTGATGAGCCACAGCACGTTGATCTCGCCCTCGAGGTGAGGATCGGCCATCGCTACCCGGCTTATGACGAGGCCTTCATATCCGAGCGGATGGTGGCGTCTCGGGAGCAGATCTACTTCACCCAGGGTGCGCTGGATCTCGAGGCTGAGGCGGCGAAGCCCCGGAACCAGCGCCCCGGTTTCGACGAGCTCGGTGGTCCCGGGCCCAGCGAGTACCGGAACCAGCTCAGCGCGCACCCACCCCTTTATTCGGTCGCCATGGCCGGGGTGACCGTGGTGGCGACCAACGCCATACCGTCAGGAGGAGGCTGGTCCTGGGACGAGACCGTCGGGTTGCTCCGCCTGGCCAACGTGGTGCTCAGCTCCATGCTGGTCCTGATCGCCTTCAAGGCGGCGTCAGCGCTCGGCCTTCACCGGAGCGCCGCGACCATCGCCTCTCTGTTCCCCCTGGCGATCCCCGAGCTCGCACACATCGGATCTGTCGTCAACAACGACAACCTCCTCACGGTCGCGGGCGCGCTCCTGACGGTGTACACGATCAGGATCGCACGCGGCGACCTGGGTTGGCGCACCGCGCTCGTGGCCGGAGCGCTGACCGGCGTTGCCCTGCTCACCAAGGGGTTCGCGCTGGCCTTCCCCGTCGTCGTCGTCCTCGCCTACGCGCCCCACCTTTGGCACCGGGTTGAGAGGTCCAAGGCGTTGCTCGCGCTCGTTCAGGCAGGCGCGGTAGCCCTGGTCGTCGGCGGCTGGTGGTGGATCGCCAACCTGGTGGTCCACGGGAGGCTGCTACCGGCGATCGAGCTGATCCCTCGCGCTGCCGAGGGATTCGAGCCGGAGCTCGGCGCCTGGTTCGAGCGCTTCTGGTACGCCATCAACCTCAGGTACTGGGGCGCCTTCGGCTGGCTCCATGTGACCATCGAGTCGTGGCAGGCCACGGTCGCCACGCTGGCGGTGCTGGTCCTCGTGGTCGCGGCCTTTCTCACCGGCCGGCGGAGGCGCTGGGCGCTGCTGGTGGCACTGGCTCCCACTGCGCTGATACTGGTGATCGTCATCCAGGGCACCTGGAGCGCCTACGCCTCGACGGCGCATTTCCCCGGGATGCAGGGGCGGTACCTGTTCAGCGGGGTGGTGGGGCTCGGCGTGGTGGTCGCGGCAGGTTTCGCCGGGATCCTCCGCCGGCAGGTCGCCTGGGGGAGCGTGCTCGTGTGGATCGGCGGGTCCTTGCTGCACGCGGCGTCCCTCTGGCGGATCCTCGACCAGTTCTGGGGCCCGCCCGCCAGCTCGGCCACGGAGGAGGTGCGTGCGCTGGTGGCCTTCTCGCCCTGGCCCGCGCCGGTCACCTACGGCGTCGTCGTGTCCGCCATCGTTGCATGGGTGGCGCTGGGAGCAGCCCTGATCTCGACCGCCGTGGCCGCTGCTCCCGGACCGCCGACCGACGCTCCCGGCAGCGACGCCGCGGTGGGGCCGGTGCGAGAGAGCGTGTCGGCTCCCGCGGGTGAAGGGATTTCGACAACTTCGGCGGGCGGGTCCTATCGTGCTGATGGCCTGTCCGTGGAGATGCGAGGGGGCCAATGAGCGAGCAGGACTGGACCTTCCCCTTCGAGGGTGAGCTGCACGACGTCTTCCCTGCGCTGCACTCGGCACAGAGCGCCTACCTCTCCCAGATCGACTCGTTGCCGGCACCGGATCGCAAGACCCACGAGCTGATACGGCTCGCCTGCACGGTGATCCTCAGGAACTCGGCGGGCATCAGGCGACATGCCCGTCTGGCCGGTGAGCTCGGGGCTACCTGGGAGGAGATAGCCGGGGCCATCGTGTTGACCCAGCCCGGTTTCGGCATACTGCCGGCAGCGGAGGCGCTGCCCGAGGCTCGCCGCGGCTTCGAGGAGGCCCAGCCCGCAGATGTCGAAGACGAGAGCTAGCTGGGATGACCGGCAAGCCCTTCCGGGTCCTTCCCTGCATCACGCCCGAGAACCGGCACTTCTGGACCGGTGGTGCCGACGGTGAGCTCAGGTTCATGCGCTGTGGCGACTGCCGCTACTGGATCCACCCGCCGGCGCCGATCTGTCCCGAGTGCCTGAGCAAGGAGATAGAGATCGAGGCCGCGTCGGGTCGCGGAGTCATCCACACCTACACCATCAATCGCAAGGAGTGGTATCCGAACCTCCACCCTCCCTACCCGATAGCGATCGTCTCGCTCGACGAGCAGGAGGATCTGCGCCTGACCACCAACATCGTCGACTGTGCCGTCGACGAGGTCGAGATCGGGATGCCCGTCGAGGTCGTCTTCGAGGAGTACGACGAGGTCTACTTGCCGATGTTCCGGCCGCGTAGGGGTAGCTGAGGAGCCGCGGTGGCAGAGCACCTGGAGAAGAGGGCCATCGTCTCGGGCATCGGCCAGTCCGAGGTGGGCAGGCGCATCTACGGAGGTGACGACCGTTGGGAGCGCATGCCGTTGGACCTCACCATCGACGCTGCTCTCGCTGCCATCGCCGATGCCGGGCTCGACCGCCGCGACATCGGGGGGATCTGCACCTATCCCGGCAACATGGACACCCCGCCGGGCTTCTCCGCAGTCGGTGTGACCGAGCTCCAGGACGCCCTGCGCCTCGAGCTGGACTGGTTCGCCGGGGGCCTGGAGTCCCCCGGCCAGCTCGGGTCGGTCATCGGCGCGTGCCTGGCGGTAGCAGCGGGGTTGGCCGATCACATCCTTTGCTTCCGGACTGTCTGGGAGGCCAGTGCCCAAGGCGACAAGGGAAGGGAGGCGGTGACCATGGGAGGCGGGGGCGGCTCCTTCAAGGCCCGCACCTTCTTGCAGTGGAGCCTTCCGTTTGGCGCGCCGTCGGCAGCCAACTGGATCGGCATGATGGCCATGAGGCACTTCCACGAGTTCGGCACGACCAGGGAGCAGCTCGCTCAGATCGCGCTGAACGCCAGGAAGAACGCCGCCCTCAACGCAAAGGCTGTCTACCGCGAGCCGATGACGATGGAGGACTACCTGGGGGTACGGATGATCAGCGACCCCTTGTGCCTCTATGACTGCGACGTCCCCGTCGACGGGAGCACCGCGGTCGTGATCTCCCGGGCCGACCATGCCCCTGACATGCCCAACCCGGCCGTCCACGTCGAAGCCGTGGGCTCGGCGCTGCACGGTAGGCCCTCGTGGGACCAGTGGGACGACCTGACGACGATGGCCTGCCGGGACGCCGGGGCGATGCTGTGGGAGCGGACCGACCTCACGCCCGCCGATGTCGATCTGGCCGAGCTCTACGACGGGTTCAGCTTCATAACGCTTGCCTGGCTCGAGGCCCTGGGGTTCTGCGGGCACGGCGAGGGTGGGCCTTTCATCGAGGGCGGCAGTCGCATCGCCCTCGACGGTGAGCTCCCCCTCAACACCCATGGCGGCCAGCTCTCGGCCGGAAGGCTCCACGGATACGGGTTCCTGCACGAGGCCGTCCTCCAGTTGCGGGGCCAGGCCGGTGAGCGGCAAGTCGCCGGTGGCCCAGAAGTCGGCGTGGCGGCGGCCGGGGGCGGGCCGCTGGCCGGCTGCCTCCTGCTCACCCGCTGAGCCCGAGACGTGAATACAGGAAGCCCGTCGCTGAGATGTTCCGGGGTCGATGGCCCGCACCCAGCGGGCACTGACGGTCCAACGAGATCGCGTTTCAGCTCGGTCCGCGCTGTCCGCCACTGGTTGATCCTGGTTGGCGTCACGGCCCTCTTGGCGGGTTGTGGCGGGGGAACGAGGTCGAGTCCAGCGGTCCCGCGGGAGACCGAGACCGACGCCACGCCGGTCGCCGTCGACAGCGTCGTGGCAGCCGATGCGGAGTTCGCGCTGAGGGTCTATGACCTGCTGGCCGAGGGTGAGGGCAACTTCGTGTTCTCCCCGTACGGGTTGGCCACCGCGCTCTCGGCGGTTGCGGTGGGTGCGCGCACGACAACTCTGGCGCAGCTCCAGACGGTGCTGGGGGTCGATCTTGCCGACGGCGAGTGGCACAAGGCGCGCAGTGAACTCGGTCTCGGGGTCGAGTCGACCGACGGTGGCGTCGACGCGGACACGGCGCTCTTCGTGAGGGAGGACGTCAACGTGCTGGCCTCCTACAGCGAGTTGGCGGGCAGGCAGTACGGTGTCAGGCCCGAGTTCTTCCCGGTTGGGAGCCCCTCCGAGCAGGCCGAGGCGATCTCCGCCGCGCTCGAGGCGTCGAACGTGACGATCGATGCCCTCACCGTTGCGGGATCCCTCACCGAAGAGACGACGGCCGTGGCGTCCAGCGCGGTCGACGTGGGGGCAGCTTGGCTGATCCCCTTCGACCCGGCGCGCACGCGCGAGGCTGAGTTCGCCACTCGAGACGAGCCGGTGCAAGTGGAGATGCTCGAAGGCGTTGTCCCCGTGGGCTTCGACGATGCGGGTGGTTACGAGGTGCTGTCCATCTCGGCTGAGGGAGACCTGGACTTCGTCGTGCTCCTGCCGGCAGAGGGACGGTTCGACGAGTTCGAGGACCTGCTCGACGCCGACCTGCTGACTGGCGCGGCTGCGGATCTGGAGCCAGAGGAGGCCCTCGTCACGCTGCCGTCGCTGTCGCTGTCGGCACCGGTCGCCAATCAGGCCACCTTCTCGGAGCTGGGCCTGGACGAGCTGTTCGAGCCACCCATGTCCACCGGGGGGGCCGATCTCACCGGCCTGGCCGCGCTTCCCGTGATGTACCTCGACGAGGTGTTCGCGTCCGCGCCGCTGGACATCACCGCGGCGGGGCTCGGCACAGCAGGAACGGCGGCCGACCCGGTTGCCCCCGTCGCCGGCCTGGCGGAACACGCGGTCGACCGCCCCTTCGTCTTCGCCGTCGTGCACCAGCCGACGGGCGCGCTGATCCTGCTGGGCCGGGTGCTGGACCCTTCGACGTGATGGCCCCCGGAGGGGGGATGGATTAGGGTGACATGAGCGTCAGGAAACGCGCTACCCGTGACCCGGCGAGTGGCGGGCTCCGGGAACCAGGAGGAGGATCGGCGCACATGCCCGAGTCAAAGCTGAACTTCGACGAGGTCAACGAGGGAGACGAAGCGCCGGTCCTGACACACGAGCTGACGAGGACCGATCTCGTCCGCTACGCGGGCGCCTCGGGTGACTTCAACCCGATGCACACCGACGAGGTGGCGGCCAAGGAGGCCGGCCTGCCCTCGGTGTTCGGGCACGGGATGTTCTCTGCGGGGCTGCTCGCCCGGGCGATCACCGACTGGACCGGTGTGGGCAGCGTCAAGCGTTACAAGGTCAGGTTCACCAAGCAGACCTGGCCCGGGGAGAAGCTCACCTCCAGCGTCACCGTCACCGCCAAGCGCAAGGAGGAAGGCGAGAACCTCCTGGACCTGGAGTGCAGCCTCGCCAACGAGGGCGGAGAGGTGAAGGTCGCCGGCGAGGCGACGGTCACCGCCGCCTAGCGGGCGGCGCTCACCGCCGGCATCACCTCGGTGGCGAAGTGCTGCAGGGTCTCGGGCTGGGCGAAGTCGCTGAACTGGCAGATGAACAGCTCGACCCCGGATTCCGCCTCGCGGGACAGCGCCGCTGCCACCTCGGCGGCAGTGCCGGCGACGAGACCGCCCCACCCGCCGAAGCGGCGCTCGGCGGTTTCGACCACCTCGCGGCGGCTCGCCGCCGTCGGCGCGAGGCCGATCGGGTGCTGGACGCTGACCCTTGCCCGTCCCGCCAGCGGCCGGAGCTCCTCGAACCTGTCAATGGCGTAGGAGGGGCAGTTCCACCAGTCGGCGCGCTCGCGCACGAGGGGCATGGTGAGCTGTCGGCCGCCCCCGCCGATGTGGATCGGTATCCGCTCCTGTAGCGGGACCGGACGCCCGATCGCCCCGACGAGTTGCACGTGGTCACCGGCGTAGTCGAAGGCCTCCCCGCTGAACATGAGATCGAGGACGTCGAGAGTCTCGGCCAGCCGGGCGGCGCGGGCGAGCGCCGGCTCGGTGGTCACGCCGTAGGCGTGCAGCTCGGCTTCGACCGATCCCCAGCCCAGGCCGAGTTCGAGACGCCCCCCGCTGATCACGTCCAACGTGGCCGCCATCTTGGCGAGCACCGCCGGGTGGCGCAACGGGTCGCAGAGCACGAGGTGGCCGAGGCGGATCGTCTCGGTGAGCGGGGCCAGCGCGGCCGCTGTCGTCCAACCCTCGAACGTGTCCGACGCCGGTGAGGCAGGAGCTGCCAGGTGGTCCATCAGCCAGATCGACGCGAAGCCCGCTTGCTCGGCCGCGCGGACTCGCTCGACGATCGTCGAGAAGTCCATCCGGAGCTGGGGAAGGTAGAGGCCGAAGGCCACGGTCACAGGCCAGACCGTAGCCGGGGTCAGACCAGCAGCTCGGCGCGCAGCTTCTCGATGACCGACCGTTGCACCCCGAGGTCCAGCGCGTACTGCTCCACCGAGCCGTGGCGGGCCTTCATCTCTCGCAGGAAGAGGCGTATCGCCGCCGGCGGCGAGGCCAGGAAGGTGGGCGGCTGGTCGGCCATGATCTCCTCGCCCTCGGGTACGTTCTGGCGGACCCACTCGACCATCAGCGTCATGCTGTGGCGCGTCAGGCCGTAGTCGTGGGCGATGGCATCCTCGGGCACACCGAGCAACGTGAGCAGCGTGGCGGCCAGCACCCCGGTGCGATCCTTCCCCGCCGAGCAGTGGAAGGCGACCGGGCGGTTGGAGGCCTCGGCGATCACCTCGAGCCCGGTAGCGATCGATCGGTCACCCTCGATCGTCATGTCGAGGTAACGGTCGGCGAGATAACGTGCCGGGTCGAGGTCGGCGGCTCGCAGGTCCTCCTTGTCCCACAAGGTGGTCAGGAGTGGCAGGTGGTGGAAGCCGGTCGGGAAGTCCTGGTAGGGGAACGTACCGTGCTCCTCCTGCTCCTCGGTGGTGCGGAGATCGAGCACCGTGCGGAGCCCCAGCTCGGCCAGGACCTGCCGGTCGTGGTCGTCGGAGCGGTGCAGCCCGTCGCTGCGGAAGACCGTGCGCCAGCGGACCGTTCGGCCTTCGGCGCTGCGGTAGCCACCGAGGTCGCGGAAGTTGAAGAGGTTCTTGAGCTGAACCTTGCGAACCGGCGATTCGTCCATGGCGTGTTCAACGGGAATGCCAGCCAATCTACCGGCGAGCTGCTCGTACGAGCGCGTGATTTCTCAGGGCTACCCGGTGGCGGGGTCGAATATCCCGATGCCGTCGGGATATTGCAGACCTGCCGCCATGACCTCCGGAGCCTGGGGTTCCCCGTCGCTGAACACGATCCGTCTCACCGACCCGGTGCCGACACCGGGGCCGGGCAGCTCCCCGGGGAGCTGCACCAGTCCGATGTCGGCGTAGTAGAGCACGCCTTGGCGGTCCACCCCGAGACCGAGCGGGGTACCGGTCGAATAGGGGGCCTCGGCGATCACCTCTCCCTCCGGTGGCTCGAGGATGGTCCGCACGTAGGCGCCATCGCTGTCGTACTCGTTGATGACACCGGTGAACACGCTGGACACGTACATGCCGCCGTCGGCGGTCCAGGCGAGGCCGCTCGGGGTGGCGAGCTGCTCGTCGGCCGGTATGAAGATCTCCTTGTCGACCTCGTCGGCGAGCGGGGCGCCGGTCGCGTCGGTCTGCCCGCATCCACCGTCGGCGTCTGCAGCGGTCGGGTAGGGAGGGCTGTAACGGTAGACGCCCGCTGTGCCCGGACGGGCCGCGGCGACGTAGATGTTGTCCTGCTCGTCGACGAGGACCGACTGGCCGGTGCCGAGCTCCACGTCGAGCTTGCAGTAGGCGACCGCGCGTGAATCGAAGGGGGGGAACCAGATGATGAGCTGGCCGGTCGCAGGCCCCAGTGCCTGGTTGCCCACATCGACAGTGACGACGCGCCCGTCGGAGAGGATGCCGCAGCCGTAGTTCTCACCCTGGTCGCCCGGCTGATAGGTCGGAGTGAGCTTGCCTATCTGGGTCGCTTCGAGCTGTCCGACCGTGTCGCCTTCGAGCGCGAAGATCCCCCAACCGGCGGGTGGGTTCGGCTGGTTGGTGTCCTCCCCGGCGATGAACCAGTTCTCGTCGGGGAAGAAGCAGATCTGGGCGTTGATGTCGAGCCCGTTCTGGGGGTCCTTCAATGCGCTGCTGATGAGGCGCTGCGATTCGAACGGCGGCTCCGAGCTGTACACGACGAGGTCGTTGTCCTGGCCGTTGAACACGATCGGAGCCGGTTCGCCATCCGTGTCGCTCTGGTCGCCGGCGCCACCTTCGACGACCGACTCGTCGCTCGGGCCGCCGGTGAGCGCGGGATCGCTTTCCCCTTCCTCCTCGCTCGAGCAAGCCGTGACCACCAGGACCAGCGTGGCTGCCAGCGTCACGAGGAGCCGGGTACCTGACTTGATGCGGCTTTGGTGGTTCACGTCAGTCGGTCTCCTCGCTGTCCAGCACCGGCACGAGCGGCGGTTCGAAGGTGATCGTCGAGACGAGGCGGTCGTAGCCGTCCTGGAGGGTCGGCTGGGTGTCGGCGTCCACCAGTGCCGCCACGGTGATGCGGTCGTAGCTCTCGGCGTTCACCGGCATCGAATCGGCTGTGCATCCGCCTTCCTCGGGCGCGAAGGTGCACACGACCCCGCCAACCGGGTTGTCGATGCCGCTCGACACGAACACGCCGTAGGTGGTGGCGCCGGCCTCCGCCGCGGGGCTGTTCGGTCTCAGCCAGTCGATGGGGGGACCGAGGCCCGTGGCCTCGACGGTGATCGACAAAGGGTTGGGCTGGATCCGCAGGGTGATCACCGGACTGGTCCCCGCCGGCGGTTCCTTCAAGGTGAGCGGCAGGGGGCAGGGTTGGCCGACGCAGGGGCTCGGGTTCGCCTCGATGGCATGCGCCTCCGGCGCGGTGGTCGTGGTGGTCTCTGCGGTCGTGCTGGTCGCTTCGTCCTCGTCGCGCAAGGTGAAGCGGTACACGCCGCTCGTGTCGGAGTCGCTCGGGGTGAGGGGATCGGCGAAACCGGCGACGGCGAAGAGGTCGTCGTGCACGACCGCCACTCCGCCCGAGACGATTCCCATCATCTCGTGGTCCCACAGGACCTCTCCGGTCCGGAGGTCATAGGCGCGCAGGGTGAAGTCGGTGCCACCCATGAAAGCCACGCCGTTGACCACTGTCGTGGGCGCGTAGGTCGGTCCGGCGGTGTCGCTCTGCCATGCGATCTCACCGGTGGCGGCGTCGAAGGCGTGCATGTAAGGGGGTTCGCCGACGCCGGTCCCGCCGACGACGATGCCCTCGGACACGGCGGTCGGGCCGATGAACCCGCCGGTCGAGAAGTTGCTCCCCTCCACCGACGGCCCCGGACCGGTTGCTGCGGACTCCCACACCAACTCGCCCGTCTCACGGTCCACTACGTAGTAGTGCCCGTCCTTGTTCCCCAGGCCCACCACGGCCCGCCCGTCGATCTCGAAGAGGTTCGGGGAGCCGGCGAAGTCGATGTCGTTGTTGTTCGGCTCATGCGGCTGGAACGCCCACCTCGGTTCACCGGTATCGAGATCCAGTGCGAAGATCGACTCCGTGTAGGTGCCCCAACCATCCGGGGACGACGGGCAGTTGGCGCTGCCGGCGAAGACCAGGCGACGCTCGACATCGGCACTCGGGCTGCCCCAGACACCGGCGCACCCGGTCGGGTCCGCACCCTGGTCGGGGTCGAAGTTCCACAGCAGCTCACCGGTTGCCGCGTCGAGGGCGAGGATGCCCGCGGGTACGCCGACGGCGTCGTGGCCGTCGTAGGGCACGATCACGCGGTCCTCGACGAGGGTCGGTGCTCCTTCGATCTCGGTGGTGTCGATCACCTCGGGATCGCCGATGGCGTAGGTCCAGACCTCCTCGCCGCTCTCCCCGTCGAGTGCGTAGACGGTACGACCGCCGCCGAAGATCACCAGCCCCGGTCCGTCGACCTCCGCGGCGATGGCGGTGGAGGGGATCTGACCGGAGTAGACGGTCGGATGCTCCTCGGTCTGCACCATCCAGACCTGTTCACCGGTCTCCTTGTCGAGCGCGTAGAACTTGCCGGACCAGTCACCCACGAAGACGCGATCGCCGGCGACGATCGGCGTGCCGGTCACCTCCTCGTCGGTGTTGAAGTACCAGACCTGCTCGAGGCGCTCGACGGAATCGGGGTCGATGCCGCTCTCGCAGGGGTAGGTGAAGAGACGTTGGTGGTCGAAGCCGAACTGCGCCCAATCGCATCCACCGACCTCGAGAGAGGTGTCGGCGCGGCCCGTGCCCTGGGAGCCGTCCGAAGACGAGCACGCCGCGGCGAACAGCGCCAGAGCAGCGAACACGAGAACCCCACGTCGGCAGGCCATTTTGCCCCCCTTGACCTGACACCGGCGTCACACGATAGCCACAATTCCCCCGCCATGGTGCAAGTATCGAGGAGATCGAGGCCGATCACGCAGGCGAGGTGGCCGCTGGGCCAGAAAGGGTCGGACAGGTGAGACGGATTGCTCGGAACTGGGTGGTCCCCGTTGTTGCAGCCGCGATGGTGCTCGGCGCGTGCGGCGCCGACAGCGAGAGCACGGACACCGCTGACGGCCGGCCGCCGACGGATCCGACGGGAACGACCGAGGTGTCGACACCTCCGGTGGAGGCGCTCACGGTCGAGGTGCTGAACGAGTATCCCCACGATCCGGAGGCCTTCACCCAGGGCCTGCTGCTCCACGACGACCAGCTCTACGAGAGCACCGGGAACTACGGCCAGTCCACGCTGCGGGTGGTCGAGCCCGACACCGGCGAGGTGCTCGAGCAACACGACCTGCCGGTGGAGTACTTCGCGGAAGGCCTGGCGCTGGTGGACGATCGACTGATCCAGCTCACCTGGCGCGAGCACACCGCCTTCGAGTACCGGCTCGACGGCCTGGAGCCCACCGGCGAGTTCGAATACGACACCGAAGGCTGGGGATTGTGCTACGACGGCGAGCGGCTGGTGATGAGTGACGGGACCTCCACCCTCTACTTCAGGGATGCCGAGACCTTCGAGGTGCTCGCCACGGTCGAGGTGACGATGGAGGGCGAGCCCGTAGAGCGCATCAACGAACTGGAATGTGTGGACGGCGAGATCTGGGCGAACATCTGGCAGACCGACCGGATCATCCGGATCGACCCCTCCAGCGGCGCGGTCGGCGCGGTGGTCGACGCCGCGGGGCTGTTGAGCGAGGAGCAGCTCGCCTCAGCCGACGTGCTCAACGGCATCGCCTACGACGAGCAGGGTGAGGTGTTCCTGATCACCGGGAAGTGGTGGCCGACCCTCTTCGAGGTCCGGTTCGTGCCGCAGTGACGGATTCTGCGTGGCTTCCGGGTCCAGCGCAAGCCTGACTATCGTGTCAGCCAACGCGGTCGGGTGCGGGTCACTCTGATCGGCTCAGTGACGGTTGAAGCGCATCTCGGGGGTTCGTGACGCATGCCCATCCACTACGAGAAGGACGACGAGCACATCGTCTTGATCACCATCGACCGGCCGGAGTCGAGGAACTCCCTGGATCTGTACCACTTCCGTGATCTGGCTGCGGCCTGGAAGCAGTTCGGCGCCGACGAAGACGCTTGGGTCGCGATCATCACCGGAGTCGGCAAGAACTTCATGTCCGGGGCTGACCTCAAGACCTACATACCGCAGATCACCGAGCTGTCCAAGAAGATCAACGAGGGCGGAGTCGATGAGATCGACGGGTGCAAGCTGAGCGATGGCCAACGAGCGGTGCTGCGCGACGTCAAGCTCTACAAGCCGATCGTTGCTGCCGTCAACGGCCCATGTGTCGCCGGTGGCATGGAGATGCTCGGCGGAATCGACATCCGGATCGCGACGAACAACGCCAAGTTCGGCGTGATGGAACCGAGCCGGGGGCTGTTCGCCGGAGGGGGCACCACCGCCCGCCTGCCCAGGCAGCTCACCTATCCGGCGGCGATGGAGTTCCTCCTCACCGCCGAGGCCTTCCCGGCTCGCAGGGCACTCGAGCTCGGGCTGATCAACGAGATCGTCGCCGAGGCCGAGTTGATGGACCGGGCCTACGACTGGGCACGACGGATAAACGCCAACGCGCCCTTGGCCGTGCAGGCGACCAAGGAGAGCGTCATCCGTGGGCTGTCGGTGGACCTGTCAGGTGCCTACGAGATCGAGACGGAGCTGGCGGTGAAGGTCTTCCAGACCGACGACGCCAAGGAAGGCCCCAAGGCCTTCGCCGAGAAGCGACCGCCGGTGTGGAAGGCGAGGTAGCGGTGACGCCGGCGCTGCCAGCAGCGGCGAGCCATACGGGAAGAGGTGGGTGATGGCTGATCCGCGGACACCCTGCATCATCGGGGTGGCCCAAAGGACCTGGCGCGAGTCCGAAGGTGGCGCCCCCGAGCCGCTCGACATGTGGGAGCACGTGTGTCGGCAGGCGGCCGCCGACAGCGGCGGGCGAGAGGTCCTCGCCGCCGCCGACGATCTGCGGGTCGTCTACTGCCAGAGCTGGCAGTACGACGACCCGCCTGGTCGCCTCGCCGAGCGCCTCGGCCTTCGCCCGGGAAACCGCGCCTACTCGGGGATGAGCGGCACCTCCGCCCAGCAGTTCATCCAGGATGCCGCCGTCGAGATACTTGCGGGCCGGCGGGAGCTCGCAGTGGTCACCGGTGCCGAGGCACTTGCGACCACCAGGAGGCTCAGGAAGGCCGGCGAGACGCCGTCGTGGAGCTTCGAGCCGGCCGAGCGCCCGCCGCTTCCCTTCGAGGACCCGTTCCACCCGTCCGAGATCGCCCATGAGGTCTTGCACGCCTACCTCTGGTTCGCGGTCTTCGACGTGGCGCGTCGCGCCCATCTCGGATTGAGCCCGGATGAGCATCGCCGGCAGCTCGGTGAGCTGCTGGCACCGATGACGAAGGTCGCCGCGTCGAACCCCAACGCCTGGTTCCCAACCGAGCGGAGCGTGGACGAGATCATCACGCCCAGCGAGGACAACCGCATGGTGTCGTATCCCTACACCAAGTACATGGTTGCGGTGATGGACGTCGACATGGCGGCAGCGGTGATCCTCACCAGCGAGGAGAAGGCCGACGAGTTGGGGGTGCCACGCGAGCGCCGGGTGTACCTGCGGGGATGGGCCAAGGCGAAGGATCCGCCATACATCGCTCAGCGCGAGGAGATGTGGCGTTCGGCCGGAATGCGAGCGGCCGGGAGCGAGGCCTTGAGCAAGGCTGAGGTGGATGTCGATGACATCGCCTACTTCGATCTCTACAGCTGCTTCGGCAGTTCGGTGAGCTTCGCCTGCGACGCCTTGGGGCTTTCACCCTCGGACGGCCGGCCGCTCACCGTCACCGGCGGCCTGCCCTATCACGGAGGCCCGGGTAGCAACTACATGGCTCATTCGGTCGCGACGATGGTCGAGCGTCTCCGTGAGGACCCCTCTGCGCTGGGGGTGGTCTCGGGCGTGGGGATGGAGATGACCAATCACGCCTTTGCCGTCTACTCGACCGCGCCGGGCACCGTGGAACCCCCGGATGCCGCGGCGGTCCAGCGACGAACCGAGCAGGCCGGTGTCCGCCCGATCGCCGACGCCGCAGAGGGGGAGGCGGCAATCACCGCCTATTCGGTGCTGCACGGGCGCCAGGGTCCGCTGTGGGGACTGGCCGTGTGCGACCTGCCGGACGGGTCGCGGTGCTATGCGCGCACCGACCACGACGACACCATGGCAGCGCTCGAAGCCGAGGAGTGGGTCGGTCGCAGCGTGGTGCTCAGCACCCAGGGCAACGTGAACCGGTTCAGCGCCTGAGTGGTGACGCCGGGCAGCGTCAGGGACCGATGCGGGCTTTCAGTCCAGGTAGGTGTCGAGGCTTGCGACGACGAGGCTGGCGCGATACCGGTCAGCCGAGTCTGGGACCAGTAGAGCCGGATCGATCGCCTCGAGCGGCTCGTCGATCACCGTGGTGTTGAGCACGACGAGGGCTGCGTTGCCGTTCAGCGCCGCGTTGATCATCCTCAGTGCGTGCTCGGCGTCAGGTTGGACGTGGTCGGTTGCGGACTGGAGGCGTACGTAGGCGACGTCGACCGCCCCGATGAAGGTCGCCGCCTCGCGCTCCGCCCACCAGGATTCGTCGGAGCAGTCATGGCTGATGTGACCGACCGGGCCCTGACCGTTGCACCCGCCGGTGTCGGTCCGGTCAGCAGGCCCCTCCCAGTCGATGAGCAGATCCACACCGAGGTCGTCGTAGGACGCCAGCGCCCCTGCTCCCATGGTGATCCCGTAGGAGTTGGTGGCGATCGCCAAGCGGTCCGGATCCACCGCGGGAAGGGTGGCGGCGAACCTGACGACCTCGGCGAGACCGGCCTGCTGGTCGGCACCGTTGTAGTCCTCGACCCCCTCGGACTGCCCGCGGCCGTCGGGATCGAAGAGGACGACGAGGTATCCGCCTGCGGCGATCGTCTGGGCATCCCGGATCAGCCCGGAGCTGTCGGCGGACCCCCCGGGGACCATCACCACCCCGGGGAGGGGGCTGTCCGTGGTCTCGGCCGGGGCGACGACTGTGACCCACAGTCGCGCTCCGGTCCCGGGGTTGGTCACCCACCAGTGCGTGTCGTCCACCTGCTCCGCTACGGGGCCGGTGGCCGGTTCGGTCGTGGTCGTTGTGGTATCCGGCGGCGGCGGGGCAGGCACAGGCACCAGGCCGCAGGCACTGGACAGCAATGCGAGTGCCGCAACGGCGAAGGTCACGAGAGCGATTCGGCGCATCTACCCTACCCCTGAGGATTCCGGTGTCTGTCTTGCCCTACAGGAAACCGGTCCCGTCTGGCATCTCACTGTGGGCATCGTGAGAGATGCCTGAGACGGGTCTCATCGTGGGCGCTGGCCGCGTCCATGCAGCGAGCCCGAGTTTGTAGGCTTGACGAGGAGCCGAGGTGAGGAGCTACGCGGGCAAACATGAGCGACTACCAGGTAGGGCCGCGATGGTGGATGGCTTCCGACGGCAGGTGGTATCCGCCGGAGGCCGTTCCCGGGCCGGGTCCGGCCGGGTCACGGTCCGCACGGTCCCCGTCGGCGACGGGCGGTAACGGCCGGGTGGGTTTCGCCGGTACCGGCGGGCGCAAGGTCGTCCTGCCGCCGGAGCCACCGTATGCCCCTCCCGCACAGCCGTTGGGTGGCACACCACCGTTTGCCACCTATCAGGCGCCGCAAGCAGAGCCGGGGCACAAGGGTCCACCATGGTACAAGAGCCCCATCTTCATCGGGGCGGTGGTGCTGGGTCTGCTGGTTGTCATCGTGCTCACTGTCGTGTGGACCTCGGGCGGCGAGGAGACCGCTGACCCGACGACCACCACGACGACCGAACCGGAGAACGAACTGGGAAGCCGCTCCAACCCGGTGCCTCTCGGCGAGGCCTTTGCCGTGGGGGAGTGGGAGATCACCATCAACGCCGTGGAACCCGACGCCACCGAGGTGATCACGGAGCACGATCAGGAGAACCCGCCGCCGGCAGAAGGGGAGCAGTACGTGCTGGTCGACATGACGGCCGCCTACGTCGGCTCCGATCCCGACGGGGCGCTGCCTGACTTCGAGGTGAAGGTCGTCTCCTCGTCGGGCTCGGAGCACCACGCCTACGACTCCTGGTGCGGCCGCGTACCTGAGGAGTTCGACTTCTTGACCCAGGTAGAGCCCGGTGATGATGTGACCGGCAACGTCTGCATAGCGGTGCCCTCCGAGGAGGTGCCCGGGATGCTGATAGGGGTCGGGCCGTGGGGGAGCGGTGACGCCGTGTTCTTCGCCACGGAGTGACCGCGCGCGCCGTGCCCTCCCCGGCTTCTTGGCAGCAATACCCCCTCTATACGCGGGAAATGCTGCCAAGAACGGTCAGGTAGAAGAGGAGGCCGGCGGCGTACTTGAGGGTGTCGACGGTAGAGGTGCCATAGGCCGCGTCGAGGAGGTCGAGGACGGGCTTCTCGTAGTAGCCATAGGGCACGCTGACACAGGTGTCACCGACGGGTAGCGGTTCGACGACGGTTGGAGCAGGCCGACGCGAGCCGTACAGCAGTGCCAGGAACGCCGCTGCGCCGAGATGGAAGCGCTCGAGGCTCATCCCGTATCCCCAGAAGGCGAGAAAGGCCAAGGCGTTGGCCTCTGACTGGCTCCAGCACACCTCAGCTCTGAGCCAGCAGGGCACCACGGTGGAGGTGCCCAGTTCCTGTCCGGTGCCGTCCAGGGCCGTCACCTGGAAGTAGCAGGAGCTCGTGGCGATGTTGACCGTTGTCTCGAAGCCGTCCTTGGGCACGGTGCGCAAGGTCGTCAGGTTGTTCGGGTCGGGTCCGCCTGCGATCCGCCACGCGGCCGTCTCGGTCGAGCCGTTGTAGCTGGCGTAGACGTTGACGGTGCCGTTCGGCAGAGCGAGAGCCGCGGCGTCCGGCCTCGCGGTGGGGTGACCCGCCCAGTCGAAACGACGGATCCGGTAGGAGGATGTCCCCGGCATCGTCACGTCGAGCACCATCTGGCCCGCGGCGTTGTACTCGGTGTAGCGCCGCTGGTCCCCCCATGACACGAGGGTGTTGCCGTTCGGGAGCTCTTGGGTGCCGCCCATCGTCAGGGCGAGGATGTCGGGGCTGAACCTGAGCTGGTAGGTCCTTGTTGCGGTCATGTCCTGGAGGTTCAGCTGGTAGGCAACGGCCCGTGAACGACCGGCGTCGATCCCGTTGTCGAACAGCGAGAGTGTGCCGTTGTCGTGGATCCGCGCGTCGTGTTGCACGTCGAAGCCGGGATCGTTGACGAACGTGAAGTCCGACGCCGGGCCCCCGAGTCTCCATTCAACTGACCCGCTCTGCCGGTCGAGCTTGTAGACGGTGTTGGTGTGACGAGCCGAGACGTAGAAGTCCCCTGAGGAGTCCAAGTCGACCGAGTTGCCGTGCATGTAGTCGACGAGTGGCCCGCGCACCTCGGCGTGGCTCTCGGAGATGGGGACATCGTCGGTGCTGTGCCACTCGAAGAGGACCGCACGACTCGACAGATCGACCTCCTGTATGACGGTCTCGTACACCAGCGCGTTGCGCTGACCACCCAGGCTGGTGAGATCGAGGACTATCGGGTTGTAGATCAAGAAGACGGCCGATGTCGGGGTCAAGACGAGATCGTGCATGTCGGCTCGCATGCCGTTGGCAGCTTCGAGGTGTGCTATCTGGCGATAGCTCGAGTCGAGAACGGTCCAGGCCCCGGTGAAGGTGCCACGCGACAGGATCCCGCCCTCGAAGAACGCCAGGGCCGGTTGGTTGGCGTACTCGACGACCTTCAAGTCGCCTATCACTGGTGCGGTGGCGGGGCGTGACCAGACCACCTCGCCGGTGTTGTCGGTGATGAACGCCCCCTGTTGCTGCCCGTTGTTCGACTGGTTCGTCGAGCCGAACAGCAAGCCGCCGGCGACCGCTCCGGGGCCGGCTCTGAGCGTCTGGACGGGCGGCCTCAGATCGGGACGGCTGAGGAAGCCGTGCTCGCCGGGCAGGACGAGGGGATGTGCCACCGCCGGATCCGGGCCGCCGGCGCCGGCGAGGTCCTCACCAATGATGACGCCGGCATGCGGCCCGGCGATCGCCGTCGAGAACGAGACCGACTCCCCGTTGCCGCCGATGTCGAGTCCGGCCGCGGTGACCGTCACCGTCTCGCCCTCGGAGAACGGCACTGCCGGCCGGAAGCTCACACCAAGGCCGTCGCTGTGGCCGACGAAGCTCCCCTGGTGAGCACCCGTGACCGCACCGACGACCTCGATCGAACCCAGTGCGGGTGGTGTCACGCCCCGGAAGGAGATCTCCGTCCCGGCCGAAGCAGCCGCGGAGCCCGGTCGAGGGAACATCTGCACGATCGGCACCTGACCCGGCGGCTGACCCGGAGGGGGCTCGGCCCGTGCTGCTCCGCGTGCAGCCGCGCTCGCAGGGACGTGCGGAACCGCGCCCAGCAGGAGGGTCACGACGAGACACCCGATCAGATACCGCTTCGGACTGTGCACCATTTCACCTCCTGCCGATCCGAGGGAGCCTACGCCCGCAGTGCGAAGGTCTGCTGGTCCGTCCCTCGGGACCCGGAGCACCGGACGGCCTCGGCGGCCATCGGGCTCACCCCGATGGCATCAGGTGCTCGCTCATCTGGTCCGGGGAAAACGCCGGGCCGACGTAGGTCGTGCCACCGCGCACGAGGACCACGACGTCGTCGGCGAGGTCCAGCGCGTGACCGATGTGCTGCTCGATGATGAGGAGCGAGGTCCCCTCGTCCTTGATGCGAGCGAGTGTCTCGTACACCTCGTTCACGATCAGCGGAGCCAGGCCGAGCGACAGCTCATCGGCGATGAGCAGCCGCGGGCCATCCACCATCACCCGCGCCAGTGCCAGCATCCGCTGCTCGCCGCCGGAGAGCGTGCCGGCCGTCTGCTTCCTCCTCTCACCGAGCTTCGGGAACATCTCGTAGGCTCGCAGCAACCCGTCCTCGACGCCGGAGCGTCCCAGCGACTGACGGAACTCGAGCTCGAGGTTCTCCTCCACGGTGAGGGTGGCGAACACGGAACGGCCCTCGGGGGCATGGGCCAGGCCCAGCCGCCGAACGTCGTGGGCCGCCATCTCGGTTATGTCGTGACCATCGAAGTAGAGCCGTCCCGAGGTCGGCTCGACCAACTTCGAGCAGACCCGGGCGACGGTGGTCTTTCCCGCGCCGTTCGCCCCCAGCAGAGCCAGCGCCGTTCCCTCCCGGAGGCCGAAGGACACATCGAAGATGGCGCGGAACGGCCCGTACCCCGCGCTCACCTGTTCGAGCGCCATCAACGGAGCCATCCCGGGCTCCTCGGCTGGTGCCGCTGCGCTCATGCCAGCACATCTCCGATGTAGGCACGCCGCACCAGTGGATCGGCGAGGACCTCGGATGTGTCGCCGAAGGCGATGACCGACCCCGAATCGAGCACGTAGAGGCGTGACGTCACCCGGCTGACCATCTCGACGTCGTGCTCCACCAACAGGATCGAGGTTCCGCTCTCGTTGCACGCCGAGCGGAACACGTCGCCGAGCATCGTTCGCTCATTGCTGTCGAGCCCGGAGCTGGGCTCGTCGAGCAGCAGCAGACGGGGTTCCATCATGAGGGCGCGCCCGAGTTCGACGAGGCGGCTGTGGCCGAGGCTCGTGGATTCGATGGGCCGGTCGGCTTGGTCTCCGATACCCAGAAGTCCGAGCACGCGATCGGCGCGAACCCGCTCGTCCGGGGTCGGGAGCCCCTTGTTGAGCAGATCGCGGAGAAGGCCCCCCCGGCCGTTCCTGGATCGCTCGGCTACCAGCAGGTGCTCCCGCACGGTCATGCCCGGGAACAGCTCGATGCGCTGGAACGTCCGCCCGAGCCCGAGACGAGCCCTCCGCTCGGGGGGCAGCGACCCGATGTTGCGTCCGCGGAAGCGAACCACTCCCCGGGAGGGCCTCAGCTCACCGTAGATGCAGTTGAACAACGTCGTCTTGCCGGCGCCGTTCGGTCCGATCAGGCCTACGACCTCAGCTTCGCCGACCTCGAGCGACACGTCGTGCAGCGCGGCTATGCCGGCGAAGGTCCGGGTGACGCTGACCGCCTCGAGCAGGCTCACGGCACGGTCCCGGCGTCGGTCGTGGTCGGCTCGGGTGTCCTCATGCCCCCGGTACCGTCGTCGGAGGACGGGTGCTTGTTCGGCGGCTGCGGCGTGGTGGTGGCGCCGGGTTCCCGGTGCCCGAGGAGCCGCTGTATGGCAGCGAGGCTGGAGCGCGTGTTGGCCTCGACAACTCCCTCGGGATGGCGGGCATAGGTGAGGGCACCGACCCCGAACAGGATGAACGCCCATGCCTGGGGGATGTCGAGCTCGCTGAGGATGGCGGGGACCAGGACGAACGAGAGCCCGGCAATCACGGCTGCCTGGATCGAACGGGAGCCGAGGGTGACGACCAGGACCACCCACACCAGGCCGAAGAAGAAGTCGAAGTTCGAAGCGTAGTTGGCCCTTCCCTCGAACGATCCCATGAGGCCGCCACCGATCCCGGCGATGCCGGCACTGACCGCGAAGGCCATGACCTTGATCCGCGTCGGCGTTATGCCGATTGAGGTGGCTGCCCGCTCGCTCCCGCGGAGGGCCTGGAGGAACTGTCCGGTGGTGCCCCTCCGTATGAGGATGACCGCGACGCTGAAGAGGGCGAGGAGAGCTACCGAGAGGAGCAGGAACCAGCGGTTGTCGGCGAAGTCGATCGATCCGACGAGGGGGCGGGGCACCTTTGTGGGAACGTTGCCACCGCTCAGCCACTCCTGGGGCACCAGTACGTTCTGGAAGAACAGGGCGAAGGCCAGCGTCGCCAAGGAGAAGTAGATGCCCCTCAGCCGCAAGGTGGGGATGGCCAGCAAGGCGCCGACGGCGGCGGCCACGATGCCCCCGATGAATATCGTTCCCAGCACCGGGAGCCCCCAGTTGTCGGTGAGCTGGGCGGCCGTGAACATGCCGATCGCCGCGAACGTCGACTGGGCGAGCGATATCTCACCCGCCAGCCCGGTGATCACGGTGATCGAGAGGAAGATCAAGGCGATGATCACGCCCTGGTTGACGTTGCGCAGCCACACCGGGTCGAGGACGAAGAGGCTCACGAGGACACCGCCTACCACCACGACGACCCCCAAGCCCCTGGTGAAGACCGTCATGCCTCTCGTCCGGATGGCTGCCGCGGGCACCGGTGGTGGGGGATCGACGCCCGAGAGCGGGTCGGTGGTCTCCTTCTTGCGCAGTCCGGGCCAGAACAGCAGGAGGAGGAACAGCACGATGAAGGGCAGCGAGGGCCGGATACCGGTGGCGAGCACACTGCTGGTGGGCAGGTTGCCGGCGATGAGCTGCTGGAGGACCCCCAGCAGGATGCCGCCCAGGAAGGTCAACGGGATGCTGCTCAGCCGCCCGAAGGCAGCCGCCGCCATGGCGGCGACCAGCAGGGTGAAGTACTGCATGGACTCGACCTGAGCGAACAGCGGGGCCAGCAGCACGCCGCTCAGGCCCGCGAGCGTGCTCGACAGGGCCCAGGAGATGGCGCTCACCCGGTCGGCATCGACGCCGCTCAGCTGCGCCATGCGGGGGCTCTCGACTACCGCCCTCATCTTGAGTCCCAGGCCGCTGTAGCGGAACATGGCCGTCAGCGCGACGGCGACGACGACCGTGGCGAGGATGGTGGCGAGCTGGTCGGTGTCGATCCCGAACTCGCCGAAGCGGATGGTGTTGAAGGTGGGCACCAGGCCCGGCGGGCCGTAGGCGGTGTTCCCGCCGTTGAACCACAGCTTCACCAACTCGGGGATGGCGACGAGAAGTCCGAGCGAGGTGACCAGCCGGGCTATCGGTGGTGCGGTTCGCAGCTTGGAGAACAGCCCCCCGTACAGCAACAACCCGATCAAGGGGCTCACGATGAAGACCGCGAAGACGACTGCCAGGACGAGGTTCCATTCCTGATTGGCTCGAACCTCGTAGAAGACCGCCGCTGCGACATAGGCCTGGGCCGAGTAGGCCAGGTTGAACACCCCGGAGGTCTTGTAGGTGAGGACCAGCCCAACCGCGAGCAGCGCGTACACGCAGCCGAAGGGGATCCCGAGGATCAAGAAGTCGACGAGGTCCGAGGGGGCGAGGTGCAGATCGACCAAGCTCGTCACCTACCCCGCTGGCCGGAGGTCCTCCACTTCACTGGTGGAACGGCTCTTCCACCGTCGTCGGGTTGGCGTTCTCGCAGAGCCAGGGCTTGCCCGGGTCGTCCTGGTAGAGGGGTACGAACTCGTTGTCCTCGACCTGCAGCACGATCTGGCAGATCGGGTCGCCCTCGTCGGTGTGCTCGACCGTCCAATCGAGGCCGTCCAGGATGCCTTGTGCGGTGTAGGAATCGATCCCGTTGAGGTGGGCGATCACCTTCTCCCGTGAGAACTCGGGTCCGGCTCCCCGCAGGCCCTCGACGAACATGTCAGCCGACACCCAGCCGGCGACGGTCAACTCGTTGGTCGGGTAGCCGAGCTCGTCCATCCAGTCCAGGTAGGTCTGCAGCCCGTCGGGCTTCTCGCTGAGCTCGAAGGGTGCGAAGTCGGTGCGCACGTACTGACCCTCCATCTGGTCGGGGAACTCCTCGAGGAGGGTGTGGTCGTAGCTGTTGGGGAGGTAGACGGACGCGTCGAAGTCCTGGCGCTGCATCTCCTTGATCAGCGAGATGGCGGCGTTGGCGTCGATGCAGGTGAGCACCAGGTCGACATCCTCCTCCTTCATCGCCTTGACGGGTGCGGAGAAGTCTGCCGTGCCGTACTGCAGGCTGGTGTCGTCATAGACCAGTTCCACCTCGTCGCTCAGCTCGATGCCCGCGGCGTTGCCTTCGGCGCACTCAGAGGATTGGGGGACGTTGTAGCCGATGGAGGCGACCCGTGTTGCGCCGATGTCCTCGGCGAGCCAGGGCAGGAAGGAGTTGCCGCACGTGAAGCACACGTAGCCTCTCGTCCCGAAGAGGTTGGTCGGGCCGTTCCATTCCTCCTGGACGTTCCAGCCGAAGGTGGGCACCCCCTCGGCGGCGAGGCGGTCGGCACCGGTGAAGAGCAGCGTGGCAACCGGGAGCACCGCGAAGACGTCGTCCTGGGTCAGCAACGCCTCCACTTCACGGGCGTTGTTGGTGGTGGCGTCGTCGCGTTCGGCGACCAGTTCGAGCTGGCGGCCCCAGACCCCGCCGTAGTCCTCGTTGATCATCTGGAAGTAGGCCTTGGTGCCGAGGAACGCATCGTCGTAGCTGGCAGCAAGGGGGTTGGTCGCCGAGACCACCCCGCCGACCCGGATCTCCGTGTCGGTCACGCCAGGCGCGTCCACCGGAACGTTCTCGGAGTAGTCCCCGTTCGGGTCGACGGTTGCGGTGGTGGCGCCGTCCGAGCCGTCGTCAGGGGCTGCGGTGGTCGTGGTCGTCGACGGCGAGTTGCTACAAGCCGCCACGCCCAGTCCGGCAAGCACCAACAAGGCCATCCATCGTGTCCGCATCGTCCCATTCCCCCCCCACGGTCCAGTCGACGGGTCAGAAACCTAACACGCGTGTCAGGTTTGCTCCATACGGGAGGCGCCCGTCGGGCACAGCAGCCAGAGCGTAACGGATCTGTCGCTCCCTCGGTGGGAAGACGGCCTTTCTCTCAGGGCCGCGCCAGTGCCGGGCCTCAACCAACCGGCGGGTAGAGCGCGTTGAAGGTCACCCGGGCCAGGGTCTCCACGACCTCGTCGTCGTCCGCCCGCACCTGCTTCGAGGCCACGTAGTAGTTGAACCGCTCGATCATCGAGACGATCGCCAGCGCAGCCACATCGGGGTCGACCCCGGCGGAAGGATCGATGTGTCCGGCGAGCTCGGAGCGCAGGCCGGCGAACAAGTCGGGTTCGGGGCTCTCACCGCGTGTGTCGTTGACCTTTATCTCGGTCCAGGCCTGGATGATCGGGCCGTACTCCCGGTACAGGTCGGCGAAGTGCTCGACCCATTCGCAGAAGGCGTCGTAGCCCGCGTCGGTAGGGTCGAGCACCTCCAGTTCGGAGGCGAGAGAACCGAGCCGCTCGGCGACCTCGACGACCAGCGCGTTGAACAAGTCCTCCTTGTTCGAGAAGTAGAGGTAGAACGAACCGTGAGATGCCTTGGCCACCTTCACGATGTCGTCGACCCGGGCGGCGTGATAGCCGCGGTCGGCGAAGACCTGCACACCGGCATGCAAGAGCTTGCCCATCGTCTTGCGTCCCCGGGCTCGCAGCTCGCGGTTCTGAGCCGGGGTGCCCGCTGGTGCCGATCCGGCGGTACCAGAGCGCGACGCGGCGCTGGCGGGTCGGTCGCCGGCTGGGGTCACGGAGTCACAGTAGGCCGAAACCGACACGAGCGTCAGCTTTCTGGGCGAGAACCCTGACGCTAGTGTCATGTCGTGAGCAGGCCGAGGGAGTAACCAGATGATGCTCGACGGGCGAGTCGCCGTGGTCACGGGTGCGGGCCGGGGGATCGGCCGGGAGTTCGCTCTCGAGCTCGCACGCAACGGCGCCAAGGTGGTTGTCAACGACCTCGGTACCACCCTCGACGGCCGAGGTGAGAGCCAGGATGTGGCCGGCGTGGTGTGCGAGGAGATACGCGAGATGGGCGGTGAGGCGACGCCGGCCGTCGAGTCCGTCACCGACTTCGACGCCGCCGGCCGCATCGTTCAGACCGCGATCGACGAGTACGGGCAGATCGACATAGTCGTCAACAACGCCGGCATCGTGCGGGACCGGACCCTGGTGAAGATGGACGAAGCCGACTTCGACGCGGTCGTGGCCGTCCACCTGAAGGGTACGTTCAACGTCACCCGTCACGCTGCTCCGCACATGAAGGAGGCCGGTTACGGCCGCATCATCAACATCACCTCCTCGGCCGGTCTGCGGGGCAACTTCGGCCAGACGAACTACGGCGCGGCAAAGGCCGGGATCATGGGCATGACCTTCGTCTGGGCACTCGAGCTGGGCCGCTACGGGATCACCGCCAACGCCTTCGCCCCCATGGGAGCCACGCGGATGACCGCCTCGCTGTACGAGCGCTCCGACGAGCCTGTGCCTGAATCGCACGACCCGGCGCTGAACGCACCCATCGTCGCCTTCCTGGCCTCCGAAGGTGCCCACTACGTCAACGGACAGGTGGTGGGTCGCAGCGACTTCGCCTACACGCTCTTCCAGACCCCACGCCAGATCGCGGCCATGTGGCGGGATGGCGGCTGGGACGCCGAGAGCGTCGCCGACTCGTTTCCCGTGGTCTTGGGCCAGCATCTCCAGCCTGTCGGCATGCCGGCCCCGATGGGACTCGAGCACGACAAGGCCGAGAAGTAACCCGATGGTTGGGAGGGTCGTGCCCGCTCCCGGTGAGGGGGAGCTACCGGCCGCCAACGCAGCCGAGCTGTTCCGCCGCAACGGCACTCATCCTGAGCTTGGGGACCTGCCGGCAGTCAAGTTCGGCCGGCGGGTGTGGAGTCATCGCCAGTTCTACGAGGAGAGCTGCCGCTGGGCCCGGCTGCTCATGTCGAATCGACCCACCGGCGCCTTTCATGTCGGCCTGCTGCTCGACAACGTGCCCGACTACCTGTTCGCGTTGGGGGGCGCGGGGCTCGTGGGCGCCACTGTCGTCGGGATCAACCACACGCGCAAGGGGGAGAACCTGGCGCGAGACATAGTCCATACCGATGTCGGGCTGTTGGTCACCGAGCCCCGGCACCAACACGAGCTCGTCCCCCTGCTGCCTGATCTGGACCTGCCCGCTGACCGCGTCTTCGTCACCCGACGTTGGGTGGACGAGGCCGACCCACCGAGCGAGTTGGGGCGTGATCTCGAGGAGGAGATGGCGGGGTTCTCCCCGGACGATCCGGGACTCGATCCTGATGTCGACTCGGTCTGGGCGCTCATCTTCACATCAGGAACCTCGTCCGCACCGAAGGCGGTGATCTGCAGCCAGGCTCGGCTGCTGAAGACCGGAGCACGAATGGGTCTGCTGCTCGATGTCGGATCCGACGATGTCGGCTACGTGTGCATGCCCCTGTTCCACTCCAACGCCTTGATGGTCGGCTGGATGCCTGCCGTTGTGAACGGCGCCTCGGTTGGCCTGGCCCGGCGGTTCAGCGCCTCCGGGTTCCTCCCGGACATCCGCCGCTACGGCGCCACCTACTTCAACTACACGGGCAAGCCGCTCGCCTATGTCCTCTCCACGCCCGAACAGCCCGAGGACGGCGACAACCCGCTTCGACGTGCCTACGGGAACGAAGGTGCGCCAGAAGTCGTGAGCGAGTTCGCTCGGCGCTTCGATGTCGAGGTCGTCGACGCCTTCGGGTCGACCGAAGGCGGCATTGCCGTCGTCAGGAGTGAGGACATGCCCAAGGGATCGGTGGGGCGGGCGCCCGAGCACATCAAGGTCGTCGATCCCGACGGCGACGAACTGCCGCGGGCCCGATTCGATCCGCAAGGCGTTCTGGCCAACGCCGACGAATGTGTAGGCGAGATCGTCAACACGCAGGGGATGGGGCCATTCGAGGGTTACTACAACAACCCCGAAGCCACCGAGAAGGCCACCCGCAACGGCTGGTACTGGAGTGGCGACCTCGGCTACATCGACCATGCCGGCTGGCTCTTCTTCGCCGGTCGCACCGCGGACTGGATCCGAGTGGACGGCGAGAACTTCCCCGCCGGGCCCATCGAGTCCGCGCTGTCCGGCCATCCGTCCGTCGTGGTCGCCGCCGTCTATGCCGTCCCCGACCCACAGGCCGGTGATCAGGTCATGGCCGCGTTGGTGCCCGTCGAACACGGTTCGATCGACCTCGACGAGCTCGCCGAGTACCTCGATGGCCTGGCCGGCATCGGACCCAAGTGGAGGCCGCGGTACCTGCGGCTGGCCGCCGAGCTCCCGTCGACGGGCACGAACAAGGTCATCAAGCGGTCCCTGGCTCGCCAGAAGTACCGGCATGATCTGGTTGGTGATGACGAGCTCTACTTCCGGCCACGCGGTGAGTCCCGCTACCGGTGCTTCACCGAGGAAGACGAGCGGCACCTGCATGCAGAGTTCGTGGCCAGCGGGCGAGAGCGCTTCTGGGAGCTGTGATGGATCTCTCCTTCACGCCTGATGAGCAGTCGTTTGCCGTCGAGATCGCCGCCTGGCTGCGTGCCAACCTCGACGCTCCGGAGTCGTTCGGGTCAATGGAGGAGGAGATCGAGTGGGGCCGCCGGTGGCAGGCCCGGCTCTCAGCCGACCGCTGGATCGGGATCCACTGGCCCTACGAGTTCGGCGGCCGCGGAGCGTCACCGATCGAAGTGGCCCTCTACAACATGGAGTACGCCCGTGCCCGTGCCCCGCAACCCGTGAACCGGGTCGGGATCAACCTGGCCGGGCCGACGCTTCTGGCCCACGGCACCGATGCCCAACGCGCTCGCTGGCTGCCCCGCATACTCGATGCCTCCGAGATCTGGTGCCAGCTCTTCAGCGAGCCCGACGCCGGATCCGATCTCGCCTCCCTCGAGACCCGCGCACAGCAGACCGAGGGTGGCTGGTTGGTGAGCGGCCAGAAGGTCTGGACCTCCTATGCGACCTTCGCCCGCTGGGGGATCTGCCTGGCGCGGACCGATCCAGAGGCACCCAAGCACCGGGGGATCTCCTACCTGGTGGTGGACATGACCTCCCCGGGCATCGACATCCGCCCCCTCGTCCAGTTGACCGGTGACGCCGAGTTCAACGAGGTGTTCATGGACGAGGTGTTCGTACCGTCCGAGCACCTCGTCGGGGACCTGAACCGGGGCTGGGCCGTCGCCAACACCACGCTCGCCCACGAGCGGGGAACGAGCTTCCCCTTCAAGGAGCAGGTCGTCCACGAGGTGTTCCTCGGCGAGTTGTGCGACCTGGCCGGTCGAGCGGGCCTGCTCGACGACGTGGAGGTCTGCGACGAGTTGCTGCAGGCCTTCGTCGATCTGCGGGTGCTGCGGCTGCACAACTGGCGCACGCTGTCGAGGTTGGCACGGGGCCTCGAGCCCGGACCGGAGTCGAGCTGGATAAAGCTCCACTGGACCGCCATGACCCAGGCACTCTCGGAGGCCGCGCTGCGTCTCACGGGACTGTCCGGTCCCCTCTATCAGGGCGCTGCGGGCAATCCCCAGGACGGGAAGTGGCAGCGCCAGTGGCTCTGGAGCAAGGCGGCCTCGATCGCCGGTGGTACCTCCGAGATCCAAAAGACCATCATCGCCGAACGCATCCTCGGCCTACCCAGGTAGGTAGGGCGCGGCTCACACATGGCGCCACCGCAGGTGGCGCGGGCTGCGCCATCCGATCCCGGGGTACCCGCTGCTTCGCCGCAGGCTCCGCAGCGTGTGTTCTTTCATCCACGGAAGCCGATCTCCTTGTGCGAGCGGTCGCAGAAGGGCTTGGTGTCCGAGTGACCGCAACGGCACAGCACGATGTCGTCTCCGGTCTCGATGATGTTGCCCTCGTGGTCGGTGAGGACGAAGTCACCTGTCACCTTGTAGGGCCCGTCGGCGCGGACCTTTATCGTCGCCTGGCTCATGGTGGCGACGATAGCCAAAGGCGCACGATGCGGGACCGCTGGGCCAGAGCGCGCCAGGCACGACTCACCCGTCCTGCATTGTCGGAGCAGCCCTAGCTCTCGCTCCAGAGCGCGCTCACAGTGTCGGCGCAGAGGTCGATCTGCCACAGGTCGTCGGGACCCGCCACCAGCCAGTAGGAGGCACCGTTCATGGCCTCGGGGCAGTCCGGCTGTGGGATGGCCACCTCGACGGCGCTTCCTCCGCGGTCGTCTCGGTAGGCCCTACCACCGGACAGCACCCACAGCGCAGCCGGGTCGGTGACCGTCGTGTCCGAGTAGGCGACCAGGCCCTGAGCGGCACTGCCCTGCGGCAGGATGTCGAAAACGGGGGCGTCGTCGGTCGCTCCGTCCTCGCCGATCAGGCTGTACACGGCGCCGTCGCGTATCGCGTAGGGCCCGTCGGTGTAGGCGATGTCGTCGTTCAGGTAGTGCGGGAAGGGCTCGCCTGTGGACTGCTCGCACGCCGCACCGTATTCACCACAGAAGTACCAGCCCTCGTACTCCATCGTGTCGGTGTCGATGTAGCCGTGGGTCCGCTCGTTCGGCGACGGGGCAGTCACCACCATCACCGAACCCCCGAAGCCGGCCTCCATCTCCATGACCTGGCCGTCAATCGGGATCTCGGTGATCGTCTCACCGGTGTGCATGTCGACCGCGAAGATCCGGTTGGTCAGCACCGTCGTGAAGAAGGCGAAGTCAGGTGTGGCCGTGAGTCCGGACACGGTCCCGGGGATGTCGAGCGTCCGCTGGACGCTCAAGTCGACCGGGTCGAGCCAGTGGAGACGGCTGGTGCCGGCAGAGTCGGCGATGTCCGAGTCGCTGGTGGCCACCAGGACGGTGTCGTCGAACGCCTCGATGTGAGCAACGGTTGCCTCGAACGGCGCCGAGACGAGTATCTCGGCGTCCCGATAGCGGACGATCGCCGAGTCACCGCCCTCGTTGACGTTGCGCGCGAACACGTACACGCTGGTGGCGTCGGCCGAGGCGCCGGTGGCGAGGAACCCCGGCTGAAGCTCCCCGGGGAAGTCGGCCCAGGAGTCGTAGACGAGCGTGCCGGGTGCCTCGCCCTCCACTGCCGGCGTCACCGGTTCGGTCTCGACCTTCTCGAGATCCGAACCTGTCATCAGCAGCGCCAGTGCGATGGCCGCGGCTGCAACCGCGACTCCCACGGTCGGTAGGACGAATGAGCTGAGGCGTCGCTTGGTGCCTTCGACAGGGAGTGCGAGGGGTACGTCGAGGGTCTTCTCGACCTCTTCCATGAGCGCCCGCGACGCCTGGCGAGCCCGTTCGTCGAGCTTCATGGGGTCACCTCCTCACCGAGATCGGCTCCGAGCTTGTGCGCCAGCGCCTTGCGTCCACGATGAAGCTGCGTTCGCACTGTGCCTTCGGCGATGTCGAGGATGTCTGACACTTCCCTCACCGTGCGGTCCTCCAGGTAGAACAGGGCAACGACTTGAGCCTGACGCTTCGGCAGGCCACGAACCGCCTGCCAGAACTCGGCGTCCGCGGGATCGAGGTCGAAGGTGAGCTCTGGTGAGGGTCCCAGCCGAGCCAGCGCCCGCCGTTCGGCGCTCAACCGGCGGAAGCGGCTGAGTGCGAGGTTCGTCGCCACCTTGCGCACCCAGGCTCCAGGCCGGTCGTAGGTGCTCACCTCCTCCCAGCGCTTGTGCGCCTTGATGAAGGCGTCGTGGGCGAGGTCCTCTGCCGCGGGCCGGCTTCCGGTCAAGGCGTAGACGACGGCAACCACCCGCTGCAGCTCTGATCGGTAGAAGCTGTCGAAGCTGAGGGCTAGCTCGGCTTCAACCGCAGGCGAGCCCTCGCGTCTTGGCGTCGTTCGCGGCACTGCGTCTCCGTAGGTCACCACGGTTCCCGGTTCCATCGTGGAGTGGACGCACGAGAGAAGCGAATCGCTTACCTGCGCGAGGTCGGGTTGGTCTAGAGGTCTTCCAAGGCGCCATGCGACGTGGCCTCACTCGCCGGTGAAGCGGGCGTCGCGCTTCTCCTTGAACGCCGCCATGCCCTCGTCGAGGTCCGGCGAGGTGGTGGCCAGCGCCTGGAAGTGGCCCTCGAGGTCGAGGAGTCGGGATAGATCTGTCTCGAGGCTCTCGTTGAGGAGCCGTTTGGACAGACCCAGCGAACGGGTGGGGCCGGTGGCCAGACGAGCGGCGAGGGTGTGGGCCTCCCCGGCGAGCTCATCGGCGGGCACGCATCGGTGCGCCAGGCCTTCTTCGACGGCCTCGGCCCCGCCCACCTTGCCGCCGAGCATCACCAGCTCCTTGGCCCGCGGCAGGCCCACGAGCCTGGGGAGGAGGTAGGCACCGCCGCCGTCGACCACGAGCCCCCACTTGGAGAAGGACCAGATGAACACGGTGAGAGGGTGGACGATGACGAAGTCACAGGCCAGCGCGATGTGCGCGCCCGGACCGACCGCTGCGCCGTTCACCGCGGCGACCGTCGGCTTGTCGAGCTCCCAGAGCTCGCGGATCAGCGCCTGCACGCCTACTCGCAGGGCTTCGGACGTGCTGCGGGTCTGAAACCCCTCGTCGCCTGCCCTGGCGACGGTCGACTGGGTCAGGTCCATGCCTGCGCAGAAGGCGTCACCCACGCCCGTCAACAGCACCGATCTCACTTGTCGATCCATCCGCGCTGCCCGGATTCCGGCCACGAGGTCGTCTCTCATCTCCACCGACAGCGCGTTCTTGGCTTCAGGACGGTCGAGTACCACCCGGCAGACGTGGTCGTCACCGATCTCGGTGCGGATCACCGTTCGTTCCTCGTCAAGATGTTGACCACCGAGACACCCGAGCCTCTGCCTCCCACGTTGTGCTGCAGCGCGAATCCCTGCTCCAGCCGAACCTGCCTCTCGCCGGCGTCCTCGCGCAGCTGCCACCAGCACTCGGTCAGCTGAGCGATGCCCGTGGCGCCGATCGGGTGTCCCTTTGCCAGCAGGCCTCCGGAGGTGTTGACCGGGAGACGACCGCTTAGCGCCGTGTCGCCCTCGATCGACATCACCCCACCCTTCCCCTTCTCGCAGAACCCGAGGTCCTCGATGTCGAGGATCTCGGTGATGGTGAAGCAGTCGTGCACCTCGGCCATGTCGATGTCTCCGGGACCGATACCCGCCATCTCGTAGGCGCGCTGTGATGCCGCGGTCGTGGCTGGTAGGCCGACGAAGCTCGCCTTCTCGTGGAGGTAGGGGTGGTCGGTCGCAACCCCGAAGCCGGCGATGTAGACCGGCCTGTCGGTGAACTCGACAGCCCGATCAGCGGGAGCCAGGAGGGCAGCCGCGGCGCCGTCGGTCTGTGGGCAGCAGTCGAGTAGGCCTAGGGGATGGCACACGGGCGGCGCGCTGAGCACGTCCTCGATGGTGATCTCGTTGCGGAAGTGGGCGTATGGATCGCGGGCGCCGTTGTAGTGGTTCTTGACCGCGACCGACGCGAGCATCTCCCTCGTGGTGCCGAACTCGTGCATGTGCCGGGTCGCGAAGGGCGCGAACAGGACCGGTGCGCTCTCACCGCGCGTGTAGACCGGATGGCCCGAGGCTGCACGTGCCAACAGCCCCTCGTCGCTTGACTTGTCCCGCATCTTCTCGACGCCGATGACCAGCACGACGTCGTGGACGCCGCTGGCGACAGCCATGGCACCGACGCGAAAAGCGTCGCTGCCGGACGGACAGGCGTTCTCGATCCTCGTGCAGGCGATCCCGGCGAGGCCGATCGCGCTCGGGACGGTGTTTCCGGCGATCCCCTCCTGGCCCCACAACGTCCCACGCTGGGTGGAGACGAAGGCGGCTTCGACCATGGCGGGGTCGAAGCCCTTGTCAACGCTGCCGATAGCTGCCTGAAACGCTTCGGCGGCCATCTGCTCGTAGCTCTTGTCGAACAGCTCGCCGAACTTCAAGAGCCCGGCGCCGATGACGGCCACCTTGTTCCAAGCCATCAGTCCCCTCCCTCCGGGTTGGCCGGGACCGCGGCGACGGCCTCGGCCTTGTACCCGTAGACCGGCACTCCCCGTTCGACGGTGTAGCGGCGCAGCACCAGCCTCACCTCCGCACCGATCTCGATCCCTTCTCCCGGCGCCACCCCTTGCAGCATGACCCGGGCACCGTCATCGAGGTCGACGACCACCAGCGGCAGTGGCGCCTCGAAGGGGGCCGGCATGGTGTAGTTGACGACGTAGGTGTGGACGACCCCCCTCCGGGACAGGGCTACGGGCTCGAGCTTCTCTCCGCCGCAGGCGATGCAGACAGGGTGGATCGACGGCGGCGTGTTCACGGTTCCGCAGTCGCAGCAGCGGGCGCCGAGGAGTCCCAGCATCTCGGGGTTGCCGCGCACGAACTGGGCTCCACCCGGCGGGACCGCCATCTCCACCGTCTCACCGCCGGCGATCAGCTGCCGGCGAGCGCGAAGCACCTCGACATAGGACGCCTCCCGGCCCCGGGACAGCGCCTGGAGCGCCTGGTGGACTCCCGGTACCGGCGAGTCGACCTGGGCGAGGACCCCCGTGCAGCGACCGGCTGCGTAGGTGATCACGGCGAGCGGCCCGGGCTCACCGAGCGCGGGAAGTCCTCCCAGCAGCGACGCGGCAGCTCCGGTATCGCCCAACGCGGCGTGGATGTCGGCTGAAACCGGGGGCTGGCCTGTGATCTTGCGTGCGACCGAGCTTCCCATGCGGCCGTCCGGGTCGGGCAGTGACCAGCGGGTGTCTGGCGAGGCGCCGAGCCGCTCGGCCATCGCGGTCACGGTCGGGACGAACACCTCCTCGCGGAACAGGCGGGAGTCGTACAGGTCCCTCGTTTCGGCCTCGGCGTCGCCCCGGTAGCGGTCCAGAACCGGCTGGGTCGACTGAAGCCGGACCGTGAACGATGCCGACCCTCCGTCGAGCGCGGCCACCAGCGCGACGGCCGCTGCTCCGCACCGCCCTTCGAACGCCGAGCCGAGCGACGGGACGAGGGCATCGGAGGCGATCACGAGCACGGTGCCGGCTGAACCGGCGGCGACCGCGTCCCACGCGCCCAGCAGGGCCTCGATCCCCGAGTGCTGCGACCCTGCCAGCAAGGCTCCCCCGATCCCTGCGCGCAGGCCCAGGGCCGAGGCGAGATACGCCTGGCTGGGCCCCTCGGCGAAGGGTGGCCTGCTCGTGCCCCACCACAAGCCGTCGATCTCGTCGGGTCGGATGCCGGCGGCCTCGATCGCCGTGACGGCCGCCTGCCAGCCGAGGGTCAACGAGTCCTCGTCCGCGGCGCACACGGCGCTGGAACCGCGGCCCCCTTGCCGGCCCCATCCGGCATTGACAGCCGCCGCCGGCAGTCGCAGCGTCGATGCTGCCGCACCGACTCCCCGGATGCTCAACGGCTGTGTCATCGGGCTACAACCTGTTCTCTCTGACGAACCGGTAGACGCCGGCGAAGTTGTCGTTCACTTCCCGCGGCAGTTCGTGGACCGTGCTGCCCATCTGGCGTGCCCCCCATATGACGTGAGCGCAACGCTCGACGACCTCGGCGACGTGAAGGGCGTTCTCGGGGTCCGCACCGACCGAGACCATGCCGTGGTTGGCCATCAGCGCCGCAGCCCGCTCACCCAGCTTGCTCGCCACCTCTGTCGCCAACTCGTCGCTACCCGCCGGCTTGTACTCGCAGATGGGGACCTCTCCACCGACGTAGACCACGAACTCCTCGATGGTGGCGGGAATGGGTTCGTGGGTCAGGGCGAACATGGAGCCGTGGATCGGGTGACAGTGCATGACACCGCCGACCTCGTCGTAAGCGCGGTACTGAGCCAGATGTAGGGCCTTCTCGCTCGACGGGTCGCCCTTGCCTTCGACCTTGTTGCCGTCGAGGTCGACCACGCACAGATCTTCGAGCGTCATTTCCTCGTAGCCCATGGAGGACGGTGTCATGACGACGTTGCCGTCGGCGAGTCGGCCCGAGACGTTCCCCGCCGTGCCGCTGACCAGGTTCTTGGCCAGCATCTCCTTGGCGACCTTCAGAACACGTTCATGCATCGAATGAGCCCTCTCCGGGTCGGGTGGACTGTCCAGCGTGGGGCTGGTTCTGTCGCTTGTTGTCATCAGTGATCATACGGAAAGCGGTTCGTTGAGCTTGGTGCCGCTACCGGTTCGGTACCATGGTCGTTTGCTGACGTCCGTGTCAGCAAACCGGCCGGGTGGCGGCAGCCGGGGGCTCAGGCTCAGGCGTCGTGGCCTCGTGAGCCGGTCGTGGCCTCGCCGGCGCTGTCGAGGCGCCCGGCTCTCACGCGGTGGCGATGCATGAAGTAGGCGATGACACCGGCCGGCATGGGTAGCCAGTACGACACGAGGCGGAACGCGAGGGTGGCCAGCGCAGCGTTGGTTGCCGGGACCCCTGCCAGGGTCAACATGCCGGTCAGGCCGGCCTCGACCAAGCCGATGCCGCCGGGTGTGATGGGGAACATCGCGATCACCTTGGCGACGACGTAGGCGAGCAGCACCAACGCCGAACGGGGGCGGGAACCCACTGCGTACACGGCAACCCAGAGCGCCAGGAAGTCGAAGCCCCAGTTCCCCACAGCTGCGGCGAGGGCCCGGTGCCAGCGCGACCCCAGGCTGGAGCGGATCTCGTTGCGTTGGGCCACGACCCGTTCGGCGAGATCATCGAGCGGTGGGTGAGTCGGTCGGAAACGACGGTTGAACCAGTTGATGAGGCGCTGAAGAGTGCGACCGATGTACTCGACGGGGTGATCCTTGCGCATGAGCCACCAGCCCGCGACGTACAAGAGCGGGAAGAGGAGCGCGGCCAGGATCGTCGCGTGTACCAGACCTGGGTCCACCGCGGCGCCGAAGAGGAGCGCGGGCAGAGCGAGGACGGGGAACGCGAAGATCGTGGCGTAGCTGATCAGGGTCACCGCCGCGACCCCGGTGACCGAACGAGTGGGATCTATGCCGGACTCGATCATCATCCGCTGCTGCAGAGCCGCGCCCGCGGCGGTACCCGCGGGCACTGCGTTGGCCATCGCGTTGGCTGCCAGTTGGGATGTGCCGATGGTGAACCAGCTGACATCGACCATGGCGATCTTCATGAGCCACCACTGGCAGACGAAGCTCGCCGCCTGAAAGGCGAACATGATGCTGAACGCCCACCAGGCGACCTCCTTGAGCTGGTCGAACTGTCCGAACAGCTTCACCAGGCTCGGGTACACGAAGTAGAGCGCCAGTCCGGTGATCGTGAGCCAGATGATGCGGCCCACCAGCCGGGCGGGGGAGCCGAACCAGCGTTGAACGAAGGACTCGTCAGCCGCAACCTCGTCCTCGCGGTCAGGTCTGTCCTCGCGGTCAGGTCTGTCCTCGCGGTCAGGTCTGTCCTCGCGGTCAGGTCTGTCCTCGCGGTCAGGTCTGTCCTCGCCCGGCTGGGCACCATCCTGCTCTGCTCCGCCGGATGGGTGGGTGCTGTCACCCCCAGCGGGACGATCCTCTGGACCGTCGCTCTCGCGTGTGGTCGGGGCGTCGTCGTGTGGCATCACGGATCACCGGCGTCAGGCGGGCTCGGACCCCGCGACAAGCTGGGCAAGCGCTCGCCGATCGAGCTTGTCCATGCTGGTCAACGGCAGCTCGTCCAAGACTACGAGACCTTCCGGGAGCTCGTGCTTGGCCAGGGACCTGGCTGCGAACGCTCGCAGCTCGTCGAGCGTCGGTACTGACCGCGGGTCGCTCGGGACGACCACCACCGTGCCCACCTCGCCCATGATCTCGTCGACGCGGGGGACGACGGCTACCGCCGAGATCCCCGGGTATTCGGTCAGAACCGCCTCGACCTGCTGCGGGTAGACGTTGTAGCCACCGCGGACATACATCTCCTTGCTTCTGCCGGCGAGATGCAGGCGACCCTGGTCGTCTACATAGCCGAGGTCGCCGGTGCGAACCGCTCCGTCTGCGGTGAACACCGCCTCGGTCGCCTCCTCGTTGTTCCAGTACGCCGACATGGCTGCGGCCGACGCCAGGCAGACCTCACCGATCTCTCCGTCGGGCAGGATCGAGCCCTCCGTGTCGCGAACGGTCAGCCGGACGCCGGCATGAGGTCGTCCGACGCTCACCTCGGCGTCTTCGGGGGGGTCGTCGAAGGAGGTGCCGACGCCTATGCCGGCCTCGGTGCAGGAGTAGCGGACCGACAACAGCGGGGCCAGCCTGGATCGGCATTCCCGGACCAGCTTCGGGGTGGCAGGCCCTCCTCCGATGATCACTGCTTGCAAAGAGCTCAGGTCGTACTCCGCGAAGTGCGGGCTGGCGAGCATGAGGGCGGCCTGAGTCGGGATCGCTCCGAATCCGGTCATGCGGTGACGGTCGATCATCTCGAGGGCCGTCTCTGCTGTCCAGCGGGTGAGCAGATGCGTGGTGCCGCCGCGCACGAGTGTCCCAGGGAGCTTGGTCATGGGGCCGAGGTGGGTGAGCGCGGTTGTCGCCATGCTCACGCTGCCACCCCCCCAGACACCACCGGTGTCGATGTCGGTGATCGTGCGCAACTGGCGACCGGCGAAGACGGCGCCTCTCGGAGGCCCGGTGGTGCCGGAGGTGTAGACGATGGCGACAGGACGCTCGGGATCGGGGCGCAACGGTGGTGCGATGCCGGGCCGGCGCAAGTCGGCGAGCAACACGTCGGCGCTGTGCGCCGGTTCGACCACCACGAGCTCGGCGTCGATTCGGGCTTCCTGACCGGCGAGGAGGTCGGCTGTCGCCAGGACCAGGCGAGGTCCGGCGTTCTCCATGACCGCGTTCCGCTCCGGCGGCGCCAGGCGAGGGTTCACACCTGCGGTGACGGCGCCGAGCTTGGCCGCGGCGGCGTACGCCACGAAGTACTCGGGGAGGGCCGGCAGCAGCAGGGCAAGCACGTCACCGTCGGAGATCCCCCTCGCCGCGAGGCCGACCGCGACCTCGTCCGACAAGCGATCCAGGTCCCGATAGGACAGCGACCAGCCGTCGGCGGCCACATAAGCGGTAGCATCGTGCCAGCGTCGCGCCGCCCGCGTTACCGTCTCTGCCAGCAATCTCCTGCACCCCGATGCCGGTGCCGATCGTGTGGCAATCCACGAACACTGAACGAACAGCTATGGCAGGACAGCAGAAGCGACCGACAGGCACACCGGCAAGCGAGCGGGATCTGCGGCGCCAGGGCCGCAAGACCATGGCGCGACTGCTCGATGCCGGGATGACCGTCCTCAACGACCGCGGCTACCACGCGGCGCGGGTGGATGACATCGTGCGTGCAGCCGACGCGTCGCATGGCACCTTCTACCTGTACTTCGCGAACAAAGAGGACCTCGTGCGTGCTCTGGCCGAGGAATGTGCCGGGGAGATGACCGAGCTGGCGGGCAGCCTGGGCCGGGTCGAGCCCGGCCCGGAGGGCTACGAGCGCCTCCGCTCGTGGCTCGAGAGGTTCCACGAGGTCTACGCGAGGTACGGCGCCGTCATCAGGGCCTGGGTGGAGAACCAGAGCACTGACAGCGAACTGCGGCGCCTCGGCGCCTCGGCGTTCGGGGACATGGCCGCTCGACTCGTCACCCAGCTCGAGGAGTCGGGATACGAGAGCGTCGATGCCGAGATGGGCGCGGCGGCGCTGCTGGCCATGGTCGAGCGGATGAACTACTTCATGCTCCAGCCCGGCACCGACTGGGACGAAGCGGTGGTGCTCGATACGCTCGCCATGCTCACCCATCGAGGATTCTTCGCCGGTCAAGGCAGCGGATCCCGCATCCGTCTGGGCCAGCGCTGAACGAACCGCGCAGCGCGCAACGACAGCTCATCCGGGGCATGGAGGCGTGACCTCACCGGACTCTCCATTCGACTCGCCGGCCCGATGCGAAGCGTCGTTGACCTTCCTCGATGGACTGCGGGTCGGTGCCCATGGCCACGTACCCGTACATCTGGTCCAGTGCATGCCCCCGGCTGAGCTCCAACCCGGTCCACAGTGCTCGCACCGTCCCCTGGACCGCCCTTGCGGGTGCCGCGGCTATCTCACCGGCAGCCCATGCAGCGGCGTCGCGCAGCTCGGCGGAGGCGACGACCTGCGAGACGAGCCCCACCTCGTATGCCCGTTGCGCCGACACCCTCTCACTCGCGCCGAGCAGCGACAGGCGCATGATCTCGGGAAAGGGCATCTTCTGTAGGAGGTGGACGGGCTCGAACGCCGCCACCATGCCGTAGGTGACATGGGGATCGAAGAACGTGGCGTGTTCAGCGGCGATGAGGAACTCGACCTCACCGAGCATGTAGAAGGCACCACCACAGGCCATGCCGTTCACCGCTGCGATCACCGGCTTCCAGCAGTCGTTCGACTTCGGCCCGATGTAGTCACCCGGGTCGTCGAAGTGGAAGGGAGTGTCGTGGGAACCGATCAACCGGTCGCCGTCGCCACCTATCTGCTCACCTCGGTCGATACCTGTGCAGAAGGCACGCTCCCCGCTTCCGGTCAGCACGACGACACGAACCGACTCGTTGGTCCGGACGCTGCGCCACACCTCCTGCAGCTCGCGCATCATCGTGGAGTTGAAGGCGTTGTGGACCTCGGGGCGGTTGAGGGTCACCCACGCGACAGGACCCTGTTCCTCGTACAGAACGGTTTCGAAGTCGGCCACTCTTGTCACCTTCGGGAGCTGCTACCTGCCGGTCACGACACAGGCCGGCAGGTACGAAGTCAAGTGAGCGTCAGCGTAGTGCAGCCTCAGCCGCTCTCTCCGGCCCGGAGGAGCCAGCGCGGACGCGAGCTGCCGGCGCCCTGGTGCTCGAGTGGCGTCGTCAGTGCGTCACCTTCACGCGTCCGAGGCGCCCGCCGGAATGTGCTCGATGTCGGCATCGGGCCCGGGGAAGAAGAGGTGCTCGGTCGGTTTGTCGTGGGGGTCGTCGTCCCACCGGACGAGGTAGGGGGGTGCCCCGTCCTCGCCATGCACTTCGACGATGGTCGCGGTGCGGACCTTGCGTCCCACCTCATGGCCGTGGATGACGATCTTGTCTCCGGCTTCAGCCTTCATGGTGTCTCGACTCCTCGCCATTCCTGAGGACAGTCTTCTCCTCGCGGTCACCTCCGGGATGGGTCGAAGGTCACAATCACCGGAGCCCGCGCGGGGATCGGGACCCCGACCGGCACCCGGTGGGAGTCACCGGGTGGGAGTCACCCGGCGCCACCACCGAACACCAGGAACAACTGGAGGAAACCGGCTCCGAGGCCGAGCACGCCGCCGAGAAGGATCAGCTGCCACTCGTCCTCCTGGAAGGCCGGGCGGAGGAGGTCCTGGAACTCGGCGGAGGACAGGTCCATCATGCGTTCCCTCATGAGGCTTTGGAGGGCATCACGGCGGGCGGTCTTGAACGAGGGGTCGTCGAAGGTCCTGAGCGCGCCTTCGAAGAAGTGGCGAGTGGTGTTCTTCTTCAACTCGGCGTAGCCTGCCGGGCCGACCGCCACGCGTACCGCAACTCCCAGCATCCCCGAGTTGTCGATCATCTCGGTCACCTCCTTGCGCAGGTAGAGCCGGGCCAGGTCCGAGTGGGGCCCGGTGAAGGTCGCCTTGGCGATGTTCTGAACGGTGATGAACTTGTCGGTGGTCAGCTTCGAGAAGGTCTCGGCCGCCTGCTTCTGCCTGGCCAGGAACAGGCCGTGCAGCGTGAACGGCCCGATCTTCCTCGGCTCCAATGGCCGGAAGATCAAGTTCAGCGCGATCCAGTTTGTCAACCAGCCCACCGCGAACCCGAACACGGGCAGGAGCCACGCGGCAGGGTAGAGGTACCAGACCGCCATCTGGATGAGTCCGAACAGCACCCCGAAGTAGAAGCCGGAGCGGATGACGAACTTGAACTCGGGCTCGCCGACCTCGATGAACATCATGTTGACCATGCGCTTGTCCTTGCCCATCTCGGTGATCACCATGTCCTCGAGGTCGACGAGGTCATCGACGTGCTCGCCGAAGTTGCGGACTGCCTTCTCGACGAGCTGGGGCATGTCTCGGCGGATCCGCCGGTAGATCCGACGCTTCATGAGCGGCGGGAGGTTCTCCCACACGACGCGGTTGGTGTCGAGCATGATGGTGTCGACGTACTCCTCGACGCGAGGTTCGAGCACCTCACAGACGTGCCAGGCGATCTCGGCTGGGCCGACCTGTTGGTAGATCTCGGTGAGGCTGGCGAGCTTGGACAAGGAGTTGTCGACGGTGATGCGCGCCATCTTCTCGGACTTCTTGGGGATGATCCCCTGCCAGCCGAAGATGGGGCGTATCCCCACGAACTCCACCGGCCAGAAGGTCATCTTGATCGCTACCAGGTTCGTCCCCCAACCGACCACACCCGCGATGACGGGGATCGACAGGTACTGCAGGATCGCGACGGCGTCCACCTTCACCTCCTCGGACCGATATCGCCAGCCAGGAGATGCTACGAAAACGCGTTTTGTGAACGGAAACTGCCCCTATAGGGGCCTTCCGCGTTCACAAAACGCGTTCAGGGGCTGGAGCGGCGCCAGCGGGGGAAGGTGAGGTCCTCGGAAACGGGGCTGAAGACGATCTCGACGGGCTCGCCGATCGAGATGCCGTGCGGATCGACGCTGTTGATGGGAGCGTCGGCCGCAGCCACGAGGTTGCCGACCATGCGGATGCCGGGGAAGTCCTCGAGCTCGACGACGACGACGTTGTACGGGGCGAACTCGGCGTAGGCGGGCAGTACCGGTGGGTGGGCGACCACGAAAGACCAGATCGTCGCCCGTCCGGAGGCCTCCTGCCAGTGATAGTCGAGCGAGCGGCAGTCGGGACACATCGGCCGGGTGGGGTAGCGGGCCGACCCGCACGATGAGCAGGTCTGGAGGAGCAGCTTGTCATCGGCGAAACCGGCCCAGAAGTCCGTGGAGTACTCGTCGGTGCCCGGCAGCAGGAACGAATCGTCGGCCACAGGTCATCTCCTCAAGAGCAGCGCGCTCGTCGGTACGCCTTCACCGCTGGTGACGAGGCAGGTCCGGGCGTTGTCCACCTGGTTCGGGGACTCGTCCCGCAACTGCCTGACGCCTTCCACGATGAGGTTGAACCCGTGGACGTATGCCTCGGACATGCCCGCCCCGGAGGTGTTGACCGGCAAGCTGCCCCCGGGGCCGATGGAGCCGTCGCTGATGAAGTCCTTGCCCTCACCTCGCCCGCAGAACCGGTAGCCCTCCAAGGACAGGGGCACCAGCGGTGAGAAGGCGTCGTAGATCTGTGCCACGTCGACATCCTCAGGGCCGAGATCGGCGTTGCGCCAGAGCCTCTCGGCACACTCCCAGGACGGGCCCCTCAACGGGTCGTCGCAGAAGTAGTTCGTCATCGTCTGGAGCTGGGGGGGTATGGACTGCGCGAAAGCATGGACGAGCACCGGCTGCCGGTCCAGGTCCTTGGCCCGGTCGGTCGAGCAGATCACGACCGCCCCGGCCCCGTCGGACTCCAGGCAGTTGTCGAACAGGCACAGGGGCTCGGAGATCCACCGAGCAGCCAGGTAGTCGTCGAGGGTCAGGGCCTTCTCGTGCATCATGGCCCCGGGGTTGTTGTTGGCGAAGCGCCGCTGGGTGAGCGCCACACACGCCAGCTGCTCCCTGGTCATCCCGTACTCGTGCATGTATCGACGGGCGAGCATGGCGATCTCGTCAACGGGGCGCAGGAGCCCGAAGGGCCTGGTCCACTGCTGGTAGCCGTAAACCTTGGATCCGACCCCGGCCCATGGCCGTGACGCCCGACCGCCCCTCTTGCGCGAGCGCCAGGCCACCGCGACGTCGCACTGGCCGGAGGCGACGGCCATGGCCGCGTTCCCGACCACGCCACATCCTGCACCACCCCCGTAGCCGACCTGGCCGAACCAGGTGATGGGCCCCGTACCCAGGTTCCGGGCGATGTCGACCTCCTCGGTGTCCTCCATGGTGTAGGAGGCGAGGCCGTCGACATCGGTGACCGGGATGCCGGCATCATCGAGGGCCATCGTGATCGCGCGCAGCGCGAGCTCGATCTCGGTGCCGGGCAACTGCTTGGCGAACTCCGTCTGGCCCACCCCGACGATGGCGGCCTTGTCCCTCAGCGCAGATCCCATGCCGGCTCGCTCTGTTGACCGGAGGGGACGACGAGAGCGTCCAACGCCACCGCTCCCCGCTCGGAGACGAGCAACGGGTTGATGTCGACTTCAGCGACGGTCGATGCGTGGTCGACGGCGAGCGTCTGGACCCTCATCAACACATCGACCAGCGCATCGATGTCGGCCGTGGGACGACCCCGGGCACCGCGCAGGAGGGGTAGCCCCCGGATCTCCTCGATCATGCGGTGCGCCTCGCGGCGATCGAACGGTGGAACGCGGAAGCTGATGTCTCGCAGGACTTCGACGAACACCCCTCCGAGCCCGAACATGACCGTGGGCCCGAAGAAGTCGTCGTTGCTGACCCCCACCACTGCTTCGACCCCTCCCGAGACCATCTCGCAGACGAGCACTCCCTCGACACGTGCTGCTTCGTCGGCTCTGGCCGCCCGGTCGCTCAGCTCGCCGAAGGTCCGCTTCGCCTCGGCCGCTGATGTGACGCCCACAGCGACGAGGCCGGCGTCGGACTTGTGGAGCAGGTCCGGCGAGCAGATCTTCATCACCACTGGGAAGCCGAGCTTGGCGGCGGCACGGGAGGCCTCAGCGGCAGAGGAGACGAGGATGTCCTCGGTGACGGGGATGCCATACGCTGCGAGAACCTGCTTGGAGGTGTGCTCCGACAGCCGATCGGCGGTGGAGATCAACGGCCGGACTTGCTCGGCGGCGGGGGAGGCCTCGAGCACCGGCATAGCGAAGGGGCTCCGGTAGTTGCCGACGAACTCGTGGTAGTCGAAGTAGGCGCGCACCGCTTCCACGCAGTTGTCAAAGGTCCGGAACAGCGGCAGCTGCGAGTTGACCAGTGTCTCCCAGGCGCGCTCGCCCTCGGTGACGGGCGAACCCCAGATGACGCAGATGGGCTTGTCGGTGGTTTCGGCTGCGGCAACGAGATCTCGCGCCAGGGGAGCCGAGATCGATGCCAGAGCACCGGTGATGGGGCAGATGACGAGATCGACGTTGGGATCGGCGATGATCGCATCGAGGATCTTGCGGCCACGTTCGTCGGCGCTGGGCGGGCCCCCGTTGTCGACGGGATTCGAGACCCTCAGGTAGGTGGGGATCCACTCGTGGAGGAGCCCCTGGGTCTTTTTCGTCAGCTCGGGGAGACGCAAGCCGGCGGCCGCAGCCATGTCGGCCATGTGGGCGCCGGTACCGCCCGAGATGGCGTAGATGCACACGCCGTCGCCCCGGGGTGGTCGGGTCCTGGCGAGCATTGCCGCGGTGTCGGTCAGGTCGTCGAGGCCGTCCACGCGTGTGACGCCGAACTGACGGAAGACAGCCGAACAGATCTCGTCGGACCCCGCGAGGTGCCCGGTGTGGCTGGCCGCCATCGACCGGCCCTCGGTGGTGCGGCCGACCTTGACGACGACGAGCGGCACACCCCGCTGGGCAGCGTGGTCTGCGGCGAGCATCAGCGTGCGGCCGTCCTTGAAGCCCTCTATGTAGGCGGCTATGACACCTACGTCGGGTTGGTCGGCGAAGAACCGGGCGAAGTCGGCGAACTCGAGGTCGGCTTCGTTGCCGGTGGGTGCCCAGTGGGAGATGGCGATACCGAGATCCTGGGCTTGGAAGACCGGACGCCCCTGGTGCCCGCTCTGGGTGATCAGCGCGATGGACGGACCCGGGAGGTCCTGGCGAAAGGTCTCGAAGGCGTTGAGGTTGGTGTTCGGGCCGAGCAGGTGGGTGGCTGCACCGGCGAGCAGCTCTTCGATCTCGTGCTGGCGCTGTTGACCCTCGTCTCCCACCTCGGCGAAGCCGGCGGCGAAGATGACCGCGAACCGCGCCTTGCGGTCGATGGCCTGGCGCAAAGCGTTGACGGCGTCATTTACCAGGATCACCGCCAGGTCGATTTCACCGGGTACCTCGGCGAGCTCGCTGAAGCACGGCTGACCGTCGATGGTGTCCCGGTTGGGGTTGACAGGGTAGACGGTGGCACCGTGGCCCTCGGCCCACTGGCGGATCTTGCGCCACATGGCCGTGTTGGGTCGGCGGGCGGTGTCAGAAGCGCCTATCACCACGACGGTGCCGGGCTCGAAGAAGGACCCGAGGTCCAGGTCGCGCAGTGCGACCGGCCTTCCGGTGACGTCGGAGTCGGGGCAGGAGGTCACGGTCGGCACCTTACCTGACACGCGTGTCAGGTACTCCATCAGTGAGTGGCTGCTTCGACATCACCTCGGGCTAGGGTGAACTTGACCGTACGGTCAAGAGAGCTGACGGCCGCTTCGGAGGAGGTCCGATGTACAAGTGGAGCGACGAACAGGTGATGCTTCGTGAGGCGGTGCGGCGCTTCATCGAGGCCGAGATCGTGCCCCATGTCGATGAGCTCGAGCACGGAGACCTCGCCCCTTACGACCTCTTGCGCAAGTTCTTCTCGACCTTCGGAATGGACTTCATGGCCCGGGACCGCTTCAAGCGCGCGATCGAAAAGGAGAAGGCCATTGCCAGCGGCGAGTTGCCCGCTGAGGCGTCGACCGAGGAGGCGGAGGCCGAGGCGATGCCGACCGGTGACATCATGCGCGACCCCAACGCTGTCGCCTTCACCATGATCCCCATCATCGAGTTGTGTCGCCATTGCCCGGGCATGGTCACCGCGATGGGTGTCTCGATGGGCCTAACCGGTGCTGCGGTCATGTCGAAGGGAACGACCGCGCAGAAGGAGCGCTGGGGTCTCGACCTGTTGACGCTCGAGAAGATCGGCGCGTGGGCCATAACCGAGCCCAACTCCGGTTCTGACGCTTTCGGGTCGATGCAGTCCACCGCCCGGCGGGACGGCGACGAGTACATCCTCAACGGCTCCAAGACCTTCATCACGAACGGTCCTTACGCCGACACGATCGTGTTCATCTGCAAGCTCGACGAGGGCAACCCGCCGGCGGAGCGCAAGGTGCTGCAGTTCGTCCTCGACAAGGGCATGCCCGGGCTCGAGCAGTCCAAGCCGCTGCGGAAGATGGGCCTGCACTCATCCCCCACCGGTGAGCTGTTCTTGAGCGACGTGCGTGTCGGCAAGGACCGCCTGCTGGGCGGGACCGAGGACCAGCCCGCGCGGGAGGCCTCCAAGGACACCTTCTCGATGGAGAGGACCGGCGTGGCGGCGATGGCGCTGGGGATCGTCGAGCGGTGCTTGGAGCTGTGCGTCGATTACGCCAAGAACCGGGTGCAGTTCGGCCAGCCGATCGGCGAGTTCCAGCTGATCCAGCTCAAGCTGGCGAAGATGGAGGTTGCGCGAATGAACCTCCAGAACATGGTGTTCAGGTTCATCGAGACCACCGCGAGCGGGGAGTCGCTCACGCTGGCCGAGGCCTCGGCCATGAAGCTCTACTCGGCACAGGCCGCGGTCGAGGTCGCTCTCGAGGCGGTCCAGCTCTTCGGTGGCAACGGCTACATGGCCGAGTTCCGCGTCGAGCAACTGGCGCGCGACGCCAAGGTCCTCCAGATCTACGCCGGTACCGACGAGATCCAGGTCAGCCAGATCGCCCGGTCGCTGTTGGCTTGAGGTTATTCGGGACCGCGGAGCCACGCCGAGGGCAGCCGGACGGTCCCGAATCTGATTCGTCCTCCGGCCAGACCGGCCGAGGGTGACTTGCCGGGGTCGGGGCGCTGGGGCCAAGGTTGTCGGCGGTGCCCCCACCTCGGGACGGCGCTGATCCAAACTGGTCCTCGGGTCCGATGTCGCGTACCTCCCAGATCCTGCTAGCCGGCGTCCTCGTCGTCGGAGTGCTCTTGGCCGTCGCCGCGCTCTTGCCGCGCGGCGAGGACGCCGGCACCGAGGGCGGGTCGGGCAGCATCGACTTCGGCACCGACGACGAGCCGCTGGTCTTCGACGACTCCGAGTCGGCCGAAGAGCAGACGACGACGACCTCGGCCCCGCTGCGCTCCTTCACCATCGCCGCCACCGGTGACTTCTTGATCCACAGCCCGGTGTACGCCAAGGCCCTCGAGTACGGCGGCGGCGATTCCTATGACTTCGACCCGATGCTCGAAGCCATCTCCCCGATCATCTCCCAGGCCGACCTGGGGATATGTCACCTCGAGACGCCCCTCTCGGCTGACAACGGCACTCTTCAGGGCTACCCCCTGTTCAACACCCCCTATGAGCTCGCCCAAGACATCGCCGATGCCGGCTACGACACCTGCTCGACGGTCTCCAACCACGCCCTCGACATGGGCTTCGACGGGATCGTCGCCACCCTCGGGCACCTCGACTCGGCCGGGCTGGCCCACGCCGGCTCTGCGCGCAGCCCCGAGGAGGCTTCGACACCCAACATCATGGACGTCAACGGCGTCAAGGTCGCCCAGCTCGCATACTCCTACGGCTTCAACGGCATCCCGATCCCTGCCGAGCAGCCCTGGTCGGTGAACGAGATCGACCAGCAAAGGATCCTCGACGACGCTCGCAAAGCCAAAGAGGCAGGAGCGGAGTTCGTCGTGGTGAGCCTCCAGTGGGGCAACGAGTACCAACACGAGCCCAGCGAGCAGCAGGCCACGCTGGCTCCGGTGCTGCTGGCTTCACCCGACATCGACCTGATCATCGGGCATCACGTCCATGTGGTTCAGCCGATCGAGAAGATCGGCGGTGAGTACGTCGCCTATGGAGTGGGGAACTTCTTGTCCAACCAGTCCGCCGAGACCGGCATCACACCGGAGAGCCAGGACGGAGTCATCGTCCAGGTCCAGGTCGCAGAGGAGTCACCCGGCGTGTTCAAGACGACCGGGCTCACCTACACCCCGACCTGGGTGGAGCGCCCCGGCTACCGGGTCGTTCCCGTGGATCCGGCAACCAATGCGGTGTCCTATGAGAGGACCGTCGGGTACATAACCATGCTCGGGCCCGAGCGCTTCGACGGCACCCCCACCAGCTGACCCGCGCATCGCGCCGGCCTGAGGTGACGTGTGGCTCAAGGGGTTGACAGTCAATTCAACGCGTGTTGAATTGATATCAACAAGCGTTGAATCCGGTTCCGGCCGGTTCTCCCCGACCCGGGAGGTCTCTCTGTGCTCGCCATGATCCGCAAGGAGTTCCGCGAGGTCCGCCGAGACCGCCGGACCCTCGCCATGCTCCTGCTGTTGCCGCTCGTCTTGTTGATCGTGTTCGGCTACGCCGCCAGCTTCGACGTGGAGCAGATCAAGGCCATCGTCTACGGACCCGACGCCGAGGTCGTCGAGCCCCACCTGCCCGACAAGCTCGATGTCGTCGAGGTCGACCCGACGGGTACGAAGCAAGACGGTGAGCAGGCGCTGCAAGATCAGGAGGCGGTGGTCGCCATCGTGACCGGCGCCGAACCCGTCGTGCTGATCGACGGCTCCGAGCTCTTCTCGGCGAAGGCGGCCCAGGCCGGTGTAGCGCAGATGAGTGCCGAGACGGGCATGACCGTTGACGTGGAGGTGCTGTTCAACCCGGACCTGAGCACATCGGCGGTGATGGTACCGGCGATCATCGGGTTCATCCTGGTGTTCATCGGAACCGTCATCACCAGCCTGGGAATCGTTCGCGAACGGCAGGTCGGCACGCTCGAGCAGTTGGCCGTGATGCCGTTCAGGGCCAGTGATGTGATCCTGGGCAAGATCGTTCCGTATCTGGTCATCGCCGTCATCGACCTGGTGCTGGTCACCGCGGTGGGGGTGGTGCTCTTCGACGTCCCCTTCGAGGGGTCCTTCGCCCTGCTGGCGCTCGGGGGTCTCCTGTTCCTGCTGGTCACACTGGGCCTCGGCATCCTCATCTCCACCGTCTCCCAGAACCAGGGGCAGGCCATTCAACTCGCGCTGATGACGACGATGCCTCAGGTGCTGCTGTCGGGAATGGTGTTCCCGATCGACTCCATGGCCGCGAGCGTGCGCTGGATCGCCTACCTGCTGCCCCTCACCTGGTTCATACGCATCTCCAGGGGAGTGATGCTCAGAGGTGCTTCCCTGGCTTCGCTGTGGCTTCCCTACCTCGCCCTCGCAGGTATGGCGCTGGTCGTGTTCAGCATGGCCGTCTTCCGCTTTCGCCAGGACCTCGGGGCTCGATCCGGGCGGGCACGCGCCGCCGACGGCGACGGTGCCATCCTCGAACCCGAGCCGCAGCCCGAGGCAGCGACGGAGGTGTTGTCATGAGTCGTTCGGACTTCGGCGTCCGCTCCCTCACGGTCGAGCCGGCATTGAGAGATGTCGACCTGACGGCACCGGCCGGGGCGGTGACGGCGGTGGTCGGAGGTGACGGCGCCGGCAAGAGCACCCTGCTGAGAACGCTGGCCGGCGGCATAGGGGCGTCCGCCGATAGGCGGTGCTCCAATGTGACTGTGCCGTGCCGCGCCAAGCGCAGCTTGGCGAGACGGAACTTCCGGCGCGACAAAGCATCCGGGCTGCCTCTGAGAGCCGAGCGCGGCTCGGTCACCCGCCCGGCCGCGCTGAGCATCGGCTACGTGCCCACGGGATCGGGCTTCTACCCCGACCTGACCGTTGAGGAGAACATCCGTTTCGCCGCTACCGCCTACCGGGTCCGGGGTGATGACCTCAGGCGGCGATCCGAGGAGATGCTGGGACGAACTGACCTCGCCTCCTTCCCGGACCGACTCGCCGGCGACCTGTCCGGGGGGCAGCGCCAGAAGCTCGCCCTGGCGATGGCCACCCTGCACGAGCCCGCCCTCCTGGTCCTCGACGAACCGACGACCGGTATCGATCCGGTCAGCCGGGCGGAGATGTGGCGCCTCATCGCCCGTTTCGCCGCCGACGGGACCGCCGTGGTCGTCGCGACCAGCTACCTCGACGAGGCCGAACGGGCGCTCAGCGTCCTCGTGCTTCACGACGGCTCCGTGCTTCTCAGCGGGAGGCCCGACGCTCTCGCCGCCACGACGCCCGGAGCGCTCATCGACATGCGCCAACCGCTCGATCCCACCCTCGCCTGGCGCGTGGGGCGAACGTGGCGACAATGGATTCCCCCAGGGAGGAGCGACCTCCTCGCCTCAGTCGATCTGGCCGGCAACCACCCGGTCGGCGCTCGTCTCTCCGACGCGGTGATCGTTGCCACGCTGAAGCGTCCGTCGGCTTCGTCGAAGGAGGTAGCCGCGTGAGCCTGCTCCAACTCGATGGCGTCACCAAGCACTTCGGGGACTTCGTTGCCAACGAGGATGTCGATCTCAGGGTTGACGCAGGCGAGGTCGTGGGTCTCATCGGAGCCAACGGCGCGGGCAAGACGACCGCCATCCGCCAGGGCCTGGGGCTCCTCAGGCCGACCTCGGGCACCGTCGAGCACTTCGGGCGGCCTCCCTCCCGGGACACGAGGCGCCGGATCGGTTACGTGCCGCAGAACCTCGGCCTCTGGCCGGATCTCACCGTGGCGGAGAACCTTCGCTTCGCTGCGGCTGCCTACGGCTCGGAGGTGGGCAACCTCGACGGCGAGCTCGGCGAGGCGTCGGATCGGCCGGCCGGGAGCCTGTCGCTCGGGCTCCAACGCCGGGCGGCCTTCGCCGCAGCACTGCAGCACTCGCCAGACCTCCTGGTACTCGACGAGCCGACCTCGGGGGTGGATGCCCTGGCTCGATCGCGACTCTGGGATCGGATCCTCGATCGTGCCGAATCGGGGGTCGGCGTCTTGGTGACGACGCACGCGATGGACGAGGCGGGCCAGTGCGATCGCCTCGTCGTTCTTCACCGCGGCAAGGTGGTTGCGAGAGGGTCCGAGCCCGACATCGTCGCCGACACCGACGTGATCGAGGTGGAGGCCCGGCCGTGGGACCGTGTGTTCGAGGCACTCGACTCTGCGGGCCTGAGCGTAGCGCTGAAGGGAACCACGGTCCGCGTGCTCACTGCTGACGAGCACCGCGTCAAGCAGGTGCTCAGCTCTGCCGGCATCGAGACCGGCACCCGGCGCGTCGAAGCGACCCTCGAAGAGACCATGGTCGCGATCGAGAAGGCTCGATGACCCGGACTGGCCGCCACGGCCGGGACACCAGGGGCGACATCTTGGAGGCGGCCCGATCGAGCTTCGCCGATCGGGGCTATGACCGCACCACGATCCGCTCGGTGGCTGCACAAGCCGATGTGGACCCCGCTCTGGTGATGCACTACTTCGGGTCGAAGAAGGCCTTGTTCACCGAGGCCATGGAGCTGCCCTTCGACCCGGGTGTGGCGCTGCGTGAGGTGCTCCACCCTCTCGACTCGACCGCGGGCGAACGCCTCGTCCGGTTCTTCCTCGAGAACATCGAGGTGGGCGACCGCTCGACGGTGGCTCTGGTGAGGTCCGGCCTCGGGTCCGATGAGGGGATCCCCCTGCTTCGGAGTTTCGTCGAAACAGAGATCGTCGAGACGATCGCCGGGCTGATCCGGGGTCGCGATCGCCGGCTGCGAGCCTCGCTCATCGCCACGCATCTGATAGGCACCTCTATCGGGCGTTACCTGGTGAGGATCGATCCGCTCGCGACCGTCGATGAGGAAGCGTTGGTGCGGGCGATCTCACCTGCCATCCAGAACTACCTTTTGCCGTGATCATCGAGGACGGAGACCGGCTGTGGAGGAGGCTGCCTTGCCGGAGTCACCGCCGGAGTCACCGCCGGTCGCTTGACCGCTCATCGATCGCCCGCAGCGCGGTGGTCACGAGCGTGCGCACGCCCACCGCTATGGCGCCTTCATCGACGTCGAAGTTGCTCGCATGCAGGTCCAGCAGGGCTCGCTGGTGATCGACGTTGCGGACTCCGAGACGGGCGTAGCTCCCGGCTGTCCTCTCCAGGTACCACGCGAAGTCGTCGCCCCCGTTGCTCTGGGCAGTCGTTGCGATCGCCTTGTCGCCGAGCGCAACAGCGATGGCATCGCTCATCAAGGCGGTTGCTGCGGGGTCGTTGACGACCGCCGGCACACCGCGGGTGTAATCGAGCTCGAACTCCGCCTCCGAGCCCTCGAGCACATCCAGGACCGCCGATTCCAGCAAGCGGGGTGCTTGGTCCCAGGCCTTCCGGTCGGGGGTGCGGACCGATCCCCGCAGCACCGCGGTTGCGGGGATCACGTTGGCGGCATCGCCGGTCCGTAGCGCTCCGAACACCACGCTCAACTCGCCCGCCCCGGCGGCCAGGTCGTTGACCATGCGGGGAAGTCGGCAGACCAGTTGGGCGGCGACCGCCACCAGGTCGACGGTGCGCTCGGGGCGGGCGGTGTGACCACCGGGTCCGTGGAGCGTGAGCTCGAACATGTCCGCGGCAGAGGTGATCGCGCCGCTGCGCAGCCCGACCTTGCCGACCTCGAGGCGAGGGTCGCAGTGAACACCGAAGATCAACTCGATCCCGTCGAGCCCTCCGTCTGCGATGACGCCGAGGGCGCCGCCGGGCACGGTCTCCTCAGCGGGCTGGAAGATGAGGCGTACCTTGCCGTCGACACCGGCATGGTCGAGGTAGCGGTTCAGGGCGAGCCCCGCCCCGAGGACGACGGTGGTGTGCACGTCATGACCACATGCGTGAGCCACGCCAGGGTTTCGAGACCGATAGGGAGTGTCCTTCTCGTCGTCCATCGCAAGCCCGTCGATGTCGGCGCGCAGCGCGACCGTGGGCCCGTGCCCCACGCCGATGTCGCAGAGCAGCCCGGTCCCCGCGGTCAGCAGTCGGGGCTGTAGGCCGGCCACCTGGAGCCGTTCGCCGATGAACTCGGTGGTCGCGACCTCCTCACCGCTCAGCTCGGGATGGGCGTGAAGGTGGCGCCGGTCGGCTATGAGCTCCTCGGAGTGAGCAGAGAGCCACTCGTCGAGCCAGGAGTCGAGACCGTCGTTCACGGCCGTTCCGGTTCGTCGGACTCGAGCTCGCGTACGAGCGAGTGGACTATGTCGAGCGGGTTGCCACCGCTGGCCAGGATCCGGCGCTGTCGCGCATAGCTGGGCCCGGCGTCGAGGATTGTCAGCACATCATCCAGCTCGCGACCGCACCCCAGCTCCGCTGCCGTCGGGTGAAGCAAGCGGATCAGATCGACGATCAGCTCCCGGGCGGCGCGCTTGGTGCCGCGGTTGTCGACGATGAGCTCGGCGTCGAGCCCGTGGCGAGCTGCCAGCCAGCGGTTCTCGCAGATCGTCCACACGGGAAGCGGATCGATGTCCTCGCCGCGGTCGAGTGACCTCTCGAGCGCCACCACAAGGCTCTGAGCGAGAGCGGCAACCGCCGCGATCTCCTTCAGAGTCGGCATTGCGTCGCACATCCGCAGCTCGATGGTCCCGAAGTTCGGATGCGGCCGTATGTCCCACCAGATCTCGCGAATCGATCTGATCGCACCGGCGTTGAGCAGTGTGCCCATCAGCTCCTCGAACTCGGCCCAGTCTCCGAGTCGGGGTGGCAGACCGGCGGTCGGAAGCGACTCGAACACCTTGATGCGGGAGGAGGCCAGTCCGGTGTCCTCTTGCTCGTAGAAGGGGCTCGATGCCGACAGGGCCACGAAGTACGGGAGGTAGCCGCACATGGCGTTGAGGATCGTGATGGCTCGTTCGGGTGAGCTCACGCCGACGTGATAGTGGATGCCCATGATGAACAGACGGCGCGCCGCCCATTGCATCTCCTCGACGAGCTCGAGGTATCGCGTCGAAGGGCTCACCTCCAGGCCGCGGTAGGTCGCAAAGGGGTGGGTACCCACGCTGATGGGAGCCACTCCGCGGGCGCCTGCTGTCGAGCGCAACTCGTCGAGGGTGGCCTGCAGGTCGTCCTTGGCCTCCCTCACCGTCTTGCACACGTCGGTGATGATCTCGACGGTGGTCTCGAAGAGCTCGTGCTTGGCCTTGGGGTGGGTACCTTCGGGATACCCGATGCCCATCTCCTGTAGGAGGCCCGACGAGCAGCAGACCGCGGCGCCGGTCTCGGTGTCGACCATGGTGAGCTCCACCTCGATGCCGAGGGTGGCCTGTTCGTTGCTTGCGAAATCGATGCGCATGGTTCGCGAACACCCTGACGGGACGGCACCCAGCACTTCCCGATGTGGATCGTACCGACCAGAGTTACGCAGCTCCGGCATTGCCGGCCCGCGTGCATCAGCGCGAACACGCCGCCAGATCCGCCCACGCGCGGTGACGGGACGCCTGGCAATCCGCTCGTCAGCGTGCGCCCAGGTTCCACGCGACGAAGGCCCGAACCGGGGGGGTTGGGCGTTCCCCGGTCCGAGCCTTCTGCAGTACGCCCCCTGGGACTCGAACCCAGAACCGACGGATTAAGAGTCCGTTGCTCTGCCAAATTGAGCTAGAGGCGCATCAGGACGACCGATGGTATCGGATAGTCGTTGGGGTGACCGAGGGGACTTGAACCCCCGACCTCCAGGGCCACAACCTGGCGCTCTAACCTGGCTGAGCTACGGTCACCAAGGGTTGCCCATCATAGGGCAGTGGGTGGTGCCCAACGAGATGGTTCGGTCCGCTGCCGCAGCGTCCGGGTGCGGCGGAGCAGCCCTCAGCCGCCGTAGTTCATGCCCGTGTCGCGCAGCAGCAGAGGCTGAGCCGATCCGTCCCGAACCCCGGCCTCGATGACCTCGCCGACGAACACCGAGTGGTCACCGATCTTCACCGAGTCCAGGACGCGGGCCTCGAACCAGTACGGCGTTTCGAGCAGGAGGGGAGAACCGGTGGCCGGTCCCGGCTCGAACTCATGCCCGTTGATCGTGCCGTTCTCGACGGTGGTCGACCGGAAGAACGCCTTGCCCACGTCGAGTTGGTCCTTGCCCAACACGTTGACCGCGAACTCGCCGGTACGCTCGATCAGTTCGTGGGCACCGGAGTCGGTGTTGACGCCCACCATGACCAGCGGCGGCTCGAACGAGGCCTGAGAAAGCCAGTTCACCCCACTCGCGGCGTAGGCGTCACCCTCGTTGGCTGTGAGGACGTAAAGGCCGTAGTTGATGGCCCGAAGCGCGCTCTTCTTGGCTGCAGGGTCCACGATTCCTCCCTTGGCTCTCGCAATCGATGATGCTATCCGCGGCCGGCTCGGGCGGCTGTCGCCCGCCGGATAGGGCATGCTTCACTACTGATGCAATTTCTAATCCGAAGGTCGCAGGTTCGAATCCTGCCGGGGGCGCCTGGACGTGCCTGGGCGGCCGCCCCGCACAGCAACGGTGATCGTCGCAGGTCGGTTGGGTCTGCGCCGTGCCATCGATTGGGGTGAGGTCAGGTGACGGGGGTCACTGGTAACGTCGTTCAGCAGCGGTGTTCGGTTTGCCCCGTGGGTTTCCCCGGAACAGCCGGGGAGGGCGTGCACTTCAGCATGTAGATGAGACACGACAGGATCCCCTACTTCCCGGCGCTCGACGGGATTCGCGGCGTCGGCGTGCTCATAGTGCTGTTCGGCCACGCCGGCGTGAGCTGGGCGCAGGGCGGCTTCCTGTTCGTATCGCTGTTCTTCACCCTCTCGGGCTTCCTCATCACCTCGCTGCTGCTGCGCGAGCGGGAGCAGCGGGGCCGCATCGACCTCAAGGCCTTCTGGAGTCGCCGCTTCCGCCGGCTCATGCCCGCAGCCCTGGTGGGACTCGGCCTGGTCGTGGTGTTCGGGGTCTTCGCGGCTGATGCCACCCAACTCCAGAACCTCAGGGGTGATGTCCTGTCGGCCCTCGCCTACGTGGCCAACTGGCGTTTCATCTTCTCTGGTCAGGCCTACGAATACCTGTTCGCCGACCCCTCACCTGTCCTGCACTTCTGGAGCCTGGCCATCGAGGAGCAGTTCTACCTGATCTTCCCGCTGGTCGTCTTCGCGATCCTGGGCTGGCGGCGAGGGTCCCGCCGGGCGGTGTTCGTGGTGCTGGCGCTCGTCGCCGTCGCTTCGACCGTCTGGATGGCCCACCTGGCCGTCGGTGGTGCCGACATCTCCCGTCTCTACTACGGCACCGATACCCGGATGGCGGAACTGGCGGTCGGTGCCTTGTTGGCGGTGTTGATCGCGGGCCGGTTCGACATCGAGAACGACAAGGTGCGCACGGTGGTGACCTGGGCCGGGGGCGTGGGCTTCGCGTTCGTCATCTACCTCACGGCCACGGTCCGACTCGCCCAGCCCGGCCTCTACCGGGGCGGCTTCCTCGCCTTCTCGATCCTGGTGGCCCTGGTGATCCTGGCAGCGATCCAAAAGGACGGCCCCCTTCGCCGCACCGTCGACTCGCGGGCGTGTCGCTGGGTCGGACTGCTCTCCTACGGCGCCTACGTGTACCACTGGCCGATATACCTCTGGCTCGATCCCGAGCGAACCGGGCTCGACGGGTTCTGGCTGCTGGCGCTGCGACTGTCGGTCACCATCGGCCTGGCGTGGATATCGCTGCGCCTGATCGAGACCCCGGTGCGTCGGGGCGACGCGCTGCCGAAGCGCAAGGCGCTGGTGGTTGCCCCGACGGCGTTCGCGGTGGTGGCGGTTTCGGTGATCGCGGTCACAGTCGACCCGCCGCAGCCGGCGATCGTCTTCGACACCAGCACCGCCGAACCGCCGGACCTGTCCGAGCTCCCGGAGTCGACCTCCTCGGGGTTGCTTCCCTCGGAGGAGGCCGATCTCGTGACCGAGGTCACGCCGGACTCCCCAGCCGACGTGATGGCCGTGCTCGGTGGTAACGCCGCGAGCCTCGTCCCGGGCCTGCAGCGGTGGGCGGCCGAGACCGAGCTGATCGACGTGCAGGTGATCACCGACGTGCCGTGCGGGGAGGTCGCCGCTGTCGAGGATGCCCCAAACCTGAGTTGCAGGCAATGGAACGGTGAGTTTCCTGGTGAGATGGCTGCCTCCGACCCTGATGTCGTGGTCGTGATGTCCGAATACGAGATAGCCGGGGCAGGTGCCGGTGTCGTCGAGGGAGAATCTGCTGCGCCACCCTCGTCGTTCGCCGACCAGCTCGCGACGGTGGCGGGCGGGTCGCCGGTGATCGTCATCGATCATCCCGCAACGGCCGGCAGTTCCGCTGCGGCGCTGGGGCTGACCTCGGCGCAAAGCATCGACCTCCGAGACCAGTACTTCTGGCGCGACGACCTCGTTGCGTCAGACGCTGAAGGCTCGCGGTTCACTGCAGAAGGCGCCTACGAGGTGGTTTCGTGGCTGGCACCGCAGCTCACCGCGCTCGCCGGCGGAGCAGAGGCTCCCCCCCTTCCCATCCGGCTCCTGGTCGTGGGTGATTCCTTCTCGCACTCGGTCGGACGAGGTCTGGTCGAATGGGGGCTGGAATCGGGTCTCGCCTTCGCAGTCAACGCCGCCATTCCGGGCTGTGGCATAGCACGGGGCGGCGAGGTGATGCTGGCTGACGGACCGGTGGCCGTCGATCCGGCCTGTGGCGGCTGGGCCGACGCCTGGGCCGAGCTGATCAGCGACTTCCAACCGCACGTGGTGGTGGTCACCAGCGGAGGCTGGGACCTCGGCCGGCGACGACAACCCGGCTGGGACGACTTCAAGTCGATGGGCGATCCCGTCTTCGACGAGTGGCTCATGGGCGAGTACGGCGAAGCGATAGATGTGCTGGCGGCACAGGGGGCAACTGTCGTTTGGATGACCCCACCGTGCTCCGAGGAGGGCATGGCTCACAATCCACTCAGCGGCACCGACGGAACCAATAACGAGGCCATCCGCCAACTGGGCGACATGGTCATCGACGAGGTCGCGCCGACGCGCGCAGGGGTGATGACCGTCATCGACACCAACGCCGAGCTCTGCCCCGGGGGCAGCTACCTGCCCGACTACCGCGACGTAGTCGATGCGCGCCCCGACGGTGTGCACTTCAGCGACGTGGGGAGCTACGAGTTCGCCACCTGGCTCGGGCCCCAACTGCTCACCGCAGCCGGCGGATGAGCAGACCCGGTTCCTCGCCCGCGCAATCGCCCGCTCGCTACAGTCGAGGGTTCCGGGACGTGGCGCAGTCTGGCAGCGCACCTGCTTTGGGAGCAGGGGGTCGCCGGTTCAAATCCGGCCGTCCCGACGTAGACGACCTAGACGACGTAGGTACGTCGGCCTCGGCGCGTTGCTTCGGCCGGCCGGTGGACTGCGACCCCGACGGCCTCGCTTCCGACCGCTTCTGATCGGTCGGGTGACTCGGACGGGGTTGGTGCCTCTACCCCGGTGAGGGCCGAGCCGCGCCGCACGAGGCGTAGCCCCGGTGAGGGGGACCGGTCCAGTGGATCCCGGGCCAACCTGACACCCGTACCGCTCCCGTACCGCTTCCGTACCGGTTCATGACCGCCCTACGACACGCTGAGGGCGCACCTGGCGGAGACCGGAGGGAACCATCACATGCGCTCCGTACGAAGCTGGCGCGCGCTCGCCGCGCTCGTGATCACAGCCGTCATAGCCGCCCTGGCGCCGTCAGTGGCTGCCGAAACCGTGCCGGAGGCGCAAGTTGGTGCCACAACCACCGAGAGCGTGCTTCCCGGCGTCGATCCTGGGGGTGGTACCACGCCGATTGCCGGCACCGGGGCGCAGACCGTCCCTTCGACGGGGCAGCCGGGTACCGGCGAGGGAGGCGTGACGACCACGCCGACCACCGTGCAGAGCCCCGCTCTGCCGGGCAACACCGCGGTGGCTCAACCAGCGCCAGGTGGGGGGACCTTCACGGCGCCGACCTCCGGTGATGCGGCCGGCTCGACCGACAGCCAGTACGACGGCCAGGTCGACCCCCGGCCCGACTACTACAACGGCCCGGTCGAGTACACCCAACCGTCGTCGTGTGAGGACGCCAGGAGCCGAACCGACACGACGGTCGACTGGACCGAGCGGGAGGTCGGCGGGGCGGAGGCGTACTGGGAGGAGATCCAGCGCGTCACCGGCTATGTGCCGGGGGAGACCCGACCGCTCGCCGGGTACGCCCAGCGCGAGGAGTGGAAGATGCTGTGGCGGGCCGAAGCAGCGGTCAACGCAGCCAGAGGTGCTCTCGGCAAGGCGCAAAAGGCGAGTCAGCAGGTCGTGGCCGCGGCGGCCGGCGGGAACCTGGCGCAGTGCAGTGCCGCCCTCGCCAGCGCCCTGTCGGCCTACGGGACCTCCTTCAGCGCCCAGACCGACGTGATCCTCACCACCGACTACTTCTGGGACCTCAGCGTTCCCGAGGTCGACGTCCCCGATACCTCCATCCCCGAGAACCCGATCGTCCCGAGCTACGCCTACGCCACCGGGTCATACTGCGAGATGGTCCTCGATAACGGATTGCTGCCTGTTGGGCCCGGCACCTTCGACGACTACCTCGGGCAGCCCGTGGTCATGGAGGACGAGCAGGGCGACGAGGTGCCGTCGGCCAACATCTGGGAGCCCTCCGACGGCATCCACCTCTCCCCCGATCCCGCCGTCGGGATCTATGACGGTGAGGGAGAGGTCTACCTGACCGACGAGCAGGAACCTGCCATCAACGTCAAGGCCCACGTCGACGAGGTGGACGCGGGCGATCCCATGGACAACGGGATTACCGGCCACAACAGCCTCGAGTACAAGTTCATCGACGTCGTCGCGATCCACCCCGACGGAACAGAGGTGCGGGAGCGCTACCTGCCGCTGTGCTATCCCGACGAACTGGAGAGCGGCGACCACTGGTGGCTCTACCCCGGTGGCGAGTTCAGCGACAGCGACGTGTTCGGCCAGCTCGATGTAAAGGCCTTCATGGCCATGCTCGAGGCGGGTCCGATGCTGGGCTTCACCACCGACAACACCGACCACGTCATCTACAGCCAGGACGCGCCCTTCACGCAGATACGTGTCGAGGTGTGGCGCCGGCAGGGCGTGCCCGTCGACGGACCGGAATACGTGGCCGACGCCAACAACCTGAGGGCGGAGGAGATGACCCTCTTCGTCTCCGACCAGGCGCCCCACGACAAGGGCGACCCGGCCTCGTCGTCGGTTGGCATGCGACTCGACGAGCGTGTCTACGACGACATCGAGGCCTGGGCCGAGGACGGCATCAGCGGTCTCATGGACGACGTGCTGTCGAACATCAGCGACGCCAGGGTCACCAACATCGACTTCGACACACCCGAAGTTGACATCGCGAGCTCCAGCTCCATCTCCACGGCGGGGGAGGTGAACCTCACCGCCGAAGCCACCATCGACGAGATACACCTGGACATCGAGAACACCAACAACGGCAAGGACTGCGGCTGGGTAGAGGTCGGCCCCTTGGACGTCTCCATGGATGCCAGCTTCGACATCGCCTCCGGCGGGCAGGCCTTCACCCCCGAGATCACCGCCGGCAACCTCGATCTCGGCGACCTCGTGGTCGAGCAGGAAGCGGGCATGTGGGGGTGCGCCAACGCCCTCGTCGGAGCCCTCGACGACATCTCCGACGACCTCCAGGAGGCTCTGGGCAACGACGGGGATGACGGCGGCGGCTGCAACGCCAACCTGGTGGGGGGGATCCTGGTCGTGCTGTCTGTGGCAGCGGGCGTGGCGGCCGGGGTTTCGACAGGCGGAGTCGCGGCCAGCGTCGCCGTCGGTCTCGCCACCGGACTGGGAACCGCTGCGCTGGGCACGCTACCGCTGGCCGCGTGCATAAGCGCCAGCATCTCCGAGCTCAGCTTCGCCGAGGCGCTGGATCTCATCTGGGACATGATCACCGCCGACGTGGACCTCGAGATCGAACTGGACCCCGTCGACATCAGCGCCCAGGTGGACGCCGCGGCCGCCGCGATCGAGGCTTTCGACCTGACGGCGGACGTTCTCTCGAGCTTCAGTGACGTCGACGGCGACGGCACCGCTGACGTGTCGGTCACCGGCGAGTTCAACGAGTCGTGCACGGAATCCGATTGCGTGAACGACGTGTTGATCGAGGACGAGGGCATCGTCATCGCCGGGGGCGTCGGTATCGAGTCACTGGAAGCCCAGGAGGGTGCCTCCCTGGATGTCGTCTACAACCATCCCGAAACGGGAGACGACCTGCTCGACGCGCTCGACGAGCGCTACACGTCGAGCGGGTCACCGACCGAAGTGTCGGTCGCGGTCGGCTACGACGCCCTCAACCAGGCGATCGCCTGGCTCGTCCACGACGGCTTCATCGAGACCGACGGGACGGTGACGCAGACCTTCACCGCCGAGGACGGCACGACATGGGGCGAGCTCACCCTCGACTACTCCCTGTCGAGCACAGTGCCGGGCATAGTGGTCCCCGAGGAGTACGAGGTTACCGAGGCCGAGACCTACCCGGCGACGGTGATGTTCCCCAACCTCAAGCTGGACATGGTCGATACGGCCTCCGGTGACGAAGCCCTCGACGTCTACATCGACCTCGAGCTCGGCCTGGACGTGAGCCTCACCGATGACGGCGAGATCGTCTCGACGCTCGCATACCGCGACTGTGACGACTGGGAGACCGAGTGTGAGGACGCGGTGGACATCACCTACAGCTACACCGACTGGCACCGTCCCTTCATCACCTTCCTGGCCCCTGACGAGTTCGGTGGCAGCCTGATACTCCTCGCAGCCGAGAACCCGATCAAAGACGAACTCGCCATCCAGATGGATGCCAAGCTGGCCGACGCCATCCCACCGGTGGCGCTGGCCGACGCCTTGCCGGAGGACCTCCCCTTCGACCTGGAGATGCTGGCCGTGGAGACCTACGACAACGGCCTGCTCGGCTTCGCGACGCTCACCTACTCGGGCAGCGCCGCCTGACCCGGTTCCCGGTTGCTATCGGAGCTCCGGCACCACCCGCACTTCTTGCAATCAGCCGGCGACAATGGCCTCCGTGCCCCAAGCGACGATGGCCTCCGTGCCCCAATACTGTCGAAGCATGACCGGCGAGCGAGGCGTCGTCAGCGGGCTGGTAGGAGTTGTTGCGCTGCTGTCCTGGGCCTGTGGTTCAAGCGGAGGGGGTCCGGCCTCGACAACGCGTGGCATCTCCCCGAGCACGGTGACAACGGGTGTGACCACGGCCATGCCTCCCGGGACGGGGGAACAGGTGCTCGCGTTGACGGCAACCCCGGCGAGCGAACCCTCGCTGGAACCGAGCGACGTCGTGGAGGCGAACGAACTGGTCGAGTCAGTGGATGCTGCCGGGTTGCATCTGCTGGTGCGATGGCCCGAGATCGAACCCGAGCCCGGCCAATTCGACTGGAGCAGCCTGGAGGAGAAGCTCCAGATCTTCGGGGCAGGCCGACCGAGGGTCGTCACCTTCTCGGTACCGGACACGGCGCACCGTGCGGTCCCCGAGGATCTGCGTGAGGTGCCTTTTGATGCAGCGGAGTTCGAGAAGCGCTACTTCGACGCGTTGGATGCGCTGCTCGACTTCCTCAGCGGCTACGACAGCGAGGCTCCGACCTTGTACCTGTCGATCGGCAATGAGGTCGACGAGTACTTCAAGGGGCATCCTGGTGAGCTGAGCGCATACGAGTCACTTGTCGACAGTGCCTTCGAGCATCTTCATCAGACTCGTGCGGGGTTGCCGGTCGGCATCACCACGACCTTCGAAGGCACCTTCGGTGCTGATGCAGAGACCTGGGCACGCATCCACGCGACAGCGGATGCCATCTTCTTCACCTATTACCCCCCTTATGACGCGGCCGCCACAACGCTGGCCGAGCAGCCCTTGGTGGACCTGCCTGCGATGGTCGAGTACGCGGACGGCCGTCCTGTGGTGCTGCAGGAGGTCGGGTTCTCGTCTTCGGTTGATCTGGGTAGTAGCGAGGCGGCCCAGGCCGAGTTCGTGACCAACGTGTTGAGGACATGGTCGGAGCTGGGTGCCGCTGTACCGTTCCTCGGCTGGTACTACCTGCACGATGTGAGCGGCGACAGGTGTGAGGAGATGGTCAACTACTTCGCGGATGACAGCAACACGTCTGTCTGGGAGGCGTTCCTCTGTCATCTCGGGCTCCGTCACTCGGACGGGACGCCGAAAGCCGGCTGGGATGCTTTCGTAGCTGCCACGGGTGAATGACCTCACCCGGCACCGCACACTTCGAAAGGGCTGCCGTCCTCGGAATCCAGCAGCACATCCGGCTCTTCGATCGCCACGTCGAGCACAGGCCGCGCGTTGTTCCGGTCCAGCGCGACCCATGGGCCGCTCGGGTCCAGCGCTGCCTCGATCGTCACGTCCGGGGGGGCATCGAGGGTGTAGCTCGCCGGACCGGTGACCCGCAGCGGGGCACCAGCATCGGAGACGAGGCACCCCTCGAGCCCGGATTCGAAGCCGGCGGTGGCGCCGAACACCGCCTGATAGCGGAGCCGGGCCCGGTCGAGGGCTTTGGCCCTAGGCTGATCGTCGGGAAGGGCGCCGTCGGCGCGAAGCGCTGCCACGCCACTCCAGGACACGTCGGGTGATTCGAGGATGTCCGGGCTGTCCGCGAGGAGCACCTCGCCTGACGCCTGGAGTTGAGCTGCGGCCAGCACCTCTTCGCGTATCTGGGTTTCCCTAACCAGCTCCTCACCGGCACGGGCGCGGAGCAGTAGCGCATTCGAGACGAGCGCGTAAGCGAGCAGTACGAGGACCAGAGCCTGGCGTCTGAAGCTGTCGCGTATGAGCATGGTCAACAGCACTCCGGCAAGAGGTAGCAGCAGCGCCACACCCAGGTAGACGTAGCGCTCGCTCTTGGCGAAGCCGACGCCGAACTCGGCGACCCGCCCGATGCCGGTGAGGGCGAAGAACAGCACGGCGCCCCCGGCGATGATGAGAGCGATCTGGGTTGTCCGCTCCCTCCACCAGAGCCAGATGCCCGCCAGGGCCGCGAGTGACACCACGAGGCCGGGTATGCGGATGATGGCCTGAAGCGATCGGGCCAGTCCCAGGGCCACGAATGCGGGCAGCGCGACCAGCGAGCCTGCCGTGATCTCGTGGGCACCGAGGCCCCCCCGGCCGTACAGGAGCATCCATCCCGCGAACACGGCGGCTGGGGCGAGGGCTACGCCGCCAGCCGCGCGGAGATCCTGTCGGTACCACGCGACTGCCGCGACCACGACGATGACGGGTATGACGTTGCTCGAGAAGGCGAGTGACGCGACACAGAGCCCCGAGGCCCAGGCGATCCGGGCCACGCTGAGCGAGCTCGCCGCCCGCTTGGGCGGGGAGACGACCTCGGTCTGTTGAGCACGCTCGGTACCGGATCCGAAGCCCCGGTCCCCGCTCTCGGCCACTGTCCCGTCCATCACGAGGTAGAGGGCGATGAACCCCAACAGGAAGGAGCCGATGAAGCCCACTTGGAAGGCCCAGAGGATGTTCTCGGCACCGGCACCCAGGAAGACGAACATGGTGCTCAGGGCGGTAGAGACCCAGGCGTCGACTCTGAGCTTGCGCATGATCTGCCAGAGCACGTGGGCCAGTGCCACGTGCAGGGCCAGATCGCAAGCGAGGTAGGGGATGTAGCTCTTGACCCCGATCAAGTTGTAGATCATCCGGTAGATGAGGATCGGACCCGCTATCCAGTGCTCGTTGTGGGGCTGGAGCAGGCCGTCCTCACCGGAGAGACCCAGTCCCCTCTTCAGAAGGGCGGCCCACTCGTCGGCGAAGAACCACTGGTGACGGCCCAGGTAGACCAACGCGGCGAAGCCGACGACCAGCGAAGCGAAGTGGGCGACAACCGCGCCAACAGCGACGGGTTGCCGGGTCGTGATGGTGCGCTCGCTGGGAGGGGTCTTGAGTGCCACGTGCAGGACCTGTTGCAAAGGGCGGATACTACCCCGGCACCTCATCGACCTCTGCGGACGGCGGCAGGGGTCGGATGGCTTCAGGCGATTTGGTCCGAGCCGGTACCACAGGTGCGCCCCGTCACCTATTACCGCACGGCAGGGGTCGGATGGCTTCAGGCGATTTGGTCCGAGCCGGTACGATGCGAGAGCGCCGATCGCCTTGGGTCGGCGCGCGCGGGTGTAGCTCAATGGCAGAGCCCCAGCCTTCCAAGCTGGTTATGAGGGTTCGATCCCCTTCACCCGCTCCAAGGCGAATGCCCAGGTCACGGACCTGTGAATACCTCAACCAGCGTTGCACCCGACTGCACGAAGCCCTCGGCGTGCCCGCCACGTGCCCAAACGGATGCGACGTCTCGTGCTGTGTCCACCGGCTTGGCAGCTGTCGTCTTGCTCCCGGTCACGACAAGGAGTGCGGACCTCCCTTCTGTCGAGCGCACAGACGCCCCTGCTCACCCAGCCGCCCAGCAGAGCGGACTGCCGTCAGCCCGGCGACGCGTCGGCGAGGACCGCCTTGGAGACGGGGTCTTGGGGATCTACGACAGAGAAGTGGACCATCCCGTCGTCGTCGATTGATTCGATGCGGACGACCGCCCACAGGGTCTCGGTACCGGCTATGAGGACGGCGCCTGGCACTACCGCCTCGGGTTTGGTGGCGTGGCGCAGTGCCGACCAGCAGAGACGGTTGTCGTCCTCGGTGTTGAGGTCTGCCCAGAGGTCGAGCCTGGGTGCCTTCATTGGTCTTCCCTGTCGTAGTACGGGTTCGGATAGACGCGGTGGGGTGTTCCCAGGATACGACGGACGAGCTCATCGAGGTCGTCGTGGACGATGTCGTAGTGAGGTGCCTGGCCGGTATCCCAGAGTTCGAGTCCTGACACATAGGGGTCACCGGCTACGAAGAGGACGACCCATTCCGAGCGGTGGAACCTGACCGCGTGCTCGAACCACAACGTGTCTTCCGTCTCGGCGAAGACGGAGACTCCTGGGAACCCGTAGAACCGGAGGTTGTCCCGAGCGCTCCGAGCCAGCGCCTCAGGATCGAGACGGTCACCGCGAATGATGACGGTCCTGTCGTCCGGAGCAGGTTTGCCGCGGCGCATGCGCTTCCTCACGGCGTTCCCTTCTCGATGATCTCGTCGAGGGCCTGGGCGATGGCGACGTCGCGCTCGCGGGTGGCGTGCTGGTAGCGCAGGGCTGCTCGTGGGGAAGCATGGCCCATGCGGTGCATCAGCTCACTGGTGCTGGCTCCTGTTGCCGCGGTGAGCGTGTTGCAGGTGTGGCGGAGGTCGTGGAGATGGAAGCCGGGCGGGCCGACCTCTTTGCGGGCCCGGTCCCAGAGCGTGTGCCAGTTCGAGCGGCGCAGCAGCCCACCCTTGGGGCCGATGAAGAGCCGCGCATCGGCCTCTGGCCCGACGTAGGTATCGAGGTGCTTCTGCAGTTCGGGCACGAGAGCCCAGGGGATCGTGAACATCCGTCGCCCGGCTTCGGACTTCGGTGGACCGATCCGCAACGTGCCGTCGTCGTGCTGCACGAGGGATTCCGCGATGGTGATGAGCCCGGCGTCGAGGTCGACGCTCGATCGCGTGAGGGCAGCCAGCTCGCCGAAGCGGAGGCCGGCGAAGGCGGCGGTGAGCACGAGCGCCCGGTACCGGTGCGGCACCGCATCGGCCAGGGCCCAGACCTGGGCAAGGGTGGCGACCGGCCGCTCGGGACTGCGCTCGGCTCCTGCACCCTCGATGAGGCACGGATTGCGCCCGATGAGTCCGTCTACGCGAGCCGTCTCGAGAATGGCGCGCAGGAGTCGGTAGCACTTCGCCGCGATCAGGGATCCGTCGGGGGTATTTCGGACCAGATCGCCGTACCAGGCCCGGACCGCAGCGGGTGTGATCTCGCGCAGCGTCCGCTGTCCGAGCTCGGGGAGGATGTGGCGCTCGAGCTGGCCTTCGTAGAGGTCAACGGTGCGGGGCCGAAGACCGGGCCTGTGCTCGAGCCAGGATCGTGAGTACTCGGAGCAGGGGATGCGACCGGCCTCAGGGTCGACCCAGGTGCCGCCAGCCATGGAGGTCTCGACGTCGGCGAGCCAGTGAGAAGCGTCGGACTTGGTCGGGAAGGTTCCCGGAGCCGTGAAGCGCCGGCCAGTCTCGTCGGTGTAGCGGGCCTGGTACTGACCGGAAGGCAGCTTGCGGATCGACCCGAAGGTGCGGCGCCGGGCCATGGCGTCTCCCCGTGACGAACGTCAGGACGAGGCGCCTGTTCGGCGCGAGCCACGGCCGGCGCGCTCAACGGAGTCACGTTGACCGGTGAAGAGATCGTAGTGAGCAGCGGTGACAGGAACGCGTGGTGCCACCCGCTTGTGGTCGAGCCACTCCGCGAGCCCCGCGGGGTCGAAACGCAGCAGCCTGCCCCACTTCAAGTACGGGATCCTTCGCTCGGCGACGAGGCGGCGGATGTGACGCACCTCCACGCCCAGGTGCTCGGCCACCTGTCCGATGTCGAGCAGTCGTGGGAGCGGGACGGTATTGTCATCTCGTGAGATCGTGATATCGTCAACTGACGAGCGTTCACAGGAGCTGGCGATGCCCAGGAAAGACGAGGAAGAGATCCCGGAGACCCGCCAGATCCCGCTGCGGCTACCGACAGCCCAATACGACGCCATCAAGGCGCTCGCCTATGTGTCCGGGCAGTCGATGAACTCCATCATCTGCCGAGCTGTCGGAGAGTTCCTGGAAGACAGCGGTGACCTTCAGCTGTTCAGCGACGCCGTCGAGAAGGTGCGGACGGAGAACCGTGGACTTCTCGACAAGCTCGCCGCGTCCTAGACAGATACCGGCCCGGCAGAGCACGACCTCGACACTGAGATGGTGAGATGAGGTACCTCACGGAGGCCGAGGTCCAGGAGATCCACGAACGGGAGGTCGGCAGCGGCGGGCTGGCCGACTACGCGCTGCTGGCATCGGCTGTGGGCCGACCCCGGGCAACGGCCTTCGGGGAGGACGCCTACCTCTCGATCCACGACAAGCGCTCAACCATTGGGTGTGGCAGCTGACACCTTCCTTCGGGGAGGACGCCTACCTCTCGATCCACGACAAGGCTGCCGCTCTGCTCCAGTCGATTGCGTGCAATCACGCCTCCGTCGACGGGAACAAGCGAACTGCATGGATCGCTACCCGGACCTTCTATTTGATGAACGGGTGGGATCTCGTTGTCGACGAGGCTCAGGCGTACTGGCTGGTGATGTCCGTCGCAGAAGGCGCGCTCGTCGACATCGACCGGATCGCCAACGAGCTCCAAAGACACGCCGCCGAGATCCCTGACCCCACCGTAAGGTCACGACAAGTTCGCGCGGGCTCGAATCGGCGACCTTCTCAGCTGATCGAAGCTGGGTGGGCGGCGTGACCCCAGCGTGACCTCACGGAACGAGAATCATTGGTATTCGGAGGTACCAGCGGTCACAGCGCGGGCGCGAGCTGCCGCAAGGAATCGCATTCGCCCGGGTCAGCGCGACCCGCCAACTCAGCCGAGGTTGTCCGCCCTCCGTGGAACGTGAACGGTGGTCCTCAGCCTCACGCGCCCAGGCGGATCTCGACTTCGCGCTCATCGACGCGCGCAGAGGCGACCGCAGCTGCCGGCCGCCACGGATGAAGCTGTCGACGATGGGTTCCTGCTCTGCCAGGACGCAGAGACGATCATGACCAAGGCCTCGGCATCGACCATCGGCGGCTCCGACGAGTTCGCGGCGGCACCGAAGTGGCCCTCGCGGTCGAGTCGGGCCGGCGGCTGACGTGTGCCCACACCGGGTGAGCGAGCCCGACCGGTGCAACGGTGACCGGGTCGGGGCTACAACCAAGTGAGATGCGGAACGAGCCGGCCGTTCCATACTCACCGAGGGCCGCTGAACATGCGGCGCTCAACGGCGAGTTGCTCGTGTCCGAGGAGGAGTCAGGCCACAGCGTGAGAGGTGTTGGGCAACTCGGCCTGGACCAGACCCGGTTCCTTCTCGTCGGGTCACCCGGACCATGAGCGGGTCGCCCTCGTCGTCACCGACCGGCTCCGGTGCGCGCCGCCCGCCCGGTTGCTCAATCGGTGCCGTCGCCCGAGAGGGTCACGAAGCGGGTACCCCGCTCTCGCAGCGTCGCCAGCGCGGCGGCCAGGCCCTCCGCGGTCGAACCCGAGGGCTGGTTCATGTGCAGCAGTACGATCGCTCCTGCCGGTGCGTCGAGAAGCGCGTCGGTGATGGCCGACGTAGCGGCAGTTGCCCCGGCGTCACCGTTGACAGCGAAGCCGGTTGGGCGTTCATCGAGTTCGGTCACGATGCGCAGGGCCACGTCGTCGTAGTGGGCGGTGCCGGGACGGAACCAGCGAGGAGCGAGACCGGTGATCCGCACGAGCCGCTCGTGGTTGACGAAGACCTCGTCGATCACCTCTGCCGGGGAGCCGGTGCCGGCGATCCCGTAGGCGGATCGGCCGTCGACTGACAACGGCACATGTCGGGTGCCGTGGTTGGCGATCTCGAACAGCGGGTTGGCGACCATGCGGTCCACAATCGCGGGGTTGGCGTCGATCCAGCGCTGATTCAAGAACAGGGTGCATGCCACGTTCTCGCGGGTGAGCAGGTCGATGAGATCCTGATCGACGCCGTTGCCGCCGGGCCCGCCGCAGGCGTCGAAGGTGAGAGCCAGGGCCTGAGCGGGCGCGTCGACGGTCTTGACGAGGCCCGGCAGGTCCGTACCCCAGTTGCTGGGTTCGATTCGCGCATAGCGAGCGGCCAGCTCGGCTTTGTCGAGTGCGGCCTCGGTCGTGTGGACCATCGGCACCTCGGGCGGGCGCGTCGTTGTCGTCGTCTCCGATGCCGCGGTCGGCCCGGTCAGCGCCGAGCTGGAGGTGGTTGTCGAACCCGATGTGGGTTCAACAGCCTCCTGGGGCCTGGAGCAAGCCGCCGCCACGAAGGCTGGGATGGCTGCGAGCAACACCCGCCTCGACCACCGCGGAGCCGAGTTCGGCTCGCACATGCCTGCGCTGTTCACCGCCGCCAACACTACCGACATCAGGCGATCGCGAGGCATCAACCGGTGGCTTCTGCCGCCATGGCGATGCACAGCCGAGCGGCGTCCTCAGCGACCGGCTGTCCCGCTGCGGTCGAACCAGGCTACCGCCAGGTTGAGCCGACTCGATACGCCGAGCTTGGTGTAGATGCTGCGAAGATGGGCCTCGACGGTACGGCGGCTGATACCGAGCCGATCGGCCACCTCGGGATTGGAGCGGCCCTCACACACCTCTTCGACTACCTCGTACTCGGTCGGGGTGAGCGAGTCCCAGCCACTCACGGCGCGACGCTTGCGTGTCCTGGGCTGTGAAGCTCCTTCGATGGCCTGCAACTGCTCACGCGCCTGATCGGCACCGGGCTGTGCCTGGAGCGCCTCCAGGCAGCCCAGTGCGTCTCGCAGAGGGGTGCCGGCAGCCTGACGATGACCTGAGACGGCCAGCATGCCGGCTGCCTGGAGCTGTGCCTGTGCCGCTTCGAAGGGGTGGTCGAGTTGCCCGAGCAGGTCGGCGGCCAGCAGCAGCGGCGCAGGGTCGTCGGCGAGGAGGCCCTCGACCCAACTGGTGCGAGCCGCTATGAGCTTGTCGTCAGGGTTCAGCTGCGCCATTCGATGCAGCTCGGCTCCTACCCGGGTGGCGAGCTCGCGGTTCCCACCGGCGACCGCGAGCCTGGCGAGGTCGGGTGCGAACAGGACCAGCGAGGCCACCGCCTGGAGACCCGACGCCGCCTCCCACCCGACCTGCAACAACTCCAGCGCCTCGTCACTGCTTCCCTGCGCTTCGAGCAACAGGGCCCGGGTCTGCACCAGCCAGTCGGCACCGATCTGCGGCCCGCCGGTCGACAGGACCTCCTCTCCTTGCTCCAGCGCCGCCTGCGCTTCGTCGAGATCGCCCCGGTGAAGGTGGACGCGTGCGGCAACGGCGAGCGCCCAGACCCGACCGATCGAGCTCGCCTGATCGTCGCCGTAGGCTTGGCCGGCTTCGACCTCGGCCAACAGGTCGTCCCAGGCACCCGTGTCCCAGTGCGACAGCGCAGTGATGAGGTGGTACACGGGAAGTGCCCACATCGCGCCGAGCGCTTCGCCCAGCAGTCGGCCTTGGGTGATCGCGGCGGCCGCGGCCTTCTTGTCCCCTGCGGTCAGCAGCGCGATGGCACGGAACAGGTGGGGATGCATCCGGTGCCCAACCTGTCCCGGCGTCTGGTCCGCGAGCGCGGCCGCTCTCGTTCCCAGGCGCACCGCCTCACCGGTCTCGCCCAGCGCGTTGCGGCCGAAGGTCTCCACGCACAGTGCCAGGATCTCTGCCATGAGGTCACCCTCGGCACGGGCGCTTCGGGCCGCCTCGGCAGCCTCCGTCAAAGCCCCGTCGAGGTCCAGAGCGAATGCCCGGCAGACCGCGGATTCACCCGTCGCCCACGCGGTGGAGCGGCCGAGCTCTTCGTTGAGCTCGATGAGCCGTGACGCGTGCGGTACCGCATCGGCGGGACGGCCCAGCAGCAGCAGCGACCTCGCCAGCGCCGAGCGGAGGCGCTCCTCGACCTCCGGTGCAAGCGGCCGGGTCAGCATGTCGGTGGCGGTCGCTTCTGCTTCGCCTGTGAGGCCGCCCCATACCAGCGCGTCGACGAGCTGCGCGAGCGCCTGGTCGCGTTGGGGGTCGGTCGGCGCGCATACATCGAGAGCCCTTCGCAACAGGCGGACCGCTCCGGAGGGGTCCTGCCTGACGATCTCATCCGCCGCTTCGCGTAGCACGGCGACTGCTTCGGTCGACCCGGCCGGTGCGCCGAGCGCCACATGTTCGGCAACCCGCACGACCGATGCTCCGGCTGCGCTCAGCCCCCCGGCGATCTCGTAGTGGAGCTCGGCTCGCAAAGACGGCGGGAGGGAACCGGCCACCGTGTCTCGGACCAGGTCGTGGCGGAAGGCCAGGCTGGTCCCTTCGTCGACCACCAGGCGTGCGGCCATCAGCTCTTCCATGACGGGTAGGAGCTCAGCGGCAGGTCGTCCGATCGCCGCGGAGATGTCCCCTATGGTGAAGCGGCTTCCCAACAGGGCGGCGACCGCGGCGAGGGCGCGTTTCTCACCTTCGAGGCCCGCCATGCGATCGAGGACCGTCTGGGTGAACGACTCCGGATAGCTCCCCGCCACGGCGGCAGGAGTGGGCTCCAGGACGCCTCCTTCGACCTCGGTGAGCTGGTCGTCCTCGGCCAGCGATGCCACCAGCTCGTGGACGAGCAGCGGGATCCCGCCGCAACGATCCAACAGGCAGAGCAGGTTCGGACCGGGAGGCGCTCCCGAGATCGTCTCGGCGAGACCGGCGACCTCGTCGCGATCGAATGGTGCGAGGTCCACCGTGGATGCCGTGGGTCCGAGATCTCGCGCGTCGGCCGCCTGGCTCAGGAAGGCCTTCAGCTCGCTGCTGCGGGGAGAGGGGCGGAGCGCAACTGCCAGCAGCAGAGGCAGGTCGACGCTGTGGCGAAGGAGACCGGCGAGCGCGACGAGCGTTGCGCCGTCGGCCCAATGCAGATCGTCTAGCACCAGAGCTACCGGCTGCTCGGCGCATAGCTGGTGAATGCACCGGTCGAACTCGTTCACGGCCAGTGAGCGGATCTCAGGGCCTGTCTCGAGGGGCGACGACCGCCCGCCTGACGCGTTCGCCGAGGGCTCCAGGCGCAACCGTATCTGCTCGGCGAGCCCCGGATCGTGGCGGGACACGGCGTCGAGCAGGGGACCGAGGGGGCGCATCCTCCCGAGTACGTCACAGCGTCCCGTGAGCACCAGCACTCCCGCGGAGCGGGCGCGGTCTGCGCACGCGTCCAGAACAGCAGACTTGCCGATTCCCGGCTCGCCTTCGATCACGAGGATCTGTCCCGGCCCGGTCAGGGCGCCTTCCACGAGCCGGCGAATCAGATCGAGCTCTTCTGCTCGGCCTATCAGCACCTCACCGGGCACGCCGGAATGCTAGCCCTGTCGCTCATCGGTGACCGCACCGCTTCCTAGGTGATCTCACCGATGACGCACGCTCCGACCGGGCTTATGGTGCCCGAAGGCCGCCGTCGGAGGCGGCCCTGGATCTTGCCGGCCTGAACCAGGATGGCCTGCATTCGACCGAGGAGCGGTGACATGGCAACGCGCAAACCCCCCGTAGGGCTCAAGCCTGTGGCCCCCAAGCCCGACGCCTCCAAGCCCGAGTCCCCCGACCCGTCGGCCTCCAGCACGGCCTCGACGCAGGCCACAGCCACGAAGCCCGCGCTCGGGAAATCCGCGTTCGCGTCGGCGAGCAAGGACCCGCGCACGGATGCAATCGGCAAGGAGGTCGTGGGCTCGGATGGTGCCGACGACGACGAGGGCCCCGCGAGCAACGAGCAGCAGGCAGTGGATTCGTACACCTCGAAGCCGGCACTCGACATCCGGGAGTCGGGCCAATCATCGGACCAGCAACAAGACAGCGTCAAAGAGGGGACGCGGGACCGCTTCACTGGGGGGTTGGGCCAGACCCACGATCAGCAGCAGGGGGGCATCACTCAAGAGGACCTCGACCAATCGTTCGAGGAGTCGATCTCATCGTTGTCGGGGCGCGAGGATGCCTACGACCACTACACGCAGGGCCTGACGCCCACCGCAGCACACGACCATCAGGGTGCCGGGAGTGCGGGCAAGGGCGGTATTGCGGCCGGGGCGGGACGGGAGGGAGCGGGGTCCGCCCCGATAGCTGTCAAATACGATTCGGAGGGCCTGGACAGCGGCGCCGGCGGCAGGGCGCTCAACGAGGAGTACAAGGACTCCGCCCTGGGCAAGGTCGCCAAGTTCTACGAGACCGGTGGGCCAGGTTCTCCGCGCGCCGAGATGCTTCTGGCGAGCGAGGATGACGGCACCCATGGTCCCGAAACGCACCAGAGCAAGGACGGGGTGGTGAAGGTCACCAAGCACCAGGACGGCACCGTCGTGGTGGAGAACACCGAGAACAACACGCAGACCACCCAGAAGCCGGACGGGTCCACTTTCACCAAGGATCTGACAACCGGGAAGATCATCGAGAAGACCGACGCGCTCGAGCATCCCGGCGACCCTTCTGAAGCACCCGCGCCTGTGCTGCACGGCCCCGACTTCGTGGCTGGGGAGATCGACGAGCTGCGCGCAGCCTTCGAGGCGACCAGGCACGCAGCCGGGAGCGGCGACGTCGACCCCGAGCCCGAGGATGGGGCCGAGTCGCCAGTCGGTGCTGCTGTGCCCGACGCTCACTCAGAGCAGGAGTCGATGCTCGGGAACCCCGGGAACCCCGGGACCTCCGGGTCGACGGACGGCTTCGGATCAGGGCACGGCTTTCCTGATTCGGGCGATATCGATCCGGATGTGGATGCAGCCGACCCCAACACCGTGGGGCGTAGCGAGGAGATCGATGTCTCACCCGGAGGCGACACGATCGGATCGCCACCTCCCGACTCGGAAGCCGACTTCGACGGCGCTGACGACTCGGCGACGACCAGCCTCCTACCCGCCTCCGGGATCGCCGACACGGTGGCGCCCGACGACTTCCCCGACGATCTCCCCGATCACCTCCTCGACGTCGACGGCTGAGATCCCGTTGTCATTCCTCGGCTCGGGGCGGCAGTGCCCGGCTGAGCATCCGGTTCCAGCCCATCAGGGCTAGCCTCACGCCGATCGAGTCGACAAAGGCGCGCCGGTCCTCCGCCGCTGGTTCCGCGGCTGCTCTCGCACGGCTGCTGGGGGGCCTCGTCGCGGGCCTGATACTGGCATTGGCGGCCACGGGGATCCTGGTGGTCATGGGCCTGGCCGTGCGAGTCCTGCTGCTGGTGCCGGGCCTCGACGACGCGCCAGGAGTGGCAGCGGCACTGGTGTGGGCCGCTGCCGTTGCCCTCGGGTGCTCGGCATGGAGACGGCTGAGCAGCCTCCGGGCCGGCTACCGAGCCGCCCAGGAGACACCGCACGAGTCCTCGGTGGCGCCCCGGACGGCGGAGGGCGCCGGCTCCTCGATCGTGCGATGGCGCTGGCGCGCTGTCGAGGTGGTGACGCACCTAGGTGTTCCGCTGCTGCTCATGTGGCCGACGGTGCTCCATCCCTTCGACCGGTGGGTCGGCACCTTCGACGCCCCCTACAGCGCCTGGTTGGGCTGGCGCTTCGGCGAGCTCATTGCCGACGGGTCGGTCATCCCGCTCACCATCTCCGATGCCGTGCACCCCGTCGGTGTCGACACCCTCCTCCTCGACGGCTACCTGCCCGCCTACGTGAACGGCCTGTTCAACCTGGTGGCAGGACCCTTCTCCTCCTACAACCTCACCGTCTTCGTTGGTCTGGTAGCCGATGTGGCTGCCGGCTACGCCCTGGGACGCGTGCTCACGAGACGACGGGGAATCGCCTTGCTGAGCGGTGTGGCCTTCGTGTCAGCCCCCGTCGTGGCGTCCGCGGTCAACGCCCACGTCACCTTCCTCTGGGCCTTCGCCGTGCCACTGATCGTCGCCGAGTCGATCCGGGTCGCCAGAGGCGATAGGGAGCTGCGGTGGTGGGTCTTCGGGCTGCTGCTGGTGCTGGCGTTCCTCTGCTCGGTCTACCACGCGGTTTTCGGTGCGCTGGCGGGTGCGTTGGTGCTGGCGCTGTGGCCGCGGTCGGTGGCCCGGAGGCGTGGCACGCTCTGGCGCGGACTGGGTGCCGTGGGGTTCGCTGCCTTGCTGCTGCTGCCCTGCGGCATCGCTCGGCTGCGCTTCGACGCCGCCGAGGCCGCCGCCGGTGCTGAGAACGACCGGGTCAGCGACGCCTTGCTGTTCGCCGGTGACGGGCTGAGCGCCATCGTTCCCCCCGACGAGGTGCTCATCGACATCCCGCTACCGACACCGGACCTGGGGGTCGTGGCCTTCCCCGAACTCGGGACCCCCTTCGTCGGGTTCCTGCTCATCGCGGGACTGGGCTTGGCGGCCACCGAGAGGGCCCGCGGGTCAGGTGCGCTCGGGCTCACGGCCATGGTCCTTTGGGTCCTGAGCCTCGGCCCTACGCTGCGGGTCGCGGGCCACACCGTCGTCAGCCAGGATGGCGAGCCCGTACTGTGGATGCCCTTCCGGCTCCTGTCGGTCATCCCTGGCATGAGCAACTTCCGGGCGCCGGACCGTGCAGGGTTCGCGCTGGCGGCGGTGCTGACGGCGATGCTGGTGATCGGAGTCACCTCCCTGCTGCATCGTCACGACTCGAGGAGAGAGGCGCAGGTGGTCATATCAGCCGCCGTCGCGCTGGCGCTGCCCGGTCTGTTCATCCCGGCCCCGGAGAGCGACCTGGCCGTGACCACAGAGGTCCAGGAGGCGCTCGACGTGGTCGCTGAGCGGGGGGCCGAGGGCGAGGCGGTGATGGTCGTGCCGTGGGGGTGCAGGGTCGACGACCCGCGGGTGATAGCGCTGCAGATCAGGCACCGGCAACCGTCCCTCGGCTGCTCGGTCAGTACCGCGGCCATGCCCTGGTACAGCGAGCTCGATGTGTGGGTCGACTCGCAGGAACTGGCCGCGCTGTCGTGTGATCCGTCCTCGATCGGGGGCCGCGACACCGGCTACAGCATCGAAGAGCCGCCGGTGTTGGACGATGACGGACTGCGTCGCCTGCGCGAGGATCTCGGTGTCAGGTTCGTGATCGTAGACACCGGCGCCCTGGCAGCCGCAGCCGGTTGCGATCATGTGGCAGCCGGCGTCGATCTCCTCGTCCAGGGTGAGGTCCTGGCCGACGACGCCGGCGTCGTCGTCATCGACCTGCAGGATCTGTGAACCGGCCCGGTGGTGTGCGTGATGCCCGCGGCTCAGCCGGCGGGTTCCATGAGCTGGGGGCCGATCCAGGCTGCGACCCAGGTGCCGGCCTCGATCGAGTAGTGGAGCCCATCGGGGCGGGCGTTCGTGAACGGCCCAAGTTGGGCCTGGTATTCACCATCGGGACAGACGTGGTCGTCCACGTCGAGGAGGCGCAGCCCCGGATTCGCCGCGACCAGCTCGGGGAGGAGCACCTCGTTGTGGTAGTCGATCGTCGCCTCCTCGAGCGCGACCGTTCCCGTGAGCAAGCCGTTGTAGGTCTCCGGATCGGCACAGGGAGCTTGACCCCACACGATCTCCGCGTCGCTCCGGGCCAGGATGTCGATGGCGGTCTGGTACTCGCCGAGCAGCCACTCGTCGAAGACCTCGTCTCCCGGGCCGTAGAAGTCGTCCCACCCATCCAGCTTGCGCTCGACGAGATCCCATGGGCCGGTCTCTATGTACACGACGTCGGGCTCGAAATCGGCCAGCGCCGGCGGCCACAGCTCGGCCCACTTGCCGCACTCCTCCCTCGACGGCTGGGCACCGTCGGCGAAGATCACCTCGCCGCCCCGGCCCAGTCCACAGCCCAGCTCGGCGTAGTTCCAGACCTGCGCCTCGCCGGATCGCCGACCCCAGTCGGCCACACCGGGTGCCAGGCTGTAGGTGATCGAGTCCCCGACCATCATGACCTTGCGAGCCTCGGCGGGCTGTCGCCGGCCCACTCCGATGGTGAGGAGGCGACCTCCGACCCAGTTGCCCAGCGCCGTCGGACGGTTGCCGTAGCTCTCGGTGTCGGCGGCGAGCGCGTCGTACGGAACCGGGATGCCGGTCAGGCGGCCCTCCGACGCCGCCTCACGGAGAACGGCTTCTGCAGTCGCTGCCACCGGGGGTTGTGTCGAGACCTCAGCTGGATCCGAGGGCACCCAGATGAGCGGAGCCTGACCGGAGATCACCTCCACCGCTGCGCTGATCGCCGCCGAGCCGTCACCGTCGGCCGGCAAGACGTCGTCGACCGACAACAGCGAGCTCACGAGAACCAGGTCGGGCCCGCGACCCGAGATATCGGAGGCGAGGTCGGTCCACGAGCCGCAAGTGCGTGTCTCCGGGTCGATCGTGGCGTCGCACGGTGGCAGGCTCAGCGTCTCCACGCGCACGAGCCCCGTCCGCTCGGCGTAATCGCCGAGCCCACGTGTCAGATCGGTGTCGTCGACTGCTCCGACGACGAGCACCTCCACGGGGTCATCGACGGATGGTTCGCGGAGGGCGATGCTCGTCGAGGCAGCCGGATCGCCGATGATGCCGGCATCGCCTGCGTCGATCACTTCCTCTGAGTCGGGCGGCTCCTCGTCGGCCTCGGCGAAGACCAGGTCGGGAGCGGGCGGGTTCATGGTCGCCGCCAGAATGGCCACCACCAGGAGGGCGGAGGCGGCAGGTACAGCCGCGAAGCGGATCGGCCCGAGCAGGCGTCGCCTCGTACGGATGGGTCGCTCGATCAAGTAGAACGAGACGGTGGCGAGCGCGAAGGTCGCGCTGAACCTCACGAGGAGAAGCGGCAGGCCGCCGAAGCCGAGGTGGGCCTCGCTCAGCCACATGTTCATGGGCCAGTGGAAGATGTACAGCCCGTAGGACAGGAGCCCGATCCACACCAGGGTTCGGCCGGCCCGGACCAGCAGCCACAGCACCGGTCTCACCGGAGCCGGGAAGCTGGAGGGATCGGTGTCGAAGCGCTCGGCCCAGCGGTAGCGACCCGCCAGGACGGCTGGTACTGCTCCGGTGGGCTGGGTTGCGGCGACGACGAGGATGACCATCAGCAGTGCGTAGAGGAACAGGCCGCCCTGGTAGAAGAAGGGGTCCTTGATGCCCGCCTTGTGCCACAGCACGATCATGGTGGCCAGTGCGGCTACGCCGGCCGCATTCACCAGCGGCTTCGTCCAGCGGCCTTTCACCACACCCCGACCTGCGACGAGCAACCCGAGGAGGCAGCCCATCAGCAACTCGGCTGCCCGCGTGTCGGTGCCCATGTAAACGCGGTCGAAGGACGCACCTCCGTCGTAGAGCACGACCATCCACACGGCCGAAGCGGCCGCCATCAGGGCGAGGATCCCGGCGAGGACCTGGCGGCGGCTGCGGAACAGCACCAGCACCCCGACGACGAGTAGGGGGAACAGCATGTAGAACTGCTCCTCCACCGCGAGGCTCCAGAAGTGCTGGAAGGGCGACGGCTCCGCGAAGAGGTCGGCATAGGACTGGCCGCTGAATATGAATCGCCAGTTGGCCACGTAGAAGAGCGTGGCGAGGCCATCTCCCCGCAGCGTCCGCAACTGCCCGTCGGTCGCTGGAGCCAACACGGCATAGAGCAGGATGAAGGCGATGCCCAGGAACGCTGCCGGCATCAGCCGGCGCATCCGACGCGACCAGAAGCCCTTCAAGCTGTTGGTGCCCGAATCGCGGCGTTCGGCGAGGAGCAACGAGGTGATCAAGAAGCCCGAGAGCGTGAAGAACATCGACAGCGCCAGGAAGGCGCCACTGAAGCCGGGCTGGTCTGCGTGGTAGGCCATCACCCAGAGGACCCCCAGACCACGCATCGAGTCGAGAGCAGGGAAGTAGGGGATCCGTCCTGGCTTGGTCACGTCGTCGCCGGTCCGTGTTGCGTTCCCACCGCGTCCATCAACTCGCGCATCACTTGCGGACCGGCGCCCAGGCGTGAGGGCCGAACCCGTTTCGACACTGAGCCCTGATCATCCACGGTGAGGGCCCGAGTCCCCCCGGACGCCGGCAACACAAGCCTTCCGCTACAACGTAGCGCTCGGGAGCCCTCACCTCCGAGGTGCTCCGACTCGTTGGTCTCTCCTGTGTCGCTCAACTTGTGTCATCCAACGATGAGGAGGCCCACCTCAGGCTGCGGCCGGTTCGTGCGTAGGCGCGAGATGATCAGGGTTACCGCCAGTCTGGCAAGTGCCCGGCGCTCGGTCAGGTCGGGCGCTCCCACCAACCCGGGCGCTCCCACCAACCCGGGCGGTGCTGCGCCGGGAGAATCCAGATGGGGAGACCGCCCTCTACCCGCGTACAATCCTGCCCTTGTGAGATCAACACTCGAGCCAGTGGACGAGAACAAGGTGAAGCTCTCCGTCGAAGTCGGTGAGGAGGAGGTCGAGGAGGCCGTCGACCGTGCTTGGAAGGCCATCGCCAAGGAGGTCCGCGTCCCCGGCTTCCGCCAGGGCAAGGCCCCCCGCAAGGTCCTGGAGGCAAGGCTCGATCCCGGCCTGGCCCGCAGCGAAGCCCTCCGTGACGCCGTACCGGACTACTACGTCAAGGCGTTGCGTGATCACGATGTCGACGCCATCGCGGCCCCCGAGATCGACATAACGGCAGGCGAGGAGTCCGGCCCGGTGGCATTCGATGCGGTCGTGGAGGTCAGGCCCGAGATCGACGTGCCCGGCTACGACTCCATCGAGGTCGTCATCCCCTCACCCGAGCCCGACGAGGCCGCCGTGGACGAGCAGATCGAGAGGCTGCGCTCCCAATACGCCGAGCTCGAGGTTGCCGACCGGCCTGCGCTGGCCGGGGATCACGTCACCATCGACATCCAGGGAACCCAGGACGGAGAGCCCCTCGATGGGCTGACCGCCGACGACTACATGTACGAGGTAGGCGCCGGTTCGATCCTTCCCGAGATCGACCACCAGCTCAGCGGTTCCAAGGTCGGCGACATCCTGGTCTTCCAGGCCGAGCACCCCGACGAGGACGAGGAGCCCATCGACTTCCGCATCCTCGTCAAGGAGGTGAAGGAGAAGGTCCTTCCCGAGCTCGACGACGAGTGGGCGGCTGAGGCCTCCGAGTTCGAAACCGTCGAGGAGCTGAAGGCCGACCTGCGGGCGCGGCTGGGCAGGATTCGCCGCGGCGCCGGCCAGATGGCCGTACGAGAGAAGATGGGGGAGGCCCTTGCGGCGCTGGTCGGCGACAACGACGTCCCGGAGGCGTTGATCCAGAGTGAGATGCAGAACCGCCTGCACGAGATGTCGCACCGACTGGGCGCCCAGGGCATAGGGCTGGAGCAGTACCTCGCTGCCACCGGCAACTCCCCCGAGCAGTTCAAGGACGAACTGCGTGATGCGGGTGTGCTGGCGGCCAAGGTGGATCTGGCTCTGAGGTCCGTGGCCCGGGTCGAGGCCCTCGAGGTCCTCGAAGCGGACATCGACGAGGAGGTCGGGCACGCCGCCAGCCACTTGGGACGCGACGTCACCGAACTTCGCGAGGAGTTCGAGCACGCGCAACAGCTACAGGCGATACGCTCGGACATCAGCAAGAGAAAGGCCCTCGACTGGCTCCTCGAGCGTGTCCGGATAGTAGACGAGGAGGGTAACGTCGTCGACTACGCCGATCTCGTTGTCGAAGGACACGAGCACGAGGCGCTTGCCACGGGGGACGAGACGGCCGATGAGACCGCCGAACCCGGTTCGGCCGAGCGGCTCGACAGCGATGAGCAGGACACCGACGAGAACCACGAACAGGACGATCAAGCGTGAACGATGTTGCGCCCCGGAACTACATGGTCCCCAACGTCATCGAGCAGACCAGCCGCGGTGAGCGGTATTCAGATCTGTTCTCCCGGCTCCTGAGGGAGAACATCATCTTCCTCGGAACCCCGATCGACGACACAGTCGCGAACCTGATCTGCGCCCAGATGCTGTTCCTCGAGTCCGAGGATCCGGACAAGGACATCAACGTCTACATCAACAGCCCCGGCGGAGACATCAACGCGCTGTTCGCCATCTACGACACCATGCAGTACATCAAGCCCGAGGTCACCACCATCTGCTTCGGCCAGGCGGCGTCGGCGGCGGCTGTGCTGCTGGCAGCCGGCACGCGGGGAAAGCGCTTGGCGCTGCCCCATGCGCGCATCCTCATTCACCAGCCCTATGCGCAGTCCTCGGGCCAGGCCTCCGATGTCGAACTGGCCGCCCAGGAGATCATGAGGCTGAAGAAGTCGCTGGAGGAGATCCTCGCTCTGCACACGGGCCAGGACGTGGAGAAGGTCCATCTCGACACCGATCGTGACTATGTGATGACGGCCGAGGACGCCAAGGAGTACGGGATCATCGACGAGGTGATCGAATCCCGCGAGCTAGCCGACTCCGCTGGGCCCATCACCGCTGTCGGCTCATAGGCGAGGCAGAATCTGTTGGATCCCCTACTCTGGGTCACACACACCGGTCAACGGTCGGCGATACATGCAGCGGCGCTCATCATCTGAGGGATCCCGGGAGGCCAGACGTGGCGAAGTTCGGTGACGGAGGCGAGCTTCTGAAGTGTTCCTTCTGCGGGAAGTCGCAGAAGCAGGTCAAGAAGCTCATAGCGGGTCCCGGCGTCTACATCTGCGACGAGTGCATCGATCTCTGCAACGAGATCATCGAGGAGGAGCTCGCCGAGAGCTCCGAGCTCAGCTTCGATGAGCTACCCAAGCCCCGCGAGATCTACGAGTTCTTGAACGACTACATCATCGGTCAGGAACACGCCAAGAAGATCCTCTCCGTCGCCGTCTACAACCACTACAAGCGGGTCCAGTACGGCGCGGCCACCGGGGACGAGGTGGAGCTCCAGAAGTCCAACATCCTCCTCATCGGTCCGACCGGATGTGGCAAGACCCTTCTCGCTCAGACGCTGGCGCGCATGCTCAACGTGCCCTTCGCCATCGCCGACGCCACTGCCCTCACCGAGGCCGGATACGTGGGCGAGGACGTCGAGAACATCCTCCTCAAGCTGATCCAGTCCGCCGACTACGACGTGAAGAAGGCCGAGACGGGCATCATCTACATCGACGAGATCGACAAGATCGCCCGCAAGTCCGAGAACCCTTCGATCACGCGTGACGTCTCGGGTGAAGGCGTCCAGCAGGCCTTGCTCAAGATCCTCGAAGGGACGACGGCGTCGGTGCCCCCGCAGGGGGGGCGTAAGCATCCGCACCAGGAGTTCATCCAGATCGACACGACGAACATCCTGTTCATCTGCGGTGGTGCCTTTGCCGGTCTCGAGAAGATCATCGAGAGCCGCACGGGCCGCAAAGGCGTCGGCTTCGGCGCCGACGTGCGGAAGGCCGGCGAGAAGGATCTCGGTGAGCTGTTCGGTGAGATCCGTCCTGAGGATCTCCAGAAGTACGGCCTGATCCCGGAGTTCATCGGCCGCCTGCCGGTGGTCGGGGCGGTATCCAACCTCGACGGCGACGCACTCGTCCGAATCCTCGTCGAGCCAAAGAACGCACTCGTGAAGCAGTACGAGAAGTTCTTCGACCTCGAAGACGTCGAGCTCGAGTTCGCCGAGGACGCGCTGACAGCGGTCGCCGAGCAGGCTCTCAGCCGGGGTACCGGCGCGAGAGGCCTGCGGGCGATCATGGAGGAGGTCCTGCTGGGTGTCATGTACGACCTGCCGAGCCGCGAGGACGTGGGCAGGTGCGTGATCGACGAGGCCGTGGTCCTCGACAAGGTGAATCCCACGCTCGTTCCCCGCGCCGAGATCGAGAGCCGACAGGACCGGCCCCGTCGCGCGGCATCGTGAAAGGCCGTCCGGCCGAACACCCTGACGGTGGGTTTCCGGTATGGATTACGCCGAGGCGCTCGGCTTCCTGGGCGGTCACATCGACCACGAGAGGTCGGCATCGGTAGCAGCCGGCCAGGTGGAAGGCCTTTCGCTCGACGCCATGCGATCCCTGGTCGACCTGCTGGGCGACCCACAGCTCACCTACCCCACCATCCACGTCACGGGCACGAACGGCAAGGGTTCGGTGTCCCGGATGGCGACGGCGCTCCTCGCCGCCAGTGGACTGGACGTGGGCACCTATGCGAGCCCCCATCTCCACCAGGTCAACGAGCGCATCTGCCGCAACCTCGAGGCGATCCACGATGACGAGTTGGCCGGCGAGATCACGCGCTTGTCGACCTACGAGCAACTGCTGGAACAGCGACCGACCTATTTCGAGTTGCTCACAGCAGCGGCGTTCGACTGGTTTGCCGAGGTAGCAGTCGACGTTGCTGTCGTGGAGGTTGGGTTGCTCGGTACATACGACGCGACCAACGTCATCGAGGCCCAGGTCGCGGTCGTAACCAGCATCGGTTCGGACCACACGGACTTCGCCGCTGGCTGGGAGCACTCCATAGCCCACGAGAAGTCCGGCATCATCAAACCCCGCAGCGCTGTGGTGCTGGGCGAGATGGACCCCGACCTGCACCACGTGTTCGCCGAGGCAGGCGGTGAGGAGCTGTACATCCTGGGTCGGGACTTCGGCTGCAGCCTGGACATCGTGGCTCTAGGTGGTCACCAGGTGACTCTCGACACGCCACATGGCAGCCATGGCGAGGTCTTCCTCCCTTTCCATGGGGCTCACCAGGTGACGAATGCGGCGGTCTCGGTGATGGCAGTGGAGGCTTTCTTCGATCGTCGACTCGACGACGAGGTCGTTCGCGAGGGTTTCGGTGCGGTTGAGTTGCCGGGTCGCTTCGAGGTCCTCATGAGGAACCCCTTGCTGATAGTCGACGCCGCTCACAACCCCGAAGGAGTCCGAAGCGCAGCCGAGACGCTGAGGACCGAGTTCGCTCCGGCTGGATCCCGAATCGTCGTCATGGGTCTACTCGAAGGACGCGATCCGCGGGCCATGGTCGACGCCCTGATGCCCGCGGCTGCTGACCTGTTGGTCGTGTGCCGGCCGCCCAGCGCGCGAGCCATGATCCCGGAGAGGGTTGCCCGCGCGGCCGAGCAGGCCGGCATCGCGGTCGAGGTCGTCGCCGACCCCACTGAGGCCACAGAACGGGCACTGGCGGTCGCAGCCGAGGAGGATGTGGTTCTCGTGCTCGGATCGTTCTACGTGGTCGGGCCGGTACGGGCCTGCTACGTCAGCCAATCCGAGGATGGCGGGCGGGGGGCGTGCGGGTGAGCAACGTCGTCGGCCTGTCCGGGGGCCCGACCAGCCGCACAAGTTCGCGGCCGATTCTGCCGATGAACCATGAGGAGCCGTGTCAGCTGCCGGTGGCTCGCCAAGTCCGCGACCCGCCTGCATCTGCGGACGCGTCCCATGGACCACCAGGAGGCCGGGGGAATGAGAGCGACAAGGAGGCGCCGGGGCGACCGTGGCGCCACGCTGCCCGAATACGCCATCATCCTGGCGGCTTTCGTCGTCGTCGGCCTCGCCGGGTTGACGACGCTCAACGACAACGCCGACTCGTACTTCGAGGACACCAGCTCCAAGATCGGTCAGCCCGACCAGGACGTCGTGACCGGGGGTGGCGAGGGCGGCGGGGGCGGCGGATCCTCCACCACCACAACCGCGGCGATCCCCGAGGACACCAACGTCTCGCTGACCGACGAGTCCTACGATCCGCTGGAGAGCAACCACAACCGCTGGGCGCTGCGCGTGCGTGCCCATGTCCAGGACAACCTCGGCAACAACATCGAAGACGCCATCGTCACCGCGCGCGTGTACCACCCGTGGGGCAGTTGGTTCTACCGCACGTGCACCACCGCGAGCGACGGCACCTGTGTCCTGGCCGCCAACCCCTACTGGTACAACGAGCCCTACACGGTGCGGGTCGTCGACGTCGAAGCCGTGCCGTCCTGGGACGGGGTCGCGGCAGAACTCGTCGTCCCCAAGCCCCCGTATAACCCGTGAGGGGCTGGCCGCGACGCGCGTTGCTGCCGTTTTCTCCGCCTGATGAACCTGGGCGTACTCTCTGCGCCGATGGATCGGACACTTGTCATCTGCAAGCCGGACTCGGTCGAGAGACACCTCACCGGCGAGATCGTCAGCCGTATCGAGCGCAAGGGCCTCACCATCGTCGCCGCCGAGTTGCGGACGATCGACCGGGCGACGGCCGAGCGGCATTACGAGGAGCACCTCGATAAGCCGTTCTACGAGGACCTGCTGGCTTTCATAACGCGGGGACCCTCGCTGGTCTTGGTGGTGGAAGGGCCGCGAGAGACCTTCAGGGTGGTGCGCACCTTGATGGGTACAACCGACCCGGCTGACGCAGCGCCGGGTACGATCCGCGGCGACCTGGGTGTCGAGATGACCGAGAACCTGGTTCACGGCTCCGACTCCGCCGAGTCGGCTTCTCGCGAGATCAGGATCTTCTTCCCGGATCTCGCGAGCTGAGGTCGCTCTGCGCGAACGTTGCGGGCAGGGCCCCCGCTCCGCCGCCAATTGTGGTTGAGCAGGCACGTGTAGTGCGATTGCAGCCTCGTAGCCTCGCAGCAAGCACCCGAATAGCCTTGCTCGACTGTTGCGATACGGTTACGACGGTCTACTATGACGGGCTGATCACGGGCGACAGGAGCAGGTCGACGGGGCAAGCCGGCTGTCCAGGCGGGGAGGGCACGCAGGTCCGCTCAGCCGACGGCAACTGTTCCCCGGACAGCCCACCCGCACGCGACGGTCGAGGTACACGAGAGCGATGGCGTACCGCAGTCTCACAACCGTCTCCTCCTTCCTGGGCAGGGACATGGCCATCGACCTCGGCACCGCCAACACGGTTGTCTATGTGCGCGGCGAAGGCATCGTCCTGCGCGAGCCGTCGGTCGTGGCGGTCAACGCCAACGACGGGCGCCCGCTGGCCGTAGGTGCCGAGGCCAAGCGGATGATCGGGCGGACCCCGAGTCACATCCAGGCGATCCGGCCCCTGCGTGACGGCGTCATCAGTGACTTCGAAGTATGCGAGAAGATGCTGCGCTACTTCATCCAGAAGATCCATCATCGGCGCTTCGCCAAACCGCGAATGGTCATCTGCGTACCGGGGGGCGTCACCGGAGTGGAGCAGAGGGCGGTGCAGGAGGCAGCCGAGTTCGCCGGTGCCCGCAAGCCCGCCTACATCATCGAGGAACCGATGGCCGCGGCCATAGGGGCGGGCCTGCCGGTGCAGGAACCCGCGGGCAACATGATCGTCGACATGGGTGGGGGCACGACCGAGGTTGCCGTGATCTCCCTCGGGGGGGTCGTCGCCAGCCAGGGGGTTCGAACCGGGGGTGACGAACTCGACGAGGCGATCATCCAGTTCGTGAAGAAGGAGTACAGCCTCGCGCTCGGCGAGCGAACCGCCGAGGAGGTCAAGATGGTCCTGGGTTCCGCCTGGCCACTTCAAGAAGAGGTGCAGGCCGAGATCCGCGGTAGGGATCTCGTAACCGGTCTCCCCAAGACGATCATCACCTCGACGACCGAGATCAGGGAGGCTCTGGAGGAGCCGGTTGCGGCGATTGTCGATGCGGTGAAGGTCACGCTGGACACGACACCGCCTGAGCTTGCAGCCGACATCATGGAGCACGGGATCGTCCTGGCCGGCGGCGGGGCGTTGCTGAACGGAATCGACCACCGGCTACACCACGAGACAGGGATGCCGATACACATCGCGCCAGACCCTCTCGACGCCGTGGCTCTAGGCTCGGGGCAGTCACTCGAGGAGTTCGAGGCGCTGAAGGGGATCCTCTTCTCCTCCAGCCACGACTGACCCCAGGCAATAGATGCAGATGGCATCTCCCGGCCGAACTGGTAGATCCCGGTACACGTTGATAGTCCTGGTGCTGGTGTCGATCACGGTCGTCACCCTCGATTTCCGCGGTGTCGCGGTTCTCGACGGAGCCCGCGACGCGGCGATGACGGTCATCGATCCGGTCCAGTCTGCGCTCGGCTCGGTGTTCGAGCCCGTGTCCAACACCTGGAACGGCATCTTCGAGTACGACGATGTCGTCGCCGAGAACGAGCAGCTGCGCGACGAGCTCGACGAGTTGAAGGGCGAGGCTCTCGAAGAGGAGAGCGCTCAGGAGCAGTTGGAGCTGCTGACCGACCAACTCGATATCGAGTTCACAGCCGAGTACGAGACCGCCGTTGCTCGCGTCGTGTCAGGATCGTTGGCCAACTTCGACGAGTACTCGATTCACATCGACAAGGGCTCATCGGACGGGATCGAAGAGGGGATGCCGGTCGTGACCGGTGCCGGACTGCTGGGTCGTGTCGTCGATGTGTCGCGAACGCGATCGGTGGTTCAGCTGATCACCGACCCATCCTCCAATGTCGGCGTCCGCCTGGGAGCGTCCCAGGACCTGGGGGTGGGACACGGAACCGGTAGGGACGGCCCTTTCGTCATCGACACCGGAATCGAGCTCGACACGAGCATCGCCGAAGGCGAACCGGTGGTGACCAGCGGCCTCGATCGCGGTCTCTATCCCCCGGGTCTGCCAGTGGGGAAGGTGGCGTCGGCCGCCAGCAGCGACGCCGAGCGGATCCAGGTCGTAGATGTCGATTACTCGGTTGCCTTCAACCGCCTCGACTTCGTCCATGTGGTGCTGTGGACCCCTGAGGAGCAGGACTGATGCTGCCACCGTGGGCGCGCTACGGCCTGGTTCTCTTCACCGGCCTGGTACTCCAGGTCGCGTTCTTCTCCGAGCTGCGCCTCCACGGTGTGTCAGCGAACGTCATGTTGCTGCTTGCGATCGCTGCGGGCCTGGCGGGCGGGCCCGAGCGGGGTGCGCTCGTCGGTTTCGCAGCGGGCCTGTGCATAGACCTGGTGCTACCCGCAGCGGTGTCGCCGCTGGGGATGTCCGCACTGACGTTCTGCATAGTGGGCTTCGTCGTGGGGAAGATACAGACCACGATCATCCGCTCGGCCTGGTGGATCCCGATGCTGGTCACCGCCGCGGCGAGCGCTGTTGGTGTCGTGCTCTACGCGCTGATAGGTGAGGTGCTCGGTAGGAACACCCTCGGAGTGTCGAACTTCGGCGTAATCGTCGGGGTGGTCGCCTTGTTCAACGGGATACTCAGCCCGCTGGCGATTCGCTGCGTGACCTGGGCCGAGCACACCGACCCGAGATTGCGCGCGGTGTGAGGCTCGGGATGGAAGCGGACTCCACACATCTCCGTCTCAGCGTGCTCGCGGTGGTGTGCGTGTCGCTCGTTGCGGCATTGCTGGCGAGGCTCTGGTTCCTGCAGATCCTGGATACCCAGGAGTACGAGGTCGCTTCAGAGGAGAACCGTCTCCGGGTCATCCACGAGGAGGGACCTCGTGGCCGCATCCTCGATCGCAACGGCAAGGTGATCGTCGAGAATCGCTCCTCGATCGTGGTCGGCATCGACAAGAGCGCCCACGAAGAGCTCGATGAGTCAACGAGGAACGAGCTCTACGAGAACCTCGCCTCGGACCTCACCGAGTTGGGTGAACCGGTCAAGGAGGAAGAGATCGAGCAGGCCCTCGTGGACGACCAGCACGGCCCACTCGAGCTCGTGCCCGTGGCGGAGGACGTCGATGAGGAGGTCGAGCTGTTCCTTGCCGAGCGAGCCGACGAGTATCCGTCGGTTGTGGTCGAGCGTAGGACAGTGCGCAACTACCCCTACGGGGATGTCGCCGCTCACCTCCTCGGCTATGTCGGTGAGGTCAACGAGGACGAGCTTCGCGCTCGACAGGACGGGGACAAGCCCTATCTACTCGGGGACGAGATCGGCAAGGCCGGAGTGGAGGCCACCTACGAGGACGAGCTCCGGGGAGTGCCCGGCTCGCGCACCATCGAGGTGAGCGCGACCGAGGAGTACCTCGGGGAGGTGATGGAGGAGCGGGTCGAGCCGGCCCCGGGGGCCGATGTATGGCTCACCATCGACATCGACATCCAGTACTTCGCCGAGAGGGCACTCGACGAGATGATGGAGGAGCGTCGCGAAGCCATCCAAGCGGTGGGAGGAACCTTTCCGGTACCGCAGGGGTCGGTTGTCATCATCGACCCCCGCAACGGCGACGTCATGGCCATGGCGTCCTCTCCCGACTACGACCCCGCCAGCCTGGTGAGTGGGATCTCGTCGGATCTGTGGGAGCAGCTGAACGACGAGGCGGCGGGGCAGCCCTTCGTGAACTGGGCCATCCAAGGGATGTGGGCGCCCGGCTCCACCTTCAAGTTGTTCACCGCCCACGCGGCGCTGGAGTCCGGGTTCATAACCACCGAGACCCCGTACAACGACATCGGGTACTACGAGGTGCCCGGCTGTAGCGGCGAGCAGTGCAAGTTCACCAACGCCAACGAGGCGCCGGCGGGTACCGTCGACACCGAGCAGTCGCTCACCGTGTCCTCGGACTCCTTCTACTATTGGATCGGCGACAACTTCTGGCGGCAAACAGACCTGTACGGTGAGACCCCGATCCAGGACTCCGCCGAGCTCTTCGGGCTGGGACAACCAACGGGGATCGACATCCCCGGGGAGGCGGCCGGTCGTATTCCCACGCCCGAGCGGCGGGAGCAGGCCCACCAGGAGAACCCCGACGCGTTCCCCACAGACGAGTGGTATTCAGGCGACAACATCATCACCGCCATAGGCCAGGGCGACGTCTTGGTGACGCCTCTTCAACTGGCCAATGCCTATGCGACCTTCGCCAACGGTGGAACCCGCTACCAGCCCAGGGTCCTGTCCAAGATCACCCAGCCCCTGACCCTTGCGGGCGATCCGGCAGACCCGGAGAACTACGAGGTCGTGAGCGAGGCCGCACCCGTCGAGGTCGCCGAGGTGCCGATCAGCGACGACGTGTACGACGAGATCCTCGCGGGCCTGCAGGGGGTGACCACCAGTTCGCTGGGGACGGCCTATGCCGCCGCGCAGGACTTCCCCCCGGCGTGGCCGGTCGCCGGCAAGACCGGCACTGCCGAGGTAGCCGGAAAAGCCGACACCTCGGTGTTCGTGGGCTTCGGTCCCTCGCTGCCACTGGCCGAGCCGCAGTACGTGATTGCCTCCATCATCCCCGAGTCGGGCTTCGGGGCCGAGGTTTCGGCACCCGTGGTGATGCGCATCTTCGAAGCGATCTCCAACGGGCAGGTACCCGCCGCTCGCACGCTGGAGAGCCAGGCGACCCTCACCGAGGAGGATTCCGACAGCGAGAGCCCTTACGGCAGCAGTGACACCATCTCGGGTCCGGTCTACGGGAACGACTACGGAGGCACTGACTGATGTCGATCCTGCCCCCCCCGACCCGGCCGAAGGGCAGTGTCCGCTGGGACCACGCCGCCGCGTGGCGTCACATCGATGCGGTGCTGCTGGCTGCGGTCGCCGCGCTGGTCGGGTTCGGATCCCTCATGATCTACAGCGCCACCAGGCACAACGACGATCCGACGTTCTTCATCAGACGGCACGCGCTCTTCCTGGTGCTGGGTGCAGTCGTCATGGTCGTCTGCGCAGTCATCGACTACCGCAAGCTCCGTGACTGGATACCGATGGTGTACGGGGGAATCACGATCCTGTTGCTGGCGGTTCTGACCCCACTCGGTACCGAGGTGAACGGCACGCAGGGCTGGTTCCAGATCGGCTCGATCCAGCTGCAGCCGTCTGAGTTAGCCAAAGTGATCGTCATCATCGCCCTGGCGACCTATCTGAGCCACGCGGAGCAGCCCCTGGACCTCCGGCAGCTGGCGGCCGCGCTGCTCATCCTGGGTGTTCCGATGGGGCTGATCATGCTCCAACCCGACATCGGCACGGTCCTGGTGTTCTCGGTGATAGGGCTGGGGATGCTCCTCATCGGCGGGGTGCGCCTGCGCCATCTGGTGATACTCATACTCATCGGCGTCACAGGGGTCGCAGTGCTCCTGCACTCCGACGTCTTGGAGGACTATCAGGTCGCCCGGCTCACCTCGTTCATCAACCCGGAGGAGGCCGAGTCGGGGCAGGTGTACAACATCGAGCAGTCCCAGATAGCGATCTCGACCGGTGGGGTGGGCGGTCACGGGTTCGGTGAGGGTCCTCAGACGCGAGGCGGGTTCGTGCCCGAGCAGCAGACCGACTTCATCTTCACCGTGGTGGGTGAGGAGTTGGGATTCGTGGGGGGTGCCACCCTCATCCTGCTGTTCGCAGTGGTGATCTGGAGGACCTGGCGGGCAGCCCAGCTGGCTCGGGACCGGGTGGGCGTGCTCATCTGCGTCGGCGTCCTCAGCATGTTCGTCTTCCAGATGTTCCAGAGCATCGGTATGAGCATGGGGATCATGCCGGTCACCGGCATCCCCCTGCCGTTCATCTCCTACGGCGGCTCGGCATTGCTGGCCAACTGCGCCGCCATGGGTCTCGTGCTCAACGTGCACATGCGGCGGTTCTCCTGATGGTGCCCGGCCGGCCCCCGGCCCATTGATGGGGGCCTGTGGCCGCCCGGGTGCCGGTGCTTGTACTCGGCGCTTCGTCCGGTAGCATCGAAGGCGGAATGAGTTCGATCTGGCCCCAGCTGGAGCCCCTGCTCGGCGAGGTCCAGAAGCCTGCCCGGTACATCGGCTGTGAAGACGGCGCCGTTGTGCCCGAATACCACCAGGGTTCGGTCTCATGGCTGCTCATCTATCCGGATGTGTACGAGATCGGCCTTCCCAACCAGGGCCTCCAGATCCTCTACGAGATACTCAACGAAAGCGTCGATGCTGTCGCCGAACGGGCTTACGCGCCGTGGGTCGACCTCGAAGCGCGCCTGAGGGCCGAAGGCCTTCCGCTCTTCTCGGTCGAGACCCACCGACCGGCCCCACTATTCGACCTCCTGGCCTTCAACCTCTCGGCTGAGTTGGTCTACACGAACGTCTTGAACTGCATCGACCTGGCGGGCCTACCGGTCAGGTCCGAGGAGCGCACCTCCGAACAAGCCCTGGTCTGTGCCGGTGGTCATTGCGCCTTCAACCCCGAGCCGCTGGCCGATTTCGTCGATTTCTTCGTGCTGGGTGACGGCGAGCAGGTGGTCAGCGAGATCACCTCGGTGGTGCAGGGCTGGAAGGCCTCCGGGCGCGAGAGCCGGATCGACGTCCTGCGCCGGCTCAGCCTGGTTGCGGGCGTGTACGTTCCTTCGCTCTACGAGGTCAGCTACGACGGCGGCTTCGTGGAGTCGGTCCGGCCGCGGTACGACGATGTGCCAGAGGTCGTGGACAAGCGGACCGTCGCCAACCTGGCGGATTGGCCCTATCCGAAGCGTCACCTCGTGCCGGTGACCGAGGTGGTCCACGACAGGCTCAACGTCGAGGTCTTCCGTGGCTGCACCCGCGGCTGCCGATTCTGTCAGGCGGGGATGGTCACGCGTCCGGTTCGTGAACGCCCAGCCGAGTCGGTGCGATCCATGGTCCGAGATGGACTGAGCCGCTCGGGCCATCACGAGGTCGCGCTGACTTCCCTGTCCACCGCTGACTACAGCGGGATCCACCGCGTCGTGTCGGAGGCGATGAGCGACCCCACGACATGCGGTGACGTTTCGGTCTCTCTTCCCAGCCTCAGAGTCGACGCGTTCACCGTCGGGATCGCCGCCGAGATCCAGCGGGCAAGGCGGACCGGCTTGACCTTCGCTCCCGAGGCCGCCACATGGCGCCTGAGGCAGGTGATCAACAAGCTCATTCAAGAGGAGGATCTCTACGGGGCCGTGGAGGCTGCCTATTCGCAGGGCTGGCGGCGCATGAAGCTGTACTTCCTCACGGGACTTCCGACCGAGACCGACGTCGACACGCGGGGAATCGCGGACCTGGCTGCCAACTGCGTTGCCATTGGCCGTCAGTACCACCCCAATCCGTCGGTCACCGTCTCCGTCGGCGGGTTCATCCCCAAGCCGTTCACGCCCTTTCAGTGGTTCGGTCAGAACACCGTCGACGAGCTCCGACGCAAGATCTCGATCCTGCGTGACGCCAGCCGTGGTCGACGCGGTGTGCAGCTCAAGTGGCATGATCCTCGCGCCAGCCTCATCGAAGGGCTGTGCAGTCGCGGAGACCGCCGGCTCGGCGCGGTGATCGAATCAGTCTGGCGCCGGGGCGGGACCTTCCAGGAGTGGTCCGAGCACTTCGCCGAAGGTCTGTGGCGCGATGCCATGGCCGAGCACGGCTTGTCGATCGACTGGTACGTCCACAGGCACCGGGAGGAGACCGAGCGGTTGCCCTGGGACCATCTGTCGGCCGGTCTGCACAAGGACTTCCTGTGGCAGGAATGGCAGGACGCTCTGCAGTCGGTGGGTCTGGAGGATTGCCGCTGGACCCCCTGCTATGACTGTGGCGCATGCACCGGTTACGGCCTCGAGCACATCGTGGCGTCAGCGACTCCGCCGGCCGGAGGCAGCCAGGGTACCGGGCAAGTGCTCTCACCCGACGCGGGCGTTCCGGTCAGCATCTCCTCGGGCTACGAAGCCCCTGCGAGGATCCGGTGATGCGCGTCCGGCTCCGTTTCACAAAGCTCGGCAAGATCCGTTTCACCAGCCACCGTGACGTGGCTCGCCTGTGGGAGCACGCGGTCCGAAGGGCGGGCATCCCGGTGGCTCACACCGAGGGATTCACGCGACGACCCAAGCTCAGCTTCGGGCTGGCGCTGCCAACCGGTAGTGAGTCTCTTGCCGAGTACGTCGACATCGAGTTCGCGCGGGAGGTGGAGGTGGACCGGCTGCCGGCAAGGCTGAGCGAGGCCTTGCCGCAGGGGCTCGACGTCGAGGCGGCAGTCGAGATTCCTCGCGGGGTCGAGTCGCTCCAGCAAGTGGTCCAGAGCTGCAGCTGGAGCATCTTGGTGGAGTCCATCACACCGGCTGTGCTCGGTGCCGCAGTCGAGCAGGTTCTAACCGCCGCTGAGCTGGTGGTGACGCGGGAACGGAAGGGAAAGCGGGTGTGTGACGACATCCGGCCCCAGATCATCGATCTGGAGGTTGGTGAGGTCGCGGATGAAGGTACGGGGCTGTTGGCGGAGCTCGGTACGCAACCTCGCAGCTTGCGGCCCACGGAGCTGCTCGGAGTGTTCACTCCGATGCTACGTGCGGCGCGAACGCGGCGAGAAGGTCAATGGACGATCATCGACGGCGCCCGGCAGGACCCGCTTGCGCCCGGCGCAACGTCGAAGCACGCCGAGGTGCGTGCATCATGAGAAGGGAAATCCTCAATGGCAAAGGCCGAGGACAAGGGTGGCCGAGTCAGCTCGCAGGCACCCGCGAACAAACCCGAGAAAGGCCGATCCAACACACCCGGACCGGCGGAGAAAGAGCGCCGAGGGCCTGAGGACGGGTCCTCCGAGTCGGGCAGGCGGCCCTCAGGGTCGAGTGCACGGGCTCAGCCGGGTGGCGGAGACGGGAACCGGCGCCGACGCGGCAGCCGAGGCGGTCGCAGCCGGCAGGGGCCGCCGGGCTCCGTCCCGCGAGCCGACGACGCCGGGCAGAACGACGACTCCGGCGGGAGTGCCGGCCAGGACGCCGGTCGTCGTGGGCCCGGCACACCCGCCACCGAAGCGGGCAAGGACCGCAACCCCGAGTTGCCGGAGCGATCCATTGAAGGTCGCCCCAAGAGCCGGGAGGCAGCCGAGGCCGCACTGGTCCGGCGCAAGCCGAAGATAGGCGACACCATGCCGGCTCCCTCCTCGCCCCAGCCGCCGGTCAAGCGCCGCCGCCGCCGCAAGGGCGCGGGGGGTGGCGGTGAAGCCAGGCCCGTCGAGGCGGTGCTGGCCGACGAGGAGCCGCTCGAGCTCGATGAGAAGACCCTCAGGCGCCGCCGCGGCCGCCAGCGGAAGGGCAAGGCGGTGGGCAGATACCTGATGTGCGTCCATGTCAGGCCCGAGGCGACACAGATCGCAGTGCTCGAGGGACGGGCGCTGGTCGAGCACTACGTGTCACGCCCGGCCGACGACATCAGCCAGATCTACGGCAACATCTATCTGGGCAGGGTTCAGAACGTCCTGCCCGGCATGGAAGCAGCCTTCGTGGACATAGCCACGCCCAAGAACGCGGTTCTCTACCAGGGCGACGTGCAGTACGACCGCGAGGACATCGACGAGGGGAGCGAGCCCCGCATCGAGGAGGTACTGAAGCCACGGCAGATGATCATGTGCCAGGTCACGAAGAACCCGATTGCCCACAAGGGTGCCAGACTGACTCAGGAGGTCTCGCTACCCGGCCGGTTCGTCGTGCTCGTGCCGCACAGCCGCACCTATGGCATCTCGAAGCGCCTTCCCGACGAGGAGCGGCGACGGCTCCGGTCCGTCCTCGACAAGTGCAAACCGGCCGAGCACGGCATCATCGTACGCACCGCGGCGGAGAACGTGACCGAGGAGGAGATCACCCGCGACGTGGTGAGGCTGCTCAAGCAGTGGGAGCAGATCGAGGCGCTGGCCGGAAGCCAGAGACGCCCGGGCCTGCTCTATCGCGAGCCCGACATGGCCGTGCGGGTCATCCGCGAGGAGTTCAACAAGGATTACCGCGGCGTCATCATCGACGAGACCGGACTGTACGACGATGTTCGTGACTACGTAGCCGGGATCTCCCCTGCCTTGGCCGACCGGATCCAGTTCTACGACCGCGAGAAGGAGGAGCTACCTCTCTTCGAGCGCTACCACGTTCATCAGCAGCTCCAGAAGGCCTTGGATCGCAAGGTCTGGTTGCCTTCGGGCGGCTCGCTCGTGGTGGAACACACCGAGGCGCTGACCGTCATCGATGTGAACACGGGCAAGAACGTAGGGTCGTCGAGTCTCGAGGAGACGGTCTTCAGGAACAACCTCGAAGCTGCAGTCGAGATAGCCAGGCAGCTGAGGCTCAGGGACATCGGCGGTATCATCGTCATCGACTTCGTCGACATGGAGATCAAGGAGAACCGCGACGAGGTCATTCGCGTGTTTCGCGACGCTCTGGGGCGCGACAAGACCAGGGCTCAGGTGTTCAACATCTCCGAGCTGGGCCTGGTCGAGATGACCCGGAAACGCATCGGCGAGGGGCTGCTCGAGTCGCTCTCCGAACCCTGCGAGGCCTGCGACGGCCGCGGCGTCACCATCCACGAGGAACTGCTGGGGTGAGGGCTGCCGGTATGCAGGTGACTACCGGCCAGTCGGCATCTCGCGCTAGCGTTGAGCCCCTATGTACGCAGTCATCAAGACCGGCGGGAAGCAGTATCGCGTCGAGGAGGGTCAGAGGCTCCAGGTCGAGCGGCTGGGGGAGTACGACACCGATGTCGAGCTGACGCCCGTTCTGGTCGTCGATGGTGACGAGGTTCTGGCAACGCCCGACCAGCTCTCGGGAGCTTCGGTATCGGCGCGTATCGTGGAAGAGGTGAAGGGACCGAAGGTCACCGGGTTCACCTACAAGAACAAGTCGAACAATCGTCGTCGGTGGGGCCACCGCCAGCGTTACGCGACGATAGAGGTCACCGCCATCACCAGAGGGAGCTGAGCTTCATGTCCAAGACCAAAGGCGGGGGCTCGACCCGCAACGGCCGGGACTCCGAGAGCAAGCGCCTCGGTGTGAAGGTGTTCGACGGAGGCCGGGTCAGCGCCGGATCGATCCTCGTGCGCCAGCGAGGCACCCGCATCCACCCCGGTGACAACGTGTCGATTGGTGGCGACGACACTCTGTTCGCCACCGCTGACGGGACTGTGCGCTACGGCTCCCGTCGCGGGCGCAAGCTGGTCCGAGTCGACGCCGATTGACATCAGCGATCTCGTCGTCGGTCATACCCCCCGGGGAAGGGCTGACTCGTCCCAACCGAGGCGCTCGACTGCCAGCCTGAGTGCGAAGCGGTCGGTCATGCCGGACACGAAACGTACGGCCTCGCGGGTGGCCGCCTCGGTGCCAGGCGTCGGTGAGCGCCAGTCGTCGGGCAGGTGATCGGGGTTCTCGATGAAGTAGTCGACCAAGTCGCGGATGAGCTTGGTCACCCTGCCGGCCTGGTCGAGTGAGACGGGCCGCAGGTAGATGCGCTCGTAGTTGAAGTCCCGGAATGCGTCGAGTGCACCGGCCTCAGGTTCGCGCAACGCCACAGTGCCGGTGCTGGTGATCGTCTCGATCATCGCGGTCACGAACGAGTGGAGCTGACGTGGCCGGCTACGACCGACGACCTCGGCGACCTCGGGGGGAAGGTCGGTGGGAGCAATCACCCCGGCATCGACGGCGTCCTCGTAGTCGTGACAGCAGTAGGCGATGCGGTCGGCCCATGCCACCACCTCCCCTTCGGGTGTCAGCGGCGCAGGCCGGTTCCACGAGTGGTTCCGGATGGCGTCGAGGGTCTCGACGCAGAGGTTCAGCGGCGCCAACACGATGTCGGCTCCGTAGGGGGCGTGGTGGTAGCCACCGGGCAAGTAGGGCGACAGCGCCCCCTCGGAGGCGTGCCCGGCTGGACCATGCCCGCAATCGTGGCCGTTGGCAGCGGCTGCGGTCAGGGCGCAGTTGAGCCCGACGGCTCGAGCCACGCTCACCGCTACCTGGGACACCTCGATGGCATGGGTGAGGCGGGTGCGGAGGTGGTCGTCGGAGGGGGCGATGTAGACCTGGCACTTGCCTGCCAGGCGGCGGAATGCGCGGGAGTGGTGGATGCGATCGAGGTCGCGCTCGAAGCAGGTGCGGTAGGCGTCGGGTTGTTCTGGGCGGGCCCGGTTGCCGGCACCCCGGCTGCGGGTGGCGTGCTCGGCGAGGGCGGCGTCCTCGTGCTCCTCACGAGCGACGCGATCGAGCCCCCCGACCTCGGGCAGGGCCACTGGAAGGGCGTGGTGAGCGACCCGAACGCTGGGTGGCCTTTCAGGCTCGTATAGCCCGGCAGGAAGGATCTCTGTCATCGCACCCATCGTAGGTTCGCCATGTGACAGTCAAGGGCTGCAGAGGCGCCAAGCCGGCACAGCAGCGGGAAGCGAGAACCCGGATCCGCGAAGCGGGGCGTTGCGGTAGCAATGCCAAGCCGGCACAGCAGCGGGAAACGAGAACCGGATGGCGAAGCCCGCGCTACCTGTGGTAGCGCCATGTGATGGAACGAGTGGCGTTGGTAACGGGAGGAGGCGGCGCGATCGGCCGGGCGATCTGCGTGGCCCTCGCTGAACAGGGAAGAAAGGTCGGGGTCGCTGACTTGAATGCCGACGCGGCACGCGACACGGCGACGGGGCTGTCCGAGGCAGGCAGCTCCGCGGTCGGTGTCGGCTGCGATGTCACCTCGGCGGCATCGGTGCGCGCGGCGGTCGGTTCGATCGGCGAGCAGCTCGGCCAGGTCGAGATCCTCGTCAACTGCGCCGGCTGGGACGACTTCGTGCCGTTCGTCGACACCGACGAGTACTTCTGGGATCGGGTCATCGACATCAACTTCAAGGGCGTGCTTCACACCTGTAGCGCAGTCGTACCCGGGATGATCAGCACGAAGTGGGGAAGAGTTGTGAACATCGGATCCGATGCCGGCCGTGTCGGCTCGTCGCTGGAGTCCGTGTACTCCGGGGCCAAGGGTGGCGTCATCGCCTTCACCAAGAGCTTGGCCCGAGAGGTGGCCCGTGACGGTGTGACCGCCAACACGGTGTGTCCCGGTCCTACCGACACCCCCCTGATCCACCAGATGACGGACCGCCTCAGCAGAGGGGAGGGTTTCGTGGAGGCGCTCGAGCGGGCGATCCCCATGCGACGCCTCGCCCGGCCCGAGGAGGTCGCCCACGCGGCAGCCTTCTTCACCGCCGAGGACAGCGGGTACATCACCGGACAGACCCTCTCGGTCAGCGGTGGGCTGACCATGAGCTGAACGCCGCGGATCCGCGCAGCGGGGTGTCGGTGAGCGTGAGCGAGGCGACACCGGGCAACGACGCCAAGCCGGAGCAGCGGGTAGGGCGTAACCCGGATCCGCGCAGCGGGGTGTCGGTGAGCGTGAGCGAGGCGACACCGGGCAACGGGGCGCAAGAAAGGCCTTCAGGCCTCAGGCACCACCTGCCGATGTCTAGATGGAGACGTAGGCCTGAAGGACTAGTCAGAGTTCGGCCGGGGGACAATGACACTTGTGCAGAGGGTCCGCCGGAGGCGGGCGAATCACCAACGCGGCGCCGCGATGGTGGAAGCAGCCATCATGACGCCGCTGTTCTTCCTCCTGTTGTTCGCCGCGCTCGAGTTCGGACTCGCCTTCCGCAACTACCTGACTGTTGCCAACACGACCCGTAACGCTGCCCGCATAGCCAGCGCCGTGGGGAACGACCTGAACGCCGACTTCAACATCCTCAAGGAGGTCAAGTCAGCTTCGGCGGCGATCCCCGCTGAGTCGATCAACGAGATCGTCGTCTTCGATGCCGGCTCGGTGAACGGGAGCATCGAGGACGTGGCTCGGGTCGCCTGCAAGACGGCGTCGGTGAGCGGGGTCTGCAACCGCTACACTCCGCTGGACCTCGAGCTGGACGAGGATGACTTCGGGTGCGAGGTGGCCGATCCCGACCGGTTCTGGTGCCCTGACACCCGCAATGTCTCTCTTGCCGTGTCCGGCCCACCGGACTACATAGGCATCTACATCTCGGTCGACTACGAGTTCATCACCGGCCTGTTCGGCTCGACGAAGACCTTCACCGACGAGGTCGTGATCCGTCTCGAACCGAAGGAGCAGTGACGATGCTTCGCACGCGTCTGCGCCTGCTCCGCCTTCGCAGCGAACGAGGTGCGGTCATGGTCGAACTGGCCATCGTGGCTCCGCTGATCGTCATGCTGGCGATGGGCATATTCGAGTTCGGTGTCGCTTACCGCAGCGATCTCTCCGTCGGGAATGCCGGTCGCTCCGGGGCACGCATCGGCTCCAACGCAGCGACGCACAACCTGGCAGACCACGCCATCCTCTCCGGGCTCGGGTCGGCCATGTCGGACCTCGACCTGGACAAGGTCAACATGGTGGTGGTCTACCGGGCTGACGACGCCGACGGCGAAGTACCACCCGGATGCATCACGAGCAGCGCACTCAGTGCCGGCGGTAGCAACGCCGACAACTGCAACACCTATGACAAGAACGACCTGATGAACGTGGTCAACGATCCGGTCGGGTCCCAGTCCAGCTTCGACGATCCCAACTGCGTGGGTGACAAGGATGCCTTCTGGTGCTCGGCTACCGAACGGGAGAACAGCCAGGGCGCTCCCGGTGGGCCGGACTACCTGGGTGTCTACATCTCCTACGACCACGATCTGGTGACCGGGCTCTTCGGCGCGACGTTCACCATCACTGACCACACGGTGATGCGACTCGAACCGGAGGAATCAATCGTGGGGAACGGATGATGAGATCGCAGCAGTCCAGGACGGCACAGTCTGCACACAACCGGTCCGCGCACTCACGGCGACCGGCTGAGACAGGGTACGTGCTGGCACTGTCGGCCCTGCTCATGATCCCGCTGCTCGCGGTGGTCGGCTTCGCCACCGACGTGGGCTCGTGGTACGCCGAGGGGATCCGCATGCAGCGGGCGGCTGATGCCGCTTCGCTGGCCGGAGTGGTGTGGCTTCCCGACCTGCCGAAGGCGACTGACGTTGCGCTCGACACCGCCAGGGAGAACGGATTCGACTCCAACGATCCGGAGATATCCATCGTCGTGGAATCGGTCGGGACCCAGCAACTGCGGGTGACGATCAGCGATGACGCAGCAGACCTCTACTTCTCGTCGCTGTTCCTCGACAACGTGTTGATAGAGAGGGCAGCGGTCGCCGAGTACGTCCTTCCCGTACCCCTCGGCAGCCCCAAGAACTACATCGGCACCGCGGGCATGGTCGGCCCACCCAACGGGCCGGAGGGCTTCTGGATGGCCCTCAACGGCTTCTGCGCCCCCAAGGAGCAGGGGGACCCCTTCGCCACCCGCTTTTCCGGGAACTGGCCCAACACGATGATCTGCCCGTCACCGCTGGGACCCGGGCCGAACAGCGACCCCTTCACCGGTGACAGCTACTTCGAGGTGAACGATGACTACCTGACCATGCCCCAGTACGAGTACATCGTCGAGCTACCCGAGGCCCGAGGCCAGGACACGATCATCTCCATCTACGACGCCGCGAAACACGACAGCGCGACCGCCAGCCCGGACCTGGGCGGGAACCAGCCGCTTACCACCACCTTCACGCTCCGCGAGCCCGACAACACGCCCTTCGACGACAGCGACAACCCCATCTACGGCGGCTGCACGAGTGACGGTGCCAATCCACGGACCTTCCCGTACGGGGAGAGCGATTTCGACTTCAGCTTCTTCGGCAGCAACCGCTGGACCCGTTTCTGCACCATCCCCGCAAACGCCCCAGCCGGCCGCTGGATACTCCAGGTCCACAACCAGGCCATGGAGGAGGACGCCTTCAGCGTCAACAACTACTCGATCTTCGCCACCAAGGGCACCAGCGGTACGGTCTGTGACACCCGCAACGATCCCCAGTGCCCGGCCGTGTTCGGCAAGAACTGGATGTCGATCTACGCCCAGGCGAATGCCCCCGAAGCCGAGTTCTACCTGGCCGAGATCGAGCCTGAGCACGCCGGCAAGCAGATGATCATCACCCTCTTCGACCCGGGTGAAGGCGGCAACTACGTCGAGGTCCGCGACCCGAACGGCAACTCAGTGCCCTTCACCTACCAGACGCGGGATGGGGACTACAGCGGTGGCCCGACGACCCAACTCAACGTCAGCGGCTGCGTGGGCTGGCCCCAACTCGGCCCCGGGCGTCAGAGCCGTTGCCGCTTCAACGAGCGCTACGTCGAGATAGCGGTCGACCTACCGGAGGACTACGAGACCCTGTACCCGGACGACCACTGGTGGAAGATCTATTACGACTTCAACGCTGACGTGACCGACAGGACAACTTGGTCCGTGCGGATCGTCGGCGACCCGGTCCGCCTCGTGAACTGAGGCGGCGACAGCCGCGGGTGGGGGAAATGGAGTGCCCCCTTGCCTGCGCCGCCCCACGATCATCTCGTTCAGCACCACTAGCCTGCAGGGTGTGTCCGAGTTCGTCGATGAGGCTGCCATCTGTGTACGCGGGGGCGCCGGGGGCGCCGGCTGCGTGTCGTTCCGGCGCGAGGCCCATGTGTCGCGTGGCGGACCCGACGGGGGCGACGGCGGCAGTGGTGGGGATGTGTGGCTGGTGGCCGACAGCAACACCGCTTCGCTCCTGTCGTTCAGGGACCACCCACATCGCCGGGCTGCCGACGGCACCCACGGTCAGGGCAAGAGGCGCCACGGCACCCGGGGTGAGGACCTCTTCGTGGCGGTACCCGAGGGCACTGTGGTGCTCGATCGTGACGGCACGGTGGTCGCCGACCTCACCCACGCTGGTGACAGGTGGCTCGCCGCCCCCGGGGGCAGGGGTGGGCGTGGCAACGCCAGGTTTCTCAGCAACCGCCGGCGGGCGCCATCGTTCGCCGAGCAAGGAGAGCAGCCCGAGGAGGCGTGGCTGCGGCTCGAGTTGAAGCTGGTGGCCGATGCGGCTCTGGTCGGGTTCCCGAACGTCGGCAAGAGCACGCTGATTTCCCGCGTGTCCGCGGCCAAGCCCAAGATCGCGGACTACCCCTTCACGACCCTTCAACCCCATCTGGGAGTGGTGCGAACCGATGACGGGCGTGAACTGGTCCTCGCAGACGTCCCCGGACTCATCGAAGGTGCCAGCGACGGCAAGGGGCTCGGTGACCGTTTCCTGCGGCACGTCGAAAGGGCACGTGTCCTGGTCCTGCTGCTCGATCTGGCCATGCCTGATGGGACCACACCGTCCGAGCAGGAGACCGTCCTGCTCCGGGAGCTGCAGCGTTACCAGCCACGGTTGCTCGAACGGCCGCGCCTCGTGGTCGGTTCGCGTTGCGACCTCGTTGCGTCCGGAACCACCCCCGAGTTCGACCGGCCTCGGATCTCATCGGTGACCGGGGAGGGGCTGTCGAGCTTCGTGGGGAGGTTGGCTGACCTCGTCGAGTCCGCCCGGGAGAGCGAGGTGCCGGCGGAGACATTCGTAGTGCACCGTCCGCTGCCGGGAGGCGTCACGGTCGCGCGTAGGGATGACGGGAGCTTCGAAGTGCTCGGCAGGTCCGCACGACGAGCCGTCGCTCTCTCGGATCTCACCAATCCCGAAGCTCTCGACTTTGCGCAGACGGGGCTGCGCCGCCTCGGTGTCTACCGGGCGCTGGCGAGGGCAGGTGCAGAGGCCGGCGACACCGTCCACATAGGCGGGCTCGATTTCGAGTATCAACCCGAGGTGGCCGACGACGGTGATGACCGCAACGGTGAGGTGATGTCGTGATCGTGGTGGCCAAGGTCGGAACGTCCTCGATCACCGACGAGCACGGCGTGATCGACCAGACCGCCATCGCCAAGCTGTGCCGCGAGCTGGCCGGCCTGCGTGAGGCCGGTAGCCAGGTCGTGCTGGTGACCTCGGGCGCGATCGCGGCAGGACTTCCCGAGTTGGGCCTGAGCGCGACCAACCGACCTGCCGACTCCCGCACCCTCCAGGCGGTCTCGGCGGTGGGCCAGACGCGGTTGATGCGGGTCTACAACGACGTTCTGGAGCGGGAGCACGGCTTGGTTGGTGGCCAGGTCCTTCTCGCCCCCCTCGACTTCATGGTCAGGCAACAGTACCTGCATGCCCGCAGCACGCTCTCCCGGTTGCTCGATCTCGGAGTGCTGCCGATCGTCAACGAGAACGACGCCATCGCCGACGACGAGATCCGCTTCGGGGACAACGACCGGATAGCCGCACTGGTCGCGCACCTCGTCGGCGCAGACATCCTGGTGCTGTTGACCGACACCGCTGGTCTGCACACCGCCGACCCCGGTATAGATGAGTCGGCCTCGCTGATCGAGGAGATCGTCGAGCTCGACAAGGAGCTCGACGAGCTGGCCGGTGGCTCACGGACGCCGCGCGGAAGCGGCGGGATGGCCACCAAGGTGGCGGCCGCACGGATCGCTGCCTGGTCGGGAGTGCGTACCGTCATCGCCGCGGCCGACCGCGAGCATGTGCTGAGGGATGCCGTGGCTGGTCAGCCGGGTGTGGGGACGGTGGTTCACCCCCGTGATCGTCGCCTTCCGGCCCGCAAGCTGTGGATCGCCTTCGCCATCGGCTCGAAGGGATCCATCATCGTCGATCGAGGGGCACGGCGGGCGCTGGTGGAGCAGGGTCGCTCCCTTCTCGCGGCGGGTGTCGTCGGAGTCGAGGGGGAGTTCGAGGCTGATGACGCGGTTGAGGTCGTCGATCCCACTGGTGAGGTCTTTGCCAAAGGGCTGGCCCGGGTCGATTCCGGCGGTCTGGTGAGGATGGCTGGGCGCCGCAGCGACGAGTTGGGCGACGATGTGTCCGCCGAGGTCATCCATCGTGACGACCTCGTAGTGCTGTCGTAACGACGCGATCAGGGTTCCGTCTGGGCCTGTGGCTGGGGTGGGCTTGTCTCGGCCTCCGCCGGCGGAGCGGGGGCCCCGCTCTCGCCCTGACCGGATGCTCCTGAATCGAGGGCTTCTGAACCGGCCGCTTCCTCGACCGGAGCCGCAATGCCGAGCTGTGTGCGGATCTCTGACAGGCGTGCCTGAGCCTCGGTGCTCATGGCTGCCTTCTCCACCTCGAGCATCTTGGTCTCGACCGTGGACTCCGTCAGCTCTGACATGCCCTTGGCCTTCGCGTAGCGGGCTTCGATCTTCTCGCGCACCTCGTCGAAGGACGGCACGTCCTCGCCGACGGTCTCGCTGAGGGATGCCATGGCGACGTTCATCTGCTCCTGCATCTTCGCCTGGTCGAGCTGGCCCAGCAGCTTCTGGCGTTCCGAGAGCTTCTTCTGCAGTGCCATGGCGTTCTGCTGGACTGCCTGCTTGGCCTGGTCGGCGGCCTGGGCCGACTGGAGGTGCAGGGACTTGAGGTCCTCCACCTCACGTTCGAGTGCGATCATGCGGTTGGCGAAAGCCTCGGCGGCTTGGGTGTACTCGGTCACCTTGGTGGATTGACCCGACTTGGAGGCGTCGTCGGCCATGAGGACAGCCTGGCGGGCGTTGGCGCTCACCCGCTCGTATTCCTCCATGGTCCGATTGAGCCGCATCTCGGTCTGCTTCTGGTTGGCGATCACATTCGCCGCCTGTTCCTTCAGGCGGCGATGCTGATCCTGTGCCTCGATGATCGCCTGCTCCAGTTGAACCTTGGGGTCAGCGGATTCGCTGAACTTCCCGCTCAACTTGGCAGTCATGTACTTCCACCAACGTTTGACGAGCTTGATCATGGTCCTGATGCTATCCCTCGGCGGGCGGTTGAAGCGCCCGGAAGCGATGATGGCTCACCAGAGGGGCTGTCCAGATGGGTCGAGCTGATCGCGCCGAGGGTTCGCCTCGCCAAGCTGTGCTTGGGCTCGACGGGTGCTGTCACACGGATCCTCGCCTAGCGGCTCGGTCCACCACCGGCGTCGTGCTGATCACCCGACCCGCGGCTCGACGGCCGGTAAGCCTCGCGAACCCGTTCCACTGCACGGCGCACCGGGATCATCGCCTCGTCGGCTTCGAACAACCCCAGCCAGTGGGAAGCAGCGATCCAGGTGACGAAGGCGGCCACGAGGATGAACGGCAGCGAGAGGATGTCAGGGATCGCTTCGAGGCCGATAACGAGGGCGACGGACTCCATCCCGGTCAACAGGGCCACCGGCACGAGGCGCGACACGGACCGGCCGATCGGTGGGTTCCACCCCAGCTCCGTCGAGCAGCGTCGCCTCAGCAGGGCGACCTCCACCAGCGAGGCAAACGACGAAGCCAGCGCGATTCCGACCGCGCCGAGATGGACGGTGCCGGCTTCTGAGCGGACGTCGGCGGGAAGCGGCCAGAAGGCCGGGAGGTCCGACCACCCGCTGATGTGGCCGTCGACTATGACCAGCCGGTCGAGGCTGAACATGAGAGGGATCGACAGACCGACGGACACGACGAGGCGGACGGCAGCGATCTCGGCCGGCGTGACAACGTCGTTCCGGGCATACAGGGTGTTCTGCAGCAGGCGGGACTCGCTGCTCGCGACGATGGCCACGCTGTACCCGACGAGGATGTACCAGACGAGCAGCGTGTCGTCGTGGGTGAACTCGCCCCCCTCGAAGAGGACGCTGATGATCAGATCCCCGACAGTCACGTACATGACCGCGGCGAAGAAGACATAGAAGACGATCCGGCGTAGCGCGATCACCAGTCGCAGCTGGATCTGCCTCACTGCCTCGCTCTCGCGGGACAGCTCGGGTAGCTCGGCAGCCGCGACGGACATGGCAAAGAGGCTGATCGGGAGTACATAGAGCACTTGGGCGTAGCCGAGGGCGGCCACGGCGCCGGTTACCAGCATGCTCGCCAGCACGACGTCGGCGAAGGCACTGATCTGCACGATCCCCCGGCCCAGGAGAGCAGGGCCGGTACGGCGGAGGACGTCTCGGACGTCACGCTCCTTGGATCGCAGGCTCAGCCTGAGGTGCGGGACGAGGCGCAGGACCGCCGGAAGCTGCACGACGAGCTGGAGAAGCCCGCCGACGACGAGCGCCCATGCCAGGGCCACTGCGATCGAGGAGTCGGTCCAGCCGAGCAGCCCGACGAAGACGATCACCACGATCTGAGCTGCGTTCCACAGGACCGGTGCCACGAACGGCAGGAAGAACCGGCGGTGCGAGTTGAGGATCCCCAGGCACCAAGCCGACATGACCAGGAAGCCGAGGCCCAGCGTCATGATCCTCACCAGCGTGACTGTGAGGTCGAAGGTCCTGCCGTCGAAGCCGGGCGTCATCACCGCGGTGATCGGACGGGCGAACACCACCACCACTGCGGTCACCGCGGTCGTGACGGCGATCAGTATTCCGGCGATGGCCCCGGCGACTTCTCCGGCTCGCTCCTCGTCCTCGCTCTCGACGATCCGGCTGTAGACGGGTATGAAGGCCGCTGAGAGCACCCCCTCGCCCAGCAGGTTCTGGAGGAGGTTGGGTATCCGCATGGCTGCTCGGACCGCGTCGGCGGCGAACCCTATGCCCAGGAAACGGGCGAGCGCTGCTTCGCGAAGGAAACCGGCGATGCGCGAAAGCAGGATGCCGGCGCCTACCGCTATGGACGAGCGGCCGGTGCTCTGCGCCGGGGCCGGTGCCTCGGTGGCATCCTTGCCGTCGGGCTCTGGGGTGTCGGGATCAGCGCTCATCCGTGTCGCCGGCTGAGCGGGAGTCGTCGGTGGGTGCCGGTTCGGACGGCGGGAGGGTGGTGGGGCGGGCCTGGGGCTCAGGGGCGGAGTCGGCGTGAGGCGCCGTCGCCGGTGGCATCTCCGGCAGGGGGACTGAACCGGTGGTGGTCTCCTCGAGGGCACCACGGAGCGCCTCGAGCTCGCCGAGCAGGTTGTCGACCTCGGTACCGAGGCCACCGGTCTCGGAGACGCTGTCAGCGTGCACCGACAACTCGATGGTGCGTGCGACGAGCTCGTCGAGCCGCGCGTTGAGGACCTTCAGCATGCCGTCCGCCTGGGCTGCGAGTGAGTGCATCCGCTCGGCTGACTGCAACTGGGAGGTGAGTGCCTTGGCTGTATCGGCGATCGAGGTGCCCGCGGCCCACACCTCGCTCGCCTGCGGGCCGATCTCGTCGAGCTCCTTCTGCACCTGCGTCACATCGATCCTCTTGGCGGCTTCGGCGAGGGTGTTGCCGCGGCGGGCGATCTTCCAGGCCTCGCCCGTCAGTTGGTCCACGCGCGTGCCGATGTCGAACAGCCGGTCGTGAAGCGGTCCCTCGGGAGTCGAGTGGACGGCCTCGTTGTAGCGTGACTGCGCCTGGAGGGCATCCCTGACGTAGAAGCGCCACGGTTCGGGAAGCGTAAAGGGATCGATGCGCTCGGCACGAGGCCCACGGGGGACTGCCGCCCCGACCCTCGCAGCCCACGCAACGGCTGCCAGGCCCACGGCGCCGATGGGTCCGAGTCCGACCAGGATTCCGACTGCGGCCCCCACTCCGGTCAGCACTATGGCCGAGGGCGACATCATCGCCCTTGCCACCGGTGGTGTCAGGATGCGATCGCGAAGACGAAGTGCCACCGCCGTCACGCTACTCCGGGCAGCCGAGCACCAGAGGGGCACCCGGCAGTGAATCCGAAGTTGGCATGGCCGGTCAGAAGTTGCTCACGACCGCCGTGAACACCTTGTTGATCGTGAGCGGATCGGAGGCGTCGTACAACGCCGCGTTGCTGGCTTCGGCTATGCCCCGCAGGGCTGCCAGATCGGCGTCGGCTCCGTAGGCGATCGGGAACACGCGCACCGGCACCGAGTTCTCCCCCTGGGTCGTGTCCTCCAAGAGGGCCAACAGGTCCTGGTACTGCTGCGGGTCGTCGGAACGATCGCCGTCGTCGTTGACGCCGTCGCTCAAGAGGATGATCGCATTGATCCGCGCTGGGTCGTAGTCCTCGACCATCTGGTTGAACGACTCACCCGAGACCTCGTACAGAGGTGTCCCGTTCAGCGGCTGCAGTCCGCGGATCTCGTTCTTGAGCTGCTCCCGAACATCCCCGATGCGGCCCGGTTCGACGAGATCCAAGAAGTTGCCCTCCCAACCCATCTGGTCGGTGAAGACCCGCAGGCCGACGATGTCGTCGTCTTTGAACTCGTCGAGAGCGTCGATGGCCGCCTGCTTGGCGAGCTCCAGCTTGGTCTCGCCACCGCCGGGCTGGGCATCTTCTCCCATCGAGCCCGACACGTCGAGGACGATCATGACCCGGGCTTCCTTGCGCTGCTCGTCCCAGTTCTCGAGCAGCTGTACGAGTACCGGTGGCTCGGGAACCTGCAGAAGGGTCTGGGGCTGGTTCGGGTCGACACCGTTGCTCTCGTCGACCGGGGTACCGATGGTGACTTCGGGGTTGCCGGGGCGGAACCCGAACTCCAGGACCCGCTCCTGGTTCTCGGGCTGCTGCACGAACTCCTCGAACAACCTCGCGCCCTCAGCCTGCTGCCGGTCGACCCAGTCGGCTTCGAGGATGAAGAACGGGTTGTCCGAGTAGAGCGTTCCTTCGTTGGGGTATACCGCGACGAGGGGGATCTCCGGCGGACGCGCTTCCTCGCCGGGGTCGAGGACCCCATCGGGATTGCCCTGGTTGTAGTCGATCACGGACTTCTCCTCGACGGCGACAGCCGAGGCGTAGGTCAACGCAGTTCCCCGTTGATCGGCGCGGTACCAGTTGTTGAGGAAGGTCATGGTTATGTCGCCGTAGTGGACGACCGCGGACTCGATGCCTTGGGCGAACGCCTGGACCTCCGGGTCCGAGAGGTCCTCCAGCGTGAGGCCGTCGGTCTTTCCGGTGGCGGCATATGTCTGGGCGATGAGTGCGTTGAGGCCCGAGGTCGAGAAGTTGGGGTTGGTCTTGCCCAGTCGAAACGGGCCCCATTCGGGGTGCCCGACAGAGGCCCAGCCCTGGGGATCAGTCGCCAGGGCGAAGATGTCCGCCCAGCCGATCGGCGTGTCGGGGTAACCGAGCGCCTGTGCCATGGGCTCGGGCATGGCGATCACGAGTGGCGTCAGCATGAACTGGGAGCTCTCGTCGGGCACCATCGGCTCTCGACCGTCGTCGGCGAGTCGTTGGTTGAGGATCGACCCCCAGGCGCTGGCGGCAGGTGACCAGATGACAGGGCGCGGGCCTTCGGTGTTCTCGTCCCATCCGTCGAGCAGCAGACCCATGGCTCCACCCGACGCTTTGCTCTGCGGCCGAACGAACACGCACTCGCCGTCGACGGTCGCGTTCTCGCTCTCGTTGAACGTGGCCGCCAGGTCCGTGAGAAGCTCGATCTTCTCCGACGACACCGACATCTCGACGACGATGCAGTCGCCGGGATCGCCCAGAACATCGTCGACGGCCGCCTCGTCGTCGCCACCGCTGCTGCACGAGGTCGTAACGAGTGTGGCGGCGAGTAGGACGCTGAGCAGGTGACGAAGCTTCATCGGACAACCTCGATCCAGAGAGAGCGCAGAGCATCTAAGACACCGGCGCCGGGCAGCGGTGCCGAATCACCGACGTCGATGTCAGGGTCCAGGCCCTCGGCGAGCGAGATGCCCTGGACCCTCCAGCCTTGACCCGCGAGCACTTCGCCGAGACGCTCCTCGCCGAGACGTTCGACCAGTGACTCACCCGACACCGCCGGGCTCGTCGGAACCAGGACGACCTCAGCGCTCAGCATGGGCGAAGGGTAGGCGATGGTGAGTCGATCCCGGTCGCGTGAGCTGGCGACGGCCGGCCCGGCTTGTGCTTCGAGTGCACCCACGACGTCATACGAGGCGGGTATGACCAGGAACTGCTGCAGTGGCGTGCCGGCCGGCGGCGTGTAGTCCGGCACCGATCTCGCGAGCTTCTCGAACCAGGGCCTGAAAGCGGGATCGGCGCTGAAGTCGTTGCTGGCGAAATCACTTGTCCCGAAGAAGCTCGAGGCGGCCTGACCCAGGATCAACAGGCCCGCGGAGGTGTCCGGAGGTTGCTCGCCCGGCTTGATCTCTCCCCACGCTTCCTCACCACCTACGACGGGCCAGGGGTCGCCGGCCACCTCCCCCACACACTCCCAGGTGATCTCCCCGCCGCAATTCGCCGCAAGCACTCGTTGCCGCTCCCGGTCCATCACCATCACCCCGGGGGAAACCGCCAGCGCAGCTGACGGTGAGCCGAGGACGGGAACCTGGCCGGCGGCATCCCTCCGTTCAGCCACCATCCCCGGCCAGGGCTGGGAGACGAGCCACCCATCGACATCCGCCGCACCGGTGTTCGCCTGTGACAAGGCCTCGGCGGTTACGGCCGCTTCCTCCACGCGTACCGTCACGTCGTCGACGCTGAGCTCGAGCTCGTGGCAGACCGCCTCGAGATCTGCATCACAGACGATGGTGATGGCCCCGTCGGGTGTCGCTTCGTTGCCGGTGCCGGCCTCGTCCCCCGAATCGCCGCTGGCCCAGCCACGGATGGCTATTGCTCCCAGCACCAGGCCGACGGCGACGACCAGCGCCAGCAACCGCTTCATGGGACCGACGTTACCCGGTCGGGCCGTTCTGACCGGGTCCGTCGTCCGGGGCTCCTGCATCGAAGAAGGCGTGACCGACCTCGTCGGGGATGTCACCGATGGTGAGGGTCGTGAGCACCTCGTCGCTCGGTTCAGGGATGTCCACCACCCGGCTGGCATGGTTGGCGACCGCCGCCTCGAAGAGGTTCCGTATCAGCCTGCCGTTGCCGAAGCCCACATCTCGTATCTGAGAATCGAGGAGCGTCCGCAGCTTCTCGCGGGCCGCCTGGTCTGCCACGTAGCGGCTCTTCTCCTCCATTGTGCCGAATATCTCCATCAGCTCGGCCGTCGAGTAGTCGGGGAAATGGATCGTCTTCGGGAAGCGGGACCGCAGTCCGGGGTTCGAGTCGAGGAAGTCGCGCATCTCGGTGGGGTAGCCGGCGGCGATGAGCACGACGGAATCGCGGCGGTCCTCCATCAGCTTGACGATCGTGTCGATGGCCTCCTGCCCGAAGTCGTTCTCGCTCCTCCGGGAGAGGGAGTAGGCCTCGTCGATGAACAGGACCCCCTCCTCGGCCTCGTCGAATCGCCGGCGCACCAGGTTGGCGGTCTGGCCGACATATCCTGCGACGAGGCCGGTGCGGTCGGTTTCGACGAGATGACCCCGTTCGACGACTCCGAGCGAGCGGTAGAGCTGCGCCAGGAGGCGTGCAACGGTCGTCTTGCCGGTGCCCGGATTCCCCGTGAACACCAGGTGACGACTTGTATCGAGGACCGGGAGGTCGCGTGACTTGCGGAGCTGTTGGACGCGGAGCAGGTTGGCCACGAGCTTGACCTCCTGCTTGACGCCGTCCAGGCCGATCAACGCATCCAACTCGGCGAAGAGCTGATCCACCGACCGAGCCGGACCGAGGTCGCCGGTCGCCGTCGCCGGCGTCGCCGGCGTCCGGGTCACCCCGCGGCCGACAGCCGCTGCCTCTGGCACGGGAAGCCCGGCCGTCACCGGTGGAGTGCTGTCGTCGTCGTCGTCGTGCACTTCGTCTATGCGCCGGAGCAGCATCGTCCGATACCGCTCGATCGCCAGGAGTTCGGTCCGCGAGATGTAGTCGTCGAGTGAGCCCACTGTGTGGGCTATGTCCATCGCCCGGCGGTAGTAACGGAGTGTGTAGCCAGCCCGGCACCGGTGATCAGCTTCGCACAACGTCTCGAACAACTCACTGGGCTCGGTGAGAAGCCCACGCCGATCCTTGATCCATCCTGCTGCCCTGACGTCGGCAGGCGTGGCGTGTGCGAGCTCGTCGTAGAAGTGCGGAGCGAACGCCCTGATGAAGGCCCACAGCTCGCTGTCGGTGTGGAGCTCGTCCGAGTCGATGAAGGCCGCGCTGAGGTCGAAGGCCTCGACCATCACCTGGTCGCCGATCTTCTCCCTTTCGATGTGATCGAGCGTGAGCGCGGCACCATCGAGGGCGTCAGCCACCTCGTTGACGAAAGCGGCGACCGCATGCTCCAGACCGGTGTCCACTGCCGGCGACACAGAGGTTCTTCTACCAGATGTCCGAGACGGATGGTGCTGTTGGCGGCACCTGACGTTGCTCGGGTCCTCACCGTGGATGATCAGGGTTAACCTGTGAGTCGTGGATCCGACCCCCGTTCCCGAGCTAGGTCGACGCGCCAAGGCCGCCTCCCGGCTGTTGGCCACCACCCCGACGGTCCTGAAGAACGACGCTTTGAACGCCGCGGCGGACCTGCTCCTGTCTCGTGCGGAGGAGATCCTCGAGGCCAACTCCGCCGACCTTGCTCGCGCCCGGGACGGAGGGGTGAGCGCCACAGTGATCGATCGACTGCGCCTGACCGCTGCGAAGGTCGAAGGGATGGCCGGGGGTCTGCGACAGGTTGCCTCGCTGGCGGATCCGGTCGGGGAGATAATCGACGGCTGGACTCGGCCGAACGGGCTTCGCATCCGGCGAGTCCGGGTGCCACTCGGCGTCGTCGCCATCATCTACGAGAACCGGCCCAATGTGACGTCCGACGCGGCGGCGCTTTGCGTCAAGTCCGGAAACGCCGCGTTCCTCAGGGGCTCCTCCGGCGCCATTGACTCCAACCGAGGCATCGTGTCGGCCCTGCGTGAGGGGTTCGACAAGGTCGGGCTTCCCGGGGATGCCGTGGTGCTCGTCGAGGACACCTCACGAGATGCCGCACTCGAGTTCATGCGGCAGCGAGAATTCGTGGATTGCCTCATCCCCCGCGGTGGCCCGTCGCTCATCCGGTCGATCCTCGACAATGCAACCGTTCCCTACGTCATCGACGGTGACGGCAACTGCCACGTCTACGTCGACGCCTCCGCCGACCTGGACATGGCGCTCGATATCGTCGTGAATGCCAAGACTCAGCGACCGTCGGTGTGCAACGCAGCCGAGTCCCTGGTGGTCCATGAGGCGATCGCGGACCGGTTCCTCCCGGCGGTGGCGCAGGCGATGCCCGAGGTCGAGTTGGTGGGCGACGAGGAGACCCGCCGGGTGGTTCCCCGTGCGGGGGCCGCCACCGACGAGGACTACCGCGCCGAGTTCCTCGACCTGAAGATGTCGATCCGGGTTGTCCAGTCGCTCGATGCGGCCATCGAGCACGTCAACGAGTATTCAACCGGCCACAGTGAGGCGATCATCACCCGTGATCTCGATGCGGCTACACGATTCACCGACGAAGTCGATGCTGCGGCGGTACTCGTGAACGCATCGACGCGTTTCGTCGACGGGGAGGAGTTCGGCTTCGGCGCCGAGATCGGCATCAGCACCCAGAAGCTGCACGCGCGAGGACCCATGGGCCTGGCACAGCTGACGACCGCCAAGTACATAGTCGTCGGTGAGGGTCAGGTTCGCGCCTGATCGGCCATGACTGGCGAAGGGTCGAGGTGGTACGGGCGCTGGACCCGCCTCCGCAGACGTGATCGCTCCGCGGCCACCGACGACGGGCCCGAGCCAGAAGTGACGAACGCCGAAACCGAGGGTCGCGATGAGGCTCGTGCCGGTGGCGACGAAACCCCGCCGGACCAGCCCGACCAGCCGGACCAGCCGGACCAGCCGGACCAGCCGGATCACCCGGATCAGCGGGAAGGCTCGCCCGGCGAGTCGGTAGGCGTAGCGGGCGCCGACGAGGTGGGTCGCGACGAGCCGTTGTCGACAGCCACCGTCGATGAGCAGGCCGGAACGCTCGACGACGAGGGTGAAGGCCGGCTCGCCGGGGCATACCGGGAGTTCGCCGGTTGGGTCCGCCGCAACCAGCGCCGGTTCGTGGCCATCATGTTGGGGCTGGTCTTCCTCCTCGGTGTGGTGGCGGTGCTGCGAGCGACACGTGACTCGCTCCTCGTCTTCCCCGACTCGACCGTCCTGATGGCCACCGGTGAGAACTTCTCCGAGGGTGAGGGCGTCACCGTGCCCTTCACGACCCAGGTCGACACATACAGCCCCTCAGAGGCGGTGCGCTTCGAGGGTGCGTTCCCATTGACCCTTGCCCCACCCCTCTACCCGGTGGCGCTGGGTGCTTTCATGTGGTCGGGGTTGGGACCCGAAGCAGCCGTGCAGCTGCTAGGAGCACTGCTGCTGGGCGCCAACCTGACGCTGGTCGCGCTCATCGCCCTGCGGGTCAATCGCTGGGCGGCCGTGCCGGCCCTGGTCAGCGTGGCAGTTGTCTTCGTCGGTCCCGGTGCGCCCTATCTCGGATACAGCCAGAACTGGTTGGTGCTGCACTCCAGTGCTTTGAGCGAGCCGCTGGCGCTGCTCTTCACACTCGGGGCGTTGCTCCTCTTGGGCCGCTATCTGCAGCGACCCAGCCCGTTGTGGTACTGGCTGACAGCGGTGGCGGCAGCCGGAGCGTTCCTGACCCGCTACGCGGGGGTTGCCGTCGCGTTGACCGCCGCGCTGGTCATCGTCGCCTACCGGAAGGAACTGTGGTGGCGACGGCTGTTGCTCGCCGGTGGCCTCGTCGCGTTGGCGTTGGCCCCGACACTTGGCTGGCTGGGATGGAACACCCTCGTCAACGACGCCGAGGCCGCTCGACCGATCCGGTATCACCCGCCGGACGCCGCCGAGCGCGAGGTGGCCTTCGACACGCTCTCGACCTATGTGATCGACAGTGGCGCCGACCGCTCCGAGCGTTACACCGCGGCTCTGATGCTCACCGGAGGGGTGCTGCTCCTGGCGGGGTGGCTGGGCGCCAGCCGCATGTTGGCGAACCGGAGACCGGCTGATGGTCGCCCGGGTCCGAGCGGCGGGAACGGTGTGGCGAGCACCGTCATCGACCTAAGGGGTGGCTCATCCGATCCGACGCTCGAAACCACCGGCTCTGGCAGCGACGATCTCGAGGCGGGAGCCGCAACAGGGGAGAGGATGAAACCGTCAGAGGCGGTGGACGAGGAGGGGCATTTCGAGAGTGACCTCGCCGAGATGCCGAGTGGTGAGGTCCGCGTCGCCGAAATCGACCGCTTTGCCGGGGAAGACGACTTCGACGAGGTCGCTGATCTCGGTCAGCTCCAGCGCCTCCGTCGAGCTATCAGGAAGCCGGTGGACGTGGGTGCGCGGGGCCCGCTGTTCGTTGCACTGCTGGTGTTCGTGCCGGTCTATCTGGTCGTCATCTGGATCGCATCGGCCTTCTTCGATGACCTCATCTCGGCCGATGGCCGCATGATGGCACCCCTCCAGGCCTGTGTGATCCTGGTTGTGGTGAGCGTGACCTACGGGGTCGTGAGCCGGCTGACCTCGTACCTGGTTCCGGTCGCCCTGGCAGTCGCGATCGGATCATTGGTGGTCGTGGGTCTGGGCTTCAGGTGGATCGACGGCCACACGAGCGTCACCCGCGAGCTGTGGTCGAGCGGCTTTCCCCCGCAGCAGGATCTCGAGAACGCCGCGTTCGACCTCGTCGTGGATCTGCCCGCCGAGGCGATCGTCTTCAGCAACAGCACTGCGACGATCTACGAGGAGACGGGACGGTCGGCCCTCTTCGTGCCGGTCGTCGAATACGGGTCAAGCGGGCGGCCGAACGCCGATTTCACGGAGCAGGTAGACGAGATGGCTGAGATCCTCGACGAGAGAGGCGGGGTCGTCGTCATGTTCGACATCGTCATCGAGCAAGATGTCGTTCCCTCCGCTCGAGAGCTCGAGGAGCTCATTCCGCTCGAAGGTGTGATGGACGAGGACGGGATTGCCGTCTACGAGCTCTCGACATGGGAGGCGCTGGCGGTCGGGGAGGACCAGGAAGCCACCGGCGACGCTCCCGACGACGCCGGGCAGGACGCTGGTCAACCGGGGGACGATGCTGTTCCACCCGATGGGCCTGCACCCGGGGCGCCGGCGGACCCGGGCGAGGGCAGCGCAGCGGTACAGGTCCCGGGAACCACGTTGACGGCCGAGGAGCTGTTCACCCAGTACCCGGAGGTGCTCGCCTACCTGCAGGCGCTCGACCAGCAGTCCCGGGCGGGTCGACCCTGACCAGCGGCTCGTCACTGCTCCCGCAGGTCGATCTCGTCGGTAGTGGTCTGCGATGACCGGCCGTGGTCCCGCCAGTCGACGGCCAGCAGGTGTCGCGGCCGCGTGATGCCCTTGAGCTCCTGCAGGCCGCAGTCGTGTACGACGATGTCGGCGGGTAGCTGATCAGCGACCGGTTCGGTCACGAGGATCTGACCGGGAGCGGCCGAGCCGGTGACGCGGGCGGCAAGGTTGACGACCCGGCCGACCATGTCCTCCTCGGTCTCCACGACCTCGCCGGCGTGGATGCCCGCCCGCACCGACGGAACCTCACGTCCGGCGGCTCTCTCCTCGCTCAGCCGTGACTGGATCGCCATGGCGCAGCGCACAGCCGATTCGGGCTCGTCGAAACGGATCAGGAAGCCGTCGCCCTGGGTGCCGACCTCGGCGCCTTCGTGCTCCCCGATCATCTGCCTGACCATGTCGCGGTGCTGGGCGAGGAGGTCGTGCCAGGCATCGTCTCCCATGTTCTCCGCCAAAGGTGTGCTGCTCGATATGTCGGTGAACATGGCCGTGACCCACTGCTTTTGCGGACCGTGGCGGTGCTTGCGCCCCGCGGCGGTCCCGGCAGCGGCCAAGACCTGCTGTGCCATCGCCCGCCGTCGCTGTCGCGCCCTCCGCCCGAAGAGGATCGAGGCGCAGACGGCCCCGGCGTGGATGAGCACCGCCGCACCCCAGAACACGATCGGATAGATCGGCCAGAACGAGGAGTTGAGCGCCTCCGTGGGATGGCGGAAGTAGTCGGTGAGCTGGTCGTAGGAGCCGAAGAACAGGACCCAGATGAACAGCAGGAGCCCGTTGACCACTGCATACACGACGAGGTGGATCGTGAGACCTTGCACGAGTCTCTCCTGCTGCTTCCGTGTGCCCACCGGACCAATGGGGAGCCGATCGCATGGTACAGGGAGAGCCCGATCCTGGGCGTGAGCTGGACGGTCGTCATCGCTTTGACCGGCCGGCGCGCGGTGACGGTACGCTCGCACTAATGGACTTCCGCTTCGACTCCGTAGAGGGTGTCCGGGAGGGCCTCGCCAAGGTCGACTACCTGGCCGATGAGGGCATCGCCGGCGTCGTCTACCTGGCCGACCGCTTGCAGAAGCCGGTGCTGGTAGAAGGCCCGGCCGGGACCGGGAAGACCCAGCTGGCCAAGTCGGTCGCCGAGATGAGCGGCGCTCGTCTCATAAGGCTCCAGTGCTATGAAGGGCTCGACGAATCCAAGGCGCTCTACGAGTGGAACTACAAGAAGCAGCTGCTCCGCATCCAGGCCGAGAGGGGCGAGGACCAGGGCTGGGACGAGATCGAGGACAACATATTCTCCGACGATTTCCTCCTGACCCGACCCCTGCTGGAGGCGATTCGCGCCGAGGATCCGGTGGTGCTGCTCGTCGACGAGGTCGACCGGGTGGAAGTGGAGACCGAGGCGCTGCTTCTCGAGATCCTCTCGGACTACCAGGTCTCCATTCCCGAGATGGGCACGATCGGGGCCGAGCAGATCCCGCTCGTCTTCTTGACCTCCAACAACACCCGTGAGCTGTCCGAGGCTCTCAAGCGCCGGTGCCTGTATCTGCATGTCGACTATCCGGACCTCGACCGCGAGAAGGCGATCGTGTTGGCCAAGGTCCCCGACATCTCCGACAGCCTCGCCGATCAGGTCGCCAGGATCGTTCGGTCGATCCGCCAGCTGGAGCTGAAGAAGTCCCCATCCGTGTCCGAGACCCTCGATTGGGCCCGGACGCTGGTTCTTCTCGGCGTCGAGAAGGTGGATGCCGAAATGGCCGGCCAGACAGTGAACATCCTGTTGAAGTACCAAAGCGACATCGCCAAGGCGGTCAAGGAGTTCAGCAGCGAGGGCCAGGCCTTCAAGCGGGGCGGTCCCTTCTCGACCGATGAGTGAGATCCGGGCCGCCACCGGCTCACCGATGCTGGACCTGCTGGCGGGCTTCATCCAGGAGCTACGCGACGCCGGGCTGCCGGTGAGCCTCACCGAGAACCTCGACGCCATGGAGGCGGTCAAGCACATCCCGTTGGAGGACCGCGAGGCCTTCAAGTATGCGCTGGGCGCGACTCTCGTGAAGAACCACTCGCACTGGCGGGCCTTCGAGACCGTGTTCGAGGTCTACTTCTCGTTGCGGGGAAGCGAGTACGACATCAGCGGCGAGGCCGGAGGTGATGAGTCCGGCGAGGATCGGGAGGCCGAGCTCGGCGCCGGGACGGGCCAAGGCGAACGGAGCGGTGCGGGCGGCGGCGAGGCCATGACGCCCGAGGAGCTCGCCGAGATGCTCTACCAGGCTCTGATGCGGGGTGACGAGGCCATGATGAGAGCCGTCGCCCGTCAGGCGGTTCAGCGCTACGCGGGCATGGAGCCCGGACGTCCGGTCGGGGGAACGTACTACCTGTACCGCACACTTCGGAACCTGGACCTCGACGGGGTACTCGACCGGCTCATGACCCGAGCTCACCGCGACGCCCCCGAAGAGCTGACGCCGCTGGAGGCTCGTCTGGAGGAGGACGAGTTCCAGTCACGCATCGACGAGCTGAAGCGAGAGATCGAAGCCGAGATCCGCAGGCGACTCGTGGCGGACCGGGGGGTGGAGGCGATGGCGAAGACACTGCGCAAGCCACTGCCCGAGGATGTCGACTTCATGCACGCATCCCGTGACGAGATGAAGATGCTGCGCCACGCCATCTACCCGCTGACCCGCAAGCTGGCGGTCCGCCTGGCCCGCAAACGCCGTCACGGGCGGAAGGGCCCGCTCGACTTCCGCAACACCATGCGCCACTCGTTGAGCTACGGCGGGGTTCCCGCCGAGCCCAAGTTCCGCTACCCGAGGCCGTCCAAACCCGAGATCATGGTTGTCGCCGACATATCGGGTTCGGTCGCGGCGTTCGCCCGGTTCACCCTGCACCTCGTGTATGCGATCAGCAGCCAGTTCTCCAAGGTGAGGTCCTTCGTCTTCATCGACGGACTCGACGAGGTGACTCCTTTCTTCGAGGGGACCGAGGACATTGCCGAGGCGGTCCATCGCGTCAACACCGAGGCCGACGTCGTCTGGGTGGACGGGCACTCCGACTACGGACACGCTCTGGAGGTGTTCTGGCAGCGCTTCGAGAAGGACGTCAATGCCAAGACGACCATTCTGATACTCGGCGATGCCCGCAACAACTACCACGCCTCGCAGAGCTGGATCGTCAAGGAGATGCGGCACAAGGCCCGTCACGTGTTCTGGCTCAACCCCGAACCTCGCAGCTACTGGGACACCGGTGACTCCATCGTCGGCGAGTATGGAGTCCACTGCGACGGCGTGTTCGAGTGCCGCAACCTGCGTCAGCTCGAGAGCTTCGTCGAGAACCTCGCCTAGCCCCAGGCCCAAAAGAAGCCTCGCCAGGCTCCGGCGGAGCCTGGCGAGTACCTGACGGTGTCTGGGAGATGTTCTGTGGGAGTGGGATCGTCAGGTGGATCGCGGGGACAGCGGACGCACCAGCCTGGTGTCGAAACCGCCTGCGGGGCCCCTCCCGACCTGGAACACCGGGCCGGTGGGAAGGGCCAGCGAGACGATGCTCAACAGCACCGGACCCCGATCGAAAGGACGGTTTCTGGAGCTTCCCTGGTCTATCGCGGTCCGTAGCATGTAACAGGAATCGACCGGTTCGGGTGTTCCTGGAGCGCGAACGGTCGAGCGACCCAGTTCAACGAATCGCTGGGACCACCGGCGATTCCGGAGGTCCCAGGGACCAAAGTCCCCGCCGCCGTGGGCTTCCCGGCCGCTGTCAGGCGAGCTGCTCGAGGACGTCGTCGAAGACGCTGAACAGCGCAGGCCCGGACTTGTCCTGCCGTGCGAGCACACCCAATCGTCGGCTGCGGGCGAGGAGGTCGCGAGCGGCTCGGCCGGGCCACGGGCGGGGAAGCAACTCCGGCGGTAGGAGCGGGTCGCGCATGAAGCAATCCCCGAACTGGACTGCCATGTGGAGGGCTCCTGGCAGGAAGTCCCGTTCCGGGAGCCGCTCGTCGCGACGGTGCATGGCGTCGAGCTCATCGGGGACGTCCCTGTAGACGTCGATGAAGTGCTGGTAGCGGTGGGCGACATCTTCGAGCGCCCAGAGGTTCTGCGCCAGGACGCGGGGATCGCGATTGCCCGCTATCTCGAGGTCGTCGGTCGTGAGGGCGGTAACGTGATCGTCCACCTCGAGGCGAGCAGCGATCTCGATCACCTCGTCGTGCCACCGGTGCGGTGAGATGTAGAGGCCGTTCTGGACCGGTGCTCCGCCCAGTTCCAGGAGCCGATCGCGAAAGCTGTCACGCGCCGATCGCCGGGTCTCGGGTATGGCAAATGCGACCAGCCGCCACTTCCGGTCCCAGCCCCGGCCGGCCGCATCCTGCGCGTAGGCGAGGCGGTGCCTTTCGAGGGTCGACGAAAGGGCCGCCATCCCCGCGGGGGTGGCGGTGAAGACCGCTTCGCGACCTTCGCCGCCGCGGATGAACAAGCCTTCGCCGACAAGGCGCCGCAGACAGGAGCGGACCTGTTCGGCGGTGAGGCCGCAGGTCTCGGCCACCGGGTACACCTCGGTGGCGTGGACGGTTCCGTCCCGGTGGGCCATTCCCATCACCAGTACGCGGGTGGGGATGGCCTGGTCCGAGCCACGGCCGGTCAGAACGGTCGGAAGCACTCCGGTCGTATCGACCACGACCGTCATGCTGGACGACCGCATCCAGGGTGTCAAGGTGGGGCCACAGGGGTATGGCTCATCTCATGAGCCTCGGTGCCGATGGGATCGCATGCTAGGAAAGCCCCTCACGCTCGCGGCCGGCCTGCTCGTCATGGTTGCCATTTCGAGTGCCTGTTCGGACGACGACTCGCAAGATGACCCACAAGGGCCCTCCAGCACGACGAGTGCCACGACCACTGTTTCCGATGCCGGGCGAGACGATCTCCAAGCCGCTCTGCAACAGAACCGGGAGCTGTGGGAGAGCCAGGAGATCGACGACTACTCGTATGCCTACACGGCTTCGGATCATTCCGGCGCCAGTTGCACGGCCGGCGTCGACGTGCGCGCCGCGGAGGTCGTCACCGTCGAGGTCCTCGAAGGTGAGCCCGATCTCTGCCCGGGTACACCCGAAGACCTCCTGGTGGACAGCCTCTTCGATGAGGCCGAGGAGCGGATCAGCCCGAACTCGGTGACCGCCGAGGAGATCCCGGGTGTCGAGTTGAGCTTCGACAGCGAATACGGCTACCTCACCGCCGCGTCGTTCCCCTACGATCCCGAGGCATCTGACAACACGGAGAGCTTCGAGGTCGAGGGTCTCGAAGCTGTCGAGCCCGGGGCCGAACCGCAGTACTCGTCGTGATCGGGAGCGGAGCCCGAGACGTGCCGGGCGGCCGGTGCCGGCTCACATGAGGTGCAGGCCGCACTCGCTCTTGTCCCGGCCCGCCCAGCGGCCCGAGCGGGGATCCTCTCCTTCAGCTATTGGTCTGGTGCAGGGCATGCAGCCGATCGAGGGGTAGCCCTGGTCGAGCAGCGGGTTGTAGGGGACACCGTGGTCGGTGATGTAGCCCTTCACGTCGAGGTCGCTCCAGTTGGCCAGCGGGTTGAGCTTCACCAGGCCGCGCAGGTCCCGGGCGATGATCGGCGCCTCAGCACGGATCTCGGACTCGGCGCGACGCAACCCGCTCATCCAGGCCTCCTTGCCGGTGAGAGCTCGATCGAGTTGCCCGACCTTGACTGCCGAACAGCAGTTCTCCGGGTCGATGACCCACAGCTCCTCGTCGTGGGGCGCCACCGTCATCATCCGCAGGTTCAGGCCGTAGTGGCGGCGTACCCGCTCCACCGTCTCGAGGGTCTCCGGGAAGTGGTAGCCGGTGTCGATGAAGACGACCTCGATCGCGGGGAAGACCTTGACCGCCATGTCGATGAGCACCGCGTCGGTCATCGATGCCGAGAGCGAGAGGTTGGGCGCGAACTGGTCGACCGCCCACTGGATGATCTTGCCGGGCGGGAGATCCTCGAACTCGCTGCTCAGCTCTGCCAGTTCTGCGTCGGTGAACTCATCCGCCGTCCTGGGTGCCATGGCATGTTCTCTTTCGGTTCTCAGGTGGCGCACTCGGAGTCGCCGATGAACTTCTCGTAAGGTGAGGCCTCGTCGAAGTCGACGTAGAAGCTCGCGTCTTCGTCGGGCTCGGGGAACCGGTTCAGGTCCTCGAGCTCGGCCGCGACCGCCTGGGCCCCGCCGACCCTTTCGAGCCACGCCCGGAAGCCCTCACCGGCCCCGCGCTCGTTGCTGAATCGGGAGATCACCCTGACCGCGGCCTCGGGTGCGGTCTTGGCAGGCAGGCGCAGGGCCTTCTCTCCGAAGTGGATCTTCTCCTGGCCGACGTAGCCGCCGAGCAGCATCTGATAGCCGGGAGCCGAACGCCCGTGCGCCCTTCGCTCGGTTCCGAAGAAGCCGATGTCGGCGGTGTGGTGCTGGCCGCAGGAGTTGGTGCAGCCCGAGATGTTGGTGCGAACCCCCGGCGTGTCGGCGAGCCCGGCTGCTTCGAGAGCCTCGCCGATGGCCTTGGCCAGACCCCGGGACTGGGTGTAGGCGAGGTTGCAGGTGTCGGTACCGGGACAAGCGACGACGTCGCGGGCGAGTTCGGCGCCGGGCTCGGCCATCCCGATGGCTGCCAGCCGGTTGTGCAAGACGGGGAGCTGGTCTTCGGTCAGGTCACGGAACACGAGGTTCTGCCGGTTGGTCACCCGCACCTCGGCTCCGAGCTCGCGTTGGATGGCGGCGAGGGCGCGGAACTGGTCCGAGGTGATGTCACCGAGGTTCGCGTGAGCGTAGGCAGAGACGGTCCCCTTGGCGGCTCCACGGACGACGTTGGCCTGCTCCCAGCGTGAATAAGGGCCGGAGCCGCGTATCGCCACCGCTACGCCCTGCCCGACCGGTGTTGCCTCGACGGTGCTGGAGCGGCCCGCGGGATCGTCGCCGTACTTCTCGACCTCGAAGGGGATGCCACCCGGCCAGCTCGACGAGGCCGAGAGGAACTGGCGGATCTGGAATATCTTGCGTTGCAGCTCCTCGAAGCCGAGCTCGTCGACGAGCCACTTCATGCGGGCCCGGAGCTTGTTGTCGCGGTACCCGTTCTGTTCGAACACCCGCAGGATCGACTCGATGGTGGGCAGGAGATCCTCGCGGGCTGTGAACTCCTCCAGCGCGAGCGCAGGATGCGGGGTGGTGCCCAGGCCACCGGCGACGAACACCCGGAATCCGGGTTCGACGCTGCCGTCGTCGCGGGTGCGGGTGGTCGCGATCACCCCGACGTCGTTGAACATCGCCTGGCCGCAGTCGGTCGAGCATCCCGAGAAGTTGATCTTGAACTTGCGGGGCAGGCGCTGGGAGAGCGGGTTGCGGACGAAGTGCCTGAAGGTGGCCTCGGCCCAGTAGGAGATATCGAGCACCTCGTAGGGGCAGGCTCCGGCGAGATGGCATCCCTGCACGTTGCGGACGGTGTCACCGCAGGCCTCTCGAGTCGTGAGACCGACTGCTCCAAGTGCCCGGAGCATGTCCGGCACCCGTTCGAGGTGAACGAAGTGGAACTGGACGTTCTGACGGGTGGTGATGTGCCCGAAGCCTCGCGAGTACTCCTCAGCCACGAGCGCCAGGGTGTCGAGTTGCTCGGGCGTGAGCCGGCCGTAGGGGACCTTCACCCGCACCATCTGGCTGTGACCGCCTTGGCGCTGGCCGTACACGCCGTTGGTGAGGCGGAACACCCGGAACACGTCCTCTTCGATCTCCCCCGAGAGGTAGCCCCGGAGCATCTCGTCGAACTTGGCGATGTCGGATGCGATGCCGGGGTCGAGCCCCACGTCGTCGACGCCGGCGGACCCCACAACGGTGCTGTCGATGCTGATTTCCATGCCGTCCCCTTCAGGCCCGGGTGGCCGAGAGTCAGCAAGGTGGCAGGCCCCACCTAAAACCGACTAATCCGATCAGGATTATGAGATTTATAGCCAATGGTGACCGAGTTGGTCAACTATCGGGAGCGGATGTGACCGACGCCACCAGCGCCGCAGGCGAATGCCCTGACGGGTGGTACGCGCGCAGTGCCGCCGTGAGGTGTCAGGGGGGTCGTCTCACCCTCGGAGCAGCTCGGCTATCCGGTAGGCGAGATCGAGGGACTGCCGGCCGTTGAGGCGGGGATCACAGGCCGTCTCGTAGCGGTGGTCGAGGTGGTCGTCGAGGATCTCCTCGGCGCCGCCGAGGCATTCGGTCACGTCCTCGCCGGTCAGCTCCACGTGAACGCCACCGGGCCATGTTCCCTCGGCACGGTGGGCCGCGAAGTAGCCGGCCAGCTCTTGCATGATCGCGTCGAAATGGCGTGTCTTGAGCCCGCTCTCACTGGTGAAGGTGTTGCCGTGCATGGGGTCGCACGCCCAGGCGACGCGGTGACCCGCATCGCGCACGGCGCGGATGAGCGGACGCAAGAGCTCTTCGACGCCGTCGGCCCCCATGCGGGAGATGAGAGTCAGGCGTCCGGGGAGGCGGTCGGGGTTCAACAACTCGCAGATCTCGACGGCCTCGTCGGCTGTGGCGCTCGGCCCGAGCTTGCATCCGAGGGGATTCCTCACGCCTCTCAGGAACTCCAGATGCGCGCCGTCGGACTGGCGGGTCCGTTCTCCCATCCAGAGCATGTGGGCCGAGCAGTCGTACCAATCGCCGGTCAGGGAGTCCTCGCGCGTGAGAGCCTCCTCGTAGCCGAGGATCAGGGCTTCGTGGCTGGTGAAGAAGTCGACCTCGTGCAGCTGCGGCTCGGTCTCGGTGTCGAGCCCGCAGGCCCTCATGAACCTCAGCGCCCGGTCGATCTCGCCGGCCAGCAGTTCGTAGCGCTTGCCCTCGGTGCTGGTGGCGATGAAGTCCATGTTCCACTGGTGGACCCGGTTGAGGTCGGCGAAGCCTCCCTTGGTGAAGGCTCGGAGGAGGTTCAACGTGGCCGCGGACTGATGGTAGGCACTGACGAGGCGGTTGGGATCCGCCGCGCGAGCCTCGGCCGAGAAGCCGGGGTCGTTCACCATGTGGCCGCGGAATGAGGGCAGTTCGAGGCCGCCGACGTTCTCGGTTGGCGAGGACCGCGGCTTTGCGAACTGGCCGGCGATACGGCCCACCTTCACCGTGGGCACACCGGTGGAGTAGGTGAGCACCACTGCCATCTGGAGCATGACCTGCAGCTTGTCGCGTATCGAGTTGGCCGAGAACCCGTCGAAGGACTCGGCGCAGTCGCCCGCCTGGAGGAGGAACGCCTCCCCGTCGGCGACCCTGGCCATCTGGCTGGTGAGAGCTCGCGCCTCACCAGCGAACACGAGCGGAGGGAGCTCAGAGAGGAGCTTCAAGGCCGTCTCCAGCGCGCCCTCGTCGGGCCACTCAGGCTGCTGCCTGGCGGGAAAGGCACGCCACGATCGCGGAGTCCATTCAGTCACGACAAGAGCGTGTCGCCTCGGCCGTGGTTCTGCAAAGCGCAGTTGAGAAGACGAGGCCGGCGGCCCTCAGGCAGCATCGATGGCGAGTTGAAGCGTGTTGGCTTCCTCCCGCACGGTGTTGACCGCGCGCTTGACCAGCCGGCGAGCTGCTTCGGCGGTGACCCCGAGGTCCTCACCGACCTCGCGGTAGCTGCGCTTGCGGCCGTCGGAAAGGCCGAAGCGCTGCTCGACGGCGAACTTGGCGCGATCGTCGAGGACATCGAGGAGATCGGTGATCATCCGCTCTTGCGCCCTGGCCATCACCTCGGCTTCCGGACCGGGATTGGAGTCGGGCAGGAGGTCGACGAGCTCGTTGCTGTCGTCGTCGCCGATTGTGCGGTCGAGCGAGGTGGGAGTCGTGAGCCGGTGGAGGCGTGCGTGCTCGTCGTCGAGCTCGTCGCCGTCGCCGGCCACCTGGCGCAGAGCCGCGCGGAGGCTCGCGCTACGATCGCCGGGGAGCCGCACCAGGCTTGCCTTCTGGTCGAGTGCACGGCCGATTGCCTGGCGGATCCAGAAGGTCGCATAGGTGGAGAACTTGAACCCCTTGCGCCAATCGAACTTGTCGACGGCGTGCTCGAGGCCGAGGTTGCCTTCCTGGATGAGGTCGAGGAGCTCCATGCCGGGAGGCAGCGGGTAGCGGCGGGCGACACTCACGACGAGGCGGAGGTTCGCCCGGATGAACCGGTCCTTGGCGGCGGCAGCCGCGGCAACGTCCCGATCGAGATGGGCGTCGTCGTCGCCGGCCTCGATGCGGGCAAGAGCTGCGGTTCCCTTCTCGATGATCTGGGCGAGCTGACGCTCCTCCTCGGCGGTGAGGAGGGGTACCAAGCCGATTTCGTTGAGGTAGAGACCTACGGAGTCACTCATTGCACTCGCTTCCAACGGGAATTACGCCGGTGGTATTCCCAACACCGCATTTCCCGCTACTCAGAGGGACCGACTCGGGATCGGCCCCGATATCCTTTCAACTGCCTGGTCTTCAGTGCTGTTCCGGCAGCCCGGGTGACATCGGTCACCAGCACAGAGGTTGCTCGCGTTCTCGGACCACCCTCGAATACCCCATATCGGCGGATTTCGCCTCCGATTTAGGTATTGGAGCGGTAACGAGTGCGTCCGGGGGCCTGCCTCGACGCGGCCACCGAAGGGAGCGGCAGCGATACAGTGATCCCGTGGCTGCGGAGCGGATAGGCGTCTTCGGAGGCACCTTCGACCCGCCTCACAACGGTCACCTCGCGGTAGCGGTCAACGCGGTGCACGACCTGGGTTTGGATCGCATGCTCCTCGTGGTCGCCAACGAGCCCTGGCAGAAGGTGGGCACCCGGACCATCTCCGCGGCGGCCGATCGCCTCGCCATGGTCGCAGCCGCCGTCGAGGAGGTCGACCGACTCGAGGCGAGCGACATCGAGATCCGGCGCGGTGGGCCGAGCTACACCGCTGACACGCTCGAAGAGCTCGCGACCGCTCACCCTCACGCCGAGCTGTTCCTCGTACTAGGCGCTGACAGCGCCGCAGGGTTGGACACGTGGGAGAGAACCGACACCGTCAAGGCCCTGGCCCGGATCGTCGTCGTGGACCGGCCCGGTGCCCGATCCGGCGTCCTGCCGCCGAGCTGGGACGGGCTGCACCTGGAAGTACCGCAGCTCGAGGTGTCGAGCACCGAGCTTCGTCGCAGGGCGCGGGAGGGCAGGCCGCTCGACTTCTTGGTGCCGCGCAGCGTTGTTTCGGTCATCCGCCGGCACGAGCTCTATGGTGTTCGGGATGAGCACGGCGCCTCCGACTGACAGCGTCGTGGGCTCCGAGCCCGCGCCGCTCGAGGAAGCCGACCCTCCTGCTGAAGACGGTGTCGGGGCTCGTACGGAGCGTCGGCGAGTGCGGCAGCGACGGCGCACCATCACCTGGGTCGGGCTGGTTGTGAGCCTCCTCCTCCTGGCAGGCATGGGAATGCTCGGCTATCTCGGGTACCAGGCGAGTCTCGACATCAGCGGGGGCGAGCTGCTGGAGGTCGAGACCGATCCCCAAGCCCCCGGGTTCGAGGCGGTGGTCCAGGCGACTCCGGTGCATCTGGCCGTACTCCTCGACGAGAACGAATCCGTCAGTGCCATCAACCTGTTCTCCCGCAGTGCCGGCGAGACCGGGGGTTCGATCCTCTTCATCCCGATCAGCACCGCCGTCGACATCGAGGGGGTCGGTTACAGCCAGTTGAAAGCGGCTTACGAAGAGGGCGGGCCGGAGCTCCTCGAGTCGACCGTCGAGGAGGTGCTCGGGCTCGGAATCGGCGAGACGAGCGTGATCGACCAGCAGCGGCTGGCAGATCTGGTGGCTCCCGTGGCTCCGCTCACCATCGAGAACCCCGACGATCTCTACGCCGAGGCTCCGGACGGGTCAGAGGAGCTGTTGTTCGAGGCCGGCGAGCTCAGCTTGGACGAGGCCGGCGTCGCAAGGTTCCTGGCCACCCAAAACGGTGACGAGACCAGCTTCAACCGGATAACCAGGTCCGAGGAGGTCTGGCAGGCTTGGCTCGATGCGATCCGGCAATCCGACGACCCCGACGTCGTACCCGGCGAGACCGACAGCGGCATCGGCAGCTTCCTGCGGGCACTGGGTGCCGGCGAGACCGTGATGCAGCAGTTGCCCCTGGAGAAGGTCACCATCCCTAACGCCCAAGGTGATTCTGACATCGCCTACTTCCGCCCTCAGACCCAGCAAGTGGCGCTCCTGATGCCCTCGATCGTGCCGTTTCCCTCGTCTGCTTATCCGGGCCAGCGACTGAAGACGCGGATCCTCAACGGGACCTCCGTCGATGGAGCGGAGCTGAAGTTCACCGACGAGGCTGTGCTGGCCGGAGCGGAGATCACCGCTCTGGGCAACGCCGACCGGTTCGATCATGAGGTCACCCAGGTCATCTACCACGACTCGACGCTGGCGGATCGAGCCCAGCTCATCGCCGGGCAATTCGGAGTGGAGGCCTCGCTCAGCGACGAGACGAACGATGCATCCGACATCACCGTGATCCTCGGGAGTGATATCGCCGGATGACGCCCGTCGCACCTGCCGAGCGATTCGGGCACACGTCCATCGAGGATCTGGCCGTGTCGGCTGCCCGTGCAGCCGACGACAAGAAGGCGCTCGATGTACTGGTACTCGAGGTCGGCGCGGTGTTGGCCATCACCGACTACTTCGTGATCGCCAGCGGCAAGAACCCCCGGCAGGTCAAGGCGATTGTCGACGAGGTCGAACGGGTCCTGAGCGAGAGGTATGGCGCCAAGCCTCGCTCGGTCGAGGGGCGAGACGCTCGCCGGTGGGTCCTCATGGACTATGGGGACTTCCTGGTGCACGTCTTCCAGGTCGATGAACGGCAGTACTACTCACTGGAACGGTTGTACTCGGACGTGCCCGTGATCGGCTGGCGTCAAGGCGACTCGCTCGGTGTGAGCGGCTCGTGAACGACGCGGGCAGGTTCGCCGGCGCTGTCGCACTGGTGACGGGCGCGGCACGGCCGAGGGGTATCGGCCGTGCCACCGCCCTGAGGCTCGCCGCTGAGGGCGCTGATGTGGCATGCCTGGACCTGGCCCGCCCCTACGAGGACGCCCCCGCTCACGGCACTGCCAGCCGCGACGACCTCGAGGATGTCGTCGGTGAGATCGAGGGCCTCGGTCGACGCGCGATCGGGCTGAGCGCCGACGTGTCCGACGCCGAGCAGGTGGAGGAGGCCGTGGCTACCGCGACCGAGGCCCTCGGCACGATCACGGCGGTGGCCAACGTCGCCGGTGGAAGCGGACCGGGGTTCGGTCTGGGCCCTCTCGCGGGCCTGCCGGCAACGGAGTTCCGCCGGGTGCTCGATGTCAACGTGCTGGGGACCTGGCTGGTCTCGCGTGCCTGCGCCCAACGGATGATCGCCGCCGGTGTGCCGGGCCGGATATGCAACGTGTCCAGCCAGGCCGGCAAGCGCGCCTTCCCCATGCTGGGTGCCTACTGCACGGCCAAGGCCGGCGTCATCCTCCTCACCCAGTGCCTGGCGCTCGAGCTGGGGCCGACCGGTATCTCGGTGAACGCGGTCTGTCCGGGGACGGTGGACACTGATCTCACCAACAAGGACGGCCTGTTGCAGATGGTGATGGGAGGCGAGGCCGGCTTGGCGTCGTTCGTCGAACGGGAGATCCCGCTGGGGCGACTCCAGTCTGCCGAGGAGGTAGCGGCTGCAATCTGTTGGCTGCTCTCCGCTGATGCCGCCGGCGTGACCGGCGAGGCACTGAACGTGAGTGCCGGACAGACCATGGTGTGAGCCCACGCGCTCGAGGACCGTCGCCGCTCCACGCCCCCCACCCTTCTTGGCAGCAATACCCCCTCCATACGCGGAAAACGCTGCCAAGAAAGGCGAGAAGGCGAGCAGGTCTGTCATCGCGGGCCGGGAGGGTCCGGTGGAGCTGAGGGGATTTGAACCCCTGGCCTCCGCCATGCCATGGCGGCGCTCTGCCAACTGAGCTACAGCCCCTCGCGCAGGAGAAACGGTAGCAGAAGCTCTGGTTTCGCCGGCACAAGGTTCACCGAGCCACACGGCTGCGCTGCCAACCGGGTGCTTCGCTGCTCTGGTCCGGGAGACGGCCAAGGTCCCGTTCTCCGCCCGACGCCACGCGAACAAGCGTTCACCCGGTCACCACTCGTGAGGTCGACACACCCGCGATCGCAGTCAGTGACGTTGTTCACATATCGGCCCCCGGTTTGTAACCGCCGCGACTCACGGTCGGTCAGATCCTTCGTGCTGACTCTCATCTCCCGCATTGAGAAGGCGGCCGGCTCGCCCGGCCGTATCGTCTTCCCGTCCGCCGACGACTACGACAGCCTGTCGTGGGCCCAGCTCCACGATGAGGCCAAGATCATGGCGGCCGGCCTGCAAGCCCGCGGCGTCGAGCCCGGAGACCATGTGGGCGTCCTCGGGCCCACCAGCCGCCGGCTCGTGACCGCCATCCAGGCGATCTGGCTGGCGGGTGCGACGGTCGTGACCTTGCCGCTGCCCATGCGCCTCGGCTCGATCGAGCAGTTCGTCGAGTCGACCCGGGTAAGGGTTCGCAGGGCGGACGTGTCGCACCTGGTCATAGATCCCGAGTTGGTCGCATTCATGGACGCTGAACCGGGAGACCCGCCGTTCATCCTCCTGCCCGACCTGCTTCCCGATGTGGGGCGGTTGAAGGTGACCGATTACGAGCGGCCCCTCGACGACCCCGAGGCGCTGGCCGTGCTCCAGTTCACTTCAGGCAGCACGTCAGAGCCGAGGGGTGTGATGCTCCCGCACGCCACCATCTGCCACAACCTCGACGGCGCCAGCGAGGCATCGAGACTCAACGACGACGATGTCATCGTCTCCTGGCTGCCGCTCTATCACGACATGGGTTTCATTGGGTGCATGCTGCTTCCGATGACCACCGGCATCGGTCTCGTACAAGCTGCCCCCCAGGACTTCCTGGCCAAGCCGCTGAGGTGGATGGAGTGGATATCGGAGTTCCGCGGCACTGCCACCGCCGGCCCCAACTTCAGCTACGTCTTGGCTACCCGTGCCCTGAAACGGGCCGCGAACCTCGATCTCAGCTCGATGAGGGTGCTGCTCAACGGCGCCGAACCCATCGACGCGGACGCCTACCGCAAGTTCCTCAGAGAAGCCAGCCGCTTCGGGCTCGACCCGCGCTCGGCCTTCCCTGCTTTCGGGATGGCAGAGGTCTGCATCGCCGGTACCTTCCCCAAGCCCATGGAGGGCTTCCGTACCGACGTCGTGGACGGCGAGGTCCTCGAGCACGAGCACTACGCGGCGCCGACCTCCAGCGAGTCCGACAATGCCCGTGAGCTCGCCATCCTGGGACGGCCGGTGCCCGGCCTGCAGATCCGGATCGTCGATCCCCATACCGGTCAGGTCCGCCGAGAGCGCGAGGTCGGTGAGCTGCAGATCCGCGGCACGTCGGTGACGTCGGGCTACTACAAGCGCCCCGAAGCCACCGCCGAGCTGTTCAGCAACGGCTGGCTCAAGACCGGTGACCTGGCATATGTCGTCGACGGTGAGATGGTCATGTGCGGGCGCATAAAGGACGTCATCATCATCGGGGGCCGCAACGTGTACCCCCAAGACGTCGAACGTGCGGCCGGCGGCGTCGAGGGCATCCGAGCAGGCAACGTCATCGCCTTCGGTCTGGAAGGACGCAATCGCAAGCAGCACATCGTCGTCGTCGCCGAGACGAAGGCAAACGACGCCGACGAGCTCGTCCACGTGGTGACCCACGAGGTCACCAGAGCCGTGGGCATACCACCGAAGGAGGTCATCCTCGTGGCTCCGGGGACCATCCCCAAGACCTCCTCGGGGAAGCTGCAGCGCACCTTGTGCAAGCAGCAGTTCCTCGACAAGGAACTGCAACTGGTCTGAGTCAGCACAGACGCCGAACGCCTCGGTTTCGCAACGCGAGCCGAGGCGTTCGCCGTTTTCGGCCCAGCGGCGCATGCGGTTCGAGCACCTGATGCGCTATGGTGTGCCGGATTTCACGTCGGAGGCGGGGTCCGCGGTGCGATTGCGTTCGTGGTGCCCGTCCCGTGGACCGACCGGGGGGTCGAATGCACGCGTTGGTGCGCTGCCGTGAGGGTCGTAGCTTGCGAACAGCAGAGTGGACGACGAGGGCGTGGGTGGTTCCCCAGCGCCCGCCGAGGGCGGTATACGTGCATGCCCGGTTCCCGGGGAGGCGGACTTGACCCTGATCCCGAAGGGATCGACTCGACGAACGAAGGGCGACACGAATGCAACCAAGCAGCGATCAGGGCAACGGCGGCGCCTCGCGCAAGCTGAAGCGGTACGGCTCGGTCATCGCGATAGTCGTGGTCATCGCGATCATCGGAGTGGTGATCGCCTTCAGCGGCGGTGATGGCGATGACGACTCCGATGTCGCCGGCGACGAGGTGGTTCCCCCTGAGCAGGATGGCGATCCGACGGCCAGCGTCGATGACGATGTCGTCTCCTGGGACGACGCGGTAGCAGCCGGCATCGAGGACGAGATCGACTGGGGTGAGCGCTGCGACACCGAGACCGGTCGCCTCGAGATCCCCACCAGCACCCCGATCCCCTGCTACAAGCCGTTCACCGGTGACAACGGTGGCGCGACCGATGACGGTGTCACAGCCGAGACCCTCAAGATCGTCCTCTACTGGCCGGACGAGGACGACATCTTGTACCGCACAGCCATGGATCAGATCGGCAACGACGACACCTTCGACGAGATCGTAGCCACGGCCCAGGACTACATAGACCTGTTCGAGCAGTACGCCGAGACCTACGGCCGCTCCGTCGAGTTGATTCCCACACCTGCGTCGGGCAGCTACCTGGACGACGTTTCAGCGGCCGCCGATGCCGAGATGATCGTCAACGAGATCAAGCCGTTCCTCGTTGTCGGTGGGAACCTGATATCCAACACCTTCGCGGAGGTGCTGGCCCAGAACCAGGTGCTCTGCATCGCCTGTGCACCGGGATCTCCGGCGTCGTGGTACGAGCAGCGCGCCCCCTACGTGCTCGATGTGTTCGCCGGTCCGGAGCAGCGGCTCACCATGACCTCCGAGTACGTGTGCAAGCGCCTCGTCGGGGAGCCTGCGGTTCACGCCGGTGACGAGACCTACCAGGATCAGGAGCGGGTCTTCGGCTTCATACGTCAAGACACCGGACCCGAGAGCCAGGAGTTGGAGGACAACTTCGTCGGCGAGCTGGCCGAATGCGGTGTCGAGCTCGCCGAGATAATCACCTACGACGATCCTTTGGCCTTGACCACAGTCGGGCGTGACATCGCCTCGAAGCTCAAGGACTCCGGGGTGACGACGGTCATCTACGGAGGCGATGTCGTGGCGCCGCCCCTGTTGACGGCCGCCGCGACCGAGCAGGACTACTTCCCCGAGTGGATCATCACCGGTACGACCTTCGTCGACACAACCGCCTTCGCAAGGAGCTTCGACCAGGAGCAGTGGGCCCACGCCTTCGGGGTCAGCACCCTCGCCGCACGTGTACCGCTCGAGCTGACCGACGGCTACTTCGTGCACGACTGGTGGTGCGGGGTCTCACCTCCTGCCGACCAGACCACGGCCCTCATCTTCCCTGCTGTCCAGGCTCTCTACCTTGCTCTCCAGGAGGTGGGCCCAACGCTCGACAACGAGACCGTGATCGAGGGCTTGTTCAACGCACCGGTGGTGGGTGGCAACCTCCTCAACCCCCATATCACCTTCGGCAACCGGGGGATCTGGGACGAGACCGACTACCAGGGCATCGACGATGCGACAGAGGTGTGGTGGAATCCCGATGCCAGCGGTGTTGACGAGACTGGTGTCGAGGGCGAGGGCATGTACATGTACGTCGACGGCGGTACGCGCTTCCTGCCGGGAGAGTGGCCCGAGGGGACCCCCGACGTCTTCAACGAGGACTCCGCGGTCGCCATCTACGAGGAGTTGCCCGAAGGCCTCGAGCGAATCGAATACGAGCCGCAGGGTACGCAGAGCTGTTCCGGCTGACCCGTCGAGGCGGGTGAGGGCCGGATCATGGCAGGTGAAGGCACCGCGGTGCGGCGCCGGGGTCGGGTGCGTGGAGCCCGGGTGGGCTCACACCGCCCGCAGCGCCTCGAGGACCGGCAACCAGGTGTCAGGATCGCTGTTGTACGGCGCGTAGAAGCTGATGCGGTCGACGATGTCGCCATAGCGGTTGGACAGCTCCGAGGCGATGCCGCCGGGTTCGGCGACGACGGCGAACGTAGAGAGGATGTCGTCGTCGATGAGCTTGCCCATCTCGACCCATCTGCCCTCCTTGGAGAGCGCGTTGAGGTCGGTCTGGAGATCGCCCCAGCCGTGCAGCTCGAGCACCGGGCGATACGCGGGCGTAGAGCCATAGAAGGCGATCTGTTGCTTGACTCCTTCGGCGGAGGAGGCCATCTCCTCCTCGTTGGTGCCCGTCACCACGAACGCCGGGCCGGAGACCTCGAAGTCCTCGAGCGTTCGTCCAGCGCTCTTCAGGCCTGTTTCGAGGGCGGGGATGGTGACCTCGCGCAGGTAGCGCTCGGTGGTGAAGCCGTGGCAGAGGAATCCGTCGCACACCGCGCCGGCGACCTCGGTCATCATCGGTCCGACACCCGCCAGGAAGATCTTGGCATCGCCATGGGGGTTGGGGCCGGGGTTGAAGAAGGGGGTCATGAGCGTGTGGGTGTAGAAGTCGCCGCGGAAGTCGAGCTTGGTTCCGTTGTTCCAGCAGTCCCAGATCGCCCGGATCGCCGAGATGAGCTCCCGCATGCGCGCGGCCGGACTCGACCACTCCATGCTGAAGCGCTTGGTGATGTGGGGCTTGATCTGCGAACCCAGCCCCAGCACGAAGCGCCCTCCCGAGAAGTCCTGGAGGTCGTAGGCGATGTTGGCCAGCAGCATGGGGTTGCGGGCGAAGGCGACGGCGATGCCGGTACCCAACTCGATGCGCTCGGTTGCCTCGGCGGCCCGCAGGAGGGGGAAGAAGGGGTCGTGGCTCGTCTCGGCGCTCCATATCCCGTCGTAGCCGGCCGCCTCGGCGTCTCGGGCCCGGGATGCGGCCGACCTGAGGTCGAATGCCAGTGCTCCGTCGACCTTCATCCGTCCCTCCTGTGCATGGTGGTCGCGGCGAAGCTAACGCCCCCGGTCCAGAGTGTGCAAAGCTGTGGCTCACGTCACATCGTTGACGCTGAACGTGGTGGCCGGTGCCTCCAGGAGGCATCAGATGTAGACGGAGCGCGCGATGTTGACCGTTGGGATAAATCTGTTACTGTCGCCCAGCGCAGGGGGAAGCGGGGGGAAACCGAGTGCCGATGCCATCTAGGCGGCTGAGGTGTCGCCGGAGCGAGGATCGCGTCGAGGGCTGCGAGCAGCGCGATCGAACCGCGGCGGCCGGCGCTGCAGCCAAGACCTCGCTGACCGGGCCCGGAGCCGGCCGGTGAGCGAGATCCTCGCAGGCGCCTCGCAGCAACCGCCGCCGGGCAAGCCCGCCCCCCGGGTTCAAGCGATCCCTGCGGTCCTCCAGCGGGTCGCCGGACGGGCGTGGCGCACCTTCGGGCCTGCTCTGTTGATCCTTGTCTTCCAACTCGCGCTGTTCCCGATGCCGGTGGGAAACATGGTGTCGGGTGTCATCATCGGCATGCTCGGCGCCCTCGCCGCGCTCGGCATGGCCCTGATCTACCGCTCGAATCGCATCCTCAACTTCGCTCAGGGAGACCTGGGAGCGTTGCCGGCGACCCTGGCTGTGCTGCTGATCACCCTCAGCGGGGTCAACTACTTCCTCGGGTTCTTCACCGGGCTCGCCGGCGCGCTCGTGCTGGGCACCCTGGTGGAGCTGCTGGTAATCCGGCGGTTCTTCCGCGCTTCGCGGCTCATCCTCACGGTGGCCACCTTGGGCCTGTCGCAGCTCCTGGCTTTCGCCGGCCTGTTCCTGCCCCGGATCTGGGGAGAACGTCCGCGCATCCGCACCCTCGACCCGCCGTTCGCGTTCAAGCTCGACCTTGCGGGGGTGGTCTTCGATGCCAACGATCTGCTGGCAGCCATCGTCGCACCGGTCATGCTCGTCTTGCTGGTCGTATTCCTCAAGCGCACGAACGTGGGGGTTGCCATCCGGGCGAGCGCCGAGAAGGCCGACCGGGCGTTCCTGCTCGGCATCCCCGTCAAACGACTGCAGACCATCGTGTGGGCGTTCGCCACCTGCTTCGCGTTCATCGGCATCTTCTTGACGGCGGGCGTGACCAGCCTTCCCTTCGGCTTCGCTCTCGGCTTCAGCGTCCTGCTCAGGGCACTCGCATCGCTGGTCATCGGGCGAATGACCAACCTGCCGGCCATCGCCGCGACCGCAGTAGCGCTCGGTGTTCTCGAGAACGGGGTCTTCTGGAGCCAGGGCGGAACCGAGCTGCTCGACCCCATCGTGGCGCTGTTCATCGTCATCGCCTTGCTCCTGCAGCGCCGCGGCTCGACGCGCGCCGATCACGACGAGACCACCAGCTGGCAGGCCGCCGACGAGGTACGTCCGGTGCCCCGCGAGCTTCGACGCGTGCCCGAGGTGCGCCTCGTCCGCTGGGTGATCGGGGCCGTAGTCGGCGCGTTCGTGCTTGCCTTTCCTCACTTCCTGAGCACCGGCACAGGGCTCAAGGCGGGCGCCATCGTGGTGTTCGCCATCATCGGTGTGTCGGTCATCATCCTCACCGGCTGGGCCGGTCAGGTGTCGCTGGGCCAGATGGCCTTCGTCGGAACGGGCGCGGCCGTCGGAGCCGTCGCAACGGTGAACCTCGGCCTCGACCCGATCCTGGCCATGCCCCTGGCGGGAATCGTGGGCGCCGCGGTAGCCGTCATCGTCGGGCTGCCGGCGTTGCGGCTCAGGGGCTTCTATCTGGCAGTGACGACCCTGGCCTTCGCCTTGGCTGCCTCCTCATCGATATTCAACAACCTGATCTTCGACAAGCTGGGGATGGAGGGCATCCCCAGCAATCCCTTCGACCGGCCCGAGCTCCTCGGGCGGATCAGTCTCGACTCGCCGACGCGGCTCTACTACCTCGCCCTGGCGGGCCTGATGCTGGCGATCATGGCCATGAGGGGTGTGCGGAGCAGTCGAACCGGTCGGGTCCTTCTCGCCCTGCGCGAGAACGAGCGCGTGACCCAGACCTATGGCGTCAGCGTCACCAGGGCCAAGCTCGTCGCCTTCGCGACGTCGGGCTTCATCGCGGCGTTCGCCGGCTGCATCCTCGTCTACCACCAGGGCAGCTTCCGAGAGGCGCTGTTCCTTCCCGAGGAGAGCCTGGCGGTGTTCACCGCGGCGGTGATCGGTGGCCTCGGAACCCTCTCCGGAGCGGTCTACGGGGCGGTCTTCCTCCGAGGCTCGCAGTGGCTGCTGCCTGCACCGTGGTCGTTGTTCGCCAGCGCCTTGGGGGTTCTCCTCGTGCTGTTGATCATCCCAGCCGGCGTCGGCGGGATCATCTACCGGGCGCGTGACGCCTGGTTGCGCTGGGTCGCTCGGAGGCGGGGAATAGTCGTCCCGAGCATGGTGGCGGACATCGACGTGCGATCCAGTGCTGAGGCCGAGGCCGGGGAGGACGAGGCAGAGGCACCGCCACCCATAGGAGCGGGGGTCGAGCAGTGAGGGAGTACTTCCAGGGGATCATCGCTCCCAGGAGGTGGTGGCACGCCGTAAGCCACCCTGAGCAGAGCATGCGTGAGATCGTCGGCAAGGGCTCGATCTACACGCTCGTCGTTCTCTTCGGCCTGAACGCCGTCGACGAGCTTGATCGAACCGCCTTCGGCATCCTCGTGCCGAACATCCGCGATGCCTTCGGCATGACCAACACCGGGATCCTGTCGCTCATCGGCGTCGTCGCCTTCGGGTCGCTGATCCTGCAGGTTCCCATCGCCATCTGGGCCGACAAGGGCAACCGTGTACGGATCGCCATCCTGGGTGGCATCGCCTGGGGGGTCTTCTCCTTCCTGACCGGTCTCGCCCTGACGGTGTGGATGCTCATCGTCGTGCGCACCGGTTCCAGCCTCGGCCGGGCGGTCAACGATCCCGTGCACAACTCGTTGCTGGCCGACTACTACGCGGTCGACGTCCGCCCGAAGGTGTACTCGTTTCACCGCGCCGCGAACGCGCTCGGACAGTTCGTGGGACCCATCACGGCCGGCGCGATCGTGCGAGCCACGGGCGACTGGCGCCTGCCCTTCTTCATCTTCGTCATCCCCACGGCTGTCTTCGTGGTCATGGCCTTCCGCCTGAGAGAGCCCATCCGAGGCGCCCAGGAGAGGGCCGCCGAAGGTGCGTCCGAGGAAGCGATCGAGACCGAGGAACCGGCACCGAGCTTTGCCGAGGCGTGGCGCATCGTCTGGAAGGTCGACGTGCTCAGGCGTATCTGGAGCGCTCTGCCGTTCCTGGCGGCGTCACTCATCGGTTTCGTGTCACTCGCTGCTCTCCTCTACGAGGAGATCTTCAGTCTCGACGAGTTCCAGCGGGGGATCCTCGCGGCGGTGGTCGAGCCGATCGCCCTGGTCGGTCTCATCGTGGGCGCGCGGATCGGGACGAAGCTCATCCTCCGGGACCCTGCTCTCATCTTCACCTTCCTCAAGCACGTAGCTTGGATCTGCTCGGTCGCGGCGCTGTTGTTCGCCTTCGCGCCGACCATCTGGCTCGCCATCGTGGCGAACCTGGTGATCACCGCCACGTTGGCGATCCTCGTACCGGGGCTCTTGGCCGTGCTCTCGCTGGCCATACCGGCGAGGGCCCGGTCGGTCGGTTTCTCGGTGGCATCGCTGTTCGTGATCCCCGGCTTGGTGCTGCTGCCTCTCATCGGTTGGATAAGCGACACGGTTGGCACTCGTGCCGGCATGGCGATGATGATGCCGGTCTTCCTCCTCGGCGGGTTGATGATCGCCCGGGGCGGCTCCGTCATCGACCGCGACATCAATGACGTGTGGACCGCTGCGGCGGCTCGCTCCGAGGTGCTCTACGAGCGCCGTCACGGCAATCCCAGGCAACTTCTCATCCGGAAGCTGAACGTCGGATACGACGGGGTGCAGGTCCTCTTCGACGTCGACATGGAGGTCGACGAGGGGGAGATCGTGGCCCTGCTCGGCACCAACGGTGCCGGCAAGTCGACGCTGCTCAAGGCCATATCGGGAATCGTCGAAGCCGACTCCGGCGTGGTGATCTTCGACGGGCGCGACATCACCCATGCGCCCCCCTACGAGATCGCCGAGCTCGGGATCCTGCAGGTTCCGGGGGGAGCAGGGGTGTTCGCGTCCCTCACCGTGGCCGAGAACCTCAGGGTTGCCGGTTGGATGGAACGGCGTGACAAGGACCTCCTCCAGGACGGCCACTCGGCCGTGATCCGCATGTTCCCCGTCCTCGGAGAACGGCTCGAGGAACCGGCTGCGAACCTCTCCGGCGGCCAGCAGCAGATGTTGGCGATCGGCATGGCCTTCCTCTCGCGGCCGAAGCTGTTGATGATCGACGAGCTGACCCTTGGTCTGGCTCCGGTGGTCGTCGAGCAACTGCTCCCGGTGGTGCACCGCATCGCCGCAGCCGGCACGACGGTCCTGCTGGTCGAGCAGTCGGTCAACATCGCCCTGACCATCGCCGAGCGGGCGTTCTTCATGGAGAAAGGCGAGATCAAGTTCCACGGGCCGACCGCTCGCCTGCTCGAGGAACCCGAGATCCTGCGTTCGGTGTTCCTGGAGGGCGCCGACGCGGCGGTTGCCGGGACAGCCGAGGTGGCCGCTGCGGGTGTGGCGACCGGCGTCGGCGGTGACGGCACCGGCGGGAACGGCCACGTCCAAGACGCCGGCACCGGCGGGGCTGCTGCGGTGGCAGCGACCGCCGAGCCCGAGGACCCATCCGCTCAGACGCCTGCGCTTCGCACCATCGACCTGTCGCGCCGTTTCGGTGGTATCCGCGCGGTGGACGACGTCTCCATCACCGTCGCTCCACGCGAGATCGTCGGGATCATCGGCCCCAACGGCGCCGGCAAGACGACGCTGTTCGACATCATCTCGGGATTCACCCGTGCCGACACGGGGCGGATCTTCCTCGCTGAGAAGGAGATCACCGGACTCCCACCTCATCTCCGGGCACAAGCCGGACTGGGTAGATCGTTCCAGGATGCGCGCCTGTTCCCGGCCATGACCGTCGAAGAGGCGATCGCCGTCGCGCTCGAGCGGTGGATCGACGTCCGCGATCCACTGGCCGCCGCGCTGCACCTCCCGGCGGTCTTCGACTCCGAGGAGAAGGTACGCGAGCGAGTCGACGAACTGGTAGAGCTCTTCGGCCTCGGTGCCTTCCGATCCAAGTTCCTGCGCGAGCTGTCCACGGGCTCGCGCCGCATCGTCGACCTGGCATGCGTCGTCGCCCATCGCCCGATGCTGGTGATCCTCGACGAACCGTCGAGCGGTATCGCACAACGCGAAACCGAGGCCCTTGCGCCGCTTCTGTTGCGGATTCGCGACGAGATGGGGGCAGCGTTGGCGGTGATCGAGCATGATATGCCCCTGATAACCACGATCTCGGACCGCTTGGTTGCGCTCGATCAGGGCCACGTCGTCACCGAAGGCGATCCGGCCTATGTGCAGCACCATCCGGATGTGGTCGAGTCCTACCTCGGCTCGAGTCGCGACCTGGTGGCGCGCAGCGGCGCGCCCCATGATGGTTCCGGGTAACCGCCGGGCGCAGGGGAGAGGACGAGGACATGCAGCCGAGCAGCGGAGATGCGAAGCGAGGGGCGTCACGCCAACTCAGGCGCTACGGGCCGATTGCCGGAGTCTTGGTCGTCATAGCGGTGATCGCGGTGTTGGTGACCCTCGGTGGCGGAGACGGCGATGACGAGCCCGAGGCGGAGGACAGCCAGACAGCTCCGGTCGACATAGGTCCCGGGGACGACGTGGTCCCGTACAGCTACGCCCTCGAGGAGGGATTCGCTGACGAGATCGAGTGGGGGGACAACTGCGACACCGATGCGGGGCGAATCAAGATCCCGACCACGCTGGTAGTCGACTGCTTCAAGCCCTTCGACGGTGACAACGGGGGTGAGACCGAGCAGGGTGTGACGGGGGAGACGATCGATGTCGTCTTCTACCAGAGCAACCCTTCCGATCTCCTGCTCCAGGCGTTGTTCGACCTGATCGGCAACGACGACACCAACGAGCAGATCCTGGCGACCATTCACAACTACATCAACATGTACGAGTCGCTGTACGAGACCTACGGTCGCAAGGTCAACCTCATCCCGTTCGAGGGCACGGGCATTGCGACCGACGAGGTATCGGCAGTGGCCGACGCCGAGACGATCGCACGCGACTACACACCCTTCATGGTCGTCGGAGGCCCACTGCTGAACGCCGCGTTCGCCGAGACCCTCGCGCAGAACGGCATCATGTGCGTCGCCTGCAATCCGGGCCGGCCGGACTCCTGGTACGTGGAGAGAGATCCCTACGTCTACGGGGTATCGCTCAGTTCCAGCCAGACCCGTGAGCATGTCGCGGAGTACGTCTGCAAGCGGCTCGCCGGCGACCCTGCGATCCACGCCGGTGACGCCGACTTCCACGACGACGAGCGGGTGTTCGGCCTCATCACCACCGAGACCGGGCCCGAGAGCGTCGAGATGAACGATCTCTTCGTGGACCTGTTGCAGGACTGCGGCGTCGATCTTGCAGAGGTGCTCACCTACACCGACGCCACCACGGACCTGCCGAACACCGTGACGGGGATGGTGTCCAAGCTCAAGGCTTCGGGCGTGACGTCTCTCATCTTCCTCGGCGATCCAGTGGCGCCGCAGCTGATCACCACGACGGCCACCGAGCAGGAGTACTTCCCCGAGTGGATACTCACCGGCTCGGCCTTGGTGGACACCACGGCCTTCGCCCGTACCTACGACCAGCAGCAGTGGGCCCATGCGTTCGGCCCGAGTGGGCTGTGGGCCCGCCAGCCGATCGAGGAAGAGGGGTCCTACTTCCTGCACGAGTGGTTCTGCGGGTTCCCCCCGCCGGCCGACGAGACGAGTGGCGTGATAATCGCCCCGATGGCGATCTTGTACAACGTGCTCCAAGGCGTTGGCCCGGATCTGTCCTATCAGCGCTGGCGTGACGTGCTCTTCACCGCCCCACCGGTCGAGAGCACCGTCGTCAGCCCCTACCTGTCCTACGGCGACAGGGGCCTGTGGGACACGACCGACTTCAACGGGGCTGACGACATGACCGAGGTCTGGTGGGACCCCGAAGCCTCCGGCCCCGACGAGCGGGGTCAGGAGGGCAATGGCATGTACGTGTACGTGGACGGTGGGACCCGCTACCTGCCCGGCGAATGGCCCGAGACCGATCCGAAGGTCTTCGACGACGACGGGGCCGTGCTCATCTACGAGGAGCCGCCCGAGGGCCTCGAGCTACCCGACTACGAGCCGCCGGAGCATCCGGCGTGCGAACGCGCATGATGTTCCCGCGGCTCGACGTTCCCGAGCCTCGTCTGCAAGCTGGTCAGTCGTCGCGTTGATCCCGGAGGAAGCGTTGGAGCTCCGCGGCGAGCTCGTCGCCGGTGGGAAGGTCGGCCACGGGTAGATCGCCCAGCGTCGGTTCGGCGTTCGCTTGCTGTTCGCTCAACTCGTCTGCCTGCTGCTCGAGCTGGCGTATGAGCTGCTGGTGCTCCTCGCTGGCGGCCACGGCGGTGTCGAGTCGGGACCGCGTGGCTCGAGCCTCGTGCTCGAGGTGTCCCGGGTCGACGTGGATGCCGGTCAACTGCTCGAACCCGGCGAGCAGAGCGACACTTGCCGCCGGGTACGGCATCGCTGAGGCATAGTGCGGTACCTGCGCCCAGAGCCCGATGGCCGGCAGGCCCGCCTCGGCGAAGCCGAGCTCGAGGGCAGCCTGCACACCCGCAGGGACATCGATCGTGCCCTGCACGAACCCGACCGAGCGGGAGAGCTCTGCGGTGCTCGCGGTGGCGGCCAGGCGAGTGGGACGGGTGTGGGGAGTGGGCGCGGGGTACGCCCCGAAGCCGACCAGCATGCTCGCTCCCAGACTGATCGAGAGCTCTGTCACGGACTGGGCGAAAGCGGTCCAGATGTGGTCGGGCTCGGAGCCGACCAGCGCGAGCAGGTCCCTTCCGGAGCTGTCGGTGCCGGCACGCATCTCGAGCTTGGGCCAGCTCAGCCCGGTGTTCACGCCGTTCAGCAGGTGCATGGTCGGTCGTCGAGCCCGATGGTCCAAGAGGGAGTCCGTGTCGAAGGTGGCGATCGTCTCCGTGTCCACTTCCTCCAGCAGGCGGACCGTGGCGTTGGCAGCGCCCAGCCCTGCGTCTATCCAGCCATCCAGCGACACCACCAGTACGGGGCTGTCGAGTCCGGGCCGGGAGTGCAGTTGGTACACGCCGCTCAGCCGATCCGCAGGGCTGCCTCTCGGGCAGCTTCGGCGAGGATGGCGACCTGCGCGCCGAACATGTCACTTTGGGTCTGGCTGCTCCCCGAGCCCATCGCCCCGCCCACGTAACGCGCGTAGACACCCTCGATGATGCAGGCCAGCTTCCACATCCCGAACGCGACGTAGTAGTCGATGTCGGACAGGTCGCGTCCCGAAGCCTCGGCGTAGCGCTCGAGCAGGTCCTTCCTGGTGGGGAAGCCCTCCAGCGCGGTGGGAGCCGGCACCAGCGCCGAGGCCGCCTGGTCGGGCTCCGCCCAGTAGACCTGCAGCAGCCCGACATCGGCGAGGGGATCACCCAGGGTGCAGATCTCCCAGTCCAGCACCGCCGCGATACAGCCGTCCTCGTCGAGCAGGCAGTTGTCGAGCCGGTAATCACCGTGGACGATGGTCGCCGGGCCCTGCGCGGGGATGTGACCCAGGAGGTGCTCGTAGGTCGCGTCCACCGCCGGCAGCTCCCGGGTCTTGGACTTCTGGAACTGGCCGTACCAGCGCCTGAGCTGGCGCTCGATGTAGCCCTCGCGGCGTCCGAGGTCGCCGAGTCCCACGGCATCGACGTCCACCGCATGGATCGCAGAGAGGACATCGATGATCGATTCGCCGGCCGCTCGGCGTTGCTCGAGCGATAGCTCCCGGGCAGCGGAGATGTCGCGGATCACCCTTCCTTCAACAAAACCCATCACGTAGAAGGGGGCTCCGTTGACCGACTCGTCCGTGCACAGGCCAAAGGTTGGTGCCACGGGTACGTCGGTCGGTCCGAGCGCCGAGATGACCCGGTGCTCCCGCCCCATATCGTGGGCGGTTGCCAGCACCTGGCCGAGCGGGGGTCGTCTCAGCACCCAGGCGTGGGAACCGCCGTCGGCGACTCGAAAGGTGAGGTTCGAATGGCCACCGGCGATCAGCTCAAAGGACAGCGGTGGAACGGCGCCGGGGATGTTGGCGGCGAACCAACCTGTCACACCGTCGACGTCGATGCCTTCGATGCTGCGGACCTCGGCCACGAGGACCCTCCCTTGTTGCTCGTTCCCAACCGTAGCCTCCGCCGTGACCGGGTCCTCGATCAGGTGACTGCTGCCGTACACTGTTGTCTCCGGAATCCGAGAAGACCCGACCTTGTTGGACAGGAGCGATGGCTGTTGAAGTAACCGACGCGACGTTCGAGGCCGAGATAGTCGCCAAGTCCAAAGAGCTGCCCGTTGTGGTCGACCTGTGGGCACCGTGGTGCGGTCCGTGCCGACAGCTCACACCGATCTTGGAGAAGGTTGTCGAAGCCACCGCCGGCCAGGTCGTCCTCGCCAAGATCAACGTGGACGAGAACCCCGGAGCGGCGGCGACCTTCCGCGTCCAGGGAATACCCGCCGTCTACGCGCTCAGTGATGGGCGGGTCGTCGACGGGTTCGTCGGCGCCCAACCCGAGAACGTAGTCCAGGCGTTCGTGGACAAGCTGGTTCCCACCGAGGAGCAGACCGAGGTCAAGCGGCTTCTCGCTCTGGGCGACGAGGAATCGCTGCGCTCTGCGCTCGCGCTCGAGCGTGACAACGAAGAGGTTGCCCTGGCTCTGGCCGAACTGCTCCTCCAGAGCGATCGAGCCGAGGAGGCACTGGGATTGCTGGCGAGCTTCCCTGGCTCTGAGCGGGCCCGTCACCTCGCGGCCGTCGCCCGAACCGGCGGTCAGGAGACCCTTGGTGACGTGGAGGCAAGACTCGACGAGCTGTTGACCCGGGTCAAGGACGATGACGAGGCTCGACAGGAGTTCCTCGACCTCCTGGAGGTACTCGGCGAGGAGGATGCCCGCACCGCTGAGTACCGCCGTGCTCTCACCTCGGTCCTGTATTGAGCCGCCGCGATGGAGATCCACCGGCGGGACGGGTACACCCTGCTGGTGGGAGGGCCGGTCCCGCCCGGTGCCACCGCGATCACCTTGGGCTCTTTCATCTCCATGCGCCGGCAAGGCGTGGGCTCGGACCAGTTGTTGCGCCACGAGCTGGTCCATGTCCGCCAGTGGCGCGAGCTGGGCCTGATCGGTTTCGTGCTCCGGTATCTCGGTTCCTACTTCGCCTGGCGTCTGCGGGGCTACCCGCACTGGGCGGCCTATCGGCGGATCCCCCTCGAATGCCAGGCGGAGTGGGAGGCGCGGGCTGCGCCGCCGGGTGCTGGGGTACCCGCTGCTTCGCAGCCATCTGACTGGTAAGATCCGGTCGGTTCCCTTCCCCCTGTAGCCGCCTCGCGCCCCCAGGGGGTGTCATGTCCTCCAAAGCCTCACCCTTGCCACCGAACGCGCCCGGAGACGAAGTACCCGGGCCGGTAGGCCCGGAAGATCTACTCGGCCCGGACCTCGACGGGCTGTTGCGGCCCGAACCCCAGCCCTCGCTTCGCCAGCGCCTCGACGACACGCTGCAGGGCCTGAGCTCGTCACCCACCCGTCTCCTCGGCGCGTTCCTCGTCGTGGCGCTGCTCGCAGCGGTCGGTGCGTACCTGCTGTTGCGCCCCGGCGAGCCCGCGGAGGTTGCCATACCGACAGTGACACCTACCAGCGTGCCTCCCGGCGGGGAGGAGGAAGCCGACGCCGAACCCGTCGTGCACGTCGCCGGCGCGGTAGCCCACCCCGGCGTCTACGTGGTCCGAAAGGGCGGCCGTCTGTCAGACGCCGTGGAGATGGCGGGTGGCCTGACCCCGCAGGCAGATCCGGCCCGTGTGAACCTCGCCCAGCTCCTCGTCGATGGCAGCCGCCACTACATACCGGCTGTGGGCGAGGAGATGCCAGTGCCGGCCGAGGGGTCGACGGCTCAGGGTGAGGTCGAACAGGGCGGAGCCGAACAGGCAGTCGACCTGAACACCGCATCGGCTTCCGAGCTGGAGGAGCTTCCGGGCGTGGGCCCGACCACCGCCGAGGCAATCATCGACTACCGCGAATCGGTGGGCCCGTTCCGTTCCGTCGAGGAGCTCCTCGAGGTGCGTGGGATCGGCGACGCGAAGATGGCGCAGCTGCGCGACAAGGTCCGGGTCTGAGCTCGACCCATGTCGGACCGGCAGGCGGTCGTAGCCGCCGTCGCAGCCGTTCTCGGCGCTTGGATCACCGCCCCGGTGCCCCTCGTGCCGGCGGTCGCCGCCGTGGTCGCGACATACCTCTGGCGAAAGCCTCTGCTGCTGGCGTTCGCGCTGCTGTTGATGTCGTCCTCCCTGTCGGTGCTGGCGTGGGAGGGTACGAGCGGCGGCGTTCAGGGCCCTGTCTCAGGCAGCGCCACCCTGACCGGGGATCCCGAGACCCGCGGCGAGGCGGTTATCACCGAGATCCGCCTGGATGGCCGGCGTTACGAGGCCGTGGCGTTCGGGCCGGCCGGTGGGGTCCTGCGAGGGATGCTGGCCGGGGAGGTGGTCGAGATAGAGGGGAGTGCCGGGCCACTGCGACCCGAGCAGACCTGGCTGGTCACCCGCCACGTCGTCGGGGAGATCGAAGTGACGCAAGCGCGTTCTGCCGGTGCCGGCGGCCTTGCAGAGCGGCTCGCGAACCGGTTGCGCCGGTTGCTCGTGAGCGGTGCGGAGTCACTGGATCCCGACACGCAATCGTTGTTCACCGGTCTGGTCGTAGGTGACGATCGATTCCAGTCCGCGGCTACCGCCGCCTCGTTCCGCGCCGCCGGGCTCACGCATCTCCTGGCCGTCTCGGGTCAGAACGTGGCGTTCGTGCTAGCGGTCACCCGGCCGTTGCTGTTGCGTCTTCCACTGCGCGCCAGATGGGCAACTGCGCTGGCGGTGCTGGCGTTCTTCGCCCTCATCACCCGCTTCGAGCCCTCGGTCCTGCGGGCCACCGTCATGGCCGGTCTGGCGACCACGGCGTCGCTGTTGGGGCGTCCTGCCTCCTCTGTCCGGCTACTCGCCCTGGCGGTGGTGATCGTCGTCCTCGTCGATCCCTTCCTCGTGCACTCGCTCGGCTTCCGGCTCTCCGTGGGTGCCTCAGCCGGCATCGTCCTGCTCAGCCGGCGCCTGGCCGAGCGCCTGCCCGGGCCCGGGTTCTTGAAGGACCCGCTGTCGGTGACCCTGGCTGCCCAGGTGGGAGTGGCGCCCTTCATGATCCCTGCCTTCGGATCGATACCGCTCGCCTCGCTGCCCGCCAACCTCCTGGCCGGTCCCGCTGCGGGGGCGATGATGGCCTGGGGTCTCACTGGCGGCCTGCTGGCGGGCCTCGCCGGCGCCCCTGCGGCCGCCCTGCTGCACCTGCCCACACGGGTCCTCACCTGGTGGATAGACAGTGTGGCCTCGTGGTCAGGTGCGCTACCCCTGGGTGTGCTGGATGCGGGTCACCTGGTCGTGGTCGCCGCTGCTGCCCTGCTGCTCGTGGTCGGTGCCCGGGATGGTGTCCGGGGCAGGAGGTTCATCAACGCCACGGGAGCAGTCATCGCGGTCAGCGTTCTGGTGTCCCCCGTCGTCAGCGAAGCGATCGGCGGCCACGTCGAGCGCTCACCGGCCCCCGGCGTGGTCGTGTATCGCGTAGAGGACGTGGTGGTGGTCACCGTCGACCCGGTGGTTACGAGCGCAGCCGAGGCGGTGTCGGCGCTGGTGGCCAGCCGTAGCAGGCGCATCGACATGCTTGTCGTGACGAAGCCGGAAGGGCGATCCGGCGAGTTGGTCCATCAGCTCCGCGAGGCGATGGAGGTGGGGGTGGTGCTGGTCCCGCAGGGCAGCTTGGTCCGAGGAGCCGTCGTCCCGGCAGTGGGCTGTGCCCGCGTCGGCGGGACTGTAGTGGCGATCGACGCCGTGGAGCCTGACCTGCAGGTGAGTGCAGGGCCGGCCTCTGAAGAGCGTTGTGGAGGCTGACAGCGGCGGGCTGCTCGCGCGAGCCCGTGAATGATCAGGGCTAGTGTTCGGGGGTGTGGACGTCGCGCTCGGATCGCTGTCGTTCGACATCACGACCAGGTCGCTCGTCATGGGGATCCTCAACCGGACACCGGACTCGTTCTTCGACCAGGGCAGCTACTGGGATTTCGACGCGTTTCTCGCCCGCGCCGAGGTGCTCGTGACCGAGGGGGCTGATCTGCTGGACGTGGGCGGGGTCAAGGCCGGGCCGGGACCCGAGGTGAGCGAGCAAGAGGAGCTGGATCGGGTGTTGCCGGCCATCGAGGCATTGCGGGCTCGCTTCGATCTGCCTCTGTCGGTTGACACTTGGCGTTCCAAGGTCGCCGAGGAGGCCTTCGCCAGGGGCGCAGTGGTGGGCAACGACATAAGCGGTTTCGCCGACCCCGAATACCTGGCGGTCTGCGCACGCGCCGGCGCTTCTGTGATAGCCACCCACATCAGGCTCGCCCCGCGGGTCCCGGACCCCGAGCCCGAATACGACGACATGCTGGCCGAGGTTCGAGGCTTCCTCCGCCAAAAGGCCGAGCTCGCCCTGGAGGCAGGCATCCCCCGCGAGAGGATCATGCTCGACGACGGCCTCGACCTCGGCAAGACCGAGGCGCAGTCCTTGGCGCTTCTTCAGACCTCGGACCGTCTGGCGGCACTGGGCTTTCCGACGTTTCTGTCGGCGTCGAACAAGCGCTTCCTCGGGTGGGTGACCGGCACCGCGGTGGAGGACCGTCGTGAGGTGACGTGCGCTGCTCATTCGCTGGGCATTGCCCTGGGGTGCCGTGTCCTGAGGGCCCACGATGTGCGCAGCGCCCGTCGTGTTGCCGACGTGATGGCGGCGGTGCTCGAACATCGTCTGGACGAGAGCCGGCTCTGAGGTGGCACCCATCCATCTGCTGAAGGGTGATGATCCCACTCTCGTGTCCCAGGCAGTTCAGGCGCTGGTGGGTGATCTGGTGGGTACAGAGGATCGCGACCTCGTCGTCGACGACTATGACGGCGAGGACTACGAGTTGGCGGCGGTGGTCGACGCCGCGCAGACTCCCCCGTTCCTCAGCGCCAAGAGAGTCGTGATAGCGCGCGGCGCCGCACGGTTCTCGACAGCAGAGATGGTCACACCACTCGTCGACTACCTAGCCGAGCCGTTGCCCACCACCAGCGTGGTTCTGGTATGGCAGCGGGCCGGAAGCCAGACACGGACGGCAGCGGTGCCCAAGAAGCTGGCCGAGGCCATCAAGTCGGCCGGAGGAGAGACGCACGAGACACGGATTCCCACCGGCCGGGCCCGCCAGGCGTGGTTGAGCGAGCAGGCGGAGGCGTCCGGGCTGACCCTGACCACCGGGGCCAAGCGGTTGCTCGGCGACACGCTCGGCGAGGATCTCGATCGGTTGCAGGGAGTCCTGGCCGTGCTGGAGAGCGCCTACGGGACGGGCGCGAAGCTCGATTCGGAAGATCTCGAGCCCTTCATCGGTGAGGCGGGCTCCGTGCCCCCGTGGGATCTGACCGATGCAATCGACGGTGGTGACATCCCTGGGGCGCTCGTGACCCTTCACCGCCTGATGGGGGCGGGTGGTCGCCACGTGCTGCAGGTGCTGGCGACGCTGCAGACGCACTACGAGCGGATGCTGAGACTCGACGGCGTCAACGCCGCCGGGGAGAAGGCGGCCGCTGAGGTCCTGGGTATCAAGGGCTCGACGTTCCCGGCGAAGAAGGCGCTCGAACAGGGTCGCCGTCTCGGTAGCGACGGGCTCGCCGCCGCCATCGGACTTCTCGCCCGGGCCGACCTCGACGTGCGTGGCGGGTCGGGGCTGACGCCGGAGTTGGTGATGGAGCTGCTGGTGGCCCGCCTCGCCCGCCTCGCCCGGCGTTAGTAGTGGCTTCAGTCCTGCTGGGACCGGATGCGCGAGATCTGCCGGGTGAGACGGCTCTTGCGCCGGGCTGCCTGGTTCTTGTGGATCACACCCCTCGCGGTCGCCTTGTCGACGCACCGGAGGGCCAGCCTGAGCTTGTCGTCCACGTCGTCGTCGCCGGCTGCGGCAGCGGCCAGAGCCGCGTTGACGCGCGTCTTGAGCTCCGAGCGCACCGTACGGTTGCGCCGTCGCTGCATCTCGTTCTGACGGTTGCGTTTGATCTGGCTCTTGATGTTGGCCACGGTTGAACTCTCTCACATGGCGCCACTGCAGGCGGCGCGGACTTCGCCATCCGGTTCTGAGGCTCCCGCGGCTGCGCCGCAGGCTTCGCAGCGCGTCGCCTCGGCGACGACTGGAACTGACCGGTCGACTGTACCGGCTGCACCCACCGGGGCGGTAGTTGGCGCGGGCTTCGCCATCGGGTTCTGAGGCTCCCGCGGCTTCGCCCCTGGCTCCGCAGCCGTGCTGGCCGGGCGCCACCGCAGGTGGCGCGGGGCCGTGCCGTTTTGGGTTGGGCGTGCAGCTTGGTACCGTCGGCGGCGAAGTGACCGAGCTCTCCCGCATCCGCAACACCTCGATCATCGCTCACATCGATCACGGCAAGTCCACGTTGGCCGATCGCTTGCTGGAGCTGTGCGGCGCGGTCGATCCCCGGGAGATGAGGGCCCAGTACCTCGACTCGATGGATCTCGAGCGGGAGCGGGGCATAACCATCAAGCTGCAAAGCGTGCGTCTCGACTACGCAGGCCATGTGATCAACCTCATCGATACGCCCGGCCACGTCGATTTCGGCTATGAGGTGTCGAGGTCGTTGGCGGCCTGCGAAGGGGTCATCCTCATCGTCGACGCCTCTCAGGGGATAGAGGCCCAGACGTTGGCGAACTGCTACCTCGCGCTGGAGAACGAGCTCGAGATCGTGCCCGTGCTGAACAAGATCGACCTCCCGGCCGCCGATCCCGACCTCTACGCCGAGGAGATCGAGCGAGTGCTCGGCATACCAGCCAGCGAGGTTGTGAGGATCAGCGCCAAGACGGGTGAGGGAGTCCCTGAGCTGCTCGACGCGGTGCTGGACAGGATCCCGCCGCCGCAGGGGGAGCCCGACGCCCCCCTGCAGGCCCTCATCTTCGACTCCCACTTCGACCAGTACCGCGGGGTGATCAGCTCCGTTCGGGTAGTGAGCGGAACCCTGCGCAGCGGCTGCCGGCTGAGGTTCATGCAAGCGGGCACCACGCACAACGCCGAGGAGGTGGGTGTGCGCACACCCGACAGCACACCGGTCGCGTCGTTGGGGCCCGGTGAGGTCGGCTACCTGATCGCCGGCATCAAGGACGACGTCGGAGAGGCACGCTCGGGCGAGACGGTAACCGAGGCCGCGCGTCCCGCCGCGGACCCCCTCCCGGGCTACAGGGATCCCAAACCCATGGTCTTCTCCGGTCTCTATCCTGTCGACGGGGACGACTTCAGCGACCTTCGGGAAGCGCTCGAGAAGCTCCGGCTCAATGATTCGAGCTTCACCTACCAGCCCGAGACCTCAGGGGCTCTCGGCTTCGGCTTCCGGTGCGGCTTCCTCGGCCTGTTGCACATGGAGATCATCAGGGAGCGCCTCGAGCGCGAGTTCGACCTGAGCCTCATAACGACGGCGCCTTCGGTCGAGTACCGGGTCACGACGACCAACGGTGAGGTGATCGAGGTCGATAACCCGAGCGACATGCCAGGCCCCAACCAAATCCAGGCCATTGCCGAGCCGTACCTGCTGTCGACCATCATCACGCCCAGCAGCTACACCGGGACGTTGATGGATCTGTGCCAGACGCGCCGGGGCGAGCTCGAGCACATGGAGTACCTGTCGCCCGAGCGGGTCGAGCTGCAGTACCGCCTGCCGCTGGCCGAGGTAGTGATCGACTTCTTCGACCAGCTCAAGAGCCGTTCACAGGGCTATGCCAGCCTCGACTACGAGACAGTGGGATACGACACCGGTGACCTCGTCAGGGTGGACATCTTGTTGCACGGCGAGACGGTGGACGCGTTCAGCTCGATAGTGCACCGTGACAACGCCATGGAGTACGGACGCAGGATGGTCGACAAGCTACGGGAGCTCATCCCACGCCAGCAGTTCGACGTGCCCATCCAGGCCGCCATCGGCGGTCGCATCATCGCTCGCCAGACCGTGAAGGCCTTCCGCAAGGACGTCACGGCCAAGCTCTACGGCGGTGACGTGACGAGGAAGAGGAAGCTGCTGGAGAAGCAGAAGGCGGGCAAGCGCAGGATGAAGGCGATCGGGCGGGTGGAGGTGCCCCCGGATACGTTCATCAAGGCCCTACAGCTCGACTGAAACCGGTGGCGGGCGCAGCGGCGTTAGCAGTCGGTATCATCGAGTGCCAGGCCTATGCTCGACGATCGCAAGTCCTCCATCCTGCGCGCCGTGGTCCAGCGCTACATCGAGACCGCCCAGCCGGTCGGTTCCGGCGCGGTCGTGGCCACGTCCGACGTGAGGGTGTCCTCGGCCACGGTTCGCAACGAGATGGCTGTCCTCGAAGCCGACGGGTACCTGATCCAACCTCACACCAGCGCTGGTCGCGTGCCGACCGAGAAGGGCTACCGCTTCTTCGTGGACTCGCTGAAGGGCCGGGGTTCGCTCGACTTGTCCCAGAGCCAGCAGGTCCGCTCGTTCTTCGCCCGCGCCCACGGCGAGCTCGAGAACATGTTGAGGAGCACCGTGCACCTGCTCTCGACTATCACCGACAACACCGCGGTCGTCGTGCAAGAAGGTAGTGACCGCTCTCAGATCAGGTCGGTCCAGCTCGTGCCGCTCACATCGACGGTCACCATGATCGTCCTCGTCACGTCGTCGGGAGTCGTGCACAAGCCCACGATCGAAGTCCTCGACGTGGGGGACGAGGTCACTGCGGCCGTTACGGCGCTTCTCTCGACCCACCTCGTCGGTACCCCTGTGCGGCGTCTTGTCGATTCTCTGCCCGGTACGGGCAACGAAGATGTCGATACCGTCGCCGCGGCTGCGCTCGAAGCGGTTCGTTGCTCGCTGAACGATCACGCCGCGCTCTACGTCGATGGCGCCGCTCACATGGCAGAGGCGTTCGAGACCGTGGAGACGATCCGCGACGTGCTCAACATCCTCGAGCAACAGCTGGTTGTGGTGAGCCTCATCCAGGACGTCTTGGACCGCGGGCTCACGGTGGCGATCGGTACCGAGACAGGAGTCGAGCCCCTTGCCGGGTGTGCCCTCGTCGTGGCGCCCTATGAGGTCGAAGGTGAGCACGCCGGAACAATCGGGTTGCTCGGCCCGACGCGCATGAACTACTCCGAGGCACTTGCAGCCGTCGCTCTCGTGAGCCGGCGACTCGGAAGGACGCTCAGCGAGGGGTGAGGATGGCAGGCGACTACTACGAGCTGCTCGGCGTATCACCCAACGCGACGAGCGAGGAGATCAAGCGTGCGTACCGGCGCCGCGCCCGTGAGCTCCACCCCGACACCAACCCCGACCCGGTTGCCGAGGCCGAGTTCAAAGAGGTGGCCAGGGCCTACGAGACGCTGAGCGACCCGCAGCGAAGGGCTTACTACGACCGGTTCGGTGAGGACGAAGGGGCCCGCGTCGGTGGATCGCCCTTCGGATCCGATCTCGGCGGCATCTTCGACGCCTTCTTCGGTGGCGGCAGTCCTTTCGGCAGCAGCGCCGCCCGTGCTCGCAGGGGCCCGCAACGCGGTCCGGATCTCGAAGTAGCAGCCACGCTGACGCTCGAAGAAGCCGTGTTCGGCTGCGAGAGCGACGTCACCGTTCGCACCGCGCTCGGCTGTGACACGTGTGAAGCGACCGGAGCCGCACCGGGCACGTCCGTCGAGTCCTGCCGTCAGTGCGGCGGCACCGGCCAGGTGTCGAGGGTGCGCCAGTCGATGCTGGGCCAGATGATGACGACCTCGGTGTGCGGCGGGTGCCGCGGCGAGGGGACCGTCATCGCCTCCCCGTGCCCGGAGTGCCGGGGTGAAGGCCGCGTGGTCGAGGAGAGGACCCTGACCGTCGATGTGCCCCCTGGAGTCGACAACGGATCGACGCTGCGACTGACCGGACGGGGGGCGGTGGGTCTTCGAGGGGGTGGCGCCGGCGACCTCTATGTGCAGGTCAGGGTGGAGGAAGACCCCCGTTTCGAACGATCGGGTTCCACCTTGAGGCACCGCTTGCACATCCCGGTGACCCAGGCGGCTCTGGGGGCGATCGTCGAGCTCGAGACACTTGACGGCACCGAGGAGCTGGTGATCCCACGAGGTACCGCCACGGGGCAGGTCTTCCGGTTTCGGGGTCGGGGCGTTCCCCATCTCGAACGTCGCGGTCGAGGAGATCTCGAGGTCGAGATCGTGGTCGATACACCGACCGACCTCTCCGACGAGGAGGTGGAGCTGCTCACCCGACTGGCTGAGATCCGTGGGCACGAGGTCGGGGAGCCCGAATCCGGGTTCATGTCCCGGTTCCGGTCGGCGTTCAAGTGATCGGGGTGCGGCTTGAGCCTCGAACGGGCCCGCCGGCCGGGGGTTGATGACAAGCGGGCGCTCTACCGGGCCCGGCCCCTCGTCTTCGTCGATGACCTGGACCGGCCCGTGCTCGAGGAGGTCGACCGTCGCCATCTGTCGGGGTCACTGCGTCTACGCGCCGGCGACGAGGTGACCGCCGGCGACGGGCACGGCGGCTGGCGTGTGTGCCGGCTGGGAGACGCCCTCGAACCGGTCGGCGGGATCCACCGCGCACAGCGTCCCCACCCACCGGTGACGGTGGGCTTCGCGCTGGTCAAGGGTGGCAAGGCGGATTCCATCGTGCAGAAGCTCACCGAGGTGGGCGTCGACCGCATCGTCTCGTTCGACGCTGCTCGTTCGGTGGTTCGCTGGGACGAGGCGACTGCACTCGATCGCTGGTCCCGCATGGCACGGGTCATGAGAGAGGCGGCCATGCAGAGCCGGCGGCTCTGGTTGCCCCAACTCGACCCGCTGCGACCGTTCGATCAGGTGGTGGGACCCGGGACGGCCCTCGCCGACCCCGAAGGCGGCCCGCTGAACGAGAACCTGACCGAGTTGCTGGTCGGACCCGAGGGGGGCTGGTCCGGTGCCGAACGCAAAGGGCGGCCGACGGTGCGTCTCGGCACCGAGGTGATGCGCACGGAGACAGCGGCGGTGGTGGCGGGAGCGTTGCTGGTCGGGCTACGCGCCCAGCTGCTGTCACCGCCACGATCCGCCGCCCCGGGGCCGGTAGGGGGTCGTAATTGACCGGGGGGCTTTCTGTACATGTCGTGACCGGAGTCACTAAGGTGTTGCCGCCCGAGATAACGGGTGGCGGATCTGGGGCGCTCTCGCCTCACAGTGCGTGAGATGTAGAGTGGCGTGACCACCGAGCGTCGTTGAACGAACACGGCGACGCGTTTATCCTCGGTGAGGCAGCCGGATGTTCGAGCGTCGGCGATGGCGCTCGAACGTGAGGGAGAGGGACCAGTAGATGACGGGCGAGACCGAGACTGACGACATCGTGTCGCACTCCGAATACGGGAAGCGCGTGGGTGAACGCCTGCGTGCTATCCGGCGTCAGAAGCGACTGTCGTTGCAAGAAGTCGAGGCAATCTCGGAGCAGGAGTTCAAGGCGTCGGTGCTCGGTGCATACGAGCGGGGGGAAAGGGCCATCTCGGTGCCCCGACTCCAGCGCTTGGCGAGGCTCTACAACGTGCCGGTCGACCAGTTGCTTCCTCCCGAGGATGGGCCGGTCGGCGGCGAGAGCATCGATCTGACCGACGGTGGCGGTCGCACGGAGGCGACCGTGGCCATCAAGATCGACCTGACCAGGCTGGAGAACCTGTCTGGCCCCGAAGCCGACATGCTCAGTCGTTACCTGACGATGATCCAGGTGCAGCGCCAGGACTTCAACGGGCGGATGCTCACGATCCGCCGCGACGATCTGCGCGCGATTGCGTGCATTCTCGGCGTGGGCGTCGACTCGGCGGGCAGCCGTCTCGACGACCTCGGACTCGCCCTCCGCTCCTGACCGAGCCCTGACCGAGCGCGTGCTGCGGGTCAGGACCGGCTCAAGCGGCGGCGGTCAGTTCGTGGCCGTGTTCGTCACGCAGGTGTTTGAGGGTCCGCATGACGAGTTGCCGGGTCGCCTCCGTCGTCATGCCGATCTCGCCGGCGACACCCGCATAGGTCATGGGTTCCCTGCCGTCGAGTCCGAAGCGGGCGATGATGGCGCGACGGTCCCTATCCGGTAATCCGTCTACGAGAGCGCGAAGCTGGCCGGCGAGATGGCGGTCCGAGGCGGTCTCGGCAGGATCGGGGCCCGCGTCCGGCACCGGTTCGGGCTGCCCGGCCTCGGAACTGTCGCGGGGACGGTCGAGGTAATCCACCCGCATGAGGCGGTGCAGGGCTGCGTCGCGAGGGTCGAGCCTGGCCGGGTCGCCACCGGCGGCCTTCAGGTGGGCTCTGATCCTCGCTGCCCGGTCCGAGGGTGGGCGGATGAGCGACGCCTGCTGATCGATCGCACGGGAGATCGACTGGCGGATCCACCAGGTCGCGTAGGTCGAGAACTTGTAACCCCTGCGCCAGTCGAACTTGTCGATGGCGTGGTCCAGTCCGATGTTGCCCTCCTGCACCAGGTCGGCGAAATCCATCGTCGGTGGGCGGGCGATGCGATTGGCGATGCTGATGACCAGCCGCAAGTTGGCGGTGAGGAACCTCGTTCTCGCTCGCTCGGCGTCGGCCACGAGTACCTCCAGCCCGCTCTCGTCGGCTCCTTCCTCCAGGGCATGACGTGCTCGGGCACCCTTCTCGATCCGTTGGGCCAGGTCGCGTTCCTCGGCGGCGGTCAGCAGGGAAACGCGTGCCAGCCCGTCGAGATATGTGGGGGCGAGTCTTTCTGCCACTGGCATCCTCCTTGATTACCACTACCTGCATAGTGGAAACGCCGGCGGATTTCAACGGGGGAAGCCGTGAAAAGTCGGGGCGGACGGAGGACCAGGTGTCCTCCGGGAACATCGGGGCTCAGCCAGGGCTCAGGCCTCGACCGGTGGCAGGGTCAGGACCTGTCCGGCGAAGACGAGATCGGGGTTCGAGGGGTCGACCAGCATCGCCCGATTGCTCTCGATGAGCACTGTCCAGTAGGCGGCGATCTCGGCTTCGGTCGGGGGCCGACCCAACTCGTCGGTGACTACCGACTCCGCCACGCGCCACAGGTGCTCGCCGGGCTCGATCACCCAGGTGTCGGGCACCTCGGCCGAGACGTCCGGAGGCGCCTGCGTGATGGCGGGTTCGGGCTGTGCCCCGGGGCCGGTCGTCGCCTGCTCGGGGGGTGCTGTGGCGGATGAGACCTGCTGTTCCTGCCCGGGGACAGAGCCTTGCACCGGGCCGGTGCCGGGCGTATCAGCGTCATCGGCGAGGCTCATCGTCGGTGGGGAGACCGCCGTCACCGGCGGAGCCTCTGGCGTTGAGTCGTCAGCCAGCAGCGACATCACGACCCCCGGGTCCGGGCTCGGCGGCGACCCCGTTCCGTTGGCGTTGTCATCCGACGGTTGCGTAGCGGGCGCTGCGACGACGGGGGTCACCGACAACCCTGCCGTCGGGCCGCGCTGGTCGGGTGCGGCGACCTCTGTCGAGGCGTTCCCGGTCGCCACCGGCTCGGGACCGGCCGGAACCGAGTGCTGTTGGGGAAGACCCGCCACCACCAGGCCCGCGCCGAGCAGACCGCCGAGCGTGTGCCGCAGCCAGGGCGCAGCGAGTCGGGAGGAAGCCTTGGTCAGACGTCGCGACCGCAGAGCAGACGCCAGCACCGCGAGGGCAGTGATGGTGAGGAGGTAGATGCCAAAGACGATTCCACCCACCCTCAACAGCGCTACCGCCACGGTGGCCGGGTCGCGCTCAGCCAGCCACGTTCCCCAGTCGCCTGGTGAGCGAAGCGGGGGAGCGGCCAACTGCTCGCCCCCGGCCAGGACGAGGAAGCCCAGGCTCGCGAGCAGGAAGAGCATCCAGCCGGCAATCCTCAGGACAGCTCTGCGGTTGACCTCCACCTCTGTCAGAACCTCCACAAGAGCTCAGCGTGCGTTGCCCAGCGGGATGGGAGCGCCCTGGTTGTCGCGCGGCACGAGGACCGGGCAGTCGCCTTCCACCTCGACATCCAAAGTCACGGCCCCGGGTGCCTCACCGATCAGGGTTGCCTCCACCTCTTCGTCGGCGGTGGCCCAATGATCGAACACGAACACCTCGCCGGTGCCGGGGCGCAGGACAGCCGGCGTCGCCTCCCCGTCGCAGTCCCAGTCGATGACGGTTACCGCATCACCTGCTTCGCCGATCTGGTAGCGCTTTTCCTCCACCTGCACAACCCCGGCGTCGATGACTATTCCTTCCTCGCAGCCGTCGCCATCGACATCGGCCGCAGCGCCAGCGGTGATCGCGGCACAGGCGATGGTCGGTGTCGGTTGTGGTGGGAGCGACGCAGCCGCCGAGCCGGGTTCGTCGTCGGTCGCGCTGTCAGGTGGTGCGCTCCCGTCTCCATCAGCGTCCCCATCAGCTGGCTGGTCCGTCGAAGAGGTACCGCTCGGGTAGGTGTCGGCTCCACCGAGTGAGGACAGGCCCTTCAGAACCAGCGTGGCCCCCAGGATGACCGCGATCGTGATGGCCACGACGCTCAACGCCACACCTCGGGCTGTTCGGCGACGGGCCGGTCGCTTCCTCCCAGGTGTGTACGGCTCGTCGAGCCGGCCGGATCGCGCTGGCTGCTCCGAGGGCCGGTCCCCGTTTGTCGGGGCGGCGTCGCTCACGGACGCGGCGAGCTGGCGAGCGGTGGGGCGCCTTGCTGCGTCGTCGGCCCGCGCGCGGTCGGCGATGTTCAACAAGCAGCCGCGTAGGGCGTCCTGGTTGCTGCGACGTGCCAGTGACCAGCGGGATCCGGACGGGATCGCCGCCGGCTCGGGATGCCTCGCCACGAGCTCGACCATGAGCTCACCGAGTTGCCTGACGTCCTCGGCTGCCTCGGGACTGACGGCCAGTGGACCTGTCACCGAGCATGCCGACCCGAACGAGCAGAGACACACGTGACCGGCGTCTGTGACAACCGCGTGATCTGCCTCGATGCGGTTGTGGGCCACGCCCAGGTCATGGAGGTCGGAAACGACCGAGCAGAGCGACGCCAGCAGTCGCGCGAGCTGCTCCAGTGGTGGTTCGGCGGTGGCCAGTGTCTGAGCACCGCGGTAGGCGATGATCAGCTCGGCTGTCTCACCGCCGTCGTGCTCGGCGATCAACTCGACGACCCCGGGGTGGGAGATCTCCTTCAGCCACTGGGCTTCACGGGAGAGCCTGACCTGTGCCGCCAGCCCGCTGCCCGACTTGACCACCACCACCCGGCCGTCTCGCTCCGTGACCGAGGTGGTCAGCGGAATCGTAGTGACTGACATAGATCTAGACCATAGCAAAATGATGCAAACAGCAGCAAACTGGCTGACCTTCCTTTCAGGGGGTGACGTAAGCGCGTACGTCGACGGTCACCGTGGTCGAGCCGGGGTGGCCGGGGACGACGTCGGCGAAGAGGTAGTCGACCTCGACCGTGGCGCTGACCTCGATCCGATCGCCGGTCACGCGAACTCGGGTCGGGCCCACGAGCGCGCCGGGTAGATCGCCTGTGGCGAGTGACTGGCGCACCAGCTCCGTGGCCCGGCCGGGATCGATCGAGTAGCCCTCGCCTGCCCGGAAGGCATCCTCGCGGAGGGCGGCGGTGGCGTCGTTGGCAGCGTCGTCCACCGCGCTCTGCAGTTGCCGTTCGGCTAGATGGACGAGTGACAGGTCCACCGCGATCGCTCCCAACACGATGACGATCAGGATGGCGGCCGGCATGAGCATGAGAACCGAGCCGCGCTGTCCGGCGGCACCTTCGACGCGGCGGCCCGGAGCCCCTGTTTCATCCATCACAGAACGTGCCTGTCGAACCCGTCGGGTCCCGCTGAACTCCGCCTCGGTAGGGGTCCACGAAGCCCACGTGCGTCGCTTCGACTGTGTGCGATCCCAGGCCCGAGACGAACGGGAGGTCGATGGCCGGGACGGTGTAGCGGACCGTCATCTCGATGCGCCGGCACGGTGCGAACGGTGGCATCCCGTGGGGGGTTGAGGGCGCCAGCTCCATGCGCGCCGGGTCCTTCCCGTAACTCGAGAGGGCCTCTGCGGCTGCAGTCTGTGCCAGGAACCATGCGCTGTCGGGGTCGTCCTGCTCCACGTAGGTGCGCACGAACTCCCGCGCGGCGGTGTCGGCAGCCAGTTTGGTGTCGATGACCATCCACGCGTTCATGAGGAAGAGCGCTCCCACCACGAAGATGAGGATGCCGAACGGCAGAACCTCGATACCGCCGACCTGGCCGGCCTCGGGGTCGTCGACGATGGCGCGACGGGAGAGCGAGATCACCGGCCCTGCTCCATGCGCACCACCATCCGGCGGTCGATGCCGTCGAACCCGAGGTTCGAGCCTGCAATGCGGGGTAGGAGCCGGACGCTGTCGGCGGTCACTCTCAGCTCGACCTCGCCTTCGGCGACGTCAGCAGTCCAGTCGAACTGCACATCGAGTCCTCCGAGGAGCTCGACCGCTCTGGCGGTGGCGGCCGATGTCTCCTGGTCGAAAGCAACCGGGTCTGCAAGGTCGATGCCGCTCCCGGCGACGTCGCGAGCCGCATCGTGGGCGACGCCGGTGACCGCGGAGATGGTCCAGAGGTTGACCAGGATGTGTACTGCGAAGAACACCAACGACAGGAAGACCATCACGCCGAAGGCGGTGCCGATCATGCCGGTGCCGCGGTCGTCCTGGCGGCGCCCTTCGAGGCCTCGGGTGCCGCAACCACAGGAACGCCGTCGCAAGTGCGCACGTAATCGTGGCATGCGATGTCAGGGGGTCGAGTCGTTGCCGATCTCGTTGACGTTCTCGATCGTCTCCTGTTCGGCTGTGTCCCAGATGGCCTGGAAGCCGATCCACATCGCCACCCCCAGGAACGCCATGATCAGCACGGCGATGGCGGTGGAGATGACGCCTTCGCCCCGTTGGTCGGTTCGCGCGGAGATCGCTGCTTGGTCCGAGCGTGGTTGCATGGTTGTTCCCTTCTGGTTGTCGAGGGTCAGGAGCCCGAGAACATCTGCATGGCCTGGATGAACGGAATCGCCATGAAGATCACACCGGGCAGGAGGGTCGCGACGGTCACCGGGATCCAGACCTGCTGGCCTCGTCGTTCGATCGTCTCGATCAACTGGCGCTGGACGTCTCGCCGGATCGAGCGCGCCTCCTCGGCGATGAGGCGACCGAGATCGCCGGCCTCCTGGTTCAGGGCGAGGACTCCGACGAGGCGGTCGAGCGCATCGACACGGGTCAGGCGTGCCCACTCGCGCAGGGCATCGACCTCTGAGAGGCCCTGTCGGGTACGGCCTTTGACCTGCGCCAGATCCTCGGCGCAGGCTCCCTGGCCGCGTTCGGAGATCCGGCTGAGTGCCGAACCGAGCGAGTAGCCCGCTGAGAGGAGCATGCCGAGCTGCTCTGCGACAATCGGCAGTTCGAGGGTGATGCGCTGTTGTCGTCTGGCGCTGGCAGCGGCGACCTGTTGCTCCAAGACGAGGAAGGCGAGGATCGGCGCGCCGAGAACCAGCAGTGCGGTCACCGCAGCCGGCGTCGAGAGCAACGTGGCTGCGAGTGTCCCGGCGGCGAGCGCGGCCAGGACCCAGCCGAACTGGCGCACACGGAACCCCACGGAGTCCAGCGGTGAGTGGATCCGGGCGAGGCGCACACCGAGCTCCTCGCTCACCCCGAACATCCGGGACAGACGCCCTCCCACGGCCGAGGACAGCGGGCCGACCACATCGCGGAACGACTCCACCGAGAGAAGTCCCGAGGATGGCGATGTCGAGCCCCGCGATGGGGTGTGGGCCCGGAGACGTTCGATCAGTGGGCGCCGGCTGAACCAACGCAGCTCGGACAACACGAGCGTGCAACCGATCCAGAGCACTACCGCCGACGGCAGGACGAGCCTCATCATTCCTCGAAGACCCGTTCCTCTTCGGGGATCCTCATGATCCGTCCCGACCACAGCCAACAGGCCACAACCATGAGGACGCTCAGCGCGACCGCGATCTGCCCCACACCTGTCTGGTAGGCAGCACGTCCTTCGCCCACCGACATGCCGGCGACTGCCATGCCCATCGGAACGATGAGCACGAAGCGGCGGGCGAACCGGACACCGGCCTGTTTGGAACGAGCATCCTTGCGGCCCTGCGTGTCCTGCAAGCGATCCTCGGCCAGTGCTGTCAGGCGGGGCCCGAGGTCGCTGCCGCCGACCTCGTGGGCGACGAGCAGCGTCTCACAGGTTGCATCTGCGGTCGGGTCGCCGAGCTGTTCCTTGAGGACCTTGAGCGTCGCCGCGAAGTCGGTGGAGATCAGCCACTCCCGATGAGCCGCGGCGAAAGCGGGGCGAAGATCCTCGGGCCCCCGAGCACCGACCTCGAACAGGGCTTGGGGGATCGAGCGACCCAGTGAACCCGTCAGCAGGCGGATCTCCTCGATCATCCGTGGCCATGCCTCCTGGGCCTTGGCCATGCGCACCTGACGTCGGTGACGATAGGCGGCGATCGGGAAGCTGGCTGCAAAGCCGGCCAGGACCAGTGCCGGCAGCAGGCCACCGAAGACGGCGAAGCCGACCAGCCCTCCCAGCACAGCGAGCACCGCGACGACCGAGATGAACTCAGCCGACTCGACCTCGGCAAGGCCTGCCTGCACCAACCACTCTCGTGCCCTGCTCTGGCCTGCGCGGGTGCGTCCGATGCGCGGACCGGGGCCCAGTCCCCTCCAGCCGAAGGCCACGTTCGTGTAGAGGAGGTAGACGCCGTACGCCGCTGCCAGGGACAGCAACAAGGGGGTCATCAGCGGTTCCCCTCCTCTTCTCCCAGCAGCTCGCGAATGTCGATCGCCGCATCCTCGAACAGGTGGGCCAGGCGTACCGGCATGGTTCCGGTCCACCCAAGCGGGTGCCCCCGTCGCGGCCGCGTGAACACGTCGGTGAGCGTGAACTGCGTGGCGGCGGGCCCGCCTGCGAGGTCCTCGACGGCGGCCACCGCGGTCACGCGCGGTCCGTCGACATCCCGCTCGGTGTGCACGACCAGGTCGACTGCCTCGCTCACGAGAGCGTTGAGGGCGGAAACCGGGAGCTCCTTGGCGTGCTCGGCCAGCTGGCTGACGAAGCGAAGGCGCGTGAGGGCTTGTCGTGCCGATCCGGCGTGGATGGTGGTGAACCCCTTCACACCGGATGACAGCGTCAGCAGGAGGGGCAGGGCCTCGCGATCCCTGACTTCGCCCACGATCGCGATGTCGGGTGCCATCCGGAGGAAGCCCGCCACCAGGCGCCGCAGGTCGACGGCCTCACGGTCGGCTCGCTGCGGTCTGGTCTGCATGCTCGCCACGTTGGGCAGCGGTACGTCGGCTTCGAACACCTCCTCGGCCACGACCACACGCAGGGACGGGTCGAGCTCGGCTGCGCAGCACGACAGCAGGGTTGTCTTCCCGCTGCCGGGAGCGCCGGCGAACACGACCGTTGCGCGGGCCATCACACACGCTTGGAGGAACCGGGCCACCTGTGCCGTCATCATCCCTCGCTCGACGAGTTGCTCCAGCCGGGTGAAGGCGACGCCGGTGAACTTGCGGATGTTGACGATGAGGTGTCCGCCGCGGCTCACGTCGCCGTGGACGATGTGCAGTCGCGCGCCGTTGTCGAGTTGGGCGTCTTGAAGGCCAGCGGTGGGGTCCAGCTTGCGATGAGATCGCGAGGAGTCGTCGAGGATCTTGGTGAGCGTCCTCACGACGTGGTCGTCGTCGTGGAAGATCTCGTGGTGGTACCCCGAGCTCCCCGAGTGCCTCTTCACGAAGACCGCGTCGGGGCCGTTGATCATGATCTCCCACACGTCGTCGTCATCCAGCAAGGGGGTGAGCGGCCCATATCCGGCGAGGTTGCGGTAGGCCCGCTCGCAGACCGTCTCGGGATCAGCCAGGTCGAAGGGCCGCAGGCCCTGCTTGAAGTCAACAGACCAGCCGGCAACCTCCTCGGCGATGATGGTGCGGAGCTCCTCGTGACCTGAGCCCGCGCTCAGGTCGAGGGCCACCTCCTTGGCGCGCCTTTGAACGGACTTCTCTATCTCGGCGAGCGGGGAGATCTCACTCATGAGGCGGCTATCTCGTCGCTCAGCGCGCCGACCGACCCGGGCACGACCACCCGCGGTCCGCTCGGTTCGAGGGCAGCCGGCGCCGCCTCGTCGATGACCGACAGCACGGCCGGGGCCAGGGGGCTGACAAGCGCGGCCGGCAGGACGGCCACATCCCGGTGAGCGTGCTCGAGCCCCCGGCGATCGGCGAGGAACAGTGGGTTCAACACGCCGACCGGAGGCGACGGGCTCCTGTCGATGAGGTCGTGCAGCGTCGCCGACAGCTCGGCCCGTGCCCGAGGGCTGCGTGGTGCCCGGTTGATCACGGGCAGGATGCTCTGGTGGCCTGCGGTCCTGTCCGACACATCGAGGATGACACCGACGAGATCGCGCAACCCCTTCATACCGGGGGCACCCACGGCGAGCACGGCAGCAGCGGCGTCAACTGCCAGCCGTGAGACGGCGTTTCGTTCCTCGACGTCGATCGAACCCGTCTCGTCCTGGCCCTCGAGGTCGGGTTCGACGTCACACACCAGGTACCGGTAGCAGCGCCGCAGCCCGTCGATTGCAGCCTCGAGGGAGCGCGGTCGCAGCGCGGTCCAGTCGCGGTGACGCCTGAGCCCCAGGAGAAGGTCGTACCCGCGGCCTTCCACGGTGAACAGCAAGGACCGGGTCTCGTCGATCGTCGGCCGCCCTACGCGGTGTGCCTCGACGAGCTCTTGCAACCCGGGGATGCGTTCGGTGGCGTCGTGGTACATGGACTGGTCGGCGTTCAGGGCGAGATCGGCCAGCGCGACCAGCCCGCTGTTGCGCGGATCGGAGGCCAGTCCCTGTGCGAGCGCCATGGCGACCGAGCTGGTGCCCGCGCCGGATCTCCCCGTCACGACTATCAGATGCCCCCGCCACCCTTTCGGTGTGCCGGCCTCGGGGCTGATCGAGCTGGCGTCGGCCCTGATGACGGGAGTCGAGTGATCGGCGAGCGCTGCCAGGAGCGTCGAGCGATCGAGATGTCGGGGGAGGGCGGCCGCGCATCCCAACGACACCCAGTCGCGCTCCACGCGGGGATCCTCGATTGCGAAGACGGCGCAGTTGGCGGCTCGGGCTTCGGCAATGAGGTCGCGATCGAAGCCGTGCGCCGCGCCGTCGCCGATCAGAGCGGAGAAGCTGCGCCCCGACGCCAAGCGCGCCCGCGCCTCGTCGGCACTCATGCACTTCATGAAGTCGACTGGTACGACTGCGCTGGTGGCCCAGCGGGCGAGGTCGGTGAACCATTGCGATCGGGCGTTGCCGAGGCCCAGGACGACGTAGCGGTCAGTCGCCATCGGCCGGGTCCAGGTCGTTCTCGTCGTCGATCACCGGGGTGGCAACCAGCGTCACCTCGGCGTTGGTGACAGCATCGATGGTCGCCAGGACGTCGCTCTCGTCGTCCATGAGCAGCGTCAGGCGAACCGTCGACTCGGTGGGGAGCGAGGCGTCGTCGCTGTCGCCCACCTCGACCACCAGAGCACTCCTGACCACGACCTCGGTCGAGTCGGGGCCCCCGGAGGTGACCACCACATCCACCAGCTCTCCCGGGGCCAGGTCGCCGTTGAGTGCCCGCTCGGCCGGGAGCTGGAGGGAGAACCGCCTGCCTTGGGTGCCGGCGGCAAGCTCGGCCTCCGAGGGGAGTCGCACCGCGCCGCGTTGGATCAGCTCGCCCGGCGCCACCGGCCCGAGGACCACCGCGCCTTCCAGCTCGTCGGGTGTCGAGAAGTACGCGCCCGCGAGCTCGCTGATGTCGCCCACGGTCACACGCTCGACGTCGGCGGCGCTGATGCTGTCGCCGGGCGAGAGCTCGTGTGCTGCGACGAGCAGTTCCGAGGTCGCCTCGGTGCCCGCAGACGCGTAGGAGATGTACACGCCGACCGCGGCCAGGGCGATGAGAAGGCCCCCGACCACCGCCCTACCGTTCGGCAGCGATCGCCGTCGCCGTATTGCCCGCTTGGAGCCGTTGTCTGCGGTCGAGCCGGCCGAAGCCTCGGCCCCGGGCCCGGCTGCCGTGCTCACCGGCACCGACATGAGCGCCGCCGATCCACCATCATCACTTCCTTCCCACCTGGCCCCCGCCGGAATCGCCCACCCAGGGGATTCGGTCGGCGGCGTGGCGTTCCGCCGCTTACTGTATGAAGCCAGTTCGATCTTTGTCAATCAGTCTTATTGCATGCGAATTGCTATCCATCAATGCCAACTGGTCTCAGGCAAAGACGGCCCGTTGTCGGCACCTCGCGGTAGGCTGAGGCCATGGCTTCGCAGCCCCAGGTATCCGACGAGACCCCATCCGCCGGCGACATCGACTGGCTCAACACCGCCGAGAGCGCCGCCCGGCTGGGGATAACCCCCCGAACCCTCTACCGCTTCATCGACGAGGGGAAGCTGCCCGCCTACCGCTTCGGCCGAGTGATCCGGCTCAAAGCAGCCGACGTCGACGCCTTCATCGAGAGCTGCCGTATCGAACCGGGCTCGCTCGAGCACCTCTATCCCGATACCACGACCGACACCTCCTCCACCGAGGCGACCCGCACGTAGCAGTGCTCGCGCCCTAGTTGCGTGTCGACCATCACCAGGTCTGTGCCGACTGCCCGCAGCTGCCCCCGGATGGGCTCGGCGTTGGCCGAGAGCCAGATGATCGCCTCCAGCGAGTCGGCAGCGAAATCCGCCAGCGCCGTCCGCAGGTCGGTCCCGAGCTGAGCGCTCCGTTCGATGTGGGCGCGCGAGCCCGGCTCCTTCGTCCTCACCGCGCCGATGCCGCTGAACGACACGCACGAAAGGCAGTTCCCGCCGTTGCGCAGCGCCACGAAGTCCGTTCCCACCGCCACCACCAAACCGGCGCGACGTCGCCCACCGGCGGTGTGAACCACGACGTTGGTCCCTGCTTCGGCCAAGTCGACCAGCGTCGAGAGGAGGGTCGTCTCCTCCAGAGCCTGTTGGCCCAGCCAGTGCCGGCGAGCGCGGGAGCGGCCTGCCTCGGTGACTCGCGCCTCCGACATCAGCCTGGTGAGAGATGCGGTGGGGTCGACGCGAGGCGTCAGGAAGCCGCTTGCCTCCTGGCACACCTCCAGTGGAACCCGGGGTCCCACCCGCTCGCGGTGCCACCACCGCTCCCCAGCTGAGTCGGGCACGGCGATGAATCTAGTGGTCTGGCGGGTTCGCCCGCCAGCAGAACCGGTCAATCCGTGGCACGAGCGGTGCAGCGGAGGGGCAGCGATCGCCGGCGCGGTCAGAGGTCCGACGTTCTAGACTTGCCCCCGCGAATGGAACAAACCGATACGTCTCAGACCATTCACGTGCCGGGCAACCACCTGATGACGGCCTTGCTCGGGCCTCGCGACGAACTGCTCCGCATCGTGGAGGCGGCCTTCCCCACCGCCACGATCCACGTACGTGGCAACGAGATAACCATCGAAGGCGAGCAGGGCGAGATGCTCGCCGGCCTGATCGACGAGCTCATCGCCCTGCTGGAGCGGGGTCACGAGCTGGACGAGCCGACGATCCGTCGAACCGTCGAGATGGTCAAGTCGGACGAATCGCCGACCGAGGTTCTCGCCCAGGAGGTTCTCCGTTCCGCGCACGGTCGACCGGTCCGCCCCAAGACCAGCGGGCAGAAGCGCTACGTGGAGGCGATCCGTCGCAACGTCATCACCTTCGTGATCGGACCAGCGGGCACGGGCAAGAGCTGGTTGGCGGTTGCGATGGCCGTGCAGGCCCTGCGCGCCGGAGACATCGAGCGCATCATCTTGACCCGGCCCGCCGTGGAGGCAGGTGAGCGCCTCGGCTTCCTGCCCGGCGACATGCTCGCCAAGGTCGACCCCTACCTACGACCGCTCTATGACGCTCTCTACGACATGTTGGGACCGGAGGCGGCGCAGCGGGTTCTCGATCGTGGCACCGTCGAGGTGGCACCTCTCGCCTACATGAGGGGTCGAACCTTGAACGACAGCTTCATCATCCTCGACGAGGCTCAGAACACCACGCCGGAGCAGATGAAGATGTTCCTGACGCGGATCGGTTTCGGCTCGAGGGTCGTGGTGACCGGGGATGCGACCCAGGTGGACGTGCCGGGGGGCCGCAGCGGCCTGGCTCGGCTGGAGCCGATGCTGCGGGGGATCGACGGGCTCGAGTTCGTTCACCTGACCAGTCGCGACGTCGTGAGGCATCGCATCGTCCAGGAGATCGTCGACGCCTACGGGCGGGCCGACGCAGCCGGCACCGACGAAGAGCCGTGAGCTCCGGGTCGGTCAGGGTGATAGCAGGCAGCCAGGGCGTGACAGCGCCCTTGCAGCTCGGAAGGTGGGCCGAGCTGGCACGGCAGGCGCTGGTGTCCGAGGGTGTGGAGGGCCCCGCGGAGCTCAACCTCACCTTCGTGTCCGAGGACCGCATCGCAGAGATGAACACACGTTTCAGGGGGGAGTCAGGTCCGACTGACGTGCTCGCCTTCCCGCTCGACGTCGACTCAGATGACGAGGCCTTCGCCGGGCTGGACGTACCCCGTATGCTGGGGGATGTGGTGATCTGTCCGAGCGTGGCCGGCCAGAACGCATCCAGACACTCCGGGGACCTCGACGACGAGCTGGCGTTGCTCACCGTCCACGGCGTCCTCCACATCCTGGGAATGGACCATGCCGATCCGGCAGAAGCCGCAGTGATGAAGAGCCGGGAGCGCCAGCTGCTGGCCAGGTTCCATCAATCGTGAACGACGAGCCTCCATCACCCCCTGAGGAAGGTCCGGCGGTTGTGGCCCGCCGGGACCCAGCCGCTCTCCACGGGCGGTTCCCCGCAGCCTGTCCAGCGTACGTCGGAGGTCGGCGGTGACGGGCATGGAGGTCGTCGCCGCCGTCGTGATCGCGGTCCTGGTGATCGCGGCTGCAGTGCTGGCCGTCGCCGAGACGAGCCTCACCCACCTGGCCCGGGCTAGGGCCGCCGCCTGGGCCGAGGAAGGACGCCGGGGCGCCGCTGCAGTCAGTCGGCTGCTCGAGGACCGACCTCGAGCCCTCAACCCCGTCCTGTTGCTGCAGCTTCTGTGCTACCTCGGGGCCGCCACACTGGTCGCTCTGCTGGTGCAGCGGCACTGGGGGAGCTCCGGTGTCCTCATCGCCTTGTTCGTGGAGCTGGTGGTGATCTTCGTCTTGGCGGTCGCCATCCCCAAGACCTGGGCGCTCCAGGACCCGGACCGGGCGGCGACGGGTATCGCTCCGCTCGTGCACGGCCTGGTCTCCTTCCCGCCCCTGCGGTGGGTCACCAGGGGGCTCATCGGCCTGGCCAACCTCCTGCTTCCCGGCCAGGGCCGCCGGGAGGGCCCGGTCGTCACCGAAGAGGAGTTCATCGCGATGGCCGGTTTGGCGGTGGACGCCGAGGTGATCGAGGAGGAGGAGCAGGAGCTCATCGAGTCGATCATCGAGTTCGGCGACACCGTCGCTCGCGAGGTGATGGTGCCACGCACCGACATGGTCGCGGTTCCCCGGAACCTCCGGGTCGAGGACGTGATGGAGGTCGTCCTGCTCAACGGGTTCAGCCGCCTACCGGCTTTCGGCGAGAGCATCGACGACATCGTCGGGATCGTCTACACCAAGGACCTCATGCGTGCCGAGCGTGACGGCGACCGTGACGGCGAGGTTTCGGGGCTTTTGCGCGACGCACACTTCGTGCCCGAGACCAAACGGGTCTCAGAGCTGCTCAGGGAGATGCAGAAGGAGCAGTATCACATCGCCATCGTGATCGACGAGTATGGGGGAACAGCCGGACTGGTCACGCTCGAGGACCTGATCGAGGAGCTGGTGGGTGAGATCGTCGACGAGTTCGACGTCGAGGAGCCGATGGTGCAACCCTTGCCAACCGGGGAGGTCCTGGTGAACGCCCGCATGTCCATCGGCGAGATCAACGACGTGCTCGACGTCGATCTGCCCGAGGGCGACTGGGACTCAGTCGGTGGGCTGGTCTTCAACGTGTTGGGCCACGTGCCTGACGAGGGCGAAAGTGCCCAGGTGAACGGTCACGTGCTGGTTGCCGATCGTGTCCAGGGCCGGCGGATCAACCGAATTCGGATCCGACCGCAACCCGGTGGCCGTGCCGCCGAGGAGCAAGCCGAGCAGCAGGCCCGATGAGGTCCGGTTTCGTCACCCTCATCGGGCGACCGAACGTGGGCAAGTCGACCCTTCTCAACAAGATCCTGGGTAGCAAGGTCTCCATCGTCTCGGACAAGCCTCAGACGACGCGCTACCAGATACGCGGCGTGCTCAACCGCCCGGGAGCTCAGATCGTCTTCGTCGACACGCCCGGCATCCACAAGCCGAAGACCGTGATGGGGGAGCGGCTGAACGAGACCGCCTCCTCGTCCATCGCTGCCGTGGACGCCGTATGTCTGGTGATAGACGCCACCGCTCCCATCGGCAGGGGCGACCGTTTCCTGGCCGGACGGGTGCCCGCCGACGCGGTTGTGGCAGTGAACAAGATCGACCTTGCTCCGCCGGCGGAGGTCCTCGGCCAGCTCGAACGCGCCGGCGAGTTCGGGCTGGCGGAGTACTTCCCGCTGTCGGCCAGGACAGGCGAAGGCGTTGACGCCTTGGTGGATCACCTCGCACAGCGCCTCCCGGAGGGGCCTCGTTGGTACTCCGAGGAGACGATCACCGACGTGGCAGAGGCCTTCTGGGTGGCCGAACTGGTACGTGAGCAGCTCCTCGCGCTCGTGCGCGAAGAGCTGCCGCACTCGATAGCAACGCGGGTGACCGAATGGGACTGGCCCTACATCCGCTGTGAGATCCTCGTAGAGCGGGAGTCGCAGAAGCCCATCGTGATCGGCAGGAAGGCAAGCGTGCTCAAGCGGGTCGGCATGGCCGTGCGTGACCAGCTTCAACCCGGCGCCTACCTGGAGCTGCACGTGAAGGTCGACAAGGACTGGCAGCACAGGCCGCGCGCCCTTGAACGACTCGGCCTCTGAGCCAGTCGGTCTCTGTCGTTCACGGTCGGGTGGCCGGATGACGCCAGCGCGAGTAGAGGACCGCGGCGACGACGGTCACCCACAACGCCAGCTCGGGCCCGTTGTGAACGCCCCATCCGCTCTCGATCTCGAGGGACCAGGCGATCCAGGCGAACCCGACCGCACCGCCGAAGGCGCCCACGACGGATTGCCGGGTGGAGGCGGTGACCAGATAGCCTGCCCCGAACCCGGCCACTGCCGCGACGAGCACCGTGGGGGCGTAGACCGCGACGAGTGCCCCAGCTGCAGGAATGCCGGAGTTGCCTCTCCAGCGCCCCAGCAGCGGGTAGGACTGGCCGGTGACGGCTGCGGCTCCGGCCCACAGCGCCGCCGATTGCCACTGGGTGAGGACCTGCGAGGACAGGAAACCGATCGCGGATGCCGACGTCGGGGGCGAGATGAACTCGATGAGCCACCACGTGAGGGTCGCGATCAGCAGGGCCTGGGCAGCCTCGAAGGCGATCAGGGCATTCGAGTAGCTCCGTACGCCGTCCTCGTCGGCGCGTCCGATCCACCCGATGACAGAGCCCGTCAGGTACGCGACGATCAGCAGCGGTCCCACGAACACCGGCAACCAGGTCGCGCCGAGAGCCGCGAGCACGAGCCCACCCAGGTGTGGCACGGGCAGGGAGGTTAGCGTTGCTTGGCGTTTCTTCGGCGTTGCTTCGTTGGCACTCAGCAGCGCCCGGCTTCGCCGGTCCGGCTCACGCACACCTTGTTGCTGCGGCTGGCGCCTGCGCAGCGTTTCTTCGGCGTTGCTTCGTTGGCACTCAGCAGCGCCCGGCTTCGCCGATGCGGCTCACGCACACCTTGCTGCTGCGGCTGGCGCCTGCGCAGCGTTGCTTGGGTAGATTGCTGACATCGATGTCAGGGAGAGGGGGGCACCATGCCGGATTTCCTACCTGCAGGCGGTGGAGCCGACGAGGGTGGGGCGCAGGGGCCCGACGTGAGCTACCGGACGGGTGGGCACATGCTTGCCGGTGCCCTGAAGGACCATGGGGTCGACACCATCTTCACGCTCTGCGGCGGCCACATCCTCCCTCTGCTCGACGGCTGCCTCGATGCCGGCATCCGGGTCATCGACCACCGCCACGAGGGAGCCGCCGCGCTGGCGGCGGAGGGATGGGCCCTGGCGACCGGCGAGGTCGGCTTCGCGGCCGTCACCGCCGGCCCTGGCTTTGCGAACGCGGTGATCGGATTGGTCGACGCCGGGTCCTGGAGCGTCCCGCTGGTGCTGTGCGCGGGGCACACCGGGCTGGCGATGACCGGGCGCGGGGCCGTCCAGGACGCAGACCAGATGGCAATTGCTTCCGTCGTCGCCAAGCGATCGTTGGTGTGCCTCGAAACCGGCCGGGTCGAGGAGTTGGCCGCCGATGCGCTGTATCAGGCGCGAGCCGGTCGTCCCGGACCTGTCTACCTCGAGATGCCCCAGGACGTGCTCGCCGGAAAGGGCCCGGCGGGGTCACCGCTGCACGGCCATCCCGCGGTACCGCCGACGCCGGCAGGTGCTCCCGAGGACGTCGAGCGTGCCCTCGGCCTGCTGCAGGGAGCGGACAAGCCCGTGATCCTCGCCGGCGGCGGCGCGTTCTGGTCGGGAGCCGGCGAGTCGCTGCTGCGCCTGGCCGAAGTAGCCGGGATCCCGGTGACGACCACCTCAGCGGCCCGGGGGATCGTCCCGGACAGCCATGAGCTGTGCCTCGGCACCATGGTGCACGGTGGCGGCGCCGTTCTCGGTGCCGATGTGGTGCTGGTGCTGGGAAGCGAGTTCAACGCCAATGTGAGCATGGGTCGCCAACCGCTGTTCGATGACGGCCAGACGGTCATCCAGGTCGACATCAGGCCGGAGGGGATCGGTGGCAATCGGCGTCCCGACCACGCGGTGGTCGGTGACGTGAAACGGGTGCTGGACGCGCTCGCCGACGGGTGGTCGGGCTCGGCGCGGGACCGGGAGGCCTGGCTCGGGGAGGCAACCGATCTCACCGCCTGGGTCAAGAGCACATGGGACGACCAGGTAGAGGCGCACCGCGGATCGCGGATCCATCCTGGAGCTGCCGCCAGAGCCACAGTCGAATGGGCCCGCAGCCGCCTGGGACCCGGGGTGAGCTTCGTCGCCGACGGTGGCGACGCACTGGCGTGGGGCCTCGCCTACATGTACGCCGAAGGTCCCGGCCGGCTGCTCAACACGACGACGGCGCTCGGGACCCTCGGTGTCGGGGTGCCGTTCGCTCTCGCCGCGCAGGCGGCCCGTCCCGACGAGCGTACGGTGCTGTTCGTGGGCGACGGGGCATTCGGCCTCAGCGCCATGGAGTTCGACACGGCGGTGCGCCACGGACTGCCCGTCATCTGCGTCGTCTCCAACAACTACGGCTGGCGCGACGTCAGCTTCGAGCAGGACGCCTGGTTCGGCGCAGGGCGCCACGTCGCCAGCGAGCTGGCCGACAGTCGCTACGATCTGTTCGCCGAGGCGTTCGGTGGCCACGGCGAGCATGTCAGCGAGCCCGACGAGCTCGAGCCGGCGCTCGATCGCTGCCTGGAATCGGGCACGGCATCCATCGTCAACGTCGAGACCGACCCGACTGTGCTGAGCGACCTGCTCAAGAACCTGGGCGCGATGGGCATCCAGTGAGCGGTTCCCGGGGACTGTGGCACTTCCTCCGGCGGGGGTGTTGCCGCCGAGAACGGCGTTGCGGGGATCTCACAACCGGCGGAGGAACTCCAGGGCCCCTTCGGGGTCCTTCGTGCGGCGCATCGGGGGGAGCGCGTTGACGATCTTCCAGCGGTAACGGGCGTTGGTGGCCAGTCGCGAGTCCAGCACGGCCACTACTCCGCGGTCGTCGGCCCGACGGATCAGCCGTCCCGCCCCCTGAGCGAGGAGCGTCGCGGCGCGAGGCAGGTCGACGGTCGAGAACGCCGCGGCTCCCGCTTGCTCACGCCGAGCCTGGAGCAGCGGATCGTCGGGACGAGGAAACGGGAGCTTGTCGATCGTGACGAGCGACAGGGCCGGGCCGGGTATGTCGACGCCCTGCCAGAAGCTCATGGTCGCGAAGAGGCAGGCGTGCTCGTCGCCACCGAATGCCGCGAGCAACGCCGGCTTCGGCAGCTCGTCCTGGCGGAGCACCCGCCAAGGCAAGCGGGGGTCGAGGTGGTCGGCGGCGGCAGTCATGGCCTTCCAGCTCGTGAACAGCGCGAGTGTCCGCCCGTCGGCGGCGACGATGAGTCGCTCCAACTCCTCGTAGGTGGCGTCGGCGAAGCGCTCCGAGCGCGGATCGGGCAGATGCGCCGCGCAGTACAGGAGGGCGTTGTTCTCGTAGTCGAAGGGACTGCCGACGTCGAGGCGCTCATGGTCGAAGCCGGCGAGGCCGATCCGATCCGGCAGCGAGGTGGCGACCGTGGCGCTGGTCATGATGGCGGTCGGTCGATTCGGCGGGGGTTCGCACACAGCGATGCCGCCGTCGGGCGGTGGCGGCTCTGCGAACCCTGCTGCGGACAGGTCTGCCCCGTCCACGTTGCCACTGCTGGCCGAGTCCTCCACTGACGGGCTGTCCCACAGCAGCGTCCGGAGTGTCTCCCCGACATCAACCGGCGCGACCCTCAGGTGCGGTGATGCGTCGCTGCCCTCCACCCAGGTCACGTAACCCGACGGCGCCCGGAGCACGACCTCGAGATCTTCCATCAGCGCGGTGGCCGCCGTGATGGCGCGAGCCTTGCGGGTCGCCACGCTCGCGCGCCCACCGTCGTCGATCTTTCGCACGGTCTCCATGGCGCGGTCGGCGAGGGACAGACATCGGCCCAAGGCATCGGAGACGCCGGCGGGAGGCCCCGATCGCAGGCGCCGCCCGAGGTGCTGCGCCAGCTCGCCGGTGAGCACATCCGCCGAGGTCTCGATGGCGTCGGCGAGCTGTTCATCGGCGATGAGAGCGCCGTACGAACGGCGGAAGGCCCGCAGGCGGCTGGGGGACAGATCCACGCCGGTGGTCGCAGAGATGATGTCCTCGAATTGATGGACCTCGTCGATGACGACGACGTCGTGCTCGGGCAGGATCACGCCACCGCTGGCGAGGTGGAGTCCGTAGAGGTGGGTGTTGACGATCACGACGTCGGCGACCGCGGCGCGGTCTCGGGCCGCCTCGGTGAAGCATTCCTCGCCCCGGGGGCACTTCGATGCACCAGGGCACTCGCGGGGACCGACGCTGACCGCCGCCCAGGCGCTCGGTGACGGCTCGAAGGTCAAATCCGCCCGGTCCCCGGTGGGAGTGAGGACGGCCCACTCCTCGATCAGGGCCAGCTCTTCCACGGTTGGCTTGGTGGCAAGGCCTTCGAGACCGAGCTGGGTGTCGTCGTCCAGCTCGTCGAGTCGTTGGAGGCAGACGTAGTTGCTGCGACCCTTGAGGATCGCGAAGGAGAACGGGCGTCCGAGATGCTCCCGCAGGAACGGCAGGTCCTTCCCTGCCAGCTGATCCTGCAGGGCCTTGGTGGCAGTCGCCACGATCGTGCGACGGCCATGCACCAGCGCGGGCACGAGGTAGGCGAGCGACTTGCCGGTACCTGTACCCGCTTGGACGAGGAGGTGCCGGCGATCGATGATGGCCCGGGCCACCGCGCCGGCCATCGTGCGCTGGCCTTCCCGACGTTCGCCGCCGCCGGGCAGCGCGGCGGTGATCGCATCGAGAGCATCCAGGACGGTCTCGGTGCCCGACTCCATCCGGGCAGGCTAGCGCCGTGTCCACAACCATTCGCTCGGTTCGGCACCGTGCGGTCCCCGGGGGGCCGCTCTCACGGCAGGCGAAAGCCGCGCGCCGCGCCGCTCGTGTGATCAGGCGTAGTAGAGCTCGTCGGGGGATTCGTGGGCGGCACCGTCGTCGGTCCCGCTTGCGGCGGCCGCCGACACGCTCGCGGTACCGGTTCGGGCCCCCCACTGGATCAGCAGGTCGATGACGGGCGCGAGACCCAGGCCGAGATCGGTCAGCTCGTAGCGGTGACGCACCGGGCGGGACGAGTAGGGCCGGGCGACCACTATCCCGTCAGCCTCGAGCTGGCCGAGGCGGCGGGAGAGGATCGTGGGCGAGACCCCCTCGACCGCGGTCTCGAGCTCGCCGAACCGACGGGGTCCGTCGAGCAGGGCACGAACCACGGCGAGGGACCAGCGGTCACCGACGCGTTCGAGTGCGTCGTGAAGGGGGGAGCGGTTGGCCGGTGTCATCCGACGCCCTCCTTTGCGGGAACGGCCGGTGCTTTGCGGGTGGCGAGAACCCATTGCGGGGATTCTGTCCGATGGCGGCGGCTGCGGGCGGTTTTGCATGCAGGACATATCCCTCTAGACTAGCGACTAGCAACTCTATAGTAGCTAGCAGGCAGGGAGGAGCGATGACAGCTCTGGACGAAGTGGCCGAAGCGACAAGGGGGGTGGCCGAGCGGGTCGGGGCGAGCGTGGTCGCTGTCGGTCGCAACCTGCGAGGCGCCGGCGTGATCGTCGGCGACGGGCTGGTCATCACCTGTGCCCACAACCTGCGGGGCCGCACCACCCATGTGACCTTCACCGACGGGGAGCAGGCAACTGCCTCAGTTGCCGGGGCCGACTTCGACGGCGACCTGGCGGCCCTGGTGGTCGAAACCGGCAACCGCCCCACGGTGAGGTGGGGCAACGAAGCCCCGCGCCTCGGCGACGTGGTGTTCGCCGTCGGCGTGCAGCCCGACGGCTCCCCGCGGGTCACGGCCGGCTCGGTGAGCGGTACCGGCCAGGCGTTCCGCGGACCACGCGGCCGACGCATCAGCGGCAGTGTCGAGCACACCGCGCCGTTACCTCGCGGCTCGTCCGGCAGTCCGGTGGTCGACAGTACAGGCTGCCTCGTCGGGGTGAACACCCACCGGCTGGGAGACGGCTTCTACCTGGCTCAGCCGGCCGACACCGCGCTGAAGGACCGGGTCGATGCCCTCGCGACCGGCGAGGCGCCCAGCCGTCGCTGGCTGGGGGTCGCCATGGCTCCAGGTCCTGTGGCCCGCAAGCTGCGACGTTCGGTCGGGCTGCCCGAACGGGACGGGCTGCTGGTCAGGCACGTCGAGCCCGGCAGTCCAGCAGACGGGGCCGGCCTGCGCGAAGGGGACCTGGTGGTCGGCGCAGGCGGGAACGAGATCACCAGCATCGACGACCTTCACGATGCCCTTGACGCGCTCGAAACCGGCGCTACCCTCACCTTGGACCTGGTTCGAGGGACCGACGAGCTACGGGTGACAGTGGTCTTCGATGAGGCCGCAGCGGAGGGGTCGGCCTGACATGGGCAGCGCATCGCGCGTGTCGTCGTTGCCGACATCCGCCAGAGGCAGAACGCCGACCACCGTACAGGTCGGAGCGTCGCCGGCGGGCAGCACCGCGGAGGACGAACTGCTCGACGCCTACTCGAGAACCGTCGCCGGAGTCGTCGAGGCGACCGCTCCGAGCGTCGCCAGCGTCGACGTCACCCACGGCCGCTCGCAAGGCGGGGGATCAGCGGTCGTCATGTCTGCAGACGGACACCTCGTCACCAACGCCCATGTCGTCGGCCGGGCGAGGAAGGGTCGCCTGCGGTTGCCCGACGGGCGGGAGGGCAGCTTCGATGTGGTCGGCGTCGATCGTCTGTCCGACCTGGCGGTGATCAAAGGCGACGAGCTGGTGTCGATCGGGCCGCCGCTTCCGGTCGTGCGGCTCGGGGACGCCTCCCGCCTCCGGGTCGGCCAGCTCGTCGTCGCGATCGGCAGCCCGCTGGGCCTCAGCGGTTCTGTCAGTGCCGGGGTGGTGTCGGCGCTGGGTCGTAGCATGACTCACTCCGACGGTCGCCACGCTCGCTCTGTGGAGAACGTGATCCAGACAGATGCGGCCCTGCACCCCGGGAACTCGGGCGGGGCACTGGTCGACAGCGCTGGGACCGTCGTCGGCATCAACACCGCGGTCGTCGGCCCGGCCATCGGCCAGGGACTGGGGTTGGCCATACCGGTCGACCGCTACACGAAGGGCCTCCTCGATGAACTGCAGCGAAGCGGCAGGGTGCGTCGCGCTTACCTGGGGGTGAGCGGCGGGGGCCGCCCGCTACCGCCGAAGGCGGCCGCCTTGGCGGGTGCTCGTGACGGGCTCGAGGTAATCGGCGTGGTCGCCCAGGGACCCGCACACCGGGCCGGGGTGCGTGCCGCGGACATCCTCTTGGCGGTCGGTGGCAGCCCCATTTCGGACTTGGGCGGGCTGCAACGGGCGCTGTCCGGAGACACCATCGGCAGGCGGTTGCAGCTCACCGTGTTCCGCCGCGATCGCGTGCTCGACCTGGTAGCGACCCCTGTCGAGCTCGAAGGTGCCTGACGGCTCCGGCTCGACTCAGCCAGGCGGCTCCCATGGTGCGCCTCGCGGTGACGAAGGCGGTACCGTGCCCACGTGGACCTCGAGGAACTGGACCGCAAGCGCATGCCCCGCCACGTCGCCATAGTCATGGATGGGAACGGTCGCTGGGCCCAGCGGCGCGGCTTACCCCGCACCGAGGGTCATGCGGCGGGGGAGGAGGCCCTTCTCGACACCGTCTACGGGGCGGTCGACGCCGGAATCGACTGGCTCACCGTCTATGCGTTCTCCACCGAGAACTGGAAGCGACCCAGAGACGAAGTCCGCTACCTGATGAACTTCAACGAACGGCTGTTGCTGACCAGACGCCAGGAACTGCACGGGAAGGGCATACGCATGCGCTTCATCGGCCGCCGGGACTGGCGGGTGCCGAAGCGGATCCTGAGGAGGATCGACGAGACGGTCGAGCTCACCGAGAAGAACAGGGGCCTCACCCTGACGATGGCCTTCAACTACGGGGGGCGGGCTGAGCTCGTCGATGCAGTCCGCTCGATCGCAGAAGCGGGTGTCCGACCCGACAAGATCAGCGAGAGGACCATCGCCAGGCACCTCTACGACCCGAAGATGCCGGACCCGGAGCTGATGATCCGGACCTCGGGCGAGTACCGCATCTCGAACTTCTTGCTGTGGGAGCTCGCTTACACGGAGCTGTTGTTCACCGAGGTGCTCTGGCCTGATTTCCGGCGTGAGCACCTCTTTGCGGCGATCGGTGAGTATCAGCGGCGCGAGCGCCGCTTCGGCGGAGTGCAGGTAGCCGAGTGAGTCGGCCGTGAGCCTCTACCGCGACCAAGGCATCGTGCTGCGGACCTACAAGCTGGGGGAGGCCGATCGCATCGTGGTGTTCGTCACCAAGGGGCACGGGAAGGTGCGGGCGGTGGCCAAGGGCGTACGCAAGACCAAGAGCAAGTTCGGGGCGCGCCTCGAACCGACCAGCCACGTTGCGGTTCAGCTCTACGAGGGCCGTGAGCTCGACATCGTCACCCAGGCGGAGACACTCGACCACTTCAAGGCCATCCGCGGGGACCTCGAACGGATAGGTGCCGCAGCGGCGATGCTCGAGGCGGTAGATCACCTCTCCCAGGAGGGCGAGATCAATCCGCAGCTCTACCGGATGCTGCTCGGTGCGCTGCGTACCCTGGCCGGGCACAACGCACCGCTGGTGACGCCTTCGTTCTTCTTGAAGTTGCTGGCACTGGAAGGGTTCGGGATGATCGTCGACGAGTGCATGGCGTGCGGCGCAACCACCGGCCTGGAAGCAGTCGATGTCGATGCCGGAGGCACCCTGTGTCGAGAGCACCGGCAAGGCGTGGCCGTATCGGCGGAGGGTCTGGGGCTGTTGAGGCAGATCCTGGGTGGACAGCTGGGTGCGGCGCTGAACGAGCCCGAGTCGCCCGCCACCCACGAGGTCCAGGCGTTGGCGACCAACGCCCTCGAGCACCACCTGGAGAGACGCCTCAGGTCGGTGACGCTGCTCGACCGTGGATGACGGCAGGCACCGCTTTGCCTCCCGGCCCGGGACGGTTCAGTCGTAGTAGTACCAGGAGGAGTCCCAGTAGACGATGTTGAGGATGATCGAGACCACCGCGAGGGCTATCCCGACGTAGCCCAGGATGAGGCCGGCCAGGGCCATCCCGTCGCCGGTCTGGTAGCCGCCCGAGTCCCGGATCTGGCTGCGGGCGATGTGGCCCATGACCACCGCCGCGATGGCGGTGATGCCGCAGAAGAAGAGGATCCCGCACACCAGTGACGCCACGGCCAGGCCGTTGGTCTTCGGGACCGCCGCGTAGCCGTATGGCTGGTAGTAGGCCCCCGGTTGGCTTGCCGGCGGTGGTGGCGGGCCGGTGCCGGCTTGGCCGTACCCGGGGGGTGGCATCTGCCCCGGTGGGGGCCCCGGGGGCGTTTGTGCCGGAGGCTGTCCCGGCGGGGGTGGCCCGGCTCCGGGGGGCGGCGGGGTGGACCAGCCTCCTGCGATGGGGCCCGCACCGCTCGGCGGGGTGGAGGGATACTGCTCGGCAGTTGGCCAGTTGTCGTCGTCTCTGTCGCTCATGTCGCGCTCCCTGCGTCAGCGCTGTGTGCTCTCTCGGCACACACCTCCTAGCGCGCCATGATCACGACGGTCTTGGCGGCTTTGTCGTACACGTCCTGGCGTCGTGGGTCGGTGAACAGCAGCACCAGGTTGGCGATCAGCAGAGCCAGCCCGAGCAGGCCTCCGATGAAGGGAACCCAGTTGACTGCCTGGGGCAGCCAGCGCATGAACGCGGTGGTGGTGTCGGGGATCTGCCCGTCGGTGAGCTTGACGATCTTGGCGCCGACCGCCATCTTGCCCGGTGTCTGGCCGCGGGCGGCGACGAAGCCGACCTCGTAGGCGACTCCGATCAGGCCGATGACGAGGATCATGACGAAGAACCCGCCGCCGAAGGCGAAGGGGTTGGCGCTGTCGATGTCGAAGGCGAAGGCGGCGAAGATGGCGATGATGATCCCGCCTATGACGGCAAGGATGAGGAAATCGATCGCCCGCGCCCCGATGCGCAGCCACGGGCCCGCAGCAGCCAGGTTGAGCTCCGGGATCCACCCCTCGCCGATCGGCCCCTGGATGCCCACGCCCGGTTGGTAGGGGATCGCTCCCCCCGGCTGGGGTTGCCCGAGGCCCCCCGGCTCCGCACCCGCGGGGTCCTTGGTCTGCCGGCCGGCGTTGGAGACGTCCTCGGTCCAGGCCGTGCCGTTCCAGTAGCGCATCTCGAAGCGACCGAACGGATCGGGCTTCCAGCCAGATGTGGCGTCACCCGGCGTCACGTCATTCATGATGCCTGTCTCCTGTTCGAGCTGATCGTCCGGACCTGTCCCCGGTACCCTACTGCCGACCAGCTAGACCTGCGGGCTCGGTCGGCGATCAGCCGGTTTCGATCGGGCCCCATTGCCGCAGAGCCTCGTTCCACTGCCTCCACTCTCCGGCTGTGTGGTCGTACTGGATGTAGGCCTGCCTGGCCGCGTCCCATTCGGGGTCGCCGGCTCCACCCGGTGCCTGAGGCGGCCCGGCTCCGAACCCCGGTGAGGTCCCCGCGGCGGGTGGCCCGCCGTAGCCCGGCGGCTGCCCGGGTGCTCCTTGGGGAGGCTGCACCGGGGACCCGTACGGAACGGCCACCGGCACGGTCCGTGGAGCCAGGTTGATCGGTGATCCGGCGAAATCCCTGCCCACCACGAAGGTCCCGACGGCCTTGTCGGCTATTCGCTGATGGCCCCAGCTGCTGTTGGCGACGAGGAAGCCGGTGAGCATGGGGATGCACCAGGGGAAGGCGTCGACGATCGTCACGATCCAGCGACCGATAGCCCGCAGGATGCCCATCGGTCTGCCGTCGGGACGCACGACCCTGACCCCGACCACGAACTTGCCGATCGACGCGCCCAGCAGGCCCTGGAGGACGACCCAGTTCAGCAGCCAGTAGCCGACGAGCACGCCCTGGAAGAGCCAGTAGTCGTTGCCGACCAGCGTGTAGCAGGTGTCGTTGAGCTCGACGTACACCGTTGTACCCAGGAGGTCGCAGGAGGTCGGAACCCGTGTGACGAATGCGAAGAACAAGCCGAACGAGAGGGCGAGCCCGATCCCGATGTCGATCAGGTACTCCGCCACCCGCTTCCCCATCACGTCGGTCGGGTCAGTTGCCATCTGATAGCCGGTCACAGGCATCAAGTGTGCCTCAGAGAGCGCCCTGAGCGCGGGAATGACCCGCCTCAACCGCCGGGACCTTCGATTTCGGGAACGTCTTGTGTTGCCGGGTGGGTAACCTCCGGAGGATGTCCGAAGCGCACCATCCGGATCCGACCCTGATGGAGAAGGTGGTCAACCTCTGCAAGCGCCGTGGTTTCGTCTTCCCCTCCGCCGAGATATACGGAGGCTTCCGCTCGACTTACGACTACGGGCCGATCGGCGTGCTGTTGTTGCGCAACGTCAAGGACGCTTGGTGGCGCTCAATGGTCCAGCTGCGCGACGACGTGGTGGGCATCGACGCTGCGATCCTCTCACCGCCACCGATCTGGGAAGCGTCGGGTCACCTGGAGAACTTCCATGATCCGCTCGTCGATTGCCGGGAGTGCAAGGAGCGCTTCCGCCTCGACAAGCTCGACGACCCCGACACGTGCCCGAACTGCGGTGCAAAGGACTCCTTCACCGAGCCCCGCCAGTTCAACCTGATGTTCAAGACCCACGCAGGCCCGATCGAGGAGAAGGCCGCTGAGGCCTATCTCCGCCCCGAGACCGCCCAGGGGATGTTCACCAACTTCGCCAACGTCTTGAACACGAGTCGTAAGCGGCCACCGTTCGGGATTGCACAGATCGGCAAGTCTTTCCGCAACGAGATAACGCCCCAGAACTTCGTGTTCCGAACACGCGAGTTCGAACAGATGGAGATGGAGTACTTCGTACCGCCCGAGCAGGCCGACGAGTGGTACGAGTACTGGTGCCGCGAGCGCTTCAGCTGGTACACCGACCTCGGCATCCCCGAGAACCAACTGCGTCTCAGGGCTCACGACCCCGGCGAGCTGAGCCACTACTCGAACGCCACCTCGGACGTGGAGTTCATGTTCCCGTGGGGCTGGGACGAGCTCGAAGGCATCGCCAACCGCTCCGATTACGACCTCACCCAGCACACCAAGCATTCAGGTGAGCCCCTCGACTACTACGACCAGGCAACCGACACCCGGTATGTCCCCTTCGTGATCGAGCCGGCCGCAGGCGCCACCCGAACGGCGATGGCCTTCCTGCTGGCGGCCTACGACGAGGAGGAGGTGCGGGGCGAGCAGCGGACGGTCCTGCGCTTCAATCACCGGATCGCCCCCTACAAGGTCGCGGTGCTCCCCCTCTCGAAGAAGGACGAGCTCCGTCCCCTGGCCCGGGAGGTCCTGTCAGAGGTGCAGCCACACTGGATGGCGGACTACGACGAGACCCAGTCCATCGGGCGCCGTTACCGTCGCCAGGACGAGCTCGGTACGCCGTACTGCATCACCATCGACTTCGACTCGCTCGACGACAACCAGGTCACCGTTCGTGAACGCGATTCGATGGAGCAAGACAGGATCCCTGTCGACGACGTTGTCGAGTACCTGAGGCTGAGGCTCGGCTCAGTGTGACGTGAGAGGGGAGGTGGCCAGCGATGGGGATCGTCGATGAAGATGTCGTGCGCGTCCGCGAGGCATCCGACATCGTCGCCATCGTCAGCCAGCACACCCAACTCAAGAAGGTGGGCCGCCGCCAGGTCGGTCTCTGCCCCTTCCACAACGAGAAGACGCCGTCGTTCTCGGTGAACAGCGAGGAAGGCCTCTATTACTGCTTCGGTTGCGGAGCCAAAGGCGACGTCATCACCTTCGTGCGTGACGTGGAACACCTCGACTTCGTCGGGGCTGTCGAGTGGCTTGCGGCCAAAGCGGGTGTGACCCTCAGGTACACAGACAGGTCTGAGTCCGAGAACCGTAAGCGCAGGCTGCACCTCCAGGGGGCAGTGGAGAAGGCCGTCGACTGGTACCACGAGCTGCTGTTGTCAGACGATGACGCCGGCACAGCCCGCGGCTACCTCCGGCAGCGGGGTTTCGACAAGGAGATGGTCGAGCGCTACCGGCTCGGTTGGGCGCCGCGGGGTTGGGACGCCCTCTCGCGGCGGTTACGGCTATCCGACGCCGACCTCACCGACTCGGGCCTCGGTTTCGTGAACACCCGAGGGCGCCAGCAGGACTTCTTCCGGGGCCGTGTGCTCTTCCCGATCTTCGACGACCAGGGGCGCCCCATCGCTTTCGGCGGTCGCCTGCTTCCAGGTGATGAGGACGGGCCCAAGTACCAGAACTCCAAGGAGAACGTCCTCTACCAGAAGAGCCGCACGTTGTACGGGCTCAACTGGGCGAAGGCCGACGTGGTCGCTTCAGGAGAGGTCATCGTGTGCGAGGGCTACACCGACGTGATCGGTTTCAACGTGTGCGGAATCGAACGGGCGGTCGCCACTTGCGGGACATCGCTGACAGAAGACCACTTCCGGACGCTCAGGCGCTACGCGCCGCGTGTCGTGTTGGCCTACGACGCCGACGAAGCCGGTTCGGCTGCCTCGGAACGGGTCTACGAGTGGGAGCAGGCGTACGGGATCGACGTGGCCGTCGCCGACCTGCCCGACGGTGTCGATCCGGACGAACTGGCCCGCGCCGATCCTGCCGCACTGGTCCAGTCGGTCGCGGACGCGCGGCCGCTGCTCGCCTTCCGGATCGAAAGGCTCTTCAGGCGTGCCGACGTGTCAACCGCTGAGGGTCGGGCACGTGCCGCGAGTGCGGCTCTCGATCTCGTGCGTGAGCACCCCAGTGAACTGGTCCGGGACCAGTACGTGATGGAGATCGCCGACGCCTGCCGGGTCGACCCCGAGCATCTACGTGCCCAGCTCGCGGCACCGGCTCGGGTCCGGGGGCGTCAAGCCGGGCCCGCCGACCTGCGCCCACCGGGTCACGATGCCGAGGTGGAGGCCATCCGGCTGGCCGTACTCAGGCCGCAGGAGGTCGCTCCTCTCTTGGACGAGAGGCTGTTCATCGGCGCGATCACCCGGCCCGCCTATCGCGCCCTGGCATCCGCCGAAACGCTTCACGAGGCGATCAGCGCTGCCGATCCCGACGTCGGTGAGCTGCTGACCCGTGTTGCCGTGGAGGAGTCCACTGCTGAACCGCTCGACGTGGTGGCCCGCCTGGTGGGCGAAGCGGTCAATCGTGCCCTGCACGGCCTCGAGTCCGAAGCCCGCAGGGCCGAGGATCCACTCGAGTACGCGTCGATCGTGGCCTGGCTGAAGTTGCGCCTCGAAGAGCTGAGAGAGCCTGAGACCGTCGGGAAAGCAGCAGAGCAGTTGCTAGCCTGGCTTACGGAACGGTCCGAGGACGGCAATGACTGACGGGAACCAGACCCTCTCGCCATGGGCCGACGTCACCGACGCCGCCCTGGGCAGCCTGCTCGAACGGGGCAGGGCACAGGGCGGATTGACCCTCGACGAGGTGATGTCGGTGATCAAGGCGGTCGATCTCAGCGAGGAGGTCATCCTCGAGGTCCGCTCGCTGCTGGCCGACTACGGAATCGAGTTGGACGAGTCTGTCGAAGCGGCCGACCAACAGCGATCCGAGGAGATGCAGCCGTCGAGTGACGCCTCGGGCGCGGCGGTTGCTGGGAGTGAACAGGAAGCGGGGCGCGCCCCCTCGGGCGCGAGTTCGCCGACGCCCTCGCCAGGGACCGCGTCAAACCGGACGGCGAGCCCTCGTCGCCGAGCCGCGTCCGGCGAGGGCAGCACCGGGTCCGCCGATCCCGTCCGCATGTACCTGAAAGAGATCGGCCAGGTGCCGCTATTGACCGGCGAGGAAGAGGTCGCTCTCGCCAAGCGGATCGAAGCGGGCATGGCCGCCGCCGAGCGGCTGGCCGACCTCTCGGCTTCGGGGGAACTGGACCGTGTGGACGCCCTCGAGCGGCGTGGTCTCGAGAGGCTCGACCGTGATGGCGAGGACGCCAAGCAGGAGCTGACTCAGGCCAACCTGAGGCTGGTCGTCTCCATCGCGAAGCGCTATGTCGGCCGCGGCATGCTCATCTTGGACCTCATCCAGGAGGGCAACCTCGGTCTGATGAGGGCGGTGGAGAAGTTCGACCACAACAAGGGGTTCAAGTTCTCCACCTACGCGACCTGGTGGATCCGGCAGGCGATCACTCGCGCCATCGCCGACCAGGCACGCACGATCCGTATACCGGTGCACATGGTCGAGTCGATAAACAAGGTGCACCGGGTGCAGCGGCAGTTGGTCCAGGATCTGGAACGCGATCCCACCGTCGACGAACTGGCCGAGAAGGTTGACATGACGCCGGCGCGTGTCCGGGAGATACTGCGCATCTCCCAGGACCCGCTGTCGCTGGATTCGCCGGTCGGCGAGGAGGACGACTCGAACCTGGGCGACTTCATCGAGGACCAGCAGGCGATGTCGCCGGCTGATGCCGCTGCCAAGCAGATGCTCGGGAAGGCCGTGCTGGAAGCCCTCGACGACCTCAACGACCGGGAGAAGCAGATCGTCCGCCTCCGGTTCGGCCTCGAGGACGGCCAGGCGCACACGCTGGAAGAGGTGGGTCGGGAGTTCGGTGTCACCCGGGAGAGGATCCGCCAGATCGAGTCGAAGACCCTCGCCAAGCTGCGTCACCCCCACCGGAGCCAGAAGCTCCGGGACTACCTGGACGGCGCTTAGCGGCCGATGGACCGACCCCGTCCCCTCGCCGACGTCCGGGTCCTCGCCGTCGAGCAGTTCGGCGCCGGTCCCTTCGGCAGCGTCCATCTGGCCGACCTCGGCGCCGAGGTGATCAAGATCGAAGACCCGCGCACGGGAGGCGATGTAGGCAGGTATGTCCCTCCGTACGCAATGGGCGAGGACAGCCTGTTCTTCGAGACCTTCAACCGCAACAAGCTCAGCGTCAGCCTGGACATGGCCTCTTCCGCCGGTCGAGCGGTCTTCGAGGACCTCGTGCGGGTCAGCGACGCCGTCTATTCGAACCTCCGCGGCGACGTGCCTTCAGCGCTCGGCATCACCTACTCGGACCTGGGTCACCTGAACCCCATGGTCGTCTGCTGCTCGCTGAGCGGCTTCGGCATGAACGGGCCGCGGCGGGATCAGCCCGGATACGACTACGTCCTGCAGGGGATGGCAGGTTGGATGAGCCTCACGGGTGAGCCCGACGGCCCGCCGGCCAAGTCGGGGCTCTCCCTCGTCGACTACTGCGGCGGGTTCGTGGCCGCGCTCGCGCTGCTTGCCGGACTTCACGCTGCTCGTCGCGACGGTGTAGGGCTTGACTGCGACGTGAGCCTGTTCGACACCGCGCTTTCCCTCCTGACATATCCCGGTACCTGGCATCTGAACGAGGGGTGGGAAGCCCAGCGTCATCGTCGGTCGGCCCATCCCTCGCTGTCCCCCTTCCAGATCTTCCCGACCTCGGACGGCTGGATCGTCATCGCCTGCCCCAAGGACAAGTTCTGGAGACGGCTCTGCGAGGCCCTAGGTCGTCCCGACCTGGCAGCAGACACCAGGTTCGCCACCTTCGAGGATCGTCTCGTCAATCGCGAGGAGGTGGAGGCTGAGCTCGACTCTGTGCTGGCGACGCGCACCACTCAGGAATGGCTAGCGGTTCTCACCGGGGCCGGCGTTCCGAACGGTCCGGTGAACAGCCTGGCGCAGGCCCTGGCCGATCCGCAGACCGCTGCTCGGGACATGATCGTCGATACCGAGCACCCGGTTTTCGGTACCGTCCGACAGCTTGCCAGTCCTGTTCGGGTAGGTGAGCCTCGGTTGGTGCACAGGCGCGCGCCGCGTCTGCATGAGGATGCAGCTCATGTCCTCGGGCACCTACTCGGCTATGACGACACCAGGGTTGCTTCCCTGACCGAACAGGGGGCATTCGGCTGAGGACCACGGGGCCGAGCCCTTCGGACCCATCGACGGGGAGCGGATGACATGGACTTCGAGCTCTCGACGGAGCAGGCGATGTTCAGGGAAGTCGTGCGGCGATTCGTCGACGAGCAGATCCGCCCGGTAGCCCGGGAGTGGGAGCACGCCGGCCGCTATCCGGCGGAGATCATCGAGGCCATGAAGGATCTCGGGTTCTTCGGGATCACCGTCCCCGAGGCGTTCGGCGGGATGGGTGCCGACACCGTGTCCATGGCGCTGCTCTTCGAGGAGATCAGCCGCGGTTGGATGGGCATCGCGGGCACGATCGGGAGCCACTCGTTGAGTTGCCGGATGATCGCCGAGCACGGGACTACCGATCAGAAGGACCGCTGGCTCCCCGCTTTGGCGACGGGGCAGGTGCGGACCGGGATAGCGCTCACCGAACCGGATGCCGGCAGCGACCTGCAGGGCATCAAGACCCGGGCGGTCCGCCAAGGCGATCACTACCTCGTGCACGGGACCAAGACCTGGATCACCAACGCCCGCCACGCCGGCATGCTGCCGGTTCTGGTCAAGACCGACCCCGAGGTCGTGCCGGCTCATCGTGGCATGAGCGTCCTGCTCGTCGAGGCCGACACCGACGGGTTCAGCGTAGGTCGCGACCTGGGCAAGCTCGGATACCGGGGGACTGAGTCCTGCGAGGTCTTCCTCGACGGCTGCCGCGTGCCGGCAGCCAACCTCTTGGGCGATGAGGAGGGTGTGGGGCTGAAACAGGTGCTATCCGGGCTGGAAACGGGCCGGGTCAACGTCGCGGCACGCAGCGTGGGCATCGCCCAGGAGGCGCTGGACCAGGCGCTCGCCTACGCCAAGGGCCGGCAGGCGTTCGGTAGGCCGATCGCAGAGTTCCAGGCGATCCAGCTCAAGCTCGCCGACATGGCAACCGAGGTTCAAGCGGCACGCCTGCTGACGTATTACGCCGCCTCCCGGATCGATGCCGGCGGGCGGGCCGACCGGGAGGCGGGGATGGCCAAGCTCTATGCCAGCGAGGCCGCGTTGCGTGCCTCTCTGGAATCGATGCGGATCCACGGCGGCTACGGGTACTCGACCGAACTCGACATCGAGCGGCTGTACCGGGACGCCCCGCTGATGGCAATCGGCGAAGGCACCAACGACATCCAGAAGCTGGTGATCGCCCGGTCCTTGCTGGCCGAGGACTGAGCTGGACTCGGTGCTGTGCTGGTTTGGCTCTGCTGGCTTGGCGCCACCGCAGGTGGCGCCGGCTTCGCCATCGGGTTCTGGGGTACCCGCTGCTGCGGCTGGCGCCTCCGCAGTGCTGGCTTGGCGTTGCTGGCTTGGCGTCACCGCGGGTGACGCCCCGCTTCGCGGATCCGGTGCTCGCCTCTCGCTGCTGCGGCTGGCGCCTCCGCAGTGCTGGCTTGGCTCTGCTGGCTTGGCGTCACCGCGGGTGACGCCCCGCTTCGCGGATCCGGTTCTCGCCTCCCGCTGCTGCGGCTGGCGCCTCCGCAGTGCTGGCTTGGCGCCACCGCAGGTGACACCGGCTTCGCCATCGGGTTCTGGGGTACCCGCTGCTGCGGCTG
>QEUP01000028.1 GCA_003577145.1 Acidobacteriota bacterium | reverse complement strand
CGACTCCACGCCCACCGGCCCGGCGGGCTCTGTGGGCTCTGTGCGAGCCGCAGCCGGGGCCTCGGCGGGATCGATGCTCACGACGCTCATGGCCCTCATCATGAACAACAGCAGTGACAGTCAAGGGCCAGAGGGAGTACGGCTGCGGAGGCGCCAGCCGCAGCAGCGGGTGGGCGAGAACCGGATCCGCGAAGCGGGGTGTCACCTGCGGTGACGCCAAGCCAACACTGCGGAGGCGCCAGCCGCAGCAGCGGGTGGGCGAGAACCGGATCCGCGAAGCGGGGCGTCACCTGCGGTGACGCCAAGCCGCCAAGCCAGCAGAGCCAAGCCGGCACTGCGGAGGCGCCAGCCGCAGCAGCGGGAGGCGAGAACCGGATCCGCGAAGCGGGGCGTCACCCGCGGTGACGCCAAGCCAACAGAGCCAAGCCAGCACTGCGGAGGCGCCAGCCCTCCAGGGCGTCGGCGTGAATGGGGAGGAGTCGCGGATGGAGGTCACACGCCAGGTCGGTTTCGATGCCACGCTCCCTCGGGCAGGCATGTCGATGCGAGCACCGAACACCGCTCAGGCCTGCGGTGCCGAGCAGGTCAACTCGCTGCTGCGGGGCTGCACGCAGATGGTGTGTTGGCCCCCGGAGTCAGGTGTCGTCACCGAGAGCACACCCGTGGACTCGTCGTACTCGTGATGCCACTCACCCTCTGCGTCGGTGGTGGTGACCACCCAGCCGTCGGGATAGGCGGTTGAGGCCGCCAGTTGGATGTCGGTGGTCCCGCTCGCGTCGTTGTCCTCGAAGGTCACCCGGAACGTCGAGGTGGCCCGGTCGAAGCTCCACGACGTCGGTGAGCCGGCGATCGCGCGAGCCCAGGGCTGCACGATCTGGCCGATGTTCGGCCGATCTTCACCGTTCTCGTCGATGGGGCAGTAGCCGTCACCCCTGCACCAGTTGAACACGGTCCAACCCGATCCCACCCGGTCCATCAGAGCCAGGCTCTCGGCGACGAACACGTCCATGCCCTCGTTCTCCGGAGACGCCAGACCCCACTCGCCGATCATCAGCGGAACCCCGTGCTCGTCGGGGTAGGTGGTGATGACGCTCTCGTAGGTCTCGAAGAACGACAGGTCGAGGGAGGTCTCGCCTCCGGCATACGTCGCGCTCTCGATCGCGGCGTCGTACATGTGCGGGAAGAACACCACCCGCTCGTCGTCGACGGCGCCCAGCGTCACCGGTAGCCCGACCGACGCCACGTTCGGGGCTTGGATGAACATCCACCCGTCGGGGTCCTCCGGCCGCATGGCCGAGATCAGCCGGTCATACATCGCCGTGATCTGTGTCTCTTGCACCCGGGCTGCGGCGCTGATGAGGTTCTCACCCTCTCGGATCTTGCCGAAGGGCTCGTTGAGCAGGTCGTAGCCGATGACAGCGCGATGGTCGCCGAAGCGATCGGCGATCATCGCCCAGGTGCGGGCCTGTGCTTGACGGATGTCCTCGTCCTCGTAGAGGTGCTCCCAGGCGGCCTGCACCGCTGGTTCGAGGTAGTTCTCGAGCCACACGTCGTGTTGGGTGTAGGAGAGCCCGTCGGTGCGGGTGGCCCACTCGGGGATGCCGGCGAACCCGAAGGCCGGACCGAACACGTCTTGGTGGAAGCTCAAGATGACGTGGATGCCGCGGGCCTCGGCACGGTCGAGCACCGTGGCGATGGCCTCGAGGTACTCCTCGTCGTAGGACCCCTCCTCCGGCTCGAGGTGGTCCCAGTAGACCGACAGGCGGAGCAGGTTGAAGCCCCGGGCCGCGCCGTCATCGAGCAGTTGCTCGGAGGCTTCGGCCAGCGGATCCTCGGTCTTGATGTTGAAGCCTCGTAGCTGAAGGGCGCGGCCCTGCCCGTCGGCCAGGTACACTCGGCCGTCGGTGCCTGTGGTCGTCCCCATGGCTGTGACATCGACGAGAGCGCCGGCGGCATCGGTGCCGGAGTCGGTTGCCGTGCCGGGGGAGGCACCGGTCGACGGGGTGCTCTGGGGTGACGCGTCGTCCCCCGAGGAACAGGCGGACAGGGTGCCCAACGCGAGCACCGTGGACACGACGAGCAGGCGGGCACGGCGAAGCACGGCGGGCATCCTACAATCGCCGGGGGCACGACAGCCCAGCCTGGTGCCGGCCGCGTCGCTCCAGGGCAGCGGCGTCGAAGGCGAGGATTGACAGCACCCCCGCCTACTGCAGCAGCTTCAACAGGAGCTTCCCCAGCGGATGGCCGGCCTTCTCGGGGTGGTCGTCCATGTCGAGGAGGATGCGTTGGGACTGGTCGAGCATCAGTCGGCGCAGGGCGTTGCCCGGCGGCAGCGGCACCGCCTTCTTGGAGACGAACGGCAACTCGGTCAGCTCGCTCTCGCCGTAGAGCATCAGGTCCCTCACCGTCCGGCCCATGAGCTGGGAGGGTCCCACGCCATGGCCCGCGTAGCCGAGCGCGTAGAGGATGCGCTCGCCGGCCAGCCAACCGGCGCTGGCGATCGAGTCCACCGTGCCACAGACCGGACCGGCCCAGCCGCGGTCGATCTTGACGTCGTCGAGTTGGGGGAACGTCCAGCGGAAGGTCTCCTCCAGGCGGGCGAAGTAGTAGGGGTTGCGGTCGTGTTTGGGGTTCGGCCCGCCGGGCATGAACGGGGCGTCTCGCCCACCCCACAGGATGCGGCCGTCGGCGGTGGGCCGGTGGAAGTGGACCAGCACCCGCTTGTCCTCCACCCCGCAGCGATCCGACCAGCCGATCCTTCCCCACTGCTCCTCGGTGAGCGGCTCGGTCAGGGTGATGTAGGCGTAGATCGTGAAGATGAACTTCCTGAGCTCGGGGATGTTGTGGGAGTAGGCGTTGGTGGCGACGATCGCCCGGTCGGCGTGCACGGTGCCGAACGGGGTGCGCGCCTCCACCCGCTGCTGGTTGACCGTCTTGATCTCATCGACAGGAGTCAGCTCGAACACCGCCACGCCCCGGCGCCGAGCCGCCTCGCCCAGACCCCGCGCCAGCGCGGCCGGGTCGAGGATCAGGGCGTGGGGCTCGAAATGGCCCATGCGGAGCTTGTCGCTGTGGACCCGTGCCTGCACCTCGTCCCTGTCGAGGAAGGTGAAGTCGTCGAGCCCGAGCCTCTGGGCGGCTTCCACGTCCTGGCGGATGCGGATGTCCTGTTCGGGGTTGTTGGAGACCGTGAGGTTGCCCGAGTGCCAGATGTCGGCCTCGATGCCTTCGTCAGCGGCGAACTTCTCGATGGCGAGTATCGAGTCCACCATCGCCAGGTGGGTGTTGCGTGCCTGCTTGTGGCCGACCTTGCGGATGAGGTCGTGGATGTTGCGGGCAACCATGGTCATGGCGAAACCGCCGTTGCGGCCGCTGGCACCGAAGCCGACCACCTTCTGCTCGAGCACGACGATGTCGAGTGACGGTTCGGCCTCCTTGAGGAGGATCGCCGACCACAGGCCGGTGTAGCCGCCGCCGACGATGACTATGTCGGCATGCCGATCGCCGTCGAGCTGGGGTCCCGGCCGGTAGTCCTTGTGCTCGAGCCAGAAGCTCCTCGTCTTCCAGTCCGCCATGCTTGTGACCTCCGTGGTCAGTCGGCCTTCCGCCGACGGGTCAACAATGGTCGTCGAGCCACTCACGCACAACCGGGAAGACCTCGGCCGGGGCTCGCCTTCCGGCCAGGAGGTCGTCGTGACCGAAGTCGAAGGAGAAGCCCCCGTCGATGCCGGCAAGCACGAACGTCTTGTCGTCGCTGCCTATCGCCTCGAAGGTGTCCCTGACCGCCTCGGCCGGCCGCTGGAGGTCGTGACCGCCGGCCATCAACAAGACGGGCAGCCTGATCTCACCGAGCCGGTCGCGGTAGACCACCTTGCCTTCCGTGTCGCGCATCGTCTGGTTCTCAACCCAGTCGGCGAACTGGTCGGCGAGGCTCTCGGCTTCGTCCGGCACGCCGCAGCGCAGGTAGCGAGCCGAGATCAGCGGGTCGGTGTTGGCCGGCCGGAAGCTGGATTCGAGCTGGGACGATCGCAGCAGCGCCAGGATCGGGCCGGCGTGATGGCTGCCGGCCCGGAACCGCACCCTTCCGCCTGAGCGGGCATGTGGAGCAGCGGTGACGCCCGGTACCCGTGCCGTCGGGGGCGTCACCGCCGGAGCGCCGAAGGTGACCGCGCCGCGGATCCCGCCGGCGGTGCCGGTGACGCAGGCCGCGTACAGGGCCTGCCCGCTCATCTCCATGCCGAGCCAGAAGCACTGGGATGCGTGCGATGTCCGGCAAGCCTGGGTGACGGCTGCGGGCAGGTCCTCGCTCACGAAGTCCTCGAAGTCCCAGACGAGATCGGGCCGGGGACCGCCGGGCGGCCAGCTCTCGCCGCGGCCGCGCAGGTCGATGGTGTAGACGTCGTAGCCGTACTCCGCCAGGTACCGGGCGAGGCTCACCTCGCCCAGGTCGTAGATGGCGTGGCTGCCGGCGAAGCCGTGTGAGGCGACGACGGGATGCGGCTTCTTCGGCTCGCGACCGGGGTAGCGGTACATGGAGACGAACCAACCGTCGCCGGTGCGGGCGTGGAGGAGCTCGCTCTCGCCGGAGCTGAAGGGGAGCCGGCGGTAGAACCCGCGCAGCCCGGCTGCCATGCCGGCCGCCACCGTAACGGTGATCGCCCCGAGGGCCAGGCGGGTCCTGCTCAACGGGCTCTCCACCGCTGCGCCAACTCCCCGCTCTGGTCGCGGAAGTCCCGGATCATCCCGGCGCGGAAGCGGTCGGGCATCACCGCCCTGACGAGCGGGGCGATCCGCAGCCACCGGGGCAGCACCCGTTCGTAGCGATCGTGTTCGACCACGTCGATCACCGCTTCTGCGACGCGGGCTGCGGGAAGAGGGCGCGGGTACTTCCGCTGGAAGGGAACGCCGCGTGCTGCGGTGAAGCTCGTCTGGGTCGGTCCGGGATCGACCAGAGACACCCGGATCCCCAGGGCGGCAACTTCGGCGGTGAGGGACTCGCTGAGCCCCACGACGGCGAACTTGCTGGCGGAGTAGGCCGTCTCGAAGGGAGCGCCGACCAATCCGGCCACCGACGCGACGTTGACGATGTGGCCGCGTCCCCTGTCGGCCATTCCCGGAAGGGCGGCTCGCGTGGCGTGGACGGTCCCGAAGTAGTTCACCTGCATGAGGCGCCGGAACGTCTCGAGATCCTCCTCCAGGAAGGAGCGGTAGGAACCGATCCCCGCGTTGTTGACGAGGACGTCGGGCGGACCGATCTGCTCCTCGAGGACGGTGAAGGCCCGCTCGACCGCGGAGTTGTCGGCTACGTCGGCCGCGGCGTAGGTAGCGCTGCCGCTACCCGCCATGCTCGATGCCAGCTCCTCCAGCTCGGTCTCGGACCGCGAGACCATGCCGACTCGGGCACCGCGAGCGCACGCGGCGAGGCTCACCGCTTTGCCGATGCCGCGTGACGCACCGGTCACGTAGACCACCGAGTCCGCCCAGCGAAACGCCCGCGCCGTACCTGACACGAGCGTCAGCGTAGTACGCAGGCTGTTCGGCTCTCCTGTCGCGAGGCTGCGGAGACGTGTGTCGTGGCAGTGGGTGTGGCGCGCCGGGCGGGCGTGGTCCGGTTTCTCCGGCCACCCGGATCGGTCGGTCGTGCCGATTCTCGGTCTGTTGCTCGGAGACCGCGAGCGGTGGCTGCCTGCTCGAGGTGGTGCCGGGTATCCCGCCGACGATGGCTGAGCTGCTGGCGAGGTGCCATGTCCATGGTCAAGCGCCGTACAGCGACCCGGAGCACCACCGGCGCTGACGAGCGTTCCCAACCCCTGAAGGGTCACCCTGGAGATGAGGGTCTCAGCAGGTCCGGTGTGACATGATCCGTCGGTGGCTCACAGCATCAGCACCAGCGCAGCCACGATCCGCGTGCTGGGCGCCCTCGGCGTCATCGGGCCGGTGGTGTTCCTGGCTCTTGCGGTGATCACCGCCCAGCGTTGGCCCGGCTATGACGGGGTCGACGACTTCATCAGCGAGTTGGCAGCGGCCGGTGCCCCGGATGCCCGCCTCATGCAAGGTGGCTTCCTCGTGCTGGGGATCGGCGTCACCGCACTCGCCGCGGCGCTGGATCGCGTGTCTTTCGTGGTGGGGGGTGGGTCGGCCGTTCCGCTGATGCTGGTGGTCGTCGCCGTCGGAGCCTTCGGGGCGGGCTTCTTCCAGTGCGACGCCGGGTGCCCGCCGTCGGCTGATGGATCGTGGGAGAACCTGGCTCACGCGCTGTTCAGCATCGCCTTCTTCGTGGTCGTGACCGCGGCGATCGTGCTCACCGCGTACCGGTTGCGGGGCGACCGGGACGAACGTGTCTATCACGTCTACTCGCTGGTCACAGCCGTGATCCTGATCCCGCTGCTCGTCGCCTTTCCGCTGATGGACAACACCACGAGCTATGTCGGTGTCGTCCAACGCGTCGTCGTCGTAGCGCAGCTGGTGTGGCTGGCGATCACCAGCATCCGGGTCATCCGAGCTGCCCCGAGCTTCGCCTGAGCCTCAGCGCTTCGCGCTGAGGACGACGGCGGTGGGGAACTCGGCGATCGCCTCGACGCCGAGTGCTTCCTGCAGTTCGCCGGTGGTGACCAGGTAGGGCGACAGGAAGGCGCCGAGCGAGTACATGACGATCACCGTGTCGTTCCCGTCGACGATCTCGGCCAGTTCGGCCAGGTCGGTGTCGATGTCCGGATTGGGGGTACCGGAGCCGGGCAGGTCCCGCTGGGGCACCGACATGACGTAGCGCTGCGTGGCGTCATAGACCGCCGCCGGCGAGTTGCTGAACACCACGGTCCCGACCGGCAGGTCGGCCAGGAAGTCGTCGATCTCGGCGGTGCCGGCGTCCTGCGCCAGGGTCGGCGGCCCGCCGGCGAGCTGCTCGGCGGTGTCGACGGCCAGATAGAGGCCGGTGCCGACCAAACCGACGGCCACGAGAGCGGCGGCTGCGATGACCAGGGTCGGGCGGTCACGGCGCCACCAGCGTGCAGCACCGGAGGTGATCGCCACGACTGTCACCGGCCAGAGCGGCGCCAGTTGCCGTCCCTCCAGCGGCACGAAGCGGTCTTCGAGCAGCGTCACGCTCGCCAGCAGGAAGCAGACGTAGAGCACCACGTAGAGCCAGCACGCGACGAGAGCCCCGGAGCCGGGACCCTTCTTCCTGATGGCCAGGATTGCTACAGCGCTTGCCGCCACCACAGCCCCGAGCACCACCACACGCAACGCGGTGGGGGCACCCGGGGGTACGAACCACTCGGTCGTCGTCTGCACCATCCCCTCGAGGTCGGAGCGGTGCGGGGGATGCCAGCCGACCCTGAGGACGGACCTCGCCGCCTGAGACGAGCTGTAGAGGCTCCACACGATGGGCGGCACGGCCGCGAGTGCGGCGAGCGCTGCGTGCCGCAGGCGAACCCGCCGCTCCCCCGGGGCCAGCGTGAGCACGGCCACGACCGAGGTTGCGACCAGTGCCAGGCCTATGAAGCGGGTCATTGCTGCCGCTGACGAGAGCAGCGTCAACGCGACCAGCGGCACGACCCTCGGCGAGCGCAGGTAGTCGGCAAGGGCGAAGAGCGCGCCCACGCTGAGCACGATGTACAGCGGTTCGCTCAGCGCGAAGAGGAACGTCTGGAGGAACACGTACGGCAACAGCAACGCCATGCCTGCGACAGCTCCCGCTCCGAGGCGGAGCTTCGCGCGGCCGGTTGCCAGCCGAAACGTCAGCAGCACGACCAGGAAGGCGGCTGCTGCCAGGCACAGCGCGTTGATGGTCGCCGCGCTCGACGTCGGGTCGATGCCGAACAAGCCGGGTAGTGCCAGCACGAGCGGGTACAGCGGTGGCCACAGCATCAGCGGAGCGGCGCCGTCGAACGCGAGGGCCTCTGCCGGCGTGAACGGGTCGAGCACCTGGGTGAACGGCTCGGTGACGCCGAGCCCGTCGACGATGTTGCGCGCGACACCCACGTAGGTGGCCGAGTCGGTGCTCACCACGGCCCCGTCGGGGGTCCCCAGCAGCACCGCCACGAAGCCGACCAGCCCGATCCCGGCAGCCACCAGGACGACGACACGTGCCGGCATTCCGTGAAATCTAGATCGCTTCAGCCACGAACCGACGGGTTTGCAGCCGAGCTGTCGAAATGCGCGCCCGTTCCCTGCTGCCGACGAGGCAGGTGTGCCCGCCGACCCGGGGACTTGTACTCTCACCCTTCGTGCCGGTAGCCGTCGCTGAAGCCTGCGGTCGTCATCCTCACCTCGCCGCGCCCTGCCCGCACGGCTGGGTGAGGGTCGACATGCACTTCCACAGCATGTGGTCGGGCGACTGCACCACCACTCCCGAAGAGATCGAGAGAGCTGTCGTGGCGTCGGGCATCGACGTGGTTTGCATCACCGACCACAACGCGGTGAACGGTGCCTTCGAGTTGGCGGCCGAGCTTTCGTGCCGGGTCGTCGTCGGCGAGGAGCTGCGGACCGGTCGCGGCGAGATCATCGGGTTGTTCCTCCGCGAACGGATCCCGCTGGGTCTCAGCCCGGTGGAGGCCGCTCGGCGGATACGCGATCAGGGTGGGGTGGTCTACATCCCCCATCCCTTCGACCCGATGAGGGCCAACCTCCACCGCGAGAGCCTCTCGGAGCTGACCGAGCTCGGACTGGTCGATGCGGTCGAGGTCTTGAACGCGAAGACTTCGTTGCAGGCGCTAAATGCCGACGCGCGTGCCCACGCCGAGCGCTTCGGTCTGGGAATGGGGGCCGGGAGCGACGGGCACGTCGCCGAGGCCCTCGGTGCGGCGCTGGTCGAGATGCCCGACTTCGACAGCGCCGACGAGTTCAAGGCCAATCTGCACTCCGGACGGGTCGTGGGGCACCACTGGGACCAGCCGCGGCCCTGGTGCCCGCGCATCGTGCCGTCGACGAAGGCGGTGTGAGATGGGTGCCGGCCCGGTTGTCGGATCGCCAGGCAGTGCTGCGCATCTGCCGAAGAGGGGTGGCTGACGGTGCCCATCCTCCATGCCATCGTCCTCGGGGTGGTTCAGGGGCTCACCGAGTTCTTCCCGATCTCCTCCAGCGGGCACCTGGAGCTGGTCCCGTGGTTCTTCGGATGGGACGACTTCGCCGGCGACGAAGCCCTGGCGAAGTTCTTCGACGTGGCGCTTCACCTCGGAACCCTCGTCGGGGCGGTCGCCTACTTCTGGAGGGACCTGATCCGCTACGTCACACAGGGCCTGGCAGCGCTCTTCGAGCGGCGCGAGCCGGTGAGCGACGACGGACGCATCGCCTGGCTGCTGCTCCTGTCGGCCATCCCGGCCGCAATCACCGGCGTGGTGCTCGAAGGGGTGATCGAGAGCCTCGACGACGAGATCGGGCTCATCGCCATGATGCTCATCGTCTTCGGCCTCGTCCTCTACTGGGCCGACAAGCTCCCGGGTCCCCGCAACACCGACGACTACCGGCTGAAGGACTCGCTGAGCATGGGCATCGGACAGGCGCTGGCACTCCAGCCGGGCGTGAGCCGCTCGGGCGTCACCATCTCGGTCGGGCGCTACCTCGGGTTCGATCGCGCTTCGGCGGCCCGCCTGTCGTTCCTCATGAGCATCCCCGTGATCGCCGGTGCCGGCCTGAAGACGTTCTATGACGTGGCCACCGAGACCGGCGGGCTGCCCGGCGACTTCGTGGCTCCGTTCGTGACCGGGGTGGTCACCTCGGCCGTCACCGGGTACTTCGCGGTGTGGGCGACCATCCGCCTGGTGAGCACCCACTCGTTCACCCCATTCGTCGTGTACCGGGTGGCCCTCGGTGCCATCGTCTTGGCGCTGCTGGCCTTGGGCTTCAACGGGCTGTGATCGCCACCGAGCAAGCCGACCACGATGTGGTGGCTCGTGGTCGAACTGTCAGCCGCGGGTGAGGGCCACGGTTACGAACCCGTTGACGAGTGCGAAGGCGACGCCAACTGTCTCCTCGGGCTCCACTGCGACGGTGACCGAGTCCTCTTCGACTGCTACCACCGTCGCCCCGGTAGCGACCTCCCCCGTCGGGAGCTGCTCGCCGCTCAGCGCCGGATCGACGGTTGCCAGGACATCCACGCGATCACCGACCTCGACGGGGAGCCCGTTGTCGAGCAGGGGGATGGCCACGGCTCTGGAGCCCTCGGGTAGCAGGGCCGCCGTGGGTGAGAGCCCCTCGGGTGCCAGCCGCCCCCCGGCAATCACCTCACCCTCGAATATCGCCGACGTGACGACCCGCCCTGTGGGGTTGGCCTCGACTGCGTCGGCGGGAAGCATCCCGCTCGGCAGCTCGACGGTGGTCAGGTCGTCCTCACCGATTCGGGTACCCGCTGCGAGCTCGTGCGCAGCCACCAACACCTCCACGGGCTCGCCGTAGCGATCGCGGTCGCGGGTCGCCCCGGAGGTGACGGTCCATACGACGATGGCCGTCACGGCGATCACGGCGGTGGCACCCACCCAGTACAGCGGTGGTGAATGGATCCAGGGCAGGGCTCGGACCCGACGGCGCAGGCGGGAAGGTCGACGGCGCATGGTCCGCCTCCTCGGTTGTGGCTGTGACTGTCGGGGAGGGAATTGGGAAGGGGCTTCAGCGCCGGAAGCGCTCGGCGGCCGGGAGCCCGTCGCTCGGAAGGGTCAGGATCTCTGCGCCGCTGTCGGTCACCAGGACCGTGTGCTCGAACTGCGCGCTGCGCTGCCCGTCGCGGGTGACAGCGGTCCAGCCGTCGTCCCACACCACGAGCGTCGGCTCGCCGAGGGTGAGCATGGGCTCGATGGTGAAGGTCATACCCGGCTCGAGCGCGGTGTCGTAGCCGGGGTCGAAGTAGTGGGGTATCTGCAGGCTCGTGTGGAACTGGTCTCCGATGCCGTGGCCGATGAACTCGCGCACCACTCCCAGCCCGTAGCGCTTGGCGTGGCGCTCGATGGCGCGGCCGATGGCGTTGATGGGGGCCCCCGGACGGACCGCCTCGATGCCCGCGTACAAGGCGTTGCGGGTCTCGTCCACGAGCCTGAGCGAATCGTCGTCGACCTCACCGACGAGGAAGGTCGCCGAGGTGTCCCCGTGGACCCCGCCGAGGTAGATGGTCACATCGACGTTGACGATGTCGCCTTCGGCGAGCGAGCGTGAATCGGGGATGCCGTGGCAGATGACCTCGTTCACCGACGTGCACAGAGACTTGGGGTAGCCCTTGTAGTTGAGGGTGCTCGGGTAGCCGCCGCGGCGGATGTAATCCTCGTGGCCGATGCGATCGATCTCGTCGGTGGTCACGCCGGGTTCGATGCTGTCGCCGATCACGTTGAGGACATCGGCAGCCGCGCTGCAGGCGACTCGCATGCGCTCGATCTCATTCCCGGTGCGTACCGCCCGTGCCTCGCGAGGGGATGGTGTCCCGGTGGTCGCGTAGTCGGGTCGTTCGATCTCGGGCGGAACCGGCAGGATCGGGCTGACCAGACCCGGCCGAACGGGAGGCGACGGCGGCGGTGGGAGCAGTGCCACGCGCTTCTTCCGTTTGGCCATCAGGCGTCTCCGAGCAGGGCAGGGGTGCCGGGCATCATGTCAGTGTAGGTGCGGCGACGTGGGGTCGGGCCGGGGGCCGTCGCGGTTGCAGTCCCAGTCCGCGTCGGCCGGGATTGCCGCCAGCGCGGAGAAGAGCAGCCCCCTGACCCGGTCGACGTTGGTCTCCAGGAAGGCGAAGACCTCTTCCATCGTCACCGGCTCGACACCGTCGAGCCCCTCGACGCCCGTGTCGTAGTCGGTGATCAACGCGATGCTGGCGTAGCAGATGCCCAGCTCGCGGGCGAGGGCGGCCTCGGGATACTGAGTCATGTTCACCACGTGCCAACCCATCTGCCGGAACCACCGGGATTCTGCTCGGGTGGAGAAGCGCGGGCCGTCGATGACGACGACCGTGCCCCGGTCGTGGACGGTGATGCCCGTTTGGCGGCCTGCCTCGATCGCGACGGCCCGCAGCTCCGGGCAGAAGGGGTCGGCGAAGCTGATGTGATGGGCGTCGGGGCCGTCGAAATAGGTGTCGCGCCTGGCGGTCGTGCGGTTCACCAGTTGGTCGCACACGACGAAATCGCCCGGGTGGATGTCGGGCCGGAGCGACCCGCTGGCACAGGGCGCGAGGATCTGTCGCACACCGGCTTGGTACATGGCCCACAGGTTGGCCCGGTAGTTGATGCGGTGGGGAGGGTGCTCGTGGTTCGGTCCGTGCCGGGGCATGAACGCCACGCGCTTGTCCCCCACCTTTCCTATGTGCAGCGGCGCGGCCGGTTCGCCGTAGGGCGTCGTGACCCGGCGTTCGGTGACATCGTCGAGGAACGCGTAGAACCCCGATCCGCCGAAGACGCCGATGTCGGCAGCGATGTCTGTCCTCGTCCCCATCACCGATGATGCGGTCTCAGCCCGAACCGCCCGAGGAGCCAGATCCCGGGCTCGATCCTGAATCCGACGGCCCCGAGCTGGCCGAGCCGGAGCCCGAGTCCCCGGAGCCGGAGCCCGAGCTGGCCGAGCCCGAGGACGGCGAGGCTCCCTTGGAGTCGGAGGCCCGGGAGTTGGCCTCGGAGCCCTTCTTCCCGGCCGCATCGGCCGCGCCGTCCTTTCGGGCGCCGTTCGAGGTTGCCCGGCTGTCGGTCTTGTAGAAGCCCTCACCTTTGAAGGCGATGCCGACCGGTGCGAACACCTTGCGCAGCTCCCCGCCGCATTCCGGGCACATCGTCAAGGCCTCGTCGGCGAAGGACTGCTGGACCTCGAACTGGTATCCGCAATCCCTGCAGATGTACTCGTAGGTGGGCATCACCGGATCTCCGCTGTCGGCAGTCAGGTGATGATACCGAGGGGGCGCCGGACCCTGGAACCGTTCTGGGATCGATGGGTCGTGCCTGGCGCGTGCCGGCGGCTGCGATGATCGTGGCGGCGCTGCGATCGGCGTGCCAGGACCTACAGTGGGCGGGTGATGGGTGAAGAAGTCCGCAAGGCCGTCATACCCGCAGCCGGGCTGGGAACGAGGTTCCTGCCGGCCACCAAAGCCCAGCCCAAGGAGATGCTGCCGGTCGTCGACCGGCCGGCGATCCAGTACGTCGTCGAGGAGGCGGTGCGGGCGGGGATCGACGACATCTTGATAATCACCGGACGGAGCAAGCGCAGCCTCGAGGACCACTTCGATCGCAACTTCGAGCTCGAGTACCAACTCGAGCACAAAGGCAAGCACGACGATCTCGAGGAGGTGACCGCGCTCGCCGATCTGGCCGACATCCACTACGTCCGCCAGGGCGAGCCCCTCGGCCTGGGTCACGCAGTCTCGGTGGCCCGCAAGCACGTGGGGGACAACGCCTTTGCGGTGATGCTGGGTGACGACATCATGGATCATCGATCCGAGGTGCTCGAGGGCATGATCGGCGCCTACAAGCACTACGGCCGCTCGGTCGTGGCGCTCAAGCAGGTGCCGGTCGAGGAGATCTCCTCCTACGGCTGTGCCGGCGCCGAGCAGGTGGGGAACAACCTGGTGCGCATAGTCGACATCGTCGAGAAGCCCGCGCCGGCGGAGGCGCCGTCCAACCTGGCGGTCATGGGCCGATACATCTTCACACCACAGTTGTTCGAGGTGCTCGAGCAGGTGAAGCCGGGCGTGGGGGGCGAGGTCCAGCTCACCGACGCCATCGCGCTGCTCCTCAAGGAGCAGACCGTCTACGGTTACACCTTCACCGTCGGCCGCTTCGACATCGGGAACAAGCTCGACTACCTCAGGGCAACCGTCGAGCTGGCACTCGAGCGCGAAGACGTCGGCCCCGATTTCGGCCGGTTCCTCGCCGAGGTGGTGGAGCGCCGCGGCCTGGCCCCGGACTGATCCCCAGGCCGGTTCGATGATCTCTCTGGAGCAAGCCCGCCGAGCGGTCCTCGATCCCTGTGAGCTGCTGCCGGTCGTGGAGGTCACGACCGAACAGGCCTCGGGTCTGGCGACCGCCGAGGCGCTCACAGCCACCGAGCTCGTCCCCCCGTTCGACAACTCGGCGATGGACGGCTTCGCCGTCAGGGCAGCCGACACCGTGGCACCACCGAACGTCTTGGACGTGGTCGACACCATCGCCGCAGGTTCCGAGCCGGCGGTGCCGGTCGGGCCGGGCCAAGCGGCACGGATCATGACCGGAGCGCCGCTACCGGCAGGCGCCGACGCGGTCGTGATGGTCGAGCTGACCGGCTCGCTCGACGAGGGCAAGCGCGTCGAGGTGAGAGAAGAGGTCCCGATCGGCAACAGCATCCGGCGTGCCGGCGAGGACCTCTCACCCGGTGATCCGGTGTTCGGGCCCCGGACCACCTTGTCCCCCGGGCACATCGGTGTCCTGTGCACGCTGGGCGTGCAGACCGTCAGGGTCCACCGGCGGGCGCGTGTCGGTGTGATGTCGACCGGCGACGAACTCGTCGACGGCGCGGGGTCGCTGCGTCCGGGCCAGATACGCGATTCGAATCGCCGCACGCTGCTGACCATGCTGCACGAGGCCGGCTGTGACACTGTCGACGTGGGCCTCGTTCCCGACGACGAGGCTGCCATCGAGAGGGCGTTGCTTTCCGGAGTCGGCTCGTGCGACGCGCTCATCAGCAGCGGTGGGGTGTCCATGGGCGACTTCGACTACGTGAAGGCGGTGCTGGACCGCCTCGGCGACATGCGCTGGATGCAGGTGGCGATCAAGCCCGCCAAACCGTTGGCGTTCGGCAGGATCGATGACGTGCCGGTGTTCGGGCTGCCCGGCAACCCGGTCTCGTCTGTCGTCTCGTTCGAGTTGTTCGCCCGTCCGGCGCTGCGCAAGATGATGGGGCACCGGTCGCTGGACCGGGTGCGCCTCCGGGCGATCGCCGACGCCGACCTGAAGCGACGACCCGACGGCAAGATCCATTTCGCCCGGGTCCGTTGCCGTGCCGCGGAGGACGGTGTGCTGCGGGCGAGCTTCGCCGGACCGCAGGGCTCCCATCAGCTGTCGGTCATGGCCGCGGCCAACGCGCTGGCGGTCCTTCCCGACGGCCCGGGGGTGGCAGCGGGCGATCCGGTGCAGGTCATCTTGCTGGCCGGTCCCGAGGTGTGACCGATCAGCGACCGCCCGCCTTCATCATCGGCGGGCAACCTGCGTATTCTTGGTCGGGTGACCGAGCGACTGGTCGACTCGTTCGGCCGTGTTCACACGGACCTGCGGATCTCGGTGACCGACAGGTGCAACTTCCGCTGCAGCTACTGCATGCCGGCCGAGGGGATGCAGTGGATACCCCGCGAGGAGATACTCACCTTCGAGGAGATCGAGCGGGTCGCCACGGTTGCAGTCGATCGCTTCGGCGTCGACACCATCCGGCTCACCGGCGGCGAGCCGACGGTCCGGGCGCGCCTACCGGTCCTCATCGACAAGCTGGCCCGGCTGGAGGTCGACCTCGCACTCACCACCAACGGGGCCTCACTGGAGAACATGGCCCACGACCTCGCCGCAGCAGGTCTGCGTCGCATCAACGTCTCGCTGGACTCGTTGAAGGCGGATCGTTTTGCCGAGCTCACCCGTCGCGATCTGCTCGAACGGGTGCTCGGCGGTATCGATGCGGCCCTCGACGCCGGGCTCGAACCGGTCAAGCTCAACGTTGTCACGATGCGGGGGGTCAACGACGACGAGCTCCTCGATTTCGCGACGTACGGGCGCGAGCGCGGGGTGGAGGTCAGGTTCATCGAGTTCATGCCGCTCGACGCCGGGGAGGCCTGGGACCGGGAGATGGTCGTGCCTGCTGCGGAGGTGCTGGAGACGATCTCGGCGGTGCACCCACTGGAGAAGGTCGATCGGGGGAACGAGCCCGCCGAGCGCTTCCGGTACCGGGACGGCGCCGGCACGATCGGCCTCATCGGCAGCGTCACCGATCCGTTCTGCGCCTCGTGCAACCGGATTCGGATGACCGCCGAGGGCCAGATGCGCAACTGCCTCTTCGCCGTCGAAGAGGTCGACCTGCGCGGCCTGCTGCGCTCGGGCGCCGGTGACGACGAGATCGCCAGGGTGATGAGCGGCTGCGTGTCGGCCAAGTGGGCAGGTCACCGCATCGGCGAGGTCCAGTTCATCCGACCGGCCCGGTCGATGAGCCAGATCGGCGGTTGAGGCACCGCCACAGCCGGCAGGCTGCGCCGCCGGCGGCGGCGCAGCGGGTGTGGCGTGGGTTGGATCGGCGGAGCCGGGCGCTGCGGAGCCAGCGCCAAGGTAGGGAGCCTGCGGCGGCGCAGCGGGTGTGGCGTGGGTTGGATCGGCGGAGCCGGGCGCTGCGGAGCCAGCGCCAAGGTAGGGAGCCTGCGGCGGCGCAGCGGGGGAGTACAATCGCACCCATGACTGATAGCGGCCTCACCCATCTCGATCCGCTGGGCCGGGCCCGCATGGTCGATGTGACACCGAAGGAGCCGACTCACCGCCGGGCGATAGTGCGGGGGAAGGTGTACATGAAGCCCGAGACCACCTCCCTGGTGGCTCGAGGGGCGATCAACAAGGGCGACGTGCTCGCCGTCGCCCGGGTGGCGGGGATCCAGGCGGCCAAGAGGGCACCCGACCTGATCCCTTTGTGCCATCCCCTGCTGGTCGGGTCGGTGCTGGTGAACTTCCGGATCGAGGACAGCTACATAGAGGTCGAGGCCCAGGTCGAGACAGTCGACCGCACCGGTGTCGAGATGGAGGCCATGACCGCCTGTTCGGTCGCCTGTCTCACCATCTACGACATGTGCAAGACCGTCGACCGGGCCATGGTGATCGGCGATCTCACGCTCTGGGAGAAGACCGGGGGACGTTCGGGTACCTACCGGCGAGAGCCCGATCTCGACGAGTCCGGTCTGGGCCTCGACTTCTGAGGTCCACTTCGCAGCCGGACGAAGCCCTGTGACCTGGATCACATGACGGGTTCCCTCGCCTGGCGTTTTCGCAGGTGAGCGGCCCTTTTGCAATCATCTGCAAACGCGATGACAACTATCGCGAGCGTTTTGTTGGCCCCTGCCCCGGTTTCGTAGTAGAACCGTAACAACCGTCGCCGGACCGAAAAGGTCGACCAGAGCAACCTCACCACGGCGACCATCCACCAGTAGCCAGGTGAATCGTGACTAGCGTCACTGAAAGGTACAGGTAAGAGGAACGTGGCCCCATTGGTACTTGTCTTCCTCGCACTGATCTGGGCAGTGGTACTGATTCCCCCGATGCTCAAGAATCGGGCCGAATCCCGTGTCTCCAGTTCGATAACGAGCTTCAATCGCAACCTGTCGGTGCTGCAGAACTCGAACAAGTCGACCGCCGGCACGTCACGGTGGCCGATCCACAGCTCCGTCCCCCAGCCCAGGGCCACCACCGCCGCCATCGGCGGCCTGCAGATCCCGCCGGCGCGCCTCACCCGTGAGCAGGCGGCCCGCCGCCGCCGCGAGGTCTGCTTCGGTTTGGTGGTGGCAGCGGTGCTCACCCTTGGCCTGGCCATCAGCTTCGGTGGGGCGTTCGTGCTCCTGCACGTGCTCGCCGACGCGTTGCTGGTCGGCTACGCGCTGTTGTGGCACCAGGCCAACCAGCGCCGCCACGAGCGCACGCTGAAGGTCCACTATCTGCCGACCGCCAAGCGGGCCGAACCGTCCCGTCCGGTGCTGTTGCGTCAATCGGTCAACTGAACCCGGTGAGCGAGGCCACTGGCGAGTTGCCTGACGGTCCGAGGAAGCTGGTCGAGCAGCTCGAGTCTCTGCTGAACCCGGTGGCCGAGGAGTTGCGCCGCGCCAATGACGCCCGCGAGGCCGCCCTTCCGGCTTGCCGCAAGGTGATCCAGTTGAGCGGCCGCTCCATCAAGTCGGTGCACCGCCTCGAAGCCGACCGGGCGGCCGAGCTCGCCGACGAAGCGCAGGCCGCCCTGCTGGAGGCGCACGGGGCGCTGCAACCGTTCCCGGCTCTCTACCACGCCGGCTTCCTGCACGACGCGGAGAAGGAATACGTCGAAGCGCGCACCGTCGCCCGGCTCGTCGCTGGTGAGGCGCCCCAGTCTGCCGCGGAGCTGGGAGTGCTCCCGCAGTCGTGGATGAAGGGACTGGCCGAAGCCGCCAGCGAGATGCGCCGGCACCTCCTCGACCGGTTGAGAGCCGGTGAGCTCGACAGGGGCGAGGAGCTGCTCGGGGTCATGGACGACATCTACGACGTGTTGATGACCGTGGACTTCCCCGATGCCATCACCAGCGGCTTGCGGCGCTCACTCGACGCGCTCCGAGCTGTGCTCGAACGTAGCCGCGGCGACGTGACCACCACCGTGCTGCAGACACGCCTGCAGCTCGCGCTGGAGAATGCGTCAAGCGATCCGGCGTGACCCGGATCGGCGAAGCCCGCGCTACCTGCGGTAGCGCCATATGACAGCCCGCGCTACCTGCGGTAGCGCCGTGTCAACACAGGCTGCGGAGCCTGCGGCGGAGCAGCGAGACAGGAGAACCCGATGGCGGAGCTCGCGCTACCTGCGGTAGCGCCATATGACAGCCCGCGCTACCTGCGGTAGCGCCGTGTGACTAGCAGCTACATCGCATGAAGACCTGGACGGTGTACACCCGGGACCCTGACCAGGCCACCCCGGTGCCCATGTAGTTGTAGCGGGTGTCCAAGATGTTCGCCCGGTGGCCTGGCGAGTTCAGGTAGGCGTTGTGAACCGACTGGATCGAGGGGCCGTATCCCACGTTCTCACCCAGCATCTGCCACGGCGCGCTCACCCCGTCGGACAGGTTGGAGTGCTTCAGGTAGCCGATGCGGGCGAGGTACTCGGCCCAGTCCTGGGCCTTGGCGGTGAGCTCGCCGTGCATCCGCAGACCAGCCCTCCCGTACTGGGCCCGGCTCTGGTTGACCAACTCGGCTACCGCGAGGTTGTCGTAGGGATTGCAGGCGGTGAGGACGAGGACGAGGCCCAAGGTGACCGCCAACACGCGGGGGAGGCGTCGATGCCCCCGTCGTGCCTGCCCGACCGGCGCCGTCACTGCGGTTTCCGCCGCGGTCCCCATATCCCACCATCGACCTCGGCCCGCTGGTCGCTTGAGCCAAAACGTGGGCCCCATGACCTATGTCCCCCGACTGGCCTGTGGCTGTCCCTCCTGGTCTTCGGGGGTTCCTCACCCGGGAGCCGACCGAGTGGTCCGCTATCCTGAACAGTTCTGTCGGGGGTGTAGCTCAGTTGGCTAGAGCGCTACGTTCGCAACGTAGAGGCCGGCGGTTCGAATCCGCTCACCTCCACCGGTCGTTGTGGATTCCACGACGGGGTCACCAGCAGCTCAGGCGTTCGTCTCGGTCTCCAGATCCATCCGGTCGAGCAGCCGCCGAGCAGCGGCGAGCAACGGTGGCGGGTCATGGTCGACGGTGGCCTGCACGATCGAGTGGGTGGTGTCGAAGTAGCGGTGTGCGAGGTGACCGCGTATCCCGGCGACGTCGCGCCACGGGATGTCGGGTTCGTCGGCGAGCACCACAGGGTCGATGTCCTTGACGGCCTCGCCGATCTCGATGAGTCGTACTCGCACGGCGTCGAAGACGAGACCGTCGTCGAGGCCCCCACGATCGAGGTGCGATGCGATGGCCTCGGCAGAGGCGATGACGTCGGCGAGCCGTTCGTCGTCCCGTCGGCTCACAGCGGCACAGCCTCTCGCACGATCCGCTCTCGCCTCCGGAGCTTCAACGTGTCGGCCGGCACGACGTCCACCTCTACGCCGAGCAGTTCGGCGAGCTCGCGCTCGAGCCCGAGAGCACGTAATGGCGGGACCAAGGCCGGTCAGGAGCTGACCGGGCGCCCTGCCCGGTAGGCGCCGAGCACCTCGGCCGCCCGGTCTTCGGGCAGCCGTTTCACGACCTCGCGCACCGTCACCCCGGAGGCCCGATGGGTGCGGGGGGCGATCCACTCGTACACGAGATGCGGGCGTTTGCGGGCGGTGTCGCGCAGCACCCAGCCGATGGCTTTGCGGATGAAGAACTCCTTCTCCTCCAGCATCTCGTCGGCGTATCTGCAGAAGCGTTGGAAGTCGCCTTGACCCGCACGCAGCGGCCCGAGGTGGGCGAGCAGCGCCGAGCGGCGGATCCAGAAGTCGTCGTCAGCCGCCCAGGCGTCCAGGACCTCATCAGCGGACGGGGTACGGTCGAGCAACGGGCCGGCGACGGAGGTGGCGAGGTTGTCCACGAGGGCCCAGGTCTTCGACTCCCTGAGCAGTTGCCCGATCCGGTCGAGGTCGACGGGCTCGAGCAGGACCTCGAAGCGTTCGAGCAGCAGGACCGCGACCACCCGCCTCTCGTGAACGGGCTCATCCCACAGGGCCCGCACCAGTGCCAGCAGGTCACCGCGTTCGAGGTCGGGCTGGTCAGCCGCGAAGCGCTTCACCAACTGCCGCATGGCCGGCAGGGTCGCGCCGTAGAACTCGAGGTCGCTCTTGAGGTACAGCTTCTCCTTCCAGGCCCGCGCGGCGGTACCCGCGTCCCGGAGGGCGGCATCGAGGTCTGCGGCAACGGCGTCGACGTCCATCCCGCCTACGCCTCGGGCATGTCCCGGGTGGCGACGATGTCGACACCGGTGTCGAGTGCATTGGCCACGACCACCTCTCCCAGCCTCACCGGGGCTCGGGCGGTGACCTCGCGCAGCGAGCGGCACAGGTCGAGCACGAGGTCCTTGGGGATCTCAGTGCGTGTCTTGACGGGCAGGCGCGGCCACCGCGCACCTTCGATGCCTACTGTTGTCGCGAGCATCCGTCGCGGATCGGTGTGCTCCCTCTCGGCGAACTCCTTGCCCTTCTGGCAGGCGAAACCCCTGATCTCGATGATGTCGTGCTCGGTTCCTTCCTCGACCTCGAGACGGCAACCGAGCGGGCAACCGATGCAGAGATAGTGGGTGAAGGCGTGGTCATCGATGGCGGCGGGCACCTTCAGTCCTCTTCCCGAGGGAGTATGTCGATGCGAAGCGCGTCACCGTGAAAGCGGTCCAGCACTCCGGGTCGGAGCTTGAGTGACACCATCTCCCCGGGCACCACGTAGCGCAGCTTCCTCTCGTACACGTCGCCCAGCCGGAGCAGGCTCTCCTCCAGTGGATGGCGCACCCGCAGGTAGATGGTGTGCTCCCGGTCGGTGGAGATCGTCTGGGGCACGCAGTAGGCGACGTTGTCGCCCGGCAGGAGCCGGATGTTGTCGGCGGGCGGCATCCGGCGCGAGACGAACGCAGCCGCGCTGCGACCGGCGAGCAGAGCCTCCTGGCTCACGTAGTCGACGATGTCGTGGATGTGCACGACGTTGCCGGCCGCGAAGACGCCCTCGCGGGAGGTGTGCATCGTGCTGTCGACTTCGGGTCCCTGGGTGAGCGGGTCGATTCGCAGCCCCAGTGTCAGCGACAGCTCGTTCTCGGGGATGAGGCCGATCGAGACGAGCAGGGTGTCACAGGCGATGTCCCACGCCTTGTCGAGGCAGGGCCAGGTCTCCTCGTCGACCGGCGCGACGGTCACACGCTCGACACGATCGCTGCCGTGGATCTCGACGACGGTGGTCGAGAGGTGCAGCGGTATGTCGAAGTCGTGGAGGCACTGGACTATGTTGCGGCTCAGCCCGTTGGGGTGGGGCATGATCTCGAACACACCGCACACCTCGACTCCTTCCAGCGTGAGGCGGCGGGCCATGATCAAACCGATGTCCCCTGAGCCGAGGATCACCGCTCTGCGGCCCGGCAGGTAGCCGAGGAGGTTCACGAGCTTCTGGGCTGTTCCCGCGGTCATGACACCGGCGGGCCGCGTGCCGGGGATGCGGATGGCGCCGCGTGTGCGTTCGCGCGCTCCCATGCACAGCAGCACCGCGCCGGCGCTGATCGTGCGGACCCCGTGATCAGGCGACATCAGCGTCACACGCCGCTCGCGGTCCACGTCGACGACGTCGCTGTCGGTCGAGATGTCGATGTCGTGCTCGAGCAGCGACTCCAGGTAACGCTGGGCGTACTCGGGACCGGTGAGCTCCTCCTTGAAGTGGTGCAGCCCAAAGCCGGTGTGGATGCACTGGTTGAGGATCCCGCCCGGCTCGGGCTCGCGATCGATCATGAGAACGGGTGCCGACCCGGCCTCGGTTGCGCCGAGCGCGGCTGCCATGCCGGCAGGCCCGGCGCCCACCACGACCAGCGGGTAGGCGGAGCGGAGCTGCGACACCCGAGCCGAGATCACGGGGCGGGCTCCCCCGACCGGCGCTCCAGGTCCTCACGGTCGATGACGAGCCACGAGCCCTCGCCCCGCTTGGTGATCGCTGCGAAGGGAAGGCCGAGCGAGTCCGACAGCAACTGCATGCAACGGAGGCTGCAGAAGGCTCCCTGGCACCTCCCCATGCCCGCGCGGGTCCGGAACTTCAAGCCGTCGAGGGTCCGGGCCCCCCGCTGGATGGAGTCGAGCACCTCACCTCGGGTCACCAGCTCGCAGCGGCACACGACCTGGGCGAAGGAGGGGTCAGTGGCTGCCAGATCCTGCCTCTCCCGCGTAGTCAGAGCCGCGACCTGAACCGGCTTCTCGATCCCCGGCAGGAACTCCTCGTTGGGCTCGAGCGCCAAGCCTTCGGTCTCGAGGACCCCGATGACGAACTCGGCGATCGCGGGAGCGGCGGTGAGGCCCGGTGACTGGATGCCGGCAGCGTTGATGAAGCCCGGAACCGTAGTTGCGCCGATGACGAAGTCCTCTGTGTCTGACACGGCCCTGAGCCCGGCGAACTCGGCGATGCAGTCGCGTTCGCTTATGCCGGGTACGAGCCGGCCCACCTTGGAGAAGACGTGCTCGGCGCCGGTGGCGGTAGTCGACAGATCCTCCCTGTCGTCGACCTCTTCGGCAGTGGGCCCGACCATGACCGTCCCGTCGAAGGTCGGTATCACCAGCACGCCCTTTGACGTCGACGACGGGCATGGGTAGATGATCCGGCTGACGATCCCCTGGAGCCGTTTGTCGAGCAGGTACTCCTCGCCCTTGCGGGGGGTGATGGTGAAGTTGGCGGCACCGGCCATCTCGGCGACGCGGTCTGCGTACAACCCGGCTGCGTTGACGACGAAGCGGGAGTTGATCAGCTCGTGTTCGGTCTGGACCCAGAGACCGTTCTCGTCGGCTCTGATGCCCAGCACCGGGTTGTCCACCCGGAGCTCCAAGCCGTTGCGGCGGGCGCTCTCTATGAGGGAGAAGCAGGCCTCGTAGGGGTTGACCACGCCGGTGGTGGGACAGAACAGCGCTCCGACGACGGCGCCGCTCAGGTTGGGCTCCTCGGCTCGGACCCGCTCGGGGCCCCACAGCTCACCCCGGGGGACACCGGACCGCTCGCAGCGCCACTGGAACTCCCGGAGCTGATCGACCTCGTCCTCGCCAAACGCGACGGTCAGATCGCCGATACGGGCGAACCCGAAGCCGAGCTCCTCACTGAGCCGGCCCCACTGCTGGTTCCCGGCCCAGCCAAGTCGCCATTTCAGGGTGCCCGGCACGAAGTGGGTGCTGCCGTGGATGATCCCGCTGTTGGCCTTGCTGGTGCCGCACCCGACGTCGCAGTCCTTCTCGATGAGCACGGCCCGCACCCGGTAACGCATCAGCTCGCGGGCGATGGCGCAGCCGGTGACCCCGCCGCCGATGATCACCACGTCGTAGCGCATCCGCTACGTCTAGCATCTCGGTTGCTCGGTGTCGGCGCTGTGGCGCCCACTCGCGTCGAGGCGTCAGGGTCCGACCACGAGGATCGGGCAGGATGACGGGTCAGCGCCCAGCGGCGCCTACTCGACAGCGGAATAAAGCAGTGGTTTTATTGTGCCCAGCTGACTCGCCAACAGGGGGTTGCCATGCGAGCCGGGATCCTGGCCATATTCCAGAACTACATGGGACGACGCGACGACAGCGACGTCGTCGCAGGGGAGATGCACCTGGCGGAGGTCGCCGAGGAGGTCGGCTTCGACACCTTCTGGGCGGTCGAGCACCACTTCACCGACTACTCGTCGTGCCCCGACAACATGCAGTTCCTCAGTTGGGTCGCGGGACGGACCGAGCGGATCCGCCTCGGTACGGGGGCGGTGATCATCCCGTGGAACAACCCGCTCCGCGTCGCCGAGAAGATCAGCCTGCTCGATCATCTCTCGGGTGGAAGGGCGGTGCTCGGCATCGGCCGGGGCCTCTCCCAGGTCGAGTACGACCATTTCGGGATCGACATCTCGACCTCGCGGGACCGCTTCGACGAGGCGGCCACCATGATCCTGGCCGCCCTCGAATCGGGTGAGATCGAGGGGCAAGGGCCCTACTACCCGCAGGTCAAGACACCGATAAGGCCCCGTCCGGTCACCCAGTGGAGGGACCGCTTCTACTCGGTCGGGATGTCGCCCGAGTCCCTCGAGCAGGTGGCCAAGCTCGGAGCCCGGCTGATGATCTTCTCCCAGAAGCCCTGGGAATCGTGGGCCGAGGAGGAGTACGCGACCTACCGGCGGCTCTTCGAGGAGTACCAGGGCAGAGCCGCCTTCCCGCCGGTGTTGGGCGACCTCATGTTCTGCCACCACGACCCCGAGGTCGCCGCAGCCAAGGCCAAGGAGTACATGGCCGATTACTTCCTCACCATCGTCAACCACTACGAGTTGATGTCGGACCGGTTCGAGAAGATCCGGGGCTACGAGATGTACGCCACCGCCGCCCAGCTCTTCCAGGAGGCCGGCGTCGAGGTCGCGCTCGAGACCTACTGGGACGTGCAGACGTGGGGGACGCCGGAGATGATCCTCGAGCGGCTGAAGCGTCGCCGCGACCTGCTGGGGGAATTCGAGCTGAACCTCATCTCCAACTACGGTGGGATGACCCTCGACGAGGCGGAGTCCAGCATCCGCCTCTTCGCCGAGGAGGTGCTCCCCGAGCTCCACTCCTGGTAGCCGGACCCGGCTCGATTTGTGAACGCGCGAGGCCCCTATAGGGGCCTTTTCGGTTCACAAATCCTGTTTGGGTCCGTCGGGACGGATCTGCGGCGGTGTATGACTTGCATCACGCGCTGGAGGCCCTGAGGACAGGAGGGCGCCAACCTTGCTGTTCCCGACACTGACGTTCGCGATCTTCTTCCTGATCGTGCTCGCCGTCAGCTGGCGCCTCAACAGCAGGCCACGCGCATGGAAGCTGTTCATGCTCGCCGCCAGCTACGTCTTCTACGGCTGGTGGGACTGGCGTTTCATCTTCCTCCTCGCCGCGACCACCGTGGTGAACGAGGTCGCGGCCATCGGTGTGTTCAAGGCGAGCACCGACGGGCGCAAGAAGGCCTGGATCGCACTGGGAGTCGGGTTCGACCTCCTCATCCTCGGCTTCTTCAAGTACTACGGGTTCTTCATCAGCTCCGCGGTCAACTTCCTCGACGCGATCGGGCTGCCATCGAACCTGCCGCTACTCGAGGTGATCCTCCCTATCGGGATCTCCTTCTTCACCTTCCAGGCCATCAGCTACGTGGTCGACGTCTACCGCAAGCAGGTGAGCCCGGCTCCGCTGCTCGACATCGCGGTGTACCTCGCGTTCTTCCCTCACCTGGCCGCCGGCCCGATCGTCCGGGCGTCGGAGTTCCTGCCCCAGCTCCGCAAGTTCCGCAGCCCCGACAAGGTCGATGCGACCAGGGCGATCATGTTGATCGGGCGCGGGCTGTTCAAGAAGGTCGTCGTCGCCACCTACCTCGGGGTGAACCTCGTCGACCCGGTGTTCGGCAACCCGAGCGACTTCACGGCGATCGTCGTCGTCATGGCCGTCTTCGCCTACGCCGTGCAGATCTACGCCGACTTCAGCGGCTACACCGACATCGCCATCGGCTGCGCGCTCCTCGTCGGGATCAAGTTCCCGGACAACTTCAACCGTCCATACACAGCGGTGTCCATCCAGGACTTCTGGCGTCGCTGGCACATGACGCTTTCCCGCTGGCTACGCGACTACCTCTACATACCGCTGGGCGGCAACCAGCGCGGCAGGCTGGCCGAGTACCGGAACCTGTTCCTCACGATGCTCCTCGGCGGACTGTGGCACGGCGCGAGCTGGACGTTCGTGATCTGGGGCATGTACCACGGCGTCGGACTGGCCGGCGAGCGTTGGGTGCGAGACGTCCACGAGCGTCACCAGAGGGAGCCCGATCGCCAGCCCACCAGCATGGAGCGTCTCGCCCTGCTCTATGCGGGCCGCCACCGCAGCTACACCTGGACCCCCGACCAGGGCCCCAACCCGCTCGACCCGATCATCCCCCGGGCCCACATCTGGCGCAGACGGATCTTCACGTTCCTGTTCGTGTGCGGCGGCTGGATCCTCTTCCGGTCCGAGAACATGAGCACAGCCTGGGAGATCTTCACCCGCATCTTCACCGGTTGGGGCGGTTTCGGGATCCTCACCCCGATGATGGCGTTCGTCGTCTTCGCAGCGCTGGTATTCCAGTACGCCCCGACACGCTGGGGGCAGCGGTTCGAAACCCGTCTCTCGCGCGTGGCACCGGTGCTCCAGGGTGCGCTGTTCGGGATCTGGCTGTGGGTCATCGACATCAGCTTCGACTTCCTCGTCGGCCCCCACGCCGTCGCCCCCTTCATCTACTTCCAGTTCTGAGCCGCGCTCGGGCGACAAGAGCGAACCGGGTCAGCTCGGAGTCGGGGCGAACCCAGCTGCGGAGGTTGCTGACGATATGCTCGGTTGAGCGATGAGCACCGTCTCCCAGAGCAGTCGCCGGCGGCGTGGCGCGTCGGGTACCCGAGGAACCTCGCAGGCCGGCCCTCGACACGAGATCGAGGACAGCTCCGACGTCACAACCACGACCGCCGCGGGCCCCGACCGTGACGCGGTCCGGCCTCCGGCGAGCGCCCGGGAGACGATCGTCGAGCGGAGTCCTCAGCTCAAACGACGTACCATGAGTGCCCGTTCGACGGTCACGGGAGCGATCGTCGCGTTCGTCATCTTCGTCCTGCTTGCCTCGGGCAGCCTCGTCGAGATCGCCGAGCAGCAGCCGTTCGGGTTCCGCCGCGACGTCTCGCTGGTTCTCGCCAAGTCCATCGACCGAGTCAGCAACCTGCTGTCGTTGAACCGCCCCAACGACTGGGTCCAGGGAATGATCGAGGACGACACGGGCGGAGACGGCGAGTTCGTCTTCCCCTCTCCCGAAACCGAGGAGCAGGCCACGCCGAGCGAGTCCGCTGACCCGGCCACGAGCGAGCAGGCCACGACGACGACCGCGCCACCCGAACCGATACGCCAGGTGACCGCGGCTGATCCGCTGCGGATATGGGTCGTCGGCGATTCGGCCACCGAGGCGCTCGGGGTGTCGATGGAACAGATCGGCGACGAGCTCGGCAACGTCGACGTCAACTACGAGTTCAAACTCTCCTCCGGGTGGGTGCGTCTCGACTTCTTCCACTGGCCGCGGCGCATCGATCAGATCGCCAAGGAATCGGATCCCGAAGCGATGGTCCTGTTTGCCGGAGGCAACGACTGGCAGGACATGACCGACGAAGATCTCAACCTCGTCGCCGCCCGTGGCACCCAGGAGTGGTACGACGAGTACCGGCGTCGGATCGCCGGGACGATGGACCTGCTCAAGACCGAAGACGACCATCGCCGCGTGTTCTGGGTCGGCCAGCCGATCATGCGCAACCCCGATATGGATTCGATCATGGCGAACGTCAACCAGATCGCCGCCGAGGAGGCGGCCAAGCGACCTTGGGTCGAGTTCGTCGACACCCGCCCTCTGCTGGTCGACGCAAGCGGCGCCTACACCGACTGGCTGACCCTTCCTGACGGCTCCACTGTGAAGTGTCGCCAGCAGGACGGCGTCCACGTGACCCTCGAATGCACCGACCTCATCTCGATGGCGGTCTACGACTCCCTCGGGATCCACTGGGACTTCGGCTAGGGGGTGTTCGGCGCGACCCGTCCCTGGATCGATTCGTCGCTCCTGGCGCGCCGCAACGGTCCCAGATCACCGGTGATGTCGCGCCTGGCCCTGGCGGTGGCGACCAGCAGCTTCTTGTAGTCCAGGAACAGCGATCCCGGCTCGAGGCGGCTCCGCGCCCGCAGCCCCTCCTGGACCTCTTCCACCCGACCGGCGAGGGCGGCGAGGATCAGGGTGGCGTCGTGGCCCGCGTCGGATCTCCCGGCGTCGAGCTCGAGCGCCCGTTCGGCGTGGGTCCGAGCAGCACCGAGGTCGCCGCCGGCGAAGCGCGCGGCGGCCATCGCCGTGTGGGCCGTCGATGAGAACGGCACGAGAGCCAGGGCGCGGGCGGCATGCCTCCTGGCCACCGACGGCTTCTGGCTCTTGGCGAAGGCGAGGGCCAGCTGGACCGCACCCGTAGCGAGCTCGCCGTGAAGGCTGTCGAGGCGGCCGGCGAGCTCGACGGCGGATGGGATCTCGTTGCGGCACAGCGCGACCTCGACAGCCAGCGCCAGCGCCAGTGGTTCGGTGTCGTCACTCGCCAGGGCCCGGCTGGCCGCGTCGCTGCCCGCATCGACCTGACCGAGAAGGAGATGGGCACGGCCGATCTCGGCCCAGGCCCACGCCTGCCGGCCGCACTCCTGGTGCAGCTGATCGAGCGGTCGGGTGTCGCCGAGACGCCCCTGTGCCAGGGCTGCGGCGATCCGGTAGCCGAGACGGCGACGCGGGTCGGCGCTCGAGTCGGCGACCCGGCGGGCTGCGGCCGCGGCGAGGAGGTCGTCGCTTCCTTCGGCGGCGCGGAAGATCTCCTCGGCGAGGTCGGGAGGGATGTCGTCGCCGTAACGGCAGCGGAGGTCGTCGAGTATCAGCTCGGCCATTCCCGCACGGAAGTAGGCATCGATCCGGACGCGCTCGGCGTCCATGGTGAGATGGCGCAAGCCCGACGCCAGTGCCACCGCGCGGGTCGGCCGGCCCTGGTCCAGGTGCCAGCGGACCAGCCGCATCCGGCCGGCCGGCTCGCCGCCTGCCAGCTCGATCGCCGTGCGGCTCGAGACCTCGGCATCTGTCTCGGCGCCGGCAGCAGACAAGAGCGCTGCCCGGGTGTCCAGCGCCCGCCAATCGGCTCGGTCGACTGCAGGTCGGAGGACCTCCATCGCCTTGGATCGATCGCGCCCTGCGAGACACCAGGCGGCAGCGGTTCGCAGATCGTCTGCGTCCGGTTGTTCGCTGATCAGCTGCATCAGCAGGGAGGCGGCTTCGTCGTGGCACAGCGGGTCCTGGCTCAGGAGCAGCCCCAGCTCGGAAGCGGCCTCGCGACGTTCCTGCCGCAGGTGCCCCTCAGCGCCTTCGTCCCCCGCCGCGTTGCTTCGCAGCACGGTCAGCGCCGTACCCCGGTGGCCGTTGGCGTCGAGAGTCCGGGCAGCCCTCACGCAGCACGAGAGCGAGCCCCGTGCGGCGATGGCCGATGCAGCCGCCTGGACCCCGTCGGTCGAGGCGATCAGGTCGTAGAGCGCGTCCCACACTGTCTGGCTGTCCGCGAGGGGGGAGGCGGCCGATTCGAGCAGGTTGGTTGCACCGCCGGTGTCACCGCGGCGGTATCGGAACGCGGCGGCCGTGAGGGAGGCGGGTGCCGATGCCGGGGCGGCGGCGATCAACTCGTCGAGAACGCCCGCGGCGAGCTCCGGCCGGTCGTCGAGCTCCATCGCCGCGGCGAAGCCGAGCCGGGCTGTCATCCGAGCCGGATCGCGCTCGAGGACGGACCGGAACGCCGCGGCGGCGTCGCTCCAACGGCCGTCGAGCAATGCGAGGCGGCCGGCCAACTCCTGGTTGAACGGGTTGCCGGGCGAGCGGGAGACAGCGACCCGGCTGAAGTGCCGTGCCCTCGCCAGCGCCACCGTCTCACCGATGTCTCCCGTCGAGGGCCCCCGGGGACCGGTGCAGAGCCATGCGGGATCGTCGAGCCACGACTGCCACCGGTTGTCGTGTCGAGTTGCCGCCACCTCGTCGAGGTACAGCGCGGCGAGGTTCTCGTTGGCACGCAGGTGGGCGGGGTCTGTAGCCAGAGCCGAATGCAGGTGGCCGAGCGCGTCCGCCCGCCAGCCGGCTTGCTCCGCGCATTCCCCGGCGGCCGCTGCGACATCGGCCGCGGTAACCGCATCGCTGCCCGTATCGCCGGGTGCCGGTGCCAGGGCTTGCTCGAAGGCCGCGACCGCCTCGTCAGGGCGCCCGAGTGAGGCGAGGTGTGCGCCGTACAGCCGCGCTGTCCAGCGGGACAGCGGCCCGAAGCGTGAGAGCTGCGCCAGCCGTCGGGCGACGACCGGTTCGGCGTTCTCGTCCCCGGTCAGCTCGCGGTACCGTTCCAGCGCCCTCCAGCGCCGGAGCTCGACCAGCAACGAGCCCGGGAAGCGTCGCGCAGCCTCCTCGCAACGGGCGAGATGGGCGCGGGCCTGAGGCTCGCTCTCGGGGTCGAGCGGACCGGCTCTGTCACAGGCGTCGATCTGCAGCAGATGGTCCGCGTCGGCGAGCCCCCGCGATGCGCACGCGTCGCGCAGCGAATCGTGGAGGTGATCGCTTCGCCCGATGACCACGAGGGCATGTGAGCCGAGCCAGGTGTCACGCGAGCTCAGCGCCATCGGCAAGCTTCCCTGCCGGTGGGTTCGCGGGTCGATGGTGATGACGATCCCCAGGGCGTCGTCGTAGCCCACCGCCACGACCGGGGGTGCAGGAGCGGCGAGGTCGTTCCAGATGATGGTTGGGAGCGAGAGGTTGACCGCCTCGCGTACGAGGTGCGGCGAAGCCTCGACACGCCTGGTGGCGACGCCGAGCCCGGTCAGGGTGTCGACGACGGTGAGCAGGCTCTCCCGATCGCGCGCTGGGCCAACGGCTCGGCCGGAGGTGTCGGGGAGACGTGCCTCGGGGAGGTGGGCGAGCGCGGCCCTGATGACGGGGGGGAGGTCGAGGGGCAAGGCGGTTGAACTGCGGCACGACACCGCCAGGCGCTTGTTCAGCGCCGAGGCTGTTCGGCGGAGGGAGAGGGCGTGCTGGCGGGCCTGCCTTCCAGGCCTTGTCCCGGGCGCCAGCCGCCAGGCCGCGTGCAGCGCGACACCGGCGTCCCTGGGTCGACCGGCCATGGACAGCGCCATGCCGAGCCGCAGGTGGTCCTCCGCCGATCGGTCGCTCGAAGGCCGCTCCTCGATGACGGCCGCCCAGTGCCCGGCCTCGGCGAGCGGTTCGCCGATCGCCGCGCAGAGCTCGGCGCGCAGGCGGGTTGCCCGTGCCCAGGGCTCGGCATCGCCGGTGACCTCGTCGAGATGCGCCAGCGCCTGCTCCGGGTCGCCTACGAAGCACCTGAGCCGGGCCGCCTCGAAGTGAGCCTCGGCGTTGTCGGGGTCGGCGTCGAGAACCGCCTCGCACTTGCGGCCAGCGGTCGACACGAGGTCGGCGGTCAGCGCAGCCCTGGCTTCGGCAAGCGTGACCGAGGGCCGTGTGCCAACGTGCTTCCGGGAGGCTCTCGTCGCTTCGGCCACCAGCGCCCAACACCGCTTGGCGGCGTATCCGTCGATGAGACCCGCGTAGGCCTCCGCGGCGACGCTCGCCGAGAGCCCTCGCGCTTCGGTTACGCCTTCGAGGTCGATGAGGGCGTCGTCGAGGGCCACCTCGTTGCTGACGAGCGCGATGTGAGTACGGCGTATCCTCACCAGCCAGGCATCGGCGCTCTCGAGGTCCTCCTCGGTGAGGCGGGTGGCGAGGGCCGCAGCGTCGCGGTAGCGCTCGGCGGCGATCAAGGCATCGAGCTCCAGGACTCTCACACGCCCTCTTCCCTGATGCGGCAGGCGCTACCCGGCGCGATTCGAGTCAGATGGTCGAGATCGGCCTCCAGATGCTCGTCGTCGAGCAGCGATTCGATGCGCACGAGGTGGTACCACGCGCCGGGGTGGTGAGACGCTCGCGCCGCCAGATTGCTTCGTGGTTCCCCGTTGCCATCGAGAAGGGCGACGCCTGCGAGCCGCCCTTGCATGGACCAGGTGTCGGTGTCGAGGCGCGAGTCGGCGGTGGCAGCGGCGATCTCGTTCTTGCAGACCTGCTTGACGAGCTCCCAGGCGCCGCCGGCCTCGGCCAGGTCGAGGAGCGGCGGGGCTTCGACAGCGCGCGGGTTCAGCACGTGCGCGCGAACGAGGCGTTCGAGTGCCGCATCCGCCTCACCCAGATCACGGAGGCAGAACGCAAGCTGCACGAGCACACCCACGTGGTTGGGGAGCTCGCGCTCCACCTCTTCGAGCAGGTCCGAGGTGAACGCGGCCAGCCCGACGGAGCGGAGCCACGGAGCGCAGCGCAGGAGCGTTGCCGGTTCGCACGAGCGCCTCTGGGCGCGGTGGATCTGGGCCAGCCCCGGTTCGCCGGCGGCCTCGGCGGCGCGCGCTCGCAGCTCGAACAGCGCCGGCGCGTAATCCGTCGAGGGGGCGGCCTCGGCCAGGAGGTGGGACGCGGGCTCGGTGTTGCCGTCGGCGAGGAGATGGGATGCCAGGAGGATGCGCGGGGGCGCGAAGGTCCCCGCGGCGTCGACTGCCCGGCTCAGCAGGGTGATGATCTGCTCGTGGTGCGACCCGCGGGTGACTGCGCGGGCCGAGAGCCTCTGGGCGACCCGCCATGCCCGCCTGCCGTGACCGCCTTCGATGCCGGGATCCTGCATGGCCCGCGCCGTCAGCTCGGCCGCCTGAGCCGGGTGCTGGTGGCGGTCGAGCACCGAAGCGGCGTCGAGGATGGCCTCGGGCTTGGAGGCGAGGCAGGCGGCCAGTTCGAGGAGCGGCTCGGACATGCGCTCAGCTGCGAAGAGGGTCGCCACTGTTCGGGCTGCTCCACGGACCAGTCCGCTGTCGGGACCGCAACGGCGGATCCCGGCGAGCCAGGTTTCCAGGGCCTCCTCGGCTCGTGCCCTGCACCACGCCGTGTGGGCTGCGAGCTGCCAGGCGGCCGCCTCCTCGGGGAGCGAGCGTGCCAGCGACGCCGCCCGCGATCCGGCGGCGCCCCAGCGGCCGATCATCATGAGCCGGCGGGTGAGGCGACCAGCAGTGTCGAGGTTGGCGGGGTCGACGTCGTTCATGCGCTCGAGGGCACGAACGGACTTGTCGGGATCGGTGAGCTTGCCGGCCAGGGCTGCCTGCTCGGTGAGAGCGGCCAAGTCGTCGGGATCGAGGTCGACCGCGACGTCGACGAGGATCCCGGCGGCGTCCCTGTCGTCTTGCTCGGTGAGCCTGGCCAGCAGCACCAGGGATCCGACATCGGGTGCACCCCGGGCGAAGGCGCTGCGCAGCGCCAGGCGTGCTTCGGCGGGGTGGCCGGTGCGAGCGAGGCCCTTCGCCAAGCCGTTGCAGGCCATGGCATCACCGTCGAGGGACACCGCTCGCATCCACGCCGCCACCGACTCGTCGTGGCGGCCGGCTGATTCGAGCGCCCTGGCGTGCACCTCCTCGACCCATCCCGCTCCGGGGTGGCGTCGACGGGCGTCCCGGAGCCAGAGGGCGAAGCCCTCAGGCAGGTCGCCGCTCTCCGTTGGGGCCCGGGCCGGGGCGAGAGTCGCGCCAGCCATCCGGTCGAGAGCGCCGGCTTCGACGAAGAGCTCCTCGCCCGTGTGGACGCCCTCTGCTGCCAGCCTCTCGAGGAGGCGATCGCCCTCGGTGCTCACGCTCACGGCGGTGGCGGTCATGGCGTCGATGCGGCAGCGGCGTTGCTGCTCGGAGCGTGTGATCCACGACGCCCCCGGCGAGGAGGGATCACGGATGAGGAGAACGTCGGCGACCGGTTCGTAGCCTGCGATCACGTTCGGCCGGTTGAGGCCGTGGCGGGTCGCATCGAGGCACACGATCACGCCTGCGGCCACCAGAGCGGTGACGAGATCGGGTGTGAGCCGGATCATCACCGCACGAAGCCCGCTGCGACGCGCGGCGGAGAGCAGCGCGCCGGCTGAAGTGATTCCCTCGCCGTTGAGAGGGGCTGCCGGTGCGAGCGCCGCCAGCCCTGCTATCGCCCGAGCTATCGCCGACCACGCGGCGCTGCTCGAGGTCCCGGGTTCGGGGGTCGCCGGCAGCGCCAGCGGCAGGGGGACGAGGGACGGGCCCAGGGAAGCGGTCTTCGGGTCGATGTCGATCTGGTCGAGCACGCTCACGGCTTGGCGGGCTTCGCCCCCCGAGCCGAACCCGCCCGGGCGCTGGGCGACCGAGAGCAGCCTGGCCGGCACGCCCGCCAGTGCACCCTCGGCCCAGTCGTCGAGACAGACCTGGAACAGGACCTGGTCGCGGTCGTCTGCGGAAGGGAACTCCTCCAGCAACTCCCTCCCCGAGGTGGCGGCGGAACGGAAGCGTCGATGCTGGCGCAGCACCGCCGCACGGGTGGCCAGCGCCCAGTGCCGGCACACCGGGTCGTCGGGCCGGCTTGTGCCGAGGAGGTCGAGGGCGTCGTCGATGCTTCTCTCCTCGAGCCTGACCATCGCCAGCTGCGAGATCCGGTCGGGTACGGCGTGCGCGCCGAGCGCCAGTTGCTCCAGCACCTCGTTCAGCGCGGGGTGGTTCGGCCAGCGGCTCACGGCGTCGGACATGAGCACTGACGAGAGCTTGGAGTCGAGCTGCGCCAGCCGGCGGATGCAGTGGCCCACCAGGCGCGGGAGCTGTTCGTGATCGGCGCCGGCTCTCACTGCGATGAACGCGTCGGTGATGGGTCCCTCGCCCCAGGCGGCGAGCAGCGCCCGGGCAGCCAGCGCATCCCCGTCGGATGCGCCGAGGAGGATCCGACGTCGGCACGCACCGAATCGGCGCGCCGCGGCAAGGTCGAGCGCGGGTTCGGTGCCGGTCGGTTCCTCCGGCGCACGCTCCGTGCCGGGCCTGGTTGCGTCCCCCTCGACGTCGGACATCTATCTCCACGTTCGTGTTCGTCGCGCCGGCCCGGCTGTGAGGCTAGCGGCTTCGACAACAGGCCATCGGCTTGCAGTAGAGACTGCTCGAAGGCACTTGCCCTGGTTACGGGATGCCGAAATTGATGTAATCTCATGCCATGTCACACATGCTGGAGCCAGGACCGGCGATGGCGCTGGCCCGCTCCCGGCTCGCAGGCGAGGCCCAGCGGGTCCTCTCGGCGGTCGAGGAGGTGAGGGCGCTCAACCGGCCCGAGGTCTGGAGGGGCCGGATCCCCCGGGCGAGCCGCGAGGAGCTCGAGTTGCTGTTGCGCCGGATCAGGGCCTGGGTCGAGGAGATCACGGCCATGCGCCAGGTCTGAGGCGGCCGCCCGATCGAGTCGCCTCGGCGGTCTACTCGCGACTCGCGTCGATCTCGTCGAGCTCACCCGAGATCTCGGCCGCCACGCGTGCGAGGACGCCCGGTTCTCTGCGGGAGGCCAGGTGATCGTCGACAATCCTCGTCAACTCGTCGACCTCGTCGGGCGAGATGTCTTGGCGGCTGCTGTCCGGTCGGTCGGGATCGAGGTGCTCGGGCGGGTCGTCGAGACCGTCGAGGCGGCCCTGGTTCCTCAGCGCATGAGCGGCCAGGAGGACCGTCATGGCCCGGGCTTCGAGGTGCACGCGTGACTGGTCGCGCCGGAGCTCGAGCTCGTCGCCGGTGCCACCGGTGATGAGGTCGTTGACCAGGCCGCTCAACGAGTCCCACCCGGCTCCGGCCATGGAATCGGCGGCCACTGCCGTCGCCGGTATCGACGACGGCGAGACAATCCGGTCTAGCGCGGGCACCGGGATGGCCTCGGTCATGAGATCGAGGGCGAAGGCGGTGACCGCCGCTCTCGTGTCGGCACGTTGGGCGTCGCTCAAGCGTCGCTGCTCCCAGGCGCCGTTGACCGTGGCGACGCCGTTGGCGACCTCGGCGTAGGCCGCCGGCGGGGAAGAAGGATCGGCTGCCAGGCGGTTGAACTCGAGCCACGCCCAGGCCGTCGAGGCCTTCTGCAGGTCGCGTGCGGCGCGCGTCGAACCCATCGCCACGTCGAGGAAGCCGGTGACGATCCCGTGGTCGAGGGCAAGGGCCGACGGGACATGAGCGAAGGCGTCGTCGGGCGTCCCCCGTTCGCGGAACGAGCTGATGTAAGGCGCGGCCAGCAGCCCGAGGATGTCGTGGACGCCGCCGGCCAGTTCGATCTCCTCGGTGGCGACCATGGTGATGACACGGCGCGCGAGAGCCATGCGGGTCGCGGGGATGTCGTCGGGATCGGGCCGGGTCGCCTTCATCAGCAGCTCGCCCAGGGCCTCACCGTCGTCCTCGTAGTCGAACCACGCGTGGGCGAGATCGCCGAGGTCGAACTCCTCGACGATGGCCATCGCAGCCCGGGAGTTGCGGGAGGCGGAACGCAGGACGAGGTGGCGCAGGTCCATCGACGGCAGCACCGATGCGCGCTGATCGATGGGGGTGAGGAGGTAGAGCTGGTTCATCTCGACGACCAGGCTGCGGGTGGCGTCGACGAAGAACTCCGGCGGGTAGTACATGCCGTAGCGGAACAGCATCGCCAGGGAGGTGCTCACCTCCTCGGTGCCCAGCGGGAAGTCGCGCCCGTCGCGCCGGCGTGCAACGCGGTGGAGGTCGTCGAAGTCGACCAGCGTCCCGGCGGTCGCGAAGCTGCGCTGCAAGGCGGTGGTGAGCCCGATCAGGAGGTCGTCGTACTCGTTGTGGTCACCCCCGTCGTAGCTGCCGCGCGAGTAGGCGAGCCAGCAGATGTCGACGATTCCCTCCGCGCCGAGCTCCTCGATGAAGGTCGCCGCGAAGGCGGGGTGGTTCGACCACTGGCGCACGAGGTCGGCGGCGGTGAGCACGTCGCCGTCCTCCAAGGCGGCCAGCGCGTCCGGAACTGCCCGGTAGGCGTCGAGTGCCGAGCGAGGGTCTCGGGAGGGGGTCGTCATCCACGCCTCGGCCGGTGGCGGGCCCTGGTCGAGGAGCCGCCGCCTGGTCTCGGCGAGCACACGGGCGTGTCGGGCGAGGGTCTCGTGGGCCGCATCGAGGGGACCGAGCCGGTCGAGGGCAGCGCCTGGGACGGCCATCAGACCGCGGATGCGCTGCCGGGCCAGGCCGACCTCGGCTTCGGCGTTGCGCAGTGCTCTCAGCAAGCGGGCGCTGCCGTCGAGGTCCAGGCCCAGTTGCGGCTCAGCCATGGTCGCAATGCTATATCATGTTATTTCAGGTATTTCCACTCATAAGAGCAGCCCAGCAGCGTGCCGTCTAACCTCAGTGGCCCATGGCAGCCCGTTTCGACCTGCCCACCATCGAAGACGACACCCGCCACTGGTGGGATGCCGCGCAACAGCACCGATTGCTCATCCAGCGCTGCAACCAGAGCGGTCGGCACTACTTCTACCCGCGGCCGTTCTCGCCGTTCACCTGGAGCGACGACGTCGAGTGGGTGCAGGCGAGCGGCCGGGGCGTCGTCTACACGTTCTCGACGGTGTACCGCAACGACCTGCCGCCGTTCTCCGAGCAGGTCCCCTACATAGCGGCTGTCGTCGAGCTCGACGAGGGACCGCGGATGATGACCAAGATCGTCGGCTGCACCGAACACGACATCGACATCGGCACCCCGGTCGAGGTTGCCTGGGAGGAGCTGTCAGAGGATGTGACCATCCCGGTGTTCGTGGTGGCCGGGGCGGGTGGCTGAGGTCGCGCCAGATGGAGCTGCGTGAGCTGACCGCCGATGTCTACGCCTGCGTGCAGGAGGACCGCGGGCTCGGGTGGAGCAACTCGGGGCTGGTCAACCGCGGGGGCGGGCTGGTCATCGACACCTTCTTCGACCTGTCCCTGACCCGTCGTCTGATCGACACCTACGCCACGGTTGCGCCGTCGCCGGCGCGCCGGCTTCTCAACACCCACCACAACGGCGACCACTGCTGGGGCAACCAGCTGTTCACCGCTGCGGAGATCATCGGTCACCGGTTGTGCGCCGAGAGGATGGGGACCGATTCCTCACCTGAGGTGCTTCAGGTGGTCAAGGACCAACTCGACAGCGGCGACAGCAGCGGCCTCCCACCGCACATCACCGCGCTGGCCGGCGCGTTCGCCGAGTTCGACTTCGCCGGGATCGAGCTCACCCCGCCCACGACCCTCATCGACGATCGCCTCGACCTCGACCTCGACGGTACCCGCGTGGAGCTGATCTACGTGGGCCCGGCGCACACCGCCGGCGACGTCGTCGCCCACCTGCCCGAAGAAGGCGTCTTGTTCACCGGCGACATCTGCTTCCGCAACTGCACGCCGATCGGTTGGGAGGGCACCTTCGGCACCTGGATGGCGGCCCTCGACGGTCTCACCGCGCTCGGACCCGACGTCGTCGTTCCCGGTCACGGGCCGATCTGCGGCGTCGACGGCCTCGTCGAGATGCGCGACTACCTCGGCCACGTGCGCAGCGAGTCGGCGATCCATCACCGTGAAGGTCGTCCCGTGGTCGAGGCCTGCAAGCGGATCGACCTCGGGCCCTACGGCCGCTGGAACGAGCCGTGGCGTCTGCCGTTCAACGTGCATCGCGCCTACCGCGAGCTCGACGGCGTCGCCTGGGACGAACCGATCGACGCCTTGGCGATCTACCGTGACGTCTTCGACTTCAGGGAGCACTGGAACCGCGGCCGCACTGTCACGTAGAGTGAGTGATCTGCTCGGAGGGATGCTTACGCCCCGTTTAGCGGCGCTCACCTAGTGTCGATCCGTGCGTGCGTGCGTGCGGGCGGGGTTGGTCGAGGGTCGTGCAGCCCGCGACAACAGCGGCACCGATCCGTGGTGGACTGAAGGGAACCAGGCGACGAGGGCAGGCGGGAACCGAAGGATGACCATCGACAGCAACGGCACACCCGGTCGTGCCGGAGCGGTTTGCACGACGGGCGCAACGCTGGACAACCCCGGCTACCGACGCGTACCGTGTGGGAGCCGGCACGTGTCTCCACTCGGCCCTGGCGGGTTAGTTGGCGGGCTCCCAGTCGGTACGACTCCTTCCGGAGATGGTTGGGTGGCCGGTGCTGGAGAGGGGAACAGGGCGTGAGGAGACTTGGCCGCGGCGGCAACAAGAGAAGCGACGAGGTCGAGGAGTCCCACGATGCCGGGGGCGCTCCGCCGATCACCATCGAAGCCGAACCCTCCGACGACGACACCCTGACGCCTTCGGTAGATCCTTCACTGCTCGACCCGTCGGTGAGCAGCGGCAACGGCGCCGGCGACAACGGAGCGCTCGTCACCGCCGACCTCGGCCTCGGTGAGACCGCGGAGTACCCAGACGCTGGTTCCGAGCGCGGCGGTGCCGAAGGCCACGAGGACACCTCCTACTCCCAGCCACCGGGTGAGGTCTACGCCATCCAGCAGGTGCCGATCGGTGAGATCCTGCTGCAGAACCGCTTCATCGACGCCGACGACCTGGTCGACGGCCTGCGCCTCCAGCAGGAGTCGGGCCGCCGCCTGGGTGAGGTGCTCGTCGGGCTGGGGGTGCTCGACCCCTACGACCTGGCCACCGCGCTGGGTCAGCAGCTCGGCATCATGGTCGCCGACCTGCGTGTCGAGCAACCCGAACCCGGCGTGCTCAACGTCATGCCCGAACGGGTCGCCCGCACCTACACCGCCCTCCCCTTGCGGGTCGACGGTGACCGCCTCGAGGTGGTGATCGCCGATCCGCTCGACAACGCGGTGATCGAAGGCCTCGTCAACGAGGTCGGGGCGATCGCGGTGATGATCGCGCCGGAAGAAGACATCCGGCGCATGATCGACACGGCCTACAGCGCCCTCGCCGGCACCCGCCAGCACGTCCAGGCGTTCGAGGTCGTCGAAGCGGTCCGCGAGGTCGAGATCGCCGACACCTTCACCGTCGACGAGAACGCCCCGGTCGTGCAGGTCGTGAACCTGATCATCACCCAGGCGGTGAGGCGCCGGGCTTCTGACATCCACGTCGAGCCGACCGGCGAGGACATCCGCATCCGCTACCGCATAGACGGGGCGCTCTCCGACGCCATCAGGCTGCCCGAGAAGATGGGTCAGGCGATCGTCAGCCGCGTCAAGGTCATGTCCGACATGAACATCGTCGAGCGGCGGCGCAGCCAGGACGGCCAGTTCACCGTGGAGATCGACGGTCGTCCACTCGACGCCCGCGTGGCGACGACCCTCACCATCAACGGCGAGAAGGTCGTGATGCGCCTGCTCGAGAAGGGACGCACCCTGCTCCAGCTCGAGGACCTGGGCATGCCCCACGACACGGTCGAGTCCTATATGGAGTTGGTGCGGGCCCCGTTGGGCATGGTCATCTGCACCGGCCCGACCGGCTCGGGCAAGACGACCACCCTCTATGCCACCCTGGCCGAGATCAACGACGTCAGCCGCAACGTGATGACCATCGAGGACCCGGTCGAATACGTGTTCTCGGGCATCAACCAGCTCCAGATCAACGAGCAGGCGGCCATGACCTTCGCAACCGGGCTAAAGGCCATATTGCGCCAGGATCCCGACATCATCCTCGTCGGCGAGATCCGCGACGTGGAGACGGCCCGCATCGCGGTGCAGTCCGCGCTCACCGGTCACTTCGTGCTCTCCTCGATGCACTCCGTCGACGCCGCCGCCGCCCTGCACCGCTTCTTGGACATGGGCATCGAGTCGTTCCTGGTGTCATCGGCGGTCAACGGCGTCGTGGGCCAGCGGCTCGTACGCCGCAACTGCCCGTCTTGCCTCACCACCTACGAGCCGCCGCCCGAGCACCGCCAGCTCTTCAACCAGACGCTCAACCGTGACAAGCACACCTGGATCCGCGGCCTGGGGTGCAACTTCTGCAACCACACCGGCTACCAGGAGCGCATCGGCGTCTACGAGCTGTTGCGTGTCACCGACACCATCCGCGACATGCTCACCCAGAACGCGACCCATCGCGAGATCCGGGCACAGGGCGTCTCCGACGGCATGCGAACGATGCAGGTCGAGGCCCTACGCCTCGTCGAGCAGGACATCACCACCGTCGACGAGGTCATCCGCAGCGTGTACGTGCTCTAGCCGCACAGCGAACAGGAAGGAGGGAACGTGACGGCAGCGGTGTTCAAGTACAAGGCAGAGACGCTCGAAGGCGAGTCGGTCCGTGGCCTAGTCGAAGCCCCGAGCCCCAACGCGGCCCGCAACCAGCTGGCGATGCAGGGCATCCGCGTCATCGACCTGCGCCAGAAGAAGGGCCTCTCGGGGATCGAGGTCACCCAGACCAAGGTCAAGAAGGTCGAGCTGATGCACTTCTCGCGTCAGATGTCGACCTTCGTGCGGGCCGGTGTGCCCCTCATCGAGGCCATCCGGATCATCCGGCGGGAGTCGAAGAACCGCACGCTCCAGCGCACGCTCTCGGACCTGATCGAGCGGCTCCAGGACGGCCAGAGCCTCGCCGACGCGGTGGCCGCGCACCGCGAGGTCTTCCCTCCGTTCTACGTCGGCATCCTCCAGGCTGCCGAGCTCACCGGCAACCTCGACCAGGCCTTCCTCCAGCTCACCGCCTACCTCAAGCGCGACATCGACATATCGCGCAAGATCAAGGGGGCCCTGACCTACCCCGTGATCCTGTTCTTCATCGCGATGGCAGCGGTTCTCGTGATCGTGCTCTTCGCCATGCCGAGGTTCGAGGACTTCTTCGCCAGCTTCGATGCCGAGCTGCCGCTGCCGACACGGATGCTGCTCTCCACATCACGCTTCATCGGGAGCTGGTGGTGGTTGATGGGCATAGTCATGGTCGGTGCGGTCGCCGGCTTCCTGGTTCTGATCCAGACGCCCCGGGGCCGCCTTGCCTACCACAAGGCACTGCTCTCGATACCGATGGTGCGGTACGTGACACAGTACGCAATCACCGAGCGATTCTGTCGCGTGCTGTCGACGATGCTCGACGCCGGTGTGCCGCTCCCCGAGTCCTTCGCCACTGCTACCGAGGGAACCAACAACCTCGTCTTCCAGAACGAGTTGGCCAGGGCGCGGGAGGGGATGATGGCCGGCGACGGGATCGCCGACCCCATCATCGAGTC
>QEUP01000027.1 GCA_003577145.1 Acidobacteriota bacterium | reverse complement strand
CCACCGCCCCACCTTGGCAGAGGGGATCCACCCTGTCAGCCATATCTGACAGTATATCTATTGTATGCCCTCTGACGAGGTGACAGCCGCCATCTGGGCGAGAGACACGCTTTCGATCCTACGGCCCATGCCTTCGGATCTGCGCTCATTTCCGAAAGCCAGCTCTACACTCCGGCAGCGACCTAGGCGGTTATCGTTTCACAATTCTTCTCGTTTCACCTATGGTGAAACAGACACGATTAATGGCCCAACCCCTTTAGCCAGCTAACGGGAGACACATCATGACGGCATACAAGGTAAACGATGATGAAGGCAGGTCGTGCTGAGAACCGGACCCCCGAGCCAAGCCCAGATCCTCGACGATGTCGAGCAGGTTCTCCGCGCTCTGTTGCCGTCGAGTTGGCGGCTGGACCTCGACCGAGACGTTCCTCTCGGAGCCGGGCTGCGAGGAGATCTCGCTCTGCGGGTGGCGTGTCCAAGTGGAGTTTCGGTGACGTTCCTCGGCGAGGTGAAGCGTGAGGCGTCCGGAGCGCAGCTCACAGACGCGCTCGCCCAACTTCGCTCGATAACCGAGGCAACACCGGACAGCCGCCCCCTGCTCGTTGTGCCGTGGCTCAGCCCCCGATCGCAGGAGCGTCTCACGAGCGAGGGCGTGTCCTACGTCGATGCGACTGGGACTGTCCGGCTCGTCAGCGACGAGCCGGCGCTGCTCATCACCGCTCAAGGGGCGACGAAGAACCCCTGGCCGGTTGACAAGAGCCTGCAGAGCCTCCGCGGCTCGGGTGCAGCTCGAGCTGTCCGTGCCTTGATCGACTTCGCGCCGCCGTATGGCGTCCGAGAGCTCGCCGGTCGGACGAAAGCCTCGGCAGCGACGCTGTCACGCGTGATCGATTTGCTCGAACGGGATGGCATCGTCGAGCGGGACGAGCGGGGTGCGGTGTTGACCGTCGACTGGGCGGCGGCGGTCAGGCGGTGGGCCCAGGACTACGACGTGCTCCGCTCGAACGACGCCGTCGGCTACCTCCAGCCACGTGGGTTGCCAGCCCTGGCCGAACGCCTCACCGAGACCGATCTCGACTACGCCCTCACCGGGTCGTTGGCGGCGAACGCGCTCGCACCGTTCGCTCCCGCCCGTCTGGCGATGCTCTACGTCTCGAACGTGCGAGCGGCTGTTCTCGGGCTCGACCTTCGTGAGACCGAATCCGGCGCCAACGTCATGCTCCTTCGGCCCTTCGACGACGTTGTCTTCACCCGCACGATCGAGCGCGAGGGACTTCAGCTCGTCAACCCGGCCCAGCTCGCGGTGGACCTACTGACGGGGCCTGGCCGAGCGCCGGCCGAGGGCGAGGAGCTGCTCGACTGGATGGAGGAGAACACCGATGCCTGGCGATCCTGACCCGCTGTACGTCCTCGCCCGCAGAGCGCTCCTCGATGGGCTTGAGGCGTTGACGCCACATCTGGACTCGATCGTGGTCGTCGGGGCCCAGGCGGTGTACGTTCACACCGGGCCAGCCGATCTGCCGGTGGCCGAGTTCACCACCGATGCCGACGTCGCAATCGCTCCGGAGTTCCTCGCCGACGAGCCGAGCATCCAGACCCTGCTGGAGGGCCGGGGCTTCGAGCTCCAGGAGGACCCGGGCAAGTGGCGGACGAGCGACGGCATCCAGGTCGACCTGCTCGTACCCGAGGCGGTGGCTGGGCCCGGCCGACGTGGCGCTCGGCTTCCCGGTCACGGCAAGCGCGCCGCACGGCGGGCGAAGGGGATCGAAGGCGTGCTTGTGGACAACACGGAGCGGGAGCTCGGCGCGCTCGACCCGGACGACAGCCGGTCGTTCCGTGTGCGAGTCGCCGGGCCCGCCGCGCTGCTCGTCGCGAAGGTCCACAAGATCGCCGAACGGGTTGACCAGCCCGATCGGCTCGTCAAGAAGGACGCACTCGACGTGCTGCGGCTCCTCCAGGCGATCCCGACGAACGACCTCGTCGCCGGGGTCGATCGACTGCGCAGGAACGACCTCGCCGGCCCGGTGACCGAGGAGGCAATCGGGCTTGGCGACGCCCTCTTCGGCCCAGGCGGCGCTGGCCTCGGTCTCGCGGAGGGCGCTGTTCGGGGTCTCACTGACACCGACGTCGTGCGCCAGTCGTTGCAGGTCCTATGGGCCGATCTGGCGACCGCCCTTGCCTGACCGACACCCGCGAGACCGGTTCGATCCTCTGCCGGGCTTTCAGGCCAGCGCCATCTTGAGTTCGACGTTCCCCTCGGAGTCTCGGCCAAAGAGGGCAATCGGCCCATCCTGGGAGACCTTGAATGCTGCCCCAAAGGCGGCGAGAGCGCGGGTCGCCGCAAGGCGTCCGCCGCCTGAGCTTCCTCCGGGTACCGCCACGATGGCTCCAGCCGCCAGAATCCTGCCGGTGTGATCGAGGACTGTTGCACCATCCATCGAGAGCAACTCCAGGCGCTGGCGACGAGAGAGCAGCTGAAACCGGTCTGACCCGAACAGGCCGGCACGTACGTTGTCGGGCCAGAGATCGCTCTGCTGCAGGACGGCGGAGCCCATGAAGCCGGTCTTCTGCCCTCGGACGACGATTCCGAGGCAGGCGCCGTGATGGCCAAGGGAACCGTCGATCAGGCTCGCTAGCACTGCACGCTTGACGGGCCGGCCGATGCCCGCTCCTGCGCTCCAGCCCTTTCTGACCGCCACGTCGAGTGGAAGACCGCGCCATCGACCGGACCTGTACACGTATCGCAACTCACCGCCCTGATGGACGAGCAGTTCACGTCCCCGCGTGATTGAGAGCGCCAGTCGAGTGCCGCTCTGGCGGGTCCACTCCCCGATGGGACGGAACGCGTGGGACAAGAGGCGATCGGGCGACTCTCCCGCTTGGAGCTCGAACGATCCGACGTCGACGAGCCTCACGACCTCCCCGGCCCCGTTTACGAGCACCCCGGTCTCAAGACCGCTTCCGAGCAACGCGTACCAGTCGTGCCGCTGGAGTTCCGCCAGGTCGGCAATGACTCCGGGGGCGGGTGGCAGAGCCAGGTCCACCAAGACGTTCAGATGAATGGGTTGGCCTTCGTACGTCGAGACGGCGGCGCGGAGCAGGAATCGGATGGCAGCCTCGACGATCGCGGCCTGCATGTCGCCGAGCTGAACTGCGATGGCGCGCAGGACGACCTCGTCGGCCGCATTCCGTGCCACGGCGTCCGGGATGCCGTGCAGATCCCTGAGAGCGTTGCCGTATGGTCGGAGTATCCCGGCCTCCCACGTGCTCAGGGGGAGCGACCGGGTCAGGGTCACCTCCAACCCACCCGGCACGGATATCCACATCGTGTTTCCTGGGGCCTGCCGGCCACCGGCGACTCGCCGATTGACGGTTGGCGCGTCGATCGTTGCTGTCGCGGCAAGTAGCGGCTCGAGATCCCGGCGGGTGAGTTCCGCTAGATCGTCTGCGTTCACAGCGCTCGGTCCAGAGGGAACGCTGAGCGGAGACCCTCCCTGGTGACCGCCTTCGAGCCGCACATCATGGGACCGCCTGAAGGACGCCTGTGCTGATGAGGCCGTCGAAGTGCTCCTGCACGTGCCGGGCCGTGTTGCCGCCCCGGCACAGCACGCCGAGCTCGATGTTCTTGCTGTAGGCGGCGTTGGTCATGTTGGCGCTCGTCAGGAGTACGTCGCGACCGTCGACGATGACCGCCTTCGCGTGGAGCTTCGCCTCATGTGGAACGCGGTCTGCTGGCGGCCACTCGTAGACGACGTACTTGGCGTACGCGTGGGCGCCGCCTCCGCCGTCGAGGTTCTCGGAGGACTCGAGGATGAGCTGCACGGTCACCCCTCGCTCGTCTACCGCACGGTCGAGCGCCTTGATGACGGAGTCGACCTGGTAGGCGGCGTAGCTCACGAGCATGACCCGATGTTTGGCATCGTCGATGAGGCGCCGGACGACTTCGGACGTGAGACGGACTGGTGCGACCGGAGAGTTGGGACCGGTGACGACGACCTCGACGGCCGTCCGATCGGACGCTGCCTCCGTCGTTGCCGCGCTTTCGAGGCCGATCGCCAGTGCGACGCCGGGCGTCTCGGGTTGGGCCGCCCATGCCGCGTGCAGTTCGGCAAGCACCTCCTTGTGAGGGCCGGGTAGCGCTCGGGTGACAGTGGCCGCTCCTTCCTTCGAGTAGGCCGGCTCCTTCCGGTACGCGGCAGCCACCGAGGCCAGATGAACCGGCGCCAGCCGACGCGCCACGTCGGCCGTGAGTTCGGCCAACGTGGTCACCCGAGGAACTCCAGACCGGTGTGAGCAAATGTGTCGACCAACGTCGAACGATCGAGGTAGCGGTTGCCCTGTTCGCAGCTTGTCTCCGCCACCAGCAAGCAGGCGTGGCAGGCGGCGCCGTGGAGCGAGCCGTCCAGCGGGTCGGGCTCGTGCTCGGCGCAGAGCGGGTCACTCGAGCAGAGGCCAGCCTTCTCGATCGCTCGTGTGAGCAGCGGGCCAAGTTCGGCGGGCTTGCCCAGGCTTACTAGCCCACCGAGCGTGCCCTCGGCGTCGGGTGCGGAGGTGTAGAGGAGGATGCCTGCCATTGGCTCGGGGCCCTCGCCGGGTCTCCGGCTGTAGATCCGCTCACTGATCGAAGCCGAGGAGTAGCCGCATTCGATGGCCAGCTCGTTGATGAGTGAGTGGGAGAGCGAATGCAACAGCACGAAGCGTTCCCCTGGCCAACCCACATGCGGGTCGAGTCCTCGAGCCTCTCGCCACTCCCGGTGGGCGCGCCGCATGGCGACGAACAGTGGATTGTCGTAGGCGGCTGCCTCCCATTCCTGGACCGCCGCTTCGTCGAGCTGGAGGAAGATCCCTTCGCCACGGTTCTCTACTACCGGCACCCAGGTGGGCGCCCCGCTCGCATCGAGCCGCACGACCTTGCTCAGGTCATCTGGCTCTCCAGTACTGATTCGTGTGAACCCGCACAAAGCGGTGGCAACGCGAAGGCGATGCGCCAGCGTGACGCCAGCAAGCCGTCCGGCGAAGTCCGCTGGTGCTTCAATCGGCTCGGCCTCGAAATGCGGTGAGTTCTGGCCCTGTGATCCCGTGGTCAGCGCGCTCCACTCGGGACCGTGCACGTCGGCTTCGGGGGTGTCACCTGCGCCGCCGCGCTTGGCCTCGATGGCGTCCCAGATGTCGTCGGGGTCATGACCGGCGAAGGCGGCTTGGAGCGTGCTGTCGGTCGTCAGCGCGTAGGTCAGCACGTCCTTGACCGTCATCTTCTCGAGTGCAGACCAATGGTCGTGGACGAGCTGGTTGAGTGACCCGCCACCGACGGGCAGCGAGAGCACCGACAGGCTCGAGCTGAACCACAGGTTCGACGCGCCGAGCACCAGCGACCGGAGCTGCTCGCCGCATGGCTCGGTCGCCTGCCCGAGGTGTGGGTGGCGACCACGGCACCCGGGCATGGTCTGCTTTGCGGCTGGCCCGAACGCCTTGGCCAGTGTGGACTTGGCGTCGCAGGTAAGGCAGGCGACAAGCAGGTCTGTGGCGCGACCGCCGGAGCCGATGTCATTGACCCGCAGAATCGGGTTGGCGCATATGGGTACACCGTCGTGGGCAAATCGCACCCACGGGAAGTCGTCGAGGTGGCCGTTGGCGCAGCCGGCGACGAAGCGAGCAGGCACCGCAGGCGGCGGCTTGCGGGCGCGGTCGCAGTTGGGGTGGACGTAGCGGGTCCGGTCTGGCCGGTAGGCGTTCGACTCGAGCTTGAGGGCGCCGGAGGCGATGGGAAACAGCCGGTTGCACGCGGTGCACCGCAGCCATCGAGGGAAGACCGTGACGGGAAGGCCGACGCGGGCCCAGTCGTCGAACGGATTCGATGTCTCCGGTTCGGAGGGCAGAGCCCGTAGTGCTTCCACCTGATCGCCGAGCCGCGTCCGTACGGCGCTGAGCAACCGCTCCTCGGTGACGACCTCCTGGCGAGTCGTGTCCCAGCGGTCGAGGCCGCCGACGATGACGCTCAGGTTCGGGAGGTCGACCAGGGAGCCTACGCCGTAGGAGTGGATGGCCTGGCTGGGCCGGATGTTCCCGACTCGGATCGGGCCGTCGTAGGGCTTGCTCATCCGTCGCTCTCCTCGACCACGACGTCGGCGTCCTCGGCATCGGCGTCCTCGGCGGCGACGGCGACCCCCTCGTCGTCATCCTCGCCGACTGGCGGGTCGGGAAACCCGGCGGTCGGGTCGTCGGACGGGTCGTCCTCCCGGAGCAGCAGGTTGGAGCCGGTCTCGACCTCGCGCAGGGAGTTCGGCGCAGTGAAGTCGGTCCACGGGCCGGACTCGGGGGCCTGAAGGAGGTCGATCGCGTCGCCCCGGCCTCGCGCATAGGTGAGCGTGACACCAGGCGCCTGCTGTTGCTTGGACCACTTATCTCGCCGGGTGGCGACCATCGCGTTCACCACGTCGGACGCCGGCATTGAGATCAGCTCGGCGCGGCTGCGCAGGGCAGCAGCGATCGGGTCGAACTCAGCCGTGTTCACCGGCACGAACTGTGCCGCCGCCCTCGGGTTCCATTCCTTGCGGCTGTGCCGAGCCTCGGACACGAGCAGCGCGGTTAGCCCACGGTCGAGGGCGCGACGGGCAAACGGGGTGACCGATAGGGCTTCGACCTGGCGGTAGTAGGTCTGGTGGTAGTGCTCGAAGGTCTCGTAGTGCGACAGGTCGCGGGGCCGCGCCCAGTTGTAGAGGGTCACGACGAGGCCAGGGCCTCGCTCGTCGCGGCCGACTCGAGACGTTGCCTGGATGTACTCGGCCGTGGTCTTGGGCTGGCCGGCGCAGACCATGAGCCCGAGACGAGGGACGTCGACGCCGACGGAGATCATGTTCGTGGCGAGCAACACGTCGATGGGCCACTCGCCCTTCTCGGGCTTCTGACCAGTGAAGCGTCGGCCGAGGTCGTCAAGGGTTGCGGGGATGTCGCTTGAGCTGATCCGCGAGGTCAGCTCTCGGGTGTCGTTCAGCCAGCGATTGGTGAGGCCGCGACGGTCGGTTCGGCGAAGCCGGTTGGTGACGTCATCGTCGAGCATCCGGCGCATGCCACCGAGCTCGCGGAGGGCGTTGAAGTACCCGACGGTGGTCATCCATGGGTCGGCGGCCGCGCCGTACTTCTCGTAGAGCACCTGGGCAGCGGCGAGCACGGTGGTGAAGACGCGGGTCTCGACCGACTTGAACCGCTGACCCATTCCGCACACGCCGATGTAGAGGCGCCCGGGCACGGACTCGGTGGGGCGTTCGACAGCGAAGAACGAGTCGCCGGCGTCGATGACCTGAGGTGGGAACACGGCGAGGCGCCGGCAGAACAGGTTGTAGGCCTGGTGCTCGGCCCGGCGGATGGTGGCGGTTGACGCGACGATCTTCGGCCGCGCCGGTTTACCGTCCACCGTCCACGAGGCGAGCTCGTCGATGGCGGTCTCGTACAGGCCGAAGAGTGAGCCGAGTGGTCCGGCGATGAGGTGGAGCTCGTCCTGGATGACGAGGTCGGGTGGACGTCGACGCAGGCAGTCGGTGGATGTGGCGGCGGGGAGGTCGCCAGCCTTGTTGTGCTTGTCTGCCTCGGTATGGCCGCCGTAGGAGTCGAGGTCCGGTGTGCGGAAGCCATGGCGGGAACAGCGCCGGTAGACGCGACCGAACAGGCTGCTGGTCTGCCCCTGCCACGGAAGCTGAGCGAACTTGTCGGCCGTCGCGATAACCAGGTCGGGTAGCAGCCGGTGGATCTCCTCGTCGACGCTGACTACCGGGATGCCTTCACCATCCGAGCGGCGGGCGGTGAACGGGCAGCGGCCCTTCGAGTCACCGCAGGTGATGAGGGTGCGCCACAGGTGCGGGTGTGAGGTGGCATCGCGCTGGGGATCGAGCTCCTCGCCGCACCATGGGCAGGCAACAAGTGCAGTGGGGCCGGCCCCCTTGGCCCAGCCAGTGTTGCGGAGGTCGTCGAGGTCGCGGGCGGCGTCCTGGGTCTTGTTGGCACTGACCGAGCCGCCTACCCACATGCCGATACGGAACGGCGTCTCGCCCCATCGTTCGTCGCCAGCCGCGATCAGCTCTTGCCGTCGGACCTCACAGGCGCAGATGAGGGTGGCGGCGCGCTGGAATTGCTGCGAGGTCAGCAGGCGGAGCGTGTAGCGCATGAGTACGCCAACTCCGCCCTCTCCCGAGTGGCCTTCGATCTCGCCCTGGAGGCGGCGGATCGCGAGCGTGAACGCGGTGAGCCCGAGGTAGGCCTCGGTCTTGCCGCCACCGGTCGGGAAGAACAGGAGATCAACGGTGCCGGTGTCGAGCTGGCGTTCGTCGTGGGTCGGGTCGTTCAACGACGGAAGGTTCACGAGCACGAAGGCAAGCTGGAACGGCCGCCACGACCAGCTCGGCTCAGCTGAGACCTGCGCCTCGGCGTCAGCCAGGCTGAGCTTCGGGTTGTCCCGCCGGGCGAAGCCGACGAGCGTGTGGAGCCGCTGCTGCCACATCGTGTGGTTGGCGAAGGCGAACGCCTCGGCGGCGACGGTGTCGGTCCCGAGCAGCTCGATCCCGACACGAAGGCGGCGGGCTATCCCCTGCGCGCGTGCAACGGCCGCTGCAGCGACCCCGCCATCCTCGCTCTCAAAGCCGTCGATTCGGGCCTTCTGCCGCTCGAGCCAGTGGTCGTAGGAGTCGGCCAGCGGCGTCAATGCGGCGACGGCGCCGGGGCCGTCGAGGCTGGCGAGCTTCTCCATGTCGAAGACGACCGAGGCGAGTTGCTCCCGCTCGAACGGGTGGCGCTGTTCGTTGTCGAGGGTGGGGTCGTCTGGCTCGGGTGCCTCGACCTTGGCGACCTCTGATCGGGGCAGCACTGACGTGCGGACCGATGTGGCTCGGTGAGGGTTGCCGTCGGCGACCTCGGCGTGGACAGCGACGCCGTGCCCGACGGCGAACTCGACGGTGTGCCGATACAGCAGGTCCAGGTGCTTTACCTCGTCGTCACTGTCGCTGACCTGGTCGGGCAGCGCCAGCTTTCGACCGACGAACGCCGGTGAGCCGTTGGGTGCAGCGGCCGACAGCTCGATCTGGAACAGCCAGCGCTCGTCGATGTTGCGGTCAGTCGGGAGCTGCTCATTGACGAGGAAGAGGGTGACCAGCCAGCAGCTCGCCGTCTTCCGGCATCGACCTCGGATGACGACCTCGGGCTGTTCAGGGTCGGGGACGACCGGTCCGATGTCCTCGTCGGCGAGGGTGATGGTCTGCGAACCGCCGGCCGGGTGACGTTGCCACAGCTTCTCGTAGGCCCGCTCGGCATTCGGGTCTTCGTTGTCGATCTTCTCGTACCGTCCCCACGAAGCCGAAACCTCGAGCGCTTCGCACGACAGGTCGACCGCTGCTGAGAACCCTGCCGACGATGGGAAGAGCACGACCTTCGCCGGGCGATCGTCAGGCCCCGGCGCACCGCCCTCGTCGCCCTCCTGGAGGTCGTCGCCATCTCCCCGGCTTGGATCGACGACCGTCCCCTTCGGCGCTAAGAGCCCAACGAGGTACCACTCTCGCACCGGACTGCGGACCCCGGGGAGCTGCTCGTGAGGGTCGGATGGCCCGAGCAGGTCGGTGACGATGAGCTTCTCGAGCTCGTCCCGGATCCGCACCGGTGTCGGCGTGTCACTCACAGCAGCTTCCCTTGGTCCTCGCTCGCCTTCTTCGAGGCGCGCTTCTTCGTCGACTTCTTGGCCTTCTTGTCGTGCAGGCCGGCGGCGACCTCCTCGGCGTACCGCTCGTGGTTCAGCTCGAGCAGTCGATCGAGGATCTCATCCTTGGACTCCGGACTGAGAGTGAACCGCATCCCCTGGGGAGTCTCCGAGTGGTGATGGTCGAGATCGATGTCAGACCAGCCGTAGGCATCGCGAACCGAGACATCCAGCTCAACATGGAGCTTGCGCAACGACTCAATCGCGGGATCGGACTCCTCCCGATCGTGTACCCGGTTGTAGGTCTTTGTGAGCCCCTCGTTGTAGCTCGCCATGAGGTTGCTTCGAAACTCATCAAGGTGCTCGATCGATTCCGAGACCCCTCCTAGCAGCGAGTCTGCTGGGAACGAATACGTGTCGAAGACTCGTGTGGGAACATACGTGAGGTCGGTCTTCAACGTAGTCGTCCAGCGGATGACCCAGAGCTGATGAAACGAGCTGCTCAGGACTCCCCATACGCCGGAGGACGCCAGCGGAAACACGATCAGCTTCGCGTCGAGTACCTGGTCTGCGTCAATGCGGGCCGGCATGAGTGTCTTGCTCACCTGGGCAATCGCGACAGTCGTGTCACGCCGTTCCAGTAGGCGGTACAAGGCAGGCCTCTTGTCGGCGTATTGCCAATACCGCTCTGGTTGCGGTGACCTGAGGGCGAACGAGCCATCGTCCTTCTTTCGCCGCCGTTCAGGCTTCACTCGCTCCTCAATGATCCTCCAGCATTCGGCAAACGACCGCGCCTCCTGCTCGGACCGCTCGAAGAAGTCGATGGCCCAACGGGACGCCGACTGGTCGGGCCGCTTATTGAGGTCCGCTCCACCAAGATAGCGACGAACGACTTGAGAGTTTCTTGGATCACCCCGCAGCAGTCGCGCTGCCTCCTCTTCATCGAGTACGAAGCCGCGACCAACGAGAATCGAGCCCTGGTAGGAGTTACCAGCGTGTGACGCAAGCGGGTATGCATCACCGAGAACTCGGGAGGTTCTAGTGAGCGAGCTGTCAATCGAAGAAGCCGCCACGCCATTGACGTAGCTCTGCCCGTCCCAGTCTCGTCGTAGCCAAATGAGCGATACGACGACCGCTGCGTCACCGGGCCATTGATAATTGCTCTCCGCACGATGGACGACCCACCCGCGACCTAGCAACGAGGAAAGGCCTGCCTCGCGTGTGTCGCCTTGGGCGACACTGTTGGTTGCGATCGTTCCGATACCCCTGCTGACACTTCCCATCCGCTGAAGAAAGAAGGCAACGAGATCTACATTGCCACGGGACCCAGCGAGCCATTCCATGCAGAATCCCCGGTAGGCGCTACCCAACTGGCCCGACACGCGCTTTCCGCCCAGGAACGGAGGGTTCGCAACCATGGCGTCGAAGCAGCCGGGCCCTCCGTCGAGAAACACCTCTGGGAATGCGAGCGGCCAGTGCAGACAGTGCCGATCCCAAGGCGTGGGGATGTCGTCCGGCAGGTCGATTCGCAGCCAGCCCGTCGAGACACCGCGCAGAGCCATCAGAGCCGCCTCGCGCTCGGGTCCAGAACCGTTCTCGTCGAGCGAGGTGCGAATCCGGTCCATCTCAGGATCGAGACGCTGCTCCATCGAGACGCCGCCCTTGGTGGCGGTGCTGAGGGCGGCCCCAGCTACTGCATCCGCGACCACGGCGAGATCCGCGAGCTTCTCTTGAAGCTCGTCGTTCAGGTGCCTCTTCTCCTCCGCGTCCCGTACGGTCACAACGGACATCTCTCGCACTCGCCGGGCTAGCTCGGTCGCCTCCTTCAGTCGCATGTCAAGCGCCAGCGACTCGAACCCCCGCTTTCCCCAACGTTCCGACGGATCAAGGTGGAGCCACCGCAGCTGGTCGATGTCGGTGATGCCGAGCAGTGAGTCGCCGACCTGGATGGCGTGGTCCAGGAACGTGAACGGTCGCTCCCGGGCCATCGTCGTGAGCCAGAGCGAGAGCTTTGCCATTTCGGCGGCGACGGGGTTCTTGTCGACGGCGTAGAGGCAGTGGTCGACGACCTCTCGTCGAGCGAGAACGGTCTGTTCGTCGGTCGCAGCGGTGGTGAGGTAGTTGAGACGCGATGCGAACTGTCCCTCGCCGGGTCCGTACTCGAGAACCGACTCGATGAGCCTGTCGGCGAGGAATCGGCCCGCTGCTGTGAGGATGGCGCCAGACCCGACGGCGGGGTCGCAGACGCGCAGGTCGAGGATGGCGGCCGGGGTCTTGAGCTTCCACCTGGCCTGGTCAGGCTCGTTCTGAGGACCGGGGTCGTAGACGAGCGGCTCGAGGGCGTACTGAACGACCTCTTCGGCGAGGGCCTTGGTGGTGTACTGGGCGCCCATGTTGCGGCGGGTTGAGGTCTGGGTGACGAACATCGACCCGGGGAGGAGCACGACAGGCAGGCCACGAAGGTCGGGGCGGATGAGGCCCCAGAAAGGCAGGACACGTTCGACGATGTCGTCGTCGTGGCCGCAGGCGACGCGGAGGCGGGCGAGGTCGACGCCTTCGGGTTCCTGGTCGACGAGCTTGGCCAGGGCGCTCGCCTTCTTCTTGCATCGTGTCTTGTCGGACAGCCACTCGCACAAGGCGGCTGGATCGTCGCCGAATTGCTCGAGGTCGGCGACGGTGATCTCGGGTTCGTTGGCTTCGGGCCCCACCAGCCCGAGGGCGAGCTCGTCGACGGGCACGCAGCTGTGGTCGAGAAGTCCCTCGTAGCAGTGGCCGATCTGTTCGACGTCAAGCGCCTTGTACGAGACGCGCTGGGCGACCTTGGTGCGGCCTGACTTGACTTGGACCGTGAGGAGCGCGTCGAGGATTGCGAGGACGGTTCGATCGTCGATGGCGACGGGACGACCCGGTCCGGGCTCTGCGTCGGGAGATGGGCCGAGGTCGACGCCGCCGGCGACGATGTGTTCGGGGGCTCGACGGCCCTCGAGAAATGGGAAGCGGTCGGGGTCGAAGAGGCTGCCGCCGTAGGCGGGCAGGGTGAGGCGGTCGTGGTTGACGCCACCGTGAACGGCCCTAAAGGTGGCGAGGAGTCGGTGCCAGGCGGTGGCGCGCCGTTCGAGGGCGTCAAGGCCATCGCGGGTGGCGGCCTGGCGGAGGTCGTCGCGCAGTGTGAGCACCGAGTACGACTCGCTCCAGAGCGGGTCCTCGGCGGGGAGGAGTCGTCGTTCTTCGGCGAAGAGGAGGAAGACCAATCTCATGAGGACGGTGACCGCGGATTCGTAGACCTCGGTGGCGGCAACGCCGGCCAGCACCTTGCCGTTGTGGGCGACGTCGTCGCGGGAGGTGGCGGCAACAAGAAGCTCGACCGATCCCCGGACCGAGGAGCCGAGGCCCTTGGTGAGCTCGGCTTCGGCGTCGACGGCGCGTTCGAAGAGCCGCTCGAGGGTCTCGCCGGTCTTCGGATCATCGGAGACGGCGAAGAATCGTCGAGCGCCGAGTAGCGACACGAGTCCGGCTTGCAGAATCGTCTCGTCGGCGAGGTCGGCGATGGTCCAGCGACACGATGCGGCTGGCGCGCCGCGTGGAGCCCAAACGAGGGCCCAGGCGTCGTCGTCGGTGACGAGGGCGAGCGGAGTTCCGGATTCGCGGCACCACGTCTCGGCTCGTTGGACGGGGCTGGCAGGCCAGGTGCCGCCGGAGGCTGTCGGGTCGAGGCGACGGTCGATCGGGGTGCCGTTGGGCCAGGTGAACACGCCGAGACGGATCTTGGTGGCGTCGTCGGCGTCGAGGAGGACGTAGTGGGGGCGGAGCGTGACGCCCTGGTCGGCGGCCGTCACGGTCGCCGTCGCGGGGATGCGCTGACCGTCGGCCAACAGGTCGTCCCACTCGAGTGCGGTGTCGAGGAGCCAGCGCGTCAGCTCGCGACGGCTCGTTGGGTCGCCGGCTTCGGTGGCGGCCGCGGCACGGGCCCGTAGCTCGGTGCGTAGGTCGCGGTCCATTTGCTCGAAGCCGTGGAGGAATGTGGCATTGAGCTCGGAGGTGGTGAGGAAGGCGCCGTCGGGGTCGACGAGGGTGAGCCAGTCTTGGAGCGCGGCCCTGGGGTTGGCCTTGAGTCGATGCTGTTGCTTCGTGGCCATCAGTGACTCTCTTCGGGGACGAGGATCGTCACGGCGGCGGGGAAGATGTGGACCTCGGGGTCGGTGAATCGGCGGTGGACCGCGTCGACCTCGCGTTCGATCTCCGCCGGGATCTCGTCGAGCCGTCTGCGCAGGGCGTCGAGGTCGCGTTGAGACTGCTCGCGTTCGGGTTCGTTGAAGAGGCTGAGCTGCTCGGAGCGCTCCTGGGTCAGTGCATCGAGGTCGTCGGTGATCTGGTGTCGGAGATCTGTCAAGACGGTGCGCACAGCCTCAGCTTCGGCTTCGGCCCGGTCGGCGAGTTCTCGTTGCTTGGACTCCTGGACCGTCTCGCTCCGGCGGTCGAGGGCTTTGGAGAGCCCGGGTTCGACGACGGCGTCCCACCACTTGCTGAGGGGCTCGAGCACTCTGGCGTCGGGGGCGGCGGTGGCAGTGGTGAGGAGGGTGTCGAGGTCACGGAGTGTGTCGATGCGGGCGAAGCGTCCGCTACGGAGCCGCTCGCCGGCGACGACGAGCTCCTCGTGAAGGCGGTGGCCGTCGGCGCCGGTGATGACCAGTCGGGCATGGCAGATGACGCCGAGGTCGTGGGGTTCGAGGACGGCGTCGATTGGGGGGACGGTGCGGGCGGTGACCCGAGCAAGGCTGCCTCGGTCGCTGGCCCACACCTCGGCGCGCAGCAGCCGGAGGGACTGAGAGACCAGGCGGTGTCCGAGGTGGCAGTAGACGATGTCGTCGCGGCCAGCGGCGAGGTCAGGGTCGAAGGTGAAGGGGAGCTCGTCGCCGGAGAGGCGGTCGATCATCCCCTCAGAGGTTCGTTGCCAGGAGCCACTGAGGGCGGGGAGACGGTACTCGCCGGGTTCGTCGGTCTCGATGAGGCGGGGCTGGTGAGCAAACTCCAGGGCGGTAGTGACGACTCGTCCGACGCGCCCGGGGGTGAGGCCGAGTTCGTCGAGCGACTCCTGGAGGCGTTCGTGACAGCGGGCGAGACCTTCTCGGAGCTTGCGTTCGACCTGGAGCACCTTCGTGCCGGGCTTGGATCGGGCCTGGTCGATGGCGTCGTCGTCGATGCGAGTGCGCCGGCCGAGCATGGCGTCGCCGACCTGGTCCGCGAGGACGGCGCCGACTGAACCGAGGTCGTCTCGGATCTGTTCGACCTTGTGGGCGACGAGGGATAGGAAGCCGAGTTCGGTGGCGAAGCCGGACTGGTCGTCCTCCCAGCCTTCGGGGACGAAGTGGCGGACCTCGACGTAGGGCTGCGGCTGGCCGTGGCGGTCTACGCGCCCGTTGCGTTGCTCAAGGCGGCTCGGGTTCCACGGGATCTCCCAATGGAGCATCCGCCAACAATGGCGTTGGAGGCTGATGCCTTCAGAGGCGGCGTCGGTGGCGACGAGGATTCGGACCGGCGAGCGGGACGGGTGGGCCTGGAACTCGGCCTTGGTGCGCTCACGGGTGTCTGTGTCCATGCCGCCGTAGAGGGTGGCGATGCGGTCGCCGCCGTCGCCTCCAAAGTCGTTGGTGAGGAGCAGGTCGATGATCCACTTCTGAGTGTCGCGATACTCGGTGAAGATGATGACCCGCTCGTCAGTCCACCCGCCGTCCTCGGTGCGGCAGGTGTCGGCGAGCCAGTCGAGCAGCGCCTTGGCTCGGGCGTCGGGGCGGTGCCGGCGTTGCTCGACCCAGCCGGCCAATTCGTCGAGGATGGCGCGTTCCTCGTCGGTGAGCGGGACCCGTCCGCGGGCTGCGGTAGCGAGAGCTTCGGCGGTGGCTTCTCCGGTCTCGTCGTCGCCGGCGTCGTCGTCACTGCGCTCCCAGGCGAGGCGCATCTGGTTCTCGCTTGCCTTGTCACCTCTATCGCGCTTCTCCATCGTCGAGCGGTGCTGCTCGAGCGTGTTGGCAAAGGCGGTCGGGCTGGAGAGGAGTCGCTTCTTGAGGAGAAGGGTGACGAAGTCGGCGGCCGACCGCTTCGAGCCCCTCTTCTGATGCGAGCGGCGGGAGTCGGCGTAGCGCTCGATGAGGTCGTGGGCGCGGCGCTCGTCTTCGGGGTAGTCGACAGGCATGGCGACGACCCTGCGCTCCGCGAATCTCGGGGTGCCGTCGGGGTTCGGGGGCAGTTCTTCTCGGAGTTCGCGCTTGAGGCGGCGGACGAGGACTCGGCTGAGCTGTTCAGGGTTCGGTTCGACACCGCGGGCGAAGCGTTGGGGGTCGAGCAGTTCGAGGAGTGCGGTGAAGCTCTCCTTGTACCCGTTGTGCGGAGTGGCCGAGAGGAAGAGGCGGTGCTCGCAGTGTGGGGCCAGACGCTGGATGGCCTTGGTGCGAAGGGAATCGACGGCGTACTTGCCCCGCCCGGAAGGAGCGGCCGAATGGACTTCGTCGACGATGAGCAAGTCGAAGGATCGGGGTGTGCGGCGGTAGTCGACGCCGGAGAGCACCTCGTCGAGCAACGACTGGGCTCGGCGATCTTTCAGCCAGTCGATCGAGATGATGAGCCGAGGGAACGAGGTGAAGGCGTTCGCGCCGACGCCGCGCTCGCGACGGAGCTGACGGACGTAGTCGGTGTTGACGATGCGGAAGTCCAGTCCGAACTTGTCGCGCATCTCCTCCTGCCACATGACTTGGAGGCCGGCGGGCGCGACGACGAGGACGGTGCGGGCCCGGTGTCGGAGGATCAGCTCTTGGACGACGAGTCCGGCCTCGATGGTCTTGCCAAGGCCGACGTCATCGGCGATCAGCAGGTTGGCGCGCGGCATTCCGAGGGCCCGGACGACAGGGTCGAGCTGGTAGTCCTCGATGGTGATGCCCGACCGGAAAGGAGCCTGGAGCGCCTTGGAGTCTGCGGTCGCGACAGCCCCCCAGCGGACGGCATCAAGGAAGGCGTCGAGCCGTTCGGGCGGATCGAGGCGGTCGAGATTGGGCATCGGCAGTTCCTGGTGGGGGATGACCTGGGTGCCGGGCTCGATCTCCCAGATCGCTGTCAGCTCGTCGCCGAAGCCGTCGTCCTCGAGGCTCGACATGCGGACGAGATGGTGGGGGCGGGTGCCCGCTACGGCGTCCTCTGGGAGTGTGGACGTCTCCACTTCGTTGACCGCCCAGATCCGGTCCCGGCACCGGACCACTTGGCCCAGCTCGGGGACGACGATGTCGGTCTCCTCTTGTACTCCGACTGCCAATTGACCCCCACGTGTCTTCGCCGGCGGACTTGTCCACAGTACGTGGGGGGCGTGACGTGGTGTCGAGCTGTCGTGCGGCTCTCCGGCCCCCGGCCACAGCCGCTACTCGAGCCCCCGGCCACAGCCGCTACTCGAGTGGGTCTCGGTAGCCCAGGTCCTTCAGCGTGTCCAGAGCCGTGAGCGGGTCGGATCCTCGTTCGCAGACGTGACCCCAGTCGACGTCCTCGGCACGACTGTCGTCCTCGACCTGAATCTCTCGCTTGAGAAGCCAGTCGCCCGTGCCATCCCAACGACCTGGCTTCTCGTTGGGAACGTCTCCGACCGTGTGGCTCATCAGTCGGCATGTGGCTGTGACGGTGCGCATCACCTCAACCGTACAGGCGACCGGCGGTCGCTCTCCTCTGACGTCGCGGGAGTTCGGATCGCTCACAGCCCGAGCCCATCTCGGGCCATCGGGCGGCGCTGCAGATCGTCGAGGCGCTGCAGATCGTCGAGGCGCTGGCACATTCGGTCTGCGGCGAGTTCATTGTTGAGCAGGTCGCGCGCTGTGGCCGCGCGCTCGACCTCTGCTCGGAACGGCTGCGCTGCCGTCTCCTGCTCTTGGAGCCGGACCTCGGCTGCGTTCACGTCGGCCCGGGCCTGGCTGATCGCGCCACGGAACCGGGGTCGCACGATCGGGATGGCCGAGTCGCGTCGGCTCTCCAGACCCGAGAGAGTGCCCCTTGTCTCGATCAGATCGTGTCGTGCGGCGTCGACGGCTTCCTCGTACGGCGCGGCACGCTGGCGCGCGTCGATGACGGCTCGGTTGGCTTCAGCCAGTCTCTGATCTGGGGATCGGTCCACACCGCGGGCCTGCTCGGCGAGGTTGCGGCGCTGCACCACGGCAGGCACGTCAGCCCGCTCGTTGCTGAGCACCCGTTCGAGAGCGTCGCGGGCTGCGGAATCGTCGTCGGCCACGACGAGGAGCCGGTTCTCCTGGCGCCCGCGGGTGGCACCCACGTAGAGGCTCCGGTGTGTCGTGGCGTCGGTGACGAGGGCGAGTCCGACGTCGACGGTGTCGCCTTGGTGGCCATGGGCCGTCGCCGCGTAGCCGAGGCGCACGTGCTCCTGCGCGTAGTCGGCGGGCAGCGTCGCGGAGCCGTGTCCGTTGCGATGCGACACGGTCAGGCTGCCATCGCTTCCGACAGCGAGGACCGTCCATCGGTCGCGGTTGCGGACGGGTTCGCCGCGGTCGGTGCGGATGGAACGGCTATTGCGCCGGGTGACGACGATGTCGCCGGGTGACGCCGTCTCATCTCCTGCGACTCGGACCGACGGTTCGCCGAGCTGACCACGCCGTTGACGCAGCTCTTGTACGGCTCGGTTGAGCGCATCGACGTGCTCGTTGGTTTCAGCCACCAGGGCCAAGGCCCGCCCGCTGTGAGTCTGGTCGAGCCACTGGCGGGCGGCCTCCTCGACGAGGTCGGCGAGGCTGCCGGCCTGCACCCGACCGTGCGCGGCGTAGGTGTCGAGAGCCTTCTGGCTGCCGGTCCGCAACAACAGAGACGCTTCTTGTTCCCACCGGTGCCGGAAGCGGTGGATTGAGGTGAGCTCGTTCGTGCGACCGGTGCGGCACAGCTCGTCGAACATGCCGCCACGGCCGACGGCTTGGAGCTGGCGGGGGTCGCCGACGAGAACGAGTCGCCATTGTTGGGACACGGTGAGCCGGACGAGCTGGTCGAGCGCCCCGGTACCCAACATGCCGGCCTCGTCGACCACGAGCGTCGTGCCCTTCGGCAGCCGGAACTCGTCCTTGGGCTGTCCGTCGCGCCACTCGTACAGGAGCTTGGCGACGGTCTCGGCCGCCATGCCGGTCTCGTCGCGCAGGACCTTGGCCGCCTTGGCGGTGGGGGCGACGCCGAAGACGGCACGTCGGTGTTGCCGAAGGTCCTCGACAGCGCGGCGCAGCGTGGTCGTCTTGCCCGTGCCGGCGGGACCGACGACCAGGACGAGTGCATCGTGGCCGGCAACCGCTGCTGCCGCGTCGGCCTGGAGGGTGTCCAGTCCGTCCCGGTCGAACGTGCTCGACGGCTGGGCCGGATCATCCTGGGCCTCGATGGCGAAGGTGACGATGCGCTCCTCCTCGGCGAGTACGCGCTCGTGGGTGAGGTGGGGCTCGCTCGGGGCGAGCCAGATGGATCGCCCGTCTGACGCCCGCGTCGGGGCGCCGTGGTTCGCTGGATCGAGGTCTACGCAGTTGGCGATCACCCGGTCGGCGACGTCCTCGACGGCCTTGGCCCAGTCGCGTCCCGAGAGTTGCGACACGGGCGGTGCGAGGTCGCAGATCGCCTGGAGAACGTCAGCGCGGGTCCACGTGGATCCGCTGGTCGAGAGCTTCGCGAGGACCGCAGCGAGGTCCAGGGTGTTCTTCGGGCGAACCCCATCGGCGGCGTCCTGCAGCGCCCTCGCCATCCGGTCGGGTGTCCAGCCGAGAGCGGCCGCCTCCTCGGACCAGCTCGCATCGAGTTCGGTGGCCGACGCGTGGCTTTTGTTCGCTCGTGAGTCCTCCGCTGCCTGGCGGGTGAGCGCGGCGCGCTCCCAGCGGGTCGGGTCACGGCCTTCACGGTCCCGGAAGTCGCTGGCCTTCGTGTCGAGCGCAGCCTTCACCTGAGCGGTGCGCTTCGAGAACACGTCGAGCAGCTCGTCGGGCATGCCCTCGATCTCGGCCTGGCCCTTGACGATCGGTCGCCAGGCGACGCCGTATCGGTGGGTCAGCTCTGCGCGCAGCACCGACTGGTAGAGCCCGCCCAGGGCCCGCTGCTTGCGCTTGAGGTAGCGGGCGTCGAGTGCCAGCCACCGCCCGTCAGGCGACTGCACCTTCGTGGAGATCACGACGTGGGTGTGGATCTGGGGGTCGTCCTCCCGGGAGGTGGCCTACCGGAACGCGGCCATCACCAAGCCGTCCACCTCGGGATGCTGGCGGGAGCCGTTGACGCGCACCCGGGTGGTCGCGCCGTGGCGCTCGAGGTGGTCGAGGACGGCCCGCACGGCGATGTCGTGGGCTTCGAGCAGTCCGGGATCGCCGGTGAGGCCCCACCAGACCGACAGCGACTTCGGCGCGGAGAACGTGGCGTCGAACGCGGCGACCGCCGGGATGAGGTTGCCTTTCGCATCCCATCGGTCGACGAGCGGGTTGCCGAGCCGTGTCCCAGTCACTGGGTCATGGCCCGACAGAAGCGCTTCCAGATCGTCCGTCGAGACCAAGCCGGCGAGGCCGAGCCCGGCAGCCTGACGACCGAGCCACTGCCCCTCGCCCTCCGGGCCGTCGTCGGCCAGGTAGTGCGTGTAGTACCGCGCTGAGGGGCCGGCGGTGTTGGCGTGGATCGTCGTCACTCGGAGCACGGCGCGCTCCCGTTCCCGCTCGCGGGCACTTGTCTGTCGTGCTGATGGGTTCGGGGGTTGGGAGTGTTGGGGTGCATGGGTCAGCTTGGGGGGAGGAGGCTGAGTTGTGCCGGGTCTGCTGTCGATCGGGCAGCGGTGCGGTTGCGGGTGCGCCTGGCGGGTGGGGTCGTGAGGTCGAGATGGAGCCGATAGGCGCCGGGTCGGAACTGCCCGTCGGTCCCGCGGTCCTGGACGGCTTCGACGATCCCGGCCCGCACGAGTGTGGCGAGGGCTCGGTGCGCGGTGTTCTTGGCCACGCCGAGCTGGATTGCGAGCGAGCGGACCGATGCCACGGCGACGCCTCCCGCGTCGGTGCGCTCGACGAGGCACTCGAGAGCGCACCGTGCGGTCGGCCCGAGTTCGCGTCGTCGGCATGGTCCGCCAACGCAAGCGGCGATCGGAGCCAGGAGAGGCGCCAGCCCGGCCGCCGGGCCTCGATGTGAACGCCGTGGTCTCCTACAACGTCAAGGCCATCCGGGAGCGTCGGGGCATGACCCAACAGGCGGTCGCCGACCGGCTGGCCCAGCTGACCGGCCACCAGCTCCCGCAGGCCTCCATCTCGGCCATGGAGCGCGGCTTCGACGGCGAGCGGCGGCGGCGCTTCGACGCCCACGAGTTGTACCTGCTCTCGGTCGTGTTCGACGTGCCGATCGCCTACTTCTTCATCCCTCCCCCGGGGACTGGGGCGAACGAGCTGGCCGACACCCGGAGGCCAGTCGCGGAGCTGTGGCGAGCGACGCTCGGCACCGACGCACAGCTCGAGGCCGTCGATGCCCGGCTCGCTGAGATCCGACAGGACGACCCCAGTGCGTCAGACGAGGTGCTCGTCGCCATCTTCGGATCGAACGACACGGCGACGGGCTGGTACGAGGACTTCCGCACGTGGCGTAGGCGCGGGCTGCGAGAGATCGAGGTCGAGTACGGCGACCGCCTCGACGAGGTCGCGGAGTTTCTCGCTGAGTTCGCGTCGAAGGTGAAGGCGCTCGGCTCGGCCGGCTACCTGAGATCCACATCACACCGGGTCGGCGAGCCGGTCGACCTCGAAGACGGGGAGGCATAGTCATGGCAGGTGGACGACGACGACAGCTCGGCGGTGTCGACCGGCTGCCGAGCAGCCGCTGGCGAGTCCGGATGTTCGATCCCGGCACCGGCCGCCGCGTCAGTCTTGGGACCTTCAAGACCAAGGCCGAAGCAGAGCGGGCCTTCGCCTCGGCGACGGCCGACCAGCAGAAGGGCACCTGGGTCGCACCGGAGAAGGGCCGGGTCACGCTGGACGACTACGTCTGGCAGTGGCTCGACACCCGGCTGACCCCGCGTGGCGAACGGCTGCGACCGAAGACCCGCGAGCTGTATGAAGGCTTCCTCCGGCTTCACATCCTCCCCACGCTCGGTCCGGTCCCGCTGGCGCGCCTGACCACCGCAGGCATCCGGAGCTGGCACGCCGGCTTGCTCGCCGACGGGCCCGGTGCCTCGTCGGTGGCGAAGTGCTACCGGCTCCTGCGGACCATCCTGAACACCGCTGTGGAAGACAGCCTCATCGTGGCCAACCCGTGCACGATCAAGGGCGCAGGAGTCGAGCCGGCTGAGGAGCGACTGCTCCCCACGCTGGCGCAGGTGGGCGGGCTGGCCGCCGAGGTGCAGCCGCAGTTCCGTGCCCTCGTCCTCCTCGCGGCGTTCGGTGGCTTGCGACGGGGCGAGCTGCTGGGCTTGACGAGGCGAGACATCGACCTCCTCCATCGCACGGTCACGGTGCGCGTGCAGCGGCAGGAGACCAAGGGCGGCCACCATCTGGTGGGACCGCCGAAGACCGACGCCGGGCGGAGGACGCTCGTGCTCCCCGCGAGCCTGATCCCCGAGATCGAAGGTCACCTCGACGAGTGGGTCGGGCCAGAGCCCGATGCGCCGATCTTTGCCGGCAAACATGGTGGACCGGTTCGGGTCGTCACGTGGCAGCGAGAGTGGACGCGGGCCCGTAAGGCGCTCGGTCTCGAGGGCGTGCGCCTGCACGACCTCCGCCACGTCGCCGGGACGATGGCTGCCGCGACGGGGGCGAGCACCAAGGAGCTCATGCACCGGTTCGGACACGCCAGCCCACGCGCCGCGCTCCGGTATCAGCACGCGACCGCCGAGCGGGACGAGGCGATCGCCGACGGCATCGACCGCATCCTCGAAGTGTCACAGCGCGACGGCGAGGCGGACACGAACGTGATCCGCTTCCGAGACGCCGGCGGCTAACCCCTCCGCGTTACGCGGCGTCGATCGCCCGCAGCCGAGCGGTCTCGGCGACCTCGACCCCGAGCGCCGCGGCGACATCGCAGATCCGCGCCAGGCTGGCCGACCGGTACTCGGTGGACTCGTAGCGCTGGATCTGCTGCTCGGCGACGCCGAGCTGGTCGGCGAGTCGGGCTTGCGTCCAGCCGCGGGCGATGCGGGCCTGGATGAGCAGTGTCGCTAGCCCGGCGAGGCTCGGCGCTTCGAAGGTCGAGACCTTGCCCGACGAGAGGCGCTCGTACTCCTGGATCTCGGCGCGGAGGTCATCGGCTTGGGCGGTGACCGCGTCGATCTCGAGCTGCTGGAGCTTGGTGGGCTTCGAGCCAGCAGCCGTGCGCAGGTTCGCGAGCGCCTCCTCGAACTGCCCCAGATGGGTCTTGGTCGAGCGGTACTGGACGTCGTTGGTGATCATGTCGGCCCCCCTAGCTTCAGGACGACGATCCCCTTGCGGGAACCGTCTCGTTCGTTCTGGAAGAAGTCGGCGAACACGAGGCCGCTGTCGGCCTCGATGACGTTCGGGAGCAGCTCGCCACCGAAGCGGCGTTTCTGTGCTGCCCGGCCGGCGGTGAGGTCGAGGAACACCGGGTCGATCTCGTCGAGCTCGACCCCGTCGGTGTCCCAGCAGGCGTCGAAGTCGAGGGGCTCTTCCTTGGCGGTGACGAAGCTGCCGTTGAGCCAGACCTGCAGGCATCCGACCGCCGTGAGAAGCTCCAGCGCTTCGGCGAGCCCGTCGAGCAGGGCTCGTCGCTTCTCGTTCCAGCCGAACCGTTCCATGACCTCATCCCACGATGCTTCGTGCTCGCCGACCGGCAGCAGGCCGGTCTCCGAGTCGAGCTGTGGAAGCACTCCACAACTTTATCATTGTGGTGGGTCGCAGGCTACCTCTACGGGGAATCGTCGAGATCCCGTTGCGCCACAGCGCTGGCGCGCTCGAAGTCGTCCCAACCGATGGCGGGGAGGTCGGCCAACGAGCCGCCAAGGCGCGCTCTGCGGGCGACCCTGAAGCAAGTACTTCGGGGATGCGTTGAGCGGACAGGAGTAGCGCACCGGGGAAGAAATTACAGTGGTACCGAGATGAAGCCCCCTACCATCGGGAGTGCCCTGCGGACCTAGTGCCTTCGATGCTCGACACAGACTTCCTCGCTCGCCTCGACCCAGAACAGCGCACCGTCCGCGTGCTCGAAGAGATCATGCCGGGGTCGTCGGTGATGACTCGCGACGACGGCATGTCAGGGCAGATTCACGACCTCGACCTTTACCTTGGCGGTGAACCTCAGCAGGCGGTTGAGGTGACCGAGGCCACCATCGAGCCGCTCCGGCGTGCCGATTCGGCACGGTCCAAGAACGTGAAGGAAGCGATGATCGCGGCCCTTGGCTTGCGCCACTCGTGGCATGTATTCCCAACCTCGGCTACGAGTTTCAAGCACCTCGGAAAGCGTCTTCTCCCCCTCCTTGCGAAGCTCGAACAGGACGGAGTCGATGGGTTCTTCTTCAACGCCGACGCTGGCGCGAACGAGACGGTCATGGAGATCATGACAACCTGCGGGATCGAGTTCGGTCGGCGGTGGCAGCAGTCGGCCAACCCGAAGATCGTTGTCGGACTTCCCAACGATGGGCGGATCTGGTCCGAGGGTGACTCGCCGGGCCGGTACGTGCAGGCTGCGGTCAGCGATGAGGCCTCGAAGGCCGACAACATCGAGAAGCTAGGGCGATCCGGCGCGGCGACGGCGCACCTCTTCGTCTGGGTGGACAGCCGGAACTATCCCCCCTGGAAGGATCTCGCCCGAGGGGTACCCCCTACTGCCCCGCCCGACCTAGCCGATGCCATTACAACTGTCTGGGTTGCTGGATTCATCGAGGACCACCTGGCGGTGTGGCGATCCACTCCACCCGACGGGTGGGAGATGCTGGACACTCGTCGCGACGCGATGACCGGCCTCATCCACGGGGAAGACAATCGTGTCTGAGGAAGTCTGGAACAAGTTTCAACGCAGAGTCCTACTGGCTCGCAACTACGGCAAGCCCTTTGAAATCGCCCAGAACCCGTGGCGCGGGCGCGAGGACGACGTGCTGCCCGCACCGCAGAATCCGATCCTCGAAGGCATCCTTCCCCCACTGCTCTACGTGCAGATGTGCTCGCTATTCGACGAGTTCCTGGGTGATGCTGCCGCCCGGCTGGGCGTCACAGTCGGTGGGCGCGATCACCTTTACGACCGCATCGAAGCCCTCGCGGGCTATCTCACGAACGTCTCGACGCTGCACGCTATCCGCAAGCGCAGGAGCGACTTCGCCCACGTCGACAACGCCGAGTGCACATGGGAAGAACTCGACGATGCCATCGACCAGGTTCATGCTGCCCTCGCTGAACTCAGCGTTGTGACAGGTCGGCCTGACTACGAGATCGCCATGTCGTGGGACCTTGAGTCGTTCGATCCGCCAAAGGCGTTCAACCGCGGTCCGGGCTGGCGGGCAGACGTCTCAACGGTTCGCTCCTACACCGTCGGGGTGAAGCTCGATGATTCCTGGGTTGAACAGTACGAGTGGCAGGTCGCCGATACCGTCACCTGGCCAGACTGATGTAGAGCTACTAAGCGCGAAGAATCAGACGACCGTGTCGAGTCAGGGCGACACCAAGATGGCCCCGCTGATGAACTACCCGGTTCAGACTGGCCGCGCAGTACGTTTTCCGCAGGCGACCTGACGCCGGAGGACTCGATGGTCGATCAGCCGATTCGAGGTGTCGTTCGACGCACGGCTCGCTCCGGTCGCATCGACTACATTCCCCCAGTTGAGATCCACGACACACGAGATAGCCGGATCGAGTTAGTCACGTGGCTCATTCCGCGCAGTGAGGGCACCGACGTCGGACTGAAGCTCGTTCGCCACGACAAGACCGAGAAGGAGCCACCCCGGGAGATCAGCTTCGATCCGGCTGCAGGCCGACGGCTCCTTCGGGCCATTGGCGAACATAACGCCATCGCCGCCTACGGGCGGGAGGCGAGCTACCTCGTCATCTCGGTCGAGGGCGGGACGCAGTGGGTCGGGCACCTCGACCCGGCCGTCATCGTCAACGCTGTGGCCGCGATTCTCCGGGAGGAGGACATCGTCCAGCACCTCACCGATGTCGACGTGCCCCACGAGATGGTGACTGCGTTCAAGGGCGTCATTCGACTCAGGGAGTTGCAGTTGGCCCTTGACCAGTTGCGTAGCTACCTCGACGGTGGCGTATCCGATGAGCACACCTATCAGCGGTGGTGCGAGGAGCACAGCTGGGCCTTCGGCAACGCCTACGTCGTCAACGACAAGATCCGGACGATCTCCCGCTCAGACCAGATCGACCTGCTCCTACCCCGGGTCCTGGGCGGATTCCGCGATCTGATCGAGTTGAAGCGGCCCGACAAGAGGGTCATCAGCTATGACGACTCGCACCGGAACTGGTACTTGACGTCCGATGTGTCGAAGGCGATCGGCCAGTGCCACCGCTACCTGGACGTTCTCGAGGAGGACGCTCGGTACGGAATGCGGGACGCCCGGGACGTCATCGCCTACCACCCGCGGGCGACGATCGTGATCGGCCGGTCATCGGATTGGTCGGATGACCAGCATCGGGCGTTACACGGCCTCAACGCCCGGCTGGCTGGCATATCGATCATGACCTACGACCATCTCCTCGCTCAGGGAAACCAGACGCTTCGGTTGGTGTCGAACCCGCCAGAGGAGGAGATCATCGTGCCGCAATTCGATGACTCCGAGGCAAGGGGTGCGAGCAATGATCCGCAGGAACAGTGGAACCAGAGCAGCGAGCACGATGAGGCGTGGCCCTATAGCAGCGATGAGGAGCCGTTCTGACGAGATGAGGCAACCGTTCGGATCTCGTGCTTCCTCAGCTCGACGATGACACCGGGCGGGCTCCAGCGTCTTGTCGCAACACGCTGCCGCGCTGGCGGACGTCGCAGAACGCCGGCTACGGGTCGGTGTCGAGTCGGCCGCTGCACTCGTCGCCTGCGAGCCAGTCGCGTTGGCAGCCGACACGCCGGCCCAGCGCGCGCGGAGCGTGCCGATCGGCGGGCGATCGTTCTGGACCGGGCCGATCGCTGCTGAGCCGTTAGGTCACGTGGAGGTCACGCCGGCCGCTCCCCCCGCTAGGGCGACGGTCCCGGCAACGCTGTGACCTGCGGTTTTCGAGTGGAGCTGGGGGGACTCGAACCCCCGACCCCCTGCTTGCAAAGCAGGTGCTCTAGCCAGCTGAGCTACAGCCCCCGGGACATCCGAGGGTAGCTGTCCGGCAAGAGGCGCGCGGAGCGGTTGGGTGCTGAGCAGGGGCAGAGCTGAGTGAACCCGAAGCGTGGTCGTGCTGTGACGAGGGCTGGGACGGCGCAACCACGGCTGGCTACTGTTCATGGGTCCTTTTTGACAGAACGCGACCACGGAGGCCGCCCCAGATGATCGGAGTGTTCGCCGCAGAAGGCGGTTGGCAGGATTTCGAGCTCGGAGCGGCCGAGTGGTTCTGGTTGATCTTCTCCGCTGCGACCGCGCTGGTGGCCATCGGGGTCGGCTTCCTCCTCAGTCGAGGGGTACTCGCCAGCGAGCGGGGTACCCCGAAGATGATCGAGATCGCCGTGGCCATACAGGAGGGTGCAGTCGCCTACCTGAGACGCCAGTTCCGCACGATCGGGATCATCCTCGTGCCGGTGGCTGCCATCGTGTTCTTCACCGCCACAGCCGTGGTGCGCCCCGACGGTAGCGAGGCCTTGGGTTTCATCGCCTCCGGTGCCTTCCGGACCCTGGCGTTCGTCGCCGGCTGCGTGCTGTCGGGGCTCACTGGCTTCTTGGGCATGAGCCTGGCGGTGCGGGGGAACGTACGCACGGCAGCGGCCGCACGCGACGGTTCGCTGCCGGCCGCGCTGAAGGTCGCCTTCCGCACCGGAGGCGTGGCGGGGATGTTCACAGTCGGGCTGGGACTGCTCGGTGCGACGGTGATCATCATGATCTTCCAGAACACTGCGTCGGCCATCCTCGTCGGGTTCGGGTTCGGGGGTTCGCTCATCGCGTTGTTCATGCGCGTCGGTGGAGGGATCTTCACCAAGGCCGCCGACGTGGGTGCTGACCTGGTCGGCAAGGTGGAGGCGGGCATACCCGAGGACGACCCCCGCAACCCGGCGACCATCGCCGACAACGTGGGTGACAACGTCGGCGACTGCGCCGGGATGGCAGCCGATCTCTTCGAGAGCTACGAGGTCACGCTGGTGGCGTCGATCATCCTCGGGGTGGCAGCGTTCCAGTCGATCTACCCGGATCGGCCGTCGCTGTGGGCCATCGGGCTGATCTTCCCGGTCATCGCACGCGCGGTCGGTGTGCTCGCCTCGATCGTCGGGGTCTTCATGGTGCGGGCAACCGACCGTGACAAGAGCGCCATGGCGCCGATCAACCGCGGCTTCCTCACGGCAGGGGTACTGACCGTGGTCGGCACCTTCGTCGTGGCGATGCTCTACGTCGGCAACGACGACGGGAGCGTGAGCGCACCGGGGATCCGCATGTTCGGCGCGGTCGTGATAGGGCTCGTCCTCGCCCAGGTGGTCAGCCGCCTGACCGAGTACTTCACCGGCACCCACCACGAGCCGGTGCAAGAGATCGCCGGGTCGGCTCGCACCGGTCCGGCGACGACGGTCCTCTCCGGGGTGAGCGTGGGACTCGAATCGTCGGTGTACTCGGTGATAGCCATCGCCGTCACGATCGGTGTCGCGCTGTGGCTCGGCGGGGGCAACCTGATGTTCTCGCTGTACCTGATCGCACTGGCGGGGATGGGCATGCTCGCCACAACCGGCGTCGTGGTCTCCGAGGACACCTACGGGCCCGTCGCCGACAACGCCGCGGGGATCGCGGAGATGTCGGGTGAGTTCAAGGGGGAGCCGGAGCGGATAATGGTCGGTCTCGACGCGGTGGGGAACACCACCAAGGCGGTGACGAAGGGCTTCGCCATCGGCTCGGCCGTGATCGCCGCCGTGGCGCTGTTCTCCTCATACGTCGAGACGATCGGCAAGGAGCTACCCGAGTTGCTCGAAGAAGGCGTCGACGTGTTCCGGCAGGCGTTCACCCAGCTCAACGTGGCCGACCCCAAGACCTTCATAGGGCTGCTCATCGGCGGCGCGGTACCGTTCCTGTTCTCGGCGCTGGCCATACGGGCCGTCGGGCGCACCGCGGGCGTGGTCGTCGAGGAGGTGCGTGACCAGTTCGCCGACGGCCAGATCATGGCGGGCAACAAGCGCCCTGACTACGGCCCGGTCATCGACATCTGTACCGCTGCGTCGTTGCGGGAACTGGCGACACCTGCACTCTTGGCGGTGTTGACACCGGTCATCATCGGCTTCGGCGTCAACTACTTCGCTCTTGGCGCGTTCTTGGCGTCGGTGATCGTCAGCGGCCAGCTCATGGCTGTCTTCTTGTCCAACTCGGGTGGTGCCTGGGACAACGCCAAGAAGTTCATCGAGGACGGCCACGAAGGCGGCAAGGGATCGGACGCTCACAAGGCCGCGGTGATCGGCGACACGATCGGGGATCCGTTCAAGGACACCGCCGGGCCGGCGCTCAACCCGCTTATCAAGGTGATGAACCTGATCTCGCTGCTCATCCTCCCGGTGGTCATCGAGCTGCAGGACAACACCGCCGCCAGGATGAGCATCGCGGTTGTGGCCCTGGTCGTGCTGGTGGTCGCGGTCGCCTACTCGAAGCGCCAGGGTGCACAGATCAGCGGCTCTTCCGGGGTTGCCGACCCACTCGTTCTGTGAACGCGAGTGGCCCCTCTGGGGGCCTTTTCGGTTCACAAATCGAGATCGCCGCACCACTCGGAACGGCTCTGGCCGGGGAGGAGCCGCTCAGAGTGGCTTGTCCTCGAGCGGCCCGCCGACCTCGGTGAGGATGCGGCCGACCCTCTCGCGCCTGTCCTTGAGCTGCTGGCGGAACGTGTAGTTGTCGGTGTCGGCGATCTCGTAGCTGAGATCCCGGTAGGCCGAATCGAGGATCTCCCTCAGCAGGTCCCTGTCGTCGTCGCTCAGATGCAGGTCCAAGCCCCGTCCTTTCTGGGTGCGCCCGGCAGGGCAGGTTAGCCGCGCCCCGCCGGCCGTCGGCACGTACCGGCACAGGGAACGTCTGTGGTCACCGTACCGGCTCACGACGCGACACGAGCCGGATCAACCGTCGCCCAAGGCGTGGAAGAACCCTGCGCGGGTGCCCACATAGATCCTGCCGTTCCACACCGCCGGGGTGGCCTCGATGCAGCCGCCGATCTCGACGCTCCACAGCTCGGGTGGGTCGATTGTGGTGTCGCTCACGTCATAGGCGTGAAGCGTCCCGTTGCAGTCACCCATGACGAGGACATCGTCGACGACGACCGGTGACTGCCAGGTCGGCGCGGGCAGCTGCTTGGACCAGCGGATCTCCCCGGTGGCGCGGTCGACTGCCATGAAGCGTCCGCCGTTGGTGGCGGCGTAGACGACGTCGTCGTGGAGCGCCGGCGTCCCCCAGATGCCGGCGGGTTGCGCGTCGCGGTCATCGACCTTCCATACCAGCGGGTTGTCGACGTTGCGGGGATCGAGCTTCATGAGCTGGCCCACCTCCGAGGAGCGGTCGGTGAAGCGCTCCCACTCCGATGCCACGTAGAGGTAGCCCTCGCCGTCGATGACCACGCTGGCGTCAGTGTCGTCGCCCGTCCAGAAGCGGAAGACGCGGGTCGGCTCGAACCCGAGCGTCACGCCGGAGATGTCCCAGCCCTGCACCAGGCCGCCGGAGTTGGCGAAGTACAGGGTGTTCTCGTAGATGGCCACCGAGTTCTCGATCGAAACGTTGCTGTCGCCGATGGCGCCCAGCAACTCGTCGTCCCAGCCGGGCGCATTCCAAACCAGCTCGGGGTTGACGCTGACCCTGCCATCGGCGTCGTGACCGCGGTTGAGCTTCACGATGTGGATGTTGCTGTTCTCGCCGCCGATGAACAGGTAGTCGGCGATCACCAGACCGGAGCTGTCCCAGTCGTCGTTCCATTTGGTCGGCGAGACCGCATCGGCGTCGAGCTTCCAGAGCTCCCGCGCCTCGCCGCCGTCGATGGCCAGGATCCGGTAGAAGCCGTCACGCGAACCCGTGTAGACCAACGGGAAGCCGTCGGGGTCGACGGTGACCGAGCCCTTGATGATGTCACCCGTCTCGAACGGCGGGAGCAGGTCGGTTCCTGATTCGGCGTCGAGGAAGTGCACCGCGCGGTCGAAGGCGCCGAAGACCACCCAGGTCTTGCCGTCCCTGTCGAAGACGGCCGGCTGTCCCGTCCAGCCCATCCCGCACCACTGCGACACCTCACCGCCGTCACTCGACAGCGAGCACATGCGGGCGTCGGGATACGACCACAGGATCGTCGGGTCGCTCGGCACCGGTCCGGCGCCGTAGTAGGTGCGGGTCGGGTTGCCGCGGAAGGTGAGCAGGCCGGGGACGGTGTCGCCCCACGGCTGTCCGACGCTGTCGGGGTTGACCCAGCCGTTGAACGGTGGCGCGGTCGTGGCTGTGTCGGGTGCAGCCGACGTGTCGGGGCCCACGCTCGGACCCGATCCGGGGTCCGTGGCCGACTCGCTCACCGGCTCCACGTCCGCCTCCTCGCCGGAAGGTCGCAACACGAACCAGGCTGTGGCGCCGCCGGCGAGCAGTGCCACTGCCACTGCGGTCGAAGCGGCGATCCACCAACGGCGGCGCCGGTGCTGCCGGCGGTCCCGGCGGGTTGGCCGGGCATCCTCGGTCTCCACCGCCGCCTGCGGCAAGTCGTCGTCGGCGGCAGGCGCTGGAGTATCGGCCGATCCCTCTCGGGATGTGTCGGTGGGGTCGTCGGATCTCACGGGTGATTGCCCCCGAAAGCGGGTTCCACGGTCAGCTCAGGGTGCTCGGACTCTAGGCGATCGAGCCAGTAGGGGCTCTCGAACAGCGCCAGCAGCGCCCCGTCGGATCTGCGCAGGACGTCGACGCCTGACATCGAGCGCAGCCTGGGGGCGCTCTCCTCGTCGGTCAACCGGGAGACCGTGTAGCGCGTGCTGCTCAGCTCGACCGGTGCCCCGAACTCGTTGCGGAGACGGTGCAGGGCGACCTCGAACTGCATGGGGCCCACTGCCGCGAACACAGGAGCCTGGTCGCCGATGTCGTCGTCGCGCAGAACCTGGATGACACCCTCCTCGTCCAGTTGCGCGACACCCTTGCGGAACTGCTTGAAACGCCCGGTGTCGGTGACGCGCGCAACCTTGAAGTGCTCAGGAGCGAAGCTCGGTATGCCCGGGAAGTCAACGGGCTCAGCGGCATAGATGCTGTCGCCGATGCGAACGTCCCCGGCGTTGACCAGACCCACGACGTCACCCGGATACGCGGCCTCGACGGTCTCGCGCTCCTGGCCGAACACCTGGTGGGCGTACTTCGTGCCCAGGTGCTTGCCGGTCCTCGCGTGGGTGACAACCATCCCTCTCTCGAACCGGCCCGAGCAGACCCGGAGGAAGGCGATCCGGTCGCGGTGAGCCGGGTCCATGTTGGCCTGCACCTTGAACACGAAGCCCGAGAACGGGGCGTCGAGTGGGCGGGGAGCGGCGGTCACGTCGAGTCTCGGTGAGGGCGCGGGAACCTCGTCGATCACCGCGTCGAGGAGGAGCCGAACGCCGAAGTTGGTCAGCGCCGACCCGAACAGGACCGGAGTCGCCTCACCGGCCAGGAACGCCTCCTCGTCGAAGTCCGCCCCGACGGCTTGGAGCAGACCGAGGCCCTCCTGCGCCTCGGCCCACGCCGTCGATTCCTCGCCCGCGGCTCGTCCGGGCGCGATCACCTCCTCGGGTGCAACGGTCGCTCCGCGGGCTGTCCGGGTGAAGCGGATGAACTCACCGGACCGCCGGTCGATCACGCCCCGGAAGTCACCGGCGATCCCGACCGGCCAGGTCAGGGGCGTGGCCACGATGTCGAGCCGGCGTTCGATGTCGTCGAGGAGCTCGATCGCCTCGAGCCCGGGCCGGTCCCATTTGTTGACGAAGCTGATCATGGGCAGCCGGCGCTGGCGGCACACCTCGAACAGCTTCAGGGTCTGGGCTTCTATGCCCTTGGCGGCGTCGAGGACCATCACTGCTCCGTCGGCGGCGGCCAGGACGCGGTAGGTGTCCTCGGAGAAGTCACGGTGGCCGGGGGTGTCGAGCAGGTTCACGACACGCTCCCGGTAGGGGAACTGCAGGACCGTCGAGGTGATCGAGATGCCCCGCTGCTGTTCCAGCGCCATCCAGTCCGACGTGGCCGAGCGCCTACCCTGGCGGGCCTTCACCGCGCCTGCCTCGCGCGCGAGCGCTCCTCCGTAGAGGAGGAACTTCTCGGTCAGCGTGGTCTTGCCGGCGTCGGGGTGGGAGATGATCGCGAAGGTCCGACGCCGGGCCGCCTCGGCCACGGGATCTTGCACCTGTTCAGCAAACCGGGTGCTCCCCGAGATGGCAAAACGCGGCAGGGACACGCGTTCTGTGAACCGCTGGGGCCCCTATGGGGGCCCCGGGCGTTCACAGAACCTGATACACGGCGTCGATGAGGGCGGTCGTGCGGGGGTCGCCGTTGATGCCGAGCTGCATCTGGTTCATCACGTAGCCGAAGCCGAGCTTCTTGTCGGGGTCGGCGAAGCCGACCGAACCGCCGGCCCCGTAGTGACCGAAGCAGCCGTCCTGACCGAAGGGCGAGAACATCGAATGAGTCATGAAACCGTGGCTGAACGGTATCGAGAACATGATCACCGCGTCGGGCCCCTCCACCTCGGGCGTGGACACCAGCTTCACGGTCTGGTCGTCGAAGAGGCGCACGCCGTCGACCTCCGTCACGGTCGCGGCGTAGATGCGTGCCAGAGATGGCGCGTTGGTCACCCCGCTGGCTGCGGGGATCTCGGCGGCCAACAGGTCCGGGTGGTTCCACACGTCCATCTCGGCGAACGCTCCCCCCGGGGCGGTGAGAGCCGGCCCGATCAGGTTGTCGGGGCCGAGGACCATCGACAGGAGGCTGGCGAGGTCTGCCGCTCCCGTGAGCTCCGCGCCGTCGCCGAGATCGCCGAACATCCCGGCCGGTGGCTCGAACGGATAGATGGGCGCGACCCGCTCGTGGTGGTGTCGGGGCAGCCCGATGTAGAACTCGGCAGCGAGCTTGTCGGTGACCTCTTCGCGGAGGAAGGTACCGACCGACCTGCCAGATACCCGGCGGATCACCTCGCCGACCAGCCAGCCGTAGGTGACCGCGTGGTAGCCGTGGGCGGATCCCGGTTCCCAGCGCGGGGTGGCCCGGGCCAGGGCGTCGGTCACGAGGTCCCATTCGAGTGCTTCTTCGAAGGTCATCGCGTGATCGACGTCGATGAGGCCCGATCGGTGCGTCAACAGCCAGCGCACCGGAACCTCCTCCTTGCCCCCGTGGCCGAACTCGGGCCAGTACTCCGCCACCGGGGCGTCGAGATCGAGCTCACCCCGCTGGGCGAGGAGGTTGGCGCAGATCGCGGTGGCACCCTTGGTGGTCGAGAACACGAGCTGCAACGTGTCGGGCGTGTAGGGCTCGCCGGAATCCTGGTCGGCAACCCCTCCGATGAGGTCGATCACCTTCTCACCCTCGAGGTAGAGGGCGAAGCCGGCGCCTACGTCCCCCCGGGTCTCGAAGTTCTCCTCGAACACCTCGCGGACGGGTTCGAAGCCGTCCGCAACCTCACCATGGATCTCGACCATCGCAATACCTCCGGTTTGGTGCCTTCGGCCGGTCCGCCCTCGGCCATCACCTGGTGGACCAACACTGTACGAGACGGATGACAGCCCCCACGAGCCCGGCTCGCCCCGCCCGGCACCCCCGCTCGTCGGCACCCCCGCTCGTCGGCACCCCCACTCGTCGGCACAGCCGAACAGGCGGGCCCGGCGCAACCACTCGAAAGCTCACCACGCATCCGGGGCCCGACTCATGAGCGGGCGCGCGGGTCGGTCACGGAATCAGGGGTGAGCCAGGAAGTAGTACTCGAGTCCGAGGTCGAAGCGGCGACGGAACGCCGCCCGGCTGAGCGCGCTGGTCTCGGGATGATGCAGCCAGCGGGACATCACCGAGATCCGTAGCCCGCACTCGTCGGTCAACAGGTCGAACACGTCAGTCGGTCGCGTCCCGTAGTACTCGGCCGCGCCCTTGCCGTGCTCGAAGACGATGAACGGTCGGTTCGCACGGATCGTGTCGAGCGCGCCGGACAGAACCCCGAGCTCACCGCCCTCGACGTCTATCTTCAACAGATCCACGGGATGACCGCGAGGTAGGACCGCGTCGAGGGGAGCGGCTCGTACCGTTATCCGTTCCACGCGCTCGTCAGGTGTCGGGTAATCGCGCCGTTCGAGACCGCTGAGGGCCGGGTGGTCCAGCACGTGCTGGAAGGACGTCTCCCCTGCCCTGTCGTTGAGTGCGAGCTCGTGGATGTGGACATTGGGCGAGTCGGCGTACTTGCGTCGAAGCTCTCGGCAGAGGTCGGGCAGGGGTTCGAAGCCGTGGTGCTGGCCGGCAGGCGCCAGGTCGAGCATGCGATCCAGCACCTCACCCCGGTGGCAGCCGGCATCGACGCAGTTCGACTCCACGCGGAGCACCCGGCGCATGATCTCCACGGTCTGCTCGTCGTACTCCTGATTGCGGTTGAGGAGCCGCCGCAGCGGTGTTCGTCTGAGTACCTGCTTGATGCGGCTCTTCATCGGGAACGTCGCTCAGGCGGGAGGCTGTTCCATCGCGGGCTTCACCACCTGGGGTGGGTGGCCAGCAGCTCCCGGGTGTCCTCGGCCGATTCGGGGCGAGCCATCAGAAACCCCTGTGCGCAGTCGCAGCCGAGGAGGCGGAGCCGCTCGAGGTCGGCGGGAGCCTCGACACCCTCGGCGACGGACCGGAGTCCCAGGGCATGCGCCAGCCCGATCACTGCTTTGACTATGGCCGCGTTGCTCTTGTCATCGCGGATGCCGTGGACGAATGATCGGTCGATCTTGACCGTGTCGACCGGGAAGCGGCGGAGATAGGTGAGCGAGGAGTAGCCGGTGCCGAAGTCGTCGATCGCGATCTGGACCCCGAGCGCGCGCAATCGTTCGAGTGTGTGGAGCGATGTCTTGACATCGTCGAGGAGCACGCTCTCGGTTATCTCGAGGGTCAACCGTTCAGCGGCCAAGCCGGTCTCGTCGAGCGCCATTCCGATGTCTTCGACCAGGTTACGGTGACTCAGCTGGCGTCCCGAGAGGTTGACGCTCAGCTCGAGATCGGGTGTCCCGATGCCGGCAGCCCTCCATTCCGCCGCCTGTCGGCAGGCGTCGTGGACGACCCATCGGCCCATGGGGACGATCAAACCGGTCTCTTCGGCGACTCCGATGAACTCGCTGGGGAGCAGGAAGCCCTTGTGGGGGTGCTCCCAGCGGAGCAAGGCTTCCACGGCGCGTACCTCGCCGGTGTCGAGGGAGATGATCGGCTGGTAGTAGCTGCGAAGCTCGGAGCGGTCCAACGCCCAGCGCAGCTCGGTCTCTGTCGTGAGGCGATCGACCGCCCTGGCCCTGATGCTGCGCTCGAAGATCTCGAAGCGGTCGCGACCGCGAACCTTGGCCTCGTGGGAGGCGGCGATCGCATCCCGAATGAGAGCCTCAGGATCCTCCTGGAAGCCGTCGTCTATGGCGACTCCGGCGCTGGCTGTCACCATCACCTCGGTCTCGGCCAGCTCGATGTGCCCGCTGACCGAACATCGGTAGGCCTCGGCCAGGTTTCCTGCCTCGTCGGGTGTCGGCAGGTTCTCGCAAAGGATCGCGAACTCGTCGGCCGACACACGCACCAGCACGTCTTCGGGTCGAATCACCTTCTCGAGCCGCTTGGCCATGCTGCGGAGCAACTCGTCGCCCACCCGGTGACCGAGGCTGTTGTTGATCACCCGGAAGTTGTCGATGTCGATCAGGATCACCGACAGCCAGCTTGCGTGTTTGCGGGTGCGGGCTATGGCCTTGTCCACGGCTCGCGTCAGGTATCGGCGATTGGGCAGGTCGGTGAGCGGATCGTGGAGCGCGTCGTATTCCAGCCGAGCCTCGATCGCCTTGCGTTCGCTCAGATCACGCAGGACGGTCGACACGAACTGAAGATCACCGTCCTCACCCCTGCTTCCCACCAGCAGCGCCGAGAACGGCACCTCGTTGCCGTCTGCCCGCGTGAGGGTGACCTCCCCGCTCCACGAGCCACCTTCGTGCAGCCGGGGTAGCGCGTCCTGCAGCAGCTCGCCGGGAACGAGCTCCACCGAAGCGGTCTCACCCGGTACGGCTCCGCAGAAGCTCCTCGCCGCCGGGTTCAGGTAGAGGATTCCTCCGGCTATGTCCTGGATCATGACCAGATCTGGCGACGCCTCGGTGATGGCCGTGAGCCGCGCGCTGTCCTGCTGGGCCTCGACCAGATCGGTTATGTCCTCCAGCGACCCGACGTGACCGATGACCGCTCCCGCGTCGTCGAACAGGGGAGCGTTGCGGGCCGATACCCACCGCTGCTCGCCGCCGTTGCGGACGAGGCGGAAGACGCTTGCGAAGGGACGACCCTGTCCGGTCGTCAGGCCCCAGACGCGTGCGACGTCGTGCACGTCGCTGGGGTGGATGAGATCGAACCAGGCCTCGTTGGAGATGGTGTCCTGTGAGAGCCCGGTGATCTGGCGCCACCTGTGGTTCGCAAAGGTGCAGTTGCCGTCCACGTCCTGTAGCGAGATGCCCAGCGGCGAATGCACAGCCATGGTCCGGAAGCGCTCTTCGCTCTCCCGGAGAGCAGCCGCCGCCTCCACCCGCCACGAGACATCGCGGATCGACAAGGCGATGGCCTCCACATCGGGATCGTCGAGCAGGCTCCCCCCGAGAATGTCCACCCAAACCCAGGATCCGTCCTTGTGGCGCAGCCTGGCCGTGAACGGCAGGTTGTCGGCCTCACCGCCGAGCACCGTCGCCAGCTCTTCGAACGCCTCGTCGAGGTTGTCGGGATGGATGAGGTCCAAGCCCCTTGTGCCGAGGAGCTCATCCGGTTCGTAGCCGAAGTTGGTCACGTTGGGCGTGATCCATTTGATGGTGGTATCGCTGTCGAGCAGGACCGTCGTGTCGTTCGAGGACATGAGGACCGCGCGGATGCGTTGCTCGTTGTCACGAACCGCCTGCTCGACGCGTTTGGCGTCGGAGACGTCCCGCAGGCTGATCAGCACCCCACCGACCTGGGGGTCGTGCAGCAGGTTGGTGACCGACGCCTGCACCCAACGCCAATCGCCCCCTGAGTCACGAACGCGGGCTTCGTACACGGCAGATCCAGACGGCACGGGAAGCAGCTCTGCGAACAGCTGCTCCATCGACGGATGATCATCGGGATGGACGAAATCGCGAACGCTGCTACCGATGATGTCGGTTTCGCGGTAGCCCAAGATGCTGCTGAAGCGATCGGAGCGAAAGATGATCTCGAGGTTGGCGTCAACGACGATCATCCCCTCGGTGCTGTAGCGCATCAACAAAGCAGGATCGATCCTGCGCTGTGACGCGGGACCAGCCGGATGAGCGACCTCTTCGGGCTCGCTTCCGAGGTGTCGCGTCAGTCGCATGCCTGCAGTTCCGAGTGTGACCCGATGTCGTGCGCAGCCATGCGTGTTTCATCGGCACTTCCTGCTCCGAATGGAGCTTCGACTGGTTGCCGCGCTCTGTTCGGTGTGCGCCCCCCGGTGCACGGGCGCCTACACATCGGCCTCCTCCTCGTCATCTTCGAGTTCGGCCACGATCTGCTCGACCTTCAGGCGAGCCTTGTCGATCCGGTTGCGGCAGATGGTGATCAGTTCGGCTGCGCGCTCGACCCGTTCGGCCAGCAGGTCTATGTCGATCGTGTCGTCCTCGAGCTGATCGAGGATCGACGTGAGCTCATCGAGCGCTTGGGCATAGCCGACGACGTCGGGCACCGCTGTGCGGTCAGGTTCCATGGGCACTTCTCGTCGGTATCGTATCTGCGTGCTCTTGCTTTCCGGTCACCCGGCTGTGAACCGACCCGTCCGCAACCCGCGTTACGAGACCGTCCCCGATGCTCAGGTCGTTGACGGAGCGGACTACGGAGCCGTTGGCTGCGAGCGACAGCGAGTAACCGCGGGCCAGCACCGCCACCGGATCGTAGGCCCTGCACCGCGCGTCGAAACCGGCCAGGACGCTTGCGGCACGATCCAGGACCCGGGGCCCGGTTCGGACCAGGTTCGACGCCCGGGCCATGATCGCTCCCTCGGCCAACGTGAGGCGGTGCTCGGCAGCCCGTTGTAGCCGGAAGCTGTCGTGCCGGAGCCTCGACGTAGACCGATCGATGCTGATCTCCGACTCGCGTGCGAGCCGGTGGCATCGCAGATCGAGAGACTCCTCGGCCACTTCGAAGACCGCTCTGCTCGCGAGTGCAGTGTGTTCGGCGATCCGGCGGAGGGAGCCACTGTGGTGGCTGAGCGCAGAGTTGGACGCGGAGACGACACGCTGCCAGGTCGCCACCAAGGTGTCGATGAAGGCGCCGACGGCGCCAACCAGGCCCGCAGCACAGGCGGTCGGGGTCCGGTAGGCCGTGTGAGCAACCTCGTCGGCGACGGTCCGGTCTGTCTCGTGTCCGATTCCCGTCCACACGGGAAGCGGGCTCTCGGCGATGGCCCGTGCGATCGGCTCGGAATCGAAAGCCGCCAGATCCGTACGGGCCCCGCCACCCCTCACCACCGCCACCACATCGACGTCGAGGAGCGCGGCAGAGCGCAGCGCAGCAGTGACAGTGCTCTGGGAGTCGGGTCCCTGGACCCGCGCGTCCATCATCGACACCTCGAAGGCGTAACCGCCCCGACCGAGCTCTTCGATGAAGTCGGCCTGCGCGGCACTTCCCCGGCTGGTGACAAGGGCCACCCGCAGCGGTACGAGTGGAGTCGGGACGGAGGCGTTGGCCCGCAGCAGGCCTTCGCCGGCCAGGCTGCGCAGCAACCGCTCTCGTTCGGCAGCGAGGCGTCCCACGGTGAACTCCGGGTCGATGCCGCTCATTCGCAGCTGGACCCGGCCCTGAGGCCCGTAGTACTCGATGGTCCCGCGAACGCGGATCCGGATCCCGTCGGTCATGCGGACACCGCCGGTCTTGCGGAGCTGGGCGTTGATCCTCCTGCGGCTCGAGTCGAACAGTGCCACCGGGATCGCCGCGTCGGGTGTGCGGCGATCGGCCGACGGCTCGATCAGCTGGAAGTAGGCGTGACCTGCGTTGGAACGTGACAGGTTGGCTATCTCACCCTGTACCCAGACCTCGCCGGGGAAGGAGTCCTCGATGAGCCGCCCGATGACGCGGTTCAGCTCGCCGACCTCGAAGGTGTGGGCGTCGTTCACCACCGTCAAGCTACTGCGGGCACTCGGCGCCCGGGAGGGCCGGCGGTGCGCCCTCTTCGGTCGCGGTTCTCCCCGTCGACGACGGCATCCTGGCGTGGCGCCTCAGGCCGCCGGTTCGGGCTCGGCCCGGACGAGGGTGGCGTAGAGCTCCGAGTAGAGCCCGTTGTTCGCCACCAGGTCCTCGTGCCGGCCTGTCTCGACGATGCGCCCCCGGTCGAGGACCACGATCAGATCCGCGGAGGTAATCGTCGACAGGCGGTGGGCGATCACGACCGCGGTACGACCCTCGAGCGCGGTTGCCAACGCCTGCTGGACGAGCGCCTCGTTCTCACTGTCGAGGTGGCTGGTCGCCTCGTCGAGTATGACGATGGCGGGGTCCTTGAGGAGCATGCGTGCGATGGCGAGGCGCTGCTTCTCACCACCTGACATCCGGTAGCCGCGCTCGCCGACCAGGGTTTCGTAGCCGTCGGGCAAGCCGGCGATGAGCTCATGGATCTGGGCTGCTCGACAGGCGGCGACGAGGTGGTCGTCGGTTGCGTCCGGCTTGGCGTACAGCAGGTTCTGCCGGATGGATGTGTGGAACAGATGGGGATCCTGGGTCACCACGCCCATCGAGCGGCGCAGGCTGTCCCGGGTCACCTCCCTGACGTCCGTCCCGCCCACCCGCAGCGAGCCCGACGTGACGTCGTAGAGGCGGGGGATCAGCGAGCTGAGCGTCGACTTCCCGGCGCCGGAGGGGCCGACCACGGCCACGAGCTGGCCCGGGTGGATCGACAGGGAGATGTCGTGGAGCACCTCGCCGTGTTCGGACTCGGTCTCGTAGCCCGTCCCTGCTTCGAGCGACCTCAGCGACACCTCTGCGGCGCTCGGGTAGGTGAAGGAAACGTGGTCGAACTCGATCGAGCCGTCCACACCCTCCAGCTCGACCGCCTCGGCGGAGTCCTCGAGGGGATTCGGCAGGTCGAGCACCTCGAAGACCCGGTCGAAGGACACGAAGGCGGTCATGATGTCGACCCTGGCGTTGGTCAGGCTCGTGAGCGGCTCGTAGATCCGGGTGACCAGCGTCGCCAGGGCGACGAGGGTGCCGATGGTGATCGCCTCCGAGATCACCTGGTGTCCTCCGACCCAGTAGACGATGGCGGTGCCCACCGCCCCCACGAGTCCGAGCGCGATGAAGAACGCCCGGTTGAGGACAGCGCTCTTGACCCCGATGTCGGCCACGCGCCGGGCTCTGTTCGAGAACTCGGTGGACTCCTCGGTATGGCGGCCGAACAACTTCACCAGCAGCGCCCCCGACACGTTGAAGCGCTCGGTCATGGTGGTGTTCATGTCGGCGTTGAGGTCCATGCCCTCCCGCGTGATGGCCTGGAGCCGCCGGCCGACTCGCTTCGCCGGGATGATGAAGATCGGGAGCATGAACAGCGCGAGCAGCGTCAGGCGCCAGTCCAGCGCGACCATCGCGACGAGGGTCGTGATGAGGACGATGATGTTCGACACCACCGACCCGAGAGTGCCGGTGAGGGCCCGTTGGGCACCGATCACATCGTTGTTCAAACGGCTGATGAGGGCGCCGGTCTGGGTGCGGGTGAAGAAGGCGATCGGCATGTGCTGGACGTGGTCGAACAGCGCCGAGCGAAGATCGAAGATGAGTCCCTCGCCGATGCGCGCCGACCACCAGCGCTCGAGCAGTGACAGCCCGGCTTCGATGAAGGCCGCGACGATGACGATGCCGGCCAGCAGCGCGAGCAGGCCTGTGTCCTTCTGGGGCAGGGCCTGGTCGATGATCGAGCGGAACAGCAGCGGTGGGACCAGGCTCAGCACCGACGCCAGGATGATCGTGACGAGGAAGCCGACGAGCATGGAGCGGTAAGGACGGGCGAACGCCCAGACCCGGGCGACGATTCCCTCGCTGAGCGTCTCGCCTGCGATCCTGTCGGGGTCGGACCCGACCAGCCCGTGGTAACGGTTGCTCCTCATGACTCCCTCAGGGGCAGCCTAGGGGCCATTCCTCGAATCCGGTGGCGCTGCCGCAGCCACTGGTTGCCGCTCAGAACTCCAGGGGCAGGGGGGCGTCCTCGACGGGCGGAGCACTGGTCGGCGTGGTGGATCCTGTCCATTGCCCGAGATCAGGCAGGCCTGGGTACTCGGCGCCGTAGCGGACGACTTTGAAGACCGGCGATCCGTAGGCCCATTCCCAGACGGTGTTGCCCTCGGCGTCAACTTCCAGGAACAGCCCGTCGGGACCGTCGACGATCAAGGTGTTCCCGTTGGCAAGACGCTGGGCGCTGGACACCACCGGTGCGTAGAACGAGTCCGGTGGGTCCGCCTCCCAGGTCCAACTCGGCTCCCCGGGGCCGTACGGCTCGTCGCCGGTGAGCTCGTATGTGTCGTCGGCGCTCAATGGAGGCGTGAACTGGGTGGCTGTCGAGTAGTTGCCCCCAGACCTGCCGGTGCCGTTGTTGAAGACCAGGATGTCACCCGCCCCCGGGACACCCTCGGGGATCCAGCGGGCGCAGTGCTGGACGAACAACTGCTCTTCACCGGGTTCGCCTCGCCCGTAGGCCTCGGGATTACCCCAGCGGTAGAGGAGGTCGCCTCCTTTGCCGCTCTCACCGCCGCTGTGACCGGCCGCCTCTTCGGTGGTGGTGCTGTGGTCGATCACCCAGACCTCGCTGAAGCTCCTCACGCTCACCATGATCTGATCGAGTTCCGCGTTGTAGGTGACCGAGTTGAAATGGGTCCACTCGTGCTTCGCGCCGCGAGCGCCTATGTAGTTGACGTCGATCAGATCGGGGTGCTCGGCCACGTTTCCGTAGTTCTCGATGCTCTCGTCGGTGTCCTGGACGAGGTGGTCCCAGGCGTGCCACTCCCAGACGATCTCCCCGCCTCCGTCTGCGGTCGGCTTCACCTCGATGATGGAATCGGAGAGCACGCCCTCGTGGGTGGTGTTCTCCGGAGTTCGACCGGCAGCGAGGGCTGACGCGGAGTCTTCCTTCTCCCACGCGACGAGCAAGATGTTGCCGTTGGGCAGCATCTCCACGTCGTGGTGCTGGAGGTGTTCGTCACTGGAGTACTCGTACTCCCAGGTGACCTCGCCGTCGGGGGCGATGATCTGCACGACCCCACCGGCTCCGGGGATCTCGAAGTTCTCGTTGCCCACATACCCCGCTCGTAGGAGGCTGCCGTCCTCGAGCAGGTAGGCGGCGAGGCCGGGCATGTACTCGCTGTCCCACGACCACACGACGTTGTTGTCGATGTCGGTCAGGTAGGTCACCTTCGACGTGACCGGGGCGAACAGGTTGTAACCCTCGTAGGGCCCGGGGACGGTTGCCTCAGTGGACGAGGTGCTTGTCTCGTCAGCCGTTGCGCTCGTGGTTGTCTCGTCGTCGACGCGGCCAGCGGTCGTGTCGTCGTTGGCGCAGCCGAACGTCAAGAGCCCAAGGGCCGAGAAGATGATGATCAGTCTGGTTCGCACACCCCTTGGATCGGCCCAAGCCTCCCCCAATCAAGCAAGGCTGCGGAGGCTGCGCCGCAGCAGCGGGCGGGCCGGTACCGGGTGGCGAAGCCCGCGCTACCTGCGGTAGCGCCATGTGAGCTGCGGAGGCTGCGCCGC
>QEUP01000047.1 GCA_003577145.1 Acidobacteriota bacterium | reverse complement strand
CCGAGTGCGCCGGTGGAGTGGGCTCGCTATCGATGGCTTGTCGAATCAGCGCGAGGTAGTCGGGGTTCGTCATGGCACTGATGACACTCGATGAATGTACTCAGTGCCACCACAGATAGCAGATCAGCGAGGGGAGTGCCCCCCTGGCTCGGCGCGAGTCGGGCACTCCGTGGTGCTGTGACGATGATCATACTGTTGTTAGCACCATGGTATGAGAGCCAAGAAGCAGCGTCTCACGGTCACGGTCGACCCGGAGTTGATCGAAGCAGGCCAACAGGCCGTGGAGTCCGGGCGGGCAGACTCCGTCAGCGGCTGGGTCAGCGCAGCGCTCGATGAAAAGATCCGGCGAGATCGCCAGCTCGCACGCCTCGCGGCGGCGGTAGCCGACTACGAAGAGGAGTTCGGCGAGATCACCACCGAGGAGATCCTGACTCAGCAGCGCGACGATCGCGAGGATGCGGTAGTCGTTCGGGGTCATCGCAAACCGGCCGGCCGCAAGGCGAAGTCGAAGTGAGCCTCGTGCTCGACAGCGGAGCCCTTGTAGCACTCGAGCGAGACGAACGCTCGATGTGGGTTCGGCTCAAGGCTGCCCAGATGCAATCAGACCTCCCGCTGACTCACGCCGGGGTCATAGGTCAGGTCTGGCGCGGCGGGTCGCGGCAGGCTCGCCCGTCCCAGGCACTCGCGGGGATCGATATCCGCGCGCTCGACGAGGTGCTCGGGCGAGCCGCCGGAGAACTTCTGGGTACCACGGGGCTCGCCGAGGTAATCGACACGGCAGTGGTGCTGCTCGCGAACGATGGGGACGAGATCGTGACTTCCGACCGCGCGGATCTCGAACCGCTCGCGGCAGCGTCTGGAAGGCACGTCGAGCTGGTGCGTCCCTGAAACCGAGGGTGCGAGGCCGCCCGAGGGCTGACGGCTATCGTCATGCCGGTTTCCGCGCCGCCGAACGAATTTCCCGCAGGCCAACGGCGCGGTTGCGGCATTCAAGAAGCGCGATTCGTCAACCGACATCCTGGCGTCGGCGAGGTCGAAGCCGTCGGGCTGCGACGACGAGCATGACGCTAGGACCGGTTGAGCGGACGGGCCGCTTTGCGGCCTCGACTGCCGGGTGCCGGCCGGCACCCGACAGCGGCCTCACCAGGTAGGCGATCTACTCTTTGCTCATGCGGTCCGGCAGCGGGGGATCTTCGCGGCGGTGCTGTGCCGGCAGATGGATCGCTGCGGGCATGGCGGTCATCGCCCTGGCCACCTGCAGTGCCGGACCGGACTCGGCGAGCGGGGGAAGTGAAGGCCGGCCGCCGACGACGAGCCCGAGCTCTGATGATGCGGCGGCTCAGGAAGCTTCGTCGGGACCAGGCGTGATCATAGACACCGACTTCTCCCTGTGGTGGGACGACGCCACGGCGATCGGGATGGCGAACATATTGGAGCGACGTGGCGAGATCCGCCTGTTGGGCCTAGTCACCGATGTCCCGAACGCCTCCGCAGTGGCTGCGATCGACGCCATCAACACGACCTACGGGAACGCCGACATCCCGCTGGGAGCGATGGCCGGCAGCGCCAACGACACCTTCCCACACGGCTATACCGACGAACTGATCAGCCGCCTACCTCACTCGGTCGAGCACAGCGACGACGTGCCGGAGGCCATCGCCCTCTACCGCCGTCTCCTCGCCGCCGAAGCTGACCACAGCGTCACCATCGTGGCGATCGGGAGCTACACCAACCTGGCACGCCTGCTCGACTCGCAGCCCGACAACGCCAGCGATCTCGACGGCCGGGAGCTGATCGCGACCAAAGTCGAGCGGCTCGTGATCATGGACGGGCTGTTCCCAGCTGGCGGGGCCGCCCTCACGAACCAGGAGATCGACCCCGAAGCGGCGCACGCCGTCGTGACCGGTGACTGGCCAACGCCCATCGCCTGGGTCGACGGGTTCGCCGGGATCCAGACCATCGTCGGGGAAACGCTGTGCGCCGACGCGCCGAGCGAGCACCCGATGCGCATCGTCTACGAGGAGCTGTTCTCGTGTGCCCCGCCCGGTGACGGCAACTGGGATGCGCCGACGCTGCTCTACGCGATCGACGATCTCGAGAGCACCTTCGAGGAACTGGGGCGCGGCGGCGCAGCCGTCATCAACACATCCGGCGGGCTCTCGTGGCAGCCGTCTTCCTCGCGGAGCAATGACGTCTACGTCCACGTCGCCGACCAACAGGCACTGAACCAGCGGATCGAGGAGCTCCTCGTCGCAGACTGAGCTCCACCGCATGGGATCAGTGGACCCAGGCCCGGCGCGGTCGTTGTGGAATTGCCGTGCGTCACGCCCGGGGGGCTTCGTGATCGGCATGCGCTGAGCGATGCCTCGTGAGGGCTACGGGGTGTCTCCTCAAGCGGCGCATTTCGGCCGCCGATGAGAGGTGATATGGGTGGTGCCTGCCTGAGCACTCGGCGTCCCTCAGGTGATTGGTGAATCGGCTCGAAGACCACACGCCATTGCGTAGGAACTCCAGAGACCGGTCGTCGTCGACGACAACGAATCCCGCTGGCGATCTGAAGGATGCGCGCCGGTCTTTCTGGCGGTACGTGATCATGTACCGCTATCTGGCGATCGCGGTACTGACGTTGGCGACAGTCGTCTTCGACTCATCTGTGGCTACGCCGGGTGCGTCGAACGTGGCCGGGAACCAGCGCTGGTGGGTGGCAGGAGTGCTCGTCCTTGTGGGGCTTCCGTACAACCTGGCGTGTGATCTCCTGGTGCGACGCACGGGGACTCTCCCGACGGTCACAGCATACGGTGACTACCTGGCGATCCTGATCGTCGTGTTGGCGAGGCCCGAGCTCTACACACCCGCGGCGATGATCTTGTTGGCCTTGTTGAGCGAGATCATCCTCGGCTTCGGTAAGCGGGTTGCGTTCCGGGCTGCCGCCGGAGCAATCGTCGCCTTGATCGCCCTAGGCGTCTACTACGAGCCCACGGGATGGCTGACCACGCTCGTCGTATTTGTGGTCACCAGTCAGATTGGAATCATCGTCGTCGGCGCGGTCAGTGAGGGTGAACTCGCCCACCGACTCCGCTACCGCGACCTGGTTTCGGGAGTCGATGCCGTCGTTTGGGAGGCTGACGGCGCAACCGGTCCTCCGCGGTACATCGACGAGAACGTGGTCGAGTTGCTGGGCTACCCCCGAGAGGCCTGGTATGACGCGGGGCACTGGGAGTCAGTCGTCCACCCGGATGACTCGGCGGTCGTCGACGAGCGGCGGCAGCGGATCTGCGAGGGAAGCAACGACGAGGCCGAGTACCGGATGCGCACGGCTGACGGAACCGTCATCTGGGTACACGAGGTGGTGAGGACCCGTCTCCGTCCGACCGGCGAGGTCATCGGGCGCAGAGGCGTGTTCATAGACGTATCCGACCGCAAACGTGCTGAGGAACGGGTCAACCAGTACGCCGACATCGTCGAGCACATCCAGGTCGCCCTCTTCATCGTCAGGCTCGAGGACGTGGATGACGACGAGAGCCTGCGCATCGTCGCCGCCAACCCCGAGGGAGCCAGGATCGCGAATCGCTCCACGCCCGAGGTGGTCGGCCAGATGGCGGTGGATGTCTTCCCCCAGATCGCCGCTACCGAAATGCCCGGCATCCTCGCAAACGTGGTCCGCGATGGTATGCCGGCCGAAGTGCAGAACTTCGAGGTAGAGGGACAGAACCAGGCCGTCATCTTCGGCCTTCGCGCTTTCCCTCTCCCTGGTCAGGCAGCCGGCATCTCCCTCTACGACGTCACCGATCAAGCCATGACAGCCCAGGCCCTACGCCACCAGGCACTGCACGACCCGCTCACCGGGCTACCGAATCGGCTCCTGCTACACGATCGGCTCGAGACGGCGTTGCATACCGCCGAGAGGACTTCCTCACCGATCGCACTGCTCGTGATTGACCTCGACGAGTTCAAAGAGGTGAACGACACGTTCGGCCATCACCACGGAGACCGACTACTCGTGGAGCTGAGCAACCGCTTCACGGATGTGCTGCGCGAAGCTGACACTGTGGCCCGTCTAGGCGGCGACGAGTTCGCAGTACTGCTCACCACGAACGCGTCACGCTCAGGTGCCATCACCGTCGCTCAGCGAATCGCCCACTCGCTGGAAGAGCCCGTGAACATCGACGGGATCTCACTCCAGGTTGGGGCAAGCGTGGGTATCGCCTTCTACCCGGAACACGCCACCGACGCCGACACGTTGGTTCAGAAAGCCGACTTCGCCATGTACGCGGCCAAACGCAACCGGGGGAGATCCGCGATCTACGCGTCCGACAACGAACGTTCGAGCGCCAGCGGGCTCACGCTCCTCGACACAATGAAGCAAGCCATCTACGAGGGCCGGTTCGTCGTCCACTACCAACCGATCATTGACCTCTCGACAGGCGCTGTCGCCAGCCTCGAAGCGCTGTTGCGATGGGACCACCCCGACCACGGACCCATCGCTCCCGCCGATCTCATCGAACTCGCCGAGGCCTCGGACATGATCCAGCGCCTCACCCAGATCCTCCTCGAGAAGGCCGCACGCGATGTGACCCGCTGGCACGAGAAGGGTCATGACCTGAGCATCACAGTCAACCTGTCGGTGCGAGATCTCTACACAACCGAGCTCTGCAGTTGGATTACCGGTGAGGCCCACCTCCACCGAGCGCCGGGTCCCGAGCTACGACTCGAGCTGACCAAGAGCGGAGTCATGCAGGACCCTCTCCTAGCCATGCAAGTGGTGGCCCAGCTTCGCCAACAGGGAGTCGAGATAGGCGTCAACAACTACGAGGCTGGACATCCCCCGCTCTCATACCTCCAGAACAAACCCATCGACGAGATCAAGATCAACCGGGCCTTCATCTCCGATATGGAGCAGGGAGACACATACCTGGTCCGATCGATCATCGCCCTCGCCCACGACCTCGGACTGCGAGCGCTCGCCGAGGGCGTCGAGCAGTGTGAAACCCTCAGACAACTGCGCGACCTGGGGTGCGATCGGGCGCAGGGCTGCATCATCAGCCCCCCGTTGGACCTGGAAGCCTGCGAAGCCTGGCTCTCCACCAAGAGCCAGGCCAACTGGAACAACCTGTGGGTGCCCGGAGTCGGCTCGAGGCTCTGATTCCGTCGTTGGCAACAGCTCCTTCTCGGGTGCAACGGTCGCTCAAGCCCACCCGTGGCGTTTGGAATCGAGGCCGCTGTCGTGCCGGGCGAACCCTCGGCGAGAAGCAGGTCATCACCGGCCTCCCTTTCCTCACGGGTGCGAACGGTGACCTGAACCGGCACACCAGGCCGACGTTCCGCGCGATCGTCAGCCGTGTACGACTCACGCCGGTCCGCCATCCCGATGACAAGCACATCGATGTCGTGAGGTTCAGGCCCGGGCCGGCCCTCGAAGCGTGCTACCGAGGAGCCGAACAGGATCAGCTCATCAATCACCTCGACCTCGGTGTCGAAACCCCTGACTCGGCTCGGATTGCGGTCCTGTTCGCGGTCCGCTGTCAGCAGTTGGCAACAGCGTCGAGGGCACGACAGATCCGGTGTCGTCCGGCAACGCCGAGCTCGCCGAGCCGCGTGGTCAACACGGTCTTCGGGACGGCGGCGAGGTTGTCGAACGTGACCACGCTGTCATGGTCGATCCCCTGGTCGGGCCCCACGGGGATGCATGTCGGAATGTCGCGAATCGTGCTCGTCACAGGAGCCACGACCACGTTGTTCAAGACGGCGATGGCCTCGTCCCGGGACACGATGAGCACGGGACGGCGCTTTTGGTTGGGCGTCTCCATGAGCCACAGCTCCGCCTGCGCTACCACGGCTCTGCCTCGGTCATCGCGATGGCGTTCGCCAGCGCGAGCTCATCGTCCTCGGGGCTCTGCGGTAGATCTCGATAGGACTGAGCGATGGCCGCACCGATACGTGCTCGGCGAACGGTGTCCGCCAAGTGATGAACGCCTCGGCGGATCACGGCGGATCGACTGTCTCCGACGCCTTGTTCGACAAGCTCGTCGATGAGGAGGAGCTCCTCGTCGGTGAACCGAGTAGGCACAGGCGTTGTCATACGTACCAGTATACGATGTGTAGATCGTGGCCTTGACTCGCACCGACATCTCGAGAGGCTGGTGCCGGGTGACAGGCACCCACCCCAGCCAGCGCACAAGCCGTTGGCGGCGCGCCCCCGCCGCGGCCGCCACCGTCCCACCCTCACGCGACAACACGAGACGCCCGCACCGAAGACCCCGGCCGCCACTTCGCTGAACCAACCGGGAAACTTCGGTGAAGACGTCGACGTCGGTGTCCGGCAGGACTCGAACCTGCGACCGAGCGATCATGAGTAGCACCACAACCGTCCAGCTGCTCCGTCTGGTGCGCTCTAGTGCGGTTGCGTCCGACCCGACCGTCCGGCCAGTGTGCTCCTGTCCGGCCAGTACCCCTGAGCTTGTTGGATGGAATGTGGGATTTTTCGGGTGCGCCAGAATCTTCTGGTCACTTGCGGTCCTGTCCGGCCAGTGTGGTTGCGTCCGTGTAGTGCTGTCCTGTCCGGCTTCGGCTCGGCGTCAGCGGCAAGGACCGAGGTGTGGCCACCGTTCCCGGCTGGTCGGGATTGCGCCTGATCACTGGAGGTCCCGTCCGTCGGGCGCGTTTCTGTCCGTGGAGTGCGGTCTTCGATCATCTCCGTCAGCCGAGCAGGAGCTCTAGTGCTGCGAGTCCCCGCTCCCTCGCTCCGGACGCAGCCCAGGCAGGGTGGGCTGGGTCGCCGAGTTCGTGTCTGGCTCTGAGCCGTTTGCGGTCTTTGCCTGTCATCTGGTCGCGAACCGCGATCGGGTCGTCAACGAGGCCCAGTAGGAAGGCGAGGTCGACGCGCTGGGCGTCGGGAACGTCGTCGACGTCGACTGCGCAGGCCTTGAGCACGATGGCGGCGAGAAGACTCGGGCGGGCGACGGTGGCGTGGCGGTCTTCATGCAGTATCGGTACCAGCTCGCTGCGTTGCAGCGCCTGGGTGCCACCGGGCACGGCGATGGTCCGGCCCGGTGGTGTCGTGGTGAGATCAGCGCGCCGGCCCAGCCCGTCGGGGGCGAGCACGTCTACGGAGATGCCGGCTCGCCGGTAGCGATGGGCGACGCCGTCAGGATCGGCGCCTTCGAGCTCGAAACCGAGGTTTGCGAGTTCAGCCACGAAGCTTCGAACGGCGCCGGAGACGAGACGTACGTCTATGAGGGCGTCGAGGTCTTCGCTGGCGCGAGGTGGGGTCTGGCCGTGTTCGAGCCCGTGTAGGAGCACCATCTGAGCCCCGATCAAGCTCCACCCGCCGGGTCGAACCTCGCTGAGGTCGCACAGGGTGTGCCACATGCCCGAGGCTCGCTTGTCGAGCAGCGGCAACCTCAGCGGCTGACGATCGACAAGCGGGAAACGCCCGGTCATGGTTGCACCTCGAGCAGCGCCTGGTGTCCGGCGCGTCGGGACCGATCGTCGTCGGCTTCGCACAGATCCAGACCAACCACGACGAGGGGCGCGACCTGTTCGGCGCCAAAGGGCCATGGGTCGCCGACTGCACGCAACATGACGTTGACCATCCCATCAGGAGGCTGGAGTTTGTAGCGCTCCACCAGGCCAGCCAGCTCGTGTTGCTGCACGTAGCCCTCCACTTCGTCGTGGGCGACGATGTCGAGTCCGTGCTCGGCCGCCGCGCTGACACCACTGCGAACAACCTCATCCCCCAGCGCTTCCACGACTCCGGGATGGGCGTAGAAGCGGTGGGGCTCACAGCGCCGCCGCAATCGCGGCACCAGATCGACGAGCCGGTTCTCGACCAGGCGGCGCTTGGCCTTGGACCGCTCGAAACGGTCCAACCACTGCGCTTCCCCGCCCGACACCAAATCGAGGAGGCCCCACGCCATCCGCGCACCGTAGGGTCGGCCCTCGCTTCGGGGAAGACGACGGAAGCGTTCCAGATCATCGGCCTCGATCAGCCACTGCCGGCCCACCTTGCGCGCCGGCAGATCACCCGCTTCGACCAGCTGGCGCACGCGGGCTTCGTTCACACCCAGAACCATCGACGCTTCAGAGACAGAGGCAACCTGCATTATCTAAACCATATCGTGAACACTAGGTTTATGACACCAGAATACACGACAACAGAGCCCTTGCGGACACCGGCACGCCCTCGAAGAGCCACAACGGACGCCGTAGGTCGCCCTCCCAAGCCCAGGGATAACCCGGCCGGCGCACCGGTGCCAAGAAATCAGGGACTCCTCGGCTTCGTGTGGGTTGATCCGGCCGTAATTCGGCCCGGAGAGCGCCGCCGGCGGGGTCGAGGGGTCGGTCTCGTCGCTGGGGTGTGAC
>QEUP01000026.1 GCA_003577145.1 Acidobacteriota bacterium | reverse complement strand
GTCGAAGCGATCCGGGTCCTTGGGGCTCTTCATGATGTCCTGCACCGCCGGCCAGGGCAGCACCCCGTCCATCAGCTTCTCGACGTCTGCCTTCTCGAACGTCGCCACTGCGGCCTCCTGGATCAGAACTCGAAGTCGGCGGGGAGGTCCCAGAACTTGCGGATCTCCTCTCCGTAGCCGGGGGAGAGCTCCATCGACGAGCGCCACATGGCCAGGACGGCGGGGTTCATGTCCTGTCTGGCCTCCACCTTGCGGCGCTCCTCGGTCCACCACTCCTTGAAGGGCACCGCCCGGCGCTTGCGCTCCTCACGGATCTCGGCCCGCCGCCGTTGTGTCGCCTGGTGATCGATGCTGTAGAGGCCGCTGTGGCTGAACCTCACGCCGTGGATCTCCTCAGCTACGCGCTCGCTGGTCCAGCCCTTGTTGAGGTCGTCTTCGACCGCGGAGGCGTCTCGTTCGAGCGGGTCACCCATGGCCTGCGCGCCCGAGATGGGGTGGATGATGATGTCGTAGTTCTGCAGCGGTTCGTGGGTGAGGAAAGGTGCCACCGGTTGGCTCTGCAGGTCGCCGGCGGTGATCGCCGTCTCGATGGTGGGGTTCTCGGCGGGGCCCCGCTCGTGCACCAGCGGCTTGCGCTCCTCGATGAGCTCTTTGACGTTGGTGCCGTGGGCGTAGCTGGGCGCGTCGGGCCAGGTCGGGTAGGCGCCGTACATCCCGTGGTTGGCGACGATCTTGGCCCGCATGCCGGCACAGCCGCACTGGTAGTCGAGGCCGGGGGTGCCGTAGACCATCCACACCGCGGTGTGGCCCAGGCCGCCCCGGAAGCGCCCGTAGCCACCCGAGTCCGGCTCGATGTTCCGGCCGAGGTAGAGGATGGGGTAGTACAGCTCGGTCACCTCGGCGTTGCCGAAGTCGGCGTTGGGGGTGTAGATGCACCAGGCGCTGTTCTCACCGTCGGTGAAGCCCCTCGCCGGGGAGCCGTTGCTGGCCTGTTCGAGGGTGAGTCCGGCGAGGTAGTAGCCGAGCTGGGTTATGCCGGCGAACTCGGCGGTCATGGTCGTAGCCGCGCCGGCGGCCATCTCCTCGACGAAGCCCCGCATCTGGAAGAGCCGGCCGAAGACCTCGTAGAGGTTGCTCATCCACATCACCGCGGGGGCCCAGGCCACTCCCGAGGAGGACGAGAACCCTTCGGGGGTCTCGAAGGGGTTGGCCCAGGACCCGCTGGGTGGGGTCTCCACCTCCCAGGCCGCTGCCGGCCCGGAGTTGAACATGTCGAAGCCGATGATGTGCGAGTAGCCGTTCAACAGGCCCGACTTCAAAGCGGTGGGGCTGATGTTCTCGCCGAAGGGGACAGTGCCGCTGGCCCCGCGCAGCGAGAAGTTCAAGTTGCCGTCGGCGCCGACCTCCACCTCCATGGGGAGGTTGAAGAGGCAGTCGATGTCCTGTTTGCCCAGGATCACGTTCTTGCCCTTCATGGCCAGGTCCTTGAACTGCGACTTGCGGATCCGGCCGGGCACGGTCTGGGTCCTCACGCGACCGACCGCGTAGCGCCGGCTGTCCTCGACGTACTCCTTGGTGGCGTCCAAGAAGAAGTCGAGCCCGTACTTGTCGATGACGTCGTTGAGCCGCTCGCGCAGGGTGACGCAGCCGGCCAGGCGACCGCGGGCATCGCCCATCACGAAGTCGGGCGTGCGGGTGCGCGAGCGGATGCGCTTCTCGTACCAGGGGTAGAACTGGTCGTTCTCGCCGACCTTCTCCATCGAGATGCAGAGCCCGTCGGAGAAGCAGTCGGGGTTCAAGAAGCCCACCGAACCGGGTGTCACCGAGCCGCAGTCGCTCACATGGCTCACGCAACTGGCCCAGGCCACGAGCTTGCCGTCGTAGAACAGCGGCATGGCCATGTCGAAGTCAGGCGAGTGGATGCCGCCGTAGTGGGGGTCGTTGTTCTCGAAGATGTCGCCTTGGTGGAAGCCGGGGTACTCCTCGTAGCCGAGCTCGATGAAGTTGCGGATCATCGAGGCGAGCAGGCCGGGGTGGGCGGTGATGCCCCGCGAGACGCAGATGGCCTCACCGGTGGGCAGATGCAGGGCCCACAGGGCATCGCCACCTTCGACCGCGATGGGCGAAGAAGACACCTTGCAGCCGACCTCCCAGGCGAGGTTGCACAGGTTCGACAAGATGTGCCAGACGGCTTCGTAGGTGCCCGGGTCCTTCTCCTTGCGGGCCAGGGTGTCCAGCCCGAAGAGGTGGCCGGTGTAGGCGAATGCCTCTTCGTTGGCGCGGAGTTGTTCACGGAGGGAGAGCTCGTGCATCAGTCGTCCTTCCTCTCGAGCCAGTAGATGTCGTACTCGTCGATGCGCACGTGCCACTCGGGAGGCACGAACAGGGTGGTGTTGGATGCCTCGATTACGGCCAAGCCGTCGATCTCGTTGCCGGGCTTGAGGTCCTCCATCCTCCAGATGTCGGCGTCGCTCCACTTGCCCCGCTGGAAGACCGGGCGGGTGCCCTTGGAGGCGTCCTTGGAGGGCTTCTTCTTGCCGAGCTCGCGCTTGCGCAACTTGGGCTTCACTGTATCGACCTTGGCTATCACGCAGACCTCGGTGACCTGGTAGGAGCCGAGCTCGGGCTTGGCGACCAGGGTGAACATCTTGGTGTACTGATCCTCGAATGCCTTGATCAGCGCCTTGGCGTCCGCGGGGTTGTCGATGCTGTCGACGGGGGAGACGACCTCGATGTCGTCGAGTTGGCCCAGGTACTTCATGTATACGACACGGGTCGTCGAGATCTGGTCGGGGGTGAACCCCTCGTCTTTGAGCTCGATGAGCAGTTCGTCCTCGAGCGCCTGCCAGGCCATGTTGAGCGGTTGTAGGTAGGCGACCCGCATGGCTTCGTCGAGGTCGGGAGTGACCATCGTCTGCACGCTCTTGTGGCGCCGGTAGGAGTAGTCCATGCAGGCACCGCCCCAGGCCGAGAAGGCTCCGGCGTGGGGCACGGTGATGATGGACTTCCAGGGATAGTCGCCGGCGTAGCCCAACAGGTGCAGCGGCCCGGCACCGCCGTAGCCCAGCAGCACGTAGTCGCGCAGGTCGTGGCCGACCATCAGGCTGCGCACGAGGTGTTCGCGCATCATCACGTTCAGCAGCTCGAGACAGGTCTCGGCCGCCTGGTAGACGTCGAGGTCGAGCGGGTCGGCGATCTTCTCCTTGAACAGCTCGTAGGAGACGTCCTTGTTGACCTTGACCTTGCCGCCCAGGTAGTTGTGCTCGTTCAAGATGCCCAGCAACAGGTTGGCGTCGTTGATGGTGGGAGTGGTGTTGCCCGCCTCCATGAAGGTCGGTCCCGGTGTGCCGCCCGCAGAGTCGGGGCCCAGCTTGATGCGCTTGGTCTGGGGGTCGAGCCTGATGTAGGTGCCGGTACCTGCGCCTATCGACGTGATGCCGAGCATGGGCACGTTGACGTACATGTCCTGGAAGCCGGGCTCGCGGTCGATGGGCAGGACACCTGCGGTGATGGCGCCGGCGTCGAAGGAGGTCCCGCCCACGTCGGAGCACACGATGTTGTCCTCACCGATCACGCTGGACAGGTACTTTGCCCCCATCAGCCCGCCGACCGGGCCGGACATGGCGGTCTCGAACAGCCGCGGGTAGCGGATGTTGGTGACCCCGCCGTAGCCCAGGACGGTCTTGAGGCTGTGGGGGTAGCCGATGTCCGAGAGGCGGTCTTCGATGCCGAAGAGCTGCTCGCGTGACTTGCTGGAGGCGTAGGCCTGGATGACCGTGGCGTTGGCGCGGGAGACCTCGCGGGCGGTGGGGGCGACCTGGCTGGACAGCTCCAGGGGCACCTCGCGGTCCAGCTCGCCCATGACCCGCCGGGCGATGGTGGCGGCCCGCTCCTCGTGCTGGGGGTTGACGAACGAGTGAAGGAAGACGATGGCGAGCGCCTCGCACTCCTCGTCGGCCAGCAGTTCGCGCACGCCCTGCTCCACCTCGTGCTCGTAGATGGGGATGACCGGCGTCCCGAACATGTCGATGCGCTCGGTCACGCCCCGCGCCAGGGCGCGGGGAACGAGCGGGATGCGGTGCTTGCGGTACTGCATGTGGGTGATCTCGGTCCACTGCGCACCGATGAAGGTCTGCGAGCCCCGGCCCTGGGCGATGATGTCCTCGAAGCCCCGCGTGACGAGCAGGCCGGTCTTCAGCCCGGACATGTTGATGACCGTGTTGAGCATCGACGTCCCGGTGTAGATGGCGGTCTCGATCTTGTTGCCGAAGCTCTTGCCGTTCTCTCGGGGATCGATGCCCATGTACTCGAGCGCCTCGTCGAGGGACTCCATGTAGCCGATGCTCTCGTTCGCCGGCGACGTGGGAGCCTTGCCGATGACGCTGCGACCCTTTTCGTCGACGACGATGACGTCGGTCATGGTCCCGCCTGCGTCGCACGCCACGAAGTAACGATCCATAGCCGTTTCTCCCTTTCCGAAGATCCTGGCAGAGTCGAGGCCCTTGCTGAGATCGGGTCACGTGGAAGCCGTCTACGCCCCGGGCAGGAATCCTACCAGTCCTTGGGATTGTCTGACCACCTAGTAGCAAAGTACAACCACCTGGCAGACAGCGTGACCACGGACCGCAAAGCCGCGCCCGGCGGGCTCGTCCATCCGAGAACTGATGCTATCAAGTGGTCAAAAATCCAACCATGCGGTAGTAAGATTGGTATGCTCGTGGTGGAGGCGTCGACGTGAGCAAACCGAAACAAGCCGGACAGAGCGGGCGGGAAGCGGTCCTCGACGCGGCCGCTGACCTCTTCGCGCGGCGCGGCTACGGCGGCGTCGCGGTGCAGGACATAGCCGACTCGGCCGGCGTGCACAAGACCACCGTTCTCTACCAGTTCAACACCAAAGAGGAGCTGCACGAGGCGGTCCTGGAACGGGCGGTCGGACCGGTGGCCGACATGATGTACGACTTCTTGTCAGGCGAGTTCAATCACGAACGCCTCGCCTGGCACCTCGATCAGATCCACGGCTACCTGCGAGCCAACCCGGCGGTTCCTCGTCTGGTCATCCGCGAGTTGCTCGAGGGCGGCGAGTACGCCGACGCCTACCTCGATCGCTTCATCGGCCCGGTGTACGAGCCGGCAAAGCTCCGCCTGCGGGAAGCCCAGGAGAGCGGCCGGATGGCCCCGATCGATCCGGCGTTCTTCCTGCACGATCTGCACGTGCAGGTCATGTCGTACTTCTGCCACGGGCCGCTGCTGGAGCGGATCATGGACCGCGACCCCTACAGCGTCGATGCGTTGATCGCCCGCCGCAACTACCTGGTGGACCAGATCCTGTCACAGCAGCGCCCACATCAGGTCGAATCCGGCGACGGCAAGGTGGCGACCGAGCAACGCACGACCCGTGCGGCCAAGCCCAAGAAGGCGGCACGGGCTCACTGAGCCGGCGCAGGGCCCCGCGGCCCATTGTCCCAGGCGGGAGAGACCAAACGCGGTGTTCGGGCGCCTGGTAGGTGTGTGGATCGCTCACCGGGGGAGCTGGGCTATGTGGCGCTCCGCGGATCGTTCCGGATGGGTGACGGCCACCCGCATGGAGCCGTCCTGTCCTGTGCCGCCGCGGGGGATGCGCCCCGCGACTTTCACACGCGGATGATGTCGAGGCCGGGTAGCTCGGGATAGTCGTCGTCCTGGGTCACCACGGGTACCTCGAGCGCCATGGCGGTTGCCGCGATCCAGGAGTCGTTCACCGGTAGGCGTTGGCCGCGGTCACGCAGCAGAACGCGCAGCACGGCCCACGATGCGGCGACATGGCCATCGACGGGAACCGGGTCCATGGTGAGCGCGTGGGTGAGCGTCGCCAAACGCCTAGACCGGGCTTCGGTATCGGACGCCACGAGTACCCCGGCTCTGAGCTCACCGATGGTGATCACCGACACGGCGAGCTCGTCGGGGACGGCGGCGAAATCGATCGTTCGCCCGGTCTCTCGTGCGATGAACAGCGAAGTGTCGGCGAGGCCCTGTGTCATTCGAGGGGGAGGTCGTCGGTCGTCTCGTCGCTGAGCGCAGCGAGGTCACCGGCGAGGCCCTGTGTCATTCGAGGGGGAGGTCGTCGGTCGTCTCGTCGCTGAGCGCAGCGAGGTCACCGGCGAGGCCGGGATCGGCTTGATGGGCCAGGATCTCGCGGACGAACTCCTCTCGCGAGACCCAGCGGGGCCGCCGGCCGACGGGCTCAAGCCGGGCCACCGGGCGACCGTCGACGGTGATGGTCACCGTCTCCCCACCTTCGACCCGGTCCAGGAGGGCCCGTGAACGGTTGCGCAGTTCCCGGGAGGCCACCTCAGTCATGCTACGAGCGTAGCAGACCGCTACGCCCGTAGCCCCAGCGGCGGTCGGGCTGGTCGCCGGTCAGATGGTCTTGGCGGGCTCCGCCACCGCTGAGCGACCGGCCAGGTGGCCGTAGGTGAGGGCCAGGCCGATGGTGGCGCCCGGGCCCCAGTAGCCGTTGCCCGCAGGGGAGGCAATGCAGTTGCCCGCGCCGTAGAGGCCGGGTATGGGCTCGCCGTCGGTGCCGAGCACCTGGGCGCGGCTGTTGATCACCGGCCCGCCGTTGGTGTCGAGGGTGGCCGCACCCACGATGATGCAGTAGTAGGGGCCCTCTGTGGCGAACGGAGCCATGGTCGGATTGGGCGAGCCGGCGCGGTTGGGACCGTTCCACGCGCGGTCGAAGACCGACTCCCCCCGACCGAAGTCGAGGTCCTTGCCGGTCTCGGCGAAGCCGTCGAAGCGCTCGATGGTTGCCGCCAGGTTCTCCGAGAACGAGGCGTCGAGGCGCACCCCGCCCACCACCTCGCCGAGCGCCTCGAGGTGCTCGTCGATCCGGGTGGCCAGGTCCTGCCAGTTGTCGCCCCTGATCACGTAGTCGGCGTCGTCGTCGGGCATCGGCACAGGTCGGCGCATGCCCTCCATGCTCTCCGAGCTCGCCACCGCGTCGTCGTAGATCATGAACAGGACCAGGTTGGGGTACTCGCGCCGGGACGGGTCGTAGACCGAGTGGATCTGGCCCCGGTCGTGGTAGGGCAGCTTCTCGTTGACGACTCGCTGGCCGTACCTGTTGACCTGGATCATGGCGTCGCCCCAGGGAACCCAGATGCCCGGCGGTGAAGGCGAGTCGAGGCTGGCCTCCACCGGCACCTGCTTCCACCAGGCGTTGTGCATGTTGGCGAACTGCGCGTCGGCCTCGATGCCGATGCGGACGAAGTCGCCTTGAGCACCCAGCGTGGAGCACGATCCGAACACGCGGCCGGGGAGGTTCTTGCGGACCAGCTCGGCGTTGTGGGCGTAGCCACCCGAAGCGAAGATCACCGCCTTGTGCGCATGCGCCAGCCGGGTCAGGGTGCGGTTGTGCAGTTCCAGGCCTACCACCTCACCCGCCTCGTTGCGCAGCAAGGCAACCGCCTGATGCTCGGTGCGGACCTCTATGCCGTGCTTTTCGGCACCGGCGGCGAGCTGTTCGATCATCGAGGCGGTGCCGGGCGTGGGGCTCACGTGACGACCGTGGGCGACCTTCTCCTCGGCGAGAGCGGCGCCGTAGTCGGGGAAGGACTTCACGATGCTGCCCGAGGGGAGCACGATCGGCCGGTCGGGGTCGGGCGCGACCCGGTCGGCGGTGAGGTCGAGCGCGCCCGCCTCGCGGAGGTAGTCGATGGCCTTGTAGCCGTTGTCGTAGAAGGTCTCGATGAGCTCGTAGGCCCGCTCCGGGAGCCCCAGGGTTGGATGGTCGGCGCAGTAGTACTGCGGGTAGGCCATGCGGCACATGTAGCGCAGAGCGTCGTCGCGGGGGTCCTCGGCGCCTTGTGCCCGCAGCGAGGCGTTGTTGGGGATCCAGGCGGTGCCACCGGATGCTCCGGTGGTGCCGCCGATGCCGTCGTTGCGCTCGAACATGATCACCGAGGCACCCTCGGTCGCAGCGGTGATGGCAGCCGAGAATCCCGCGGCACCTGTCCCGACCACGAGTACGTCGGCGCTGTAGTCGAAGATGTCTTCCGCCATTGCTCACTCCAGTCGTTCCGTGACCGGTCGGGAAGGGGCCCGCGCCCTTGCGCGAACCGGCGAAACCCTAGCTCAGCCGGCCGGTCCTCGACGCCGGGCCGGCCCGGAGCTGTCAGGTCGCTTCGGCCAGGTATGTCTTGGCGTACTTCTCCATCGCCGGCGTCGGCTTCCACCAGCGCTCCACGCCCATGTCGTCGGCCACCCGTCCGGCGGCCAGGTAGCCCGGGCCGCCGATCACCAGGCCGCCGGGGTAGGTCGACGCCCCGTTCACGTACAGACCGTCGATCGGGGTGGCCGAACCGGAGCAGTCCTGGTTGGGGCGGAAGCAGCCGAGCTGGATGGGGTTGTAGTCGCCGTGCTTGATCGAGCCGCGCCGCATGTTGGGCAACCGGATCTCGATGTCCTCGGGTGTCTCCAGGGCGGTCCTGATGATGTTGTCACCGGCCATGTTGGGTGCGGCCTGCTGCCACCTTGCCAGCATGGCGTCCTCGAGCCCGGGGCCACGTTGTTCCCAGCCACCTTCGATGTCGAAGGGCGCGTGGATCTGGAAGAGCGAGACGTGCCGGCCGGGGTGGCGGCTCAGGTGTGGGTCGAAGATCGTCTGGCAGGTGGCGTGGCCCCCGAAGACCTCGGTGTCTAGCCGGCCCGAGGTTACGCCCTGCCAGTGGGCCAGCACCTGCTCGGTGCTGTCGAAGCCGATGATGTTCATGAACGACTCGTCGACCCAGGGGTCGCGGCCCCGGTAGTGGGGAGCCCCCTCGGAGGCAACGTGGAGGGTGGCGTAGCTCCACTTGTCCCATTCCCAGCGCGACACCTCGTCTTTGAGGTCGCCGGGCAGGTTCTCGGCACCGACCAGGTCGAGGAAGGTCGAGTGTGGATCGAGGCTCGAGACCACCACCTTGCTGTTGAGCGTGCGGCCCTCCCACAACTCCACGCCGGTTACGGCACCGTCGTGGAGGGTGATGTTGTCGACCTGGGAGGCGTCGAGGATCACACCCCCGGCGCGCACCACCTCGCGTGCCAGCGAGGCGGCCAGCTTGTGCGAGCCCCCCTGGCAGTAGCACTTGTTCATGGCCCGGTCGAGCAGCAGCGGTACGAAGAACCCGACACCGGTCTCCTGGGGGTCCAGGCCCCACATGCAGGTCACGTAGAGCATCAGCGCCCGCACGCGGTCGTCCTCGAAGGTGTCGCTGATGATGTCGAGGGGGCTGCGCTCGCCCAGGTCGAGCATCTCCCGGCCCAGTTCGGTGCGCTCCATCGCCTCGATCAGATCCAGCGGCGCCATCGGCGGCAGGTAGGTGGCGGGGGCAACGATCTCACGGGAGACCTTGCGCCAGGTGCGCATCACCTCGCCGAAGGCCTTGGCGTCGTTGGTGGAGAACTTGTGGATCGAGTCCACGGTGTCTTCGAGCATGCGGGTGAGTAGCAGGGACCTGCCGTCGGCGAAGGTCATGGCCGTCTGCAGGTTGGGCTTGATCCACACCAGCCCGTGCTTGGAGAGATCGAAGTCGGCCAGCACCGGCATGAAGTCGACCATCATGTGGTAGAGCGCGTGGATGTTGGAGTAGTAGCCGGGGAAGAGGACCTCCTCGGTGGCCAGGCCCCCGCCGATCTCGTAGCGGCGCTCGACCAGTGCCACTTTGAGGCCCGCCCGGGCGAGGTAGGCGGCGGTGATGAGGCCGTTGGGCCCGGCGCCGATGACCACCACGTCCCACTCGCTCTCGATCGGGAACTCCGAGAAGAAGCTCTGGGGGTGGGGTTGTCCGACCAGCTCCTTGACCATCTGCCTGAACTCCTTGTCTGCTCGTCGTGGGGGTGTGCGTGACGCCGGCTCAGGCGTTGGCGGGTCGCTTGCCTTGCTCGGGTATGTACCAGGGGGAGGCGTACCACCAGTCGCCGGGGTCGGCGACCTCGTCCTCGATCAGGATGTGCATGAGGTTGTAACCCACGGCCATGAGGCACAGGCCGCCGGGGTGGGCAGCTGACTGGTGGGCCAGGTAGAGGCCGTCGATGCCGGGCACCCGGTAACGGGCCAGCTCGGGTAGCGGCCGTTCGTTCCACCACTGGTCGCGGTCGCAACGGATGCCGTACCACGACCCGCCCAGCATCCCGGTGTTGCGGATCTCCTGCTCGTAGGGCGAGTCGGTGAACATGCGGATGAGGTTGTCGTCGTCGAGGTTCTCGACGATGCAGCCGAGGCTCTGGCGCATGAACTCGTCCCAGACCTTCTTCTCGTTCTCCTTGTCCATGGCGTCCATGCCGTCGACGTTGTACTGCGGCGTCGGCACCATCATCCACAGGGGCCCGTTGATGACGCGGTCGGGGCGGGTGCACTGCGGGTTGGTCGGGTCGTACAGCGAGCTGGCGACCATGCCCCACATGGCCTCGTTCGGCGAGATGGTCAGGTTCTCCTGCCGCCCGAGCACGTTCTCGACGTTCTTGAAGTAGATCTCGCGCGAGCCCATGTTGAAGAAGGCGCCGGTGAAGGCGTCTTTGGGTGGCGGCAGGCGGTACTCGGGGCGGTAGCGGAACTCCTCGCGGGTGAGGTAGTGGCTCATGTACAGGCTGCCGCCCTTGAGGCTCAGGTCCTTGATGCGCTGCATGAACCCGGCGTCGAGGTGCCGGGGGCCGATCAGGTCGAGGAAGGTCGGCTTGATGTGAGCCGCGCTGATCACCGCCTTGCGGGCCCAGATCTTCTTGGCCGCCCAGGTGGCGTCGTCGCGCAGGCGCACACCTGCGGCGCGGCCGTGGTTGATGATGATCTCCTCGACCGGGCAGCAGGTGCGGAAGGTTGCACCGTGGGCCACCGCGCAGCGGAACAGCGCGTGGTAGTAGCCGTGGATGTTGCCCCTCGGCCCCACCGGCTTGGCGATGGCCGGCGGCATGACGGTGGCCGAGCTGCACAACGCCGGGATCGCCACTCCCTCCATGTGGCCGTGGGCCCCGGAGCTGAGGGCGATGTAGGCCTGGGTGACCTTGAAGGGCTCGGTGTCGAGGTACTCGTCCATCAGGTCGAACATGGTCATCTCGAGCAGCTCGCGGGTCCACACGTCGGGCTGGCGCTCCTTGTAGACCTGCATGAACGGGATGTTGTGCTCGTTCAGCTCGGTGCCGTAGGGATGGGGTGGGCACCAGAAGGTGGCCCTCATGAGGTCGCGGAAGGCGTCCTCGCCGGCGAGCATGCAGGTGATCTTGGCCCAGCCCATCATGTCGGCCTCGGTGACCTGGGAGAGCCCGTCGCCGGTGAATATGTAGCGGTCGGTGTCGAGCTCGACGGTGACCCGGGGATCCCAGTCCATGCGGAAGCCGTACTTCCAGAGCTCGAGCTGCTCCCAGCCCGGCGCCGACCCTGCGTAGTTGGCGATGGCGTGAGGCTGGATGCGCACGCCGGCGATGGGCTCTACGGTCTCCTGGGCGCCGCCGCACTCGGGCCGGTCCTCGAGCACGCACACGCTCAGGCCGCTCTTGGCCAGGTAGGCCGCGGTGGTGGTGCCGTTGTGACCGGCCCCGATTATGACGACGTCGTAGGTCTCCTCGGTGGCCACCGGCTCTCCCCTTCGCTCTCGGCTGGGCGCAACGCGGCGGGCGCACCGGACGTCCGCCGTGCGGCCAACCATAGCATCACAGGAAAGCTTTCGGGCAAGTCATCTTGGGTCTCTCCGGGCTCGGCGCGTGGGCGTGTCGTTGGCCAACAGGTCGCTCGGAGTGACGAGGACTACAGCATCTAGCGGCTCGTCGCCGTCGATGACCGGTGGTCTGGTCGCAGGCTTCTCGAGTACCACCGGGTTGGCCGCGACCTATGGCATCCCAACCACCGTGACGGCCAGCCAGAGCTGGACGACGGCGCAACCGGGAGCCATCTGGTGGTTGATGGCACCGTCGGAGTCAACGGCGGGGCCACGTTGACCATGGACGGCAGTGGCTCGCTCAACTTCAACGGCGCGATCACGGGAGGTGGGTCTATCGTCGTGAACGGCAGCTTCGTCACCTTCGGTGCTGACAACACCTATTCGGGGCCGACGTCGGTAACCGGGGGTGTTCTTCCGGTGGCGGGGGTGCAGGGTCAGTCGCCCGTCGCTTTGAGCGGTGGAGTCCTCGCCGGTGACGGGACCGTCGGACAGGTCACGGCGACGGGTGGGACCCTCTCGGGCGGGAGCGTGGTTGGCCGCCTCCGGGTTGACGGTGCCCTTTCCATGAGCGCTGGTAGCCAACTCAACGCCGAGTTGGCCGGTGTCACCGTCGGCTCGGAATACGACCAGGTCATCGTCGGTGGCGACGTCGACGTCAGCGGTGCTCTGCTGTTCATCTCGCTGACCTTCTCTCCGCCGTCGGGCACACAGTTCGTGATAGTGGACAACCAGGGTTCGAACCCGATTGCCGGCACGTTCCGCGGCAAGATCCGCGACACCGATGCCGACTCGGCGGTGGTTGACATCAGCGAGGGTGCTTGCCTGCTCCGGGTTCGATCTGGTTGCGCTCGGGCTACCGCGGGGGAACCGGAAACGACGTCGTGTTGACCGCTGACGCTTCGTGCTCGTCGACGACCGGCCAGCAGCCCGCCGCGACACCTGTGAGTGGCACCCCGCGGTTCACCGGTTGATCGTCAACTTCGAGCCGGGCGGTTTTCGGAGGGCTCAAGGACCGCGACGACCATATCCGTCAGGAAGCCGTTCCGATTTGAGCCATTTCCGGAAAGCCGATGACCAGGCGGACCTACCAACACGGACGCTTCCCGACCGGAGGTGGTTCCGGGAGCTCAAAGCCGAGCTTGTCGAGTTGCTCGAGGAGGTCACCTTCATCGGGATCACCGATGACTTGGTCGCGGAGGCGGCGGAGCTCGCAAAAGCCGAGGCATTGCGGGCCTACGATGCGATCCATCTGGCGGCCGCGCTTGTGATCGAGGCCAGCGGGTTGACCAGCGCCGACGGTGCGCTCTGCCAAGCGGCGGAGCGCCGCGGGCTTCACGTCGCCGGCCCGCCCGGCGCCTGATCCGCGCCCCGTGCCGATTCGGGCCGGCGCGGCGAGGAGTTCCTCGAGGGTCATGAGATGGCGGGGGTGTCGGGCAAGCCAGGGTCGAGGTGCCGTGGCAGAATCATGCCACAGCGACTGGTAGGATGATCCCATGCGAACTACCATCGACGGTGCGGGCCGTATCGTGATCCCGAAGCCGCTGCGCGATCAGCTCGACCTGCACGCCGGTAGGGAGTTGGAGGTCGTTGTGCGCGACGGTCGCCTGGAAGTCGAGGTGCCGCCGACCGAGATGAGGCTCGACAAGCGCGGAGGAGGGGTCGTCGCCGTCCCCGGTGAGTCCCTGCCGCCGTTGAGCGTCGAGCAGGTGCGCGCCACCCTCGAGCAGGTGCGCCGGTGACGGCTGTTGATTCGAGCCTGATGGTGGCCGGCTTCGCCAGCTGGCACGAATCCCATTCCCGAGCCCGCGAGGTACTCGACGAAGCGCCGGCGGCAGTCGGGCACGCCTTGCTCGAGGCCTACAGCGTGCTCACCAGGCTGCCGGCTCCCCACCGCGCCCCATCGGTGGTCGTGCGGGAGTTTCTCGACGTGAGGTTCACCGCCGCGCCGCTGGTGCTCGAAGCCGGGGAGCTGCGCGATTTCGTCCTCGACCTCGACCGTCTGGATCTTGCCGGGGGTGCTGTATACGACGCCCTCATAGGCCGGACTGCGGCGAGTCACGACGTCGAGCTGGTGACATTGGATCACCGTGCGCTCAGGATCTATGACGCCGTCGGCTGCGATGCGCGTCTGCTGGGCCCGTCCTGACCCGAGCTACCCGCGGCCTGTTCCGAGTGGGGCTACGGTCATTTCGGGCTTCCTCCAACGCAGACCGAAACGATGCCGGCACATGCCTACGCCGCTCAGCGGCCGAGGTTGGCTTCGATGATGACGACGAGGCGGCGCAGCGCTTCGTCGATCGTCTCGAGCTCGGCGGGGGATGAGTTGCGCAACAGGGCGTGGGTGTGCTCCACAAATGCTTCGAAGGCCTGCTCCTCCACCACCTTGCCCTCCTCGGTGAGGCGCACCAGCTTGCTGCGCCGGTCGTCGGGGTCGGCGACGCGGGCGACCAGGCCGAGCTGTTCGAGGCGCTTGAGCATCTTGGTCATTCCCCCCGAGGAGCGCTCGAGTGAGGTGTACAGCTCGTTGGGAGCCAGTTCGTAAGGCTCGCCGGCCCGGCGCAGCGCGGCCAGCACCGCATAGTCGCTCGGGTTGAGGTCGAACGGGCGTAGGACCGTCGCCTGGAAGCCATCGATCTGCATGCTGAGGCGGGCAAGCAAGGTGATGAGGATCAGCCCGGACGTGTCCGCCGAGTCGGGGTACTCCCTGGCCCACGCCCCGGCGAAGTCGTCGATCCAGCGGGTCTCATCCATCTCACAGGCCAGGGAACCGGTCGGTGTAGGCGAGGAAGCGTTCGCCGATCGTCTCCTCGGTGAGTCCGTAATCCTCCAGCCGATAGGCATGAGTGCCGTGCTCGCCCTGACGATGGGAGCCGGAGTGGTCGGCGAAGGTGTGTTCGAGATCGGCGTCGAGCGGCAGACCGAAGTAGGCGTAGATCCGTGCCACTGTCGCCAGTGGCTCAGATACTGCGTCGCGGTAGTAGACATCGAGGATCCGGGCGGGATCGAGCGAGTCGCGGCAGGCCAGGCTGTACTCGGTCTTGCGCGCGAGGTACTCCATGACGGCAGGGCCGAGATCATGGCGGTCGAATCGGCGCTCCGACATCATGGCCTCCATCATGCTCGCATAGGAGGCCACGCACTCGACGGGATCGCGATGGGTGATGACGATCGAGCAGTCGGGAAACATCTCGACCAGGATGTCGAGGGCCCAGAGATGCGCCGGTGACTTGAGGAGGAACCTCTCGCCGGGGCGGCTCCATTGCAGCAGGCGCAGGATGTCGGCGTAGTAGGTGTAGCTGGCTCGGTGGTCCTGGGCCTGGAACCAGGAGCCGTAGGGCTCCAACAGGCACTCGATGCCGAACTGCACGTCGGCGAAGGTGTGGTTGAGCAGATGGATGCACTCCTCGGGCGTGTCCGGGCCGGTGTGATGGATGGCCTCGAACCCGGGGTTCTGCTCGTACATCCGGTCCGTGAACTCCTTGATCACCTGGTAGCGGGGGTCGTCGGCCTTGGGAGGGTTGCCAGGCAAGGGGGAGGGGTTCATGGCCTCCCACAGCTCCAAGGGGCGCATCGCCGGGTCCTGCGCCAGCAGGTTGAGCAGCGCGGAGGTCCCGGTGCGGGGAAGGCCGGTGAGATACATCGGCGCGACGATCTGCACCTCGCGGACCTCGGGATGGGTCTTCCAGGCGTGCTCGATCCGGAGCCGCTCCTGCAACAGGCCAAGCAGCCGCCCGCGGCTGTGCCGGCGGCCGTCCTCGTCGAAGCCGTTGTGATCGTAGGTCTCGAGCAGGACCTGGAGCCCCTCGCTGAAGTCGTCCGAGCCGAAGTCGCTCAACCCGGTGGCCTCTATGGCCTCTCGCAGGAGTTGGTCGAGGTCGAAGGAGACCTCGCTCATGACTGCAGCTCGGAGAGCTTCACCACACTCGTCCGAGGCTGGGGATGCTCGGTCGCGCCGATCCAGCGCACGCACATCGTGCCGTGGCGGTGCCCGCAGGTGTCGAGCCAGTTCGGTACGCCGGGGTCGGATCCCGCCACCACGACGCGGACCGTCCCGTCGGGCTGGTATTCGGCGGTGCCCTGGTTGAGGTGGACCGGGTGGTAGCGGTAGTCGAGGCTCTCGAGCCAGTAGTTGGCGAGCTGGACGTTCCAGTAGTCGCACGCCGGCGGGTCGAGGTCGATGACGAGGGCCTCGTCGTCGTCGAGCTCGAACCAGCCGTGGTAGTAGGCGATGTTCGGGTCGCCACCGGCCGCCAGGGCCTTGTCGGGGTCGAAGCGGGGGAGGGTGTTGGGGTGTTGGCGGAAGTCCTCGGTCCACTCGGCGAACATCTGTGAGGTGAGCTGAACGAAAGCAGCGACCTCGCCGAGTGCCTTGTCGATGCGCTCCGGCGTCACCGGCCGGGGGTTCGCCGGCCCGTCGATGCGTTCGATCTTCACCTGGGCGAGTGTCTCGTCGTCGTGGTCGACGCGGGTCTGGCGCACCTGGATCATGCGGGTCTCGGGCGACATGGGCAGCCAGTTGTCCGCACCGGGCGGCCTGTCTGTCGAGGCGATGATCTCGAAGCGCCCGTCCGGGCCCAGTACGAGGTCGCTCGCGTCGAGGTAGCCGGTCGTGTCGAGCGAGCCGGTCTTGGCGTAGCCCCCGGCCTGGGACCCGAACCCCAGGTAGTGCACGGTGCCGCGGGTGCCGGTCAGGCGGTAGGTGAGGTCCCCTTTGACGGGGGCGGCCAGATAGACGTTGTCGGGGTTGTCCATGCCCATCTTGATGGTCTCGTCGACGGCGCGGGTGAAAGCGGGTGCCTCCGGGTCGGGAACCTCGAGGAAGAAGTTGAGCGAGGCGCGCAAGAGGCGGGTCAGGTAACGCCACCCCTCGGCGCGGTCCAGCGGGTCCTCGGGTACCGGGCCGGCGAGCACCGCCGAGCCCGCTGCTCGAAGTCCGTCACAGAAGTCGTCCCAGATGCGGCCATCCATGACCCGGGCGAGACCGCTGTCGGAGTCCTCAGGTGTCGGGCCGGTCATGCTCTCAGGCTCCGGGGACGGCGAGGCGGTGACGGTAGCGGCAGCCCCTCGAAGGGGCGAGCACCCGGGAACGGAGCGGGAGCTCTCACGCGGGCGCCGGCTCGCTCTGCCGGGGCTGCTCGATGCCGAGGTTGAACGGCACGCTGAACATGTTCTCGAGGAACCAGTCGAGGGGCCGGGCGCGCCACCATTCGACATCCCGGCAGCCGAGATCCTCGGCTATCTCGCTGGCCGCGAGGTAGCCGCAAGCGAGGTGGGTGGCTCCGTAGGGATGGATCGAGTTGGAGAGGTACAGGCCGGGGAGGAAGCTGCGCGACACCCCGCGGCGGACGATGCCGGGCAGCGGGCGGTTCTCGGCGTACTGCTCGGGGACGGCACTGCCGCCGATCATGTTCCCGCGGATCGCCGAGGGGTTGTTCATCTCCTGGTTCTGCGGGGTCATGACGTGTCGTTCTACGATCAGGTCCCCGAAACCCGGGGCATACTGCTCGAAGCGCTCGGTGAGCGCATCGCCCAGGGGCTCGGCCAGCTCGGGCCAGGCCTCCCAGCCGGCAAGGCTGTCTGCTCGCCACCGGCGAGGGCAGGGCGGCACGCTCGTCCATACGTAGGCAGTGTGGCACCCCGGTGGCGCCTGGGTGGGATCTGCCCTCGTCGGGATGAACCAACCGCCCATGAGCTGGTCGGGGATGATGCCGGCACCCAGGTCGGCGAAGGCGCGCCGCATCTCAGCGAGGCTCTCGCCTCCGAAGTAGCCCACCCACGAACGCTGGATGCCCGGGTCGTGTGCCGCCGAGGCGAACTGCGGGTCACCGGCGAGCGCGAACATGACCGCCAGAAGCTGCGGGTCGTCGTAGCTGAAGCGCTTCACCAGACGGGCCATGTCGGTACCGATCACCTCCTCGCCGAGGAGCTGGAGGAAGGTGGGCGCCAGGCTGAGGTTCGACACCACCGTTGCCGCCCTGATCTCTTCGTCGGGCAACGCCGCGTCGGCGCTGAGACGGATCCCGCGGGCCGCTGCGTCCTCGACGATGATGCGCTCCACCGGGCAGGTCCCCCAGATCTCGCCGCCGTTGGCGACCACGCACTTCACGAGGGCGTGGGTGAGTGCGTGCGACCCGCCCCGGGCCGTGTGCACCGCCATGGGTTGCAGGCCCGCCAGGCTGAGGGAGAGGGCACCCAGGCGGCGGTTGCTGGGCCACTGCCCGGTGAACTCGCCGAGGGCGGCCGGTGTGGTGCGGACCTCCTCGGAGTCGAACAGCATCTCCAGCAGCTCGAGGCCGGTCATGCGCAGCACGTCGTCCCCGGTGAGGGGCAGGCCGAGGCGGTTCAACAACCTGTCGTTGGAGGCGGTGAGGCGATCGAGGAGTGCGGCGGTGGGTGGGCCGTAGAGGAGCCTGCGGCTCAGCTCCAGGGTCTCGTCCACGTCCTCGGCGAGGTGGGCGGCGATGTCGGCTTGGACCGCTGCGTCGTGCCCGGACACCGCTGCGAGGCTGGCGGTCGTGACCGTGGGGTCGAGTGCCTGCAACACGTTGGTGCCGTTGGAGAAGGCCTTGGCGAAGAGCACATCGGTGCCTCGCAGATCGAGACCGAACCCCGGCAGGTCGAGGTCGGTCATCGCCGGGCTCATGGCGGGTACCAGCCAAACGGCATGGGTGTTGTGCAGGAACCCGGGCAGGCCGAGCTCGACCGTGTCGCAGTGCGCGCCGCATTGGCCCCGTGCCTCGAACACACCCACCGAGAGGCCGGCCTTGGCGAGGTAGGCGGCGGCGGTCAAGCCGTTGATCCCGCCGCCGACGACGACCGCGTCGTAATCGTGCATCAGCTTGCTCCCGCTCCCATCAGTAGATCACCTCAGCCTCGACGAGGCGCCGGTAGTGATCCTCGGGCAGACCGAGCAGCTCGAGGAAGACGTGGTCGTTGTCCTGTCCCAGCAACGGGCCGGGACGGATCGCCGCGTCGAAACCGCTGGCTTTGACGTAGCTGCCGTAGATCGTCTCGGTGAACCCGAGTGGATGGGTCACCTCGACGAAGGTGCCCCGGGCACGGTAGTGGGGGTCGTCGAGCAGGTCGGCCACGCTCGAGACGGGGGTGGCGGCGACGCCGTGGTCCTGGAGGGTCCGGGCGAGCCGGCGATCGTCGTAGCCGGTTGTCCAAGCCGCGATCCGCTCGTGAAGCTCCTCGATCCTGCTCCGGCGGTCCCGCTGGGTGGCGAAACCGGTCCGTGCCCAGGCGGGCTCGTCCATGGCGGCGAGCAGGCCCTTCCACTCTGCTTCGCTGAACACCGCGATGGCGATCCAGCGGTCGTCCCCGCGGCACGGGAACACCCCGTGGGGCGCGGCCATCGCCAGGGGATGGCGGTTGCCCACCGGAGCGGCGACCCGGCCGTTGAGCACGTAATCCATCACCGCCGGGCCGACGAGCTGCATCACCGCCTCTTGTTGGGAGCAGTCGATGTGTTGTCCCTGGCCGGTGCGGTCACGGTGGTGCAGCGCCACGAGGATGGCGAAGGCCCCCATGATGCCGTTGTAGGGGTCGGAGAAGGCGTTCTCCATGGCGATGGGCGGCCCGTCGACATAGCCGGTCAAGCTGTCGAGGCCGGTGAGGCTCGCCAGGCTCAGCCCGTAGGTCCGCAGGTCGCGCAGTGGCCCGTAGAGACCCGCCGCGGGCATCGAGAACATCACCAGGTCGGGCCTCACCTCGGCCAACTCCGGGTAGCCGAGGCCGAGCTTGTCCATGACGCCTGGTGCGAAGTTCTCGACCACCACGTCACAGCGCGAGATGAGTCGCTGGGCGAGGTCGATGCCTTCGGTCGTCTTGAGGTTGAGCGTCACGCTGCCGTTGCCGGCCCAGCAGGCGTGCTGGGACAAGCAGCGCTCGGGGTCCCGCACTCCCTCGGCGAAGGGCGGGATGGTACGGGCCATGTCGATGCGGGCACGCGACTCGATCTTGTAGACCTCCGCGCCGAGGAACGCCAGCGTCTGGCCGACCATCGGGCCGGCCCAGACCCAGCCGAAGTTGGCGACCCGCACGCCTTCGAGCGGGGCGCGGCCCGGGCGCGACCGGGAGGCCCCTGGGTCGGCTGCGAGGTCTTGTCGAGGCTGTCCGACGCTGCTGGCGTGCGCCCTGTCGTTGCCGCGGCGGCCTGCGCCGAGCACGAGATCGTTGTGCTCTCCCAGCAGCGGGGCGGCAGAGCTCGGTCCACCGGGGCTGGCAGGAAGCCTGAACGGCGCCCCCAGGGTGCGGAAGTGGCCGAGCTCGGCGTGGTCGAGGTCCACGATGTAGCCGCGCTCTTGCAGGTGCGGGTGCTCGAAGGCCTCCTCGACGCTGAACACCGCGGTCACCGGCGCACCCTCCGCCTGGCACGCCGCCATGATCTCGGCCTTGGTGTGCTGCATCGTCCACTCGCGGGTCAGCGGGTAGATGAGGTCCTTGTTCTCGCCGCGGACGGTCAGCTCGTCGAACATCTCGGGCTGCGCCCAGTCAGGGCTGCCCATGGCCCTCACCAGCCCCCGCCACTGTGCCGTCTCCAGGCACATGACCCACACATAGCCATCGGCGCACGGCAGGATGGCGCAGGGAGCAGAGAGCCCCATACCCACTCCGGTGCGGCGGTCGTAGACCCCGTCTTGGGCGTAGCCGCCGATGTTCTGGCCCCCGACGAAGGTCGCGGCGATGGCCTCGGCGCAGGACACGTCGAGGTGCTGGCCCCCGCCGACCAGGTCACGTCCCATCACCGCGGCCAGGCCCCACGCCGCCGCGGTGACCGCCCCGTAGAAGTCCGCCGAGAAGGTCCCGTGCTCGAGGGGCGCCTCGCCGGGGCGTCCGCAGTAGCGGTGGCTGGCGCCGGAGAGGTGGAAGGCGTTGAGGTCACAGCCGTTCCAGTCGCGGTAGGGACCGGTCTGGCCGAACGGGGTGATTGAGATCATCACCAGGTGGGGGTTGACGGCGCGGAGGACGTCGTATGTCAGATGGTGCTCGCGCATGAACCGCGGCGCGTTGTTCTCGATCAACACGTCGGCGCCGGCCAGCAGTTCCAGCAGAGGCTCGCGATCCTCGGGCCTGTCGACGTCGAGGGTCACGCCGAGCTTGCCGGTGTTGAGGAAGTGGAACAGCCCGCTGGCCTCGGGGTGGGCCACGTCACCGGGGAAAGGGCCCCAGTCCCGGGCGGTGTCGCCGCCCGGTGGCTCGACTTTGACGACCGTCGCGCCGAAGTCGGCGAAGAGCTTGGCGCAGTAGGGGGCCGAGACGAGTTGGCCCAACTCGATGACGGTGATCCCCTCGAGGGCGCCTGGCGCGGTGGGTTCGGCTGTGCCGGTCGGCTGCACTATCGCCCCAGCACGGAGGTGCCCGCATGCCGGCTGCGCCGGCTCGGCGCCAGGCGGGCCATGTCAGTCCGAGGAGGGGAGCGGCTTGGCCTCTTTCACCTCGAGGATCTCGCCGTCGGCCGCCACGGACCCTTCGCCTGGCTTGGTGCACAGGACTTCGAGATCACCGGTGTTGGTGACGTAGCGCTTCCCCAGGAGCGTGCCGCGGGCAGCGTCAGAGGACAGCGTCAGGCCGTGGGGCGCTTCGTCGTCCATTCCGATCATGGGTGCGCCTCCGCAGGTGATCTGCACCGCGCCCTCGGGCGCGGAGACCACCATGACCTCGGTCTCGCACACAGCACTGCGAAGCCTCGTCCCGGCTTTGATCTCGGCCATGCCTGTCAGCCCTCCTCGCGACTCGTGTCGTGACCCGGCCGCCTGCCGATCGGCGCGAACGTGGACATGTTCACCTTGCGGTACCCGAACTTCCACTGCCCACCGACGCGAACGTAGCGGTCGTCGTAATGACCCCAGCCCATCATCCGCCGGCCGTCGATGACCGCGCGCAGATCGATGTAGCAGGTGCCCGCGGCGGTGTCCCCGTCGAGATCGATCACATGGTTGTGCACGAACGGTTGGAACTCGTCCTCACCGAGCATCTCCTCGTAGGCCGCCAGCAGCTCCTGTCGGCCGCGTATGAGCGGGCGGGTGAGGGTGTCCATCTCGCCGTCATCGGCGAAGAGATCCACCACGGCCTTTACGTCCTTGCGCCACACGTGGTGGGCGTAGGAGCTCGCCAGGTCGCGGATGGCCTCCCTGTCGGCCAGCTCCCGCAGGAGCGTGCGGTCTCTCTCTTCGCTCGTGTCCGACAACTCGCCTCGACCCCCTATTGGTCGAAAAATCCTACCAGATCCCGTGAATCCTAACCATCTGGTAGCATCAGCCGATGCAGGGTGAGCCTACCGAGGTCGGGTGAGAGTCATGAGCAGGGCCCTCGAAGACATCGTGGTCCTCGATTGCACCAGCGAGTACTGGTCCGCCCTTGCCGCCGCCCTGCTGGGCGACTTCGGCGCCGAGGTGATCCGGGTGGAGGACCTCTCCCGTCCGCCGCGTGATCCCGACCGCGACGGCTGTCACCCTCACGCGCCGATCAACGCCGAAGCCGAGTTGATCCAGCGCAACAAGCGCAGTGTGGGGCTCGATCTCGGCGCCGAGGCCGGGCGGTCGGTCATGGCCAGGCTGGTGGCGGGCAGCGACGTCTTCATCACCGATCTGCCCTTCGGGCTGCTCGCTGCGCGCGGGTGCGAGCCCGAGGATCTCGCCCGCGTCAAAGCCGACCTGATCTACGCGCGCGGCTCGGGGTTCGGGCCCGTCGGCCCCGACCGGGACCTGCCCGCCCTCGACGAGCTCGCGGCCGCACGTACCGGCGTGATGCCGACACTTCCCGAGCCGGGCGAACCCCCCGTCTACACCGCGTCGGGCCAGATGTACACCGCGGTGTTCCTGGCACTGGGCGTCATGTTGGCGTTGCATCACCGTCACCGCACGGGCGAGGGACAGGTGGTCGACGCCTCGCTGTTCGGCGGCAACCTCTATGCCGCCAGCCTCACCGTCGACGCCTACCTGGCCATGCGCGACGACCGCTTGTCCGAGCCGGTCTCACGCCTCGACGCGGGCAACCCGATGAGCGGCGCCAGCCTCGCTTATCCGACCGCTGACGGCCGCTGGGTCACGTTGACCATGCCCGACAGCGATCGCTGGTGGCCGGCTTTCTCAGAGGCCGTCGGTCTCGATCGTGACGACCCGCGCTTTGACACCCACGACAAGCGTTGCGGGGAGAGCCGGCTCGAGATGATGCATCTCCTCGACGAGATCTTCGCCCGCCGGCCGGGCAGCTACTGGCGCGAGGTCTTCGCCGAGAAGCAGCTCTCTGCCGATGTGATGGAGAAGTACGACTACCCGGCCGAAGACGAACAGGCCGCCTTGAACGACTTCGTCCTGGGCCTCGATCACCCCAGCTACGGACGCTTCCAGAGCCTCGGCTTCCCGCTGCATCTCAGCGACAGCCCCGCCCGTCTCCACCGCCTGGCGCCCTGCGTCGGGCAGCACACCGCCGAGGTCCTCCAGGAGATCGCCGGCTACACCTACAGCGAGATCGAGGACCTCCGCGCCGAGGCGACGGTGGGGGAGCGGCGAGCTGAAGTGCCGGAGCCGCCCCCGCCGCTCAGTGCCGCGCCGGCTGCCTCGGGTGTGGCCGCCGGATCACCGACCGCCGACGGTAGCGCCCCCAAGGCACTCGAAGGGATCAGGGTCCTCGATCTCACGGTGTGGTTCCAGGGTCCCGTCTGTGCCCAGCATCTAGCCGACTTCGGTGCCGAGGTCATCCACGTCGAGCGGCCCGAGACCGGCGACCAGGCGCGGGGGGTGCGCAGCATCAACGCGGTCCCCGTCGCCGACTGGAACCAGTACTTCCTGGTGGTCAACCGCAACAAGAAGAGCATCGCCATCGACCTCAAGACCGATGCAGGCCGCCAGATCATGTATCGCCTGGTCGAGGAGTCCGACGTGTTCTTGTGGAACCAGGGCGGCACGGCCGCGCTGCGCAAGCTCGGCCTGGACTACCAGACCCTGTCGTCGATCAACCCTCGCCTGATCTTCGCGACCAACAGCGGCTACGGCCACCGCGGCTCGGATCGGCCCGCCTTCGACATGACCGTCCAGGCGCTCACCGGCATCATGACCCGGCTGAGCGAACCGGGCCAACCCCCCGTCTACCTTGGCCTCGGTGCCGGCGACGCCTACGGAGGCCTGCTTTCGGCACTGGGCATCGCCATCGCGCTGCACCAGCGGCAGAAGACCGGCCGTGGCCAGTATCTCGATGCCTCCCTCTACGGAGCGCAGCTCTTCCTCGCCGCCCCCAGCCTGCAGCCGTACCTGGCCACCCGCAACGACTTCTACACCGACCAGCGGCCGCGGCGCGGGGCGCGCAACCCGCTGTGGAACCGCTACCCGGCGAAGGACAGCTGGCTGTTCCTCTGCCTGGAGAACACCGACGCGAACTGGTCGCTTCTGTGCGGGGTCCTGGGTCGCGACGATCTGGCGACCGATCCGCGCTTCTCCACCGTCGAGCAGCGCGCCAACCAGGACGGGAGCCTCGTCGACTTGCTCGACGAGGCCTTTGCTGCGCGCCACGCAAGGGAGTGGACCAGCACCTTGAGATCGAGCGGCATCGCGGTCGCGCCGATCGAGTCGTTCCGGGAGGTGTCCGGCGACGAGCAGGCATGGGCCAACGGCTACTTCGCCAAGGCCCACTGCGACGAGGTGAACCGGGAGGTCGAGCTGCGCGGCATTCCTCTCACGCTGAGCCGTACACCCGGTCGGGTCGAGACTCTCGGGCCCGAGTTGGGTCAGGACACCGAGATGGTCCTCCTCGAGACGCTGGGCTGCTCCTGGGACGAGATCGGGGACCTGAAGGCACGGGGTGCGATCCCTTGAGCAACACCGGCGGCGAGGAGCCGACGGGACCTCTTGCCGGCCTGCGCGTGATCGACGCCTCGACGATGATGGCGGGCCCCTACGCCGCCACCCTCCTCGGGGACCTGGGCGCCGATGTGATCAAGCTCGAGTCCCCGGTCGGCGACGACAGCCGCCATCTCGGTCCCGCGAGGAGCGGGGAGCGCTCGGCGTTCCTCAGCCTCAACCGCTCCAAGCGGGGCTTGGTGCTCGACCTCGAATCACCCGCCGCCCGAGAACCTCTCGCCCGGCTCGTCGCCGGCAGCGACGTCTTCATCACCAACGTCCGTGAGCCGGCGCTGTCCCGCCTGGGGCTCGACTACCAGGCTCTGCGACGGCATCGCCACGACATCATCTGGGTAGGCGTGACCGCCTTCGGGGCTGACGGGCCCTACGCCGGCCGTCCCGGGATCGACTTCTTGATCCAGGGCTACGCCGGGCTGCTGGCTCTCAACGGTGAGCCCGCCGGGCCCGCGGTGCGGGTCACCGTCCCGCTGGTCGACGCGCTCACCTCGGCGCTGGTGAGCACCGCCGCCCTGGCGGCCCTCGACAACCGCCACCGGACCGGGCGCGGCCAGCGGGTGGACATCTCCCTGCTCGACGCGCTCGTGCACGCCCAGGCTGCCGGGCTCGGCAGCTACCTGGTGACCGGCGAGGAGACGCCGCGCACGGGCAACCGCAGCCTCTACTTCGCGCCATCTGGCATCTACCCCACCCAAGACGGCAAGGAGGTGGTCATTACCTGTCCCTCCCAGCGCTTCTTCGTGAAGCTCTGTGACGCCCTCGACACCGAATGGGTGGCCGAAGCTCGCTTCGCGACGATCGACGCACGGCTCGAGAACCAAGACGAGCTGGACGAGGAGATCGCGGAGCGCTGCAGGACCTTCGACTCACACGAGCTGATCGAGCGGCTGGTGGCGGCAGATGTGCTGGTTGCCCCGCTCAACTCGATCAGCGAGGTCGCCGCCGACCCCCAGATCCTCCACAACGGCATGATCACCGATGTCGCACACCACCGCTTGGGGTCGGTCAGCGTGACCGGGGTACCGATCCATTTCGCCGACACGCCGGGAGCGGTACGGCGGGCCCCGCCGCTGCTGGGCGAGCACAGCGAGGAGATACTGGCCGAGCTGGGCTACACCGGTCACGAGATCGCCCGGCTCCGAGCCGCCGGCGCAGTCGCCCCGCCCGCGCCCGACCCCCCGGCTTCTTGACAGCATTACCCCCTCCATGCGCTGAAAACGCTGCCAAGAACGGTGGGGGGAACGGTGGGGGGGGAGCTATCCGGCGTCGGTGGGTTCCCCGAGCTCGGCGATCAGCTCCTGGCGCAGTTGGCGCTCGCGTTCGCGCAGCGCCCAGAACCTCGGCGGGCGCTTCTCGGTGAAGGCGATACCACCCTCCTTGCCCTCGGGCATGTCGAACCAGTCGGGGTAGAACTGGCTGGAGATGACCCCCATCTCGGTGTAGCCGTCCATCTCCTGGTCGAAGGCCGCCTTGAGGATCTCCAGGCAGCCGGGGCTGACCGCGAGCAGTTCCTCGCACCAGCGGTCGACCTCGGCTCCGAGTTCGCCGAGCGGCACGACCGCGTTCACCAGGCCCATCTCCAGGGCCTGCGCGGCGGTGTAGCGGCGGCACAGCATCCACATCTCCCGGGCCCGCTTGGCCCCCACCACCTTGGTGAGGTACGGGACGAAGAAGCCGTCAGCCGGGCTCGACACCTTGGGGCCTGCCTGGCCGAACTTGGCGTCATCTGCGGCGATGGTGAAGTCGCAGCAGTAGGCCATGTGGTTGTGGCCGCCCAGGCAGTAGCCCTGCACCGCGGCGATGACGGGCTTGCGTGACATGCGGATCAGCCGGTTGTGCGGGTAGCGGTTGTAGAAGGCCTCGCGCAACCCCCACTTCTCCCACTCGACGTTGCCGCCGGCACCGAAGTTGCGTCCGGCACCCGCCACGATGATCGCGCCCAGCGAGGTGTCGTGGTTGGCGTCATAGAAGGCCCGGAACATCTCCTCGACGGTGGACAGCGTCATCGTGTTGTACTCGTCGGGCTTGTCGATGGTCACCCGGGCGACTCCGCCGCCGAGATCGGTGTGGAACCGCTTCTCGTAACGGATCTCGGCGAAATCGAAACCGTCGCCCTCCACTGGTTCCCAGTCGGTCCAGACCATCACCGGCCTCCCGTGTCAGCGGCGCACTCGACAGAGCCCCGTCGTGAGGTCACGCAGGGCTCAGCGCCACTGACGTTATGGGCGGCAGGCCCTCGCGTACCACTGTGAAGCTGTCGGCCCCGTCGGTGCTGACGATGAGCTCACCGGCGGTGGTCCCGGCGACCACCACGGCGCCCGACGCCTGTAGCGCCTGGCGCTCGATGTTGCCGCCGAAGCCCTCGCACGCGATCTCCCATCGTGCCGGCCGGGTGGCGGCGTCAGCGACGAAGATGGCGGCGTCGGGACCGTCGGGCTCCCACAGGGGTGGCGGCCCGGACGCCGAGGACATCACCAGGCGGTCGCCGCAGAGCGCCAGGCCCTGCGTGTAGCCCCGGTCGACGCCGTCGTTCTCCCAGACCCAGGTGCAGCCCTCGTCGATGCTGCGATGAAAGCCCATGCCGGTCGTGGCGTAGAAGCGCTCGCCGTCGGTGACGACGTGATGGACGTCCTCGTAGAGCCCCTCGTTGCGGGAGTCCCAGGAGTCCCCACCATCGGTGGACACTGCCACGCCTCCGACCTCGATCCCTGTGACCAGCCGGGACCCGTCGACCACCACGCTGTTGAGGTCGGCGGGACCCCACGGCGAGTGCCAGAAGTCGTGGTTCGGGACCTTCGACAAGTCGATCTCGGCGGCCGGCCCGCTCCCGAGCCGCCACAGGGCGGCTGGTTCGAGACCGGCGTAGGCGGTGCCGTCGGCGGCGAGAGCAACAACCCAGATCCGGCTCGTCTCGAGGCCGAGGGACTGCCAGGCGTCGCCGCCGGGAGATCGGCGTTGTACGCCGCCGCCCTCCACGGCTGCCACCGTCGTCCCGGCCCGGGCGTCGACCGAGGTCACCGGGCGGGCCTCGAAGTGCTGCTCGACGGTCTCGCCCGCCAGATCGACCACCACCAGCCCTTCGGATGTGGCCAGCCAGATGAGCGGGTCGCCCGCCATCACTCGGCGCTCCCGCCGGGCAACTCCAGACCCAGCGATTCACCGACCACCTTGGCGCCCAGATAGCCGGGGCCACCGATGATCATGCCGCCGGCGTAGTTCGACGCGCCGCAGGTGAACAAGCCGGGAATGGGAGTGGCGACCTGGGAGCAGAGGTCGTTGGGCCGGTTGAAGCCCATCTGGAGGTTCGTGTACGAGCCGTGCTTGATGGACCCCCGCTTCATCGTGCGCAGCTTCGCCTCGATGTGGGTCGGTGGGTACTCGCGACGCAGCACGATCCGACCGAGATCGACATGGCGTCGTATGAGCTCGAGCGCCTGGTCTCCGAAGGCCTGTGTGCCGCTGTCCCACCCCTCGTCGTAGAGGACGACCTGCTCGGCCCGGACCAGTTCGTGCCCGGCGGGTGCCATCGTGCGGTCGTGGTGGCTGGGGACGGTGAGGTGCAGCCACTCGTCGCCGCCGGCAGTGCCGGCGTCGACGCGTTCGAGGTGCTCGTGCAGGTCGTCCTCGGTCTCGAGGCCGAGGAAGGTGATCATCGCCTCGTTCACCCGCGGCTCGGGGTGCCGGCTGGTCACCTCGCCCTCGATGCCCAGGTGGAGGCCGAACAGCGTCCGCTCCTCCCACTCCCACGGTTCGACCGCGTGGCGGAGATCGTTGGAGAGGTTCTCGGCGCCGACCAGCTGGAGGAAGGTCTGCTCGGGGTTGAGGGTCGAAGCGATCGTGCTCGCCTCGAAGCGATGCCCGTCGGCGACCTCCACTGCGACCGCCCGGCCACCGTCGAGGTGGATCCGCGTGACCTCCGAGTCGTCGAGAACCTCGCCTCCGTTGCTGACGAGCACCCGGTACAAGGCCGAGGAGAGCCGGTGTGAGCCGCCTTTGACCAGGCCGGCCTCGATCATGCGACAGAGATAGACCGGATACAGGTAGCCCAGCGGGTCCTCGAGGTGGAAGCCCCACATGGCGGAGAACGAGAGCAGCGCCATGCGCACCCGGGGGTCGGTGAAGCCGTACTCGTCGATGACCTCGACGGGACTGAGCTCGGAGATCTCGTTGAGCCGCTCGCCGATCTCGGTCTGGCCGATCTCGACGACCTGGTCCACGACGGGCAGGGGGAGCTGGTAGGTCAGCGGGATTATGTACTGGTCCAGCATCGGCTGGAACTCGCCCCACATGCGCCTGAAGCAATCGGCGTCGTGGTCGCTGATCGTCGCGATCGACGCGACCGTCTCGTCGAGGTCCTTGGTGAAGCAAAGGGCCTTGCCGTCCTCGAACGGGAACGCGCAAGCGACGTGCGGGTACACGTAGCGCAGACCGAACTCGGGCAGGGCCAGGTCGCCATAGGCCGGCATCACGTCGCTCATCATGTGGTAGATGGCGTGCAGGTTGAGGCGGAAGCCGTAGTACTCGTCGGTGTTCAGCCCCCCGCCTGTCTCGTGACGGCGCTCGACGAGGAGCACGCGGGCGCCGGCCTTGGCGAGATAGGCGGCGCAGATGAGCCCGTTGGGCCCACCACCGACGACGATGGTGTCGTAGGTGTCGGTCTTGGTGACGGTGGCAGTCATCAGTTGCTTCCTCCGCTCGACTCGTCAGAGAGCCACTTCGGGCTCACACCGAGGTTCATCGGGACGTCGAACATGTGCTCGACGAACCAGTCCCATGGGCGGGCGGTCCACCAGTCCTGATCGCGACAGCCCGTGTCCTCGGCCACCTCGCAAGCAGCCAGATAGCCCGTCGCGAGCCAGGTTGCACCCATCGGGTGGATGGAGTTGGACAGGTACAGGCCCGGCAGGAACGAACGCGAGGCGCCGCTGGTGATGACGCCGGGGACAGGCCGGTTCAGGTAGAACTGCTCGGGGGTGACGCTTCCGCCCATGATGTTGCCCGTCACCGACGACGGGTTGTTGCGGACCTGGTCGAGGGGCGTCATGACGAAGCGTTCGAGGATCAGGTCCTTGAAGCCCGGCGCGTACTCCTCGATGCGATCCGTGGTCGCATCGGCAAGCGGTCCGGCGAGATCGGGCCAGGCGTCGAGACCGCCCTTGATGGTCTGGCCCTGCCAGCGGCGCGGGTGGGGTGGGACGTCGACCCAGATGAAAGCGGTGTGGCATCCCTCGGGTGCTTGGGTCGGATCGGCCCGCGTCGGCACGAACCAGTTGCCCATGATGTCGTCGTCGATGACGCCGGACACGAGGTTGATGTTGTGCCGGCGCATGTCGTCTATCGTCTCGCCGCCCAGGTAGCCCATCATGCAGCGCTGGATGCCCGGGTCCCACTCTGCGGAGGCGAACTCGATGTCGCCCTTGAGGCTGTAGTAGACGCCGAAGAGCACCTGCTCGTCGTAGTGGAAGCTCTTGATGCGGTTGGTGATCTCGGGGCCGACGACCTCCTCGTCGAGGAGATGGAGGAAGGTCGGTGCTGCGGAGATGTTCGACACTATGGTCTTCGCCCTTATCTCCTCGCCCGGCATCAAAGCGTCGGCTGACAGGCGGATGCCCACCGCCCGGCCGTTCTCGACGAGGATCTTCTCCACCGGACAGGTCGTCCAGATCTCGCCGCCGGCCTGCGCCGTCGCCTTGACCAGCGCATGGGTGAGCGCATGGGACCCGCCCCGGGAGTTGTGGACTCCCATGGGGCCGCCGATGCCAGCCATGAACACCGCGGCGAGCGCGCCGATGAGGCGGTGGATGGGCGGCAGCCCGCCGATCCAGCCGCACGAGGCGGTGGTCGTCTTCACCTCGTCCGACTCGAAGAGCAGGTCGAGGACCTCGAAGCCGGTCATCTTGAGCAGGTCGGACCCCGTCAGGTCGTAGCCCTGGTACCCGAGGAAGGAGTCGAGCAGCCGGTACATGCGGGCAAGGGTGTCTTCACTCGGGGGGCCGTACCAGAACCTGCGGTTGACCTCGAGCATCTCCTCCATGTTCAAGGCGTTGAACTCGAGTGCCTTCGACTGGGTCGACGCATCCCGTTCGGAGATGCGGGCCCAGTTCGAGGCGGTGAGCGAGACATCCATGGCGTGGAGCAGGTTCTTGCCGTCGAGGAAGGGCTTGGCGTAGGTGATGTCGGTGCCGCGCAGCTCGAAGCCCAGGCCAGGTAGGTCCAGCTCTTCCATGGCCGGCGCGTAGGCGGTGGCCAACCACGTCGCATGGATGTTGTGGAGGAAGCCCGGCCTGCCCAGCTCGATGGTGTCGCAATGCGCGCCGCACTGGCCGCGTGCTTCGAACACGCCCACGGACAGGCCCGCTTTGGCGAGGTACGCCGACACGGTCAAGCCGTTGATACCGCCACCGATGACGATTACGTCGTAGTCCTTCATTCCTGCTCCTAACCAGCCGGTTGTCCCGTCGTGCTAGACGAGAGCCTCGGCCTCCAGATCCTGCAAGACCATCGTGGCCACATTTAGCCCCGACTCGACTGCCTGATGAGTGCCGCACCCGAAGCCGCCGGCATCGGTGCCGGTCAGGAACAACCCGGGTAGGGGAGTGCGGGCATCAGGCTTGGAGCGCCCGCACTGGCCGATCACCTGGCTCAGCCCGATGCACTCACCGCCTTGACCGGCGACGACGGAGTCGCGGGTCAGGTTGGACACGCTCGCCGCGGTGTAGATCTCGCGCCTAACGAGGTGTTCGGGTATGTCGGGCCAGATCTCGGCGATGGCCTTCTCGCCGCGGGCGATGGCCTCGTCGTTGAGAGCGGACTTGGGGTCGGGCGAACCGAGCAGCCCCACGAGGACGATCTGATGCCCTTCGGGTGCCAGCGACGGGTCGTACTCGGTCGTCACCGCGGCGAACACCAGCGGCACGTCGGGCCACTCACCCCGCAGGGCCGCCTCGTAGCGGTCGGTGTCCCACCAGCTCTGGTCCGAGAAGGCGAGGATCATTCCCGTGTCGAGCACCCGGGAGTCGAGGAAGTAGCGGATGCCGACCATGCCGAGCCCGGGCTCGAGCGCCTCGACCCGCTGTGCGTAGTCCGAAGGGACGTGCTCGGCGCCGACGAGCTTGAGGATGGTGGGTTGGATGCCGGCGTTGGAGATGACGATCGGCGCCCTGAACTCGCCGGCTTCGGTGGCGATGCCCACGGCGCGGCCACCTTCGACGATGATGCGCTCGACGCGTGTCTTGGTGAGGAACCGGCCGCCGTGCTCCTCGACGTAGGCAGCGGCGAGCTCGGCCACCCGCCCGTAGCCACCGGCGTGGTAGCGGCCACCGCCGCCGAGGAAGAGCTGGCGCAGGGTGCGCACACCCTCCGATACCGGGATCCGGTCCACCGGGGCGACGAAGACCAGGTTGAGCATGCCCGACATGTAGGCGATGACCGGATCGGGCACGCCGAAGCTGCGCATCCACCCCAGCATGCCGGTGTCGTCGAGGCTGTCGAGCTCGTCCTCGGAGAGCGTGAAGACCTGCCCGACCATGGCGACCATCTTCTCGACCTCGTCGGGAGCGACGCCGAAGGTGGATTCGAGGCGATCGAGCGCCAAGGGGTCCTCGGCCTGCTTCGACGGCCCGATGTAGCTGCGCCACTCGCCGTCGGCGCCGAGGTACTTCAGCTCGATCGCCCGATCCCCTTCGGGGACGATGAGGGGGGCATCGTCGGCGATCCCGAGGGCGTCGACGAGCTCGTGGAAGCGCGAGTCTGCTGCGGGAAGGCTCAGCACCGGCCACATCTCGTAGGCGTAGCCCCCGCGACGTATCGTCTGGGCCTTGCCCCCGGCCTGATTGCCCTTCTCGACTAGCAGGACGCGCTTGGCGGCCTTGGCGCACATGGCGGCGGCGGTGACACCGCCGTAACCGGCTCCGACCACGATGACGTCGTACTGATCGGTCATGTTCCCTCCCTGGGCTCTTGCACAGAGCGCTGGCTTGCGGTTCGGATTCAGGCGTTGGAGTCGGCGTCGACCACGTCGGCGTCGCTGGTGGTTTCGGTTGGTCCGGCGGGCTCGTCGTGACGGTGTGCGCCGGAGGTCTCCGCTGCAGCCGCCTCGTCCTGATCGGCCGAGGCCGCCTTGGCTTCGCGGCGCGCCAGACGATGCTGCTTGCGCTGCTCGCGCCGGGAGAGGCCCGGGGTGCCGTCGTCGCCGGAGTCGGCGTCGTCGCTGCTCGAGCCGTTGCTGGCGCTGCTCCGACCCCGTGGTTTGGCGGTCTCGTCACCGGCCTTGGCGGCCTCACGCTCGAGCAGTTCCTCGCGGGCAGCCCGGGCCTGCTCGAGGTGCTCCTTGCGGTCGACGCTCCAGTGGGCGTCCTTGTTGCGCTTGAACATGGCACGCAGGATCAGGCCGAGCGTCGGCCGCTGCAGGGCCACCCGGGTCACGCCGGCCAGATCGTCCTCGCACATCCTGATCGAGAAGTCCCAATGGACCGGCTCACGGATGGTGCCGGTGATCACGATCTCGTTCCCGTCACGCGCGACCGTGTACTCGCGGAAGTCCATGACGAGCTCTTTGCGGCCCAGACCCCGAGACTTGAGCTTCACGGCAGTCTCCTTTCGCACACGTTCACCGTTGCTGGACGTTTCATGTAGACCTCCTACGCACTGGCCGGCTCCTCCATGTAGGCAGCCTGGTAGCGGGCGATGTAGTCGGGTGTGCTCCACCACTTGTCGAGGCCCATGTCGTCGGCAACCGCGTTGGCCGCGATGTAGCCGGGACCGCCGATGATGAGGCCGCCCGGGTAGGTGGATGCCCCGCACACGTAGAGGCCCTCGATCGGCGTCCGCGACGACGAGCACTCTTCGTTGGGGCGGAAGGTCCCCATCTGCAGCGGGTTGTAGTCCCCGTGCTTGATCGAGCCCCGGCGCATGTTGGGCAGCCGCCGGACTATGTCGAGAGGCGTCTCGGTGTGGGTCATCACCACGTCGAGGTCGGGCACGGCACGCCTCCACTGTTCGAGGATCAGGCCCTCGACCTCGGCGCTGCGGGCGTCCCAGCCGCCTCCGTCGAGGTCGAACGGGGCGTGGATCTGCAAGAAGGCCACCTCGTGTCCGGGTACCTTCGAGAGCGTGGGGTCATAGAGCGTCTCACAGGTGGCGTGGCCACCGACACGGTCGCCGAGGTGACCCGAACGCACGCCGGACCAGTAGGAGAGCAGCGAGTCGGGGTCGTCGAAGCCGACGACGGTCATGAACGCCTCGTCGACCCAGGGGTCGTCGACCGCGTAGTGCGGTTTCGAGCCGAGCACGGCGTGAGTGGTGCAAAAGCTCCACTTCTCCCATTCCCAGTTGCGGACCGACTGCGCCAGGTTCGTGTCGAGATGCTCCTCGCCGACGAGGTCGAGGAAGGTGGAGTGGGGGTCGAGGCTGGACAAGACGACGCCGGCGTCGATCGTTCGGCCGTCCTCCATCTCGATCCCGACAACGTGGCCGTCAGCGAGGCGGACCTTGGTCACCTCTGCTGTGTCGAGCACGGATCCACCGTTCTGCACCACCTCGCGGGCAAGCGCCGCGGCGAGCCGGTGCGAGCCTCCGTAGCACATGGCCTTGTTCATCGTGCGGTCGACGAGCAGCGGGATCATGAAGCCCAGCCCGGTCTCTTCGGGGTCGAGGCCCCACATGCAGGTCGCATACAGCAGCAGCATCTGCACCTTCGGGTGCTCGAAGAGATCCGTGATCACCTCCACCGGGCTCTGCTCGGTCACGTCGAGGAGCGCCTGGCCGGTCTCGGTGCGTTCCATGGCCTCGATGAGGTCGATGGGGGCGACCGGTGGGAGGTAGGTGGCCGGGGCGACGAGCTCCTCGACGATTCGTCGCCACGTTCGCATCACGCGACCGAACGTGGCGGAGTCCTTCTCGGAGAACTTGGCGATGGAGTCCTTGGTGTCCTCGAGCATGCGGCACAACAGCAGCGAGGTCCCGTCGGAGAAGACGCCGGCAGTCTGCGCATTGGGCTGGATGAACATCAGCCCGTGCTTGTCGAGACCGAGGTCCTTCAGCGGCGGCATGTAGTCGACCATCATGTGGTAGATGGCGTGGGGGTTCGAGTAGTGGCCGGGGAAGAGGATCTCCTCGGTCGCCAGCCCGCCACCGATCTCGTAGCGGCGTTCGAGGACGCACACCTTGAGCCCCGCTCGTGCGAGGTATGCCGCGGTGATGAGGCCGTTGGGGCCGGCACCGATGATGGCGGCGTCATAGGTCGCGCTGTCAGGCCATTCCGTGATGTATGTCTCGGGTGGTCGGTATTCGTCGAGGTTGCTCATCAGTTTGCTCCGATCCGGGTGCCGGCGTCGGTTATGTGCCACGGCGACGGGTACCACCAGTCCGCAGGCTCCACCAGGCCGTCATCGATGAGGATGTGCATCAGGTTGTACGGGACCGCCATGAGGCACAGACCGCCGGGGAAGGAGGTCTGGTTGCAGAGGTAGAGGTTGTCGATGGGGGTGCGGTAACGGCTCAGCTCGGGCAGCGGCCGCTGTGTCCACCACTGATCCTCGCAGTGGCGGGTGGCGTACCAGTTGCCGCCGACCAGACCGGCGTTGCGGAACTCCGAGTCCAGCGGCGTGTTCACGTAGACGTCGACGATGTTGGAGTCGGTCATGTTCGGCGCCAGCGCCCGCAGCATCTCGAGCATCTCGGCGGTGATCTGCTCCTTCTGGCGGTTGACCGCCTCGGGACCGCCCACGTGGTACTCGGGCGGCGGCACCTCGATGTATATCGGTGACAGGACGTGATAGCCGTCGGGTGCCCGGCTCCGGTCGTAGGTCGTGGGCATCAGCACCGGCAGGGTCATGGAGGCGCGCCCGGTCGGTGTGGTCTTGCGGGAGTACGCATCGCGCATCTGGGCGACCACGCTGTCCCAGTCGTCACACGGGTACAGCACCGAGCCCGGGTAGCCGACCTGCTCGACGAGCTCTTGGGCCTGGCCCACGTAGCGGGGCAACTCCTTGCACACCACATGGAGCACATAGAGGCTGCCGCCCTTCAAGCTGATGTCCTTGATCTTTTGGAGGAACGAGGCGTCGACGTGACGGGGCCCGACGAGGCGCTGGAAGGTCTGCTGGACGTCGACGGCCGAGACCACCGCCTTGTCGGCCCAGATCGTCTTGCCGGCTGCCGAAGCGTCGTCGGCGAGGATCACCCCGGCGGCCCGGCCGTCGCGGACGATGATCTCCTCGACGGGGCAGTTGACCAGCACGCGGGCACCGTGCGCCAGGGCGCAACGCGCGATCGCGTGGGCATAGGTGTGCATGCCGCCCTTGGGGGCGCCAGATCCGTAGGAGGCGAGCAGGAACGAGCCGAAGGCCTGCGCGGCCATGCCGTCCCATGTCGGAGCCGCGCCCGAGTACCAGGCGCCGAGGCCGGTCACAGCCTTGAGCGCGCCGGTCTCGAAGAGCTCGTCGCAGACATCGACGAGGGAGGCGTCGAAGAAGTTGCCCGGCAGCGCACCGCCGGAAGCCTCCGTCCAGGTCTTGACCCAGGGGAGGTCGGTCTGTTCGACCTCGAGCTCGGGTGGGAACGGCGGTGTCCAGAACGTCGAGCGCAGGATGTCCTTGAGGTGGGGGAAGATGAAGCCCATCATGCTGCCCCACAAGTCGGCGTCTTTCTCCGAGAACGGGCGCAGGGTCTCGGCGGCTTCGGCGAAGGTCCAGCGGTTGCCGCCCACGAAGGCCCGGTTGTCGGAGGTCACCGCCAAGCCGTACTGGCCCCAGTACGACATGCGGAACCCGTACTTGTGGAGCTCGAGCTGTTCGAAACCGGGTGCGGCACCTCCGTAGAGGACCGAGGCGTGGGGATCGATCCGGAACCCGGGCCTCGGTTCGGCGTTCTCCTGGGCGCCGCCGATCTCGAGTCGTGACTCCAGCACGCAGACGCTGTATCCGCTCTTGGAGAGGTATGCGGCGAGCGTCATGCCGTTGTGGCCCCCGCCGACGATCACGAAGTCGTACCGGCTGTCCATCCTGCCTCCTGCCTCCTGAGAGAGCCGACAGCGGCTCGCTGCCGCCGGGCAACGCTGGCGTTCGTCGACGTGACAATATAACATTCAGCGATAGTTGTCATATTGTCACGTCTGGGCCGCCGGCGATAGGCCCAGGTTCCCGGGGGACGGATAGCGGAGAAGGTGTCGATGTCGATCAGGAGCGGAGCCGAGATGAGCACGACAGCCCCGACAGAGGAGCGCATCCTCGATGCGGCCCGGAGCTGCTTCTCCCGCTTCGGCCTGCACAAGACGGTCATGGAGGACATCGCCCGCGAAGCCGACCTCTCACGCGGCAGCCTGTACCGCTACTTCCCCGACAAGGAGTCGCTGTACAGGGCGGTCAGCGCGCGTGAGACGAAGTACTTCATCGACGACATCGCCAGGCGCACCGCACGTGCCCGTTCGCTCGAGACGAAGATCGAGCGGGTCCTGGTGGCCGCGATGGAGTTCCTCTACGACAACCCCATCAACGCCGCCATGGCTGCCACCGATCCCGAAGCGTTCGCCGCGACGCTGAGCACAAACGGCCGGGACCTGTTGGCTCTCGCCGTGGAGGCGATCATCCCGATGGTGCACGAGGCGATCGAAGCCGGTGAGGTCCGAGCCGACGTCGATCCGCCCCGGGCCGCGGAGTGGATCGTCCGCATGGCGCTGTCGCTGATATCGACGCCGTCGGTCACCTTCGACCGAGACGACCCTGTCGAGCTGCGCAGGTTCCTCGGTGACTTCCTACTGCCAGGGCTCACATGATGCCGTTGGCCAGGTTCTCGATACGCAACTACTCGGCGCGAGATCGCGCGAGAAGGGGGTAGCCATGACCACTGATGCTGGTGCGGTCGCAGTCCGCTCTGCCGTCGACGGGGAGGTCCTCGCCAAGCGAAGCGAATACGACTTCGTGATCGTCGGCGGCGGGCCCAACGGTCTGACAGCAGCCGCATACCTGGCCAAGTGGGGCTTTTCGGTCTGCCTGCTCGAGGCGAGACCCGAGCTCGGTGGCGGGGCCGAGAACGTCGAGCCGTGGGCGGGTTTCTCGGTCGACCCGCACGCGTCGTACTTCTACGGTGCGGCCGCCCCCGCGCTCGAGCAACTCGAGTTGGGCCGCTTCGGACTGCGTGCCTCGCCGGTGACGAACTTCGGTGGCTGCGTCTCGCCCGACGGCCGGGGGTTCTTCGGTGCGGGCAACTTCTTCCACGAAGCGCGGGCCCGGGACCCTGAGACGCTCGTCAACCTCTTGGGCGTCACCCGCGACGTGGCCAAGATCTTCCTCGAGTTCATGGGCGCTCTCGAACCGTGCATGACCGACTTCTTCCGCAGCATCTACTGGACGCCTCCCTACGACGAGCGATGGGGGTTCAGCCCTTCTGATCTCCCCTGGGCCAACGTGTTGCGCGAGGCGTTGCCCTTCTTCGACGACGTGATGCTCGAGTGGTCGCTGTGCGAGATGATGGACAACATGGGCCTGCCGGATCCGTTCAAGGCGGGCCTGCTGGTCGGCTCGTGGGGCAACGGGCCCCACCCGTTCCACAAGGGCATGGCCATCCCCGGCTTCGCGGTGCAGCAGCTGATGTTCTACTCGAACTGCACACCCGTCGGTGGCATGCACGCGCTGGCCCACTCCATCATCCGCTGCGGGCTGGCTCACGGCGTCCGCATGTTCGTCAACGCGCCTGTGACCGAGGTCCTCGTCGAGGATGGTGAAGCGGTAGGGGTCCGCGTCGACGACGCCACCGCGCTCGAGGAGAAGACGATCAGGGCGCGGATGGGCGTCATCTTGAACACCCACGTCAAGCAACTGCCCCGCCTCGTCTCCCACAACCACCTGAGCCAGGACTTCGTGCAGCGGGTGGAGGACCTCAGCCTCAAGGGCGGGAGCCTCTTCGTCGCCAACCTCGCGGTCTCGGAGCTACCCCAGTACGCCGCGGCGGATCAGGAATATGCCGGTGCGGAGTACCCGGTGGGCATGCTGTTGCATTCGACGACCGATCAGATGCTCGAGCTCATGCGCGACGTGCACTCCTTCAGGACCCACCCGACCGACCCCGATCACTACCAGCTCTGGGTCATCAACCACAGCGCCCACGACCCGACCCGGGCGCCGGCCGGTTACGGCGTCCTCGACATCAACCTCCAGGTCCCGGCTCCCGAGGACCACAAGGACGGCCCCGACGCGGTCAACAACGCCAAAGACGAGATCGTCGAGAACATCTACGACGTGATCCACCAGTACGCACCCAACATGACCAGGGACAAGTTCATCAAGACCTGGGTCAACACGCCGCGCGACTCCGAGTTCCGCAACATGGCCTTCGTCGGCGGCAACTGGGAAGGCATGCGGGTATCCGAGGACGAGTGGTTCTCGCGCAAGCCGCTGCCGGAGCTTGCCCGGTACCGGACGCCGGTCGAGGGCCTCTACCTCTGCCACCAGACGTCGTATCCGGGTGGCCTCTGCCTGCTGGCGGTGCCCTACAACCTGATGCACATCCTCGAAGAGGACTACGACGAGATCGGCTCGACGACGCCGGAGTGGTGGTACCGGTCCAAATGGCACGTCAGCGATGCCGAGGGAGGTACCCGATGAGCGAGTCAGTGAACCCGACGATCGGCGGGAACCCCCTCGAGGGCATCGAGTTCCCCCACGAACACGAGACGGACGCGGTGGTCATAGGCGCCGGGCCGAACGGCCTGATAGCCGCCATGTACCTCGCGGCAGCCGGCCTCGACGTCGTCGTGCTGGAGCGGCGCTACGAGATCGGCGGAGGCCTGGCCACCGAGGAGGTCCTCTTCCCCGGCCATTACGTGAACACCCACGCCAGCTACCACTTCATGACCGACTACATGCCGGCGCTGCAGGATTTCGACCTGGGTGGCCGGGGCCTGCGCTTCCACAAGCCGAGCATCCAGTTGCGGGGGCGCATCAACGGTGACGACGTGTTGCTCTGCCGCGCCCTCGAGGACTCCAGGGATTCGATGGCCAGGAGCTCGCTGCGCGATGCCGAGACCTTCGGCGCGATGGCCACCCGCTTCCGCAAGGTCGTCGACGGCGTCCTCGGCCCGGCAACCTACCTCCCACCTGGCGCACCACTCGACCTCATGGAGGCCCTCGACCGCGACGCCGTGGGTCAGGACATGCTCCAGATGAGCGAGCAGAGCGCCGCGGAGATCCTCCAGGAGTACCCGCTGCCCGACTCCGTTCTGGCGACGCTCCTCTACTCGTCGTGCCAGTGGGGCATATCCCCGCAAGAGAGCGGGATGGGCTTCATGGTCCCCCTTATGGTGGACCGAGGCCTGCAGAAGGCCTTCAGCTACGGCGGATCACATCGCCTGGCGAGTTCGTTCGCGCGCGTGATCCTCGAGCACGGCGGGCTGATCCTCGACAGCGCCGAGGTCGAGGCGATCGAGATGGACGGCTCGCGGGCGGCCGGTGTCCGGCTTGCCGACGGGAGGCGCATCCATGCCCGCAAAGCCGTGCTGTCGAGCCTGGATCCCCAGAGCACCTTCCTGCGCCTCCTCCCCGAGGAGGCGACACCCAAGGAGCTGCGTACCCAGGCCGAGCACTGGACCTGGGACAAGTGGTCGCTGCTCAGCGTGTTCTTCGCGGTGCGGGGCAAGCCCGAGTTGCGCAACGCCGACGGGAACCTCTCGGGCGACGCCTTCTCGACGGTCCTCGGCTTCGAGGACTTCGACGACGTCGTGCAGTTCCTCGACGCCATCGAAGGAGGCGAGATCCCCAAGTTCGCCGGCCATTTCACCTGTGAGTCCGCCTTCGACCCGGCGTTGAGCCAGGTGGACGGACAGCACACCTGCTTCTTCCAGATGCCTGCTCCCTACGACTTCGACTGGGACGGGCGCCAGGCCGACGTCATCGAGGAGGTGACAAGCCTGCTCGACTCGCAGTTCGAGGGGTTCCGGGAAAGCGTCATCGACGTGGCCGTCGAGAACCCTCGCGACATCGAGCGTCGCATCCCGTGCATGGTCCGTGGCTCGATCAAGCACGGCGACTACAACCCGGTGCAGATGGGCAACATGCGACCCAACACCGACTGCTCCTCCACGCGCACCCCGATAGCAGGCCTCTACGTCTGTGGGGCCTCCACCTATCCGGGTGGGATGGTGCTCGGCGGCCCCGGCTACATCGGTGCCAGAGCCGTGTGCGAGGACATCGAGCAGCCCTTCCCCGCCAGCTACACCAACTCGATGCAGCGCTACGTCGACACCTACTTCCCGGAGGGCTTACCGGCCTGAGCGGGTGGGTGGACCGAGCGGGTGGGTGGCTCGGTCGGTCACGAGCCGTAGACCTGGTCGAAGGGCATCAGGCGGCCGAGGCCCCTGCCGCCGTGCTCGGCCGGCCAGGTGATGGCTGCCCACCCGTGGTCGTGCAGGATTCGCTGCCACCGGGGCAAGGCCTCGAGCAGCGGTTCCCGGTCCTCGGAAGGGCCGACCTCGTCGCAGACGAGCGGTGCGTACCCTTGCAGGAAGGCGGTTGCCTCCTCGCCGAAGGCCGCTTCCTCAACCGAGTCGCTCGGATCCATGCCGGCCCTGGTCGTCGGTTACGGCTCGGCGCTTTGGTGGGTGCGGTCAGACAGTGACGCCGCCGTCGACCACGACGATGGCGCCGGTCATGTTGGGCATCTCCGGCGACGCCAGGAACTCGATGGCACAGGCGATCTCCTCGGGCTCGATGAGATTGCAGTTCGGCGCCACGATGCGCATGAACAGCGACTCCTCGGCCTCGTCAGGCCGCGTGAACTGATCGAGGATCGGCGTGACGACCCCGCTGGGGCAGACCGCGTTGACCCGCAGGCCCCGTGAGGCGTATTCGAGGGCGAGCGTCTTGGTCAACAGGACAACCCCGCCTTTGGAGGCACCGTACGCCGCGGCGTAGGGGTGGGCGCTCAGGCCTGCCACCGAGGCGACGTTGACGATGACACCGCGGGTGTCGAGCAGTGCGGGGATGGCGTCTCGGGCCATCAAGAAGGCGCCTGTCAAGTTGACGCCGAGGATCCGGTTCCACTCCTCGGCGGATTCCTCCTCGGTGTGGCGGAAGTGCCCGATACCGGCCACGTTGGCCAGCACGTCGAGTTGGCCGAACCGTTCGAGGGCAGCGCTGACCGTGGCCTTGGTGTCGACCTCGGAGCTGACGTCTCCGCAACAGCTGAAGGCGTCGCCACCTTGCTCCCTTATGGCAGCAGCAGTGGTCTCGGCCCCTGCCTCGTCGATGTCGAAGCAGCACAGCCGCGCCCCTCCGGCAGCGAAGCGCTTTGCTGTCGCTCGCCCGATTCCGGACGCCGCGCCGGTCACGAGCACGGCACTTCCCTGATACGAGTCAGTCACCTGTATCTCCCCGGTCTCTCTCCGCTCCCCAGAAGCGGGGGCTGTTGAAACGTGTTCCAGTCCGGGTGGCTCTGCGTACAGCGAACCTACGAACCACGGTAATGATCAGACACTTGGATGGCAAGTTACTACAGTCAAGCAGTAGGATTCCTACCAAGTGGTTAGTCATCGGTCGAGGTGAGGATCGGATGGCCTTTCGTGTCCAGACAGTGATGCTGGGGCCCGACACGGCCCAATACGCCGGGGACGGGCAGGCGACAGTCGACATCGCAGGCATCGCCGCCGCGGCGCGCAAGGCCGAGGAGCTGGGCTTCGACGGGGTCACTGCGCCCGAGGCCGGCCACGATCCGTTCCTCCCGCTGCTGCTCGCGGCCGAGCACACGAGGCGCATCCAGCTGGCAACCAACGTCGCTATCGCCTTCCCGCGGAGCCCGCTCGTCACCGCGCAGCTCGCATGGGATCTCCAGCACCTCTCCGCTGGCCGCTTCGCGCTCGGACTGGGCACCCAGGTGCGCAGCCACGTCGAGCGGCGATACGCCTCCACCTGGACGGGACCACCAGGTCCGCGCCTGCGCGAGTACGTGCTGTGCCTCAGGGCGATGTTCAACGCGTTCCAGGAAGGCACGAGGCCGTCGTACGAGGGTGAGCACTACCGCTTCACGCTGATGAACCCGTTCTTCAACCCGGGCCCGATCGATCAGCCCCACGTGCCCATCCACCTCGCGGCGGTGAACCCCTACATGGCCCGGCTGTCCGGGGAGCTCTGCGACGGGTTGCGCCTCCACCCGATCGCCACCTTCGAGTTCGCCCGTCAGGTGGTCCTGCCGGCAGTCGAAGCAGGGGCGAACGCCGGCGGTCGCGCGCCGGAGGACGTGGAGGTGATCGGCGCACCGTTCCTCGCCATCGCCGAGGACGCCGACGGGGTGGAGGAGGCGAAGCAGCAACTACGCCAGCACATCGCGTTCTACTCCTCGACACCGACGTATCACTCGGTGCTCGAGTTCCACGGCTGGTCAGGTGTCGCCAGGCAGCTCCACGAGATGTCCAGAGAGGGACGCTGGAAGGAGATGCCCGGCCTCATCAGCGATGAGATGCTCGACGCCTGGGCGATCGTGGGAGTTCGTGAGGAGCTGGCGTCGAGGGTTCGCGAGCGGTGCAGTGGCCTGTTCGACACGGTCCTGCTCGATCTGCCCCCACGGCTTCGTCGCGACGAGGCGTGGGTGGCCGAGACCGTCGCGGCGCTGCAAGCTGATTGACGGGGCGCGCGTCGTCAGTCGCGACAACAGGGACGACCAACAAGAGAGGCACGAAGTGGAATCCGAGAAGCGGGACAAGGAGTACCTGTTCGATGTCGATGCGGGCGTGGGCGTCGTGACGCTCAATCGCCCGGATCGCCTGAACGCCATCACCTGGGAGCTCGCAGACGACCTGGTGGAGCTGTTCCGGGATCTCCGTCACCGCGACGAGGTCCGTGTCATCGTCTTGACGGGCGCCGGTAGGGGCTTTTGCTCCGGGGGTGATGCCACCTGGCTCAGCGGCTCCGGCGACAGGGGTATCCCGGGGCTGTCGGAGGTCTCTTTGGCGCGGTACCAGCGCAAGACGCCCGCGGGTCCGATCGCCGAGCTCACCCGCATGATCGTCGAGGTCGACAAGCCCGTCATCGCGGCCATCGCCGGGCCGGCGATGGGAGCCGGGCTGTCCTTCGCGCTGGCCTGCGATCGGCGCTTCGCCGACAAGACGACGCGGATGAGTGCGGCCATGGTGCGCCTGGGGTTCGCTCCGGACTGCGGGATCACCTACTTCCTGCCGCGGATCACGAGCCTGTCGACGGCGCTGATGATGGTCGAGACCGGGCGGATCCTCGAGGCGGACGAGTGCTTGCGGGAGGGCCTGGTGGACGAGTTGGTCGACGAGGGGGAGGCTTTGAGCGCTGCCCTGCATTACGCCAAGGAGCTGGCGGCCGGGCCGAGCGTGGCGGTCGACCTCGCCCGGCGGTTCATCCACAAGTCGCTCACCTCCACGCTCGACGAGATGCTCGACTACGAGGCGGTGGCGGCGACGATGTCGGCTCACACCGCTGACGCCCGGGAGGGCACGCAGGCCTTCATCGAGAAGCGCCCACCCGAGTTCGAGGGGCGCTGAGGGCCCTCGACCACGGGCCGTCGGCTGCTCGCGGGTAGCCTGAAGGAGGTCACGCGAGGGGGTCACAGCGTGCCGGCAAAGGGCGCGAGGCTCAGGGATCGGCGGGGTCTGCTGCTCCTCGCGGCCGGGCTGCCGCTGGTCGAGGCCTCGATCCTGTTGCTGGTCGGTCCGCCCTCCAGCGCGGTGCTGGCGCCCCATGTCAGCGCCGCCGCGCCCTTCGGCGCCTTCCACGACTTGCGCTGGCTGCTCGTCTACAACCAGTCCTGGCCGGCGTTCGGACTCGAGCTGGCATTGCTGGTCGCTTTCCGCACGGCGGTCACGACGGGACTCGTGCGATTCGCCTTGCCCGAGGGAGTCGAGCGACCATCCCTGGTGAGAACGGTCCGCTACGCCGCGGTCTTCACCGTGGTCTGTGTGGTCGTGCTCTCGCCGTTCGCCGTACTACTTGTCGGCATGTCCGCGGTTTCGGTCTCGTGGCCCTTCTTCGTGGCGGTCCCGGCGGTGATGATCATCGCTCTGTTCGTCCACCACGGACCGATCCGGGGACCGTGGTGGCGGACCGCGCCTGCCATCAAGACGGTGGGCTGGGCGGCGCTCAGCTTCGTCGTGCTCACCTGCACTGGGACCGTCGTGACCCTTGGCCCCGACCCGCTCACCTCGCGCAGCGACCGGCCCGCAGTTTCGCGCCGGTCGCGCCCGCGGGGATCGTCTCGCTGCTCGCGACGATCATCATCGGGGCATCAATCGGCTTCGCGGTTACCGAGAGATCTGTGGGTGCCGCTGAGCCGGTTCCCTGGGCGCCCTCTGAGCGGACGCCGGTGCTGCTCGTCAGCGGGTTCGGGAGTGCATACGACCCGGCCGATGAGGGAGCCGCGCAGGTCCACGGCGAGATGGGCTTTCGCTTCTCTTACGCCGGTCTCGACGAACACGGCCGGCCTATGCAATACGACGGTCGCGACACCTACCAGCCCCTGCCCGACCTCGTACGACTTCTCGAGTCACAGGTCGAGCACGTCCACCGATCGACGGGGCGGAGGGTGGCGATAGTCGCCGAAAGCGAGGGAACCCTCATCGCCAAGGTCTACCTGATGAGCAGGATTGACGCACCCGTCGATGACCTGGTCATGGCCAGCCCCATCGTCCAGCCCGGCCGGGTGTACTTCCCCGGCGGCGACGAGGACGGCTGGGGAGTGGCCGCCGGCTGGCAACTGCAAGGCATCGGCGCGCTGCTCGACCAGCTCTCCACGCTCGACCTCACTCCCGACAATCCGCTCGTTCGCTCCATCCTGGAGTTGGCGCCCGAACTACGGCAGGCCCTGCTCTGCCCGGTGGGAGGCACGAGCCAACTGGTGCTGTACCCGCTGGCTGATGCGGTGGCG
>QEUP01000025.1 GCA_003577145.1 Acidobacteriota bacterium | reverse complement strand
TGTGAGGGAGCCTGCGGCGCAGCAGCGGGTACCCCAGAACCGGATGGCGCAGCCCGCGCTACCTGCGGTAGCGCCATGTGAGGGAGCCTGCGGCGCAGCGGCGGGTACCCCAGAACCGGATGGCGCAGCCCGCGCTACCTGCGGTAGCGCCATGTGAGGGAGCCTGCGGCGCAGTAGCGGGTACCCCAGAACCGGATGGCGCAGCCCGCGCTACCTGCGGTAGCGCCATGTGACAGCTCAAGTGGGCCGGAAGATGTCGGCGGCGATCGACCACCCGTCACCCGTCACCGGGTAGAAGCCGCGGCCCTGGGCCTGCGGGTTGGCGGGCAGGCCGCGGCTGTCGAGCAGCGGGTCGAGCATCACGTTCCCGCCGGTGTCGCTGAGACCCGCGGCCTGTTCGAGAACGGCCGCAGCGTCCCAGACCACGTTCTGCCCCGCCGTGTTGCCCGTTCCGAACAGCTCCCAGGTCTCGATGCCGGCGGCCCCCTGATAGACACCGACGATGATGTTCTGCTCCACGACCGTGTCGTAGGCACCCCAGATGAGCTGCACGCCCGCGGGGCCGACCGCCGCGACGATGGTGTTGCGCCGGATGGTCACGTCGTGGATCTCACCGCCCTCCGGCTCGTAAGACCCGACCTTGACCCCTTGGCCGTTTGCCGCGCCGACGAGGAGGTTGTTCTCGATGAGGCCGGCACCGTTGACGTTGGCGTAGATCAGGTGGTCCTGGTTGAGGCCGTTGGTGGGGTGGGTGTCGTGGATGTAGTTGCCGCGCACCGTCCAGTCCGTGGCGCTGCCATAGATGAGGAGGGCGGCGAAGGAGTGGGCGTCCCACAGCTCGGAGTTCTGGAACACCCAGCCCTCGCCGTCGATCAGCTTGACCATGTGCTCGTTGGGCAGGTTCCGCTCCGGGTCCCAGGTGACGTTGATCCCGTCGAAGTACCAGTGCGAGGCTTGTTTGATCCAGAAGAGCCCTTTGATGATCGGGCGTTCACCGGGGTATGCGGTGACGACGATGGGTGTGGCCTCGGAGGCCGGGGACACCACCGGACTGCGTACCTGCTCGACGTACGTGCCGCCCCGGAGGAACAACCCGTCTCCGGGTTCGAGCGCCTTCAGCGCGAAGGTGATGGTCTGGAACGGCTCTTCGAAGGTTCCCGGCGAGGCGTCGCTGCCCTCAGGCGACACGTAGTAGACGGTGCCGGTCACCTCGGGCAGGCCGTAACCGGCGCCGTGCGCCGGGGCTGCGGGCGACCCCGGCGGCTCTCCGGAGGTCCCCGGGGGCGGGGCCGGCGCCGAGGCGAGCAGCGAGGCGCACGACGTCAGCACCAACACGCTCAGAGCCAGGACCACAGCAGGTGCTCGGGTAGCGAATCGTCGCGGGCGGGCCGGGGGCACGTCATCCTATCGACGCACAACGTGGCGGTTTTGACCACATTCTGTGATCTCAGGCCCCGTGGTCGAGGTGCCGCCCGAAAGCTCCCCGAAAAGCGGAGTACCGCACGGTTGTCCCGTGCGGTACCCGGGCTCAACGGCCCAGTGAGGGTCACGAGCCGTGGGAGCCGAGGCTGCGCTTCCTTGCACCGTATGCACCCAGCACACGACTCACCGGCGGATGGGAGTATCAGCCGTACTCTGGGCACAGGTGTACCGCAGCGGGGCTAAACGGCGGGTAAAGGCTGCGTTTCGGCTCGCCTTCAGCCCGGCGACACCGGGTCGGTCCTGCGCCGGGCCCGGCCCGGGCGCCCCGCGAACCAGTGGTGCACCGTCGGTGGTCCGTCTCGGTACAGTTCTCTTGTCATGCGGGTCTGGACGGCGAACAGCCTCTATGAGCTCGATCTCGACCGAGGGCGGATCCGTCGCGTGCTCGGCCAGCAGCCACCCACGACCCGCCAGGGAGCCGACGGCGAGTGGCGCCCCTTCGAGGGGATCTCCCAGGTCCGGGTGGGCGACCGCATGCTCATCGTGTGGTCGCGGCAGGGCGAGAGGGCACGCAGCACCCTGACCAGCGCAGTGGTCGAGATCTCCGATGGGTGAGAGGGCGTGAAGCGACGATGGTGATGGGAAAGCGTTGCGATGTCGAGACGGCCGGCCTGGCGGGCACGATCGCCGCGATCGGCGGCCTGGGCAGCGAGATCGGGCGCGAGTTGCTGCGCAGCACTGACCACCTCCCCTGGCAGGGCCCCAACAGCCCCCCCGTGAACCTCTATCGAGAGGGCATCCGCCGGGTCCTGAAGGGGATGTTCAACTACAGCGCCACCTGCGACGTTCCCCAGCTTCGCTCGCTCGAGGTCGTCATCGACGACATCAGCGGTGTGATGCTGCCGCTGCCCTGGCGCAGGCCCTTCGTCAACATCGACCACGGCGTGGACTTCAGCGGGGTGCCCTGCGACGTGGTCAGCCCCCGCGGCGGGGAGCGAAACGGGGTGGTGCTCTACTTCCACGGCGGGGGCTACGTGGCGACCACCCCCCGGATGTACGGAGGCCTCGTCACCCGCCTGGCGCTCGACACCGGTTGCGAGGTGGTCGTGCCCGACTATCGCCTGGCCCCCGAGTTCCCCTTCCCCGCCGGGCTCGACGACGTGCGGCTCGTGTACTCCGCCGTCCGGGAGAAGTACCAGCCTGAGGACATCATCGTCGCCGGAGACTCGGGGGGCGGTGGTCTGGCCGCCTCGTTCCTGGTCTCGCTGAAGATGGACGGCGAAGCGCAGCCCGCGGGCGGGATCCTGCTCTCACCCGAGATCGACCTCACCATGCGACGCCCGTCAATCGCCGGCAACGCCACCACCGACATCCTCCCGGACCACATCCCGGTCGACCCCTACCTTCACGGCATCGACCCTCACGATCCGCTGGTGTCGCCCATCTACGCCGACCCCCGGAGCTTCCCGCCGCTGCTGGTGACCGCGGGCGACGAGGAGATGTTCGCCGACCAGATAAAGGCCTTCGTCAAACGGGTCCGTGACGCGGGGGGCGACGTGTGGTTCTTCGACGCGCCCGACCTGTTCCACGTCTTCGAGATCGTCCTGCCCTGGACCCGGGGCTCGGACCACGCGTTCTCCGACATCACCGCCTTCGTGGACCAGCGCTTGGCGGTCGACTGAGGCCGGCCAGGCCGCAAGCGGGCGACCGTGTGGCCGATCGGGGTCAGCGTGACGGCTGGCAGGCCGGGCAGTAGGTCGAGGAGCGCCCGTCGATCACCCGGCGGATGAGGGGCCTGCCACACGCCTCGCAGGGGAGCCCGGCCCGCCCGTAGCAGCGCAGATGGTGCTGGTGCTCCCCCTCGCGCCCGCCGGCGTCGCGGTAGTCGCGCAAGGTCGTGCCGCCATGGGCGAGACCGGCACTGAGTGCCTCTTTGACGGCCGCGTGCAGCCGGTGGGCCTCCTGCCGCGTGATCCGGCGCCGCCACGGGTTGACCCCTGCCGCCCACAGCGCCTCGTCGGTGTAGATGTTGCCGAGACCGGCCACGACCCTTTGGTGGAGCAGCTGGGTCTTGACCCGCATCACGCTGTCGTTGACAGCCCGGTAGAGCGAGTCCGGCGTGAAACCCGCGTCGAAGGGCTCGGGACCCAGCGACGCGAGGGTGGGGTAGGCGACGTAGTCGCCCGCACCGACCACCCCGACGCGACCGAACTGGCGGACGTCGCGGAACGAGATCGTGGTGCTGTCGTCGAGGCGCCACCACGCCCGCACATGAGGACGGTCCTCGCCGCCGGGTTCGAGGTTGCCGGTCATCCCGAGGTGGATCACCAGCTCCCGCCCGCCGGTGATGCCGAACAGCAGGTACTTGCCGCGTCGCCGGATGGGTCCGAAGGTCGCGCCCACGGTGCCAGTGGCCTGGGAGAACTTCGGTGAGCGCTGCGCCCATGCGTAGCTCACCGTTCGGCCCACCACGAGCGGGGAGAGCTGGCGGCGGATGGTCTCCACCTCGGGTAGCTCCGGCATCACCGTTCACCCGAGTCGGATCCACCGGACGCGCCCGACGCAGGTAGCGGGCCCCTCACGAGAGCCAACGGCCGATGGGGGTGCCCCACAGGATCTTGATGATGCGCTGGGTCAGCTTGTCGTTCTTGGAGCTGTAGGGATAGGTCTGTGCGGTCTGCTTCCCCTTGAACCGGTCGACTATCACCGGCTGGGGATGGCAAAAGCCCCTGACCCCGACCTCACCGTTGGCTTGGCCGATGCCGGAGTCCTTGCGGCCCCCGAAGGGGGCCTCGGGGATGCCGTAGGTCACAGCCATGTCGTTCACGCAGGTGCTGCCTGCCTGGATGCGCCGCGCTATCTCCACCCCTCGGGCCTCGTCGTTGCACCACACGGTCGAGCTGAGGCCGTAGGTGGTGTCGTTGGCGAGGCGGATGGCCTCCTCCTCGCTCTCGACGGGCACGATGGGGATGATCGGCCCGAAGGTCTCCTCGGTCATGATCTTCATGCTGTGGTCCACGTCGGTGATAACGGTCGGCTCGATGTAGAGCCCCTTCAGGTCGGGGTTCCGACCGCCGCCGGTCAGCACCTTCGCGCCCTTGGACACCGCGTCGTTGAGGTGATCCTCGATGATCTCGAGCTGTTTGTCCCAGAAGATGGCGCCCACGTCGAACTCGCCGTGATCGGCCTGGCGCATGGCAGCAACCAGCCTGACTACCTCGTCGGTGAACTCCTCGGCGATGTCTGACATCACGTAGACACGCTCGGAGCCGCAGCAGAACTGACCCGTGTTCATGAAGGAGGCGGCGACGGTCCCGGCGGCCGCCGTCGGGATGTCCACATCGGAGGTGACGATCGTGGGGTCCTTGCCCCCGAGTTCGAGGGTGCACGGTATGAGCCGGCGTCCACAGGCCTCGGCGATCTTGCGGCCGGTCCGGACGCTGCCGGTGAAGTGGATCTTGTCGACACCGGCCTCGACGAGAGCGGCCCCGGTCTCGCCGTCGCCTTCCACCAGGTTGAACACACCGTCAGGCAGCCCGGCGGCGTCGAAGAGATCGCGCACCTTGGCTCCACCGAACGGCGTCACCTCCGAGGGCTTGGCCACCACCGTGTTGCCCGCCATCAGTGCCTGGACGCCGGCGTTGAGGGTGAGGATGAACGGGCCGTTCCACGGGGTTATCACCCCGACCACGCCCAAGGGTTGGTAGAAGACGGTGACCTTCTTGAGGAACCGCATCATGCCGTGCGGTCTCTTGTGCTGCGGGCGTAGGAAGCGCTCGGCGTTCTTGGCGTAGTAGCAGAGGCTGTCGCAGCCGGCGAAGATGTCCATGTTGATCGCCTCGGCGCGCGCCTTGCCCGATTCGGCGAGCACCGTCTCGATGACCTCCTCCTGTCTTTCGATGAGCACCTTGCGGGCGCGGTCCATGTAGCGGGCCCGCTCGTCGAAGCTCAGCGCGGACCAGGCGGGCTGGGCCTCCCTGGCGGCTCGGACCGCGGCTGTGACATCGGCCTCGGTGGCGCACTCGATCTCGCCGATGGGTTCGAGGGTCGCCGGGCTGGCCAGCCTCAGCGTCCGGCGGCCGTCGGCGGTGGTCTCTCCGGGAGTCACGATCGCCATTGCTGCCAGTCTCCTCTGCCCATGGTCGTGCCGGTCGCGCCGGCAGCCGATCCACGAAAGCTGACGGGTCGTCAGCTATTCGAGCGTAGCCCCAAAGATCGGCCCTCATCACCCCAGTCGTCGGGGCAGAGGTGGGCGACCGGGCCGTTGCCACGACCGAGCTGCCAGGCTGCGGACCGCCGGAGCCGGCAGCGCACGAACTCCTTGGCCCCGTCCACCGCCTCGTCGACGTCGACACCCCGAGCCAGGCGGGCGGCGACCGCCGAGGCGAAGGTGCACCCCGAGCCGTGGTTGTTGGAGGTGGCGATCCGCGCGGCGGGAAGCTCCCGCAGATCCTGCCCGTGGATGACCACGTCGATCGCCGCCCCCACCAGATGACCACCCGTCACGACGACGTAGCCGGGGCACAGCCCGGCCAGTTCGGCTGCCGCCCGCCGTATGTCGTCGACCGTGGCGAGGTCGCGACCCAGGAGCACACCCGCCTCCCAGAGGTTGGGGGTGATCACCTGCGCCTCGCGGAGCAGGTCCAGGTAGCTGCGCTCGGAACCGCTGTCGAGCAGGCGGTCGCCGCTGGTCGCGACCAGCACCGGATCGACCACCAGGTTGGGGAGCGCTCCGCGACGGGCGGTCTCGGCTACCAGTTCGATCACGGCTGCCGAACCCAACATCCCGGTCTTGACAGCGTCCACCCCCAGATCTGTGAGGACCGCGTCCATCTGTGCCGCCACGAACTCCACCGGCAGGTGGCTCACCCCGTGAACCCCCTCGGTGTTCTGGGCGGTCACCGCTGTTATGGCGGAAGTCCCGTGGACCCCGTGGGCGGCGAAGGTCGCCAGGTCGGCCTGGATCCCCGCTCCGCCCGAAGAGTCCGAGCCCGCGATCGTCAACGCCACGGGTGGGTCGACCCCGCTCATCCGGGGACCTCCTCGCTCGTCCTCGCTGCCAGCACCTCCGCCGCCAGTTGCTCGACGAGAGCCCGCGGTTCTGGTGCGGTCATGGCTGAACCCATCACCGCCACCCCGAACGCCCCGGCGCCGACGCAGGGCCCCGCGTCTCCGGCAGCTATCCCACCGAGGGCGAACACCGGCAGCCGACCGCGACCGGGGAACCCTGCCATCACCGCTGTGAGGCCATCGATCCCCAGCGTCGGGCCGTAGCCCGGCTTGGACGAGGTCGGATGCACGGGGGAGAGGGTCGCGTAGTCGCACCGGGCCGCCGCCAGCTCGCCTCGATCGTGACACGAGCGACCCACGATCAGGCCCCTCGAGCTCGGCCGCGGGTCGGTAGCGGACAAGTGCACGCCGAGGGCCCCGAGCTCCAGCGCCAGGTGCAGGTCGGAGGCGACGACGACGCCCAGCTCGCCGGCACACCCCATCACCTCTGACCCGAGCTCTCGTCGGGCGTCGGGTTCGAGGTCCTTCTCGCGGTAGACGAGCAGCGCCGGTGAGCCGCGCAGCGCCTCGACGACCTCGGTAAGGCTGCGCCCGGCCCGCCGGGCCGCCAGCCGATCGGTGAGCACCAGAACCGGAGGGAGCGCGTCACGTCTCATCGGCCCGCAGCTCCGGCACCCCCTCGAAGCTGGTGGATTCCTGGGCGTAGAAGCGGCGGGTCATGCGCCCGGCCCGGCGGGCGAGGCGTCCGGCCTCGACGGCGTGACGCATGGCCGTTGCCATGGCGACCGGATCGTGGGCCCGGGTGATGGCTGACGCGACGAGAACGGCGTCACAGCCCAGCTCCATGGCCAAGGTGGCATCGGAGGCAGTCCCGATCCCTGCGTCGAGCACGACGGGTACACCGGCCCGGTCCACGATCATCTCGATGTTGTGTGGGTTCCTGATGCCGAGCCCGCTTCCGATCGGCGCACCCAGAGGCATCACGGCTGCGCAACCGAGGTCCTCCAGCCGGCGGGCCAGCACGGGGTCGTCGTTGGTGTAGGGAAGGACGACGAAGCCGTCGTCGACGAGCGTCTCGGCCGCCTCCACCAACTCGACCGGGTCGGGCAGGAGCGTGACCTCGTCGGCGATGACCTCGAGCTTCACCCAGTCGGTCTCGAAGGCTTCGCGGGCCAGGCGGGCCATCGTCACTGCCTCCGAGCCGGTGAAGCACCCGGCGGTGTTGGGGAGCAGGCGGGCTCCGAGGCGCTCAACCACGTCCAAGACGGTTCCGCTCGTTCCCGGGTCGACCCGTCGCAGCGCGACGGTGACCATCTCGCTGCCCGCTGCCCGCAGGGCCTCCTCGAGCACGCCCAGGTTCGGCGCTCCGCCGGTTCCGGCGATCAGGCGGCTGGTGAACTCCTGGTCGGCGAGGGTCAACAGGTCGTCGGCCACGTTCCTCAGCCTCCCTGGCTGGCCCCGAGGACCTCGACCCGATCGTGTTCGAGCAGGGTCGTGTCGCCCCACTCGCTGCGGGGGACGACCTCACCGTTGACGGCCACCGCTATGCCACGGGGAGAATCCGTCACGGCATCCACCAGCATCTCGACGGTCTCGGCCTCGGAGCGCTCGTGCAGGTCGCCGTTCACGAACACCTTCACGGTACGAACTCCCCCACGAAACGGCCGGGCCTGAACGCCCCGATCTCTGCGGGTGCCGGCCGCCCCGCCAGGTCAGCCGCGACCGCCTCGGCCGTGATGGGCGCCAGCAGGACACCGTGACGGAAGTGGCCGGTGGCGAGATAGAGGCCCTCGGTCCTACCCCAACCGACCACGGGTCCGTTGTCGGGCGTACCCGGACGCAGCCCCGCGCGGCACTCGGTCAGCTCGGACTCGCCCAGGCCTGGTATCAGCGTCAGGGCGTCGCGCAACAGCTCGTTGACACCCCAACCGGTGACCTGCCGGGAGAAGCCCCGCTCCTCGCTGGTGGCCCCTATCACGACCTCGCTGTCGGAGCGGGGGACGATGTAGACGTGCGAGCCCCGTACGAACCCCCGCACGGTGATCCCGGGGTGATGGCTGTGGAGCCGGCTCGTCATGCGCAGGATCTGCCCCTTCACCGGGCGGACCGGCGGCCGGTCGGCTTCGGGGACACCTCTCACCAGCGGTGTCCAGGCGCCGGCGGTGAGCACCACGACGTCGGCACCGTGGGCTACGCCGTCGTCGGTCAAGACACCCTCGACCCGGTCGCCCTGGATGCGCAGCTCCCGTACCTGCTGACAGACCAGCGAGCCGCCCGAGAGCTCGACCGCCCGGCTCAGGGCGCCGAGCACGCGTCGCGGGTTGACGCTGCCGTCGTCGGGCGCCAGCACCCCACCGCGGGTGGTGGGCGTCAGCAGGGGCTCGACAGCTCGGCACTCGCGGCCACGGAGGCGCCGGCTCGGCAGGCCACACGACTCGTGCAGCCTGAACAGGTCCTCGATCACCTCCAGGTCGTCGTTGTCGAAGGCCACGACGAGAACACCCGACGTTCGCAGGTCGACGTCTAGTCCGGTGACCGCTTCGAGCTCCGCCACGAATCCCGCGTATCTCCGCATCGATGCGGTCGATACTGCGATCAGGTCCTCCTCGCCCCAGTAGGCCTCGGTGACGGGCGTGAGCATCCCCGCTGCGGCGAAGGCGGCAGCTCGCGTCGGGTCGGGGTCGAACACCGTCACCGTGAGGCCGGCCTGCAGGCACCTCCACGCCGAAGCCAGTCCGATGATGCCACCCCCGACGATGATGACCTCCCCGCTCACGGCCATTCCTCCAGGGCCGCCAGGAGCTCGACGGTCGCCCGGCCAGGATCGTCGGCGTCGGCGATGGCTCCGATGACCGCCACGCCGTGCGCGCCGACGGACATGACCTCGCCCACCCGCTCGGGCGTGATTCCCGAGATGGCGATCACCGGGATGTCGACCGCGAGGACGACCTCGTGCAGCACACCGCTCCCCAGGGGGGCGGGTAGGCTCGTCTTGCTCCGGGTGGCGAACACGGGTCCCACACCGATGTAGTCGGCACCCTGTTCCTCCAGTGCCCGGGCCGTGAACGGGTCGCGGGCGGTGCCACCCACCAGCTTGTCGGGACCGACCACCGTCCGGAGGGCTTGGACCGGCAGGTCGGTCTCGCCTCCGTGCACACCGTCGGCATGACAGGCGAGGGCGAGGTCAGCCCGGTCGTTGACGATGGAGGTGGCCCCGTAGGCCCGGCAGAGACCGGTGACCGCGTCGGTGAGCCGCAACCGCTCCCTGTCGTCCACGTCCTTGACCCTGACCTGCAACAGGGGCGCGCCCGCGTCGAGCACGGACTTGGCCAGATCGAGTCCGTCATCGGTGGGAGAGGGGTTGACGATGACATGGAGGCGGCCCAGCGGGGGCATGCTCATGACGAGATCCGTCGATCCTTCAGCCCTTCGGGGGCCTGGTAGAGCTCGGCGCCTGCGGCTACGAACTCGCCGGCCTTCTCCTTCATGCCCAGCTCGACGGCCTGATCGAGCGCCAGCCCGTGGTCCCTCGCGTAGTCGCGGACGTCCTGGGAGATGCGCATGGAGCAGAACTTGGGGCCGCACATGGAACAGAAGTGTGCGGTCTTGGCCGGCTCTGCGGGGAGCGTCTCGTCGTGGTAGGCGCGCGCCCGTTCGGGGTCGAGGGAGAGGTTGAACTGGTCCTCCCAGCGGAACTCGAACCTGGCCTTGGAGAGGGCGTCGTCCCATTGCTGGGCCCGGGGGTGGCCCTTGGCGAGGTCGGCCGCATGGGCGGCGATCTTGTAGGCGATGACGCCTTCTTTGACGTCCTCGCGGTTCGGCAGGCCGAGGTGCTCCTTGGGCGTCACGTAGCACAGCATCGCCGTGCCGTACCAGGCGATGTTGGCTGCGCCGATGGCCGACGTGATGTGGTCGTAGCCGGGGGCCACGTCGGTGGTGAGGGGACCCAGCGTGTAGAAGGGCGCCTCGTGGCACCAGTCCAGTTCGAGGTCGACGTTCTCTTTGATCTTGTCGAGCGGTACGTGGCCCGGTCCTTCGATCATCACCTGCACGTCGCGGCTCCAGGCGATCCTGGTGAGCTCGCCGAGCGTGGCCAGCTCGCCGAGCTGGGCTTCGTCGTTGGCGTCGGCGATCGACCCCGGCCGGAGGCCGTCGCCCAAAGAGAAGGCGACGTCGTAGGAGGCGAAGATGTCGCAGAGCTCGGCGAAGTTGGTGTAGAGGAAGTTCTCCTCGTGATGCGCCAGGCACCAGGCAGCGAGGATCGATCCTCCCCGGCTCACGATCCCGGTCACCCGCTCGGCTGTCAGGGGAACGTACCGCAGGAGGACTCCCGCATGGACCGTCATGTAGTCGACGCCCTGTTCGGCCTGCTCGATGATCGTGTCCCGGTACAGCTCCCACGTCAGGTCTTCGGGCACACCGTTGACCTTCTCGAGCGCCTGATAGATCGGCACCGTCCCGACAGGCACCGGCGAGTTGCGGATGATCCACTCGCGGGTGGTGTGGATGTCGGGGCCGGTCGACAGGTCCATGGCCGTGTCGGCACCCCAGCGGATGGCCCACGAGAGCTTCTCGACCTCCTCGGCGACCGAAGAGCTCACCGCGGAGTTGCCGATGTTCGCGTTGACCTTGGTGAGGAAGCTGCGACCGATGATCATCGGCTCGCTCTCCGGGTGGTTCACGTTGGCGGGGATGATGGCGCGCCCGCTCGCCACCTCGGAACGCACCAGCTCTGCGTCCAACCCTTCCCGGATGGCGACGAAGTCCATCTCGGGGGTGATCATCCCCCTCCGGGCGTAGGCGAGCTGGGTGACGGGACGGCCGGGCCTGCCGCGGAGAGCCGGCCGGCTCGGTCCCCTGAATCGCTCGGTGTGGCCTCGCCGCAGCGCACTGCGACCGTCGTCTCGGGATTGCACGGGCCGACCCTTGGTCTCGGTCACGTCACCTCGCGCGCGGATCCAGGCGAGCCGTAGTGCCGGGAGGCCCTCGAGCGGGTCACTTCCCGGGCCGCTGGTGTCGTACAGGCGGACGGGCGGGTTGGGCTCCGGCCCGAGCCTGCCCGGCGAGTCATGGAGGCTGACCTCGGTGAAGGGCACCCGCACACCGGGGCGCTCACCTCGCTGGTACACCTTGCGGCGGGCATCGGTGGCCATGGCAACTCCCTTCGCCGGCATTACCCGGGGCAGGTTCAGGCGGTCGACGCCGTGGGGCGTCCTCTCAGCCCCTCGTAGGGGGCTCCCGCGTTGTGGTTCTCCGCCAGTGTCTCACAGTTCCCACGACTTTGCTCTCCGATGACCGGGCCCCACGCCGGGCGGCCAGCTACCCTTTCACGCCGCGCGGCCCTGCCGGGTGACCGGGCCGACGATCGAGAGGAGCGCGATGGCAGCCGGTGGAGGGATGAGGGCGATCGTCGCGGCCTTTCTGGCCAACCTGGGCATCGCGGTCGCCAAGTTCGCCGGCTTCCTGGTCACCAGCTCCTCTTCGATGCTCGCCGAGAGCATCCACTCGGTCGCCGACACGTCGAACCAGGGATTGCTGATGCTCGGGCACCGACGGTCGCGCAAGGACGCCACCGACATCCATCAGTTCGGCTACGGGCGCGAGCGGTACTTCTGGTCCTTCGTCGTCGCCATCGTCTTGTTCTTCCTCGGGTCGGCGTTCGCGATCTTCGAGGGAATCGAGAAGATCCGCCATCCGCACGAGATCGAGTCGGTCTACGTCGCCATCATCATCCTCGTCGTGGGCATCGTCTTCGAGAGCGGTTCGTTCCTGACCGCCACCAGGGAGGCCAATCTGGTCCGCGGCGAGCGCGGATGGGTCGAGTTCATCCGTCACTCCCGCTCGCCGGAGCTGCCCGTCGTCGTCCTCGAGGACTTCGGTGCGCTGATCGGCCTGGTGCTCGCCATGGTCGCGGTCGTGCTGAGCCGCCTGACCGAAGACCCGGTCTGGGACGGCTTCGGGACCCTGCTCATCGGCGTGCTGCTCGGGGTGATCGCCGTCGTGCTCGCCATCGAGATGAAGAGCCTGCTCATCGGCGAGTCGGCCACGGCCAAGGACCGCTTGGCCATCCGTCAGGCTCTCAGCGGGACCGAAGGCGTCCGCCGGATCATCCACAAGCGAACGCAGCACATCGGGCCCGACGAGATCCTGGTCGCCGCCAAGCTCGAGTTCGCGCCGGACATGGACGTGCGGGAGACGGCGGCTGCCATCGACCGGGCCGAAGCCGCGGTGCGGGCTGCCGTGCCGGCGGCGACGCTGATCTACATCGAGCCCGACCTCTACCGCGGCGAGCGGGAGACCGACGCCGGCTGAGGTCGACCTCTCAGTGCCGGATACGACGAGACTCGGGCAGCCCGGACGTGAGGTCGGCTTCCAGCGTCCGGCGGTAGCATCGGCACTGTGGAAGAGGGACCCGTCGATGGTGCTCGCGGTATGGCCGAAAGCCCAGCGACGCCGGAGCCTCCAGCGCCCGGTTCACCCGTCGGTGGCGCACCGGACGCGGTACCGGCGAGCCCGGGATCTCCGGAGCCGGCGCCCGCCGAGGAGGACACGCGTGACAAGCTGATCAACGCCGCCGTCGAGGTGTTCCTGGAGAAGGGCCACGGTGGGACTCGGGTGGTCGACATCGCCCGTCGTGCCGGCTACACCGCCGGGACGATGTACTCGTACTTCGACAGCCGCACCGCGCTGCTGGCCGAGGCGATGGCTCGCGAGGGTGAGCGGCACCTGAGCCGTCTCATGCAGACCCTGACCCGGGCGCAGGACGAGGAGCGCATGGTCTCGCTGGTCACCGCCCAGCACCTGTGCGAGGAGCCGCAGGTGATCGACCGCTTGCTCCTCGAGGCGCTCGCCACCGCGGCCCGCGACCGGGAGGCCAAGGAGCTGATGGGGCAGGCCTTCAGCGGGCTCGTCGACATGATCGACGGCCAGATAGCCCGGTTCCGTGCCACCGGGAGGGTGAGGCTCGACGTCTCCGAGGATGCCCTGCGGACGTTCTTCCTGGCGGTCACCTTCGGCGGGATCGTGGCCAAGGCCATCGAGATGCCCCGTTGCAGCCAGGACCAGATGCAGGATCTCCTCATCGCGATGTTCGACGCGCTCAGCCCGGGCGATGAGGCGGATCGCTGAGACGCTCCAGCCAGACAGCATCCCGCTGTGCGTCCAACGCAGGCCCACAGCGAGTAGTGTCGTGGCATGCCGGTAGTCGCCGTCGTCAACCAGAAGGGCGGAGTCGGCAAGACCACCGTGGCGCTAGGGCTGGCTTCCGCCGCAGCCGCCGCTTCGCAGCGGGTTCTCGTCGTCGACCTCGATCCCCAGGCCAACGCAACCAGCGGCATGGCGGTGTGGGATCCACTGACCACCGTCGACCGGGCTCTGGAGTCCGACGCCGACGGTGTGCTGGCCGAGGTCGTGCGGCCCGCTGGTTGGCCCGACGAGATCCTGCCGTGCATGCCCGACGTGGCGCCGAGCTCACCGCTGCTGGCAGGGCGCGAGCCGCAACTCGCCAACGATCCGATCGGTGCGCAGGATCGCTTGGCGATGGCCATGAAAGGACTCGAGCACCAGTACGACGCGGTGATCATCGACTGCCCACCCTCGCTCGGCCTGCTCACCGTCAACGGGCTCTTCGCCGCCCGGTACGCCCTCGTCGTGACCGAGCCCGCCGCGTGGGCCTCCGACGGTGTCGAACAGGTGCTGCGAACCATCAGCCGGGTCAGCCAGCGGCGGGGCGGCGCCTTGGCGACCGGTGGCATCGTTATCAACCGGCTCGGCCGGACCCGGGACGCCAGCTTCTGGTACAGCGACCTGGTGAAGACCTACCCGCAGTTGGTGCTGCCGCCCATCAGGCTCCGTACAGCGGTCGCCGAGGCCGCGGCGCAGGCGATCCCGATCCATGGCGTCAACCGCTCCGGCGCGGCCGAGGCAGCCAGGGAGTTCGAGCGAGTGCTCCAGCACCTTCCCGACGTGTTCCCAGCCGGAGCGGCGGGTGCGGGTCCTTTCGCCTCGCCCGAGCCCGTGTCGAGTGGCCCGCTGCCCTCCGTACCGGCTAGGGAGTGAGCCATGGGCACCTACGATCCCAAGAGCAGGCGGCACAGTCCGGCGCCGGGCGAGGACGCACCGGCCGCGGTCGACGCGATGCTCGGCGACCCTGCAGAGACCGGCGAAACCGGCGCCGTGGCCAGGCCGGCGGCCATGAGCCCGCCCACCATCGTCGCCAAGGTCGAGCACCCCGAGACAGGCGACGACACAGGCGACGACACAGCGCAGCAGGTAGCCCCGGTCGTCATCGACATCCGAGAGGACGGCTCTGCCGGTACCGGCCCCCGGGTCTACGTGGAGACCACCACGGCAACCCGCCCGCATCGCCCGCGCCGCCGGTGGCTCATCGCGGCGGCGGTGCTGTCCGTCGTGTTGGTCCTGTGGGCCATCAGGCGCCGTCGCTGACTCCCGACAGCAAGCCGTCGGGTCAGGTCGCGGTCAGGACGGTCAGCGAGGCATAGCCGCTGTTGAACGCCTCGATGTCGTTGTCGGGATCAGCTACCTCGACGGTGCAATCGACCTCCAGCGTCAGCGCCCCTTCGGCATCGGAGGCGAGGTCGACCTCGACGTAGTCCTTGACCTCACCGGTGGCACAGGTCGGGATGTTGAGGTTGAACACCGCTGCCGGCCCACCCGGGTCAGGGGCGTCGAGTTCCCCGGCGAGTATCGCCCCCCGGTTCTCGTCGAGCCACGCCAGGACCTGCTCCACACCCGACTCGAAGTCCGGCTCCTCGGCCTCGCCCTGGCTGGTGGCGATGGCAGGGATGCCGTGCCTTGCTGCGGTGCGGGCCGCCCCCACGGTTCCCGAGATCTCGCTGACGGGCCCCAGGTTCTGGCCGGCGTTGATGCCCGAGATCACCAGATCGGGATCCAACCCCATCTCCTCGATGGCGACGTTGACCGAGTCGGCCGGGAAGCCGTCGACCGCGGTGGCCTCGTGCCCGCTGACCGTGGTGGCATCGCTGTAGGCAACCGGTCCCTCGGTGGTGGTGTCGGAGGACCCGCTGCGGTTCTCGAGTGGCGCCACGACCGTGATGTCGACGTCGGGTAGCTCCTCGAGGGCGTTGACGAGGGCATCGATGCCCGGCGCGGTGACCCCATCGTCGTTGGTCACCAAGATGTCGAGCGTCTCGCCACCGCTGTCGGGGGCTGTCGTGGTGGAGGCGTCTTCCGGTTCTGTGCTCGTGGTGGGTTCGGATGTGGTGGGCGTGTCGGCGGAGTCGCCGTCGCTGGAGCACGATCCGAGCAGCAGTGCGGCGATGGCCACCATCGCCATGGCCGCGACGGATCTCCTGCCGCGAGAAGCTTGACCTCTCCGCGCAGCCTCCAGGGCTTCTCTCACTGTTCGGAATCCTCCTCGAAGTTGCCGGTGTTGCGGCTGTCGTGGCCGAAGCGGGGCCATCCGGCCAGCGCCGATGCGTCGGCGTCGGTCTGCCAGACCATCAGCTGCCCGTCCCGGCGGACGATCGCCAACTCGGCCGTGCCGTCGCCGTCCCAGTCGCCCAGGCCTGGGGTGCCCACGACCCAGCCACCGGTGAGCTTGGGCCAGTCCCCGACGGGCGTTCCGTCAGGGCTGTAGGCGTCAAGCAGGTAGATGCCGTTGCCGGCTATGACGTCGTTGGAGCCGTCGGCGTCGATGTCGGCGACCGCGGGTGTGACGAAGAACGCCATGTCCGAGGTGATCTGGGGCCAGCCGGCCAGCGTCTCGGGTGCCCGGCCGCTGTAGGCGACCAGGTACGAGTAGGCGTTCGGCTGGGAGTCGGGGAGGCTGATGTCGAGCGCGCGCGCCAGGCCCAGAGCCGGCGCGGTGTAATCGGGTACCCCGTCGCCGTCGAGATCGGCGACCGCGGCGCCGCTGAACCCGGCGACCATGGCTTCGGGGTCGACCACCCAGGCGCCGGCTTGGAGCGGCCCGGACCGGTCGGGCGAGAACGAGCTGCGGCCGTCCCCGTCCAGCACGTACAGCGGTCCGACCGCTGATGCCACCACCACCTCGGGCTCGCCGTCACCGTCCACGTCGCCGATGGCCGCCTGAGCGCTCACCCCGTCTCCGATGCTGGGCAGGATGTCGAGCAGGAGCATGGCCACCGGTACCGGCCAACCCTGGACGTAAGCGTGGTCGTGGGGGTGCACGGTGTCGAGATGGGCGCTGTCGTCGACGGCTGTCCCGTCGGGGCGGATGGCGTAGACGCGGGAGTTCCCGCTTTCGTCACCGAGCCCGACCGACGGGTCGGCGTTGACCGGCTCTACGTACTCCTCCTGCGCCCCGACGACGATCTCGGGCCGTCCGTCGCCGTCGAGATCGCCGACCGCCGGTGTCGCTATCAGCTCGCCACCGATCTGCGCCTCGGGCACGTCGTTGAAATCGACTTGGTGGCTGACGGGATCGACCCCTGCCACGCGTTCGGGATCCACGACGAGCACGGGGAAGCCGTCGACGGCGCTGCCGTCGTCGTGGAAGGCGTAGACGTGGCGGTCCAGTGCCGCCGCGACCAGTTCGAGGTCGCCGTCGGCGTCGAGGTCGGCCGCAACTGGGGGGGACGCGAAGCCGGGCTTGGTGCGGTTGAGCTCGTCCTGGTGACCCTGCTCGGAGAACAGCGGGTTGGTGTGAGCCGGTGAACGGAGCCGGCCGTCATCTTCGACGAGCTCCCAGCCCTCGCGGCGGGTGCCGTCGTGTTCGAACACCTGGATGTTTCCGTCGTAGTCCGTCACCGCCACCTCCAGGTCGCCGTCGCCGTCGAGGTCGGCGATGGCCGGCGCGCCGACGAGAAAGGCGGAAGCGGGCTGCTCCAGCGAGTACTCGGCGACCGCCGGTGACTCCTCGGGCCAGTAGAACGCGTCCACCCCTCGCTGGGGCCAGCCTTCCAGCTCCTCGCCGCCCGGCCGGTAGGCGTGGAGGCTGCCGTCGTCGGTGGCCAGCACCAGCTCGTCGCTGCCGTCGCCGTCGAGGTCGGCGAAGACGGGGCTGGAGGTCCCCGCGCCTGCCACGTCGAGGGGGAAGCCCTCCAGCAGGTCCGGGTCGTCGTGGACGAAGACCTGTCTCTGGGCGTAGGCGGTGCGCCCGACGTCGTCGCTCACCGTCACGCGGATCCGGACGCTGTAGCGGTCCACGTCAGGTGTCCCGTCGTCGTTGCGGGGCACCCCTTCACCGTTGCCGGGCAGTGCCTGTGCCACCTCGGCGAGATCGACCGTCGCCAGCTCGCCGTCGATCGGCGCGGTCTCACCGCTGCCTTCGGCGACGCTGGTCCACTTGTCTTCGTCCGGGTGGCCCGGCGGCTGGGCGCCGACGGCCCACTCGACCCGGTAGTCGTAGCTGTCGGCCCGGAGCGCGGCGACATAGCCGGTGACGGTGAGCTCTCCGCTGGTCGGCAGGACCTCGAGGTTGCGGGGACCGGCCAGGTCGGCTTCGGGCGGGATGGAGCGGGCCATGACGGCTCGTACCGCCTCGTAGGCGTTGATGCGTCCGTAACCGTGCGTCTGGTCCCAGCCCTCGGCGGTGGGGAATCGGGTCGTCTCGGTCGGACCGGTCCCGCCGGCGGCGAAGTTGTCGGCCGGGTCTACCTCGTTTGGTGTGGAGAAGTCGATGTCGTCGGCGGTCATCTGGACGATCTGGTAGGCCTCGTTGGCTGACAGCACGTTGTCGTCCTCGCCGACGTCTCCGAGGGCGGGGTGGGGGAGGACCTCGGCCTCTCGCGCCGCCGATTGGATCAGGCCCATCATCCCCGCGGCCAGGCCCGTGGCCTCCGAGGAGCAGGACTCGGAGGGGACCGACACCCAGGTGTAGGCACCGTGGTTGGTGCAGCCGTTGAGGCCGAAGTAGTTCTCCGACAGCAGCGGGAGGGCGTCGGCGGATGACTGGATCGAGTTGACCGGCATCGTGTGGGCGAGGGCGGCGGGCAGGTTGGGGTGGCGGGACTGCTCGTCTGCCATGGACGCCACGACGGGGATCCCGTTGTCGTAGGCGACGTCGATCGCCTGCTGGGCCTGGGGCACGTTGTTGAGGGCGCCCAGGGCCTCCTGCACGACATCGGCGCCGGAGTCGACGGCGAAGACGACCCCGGCGGCGAAGCGTCCCGAGTCGGCGATGAACGAATCGGAGACCCTCACCGGGAGGTGGCGGCAGCGGGGGCAGGTGCCGAACGCGCCTCCTCCGTCGGGGGCGGCGGTGGAGTCGCGTGCCTCGCCGGTGCCGTGGCCGTAGCTGACCTCGTCGAGAGGGTTGTTGTCGCCGTAGAGGAAGTCCCAGCCGGAGATGTCGTCGACGTAGCCGTTCTCGTCGTCGTCGGTCCCGTCGGAGAAGTCGGGGTCGAGGATCAGGTCCTCGGGGTCGATCACGTCGTTGCGGTTGAGATCCTCGACGCGGCTGTCGCCCTCGTAGTCCGAGATGTCGACCAGGCCGTCGCCGTTGGCGTCGTGCTCGTCGGAGCCCTCCGGTGGCGGGAGCTCGCCGGTGTTCAGGTAGGCGCCGAGGCGGAGATCGGCCATGGCGTCGGGGTCCCGCCATTCGATGCCGGAGTCGAGCACTGCTATCAGCACCTCGGGCGTTCCCTGGGTCAGCTCCCACGCCAGGTCTGTCGCCGGTCCCATCTGGCCGCACTGGTTCTGTGGCGAATCAGCCAGGCCCTCCGAGCGGGCGCTGGTGTACTTGAACACGTCCTCGCTGCCTTCGGCGAGCAGCGCGGCGTAGTCGGGCGGCATGGCCGCGGTATCGACCTGCTCGTAGCGCCACTGCTCACAGTCGATGGGCTGGGGGCCGGTGATCTCCTCGGCTGCGGGATCGATGATCGGTTCGAGGTCGGCTACATCGGGCTGCGCCTCGTTGGCGTCCTCGTCGTTGTCACCGGAGGTGCAGGCCGAGGCGACGAGTGCGAGCACCGCGGCCCAGCGCAGGTACCTCCGCCACTGGACCCCGTGCCTCGGCCGTCTCCCACGCCTGCTCCACACTGTCTGCACCACTTTCGTCTCTCTCCCCCGCCCCCTGGCCGGACCGCTCGTGTTGCGGTATGACGCGACGGCGAGATCATAGTGCTGTCGGTTTGGCGCTACCGCAGGTAGCGCCCCGCTGCGCGGATCCGGTTCTCGCTGCCCGCTGCTTCGGCGTGCGCCTCCGCAGTGCTGGTTTGGCGCTACCGCAGGTACTCGGGGTTCTCGATGTCGTCGGGTTCGCAGTCGGGTGGCGCGATGAGGGGGTTGCAGCGTGCCGGAACACCGCCGGGTATCTCGACGAAGTAGTCGTTGCCGAGATCGTCGTCGGGAACCGGGTAGTCGGTGCTGACGAACTGCGCGCCAGACGACAGAGCCGCTTCTCGGCGGGTGGTGTCGTCGGCCCGTGCCTCGGCGGTGTCGGCATCGGTTCGGGTGAGGACCAGGAAGCCTTGTTCGACCAGTTCGGTGATGCGCTCGCCGTCCCCCAGGGGGTCGTCGACCCTGACGAAGGCACCGGCCGGCTCGCCGGGCCCGGAGTCGGTGAACATGACCCTTCCCTCGAGCGTCGGGTGGCCGTCGAGGTAGGCCTCCTTGGCTTCTCCCGTGTCGGTCATGGTGAACAGCACCTTGCCGCGGGACTCGCCGAGCGTCGGCCACCCCTCGGTGGTCACGGCTTCTTCCAGCGTGGGGAACTCGCCGCGCACGTCATCGGGGGTGATGAGATCCTGCTCGTCGAACACGGAGCGGATCTCGGCGTCGAGGTCGTCGAGGAGCGCCGCGGTGAACTCGACCGGCTCGGTGAGGTCTACGAACTGCTCGATGATGTCGATGACGTCGTCCTTCGGCTCGATCGTGATCATGATCGGTACGTGGAGAGGGTTGGCGTCGCTCCACTGCTTGACGGTCCGGAGGCACTCGACGAGCGTGAGGCAGGTCGACAAGAAGTCGAGGTCTTGGTAGTGCAGCACCTTGAAGCCCGGTTCGAGCAGCTCTTCGGGCCCGGTGGCGCTGTCGAGTCCGAGCAGCTCGGGCGCTGCGCGCTGGTGGTAGAGGCCACCTTCGGGGTCGGCGTACACGTCGATCTCCATCTGGCGGATGCCCTGCTCGGAGAGCTGCTCGTCGAGCGGCACGTGGGTGTACTCCAACACCGTGGCGATCGATGTCACCGCAGCCATGACGTCGAACAGCTCGTCTTCGGGCTGGACGTGGTAGCTGTTGTGCGAACCGAGGACCTGGATGTCGTTGAGCCGCAGCTCGTCATCGAGCGGGTAGGGATCGATCGTCGTGTCCGGGGTGTCGCCGTCGGCGCTGTTGCCGTCGCTGCAGGCGGCGAGCAGGAGCGCGAGGACCAGGACGATCGTCAACGGAGGTGCCGGCCACCTAGGTGTGGGGGAGCTTCGCCGTCCTTGCCTTCTTGTCGGGAGGTACACCGTCACCATCGCCTCCTGCCCTGACGGGGCGGTCTGTTCGCGCGTCGCAACGAGGAGCGCGGCACCTGATCATTATTGACCAATTATGAGATATCCCTGAGATGCTCACCGGCTTGGGCTCTCGCTGGACACAATGGAGACGTGACCTCCCTGCCGACCGTCCTGGTCGTCGATGACGACAAAGCCATCCGCGACGCTCTCGAGCGAGGCCTGAGACTCGAAGGCTTCACCATCCGTACTGCCGCGGGTGGCCGTGAGGCGCTCGACGTCGTCGCCGACCAGGCGCCCGACGTGATGCTCCTCGACGTGATGATGCCCGACCTCGACGGAGTGGCCGTCACCAGGCGCCTGCGGGGCGACGGTGTCGACGTCCCCATCTGCATGCTGTCGGCCCGTGACGAGGTCGAGGCTCGGGTGGCCGGCCTCCAAGCCGGCGCCGACGACTACGTCGTCAAGCCCTTCGCCCTCGCCGAGCTGGTGGCTCGCTTGCAGGCCCTGCTGCGTCGCCGCCCGCAGGCGCCGTCAGTGGCCCTCTCGGTCGGGGATGTCCACATCGATCCCGCCCGACGCATGGCCAAGCGGGCCGATCGCGACCTCGATCTCACCCGGCGCGAGTTCGAACTGCTCGAGGTGTTCATGAGGCATCCCGGCATCGTGCTGAGCCGGAGCCAGCTGCTCGATCAGGTCTGGGGCTACGACTTCGAGGTCGACTCCAACGTGGTCGACGTCTTCGTCAGCTACCTGAGGCGCAAGCTCGAGGAGTCCGGGGAGCCGAGAGTCATCCACACGGTCCGCGGGGTGGGGTTCGTCCTGAGAACCGAGGAGTGATGCACAGCCTGCGCACCCGGCTCGCGCTGATCGTCGCGGGTGCGGTCGCGCTGGTGGTGGCTGTCGCCGGCGTCGCCCTGTTCAACCTGGTCGCCGGCGACGAGCGGGCCATCCTGGACGAGGAACTGGGTCGCCAAGCCGAGAGGTTGATGCAGCGCGGTCTCTTCCGGGAACTCGTCGAGGCGCAGGCCGGCCCGGTGACCAGCGGGATCGATCAGGGCGGACCACCTCCACCGCAGCAGCCTCAGGGTGAGGGCATCCTCCCACCCGTCCCCCACCGGATAACCGTCGACGGGGAGGTCATCAGCCAGACCGAGCCGTTCACCGACGCCGATGCTCCCGGGTCCGACGACCTCGGTACCCGCACCGTCGACTTGGACGGGCAGTCCTGGCGCATCCTGACCGCCAACCTGGCCGAGGTCGGACCGCCGGCCGCTGCTTCGGACCCGGAGGTCGTGCAGAGCGATGTTGTCATCGAGGTCGCCGCGTCCTACGAGCCGACCGAGGAGTCGATCACCTCGCTGCGCAACCGCATCGTCGTGTTCGGTGTTGCCGCGGTCCTCGTCGGGGGGGTTGCGGGCTGGCTGCTGGCCGGCATCGGCCTGCGGCCTCTCACCCGCCTGCGCCAGGCCGCTGGTCGTGTGGCGAGCACCAGGGACCTGGCGACGCGGGTCCCCGCAGCCGACATGCCCGAGGAGGTCGGGGGCGTGGCCTCGAGCCTCAACGACATGCTGGCGCGCCTGGAGCGTTCAGCGAGCGAGACCGATGCCGCTCACGCGGCGGCCCAGGGGTTCGCCCGCAGTGTCGGCCACGAGATCCGTACCCCACTGACGAGCATGAGCGCGAACATCGACGCCCTCTTGCGCAACCCCGGCATCGATCCGGTCGAACGAGGCGAGATCCTCCACGACATCCAGAGCGAGCAGCAACGGCTGACGGCCATACTCGGCGCGCTGGAGACACTCGCCCGGGGTGATCTGGCCGACCAGAGCCTGAAGCAGGACACCGACGTGCTCGAGATCGTCGACGCCTCCGTGTTCGCGCTCGGCAGGCGCTACCCGGGCAGCGATGTCACGGTTGATGTCCGCGGCGATCCCCAGCCCGTCAACGGCTGGCCCGAGGGACTGAGGGTGATGATCGACAACCTCCTCAAGAACGCGGCGGTGCACGGTCGCCGCAACGGGCAGCCGGCGCAGATCACCGTCTGGGTGGTGTTCGATTCCTCGGCTGCGGTCATTGCGGTCGATGACAGCGGTCCGGGCATCCCCGAAGGCGATCGGCTCCGGGTCACCAGGCCGTTCGAACGCGGAGGCACCGCCACCGATCGTGGGTCGGGTCTCGGGCTCGCTCTGGCGGCTCAGCAGGCGGAGTACCACCGCGGGACGCTCGCGATAGGGGACGCCCCGGGGGGCGGGACGAGGGTCACCGTCACGCTTCCTTGCGAGCCGAACGTCACCGAGGGGTGACCGAGGGAGAGACCGAACCTGCCGCGGCGGACACCATCGCCATCCTCATGGTCGTACCTCGTAGTAGAGGTTGGCGGGATCATCGAAGTCGTGCAGAGCGAACCGGGTGAACCCGGCCTCCCTTGTCAGCTCACGCAAGGTCTCGGGCGGTAGACCCAGGGTGCCCAGCCCCATCCCGTCGGGCTCGGACAGCGCCGAGGACATGCAGGTGGCCACCGACGACGAGTACATCAGCGCCAGCATCGGGTTCTTCCGGTCGGTCGCGAACTCACCCGAAGAACGGACCTCTTTGATCAGCCAGGTGCCGTCGGCGGCGATCGAGCGACGTACTGCCCGCGCCACTCGGTCGGGGTGGGGCATGTCGTGCAGGCAGTCGAAGCTGAGCACGAGGTCGAACACCTCGTCGCCGGAGACCTCCTCACCGCCGGCGTGGTGCAGCACCACGTTGCCCAGACCTGCTTCTGCCATCTTGTGGCGAGCGCGGTTGATCGCGTGCAGCGACGGGTCGTAACCGTGGTACCGCCCTGTCGGGAAGGCCTCGGCGAGGATGGCGAGGCTCATCCCCGCGCCACATCCGATGTCGGCGACGTGACAGCCGGCGCGGAGCTTTTCCTCCACACCCTCGAGCGCCGGGATGATGCGGGGTAGCAAGGCCAGCCGCGACCACGGTGAGAGGACCCGGTCGATCGCCTGGGCGCCCGCTTCGCCCAGGGAGTCGTAGGGGAGGCCGGTACCGGTGCGAAACGCCTCGGCCAGACCGTCTATGACGTCGGGGCTCGGCGGGCCGGCGAAGGCGCCGGCCGCGAAGAACAGGCTGCCGTACTCGTCGGCGAGAACCGCCCCCTGCACGTCGGTCATCTCGAAGGTGACGCCGTCCTCGGAGTCCACCAGCCCGGCTGCGGCCTGCGCCCTCAGCCACTCCAGCAGCCACCGTGCCGACAGGCCGGTGTTCTCGGCCAGCTCGGTGGCGGTGACGGGCCCGGCACCCCAGAGCTCCTGGTACAGGCCCAGGCGATCGCCGAGATGGATCATCAGGGCGACCAGCTCGCCCTGCCGGTAGTTCCACACCTGGAAGGCGAACAGGGCGACCTGGTTGGGATCCGGGTCCCCCCGGCGGCTCCCGTCGGCGCTGGTTTCGGCTGCCATGGCGTGCCCCCCGGGCAGATTATCGTCATCGGAGTTTTCCTTGTCATTACAGGCGTAACACGGCTGTCGCACGAGGAAGAAGCCCATCAGTGCTGGACGTTCGGCGCCAAGACGGTAAAGTGCTCACCGCTTGGTATGTCTCGCACCCAGGCGGGGCTACGAGCGGGCCGAGTTGTTGCGAACCGGTTACACGCCGGAGCAGCCAGCCTCAACTCTTGAGGAGGATCACCGAGCACCGAGACCCGGAGCACAGCCCGAAGATCTCAGGCTTGCCGGTGTCGAGCGTCGACAGTCATGACAACCACCACCTCGCTTCTCGCGCGCACGAAAACGGCCATCATCCTGAGCGCAGCCGTCTTCACGGTCGGCGTCGCTCAGGTGGCCGCCGCACCCGCCGTCGATGACGGCGAGATCCCGACGGTCGAGGAGGCCGAGGCCAACCTGCGCCAGGCGCAGTTCCTCGTGAGCGCCGCCGAGCAGCGTCTCGAGGAACTGTGGGCCGAGCAGGCGCGCCTCGACGCCGAGCGCGCCGAGCTCGAAGAGGTCTACGGCGATCTGGGTGAGCAGCTGACCGAAGCGCGCGGCGCCGCGCGAGAAGCTGCTGTGGAGGCGTTCATCGGAGGGGGATCCACCGGCGAGCTCGAGCTGTTCCTCGACGCGTCCAACTCGGTCGATCTGTCGTGGCGCCAGTACCTCGTGCTCGGCCGCAACGAGGACAACACCGAGGCCGCCGATCGCTACGCCGAGCTGCGGGCGGCGGCCGACGAGGCTCTGCTCGACTTCTCCGAACGTGCCGACGGGAACACCTCGCTCATCGAACAGGCCGAGAGCGATCTGGCGGCCGCCCGCGCCGCGGAGGAGCAAGCCACCCTGGAGCTCGACCAGGCCCGCCGCCTGGCCGAGGAGCAAGCCCGGGCCCGGGCCCAGGCAGCAGCCGCCGAGGCCCAAGCTGCGGCGCAGCAGCAGGCTGCCGCGACCGAAGGCGGTGGCGGTGGATCTGTGAGCGACGGCGCAACCGGTGGGTCCGGTGGGTCCGGCGGGTCCGGCGGAAACGCCCAGGGACCCGGCTGGGAGAAGCTCCGCCAGTGCGAGTCGGGCGGCAACTACTCCGCCGTCAGCGCCAACGGCCTCTACCACGGTGCCTACCAGTTCTCGGTCGACACCTGGCGCTCGATCGGGGGCCAGGGCCTGCCGTCGCTCGCCTCCCCGGCCGAACAGGACCTGCGGGCCCAACTGCTCTACAACGAGCGCGGCTCGGCTCCCTGGCCGCACTGCGGCAAGTACCTCAACTGAGCCCCGGAGACGGCAGCGGCGGCCGGTGGCGGCTCGCTTTCCTCACCTTGAACGGGCCGCGGTTAGTCTTGCGACCTGTCAGAGGTGACCTCGCGAAGGGTGCGGAGGATGATCAGCGCAAGCAGGCGGAGTCGTCGGGCACGGGTGCTCGTGGTGGTTGCGGCGGCAGCGGTCCTGGCGGCCTCCTGCGCCGAGCCGGAGGAAGACCAGGCCACCATCCCCATCACGGGTGGGTCACCGGGTTCGGATGCCTCCGAGACCACCGAATCCGCGTCGGCGAGCACCGAGCCCACCCCCCTCGGGGCGGCCGACGAGGCTGCCCTCCAGGCACTCCTCGACGCCAACCCCGGCTGTGAGCTCCTCGACGACCGCTCGTGCCTGCTGCCGTTCCCCAGCAACCAGCTGACCATCCCTTCCGAGGAGACCGACACCGGACTTCTCGTCAACCTCCCACCCGGGGGGGTGCCGGCGAACAGCGCGGGTGTCCCCATCGACGTCACCGAATGGAACCGCAACGACGGCTTCTCACCCGGGTCGGTGATCCTGCTCCACGTGCCCGGGGTCGACCTCGAGGCGAGCGGCGCCGCCCCGATCGGCGACATCGAGGAGTCCCTCACGGACGACTCGGCGGTCGTTCTCGTCGACATGGAGACCGGTGACAGGGTGCCCCACTGGGTCGAGCTGGATTCCACCGCGGAGAGCCCCGAGGACCAGCTCGTGATGATCCGGCCGGCGGTGAACCTGACCGAGGGTCACACCTTCGCGGTGGGCATCCGGAACCTGGTCGACGAATCCGGCGACAGCGTCGAAGCCGAGCTGCCGTTCCGCGTGTACCGGGACAACCTCACCACCGGGATCGAGCCCGTCGAGGCCCGGAGGGAGTCCATGGAGAACGTGATCAGCGCGCTCGGAGAGGAAGGCGTCGAGCGCGGCGATCTGTACCTCGCATGGGACTTCACGGTGGCCAGCGAGCGCAATCTCTCCGAACGGCTGCTGCACATCCGTGACGATGCGTTCGCAGAGCTCGGCGAGGATGCCCCCGAGTTCGCCGTGACCGAGGTCATCGAGGACTCGCCCGGCCTCCCCGAGGGAATCGAGCGCCGCGTCAAGGGAACCTTCGAGGTTCCGCTGTACCTGACAGGTGCAGGAGAGCCGGGCAGCCGCTTCAACTACGGCGAGGACGGGCTGCCGGCGGTCAACGGCACCTTCACCGCGAACTTCAACTGCCAGATACCCGAGTCGACCGTCACCGACGGGGTCGTGAATCCGGCTCGACCGGTGGTCTACGGACACGGCCTGCTCGGTAGCAACGAGGAAGCCGAGTCGGATCACATAGCCAAGGTGGCCGAAGCGAACACGATGATGTACTGCGCCACCGACTGGATCGGGATGGCGGAAGACGACGTCCCCAACGCCATCAGCATCCTGTCCGATCTAGGGCAGTTCGCGACGCTCGCCGACCGCGTCCAGCAGGGGATCCTCAACACCTTGTTCATGAGCCGCCTGATGGTGCTGGGTCAGGGCAGAGGTGGGTTCGCTGACGACCCGGCGTTCCAGAGCAGCACCGGCGCACCGCTCATCGACACCGGCATCGCCTACTACGACAGCAACAGCCAGGGCGCGATCATCGGCGGAGCGGCCACCGCGGTCGCCCTCGACTGGGAGAAAGCCGTTCTCGGTGTACCAGGCATGAACTACAGCCTGTTGCTGCAGCGCAGCACTGATTTCGTCAGCAGCGGTGACGAACCCGGCTTCTCGGAGGTGTTGCAGCCCGCTTACCCGAGCAAGGTCGACCAGGCCATCCTGCTGGCCCTCATCCAGATGCTGTGGGACAGGGCCGAGACCAACGGCTACGCCCAGCACCTCACCAGCGATCCTTACCCGGACACGCCCGAGCACGACGTCATCCTCCATGTGGCATTCGGCGACCACCAGGTCGCCCAGGTTGCCGCCGAGATCGAAGCCCGCACCATCGGAGCGCTGCTCTACTCGCCTGCGCTCGCCGAGGGCCGCCACCCCGACACGAACCCATTCGTCGGCATGAAGCTCCTCACCGCTGAGGAGATGCCCTACGAGGGCTCGGTCCTCGTCTACTGGGATTCCGGCACCCTTCCCCCGCCGGGCGCGAACATCCCGCCCACCCAGTCCGAGGAGTGGCTCGCGCAGTGCACCGAGGAGAGTGAGGATCCCGCCTGCCTGGACCCCCACGAGGACCCGCGGCGTCAGGAAGCGTCGATCGAGCAGAAGGACGCCTTCTTCCTGCCCAACGGCGTGGTCATCGACGTGTGCGACGGCGCGCCTTGCGTGGCGATTCCGGCCTCGGTCCTGGAGGGGTGAGGGGTCGTGGCAGCCACATCGACGCCTCAGTGACGATGCCGGGCAGCCCGCAGGTCGGAACCGCATGGAGCTCACCAAGGGTCTCGATCGTGGCAAGGAGTTCGTCGGGGATGTTGATTCCTACTTCATCCCACAAGCGCATCACTGTCCACACGATGTCAAATGAGTCCAGGCACAGGTCATCGACGATGTGGCTCTCGGGACTTACTCCCCAGCTTCTACTTCGGCTTCCGCGAGAAGCCATCCAGCGAAGGTCTCGAAGTCATTGAGGTCGGTATTCACGTGACCGAGCGATCTCCAGTCACGAAACGCATGACTCGCCCGCGGTACTCTTCCCAGGTGGTTCGTTCGAGTGTGAGGGTAAAGCGGTCCCACCAGCGCCCTTGGCGCCAGGTGTGCTGTCGGAGGCGACCTTCGACCTCCAGTAGTCGGCCAATCGCCCCTTTGAACTGCGGTAGGTTGTACTCGAGCGCCTCTGCGTACAGCTTCCGCATCTCCCATGTTCTGAAGGTGTGATCGAGCAGTAGTGCAAGTCCATCGAACATCAGGCCTGTACCAGTGAACCTGGGGTCACCGAGCAGCGCGAAGTGGCCGAGACGATCGAGTGTCAACACCGAAACTCAAGGGAGTAGATCGCCCGTCGGCGGATACAAACCTCCCCGTGGCCGGACAGGTGATGTGCCGGCCGGTAAGCGGGCCCGCCCTCGGGTCACGAGTGCCCGGTGTTCTGGGCACATGATCCACGGCCCGTCTGACCCGCTCGGCGGTGAGCGGTCAGATCATGAAGTTGAGGTTGCGTACCACCGATTCACCGAGCTCCCGGTCGCCGTTGATCTCGACCTCGCCGGCCGACAGCGCCGCTGCGGGGTCTCGGCGACCGCAGCCCAACACGGCGTAGGTCTCGAAGTCCATCCTCAGCGTCACCGTCGGGTCGCCCGGCAGGTCATCCAGCAGGGCAGCCCGCCCGTCGACCCCGACGGCGAAGGTGTCAGCGGTGGGGCCAGTCACCTCGAACACGATCGTCGAGCCATCGGGCGCTGCCGCCTTCTTGCCCACCACGAACCCCATCGCCATCTTCATCCGGCCCAGCGCGTGATCGGCGACGGGCCCGCTCTGGTCGCCGGGAAGGCCGAGCGCCCGTCGCATGTCCTGGAGGTGCACCCAGGAGTCGAGTGCTCGTATGTTCATGAACTCCCGGTACGGGCCCTCACCTGCGGGTGTCCACCCCAGCTTGTCCCACTCGTCGGCGTCCATCGCCTTCAAGACGTCGAGCCGGCGCTTGGTCGCGTCCTTGAACTTCTCGAGCACCTCTTCGCCTGACATCGACCGCATGGACTCGATCCAGGGCTCGTTCAACTGCCCCACGACGTTCTTGACGTACGGGAACTCCTTGTCGGGCTCGGGTGGCCCCGGCTCACCGAGCAGCGCCAGCTCGGTGCCGATGATGTGAGCCAGGTTGTCCTGGACTGACCAACCCGGGCAGTCGGTGGGTAGCTTCCACTGAGCCTCGTCGAGTTGCTCGCCGAGCGCCTCCAGCTGCCCCCAGACCTCTTCGAGTACGCCGATGATCGGTTCGGACACGGTGCTCCCCCTGGCTGTGATTCGCGTGGATCAACTCTCGCATCAGCGCGGACTGCTCGGCCAGCCCAGCGCGTATCTACACTCGTTGACGAGGCACACAGGAGTGAACGACCACATGCAAGCTTGCGAAGTAGAACACGTCGACTTCTACTTCGACTTGATGTGCCCGTACGCCTACCAGACGTCCAAGTGGATACGCGAGGTGCGTGCCCGCACCGGCCTCGAAATCTCGTGGCGGTTCTTCAGCCTCGAGGAGATCAACCGTGTCGAGGGCAAGAAGCATCCGTGGGAGCGGGAGTGGTCCTACGGGTGGTCGCAGATGAGGGTCGGAGCGCTGTTGCGACGGCAGTCGATGGAGCTGCTCGACCGGTGGTACGAGCTCATGGGCAAGGCGTTCCACGAGGACGGGATACCGACACAGCAGCCGGCGGAGCACGCCCGGCTGCTCGGGGAGCTGGGCCAGCCCGCTGACACCCTCGAGCGGGCCATCGCCGACGCCAGCACCCACGACGACGTGCGACACGATCACGACGAGGTGGTCGGCACCTACGGTGCCTACGGCGTCCCCGTGCTGGTCTTCCCCAACGATCGGGCCTTCTTCGGTCCCGTGGTCGCTCCGCCTCCCCGGGGCGACGACGCGATCCGCCTCTGGGAGCTGGTGGTCGGGCTGACCGAGTTCCCCGACTTCTACGAGCTCAACCAGCCGAAGCGTGTCGAGGACAAGTTGAGGATCGCCGAGCTGTTCGAGCCCTACCTCCGCGCCCGCACCTGGAAGACCATCCAGCACCCCGCACCGTGATGCTTGGCGTTGCTGTCGCAACGCCCGGCTCCGCTGTCGCAACGCCCGGCTCCGCTGATCCGGCTTTCAGGCGGTGAGGCCGTCGCGGAGGCGTCGAGCAAGGTCTGCGCGGCAGGTGTCGCGGGTCGTCCTGAAGGGACCGGGGTGCAGGGTGTCGGCGAGGTGGCCGGCGCGGGCGACGCAGCGGGGAAGTACCTCGTCGGCCTCGACCACCTCGTCGAGGAATCCGGCACCGAGGGCTCCCTGAGGGTCGAAGATGTGAGCGTGCTGAACGGCGGGGAGGAACCACCGTTTCGAGATCCGGTCGCGAACCAGTTCCACGCCGAACTCCGGGACGGACATTCCTATGGCGACCTCGTTGAGCCCGAGCTTGAACTGCCCCTCCGCACCGATCCGGTAGTCGGCGCACGTCAACAGGATCGCTCCCATGGCGAGCGCGTGGCCGGTCACGCCCAGCACCACCGGGATAGGCGCGAGGTACAAGCGCAACCCGAAGTCGGCGCCGGTGGCCAGCAGCCGGCGCGCGTCGTCCCGGTTGTCGCCGGTCATGACCGCCAGGTCGAACCCGGCGCAGAACCTGCCTTCTCTGCCGATGATCACGGCCGCCTTGGCCTCGGCCTCGGCCCGGTCGAGTGCCCTGTTGAGGCTTTCGAGGGCTGTGAACGACAAGGCGTTGGCCTTGCTGTCGTCGAAGCGCAAGACGGCTACGTCACCGTTGAGGTCGAACTGGACGACCTGGTCGCTCATGCCGAGCAACCTAGTCCCGAGAGCGACCTCGTCCCGTCTCCTCAGCCGGGTCGCGAGGGGTTGGGCGAGCTCTCTTGCGGCTTGAGGCTCTGCGCGGTGGTGATCATGAGGTCGAGCCAGCGGCGCGCGCGGACGTCAGGAGCCATGCCGGCAAGCTCGGACCTGACCTGTTCGGCTAGCTCGACGAGCCTGGCGCATGCGTCGCTGCGGTCCTCGGCGAAGGCGTCGACCCCCTCCAGGGGATCCAGTGGGCAGGGAAGCGTCGTCGAGAGGGCGAGCTCACCGTCGTCGCCGGTGGCGTCCTCGGATGCTCCGGCGGGGCGATCCACTATCAGCCGTGGATCGTTCGATACACCGGCGACCGCGAACAGGTTCTCCTTCGGTTGGAACAGCGGGATCTTCACGGCCCGGTAGGCAGGGCCGCAGGCGCCGGGGCTGGCGGTCTCGAAGCTGTGGGGTATGCCGGTGCCGATGACGGTGAGGTCGTTGTCGGCGACGACCTTGGCGATCGCCGCGGGGTAGAGATCGAAGTCGGTACGATCGACGACCTCTGCCGATGTCAGGCCGACCGATTCCTTGAAGGCGCGGTTGGCGAAGACATATCGACCCGGGCCGCGACGACCCGGGTACTCCTTCAGGAAGACGAGGGGCTCAGCGTCGGTTGAGCTACCTGACATGACCACTTCCCACAACTCAGCGCAAACAGGGTTCGCGGAACTCTAGATGGAGTGATCGGCTGCGTTCACGTCCGGAAGGCGAATTCCACGTTCCAGTTGTGTGACAGATCAGCTCCGTTGTCTCACACGGTGGGGCCCCACCGGGGTCTGTGGCGTCCCTCAGACGCCCAGCTCGTCGAGTGCGTTGCTCACCAGTGACCACGAGCGGCTGACGAACCCGGGCTGTTCGGCCGGTAGGAGTCCGTCGGCCTCGTCCCATATCCCGGTCTCGAGGGGAGCGAGAACCGCACGGATCTCGCCCAGCGCGTCGCCGTCTGCCTCGACCCGGTCACGCAGGGCAGCGAATCGCCTCCATGCCGAAGGCTGTGCCAGCGCCTCCGGGACGAGATCGGGGAGGAAGACCGGTAGGTAGACGCTGACGCACGGACTGCCCGGAGCGACCCAGGCCCGTGGAGCGCAGTCGGGATCGAGCGGCAGCTCAGCGATCAGCGACGAGGTGGTCACGGAGAAGTCTCTCACGTGCATGCAGACGGTCACCCCGGTCCCGTCGGCAGCGACGGACTCCGGTGGAGGGCAGACGTCCCCGGCGGGTCCTCCCGGCGCTCCCCACCGGGTGGTCCCGTGATGGCGCATCAGCGAAGCCAGGGCTCGCGGACTGATCTCAGCGTCGGCGCCGTCGGCCGCGGCGGTGGCAGCCACGACGGTCTCGGCGGTGCCCGTGACGAACGGTCGGGTGCACGCGAGTCTCTTGTCGGCATGGCCGGTCGGGCTGTCCGGATCGAGCCACCTCTGGGCGTCGAAGGACTCCGGGATCGAAGCCGAGCCCGACGTCCAGTCGGTGCCGATGGTCACGCGGTTCGAGATGGCGGCTCCGGTTGCCACCTCTCTGGCGACCCACTCGGATCCACTCGTCTCCAGCACGTAGGAATCGCTCGGGTCGGCGATCAGGAACGACGAGAAGTACGAGATGTCGTGCTCGCGGTTGGCGACACCTGCCTGGCCGTGTTCCCCCAGCAGCGAGGTGATGACGCCGAGGGCCTCCTCAGCCGAGCGGGCGCGTTCCAGACCGAGCCGCACGAGGTCCATCCCTATGAGCGCACCCGGCTCCTTCTGCGCCACCTCGGCGGTGTAGAGCTGCTCGTTGCCGATGGCCACCCGATGCTCGTTGAGGCCGTGCTCCATACCCCAAAGCCAGTCGGGGCGGGCACCGATGAGAGCGGACGCTCCCAGATCAGGGATCGTGAGGTACTGGGTCGACAGCGATCCACCAGACGCCCTCCGGTCGTGCGCCTCGATCAGCTGGACCTCGGTCGGCGGGCGGTCGCTGTTCTTGGCGAAGAGCGTTCGGTCATCGAGTCGGGCGCACACGGTGTCGCACATCGAGGTGAAGATACCGGACGGCTGCGCCCAGCGGCTCGGCCGGCCGCGCCGGCTGAGCGGCCCCGGGACGACCCCTTGGGGCCAGGTCCCATAAGATCCAGCGTCGTTCGACGAGGGAGCAGACATGGGTTCAGAGGGCCGAGTAGCGCTGGTCACCGGAGGCGGCCGCGGCGTGGGGCGGGCGATCTCGCTGGCGCTCGCCGAGGACGGGGCCGATGTCGCTGTCAACTATCGCCAGGATGCCGAGGCGGCCGCGTCCACGGTTTCGGAGATCGAGAAGCTCGGTCGTCGCTCGCTGGCATACCAGAGCGACGTCGGCGAGCCCGCGTCGGATCACCGGCTCGTGGAGCGCGTGGTCGCTGACTTCGGCTTCGTCGACATCCTGGTCAACAACGCAGGCATCGCCAGCCGGGGCCACAGCGTCGAGAACACCGATCCCGAGGAGTTGGAGCGAGTCATGAGGATCCATGCGCTGGGGCCGCACCACCTCTGCCAGGCGGTGCTGCCGGGCATGAGGGAGCGTGAGCGGGGCGACATCGTGATGATCTCGAGTGTGGCCTCCCGCTCGTTGGCGGCCAACGGCGGGCCGTACAACATGGCCAAAGCGGCGATGGAAGCGCTCGCCGGCACGCTGGCCAAAGAGGAGGCCCGCAACCGGATTCACGTCAACGTGGTCGCTCCCGGGCTGGTCGAGACCGAGATGGGACGGCGGTTGATGAAAGCGGTGGCCGGCATCGAGGACATCAGGGCCCTTGACCGGGTGATGCCCTTCGGCCGGGTGTGTCGCCCCGAGGATGTGGCAGAGGTGGTGCGTTTCCTGGTGTCGGAGCGGGCCGGCTACGTGACCGGTCAGACCGTCTTCGTGGACGGTGGGGCCCCTGTGTGAACTCGCCGATCCGAAGAAAAATATTGTTTGACCTCGCCGGTGAACGCCTGCAATACTCTTCGCCGACCGGGTGTGAGTACAACTTCAGAACGCAAGACTTCCGCCTCCCGCTCCCACGGGACGGCGGATGGTCGGACCGCTCAACCATTGTGTGTGGCAGCTGACACCTTCACAACTGAGGCACTTCAAATGTGATGGTTCCCGCCAAGCCGTAGGTTCGAAGGTCAACTGTCCGGTCCGACAGAGTGGCGCCGCCGAGGGAACTGGTTCCTCCCGAAGCGGCGTCGCTCACGTTTTGGTCCTGTCCGGAGCTTCGGACGGAGAATCACATCGCTCGCACCGATAGCATGAGAAACGCGAGACGGTCCTGATCTGAGCGACAGAAGGCTGACGGACATGCCCACCGAGATCTCTGATACCCCGACCGGAGAAGCCACAGGCGCGGGATCGCCCCCGCTGATCGAGGTGACCGACGCGGCGAGGGACATCGTGTTGGAGGCCCGGTCCGAAGAGGACGACGCCGAGAAGCTCGGCCTTCGCATCCGGGTGGTCGGCATCCGCGGCACCGACTACGCCTACGACCTCGCGTTCGAGCCCAGCGACGACGTCGAGGAGGGGGAGACGGTCCTGGATTTCGACGGGCTTGCGATCATGGTGCCCGCCGACAGCGCCGACAAGCTGCGGGGGTCGACTCTCGACGTACCGAGCCAGGGTGCCCAGGGTGGGCTGGTCCTGAGGAACCCCAATCGCCCCAACCCGCTCGAGGGAGTGGAACTGGAGCTCAGCGGCGATCTGGCCGAGAAGGTCATGCAACTCCTCGACGGCTCGATCAACCCCTCGCTTGCAGCCCACGGCGGTTTCGCCGAGCTGATCGGAGTGGAGAACGACAACGTGTTCATCACCATGGGGGGAGGCTGCCAGGGGTGCGCCATGAGCCGGGCGACCCTCACGGAGGGGATCACCGTGGCCATCAAGGAGGCCATCCCCGAGGTTGCCGAGGTCATCGACGTCACCGACCACCAGGCCGGTGACAACCCCTTCTACTGAACCAGCCGCAACACTCTGATCAGTCGGTGGCCACCCCGGACTGGAGGCAGCTCGTCACCTCGCTGACGATCCCGTCGGCGTCGAGTCCGAGTCGCTGCAGGATCGACTCCACCTTGCCGTGAGGCAGGTAGGCCGAGGGGATGCCCAGCACGCGGATGCGGGGTCCCCCTGCTGGCGCGATCGAGGCTAGGGCGTCGACCACCCCCGACCCGACGCCGCCGTCCCTGAGGCCGTCCTCGATGGTGACCACCAGCCGGTGCCGGGCTGCGTCGAGGAGCATCTCGGGATCGAGCGGCTTGATCACCCGGGGGTCCCAGACCGTCGTCGAGATCCCCTTGGGGGCCAGGCGCTCGGCTGCCTGCTCGGCTGCCACGAGCATGTTGCCCACGCCGACGAGGCACACGTCGTCGCCCTGGCGGACTCGCCGAGCGTGCAAGCCCGATCCGACTTCTTGGGAGGTGACGCTACGGGCCGGTGTCTTGGGCCACCGGATTGCCACCGGGCCATCGGTGAGGTCGAGCGCATCGTGGAGCATCACACCCAGCTCCTGATAGCTCGACGGTGCGAACATCGTCATACCGGGGATCTTGGTGAGCAGCACCATGTCGAGGACGCCGTGGTGTGACGGGCCGTCATCGCCGGTGATGCCCGCCCGGTCGATGCAGAACACGACCGGCTGCCGGTGAAGGCCGACGTCGAGGTTCAGCTGGTCGAACGCACGCGAGAGGAAGGTGGAGTAGATCGCCACCACGGGACGCAACCCCCCCATGGCCATACCGCCGGCAGAGGTGACCGCGTGCTGCTCGGCAATGCCCACGTCGAAGAAGCGATCAGGGAAGCGCTCGCTGAACGGGAGCAGGCCCGTCGAGTCCGGCATGGCGGCGGTGATGGCCACCACCTCGGGCCGCTCCTCGGCTTCTTTGATCATCGCCTCGGTGAACGCCGCGGTGAACGATCCCGGCTTGGCCTCCGAGGTGTCGTGCAGCGCCTTGATGGGATCGTTCTCCGCCGGTGCGTAGCCCCGTCCCTTCTGGGTGAGCACATGTACCACGATCGGGCCGTCGACCTGCGAGGCGTTGGTGAGTGCCCGCTCGAGACCGGGGATGTCGTGGCCGTCGAAGGGGCCGGTGTAGCGGACCCCGAGGTACTCGAAGAACGCCGGTGGCTCGAACATCTCGCGGATGGCAGCCTTCGCGCCTTCGAAGCCCCTCTCCACGTATTCGCCGAGCAGCGGCATGTCCTGGAGCATCCGTTCGAACCGCGCCTGTTGCCGGCGGTACACCGGGTTGACGCGAAGACGCGCAAGGCTCTCGCCGAGCCGCGAGGCGGTGGGGGCGTACGAGCGTCCGTTGTCGTTGAGGATGATGATGCAGTCCCGGCCGCTGTGCCCGAGGTTGTTGAGTCCCTCGAATGCCATGCCGCCGGTCATGGAACCGTCACCGATGACGGCGACGATCCGGCGCTTGCGGCCACCCACCACGTCCTGGGCGGTGGAGAGGCCGTGGGCGTAGCTCAAGATCGTGGATGCGTGGCTGTTCTCGACCCAGTCGTGAGGCGACTCGCCACGATTGGGATAGCCCGAGAGGCCGCCTTCTTGTCGCAGTGTCTCGAAGTCGTCTCGCCGGCCGGTGAGGATCTTGTGGACGTAGGCCTGGTGACCGGTGTCCCAGAGGATGATGTCGTCGGGTGAGTCGAACACCCGGTGAATCGCCAGCGTCAGCTCGACCACGCCGAGGTTCGAACCGAGGTGTCCGCCGTTCTGATACACGCGTTCGACGATGAGCTGGCGGATCTCGGTGGCGAGCCGACCGAGTTGCTCGATGTCGAGCTTGCGAAGATCCCTCGGGCTGTTGATCGTTTCGAGGAGCATCGGCTCCGGTTTCCTCCACGTCGGGTGCGCCGAGAACATGCGCCGTGAGCACGGTACCCGGTGGTGCACTCGGTGTTCATGTCAGACGTCGCGACCTGGTTCAAGAATACGCGGTGCTGGGACCACTGGGACCGTCCCGACCGTCCGGTCGGGGGTGAGCGGCACTCTCGTGCGGGGCTTCGCTGCGACGCTCGAGCTCCTCGGCCAGACCCTCCACGTCCCCGGCGACGGCCGCCTCCTGCTCTTCGGCCTGCCGGCCGAAGACGAAGGCGGGGCCGCCGAGGAGGCTCGTCACGAGGGTGACGAAGTAGAAGGTCAGGCCGAGGGCGATGGCTTGCTCGTCGGTGGCTCCCAGCGGGGTGAGGAACAGGACCAGCGCTCCCTCGCGGACGCCCAGCCCGCCGATGCCGATGGGCAGGTTCTGGGCGATGGCCACTGCGGGGAAGAAGGCGAGGACGGCGGTCAATCCGACGGAGTCCATCGCCAGCGCTCGAGCGGCCATCCAGACCGAGAGCGCGAGGACCACCTGGAACGCAACGCCCACACCGATGACCGACACCAGCGCGGAGCGGTGGGTCCGAATGGCGACCACACCGAAATGAACTGCCCCCAGGAACGCTCGCCAGCCTCCCCTGTGCGACAGGCGCGGTCCCCAGCCGGGATGGCTGGCGATCGCCAGGATGGCGGTGAGCGCCAGCAGCGTTCCCCCGCAGATGGCCACGGCGGTCCATGACGCCGCACCGAGGCGAAGCAGCGACGGGTTGAGGAGGAACCCCAGGAGGCTGATCATGGGCAGGACGAACCAGCCGGTCAATCTCTCCAGCACGACGCTGGCGAAGCTCGCCGGCGGGTCGTCGTTGTCCTTCGCCAGGCGCAGGATGCGTACTACGTCGCCGCCAATCGTCGTGGGCAAGATGTTCGACACGAACTGCCCGGCCATGAAGTAGGAGAACAGCCGGCCCATGCTGGATCGGAGCCCGAGCGCCAGCAGAACCTGGTGCCAGCGCAACGTCTGCAAGCCGAAGGCGCCCAGCATCAACACGCCTGACCCCATGAGCCACGCCCAGGCGTTCCCGGTCCAGTTCGCGAAGAGCTTGTCGGCGTCGAAGTCGGGAAGCTGCCAGAACAGCAGCGCCAGTAGGGCGCCACTCATGGCGATCCGCAGCAACAGCTTCCAGGTTCGGGGGCGCTTCATGCCGTCGTTGTCTCGGACCCTGCTCACGCACCGGGAGACGCGACCACCCTAATCACAGGTAGCGCGCTACCCTCGACCGCTTCTACAGGTGTGACGCACATGAAGGCTCTCCAAACGGTCGCTGTGGCGGTACTACTGGTCGGGTCCTGCACGGCCGACGCCGACTCCGCTCCCACAGGCGCAAGCATCGGGGAGGCGAGCTCGATCGCCGGGACCCTGCGCCTGGAGGAGGCCGCGGCGGCCGATCGGGAGGTTCAGGTCGCTGTCGACCAGACACTGCAGGCCACGTCGGGACGCTACTCGCTGTCCCTGACTCCCGACCCCGACACGGAGAGATCAGGTGGGTCGCTGCAGGTGGAAGCAGAGTTCGCGCCCGGGGGTGTTCGTGCCGGCATCGGCCTGGACCTCGTCACCGCTGCCGGTCCCCAGCACCAGCTCGGGGGGAAGTACCCCGTCCAGTGGATCGACACGTTCGAGCTGGTGGATCTCGGAGTCGCGGCCGCAGGCTCGAGGCTGCTTCTGCTCCACATCGAGCTGTTCAACCCGCGTTACGAGGAAGGGGAGCGTTGGGTGGTCATCGACGAGACCTTCTACGGCCCCGGCATCGGTGAAGGTCATCTGGCGACGCCGGTGGATGTGCTCGACTGGCGCACGCTCGTGGAATCGCTGCGCGGGTTCTCGACCGACGTCGCCGCACTCGGCGAGACCCCTGGTTTGCTCGAAGGGACAGTAGATCTGCGGAAGGCGGCGGCGGACGCCGAGCACGAAGCCGAGCTCGATGCCCTGGTCGCCGGCTTGGAAGCCTCCGGCATCGCCGTCGAAGCCGTGCCCGCGACGGTCGGTCTCACCGACGACAACACCGTCTCCACCCTGGAGCTGCGATTCTCCGACGACGCCGTCCTGGTGCTGTCGTTGGCCGACCTCGGACAAGACGTTCCTCTACCCGCAGTCCCGGCTGAGACCTCAACAGTGTCGGAGGCGTTCGAGGACGAGGTGATCAGCCTGAACGCGTTGATCTACGGGGAGTGAGATCACAGCTCGTGTCGACCGGCAGTTCGTGGAACTGTCGGCAAAGCGGTAATAGTGGGGCATGAACGACCGGGAATCGAGCGACACCTTGGAACGGCGAGTCGATGTCGGGTCCGTGAGGCTCGCCGTCGCCGAGGCCGGCCGGGGCGGGCGCCCGCTGATGCTCGTCCACGGCTTCACCGGCGCCAAAGAGGATTTCGCTGACTGGATGGGCCCCTTCGCCGGGGCCGGATTCCACGTCGTCGCGCCTGACAACCGGGGCCACGGTGACAGCGACAAGCCCGCCGACGAATCCAAGTACCTCGACAAGTTCTTCGTCAATGACATCCTCGGACTCGCCGACGCGCTGGGATGGTCGAGCTTCAACCTGCTGGGGCACTCCATGGGCGGCATGATCGCCCAGATCCTGGCGATCGAGAACCCCACCCGGGTCGAGCGTCTGGTTCTGATGGACACCCATCACGGCGCGCTCGACGGGATCGAACCGGAGATGGCACAGATGGGCATGGCCGTCGTGCGGGCCCAGGGGATCGGCGCGCTCGCCGACCTCCTGGCGAAAGGCGACGCGCTTCTCACGAACCCGGCTCACGAGCGCCTCCTCCGCGAGCGTGAGGGCTATGCGGAGTTCAACGACCGCAAGTTGAGGTCCTGCTCGGGTCACATGTGGGTCTCGGTGGTGGAGCAGTTGCTGGACATCCCCGACCGTCTCGCAGACCTGGCTCGGGTGAAGGTCCCGACGCTGGTGCTGGTCGGGGCGCTCGACGAGCCGTTCCTCGCAGCATCCAAGAGGATGGCCGAGGTCATTCCCGGCGCTCGGCTGGACATCATCGACGATGCCGGGCACAGTCCACAGTTCGAGGCCCCGGAGCAGTGGTGGAGGTCGGTGGTGGGCTTCTTCGGCGGCCGGTGAGGCGAGGAAGGGAGGCGCGGCATGGCGACGGTCAAGGGTCACGGCGGCGAGCTGGCGCTGGTTGCACTGGAGCAGTTCGGCGTGTCGGAGATGTTCACGCTCTCGGGGGCCCACATATTCCCCCTGTACGACGCGGCGCTGAAGGTGGGCATGAAGCTCTACGACGTGCGTCACGAGCAGACGGCCACGTTCGCCGCCGAGGGGATGGCCAAGCTCACACGCCGGCCCGGGCTGTCGGCCATCACCGCCGGGCCCGGCGTCACCAACGGCGTGAGCGCCATCACCACCGCTCACTTCAACGGCTCGCCGCTCATCGTCTTCGGCGGGCGCGCGGCGCAGGAAGGCTGGGGTCGGGGCGCCTTGCAGGAGTTCGACCACCTTCCTGTAGTCGAGTCGATCACCAAGCGCGCCGTCACCGTGCCCGACACGGAGAGCACGATCTCGCAGGTGCACGCCGCCGCCCGGGAGGCGATCAGCCCCCATCGAGGGCCCGTGTTCGTCGACTTCCCGATGGACGTGCTCTTCGGCGCGGCCGAGGCGCAGCGGCCGCCCTCGGAGAGCCCCGCGTCCAGCGAGCCCGACCACGATGAAGTTGCGCGTGCAGCCGGCCTGCTGGCCCGGGCCGAGAAGCCGGCGGTGGTCGTGGGCACCGACCTCTACTGGGAAGGGGCGTGGGAACAGCTCCTCGCTGCGGTTGAGGCGTTGAGGCTGCCGACCTTCGTCAACGGGCTCGGCCGGGGATGCATCCCCGCCGATCACGAGCTGGCGTTCTCGCGGACCCGTCGCATGCTCAAGTCCGACGCCGACGTGGTAGCCGTGATCGGCACGCCGCTCGACTTCCGGCTGTCCTTCGGGTCCTTCGGCGACGCGGAGGTGATCCACATCGTGGACTCGCCGGATTCGCGCGCCGGTCACGTGACACCCGCCGCGTCACCCGCCGGGAACATCGGCGCGACACTGAGTGGGCTGGCCGACTACGCGGGCGAGCTGAGCGATCACGACCCCTGGATCGGGCTGCTGCGCGAGCTCGAGAGCGCGGCCAGGGCCGACGACGAGAAGCTGCTCCGTGCCGAAGCCGATCCCATCAAGCCGACCCGGGTCTACGGAGAGCTGCGGCAGCGACTCGATCCGGACGCGGTGATCGTCTGCGACGGGGGCGACTTCGTGTCCTACGGCGGCAAGTACCTGGACTCGTACCGCCCTGGCCTGTGGCTCGACCCCGGTCCGTACGGCTGCCTCGGCACGGGCATGGGCTATGCGATGGCGGCGCGGGTCGCCCACCCCGACAAGCAGGTCTGTGTCCTGCTGGGCGACGGGGCCGCGGGCTTCTCGCTGATGGATGCGGACTCGTTGGTCAGGCACGAGTTGCCGGTTGTCATCGTCGTCGGCAACAACGGCATCTGGGGCTTGGAGAAGCACCCCATGCAGCTTCTCTACGGCTATGACGTAGCGGCCGATCTCCAACCCGGGTGTCGCTACGACCACATTGTCTCCGCGCTGGGCGGTGCCGGTGAGACGGTGGAGACACCAGCCGAGATCGGCCCGGCCTTGGACCGCGCATTCGCATCAGGGGTGCCCTACCTGGTGAACGTCATCACCGACCCCGGCGATGCCTACCCTCGTTCGAGCAGCTTGATCTGAGCGCAGCGCTCGGTGAGGCCGCCCCGTCGCTCAGTCGTTGGCCTTGTCGAGGAAGCGTGCGGTGTCGACCAACACCCGGGTCACCTTGCCGGCGGCGATCAGGCCGCGTTCGTCCTTGGCGTTGACCGTGAAGGTGAGGCGGCGACCCTCGACCTTCTCGAGGGTCGCTTCGGCTATGACCGTGTGGCCCACCGCGCTGGGTGCAAGGTGATCGATCTGGACGCGCATCCCGACCGTCGTCTGGCCTTGGGGCAGCTCGTCCTCGATGGCCTTGACAGTGGCTTCTTCACAGAGCGCGATCACCCTGGGGGTGGCGAGCACCGGTACGGTACCGGAGCCGAAGGCGATGGCGGTGTCCTCATCGCCGACGGTGAGCTTCACGTCTGCGGCCAAACCGGGAGCAAGGTCCACGCCGGGTACGATAAGTCCTTCGCTAGCCAGAACCAAGCCCGAGTGCGTGACTGTGACACATGAAACCAGCCTGTAACCACCGCTGCGAGAAGAGCGAATAAGTGATCGAAGAAGGCGTCCTCAGGAGAGTCCTCGGTGCGGCGCTGCACCGCGGTGGGGACTTCGCGGAGGTCTTCGCCGAGGACCGTCGTTCGTCGTCTGCCCTGCTCGACGACGGCAAGGTCGAGGAGCTCACCTCGGGACGCGATCGTGGAGCAGGCATCCGGGTGGTCGTCGGCGACTCGACCGGGTTCGCCCATACGGCTGATCTCTCCGAGGAGGGTTTGAGCAAGGCGGCGCAGGCAGCGGCTGCCGCGGCCCGCAGCGGCGGGGGGGCGACCGATGGCGTCGACCTGTCCCGCCAGGTGGTGGAGCGCCCCAACCCTGTGTCCATCGCCCCCGGCGAGGTGCCCAAGGCTCGCAAGGTGGAGCTGTTGACCCGAGCCGACGAGGTGGCCCGGTCCGAGGGCGGCGCCATCACCCAGGTCAGCGCACGCTATGCCGACAGCGTGCGCCGGATCCTCGTTGCCAACTCCGACGGGCTCGTCACCGCAGACGATCAGGTCAAGACGCTGTTCTCCGTGTCGTGCGTGGCCACGGGTGATACCGGCATGCAGACCGGCCGCGAGAGCGTGGGGCACACCGTCGGATTCGAGCTGTTCGACAGCTACGACATCGACGAGCTCGCGCAGGCCGCAGCGCGCAGGGCGTTGACCAAGCTGGGCGCCCGGCCGGCGCCGAGCGGTGAGATGCCGGTGGTGATCGGCTCGGGTGGCGGTGGCGTCATGTTCCACGAGGCCTGCGGTCACGGTCTCGAAGCCGACCTGGTCAACAAGCATGCGTCCGTGTTCGAGGGTCGCGTGGGCGAGAGGGTCGCCTCGTCGCTTGTCACTCTCGTCGACGACGGGACGATGGCCGGCGAGTGGGGCTGCTTTGCCATCGATGACGAAGGCCGTCCCGCCCAGCGCAACGTGTTGATCGACCAAGGCGTCCTCACCGACTACATGTGGGACCACCTGCGGGCCAGGAAGGACGGCCGGGCCAGTTCGGGCAACGGGCGCCGGCAGAGCTACCAGCACCTGCCCATGGTGCGCATGACCAACACCTACATCCTCGCCGGCACCGACGAAGCAGACGACATCATCAGCGACACCGACAGCGGCATCTACATCGCTCACCTGGGAGGCGGGCAGGTGAACACCGCCACGGGCGACTTCGTCTTCGGCATGACCGAGTCCTACCTGATCGAGCAAGGCAAGATCACCGAGCCGCTCAGAGAGGGAAATCTCATCGGCAACGGGCCAAAGGTCCTCGCCGACATCGACGCGGTGGGCAACGACTTCGCCATGGGGCCGCCCGGTACGTGCGGCAAGGACGGACAGGGTGTTCCCGTCGGTGACGGCGTACCGACCCTGCGGGTGAAGCGGCTCACCATCGGCGGGACGGCCGCCTGATGTCGGATCTGCTCGAGCTCGGGGATCGGATCGTCGCCGCCGCGCAGGGCGACGAGCAGGTCGAGGCCGTCGTGCTCCACTCGCAGGACACCGAAGTCCGGGTCTACGAGGGCGAGGTGGAGTCGTTCTCGTCGGCCGAGTCCCGCGGGGTGGGGATACGGGTCGTCAAGAACGGTCGCCAGGGCTTCGCCTACGCCGGCACCTTCGACGAGGACGCCCTCTTCGAGACGCTGGCGGAGGCGAGGGACAACGCCGAGTTCGGAACCCAGGACGAGTGGGCCGGGTTGGCCGAGCCCGACGGTGTCGACGTGGCCGACCTCGAGCTGTTCGACGCTCGCCTGGTGGGCTTCCCCACCGAGAAGAAGATCGAGCTCGCCATCGAGCTCGAGAAGGCCACGGTCGGTGCCGACAGCCGCATCACCGGCGTGGAGTCCGCCGAGTACGTCGACGCCATGGCCGATGGCGCGATCGTGACCACCACAGGCATCCGGACCTCGGGCCGTGAGACCGGGTGCTACGTCGCGGCCTACGCCCTGGCCGAGGACGAGGGAGAGACGCAGACAGGTTTCGGGTTCTCGGTGGCCCGCCAGCCAGGCGAGCTCGACCCGGCGAAGGCGGCCTCCGACAGCGCCGAGAGGGCGACCCGGCTGCTCGGCGCCACCAAGCCCGCCAGCGAGCGCCTCACCGTCGTGTTCGATCCCTTCGTGACGGCCCAGTTCATCAGCATCATCACCGACACCTTGAGTGCCGAGGCTGTCCTCAAGGGCCGCTCGTTGTTCGCGGAGCGGATCGGTGAGGAGGTGGCGTCACCGTCGATCACCCTCGTCGACGACCCGCTGAACGTCGAGGCCTTCACCGCGACCGAGACCGACGGCGAAGGCCTGGCAGCGAGGCGCAACGTCATGATTCGAGGCGGCGTGCTCGAGCAGTTCCTCCACAACGCCTACACCGCCAGGGCGATGGGTACGGTCTCCACCGGGTCAGCGGTGCGGGGTGGCTTCAAGAGCACTCCGACGACCGGCGCCCATGCGGCCGCGCTTGCGCCGGGCGAGCTCGCGCCGGAGGAGATCTACCGCAAGGTCGGTGAGGGCCTGCTCATCCAAGGCGTCGCCGGCATCCACTCGGGCGTGAACCCGGTGAGCGGCGACTTCTCCACCGGCGCTGAAGGCCTGCGCATCACGGGAGGGGAGCCCGCCGGCCCGGTCCGCGAGTTCACCATCGCGTCCACCATCCAGAAGATGCTCAAGGAGGTCGTCGCCGTCGGCTCCGATCTCGAGTGGCTGCCGATGGACGCCGCCGGACTCACCCTCGCCATCGCCGACGTGACGGTGTCGGGAAGCTGACCCGGTCGACCGAGCCAGTTCGGCTGCTGGTTACGGCGGCGCTCCGTCAGCGCAGTGACTGCGTCAGGGCGGCGCGCGTGTCGGGGTGGGGGTGGGGATGGTCCGCCAGGCGAACCAGCGGGCGTCGAGGGTCTCGCCTGTGGGTGGTCGCCAGTTGTGTTGGATGGGCGGAGGCTCTGCGGGTGCTTTTGGCCGGGGTGGTTGCAGCACCGGTCGGCCCCATCTGTCGCTGAAGCTGAGCCCGACGGGGCTGGTGGGATCGCCGCTGATG
>QEUP01000046.1 GCA_003577145.1 Acidobacteriota bacterium | reverse complement strand
CGACCGCCGGAACGATGTCATGCTGTGAAGAGGACTCCGAGGGCGGAACGATGTCCAGCGGTTCGCGCCGGAACGATGTCCTGCGGGCCGTCAGGTAGCCTGGTGTTGCGAACTCGACAGCAGACGACCGCAAGGGCCGCTTAGCGAAGCCCAGCCCGTCGCCTGGACTGCTTGTTCAGGGGCTTTGCGGCTGAGCCCTTCGTTCGTCGGCCGGGGCGGCTAGGACGTTATCGCCGGACCTTCGGGCGCCATGATGAACGAGACGTTCTTACCCCAGGTGCCTTCTCCGAAAGTGATGTCGCGATCGTTCCACTCTCCTCTGGTACCGAAGTTCATCTCACGCACATGGAAGCGGATCTTGTTGCCTGACAGTCATACTCTGGTCACCCGCCCTACATGGCCTCCACCCGAATAAGCTGCCAGCTCCCACACGGCGATGGATCGTACGCGCGGGATACCCATCACGGTCCATCCTTGCTGCTTGGCTTTCTGGTTCCACTGGTGAGCGTCCCCCCCACCCAAGGGACGGGTAGGTGCCGGTTGCCTTTTTCCACAGAGCTGCGGCACCGGTAGTGCACCACCCGCCCGGGAACGAATAGGGATCGACGATGCGGCCCTTGGGGAAACCGTTACAGACACCCGAGGGTTTGTTACCAGTGCAGCCCATGTTGTACCAGTAGTCGCTCTTCATGACCTTCACATTCGACACCGAGAACAGGGCTGGGTTGGGGTATCTGCTGAGCCTGGCGCAATGGACCATCACCCGGATCGAGGTCCCGGTACCTGATGCCACCGGGATGGGTTTGCTGTACAAGGCACGGTCTTTGTGGCCAGGCAGCGTGGAACGTGTCCAAGGGTGAAACCTGACCGGCTGCCATAGGACCAAACCACTCTCACGCCCAGCACCGCACGCCCGTGGCTGCACTGGACCATTCCGCTGACCGTCTTGCTCGTGACCGCGGCTAGAGCGGCCGGCTCTGCCCCGCTCGGAGTTCCTACTCCGAACATCAAGGTGGCCACTAGTGCCACCACCAAGACCGTCACGCTGCGTCTGGTTGCCCGCTGCCGCATCATCACATGTCGCCCGCCAGTGGGATGGGACCACCTGGCGTGAGTTTCGCCAGTGGGATGGGACCACCCGCTCGCCAGTGGTGGGACCACCCCTTCGCCAGTGATGGGACCACCTTCTGGGGTCCGCCATTTCCGGTGTCGTTGACGCTCGGCTTGCCGTCGTCGTTGTCGACGAGAGCACTGGAGGCGGCATGGCGTTCCGGGAGGTTCGAGTGCTTGAAGTACGAGAGGTTCTCCGGCTGTGGCTTGCTGGTGACCTGCGCCGATGGAGCGCTGGTGCCGATCCGGACTGGCTGGCAGGAATCCGTGTCGGGGCCACCGACCTGGCCGAGTCGTTCCGCGCGGGGCCTGTCTCCCCACCTCGACCACGTCCGGCCGGGTCGCGGACCCGTTCCACGTGGTGCGGGTCGCGAACCGCTGTGTCGAAAGGGGTTCATCGAACGGGTACCTCACCGCAACCACTACCAGCTCATGGCCTACGGACGAGCGACGGCGGTCACCATCACCAAGCTGCACGCGCGCGTCGTGGTTCCGGCCCTTTCGGTCCACGACGCCGACCTTGGCCCGCCCGGCGCCACACAGCGGCCTATCGTCGCGGCGCTCGCGTTGTAAGTTCATCGTTCTAGCTCAGCGTGGTCGGTAAGCGTCGCGCCGGTGCTGGACTCGGTGGACGGTGACGGTGCTGGTGTGGGTGTTGATCTCATAGATGACCCGGTAGTCACCCCGGCGGGCCGAGTAGAGGCCTTCGAGTTCGCCCACGAGGGGCTTGCCCACCCGGGTCGGTTCGGTGGCGATGGGTCCCAGCAGGGTTTCGATGGCCGCAGCGCGCACAGCCTCGGGTAGGCGGTTGAGGTGTCTGAGCCCTTCTGAGGTGATGGTGACCTCATACATTCGAGGTTCAGATCACATCACGCACGGGCTTCGTCTTGCCTTCTTCAGCTTGGCGCCGCGAGCGCTGTAGCGAGGCCATCAATTCGTCGTCGCTTGCGATATCGAGTGTCTCCTCGAGCGATTCAAGGTCCTCGGGGCTCACCAGGACGAAAGAGGGCCGGCCATTGCGGGTCACCAGGACACGTGCGTGTTCCTTCTCGACCCGATCGGCCAGGTCCGAGAGGTGTGCCTTGGCTTCGGAAAAGGGCAGTACCTCGCTCATTGGTCAATATTCTGACCTGTTTTGAGGCTGGTGTGCAACCGTCGCCCGCTGGTCGCGGCACTGAGCGAACTCGATGAGGCGCGGCGCGGCGGAGCCAAGACCGCGTTCGAACGTCTCGTCATCGCTTGAGCGCACAGCTCGACGAGCTCGGCCGGCCCGACATCATGATCGTGGTGGGAGGCGTCATCCCGCCACAGGGTCACGCCGAGCTGCACCAAGCGGGAGCCAGGGCGATCTTCCCGCCGGGCACGGTGATCAGCGAGGCCGCTGCGGGCCTGCTCGCGGCGCTAGCGTCCGAGGGGTGACTCGGGAGCTCGGCGTCGACGAGTACGTGAAGGGAGTGCTGGCTGGCGATCGAACGGTGCTGGCGCGTGCCATCACCTTGGTGGAGAGCCGCAAGCCCGAGCACAAGGAACAGGCGCAGGCCGTGCTGCAGCAGCTCCTGCCCCACGCGGGGGGATCGCGGCGGGTCGGGATCACCGGCATCCCCGGTGTGGGCAAGAGCACCTTCATCGACACCCTGGGCACCAACCTCACTTCGGCCGGCCACCAGGTCGCGGTGCTCGCGGTGGATCCGTCGAGCACGCGCACCGGGGGCAGCATCCTCGGCGACAAGACCCGGATGGAGCGCCTGGCCGTCGACGCCAACGCCTTCATCCGGCCCTCACCGTCATCGGGGACCCTCGGCGGGGTCACCCGCACCACCCGGGAGACGATCGTGGTCGTCGAGGCCGCCGGTTTCGATGTGGTCCTCGTCGAGACCGTCGGTGTCGGCCAGTCAGAGACCGTGGTGGCGGGCATGGTCGACTTCTTCCTCGTGCTGATGATCCCGGGGGCGGGTGACGAGCTGCAGGGGATCAAGAAGGGGCTGCTGGAACTGGCCGACCTGGTCGCCATCAACAAGGCCGACGGGGACAACCTGAAGAGAGCAAGCCGGGCGGCAGGCGAGTACCGCCACGCCATCGAGCTGATGACCCCCCGCGACGCGGTCTGGACCCCACCGGTGCTGACGTGCAGCGCCCTCGACAACGTCGGCCTCGACGAGATCTGGGCTCAGGTGGAGACCCATGAGAGCGAGCTCTCACAGCGCGGGCTGCTGGAGCAGAGACGCCGCGAACAGGAGGTGGGCTGGATGTGGCAGATGGTCGAGGATCAGCTGCTGACCGCACTCCGGGATCGCCCCGAGGTGGCAGCGCTGCTGCCCGACATGGAGGAGAGCGTCAGGCAGGGTCGCATGACCCCGGCGCTGGCGGCGGAACGCATCCTGGGCGCCTTCGGTGTCGGGTAGCCCGGATTGCAAACCTTCGTCGGTGGCTTGGTGGCTTGCTGCAAGGAAAGTGGCTCGGCGTCGCGCCTCTCAGAGGTCCAGCGTCTGACGGGCGGCTATCGAGGCCGTGTCGATGAACTTTTGCTTGGTGCGAACCAGCGTCGCCCGGTCGCGCCGGGCAATGGTGGCGGCGAGGCCGAGTGACTCGGCCGCCAACTCGTCGGCGGGGACCACACGGTCGACGAGGCGCAACGCCAAGGCCTCCTCGGCGCCCACCTCGCGACCGGTGAGCGACAGGTCACGGGCCAGCGCGCCGCCGACGAGGTCGTGCAGCGGACGGTAGAGCACGTCGGCCCAGGCGGCCTCCGGTCTGGCGAACACGGCCGTCTCGGCGGCCACGCGCATGTCGCACATGGTGGCCAGGTCGAAACCGCCTGCCAGGGCCGGCCCGTTCACCGCCGCGATCAGCGGTAGGGGGAACCGCAGGCAGCAGTGATGGAAGCGATCGCTGGAAGCCCAAAGGTCGCGTTCGAACGCGGGATCCTGCCCGGCCGTCTCGAACTCCCGGAGATCGAAACCGGCGGAGAAGACATCGCCCGCCCCGGTGATGATCACCACCTTCACCGCTTCGTCGGTCGCCAGCCGATCCAGCTCGTCGCTGACCGCGTCGCGCAGCTCGATGGAGAGGGCGTTGCGCTTGGCGGGACGGTTGAGCGTGAGGCGGGCCGCCTCGGCCTCGAGGCGTTCGCTGAGAAGGATGTCGTCAGCCACGCCGGGCAATCTACCGCCGGGTCACAGCCGGGTCAGACGCCGGCCCGAACCCGACGGCACGGTCCTCACCGACTCCCGTGTGTGCTGGGCAGACGCGGGGCGGGGCTCACTTCGCGGAGCGAAGGACCGACTGATGGTGGGGAAGCCGTTGCGGCGCCCGTCGCTTCCTTCAGGCGTCGGGGTCATCGCCCGGTTGCATTCGGGTTGAAGCGGCCACGTTGCCGCCAGGCACTGGGAACAGGCCGTCACTGCCGTGCGGCAGGCCGCTAGCTTGCAGATACCGAGGAGTAGCAAAGAGGTGCTGATGTCTGATGAAACCCGGGCCAAGCCGACAGCCGACGAAGAGGTAGACGCCAGAGACGTCCGCAAGGTGCGGATGGGCAAGGTCGACGAGCTGAGGGCCGAAGGGATCGATCCGTACCCGCACCGCTTCGATCGCGATCACGACATAGCCGACGTCAGGGACCGCTTCGCCGATCTCGCGGCCGGCGACGAGACCGACTACAAGGTGAAGCTCGCCGGTCGGATCGTCCTCATGCGCGGCCACGGCAAGCTGGTGTTCGCCGACCTGCGCGACCGGACCGGCTCCATCCAGCTGTTCGTGTCGAAGTCGGTGGTGGGCGCCGACGAGCTGAGCGCCTTCGAGAACCTCGACCTCGGTGACTGGGTGGGTGTCGAAGGCACCGTCATGGCGAGCAAGCGGGGGGAGCTGTCCGTCAAGCTGAACGGCTTCGAGGTGTTGGCCAAGTGCCTGAGACCGCTGCCCGACAAGGTCAAGGGCCTCGCTGATGTGGACACCCGGTTCCGGCAGCGCTACGTCGATCTCGTCGTCAACGAGGACACGAGACACGTCTTCAACGTCCGCTTCAAGGCCATCAACGCCATGCGCGAGTGGTTCCACGAGCGGGGCTACCTGGCCGTGGAGACACCGATGCTGACGATGATCCAGGGCGGAGCGACCGCTCGGCCCTTCATCACCCACTACAACGCGCTCGACATGGACGTCTACCTGCGCATCGCCCCCGAGCTGTACCTCAAGCGCCTCATCGTCGGCGGTCTCGAGAAGGTGTACGAGATAGGTCGCGTGTTCCGCAACGAAGGTGTCGACACCAGGCACAACCCCGAGTTCACGATGGTCGAGTGCTACGACGCCTACGCGGACTACCACGACATGATGACCCTCACCGAGGAGCTCGTCTCGCATGTCGCGAAGGAGACGATCGGTACGACGAAGGTCACGGTCCGGGGACAAGAGATCGACCTGGCACCGCCCTACCCGCGCGAGACGATGAGCGACCTCATCGCCGACAAGCTCGATGTGCGCGTGCACCCGTCCATGCCGGTTGAGGAGGTACGGGCGGTGATGGACCAGCTCGACCTCACCTACAAGGACGAGTGGGGATCAGGGAAGCTGTGCGACCAGATCTACGACAAGCTGGTGCAGGAGGATGTGCTCGGGCCCGTGTTCGTCATCGACCATCCCCGTGAGGTGTCACCCCTCGCCAAGGCAACGCCGAAGGACCCTTCCGTCGTGGAGCGCTTCGAGCTGATCATCGAGGGCCGCGAGCTCGCCAACGCCTACAGCGAGCTGAACGACCCCACCGACCAGCTGGAGCGCTTCGAGGCCGAGGCGCGCAACAAGGCTCAGGGAGACGTCGAGGCCGGCGACGTGGACTTCGACTACGTCCGGGCACTCGAATACGGGCTGCCGCCAACCGGCGGCATGGGCCTCGGCATCGACCGCTTGATCATGTTGCTGACGGGCAAGACCAGCATCCGCGAGGTGATCCTGTTCCCGACCCTCAGGCCGGAGGTGTTCGCCGACGAACCCGACGAGCCTCTCGGGGACTGAGAGAGCTGTGGTCAAAGCGACCGCACGGCTGCGGCTGATCGTCGCCCTGGCGCTGCTCGGCGGGGTGGTCTCACTGCTGAACCTGCTGCCCTTCATCCACCGCTCCGTCGACCCACTGCAGGACCCGTTCCTGCCGATGGCCTCACGTCGGGTCCTCCACGTCGTCTCGGCGCTGCTCGGCTTCGCCCTGCTCTATCTGGGCTACGGGCTCTGGCGCCGCAAGCATCGGGCGTGGCAGCTGGCGCTGGTGCTGTACTCGTTCACCATCGTGGTGCACCTGCTCAAGGGGCCGCACTGGATACCGATCGCGTACGGCGTCATGATGCTCGTCCTGTTGGTCTGGGCCAAGGATGAGTTCTTCGCCAAGCCCGACCCCGCGAGCCTCTTCACGCTGCTGTGGTTCATCCCCACCTATGTCGTGGTGGTGGTCGCCTACACCGCAGTTGCCCTCGGCTTCGAGCGCGACAAGATCGAGCCGTCGCTCAGTTTGTGGGGGGTCATCCAGACAGCCTTCCTCGGCCTCGTCGGCATCGACGGCCCCTACACCTACCAGAGCCGTCTCTTCGCCGACACCTTCCCCGCCAGCCTGGTCGGCCTCGGCATCGCCGGAGTGGCAATCTTCCTGCTGCTCCTGCTGCGGCCCATCATGGAGACCCCCGAGCCCAGCAAGGGCGAGTGGGAGCACGCCAACCGCCTGGTCCACCAGTACGGCTGGGACACGCTCGCCTACTTCACGCTGCGCCCGGACAAGAGCTACTTCTTCGGCTCCGACGGCGAGGCCATGATCTCCTACACCTACCTGGCTCGCACCGCCCTCGTGTCGGCGGACCCGATAGGCGCGCCCTCCTCGATCCCCGTCGTCCTCGACGAGTTCCTCGAGTTCTGCCAGGAGCGGGCCTGGACCATCGGCTTCCTCTCCGTGCGCGAAGCCGACAAGGAGATGTACACCGAGCGAGGACTGCACACGCTCTATCTGGGGGACGAGGCGATCATCCACTGCGACACCTTCACCCTCACCGGCAAGAAGATGAAAGGAGTGCGCCAAGCGGTCAACCGCGTGGCGAAGAGCTACCGCTTCAGCCTGATGAACGAGACCGAAGCGAGCCCCGAGCTGGTGGGCAAGCTCAACGCCATCTCCGAGAAGTGGCGCGGCAAGAACCCCGAGCGGGGCTTCACCATGGCGCTGTCCGGTGACGTGACCGGCGACAACGAGGAGTTCATCCTCGGGGTCGCGTTGGACGAGAACGACGATCCCGGCGGCTTCTTGCGGTTCGTGCCCGCCTACGGGGACGACTTTGGATACACGATGGATCTGATGCGCCACGACCCCGACGCGCCCAACGGGATGACCGAGTTCCTCACGGCCAACACCGCTTCGGCCCTGCACGAGCGCGACGTGGTTCGCATGTCACTGAACTTCGCGGCGTGGCGCCGATTCTGGGACGAAGCCGTCGACCTGAGCCGGGGCGAGCGCATCGCCAAGTGGTTCGCCGGCAAGCTGAACCCGTTCTTCCAGATCAGATCGCTGTACGACTTCAACAAGAAGTTCCTGCCCGAGTGGCTGCCCCGGATGATCGTCTACGAAGAGGGCACGTCGCTGGCGCGGGTGGGGATCCTCTATCAGGGGCTCGAGGGGTTCTTGAACATCCCGGTCCTGGGCAAGTACTTCGTGCCCCGCATGGTCCGCCAGGAGGGGCAGGCGGGGTTCGTGGGGATGGCCGCCGCCGTCGATCGCAGTTGAGCGCGGCGCCTGTCAGCCAGCGGCCTGCTGCTGGCGTGCTGTCGTCTGCGCCTCGAAGGTCGCCGATGAGCGCGACAGTTGTATTGCCGCGACGGTGATCGCCGCGATCGAAGCGCCCAGGATGGCCCATTCCAGCGGGCCATCGGCCCGGAAGCGCTCCTCGAGCACCGCCACGCCGAGGAAGATCGCGACCAAGGGCTCTAGCACGACGATCGCCGGCAGCGCGTTCTCCAGATTCCCGGCCTGGTAGGAGGACTGCTGGAGGAACGCTCCGGCACTCATCGCCACCGCGAACACGTAGGTCTCCCAGCTTGTGAGGAGCGGCTCGATGGCCTGCCACAGCCCGTTGTCGAAGGCGTCCATGACCGGCTTGGCGATCGCGCCCGACAGTCCGAACAGCAGCCCGGTGGTGATGGCGAGCAGCGTCGAGCGGCTCGGCCCCCGGATCCGGGATGCCGTCAGCACGAACGCGACGGACAGGCTGGCGACGAAGGTCAGCGGGGCGATCCAATCCTCGAACGGCGCCTTGTCGATCCCTTGAGTCGGGTTGCCGACGATGAAGAAACCGGCCAGGGCCACCGCGAGGACCAGCGCCCAGCCCCCGTCCTTGCGTTCGAGCCTGCGACCGGCCAGCCATGCGCTCAACGGCAGGGCGAACAACAGCGTGGTCACCAGGATCGACTGGACGAGGATCACCGAACCCGGGATCAGGGCAACCGACTGGAGGACGGTCCCGCCTACGTCGAACGCGAACCCGGCGAGCCACACCGGTCTTTTCACCAGGCCGGTGATGAGACCGGTTCCGAGCGAGTCCTCGTCGGGGATGGTCGAGGCGACTCGCTGCTGGAGTGCCGAAGCGAGCGCGAGGCAGAAGGCGGCGGAGAGCGCCAGGGCGACGCCCAGCCAGAGCATGGGCGCAGCGTACCGAGCCATCACCCCAACAGCGGCGACTCCGCCGCTGGATCCCGCGCAGCGAGAACCTGGATCTCGTCGCATGGCCCTTCATCGGGACCGTGACCGCCGGGGACCTGTGCGACTACGTGCAACAGAACTACGGGCTCGGTGCGAGGACGATCCCGCCTGCCACGGCTGACATGTGATCCACCGCCAAAACCCAGACCGCGCCGCTACACTCGGCAGGACTACATAGGCTCTCGAGCGCCTGTAGCTCAATGGGCAGAGCAGCTGGTTCTTTCCCAGCGGGATCCGTGGTTCGAAACCCGGCAGGCGTACTCTCTACCTTGGCGTTGGTTCCTCGGCACTCACCAACGCCCGGCTCCGCCGATGCGGCTCGGCTGGTAGCGGCTGCTTCGACTGGTGTCTGCGCAGCGTTACCTTGGCGTTGGTTCCTCGGCACTCACCAACGCCGGGCT
>QEUP01000024.1:47952-143383 GCA_003577145.1 Acidobacteriota bacterium | reverse complement strand
CGTCACACCCCAGCGACGAGACCGACCCCTCGACCCCGCCGGCGGCGCTCTCCGGGCCGAATTACGGCCGGATCAACCCACACGAAGCCGAGGAGTCCCATAATTCACGTGTTCGCGCGGACAGCTCACCGCGCGCCGAAGGAGACCCATGCCACGTTGGAGGGCTCGAGTTGAGCGACACACGGGAGATGAGCGTGCCGGAGCACCTTTGTCGTGAATGCCCTCGCCCACCTATCGAGTGTTCAGCTGCCTACCCCGAGGGGACTGCTCATGCTCAGCACCTACCCGCACGATGGCCGTTGAAATCGACGGCCATCGCTGCTACCGGCTGGTCGAAGAGTACGCCTCTCTGGGCATGCACCGCACTGGAACAGCGGTCGATGAGGTGACACGCGAGTGGTTGGTGGCGCAGTTGAAGGGGTGTGGCGCGTCGATCCACAGCGTCGACTACGAGTTCGGACGATTCGATGCCGCCGCCACCGTCGTCATCGACGGCGATCCGGTCGAGTGCCTGCCGCTGTTCTACGAGGCGGTCGGGCGAGCGGATACCACAGATCCGTACACGGAATCGCTGGAGCTCGCGGCCGAAGTTGTCGCTCTGGATCTGGACGCGGCCCTCGGCCGGGCACGAGCCAGCGGTCGTACAGCAACGGTTCTCGCCACCGGCTCAGACGGCCGCCTCGTCGCCCAGAACCGGGCGCCGGACCTCGCCGGTGGCATCCCGACCGTTCTCGTTCCCGGGGGCGTGCTCGACGGTGCATCCAGCGTCGAGGTCCGAACGAGCGCCCGGGTGGTGCCGGGCAGGTCGAGCACGATCGTGGCGACCGCCGGTGGTGGTGCCCAGGGGCCGCTGGTGATCACCACGCCGCTCACCGGCTGGTTCTGCTGCGCCGGCGAGCGTGGGACGGGGATTGCGTTGACGGTCGAGATCGCCACCATGCTCGCCGAGGAGTTCCCGGTCACCGTGGTGGCAACGACCGGTCACGAGCTCGAATACCTGGGCGCCCGCGAATACCTGGCCGTATCGGATCTGCGACCTCGCGCGGTACTCCACATCGGAGCCTCGGTGGCGGCGGGCGACCCGGGTGACGATGGCGTACCTCGTCTGTCCCCGATGCGGGTGGCGTTCAGCGACCTCGAGTCACCGGCTCGCGATCGTCTGGGCGGCATGTTGGCACCGGCCGGCCTCGGCCTCCTGGCCATCCCGCGCTGGGGCGGTGAGGGCGAGTTGTGGCGCGGTCAGGGCGTACCGGTCCTCTCCCTGGTCGGGAGCTTCCGTCGATTCCACACCCCGGAGGACCTGACGGAGCTTGTGACGACGCCGGAGGCGCTGGCGAGCGTCGGGTCCTCGATTTGCGAGGCCGCCCGGTACCTGGCCGAGGCCCCCCATCCTGACGGCGACCCCGACCCCCGCCGGCAACGCTTGCATCTCGACGACAGCATTCCGGTACGGTTCCCGCAAACGCCTGGCACAAGGCGGCAGGGCTGACGGGCCTGCCCCGTCAGCGCTACTGGTCCCGACTCCGAGGGGAACGAACATGGTCAAGATCGACGGCGGCGAGATGCTGGTTCGGATGCTCGAGCAGGAGGGCATCGACACCCTGTTCGTCCTCCACGGGGGGCACCTCGACTCGATCCTGCAAGCAGCAGCACGACATGACATGCGCCTCATCGACACCCGCCACGAGCAGGCGGCCGGCCATGCGGCGGACGGGTGGGCCCGAACCACGGGACGGACCGGCGTCGCCGTGGTCACCGCCGGGCCGGGTTTCACCGATTGCGTCACCGCCATCGCCAACGCCTATCTCGATTGCGTGCCCACCCTCTTCATCAGCGGCGCGGCTCCGCTCCGCGAAGCCGAGACGCTGCCGCTGCAGGGCGGCCTGGACCAGGTGGCCATCGTCGAGCCGATCACCAAATGGGCCCACCGGGTCACCAACACGCACCGGATCCCCGACCTGGTGGCGCAAGCGCTGCGCACGGCACGAACCGGCCGACCAGGTCCGGTCTACCTCGAAGTCCCCATCGATGTCCTCTTCTCGATGGAGGACGAGGAGGCGCTGTTGACCCCTCAGATCGCAGTCCCGGCCGCTCCCCCGGCGCCGGCCGACGAGGTGGTCGAGAAGGCGTTGGCACTGCTGATCGCGTCCGAGCGACCCGCCATCTACGCGGGGGGAGGTGCCTGGTTCTCCGGTGCGGGTCCCGAGCTGCTGGCCTTCGCCGAGAAGACCGGCATCCCGGTGGTGATGAACTCCAAGGCGCGGGGCATGGTCCCCGCCGATCATCCGCATTGCGGCGGGGGTCTGGCTACGCTCGCCATGTCGTCGATGGCCGGCGCCGGGCCGATCGACTGCCTCCTCATCCTCGGTGCGCGCCTCGGGATGTTCACCGGCGGCCGCAACAACAGCATGATCCCCCCGGACGCGTCAGTGATCCAGGTCGACATCGCTCCCGAGGAGATCGGGCGGAACCGTGACATACAAGTCGGGATCACCGCGGACTGCCGGGAGGCGCTCAAATGCTTCAACGCCGCGGCCACCGAGCGCGATTGGCCGGACCGGTCGGCCTGGCGGGAATCCATCGGGATGCTACGCGGGGGCGCGGACATGATGTTCGCCGACGCGCTGAGCAGCAGCGAGGCACCGATACACCCGTACCGGCTGGCCCACGACGTCGTGGCGGCCATCCCGCCCGACGCGATCGTCATCGCCGACGGCGGTGAGACCGCGACCTGGATGGAGATGGCCGGCGCGCCGCAGTCGGGCGGCAGCTGGCTGAGCCACGGGTACCTGGGTTGCCTCGGCACCGGAATGCCCTTCGCCATCGCCGCCCAGGTGGCCCATCCAGGCCGACCCGTCGTGTGCGTCGTGGGGGACGGTTCCGTCGGCCTCAACTTCTCCGAGTTCGACACCATGGCCCGCCACGACCTGCCGGTTGTGACGGTCATCAACAACGACCAACTGTGGGGGATGTCCGCTCACGGCCAGGACCTCATCTACGGCCAGGACAAGCGGGTCGTGACCGAACTGGGGCCCACCCGCTACGACCTTGCTGCTGCAGGCTTCGGCTGCCACGCCGAACTGGTCGAGGAGCCCGCCGAGATCAGCGCGGCAATCGAGCGGGCACTGGCGTCGGGCAAGCCCGCGTGCGTCAACGTGATGACCGACCCGTCGGTCATCTCGCCCATCACCATGATGATGGTGGGCAGCATGGGGAGCGAGGCTCCCACCGACGGGGAAGGCGGCTCGATCACCATCCCCTACTACGAAGATCTCGACCGCTGACGGTCGCCGTCAGCTCCTCCCCGACCGGCGCTCCCGAGCGGGGCTTGATCCTCACGGCGCCCCGCGAGGCGGCGCGGCGCTCGACCACTGCCTCGACCGTGGGGGCGGGGTTCAACCGCGCCCGTTGGCGATGAGGGCGGCCTCCCGACTCCGGCGCAGACGGTTCAGGGCTACGATTCCGAAGGCCGGACCCGGAGCCAGCCACCGCGGAGGCCCAGTCCCGGTGCGCCCGAGCAGGGAGGCAGACCGTGTCACACAGCATGTCGCAGGCCGAGAGGGAGGCCTTCCTGGCTGATGTCCACGTCGGCGTCATCGGCATCGCCACCGCCGCAGGGCCGGCCCTGGCAGTGCCGATCTGGTACGGCTACGAGCCGGGCGGCGAGCTGTGGGTCATCACCGAGCCGTCATCGGTGAAGGCCCGGGCCATCGCCTCAGCCGGGCGGTTCAGCCTGTGCGCCCAGACCGAAGCGCCGCCCTACAAGTACGTGAGCGTGGAGGGCCCGGTCACCAGCACCGAGGTCTGCGATGAGCCGACCCGACGCGCCATGGCCTACCGCTACCTGGGGCCCGAATTCGGTGACATGTACCTCGAGTCCACCGCCGACCGGGGTGGGAGCCACGTGTACCGCATGTCCCCCGAGCGCTGGTACACCGTCGACTTCGCGAAGGACTTCACCGGCTGAGCCGCTGACCGGGTGAGGATGGCTTCAGTCGTTGTCGACGTGACCGTGGTGACGCTGTGCCACAGAACGGCCGGCGTCGGTGTCCTCGTCGACCTTCACGCTGTGCCGGACCTTCCTGCGGCCCTCGGCAGCTACGTAGCTCTTGACGCAATCGATGTTCATCTGGGCACCCCCTTCACGGGAATCGATCTGTGCGATGTCTGATGCAGATGAACACCGAGAAGTTCCGCGCCCGCTGGTGGGCGACTTGTCGCCGGTCCGGCCTACTCCCGGTCGAGGGAGAGCATCTCGATGGCGTTGCCCCTGAGAACCTTGTAGACGAGGTCGTCACTGAGCTGGGCGGTGATCTTCTCCGCATATTCCTTCGAATGCGGCCATGAGGTGTCGGTGTGCGGGTAGTCGGTCTCGAAGCAGACGTTGTCGACGCCGCAGTGCTCGATGTTGAGGAGCCCGATTTGGTCGGCCGTGAAGCAGCCGTAGATGCGACCCCAGTAGTACGAGGAGGGCGGCTCGGGGATCTTCTCTTTGGTGTGCATCCACGCGTTGTGACGATCCCAGACCTCGTCAGCCCGCTCGAGCGCGTAGGGGATCCAACCGATCTGACCTTCGGAGTAGGCGAGCTTGAGGCCCGGGAACTCGATCAGCTTGCCGGAGAAGAGCCAGTCCGACATCGACGCCATCGAGTTGTTGAAAGCGAGCGTGCCGTGCGCAGCAGCGGGCGCGTCCGGTGAGGCCGCCGGGTTCGTGGACGACGAGCCGACGTGCATGCAGATGGTCACGTGGTTGTCGTCGCAGGCGGCGAACAGCGGATCCCAATGGCCGGTGTGGATAGACGGCAGCTTGAGCCGAACGGGCAGTTCGGAGAAGCAGATCGCGTGACAGCCCTTGCCGGCGATCCGCTTGACCTCGGCGGCTGCCAGGTCCGGATCCCACATGGGAACGATCCCGAGCGGGATGTTCATGCCGCCGGACGGCTCGCACCACTCCTCTATCATCCAGTTGTTGTAGGCCTCGACGCAGGCCAAGCCCAGCTCTTTGTCCTCGCCCTCCATGAAGGTCTGGCCGCAAAAGCGCGGGAAGGTCGGGAAGGGCAGCGAGCCGTCCATCCAGTTGGCTTCGAACTCCTCCACGCGTGCGTCGCGGTCGTAGCAGCCGGGCCGCATCTCTTCGTAGGTGACCGGGGTCATCTCCATGGTCTCCCGGTCGAACTTGGAGACGTCACCACCGGGGGTGGCCTCGAGTGGGATGGCCACGAACCTCTTGTGCACGTAGATGAGGCGATCCTCGTAGTACCAGGCGTCGCCGAGGATGCCGTTTTCCTCGTCGATGGTGTTGATGTAGCGGGCGCCGGCCTTGTGCACGAAAGGACCCCATCTGTTCTGCTCCACGCGGGGGCCCTTCTCCCGGTGCTTCCGGGGCAGCCACGCCTGCCAGACGTGAGGCGGCTCGACGACGTGGTCGTCCACGCTGATGATCTTGGGCAGCTCCATGTGGACCCTTCCTCCCGGCTCCGGCCCTAACCTGACACAAGTGTCAGGTTAGGGGATCGGGCCCCCTGAGTCACCCGGTCGGCGGTCCCCTCAGCCGGCAGTCACCTCGAAGGACTTGGCGCACTCGGACTGGGGACCGGCATTGGTCGAGACCGTGTAGGTCTCGGGTGCGGGGATCTCATCAGGCACCGTCATGGTCCCGTTGAGGCTCCCGGCGGCGGGATCCATCTGACCGGTACTGGCGATGGGCTCACCCCCGCCGGGCGGTTCGAGAGACGCCTCGTCACCACAGCCCCCTTCCACGATTGTCACGGTGATCACCGTGCCGTAGCCGCCCGAGGTCGGACTGATGCTGGTCTGGTAGCACTCTGGCCCGCCCGGACAGGCGCTCTGGTCGCCACCGCCGCCGGTCGTGGAGGTGGTGCTGCTCCCGCCACCGGTGCAGACGGTGTTGCCCTCCTCGGCGTCCTTCTCGAGGGCGGCCTCGGTCTCGGGACCCAGCAAGCCGTCGACGGTGAGCCCCTTGGCCTCCTGGTACTCCTTGATGGCGGCTTCGGTCTCGGGACCCAACTCCCCGTCCACCGGACCGGCCCAGCAGCCGACCGCGTTGAGATCCTTCTGCCACGCCTCGAGGTCGTCGGAGCTGGCATCGGACACGCTCTTGGCCTCGCTGGTGGTAGTGGTCGGATCAGAGTCGTCGTCGTCGCTGCTGCAGGCGGCGGTGATCCATGCCAGGGCGAGGAGCACTGCTGTGACCCGAACCAGGCGCTCCAGCGCCGTACGCTGGTTCGGGCGGGGAGACGGACTCTGTTCCTGCATCGCGCTGCACTCCTGGATCTCCTGCACCGTACCGACTGTAGGACTACCGGTGAGGTGACCCGGTGATACCCGCGGGCAACCGATGACCTCGTCGAGAAGTCGCTTCGGTTGCTCGACGCTCACCACCGCGACCATGCTCGTTGCCGTGCTGTCGGTGCTGTCCGAGCTGACCCAGCCGTCGATGGACGCGCTCGAGGTCCTCCGCGACGCTTCACAGTTCCAGTGGTTCACCGTCACGCTGCTGGTACTGGTGATCTACGTCTACGCGGTGGAGGTCGAACGCCGGAACTGGGACGCGGTGCTCGCCGGTCTCGCCCTCTGGCTCATGGACTGGATCAACGAGATCCTCAACTCGGCCATCCTGCACGCGACCGACCGCTCGGCGTTGTGGACCGTGACCGGGCACACGAGCTATTTGATCCTGGTCGGACTCACGATCGAGATCTCGATGATGTTCCTTATCATGGGGATCGTCTTCGTCAAGATGCTGCCCGGCGACAGGGAGCTGCGACTGGCCGGGATACCGAACCGTTGGATCTTCGTGCTGCTCTTCTCGTGTCTCGCGGTGTTCATCGAGGAGCTGCTCGTCCACACGGGCTGGTTCCACTGGGAGTACTGGTTCTGGAACAAGTGGAACCCGCTGTTGATCGTGATCTTCGGCTACGCCACGTTCTTCGCGGTGGCCGCATGGGTGTACGACATGCAGAGCCGGGCCCGGCAGCTCAGAGTCGTCGGGTCTCTGGCGGCGGTGGTCGTCGTGTTGCTTGCCACCTTCGGCTTGGCCGGCTGGCTGTAGGCTCAGGCGGGCACGCCGGCACAGACCGCGGCGCGGCTGGCGATGCCTGCGGTTCGCCGCCATTCGCGGATCAGCTGCCGCTCGTGACCGTCGGTGAGATAGCAGAAGGACAGCCCGGTGGCGGGGTCGGCGAAGGCGATCTGGCCGCCTGCTCCGCCGTGGCCGAACGCGCGGGGCGAGGCGGTGTGGCCGAAGCCCCTCACCGCCTTGTGGCCGTCATCGCCTGCGAGGACGAGACCGAGAGTGCGATGCGCCGGATACCCCTGGATCGGGTCAGGCAGGTCGCAGAGGACCTCGGCGGTGCCGAGCCGCAGGATCTCGGGGTCCCACAGGCCCGCGTCGTCGTGCAGCAGCGCCTGGTAGAAGCGGGCGAGATCTGCGGCGGTGCTGATCGCGCCCCCGGCGGGCACACCGACTGCGAGGTTGTCGGGCTCGCTGATGGCGACCTTGGCCTCGTCGGTGACCTCACCGAGCAGTTCGGCGAGATCTATCCGCATCCCGAGAGCTGCCTCCATCTCGTCGGGCGTCGGATGCTCGCCGACGAGCCGAACGGGTCGAGCATCCAGCGATACCGGCGAGCTCGCGCCTGGATCGGCTCCGAGGAGCAGTCGGTCGAGGCCCAACCGGTCGAGCAGCTCTCGGCGGATCCACGTGCGGTAGTCGTCACCGGTGACCGCGGTGATGAGCTCGGCGAGCACCCAATGAGCGCTCGTGGGGTGGTACTCGAAACGGCTGCCGGGCTCCCAGTTGAGCCGCCACCTGGCGTAGCGCGCGAGCCGGGCGTCGTGATCGGACCAATCGGGGGGGCCGAGAGGTGCGAGGGGGAAGCCCGCGGTGTGAGTCAGGAGCTGCTCGACGGTCACGACGTCCTTGCCGTTGGTGCCGAACTCGGGGATCACCTCTGCCACCCGCTGAGCGCGTGCCAGACGGCCGTCGGAGAGCAGCCGCCAGACAGCCGCACCGGTGATCGCCTTGGTGCACGAGAAGATCACGTAGCGGTCGACGGGCTCCGCCGACCCCAGCGTCGCCTCGACGACGACCTCGCCATCTCGCGCGAGCGCCAGTTGGCAGGAGGGCAGCAGGCCCTGGTCGATCTCGCGATGCGCGCGGGTGAGGAGTGCGGTGACCGCCTGAGGATCGAGCCCGGCCTCAACGATGCGATCCTGGTCGAGACCGGGCAACCGGGTCGCTCCGTCGGAGCTGGTGGGATCGACGGTGGAGGGACGAGCCATGCCGTCACCGTAGTCGCCCCGCAGATCCGTGTGCCGAGAGCATCAGCCCCCAACAGGCCTCAACTCGGACGAGGCGTCCCGCCACCCGACCCGATCGGTATTGGGTAGCGTCACACGCATGGCCGAGACAGATGACGACGCGGCGATCGCTTCCGACCTGCACCCTGGAGCGGAGGTGCTGGACTCGCTCGACATGCCCATGGTGGAGGCGATGGAGACCCAACGTGCGGTCCGCCGCTTGAAGACCGACCCGGTGCCCGACGAGATCCTCCTGCGCCTGCTGGAGCTGTCGCTCAAGGCGCCTACCAGCTCGAACACCCAGGACTGGTCCTATGTCGTGGTCAAGGATCGCGACCAGAAGCGCCGGCTGGCTCGCCTCTACCGGGTGCTGTACCGGGTCTTCAACCCGATCACCGAGAAGCTCGCCGCACGCGACGAGACCGCGCTGCGAAACATCCGGCCCGGCCAGTGGCAGGCGGAGCATTTCGAGGAGATCCCTGTGTTCGTGGTTCCCTGCTACCGACGGGGGCTGATGCACCGGTCGGTGGGCTGGCCCCAGATCTCGGTCTCGTCCTTCTACGGATCGGTCTACCCGGCGGTGCAGAACCTGCTGCTCGGGTGCAGGGCCGTGGGCCTCGGCGCCTCCATCCAGACGCTACCGATCTGGCTGGTCCCGGTGGCGAAGCGAGTCCTCGGCCTGCCGTTCAACGTGAACCCCGTGTGCATCATCCCCATCGGCTGGGCCGAGGGGAGGTACGGGCCGACCCGGCGCCGCCCGATCGGAGAGGTCGTCCACGTCGATCGCTACGGCAACCGCCCCTTCCTGGCTGAGGACCCCACCGGCAGCCGGCCGTGAGGTAGTGGGCGCTACTGGACTCGAACCAGTGACCCCTTCCTTGTAAGGGAAGTGCTCTAGCCAGACTGAGCTAAGCGCCCGGACCACCGAGGGTAGTGGCAGCCGGAACCGGGGTCACCTGCCACCATCCGTCCCTGCCACCCCTCAACCGCGCCCGCGCCCTACGGTAGGGGTCGCGATGTGGACATCATGATTGCTCGGTCTTGATGCTTTGATGCTCCTGTCCGTACCACGCTGACGCTCGACGATGACCTGGAGAAGGCGCTGAAGGACCTCGCCCACCGCCGCGGGGGTCTCCTTCAAGGAGATCGTCAACGCCACCCCCAGGGCAGGCCTGGTGGCCAAGCCACAGAAGGCCAGGCGTTACCGTGTGCCGACCGCCCCCATGGGACTGCGACCAGGAATCGACCTCGACACGGCGCTCCGCCTCGCCGGCTCGCGAGAAGACGACGAGACGATCCGCATGCTCGAGAAGCGCAAGTGAAGCTCTGTGACGTCGACCTGTTGATCTACGCCGTCGAGGAGACGTCCCATCACCACGACAGGGCGCGCCGATGGCTCGAGGCGAGGCTCTCCGGCACCGAGACGTTCGGACTCGCGTGGTTGGTGCTAATGGCGTTCCTTCGGCTGAGCACCCAGCCACGGGTCTTCGAGTCACCGCTGGAGGTCCGGGAGGCGTTCGACTGCATCGATGGCTGGCTCAGCCAACCGTGCGCTACCGTCGTCGCTCCGACCGACCGGCATGGCGAAGTCCTGCGCGAACTGCTCCTACCACTGGGCACAGCCGGCAACCTCACCAACGACGCCCGCCTGGCCGCGCCGGCAATCGAGCACAGCGCAGAGCCCTGCTCGGCCGACACCGGCTCCTCCCACTTCCCTGGGCTGCGGTGGTCTGATCCACTCGCCGGAGACGGGCGATGAGAGAACCCGCCCGTTCGATGCAAGAACCCCTCGAGCGCTCCGATGTCCCCCGTTGGCTCGTCGAGACCGACGTCGCGGTGGTCGGCCTGGGGTGTGCCGGCGCGTGTGCAGCCGTCGAGGCCGCCGAGGCCGGTGCCGAGACACTGGTCCTCGAGGCTGCCCCCATGGGCGGTGGAACCTCGGCGATGTCCGGCGGGCTGATCTACCTCGGCGGCGGTACGCCCGTGCAGCAGCAGTGCGGGTTCAGCGACACGCCCGAGGAGATGGCCCGCTTCCTGTCTGCCGCCTGTGGCCCGGGAGTTGACGAGGCGAAGGTGCAGCTCTACTGCGAGAGCAGCGTCGACCACTTCCATTGGCTCGTGGAGCACGGCGTGCCCTTCGAAGCCCGATTCCACCCCGAGCCCAATCGGGAGCCTCCCGATGACTCGGGACTGGTGTTCAGCGGCGGGGAGGACTCCTGGCCCTTCACCGAGATCGCCATCCCGGCACCCAGAGGCCATCATCCCAAGTTCCCCGACGCCGCCGGTGGCTTTCTCATGCAGCGCTTGATCGCCGCTGTGGACGCGACACCGGCCCGCCTGCGCACCGACGCGGCAGTCGACCGGCTCGTTGTCGACGACGGTGAGGTCGTCGGCCTCGAAGTGCTCCTCGACGGGGAGGGGCACTACGTCCGTGCCCGCAAGGGCGTGGTCCTCACCGCCGGCGGTTTCATGTTCAACGAAGGGATGGTCGCCGAGAACTGCCCGGCGGCGCTGCGCTGCAACGTGCCACTCGGGACCCGCTGGGACGACGGCCGTGCCATCCGCATGGCTCAGGGCGCCGGTGCGGCGGTGATGGGCATGGATCATCTGGAGGTAGGCATCCCGCTCACCCCGCCGCGGCGGGTGGTACGGGGGATCATCGTCAACACCCGGGGAGAGAGGTTCATCAACGAGGACGCCTACAGCGGCCGGCTGGGACAGGAGTTCCTCCTCCGTCAGGGCGGAAAGGTCTACTTCGTGCACGACGACGACACCTTCGAGGTCAACATCGCCGGCTACAAGCCACGCTGGGTCGCCGACTCCGCCGCCGACCTGGAGGCCGACATCGGCCTCCCAACTGGCTCCCTCCAGCAGACCCTCGACCGCTACAACGAGCACGCCGTCAGGGGCGACGATCCGGAGTTCCACAAGGCCGCACAATGGGTGACTCCACTTCAGCCGCCCTATGGCGTAGTCGACCTCGGGGTCGACAACAGCTACTACGCGACCTTCACGCTCGGGGGCCTGGCGACCAGCACCGAGGGTGCGGTGCTCGACACCTCCGGCAGGGCCATACCGGGCTTGTTCGCCGCCGGCCGCAGCACCGCCGGGATCGCCGCAGCAGGGTATGTGAGTGGTATCTCCCTGGGTGACAGCACGTTCTTCGGGCGTCGGGCCGGCCGGTGCGCCGCGACGCACGCCACCGGGTGACGCCCCGATCCGCGTCGCGGGACGTCACCTGGCACACTGCTCCCATGTCGCCGGAACCAGCCACTGAGGTGCCCACCAACGTCTGCCTCCAACTCGACGTGGTCGACCGTGCCGAAGCCGACGAGGTCTCGGGCCGGCTCTGGGCAGCCGGAGCCACCGCCATCCAAGAGATCGACCTCGGGGGCAGTCGGGTCCGGCTCGTGGCAGGCCTCGACGCTGATCGCGTGGCGGTGGCCGAGCGCCACCTGGCGGGCCGCTGGCAGCCCGTTGTCTTCTCCGCCCATCACGACGGTTGGCTCGACGCGTGGAGGCCCTTCGCCCGGCCCGTTCTCAGCGGAGGCATCCTCGTGCAGCCCGCCTGGCAGCCGGTCGAGAAGGACCTGGTCTCTCGGGCCCGCCTCATCGTGCGTGTTGATGCCGGTCGCGCCTTCGGTCAGGGCAACCACGCAACGACTCGCCTCGCCTTGGAAGCCCTGGAGCAGACCGTGGTTGCCGGGGACGAGGTCCTCGACGTCGGCTGCGGCAGCGGGATCCTCTCGGTGGCGGCGGCGATGCTCGGTGCCGCGCGGGTCGTGGCGGTCGACATCGATGACGAGGCAGCGCGGGCAACAACCCAGAACGCCGGGCTCAACGGCGTCGAGCAGCGCGTGACCGCCTCGACGACCCCCGTCGAGTTCCTCGACGGTCGCTACGACGTCGTCGTGGCCAACATCCTCGCTGCGGTTCTCGTCGATCTCGCGCCTGGCATCGCGGCGCGGGTCAAGCCGGAGGGAACCGTGCTGCTGGACGGGATCAGGTCGCAGCAGCGAACAGAGGTGCTCGCCGCCTACGAGCAGGCAGGCCTGCACCCGGTGCGGGAGTCGGAGCGGGACGGCTGGACCGCGATGGTGATGCGCTGCGGACCCGGCATGGAGACGTCTCGGGATCGTTAGGTCGCGCTGAGCGCGCCTTGACGGTCCCGAAGCACGCACGGGACCGAGCGGGGTCAGCTCGTGTGGAGCAAGCCGTAGACGATTGAATCGGCCAGGGCCTGCCAGGATGCCTCGATGATGTTCTCGGAGACCCCGATGGTGGTCCAGCTCACCTCGCCGTTGGTCGAGTCGATCAGAACCCGGGTGACCGCAGCAGTGCCCTTCTGCGTGTCGAGCACGCGGACCTTGTAGTCGGTCAGGTGTATCCGGTCGAGGGCGGGATAGCGTCCGTTCAGGGCGAGGCGCAGCGCCGAATCGAGTGCGTTGACCGGGCCGTTGCCCTCTCCGGTGGCCACGATCCGCTCGTCGCCGATCCAGATCTTCACGGTGGCTTCGGTCGAAAGATCGAGATCTACCGGATTCCAGGCCTGGCTTCCCGCGCCGCGGTGCTCGTTGAGCACCCGGAATGCCTCGAGGCGGAAGTAGGGTTGCTCCCACCCGCCCGCAGCTCTCATCATGATCTCCAGCGAGGCGTCTGCCGCCTCGAAGTGGTATCCCTCGTGCTCGAGGCGCTTGAGCGTGTCGACCACCTCGGCCAGCTCACGCCCACCCATCTCGAGGCCGAGCTCTCGAGCCTTGATCTCCAGCGTGGATCTTCCGGCCATCTCCGACACGACGAAGCGGGTACCGTTGCCGACCTCGTCGGGGTCGACGTGCTCGTAGGCGTCGGGGCGCCGAGCGATGGCGCTCACGTGCAGGCCGGCCTTGTGCGCGAATGCCGAGGCGCCGACGTAAGGGGCCTGTGGATCGGGCGGCCTGTTCACCAATTCGGCGATGTGGTGCGACACCGCGGTGAGCCGCTCCATCCGCTCGTCGGGAATGGTCCGTACGCCCATCTTCAAGTGGAGATCGGGGATGATCGTGGTCAGGTTGCAGTTCCCCACCCGCTCGCCGTAGCCGTTGATCGTGCCTTGGACCTGACGGGCGCCTGCCCGCACCCCGGCGAGGGCGTTGGCCACACCGCAACCCGAGTCGTCGTGCAAGTGGACTCCGACCGGTGTGTCGAAGTGGTCGACGACCTGGCCGACGACGAGCTCGATGTCAGGCGGGAGAGATCCCCCGTTGGTGTCGCACAGCACCAGGCAGTCGGCGCCTGCGATGGCAGCCGCTTCCAGCACGCGCAGGCTGAACTCGGGGTTGTCCCGGTAGCCGTCGAAGAAGTGCTCGGCGTCGAAGAACACACGAAGGCCTTCTCGTTTGAGGAACCCGATCGAGTCGGCGACCATGGCCACGCCCTCGTCGAGGGTCGTCCGCAGGGCTTCGGTTACGTGGTAGTCCCAGCACTTGCCCACGATGCACACCGTCGAGGTGCCGGCCGCGACCAGGTTGGCCAAGGTGGGGTCGTCATCGACCTTGCCCTTCACCCTGCGGGTGGAGCCAAAGGCGACCAACTCGCTGATCGACAAATCGAGCTCGTCGCCTGCCCTGGCGAAGAACTCCTCGTCCTTGGGGTTGGCTCCCGGCCAGCCGCCCTCGATGTAGTGCACGCCGAGGTGATCGAGTTGCTGGGCGATGTGCAGCTTGTCCTCGACCGTGAGCGAGATACCTTCGAGCTGGCTTCCGTCCCGCAGCGTCGTGTCGTAGATCTCGACCGCTCCCGGTGTCCTCGCCGGAGCCGTGACTCCCTCTGCGTTCATGTGACCAACTCCACCCAGTCCTTGTAGCGATCGATCTGGCCCCTCACCGCGGCGAAATAGGTCTCCTGGAGCTTGCGGCTGATGGGCCCCGGTTCGCCCAGGACGCGATCGTCCACCGAGCGGATGGGAACCACCTCGGCTGCGGTGCCGGTGAGGAAGGCCTCCTGCGCGGTGTAGAGATCGGTTCGCAGGATGTGGTCGAACTCGAAGGGGATCCCGAGATCGCCGGCAATAGTCAGGATCGAATCCTGGGTGATGCCTTCCAGGGCGCCGGCCGCAACAGGAGGGGTGATGATGCGTCCGTCCTTGACGATGAAGATGTTCTCACCGGTGCACTCGCTGACATAGCCCTGCGGCGACAACATGATCGCCTCGTCATAGCCCGCCTTCAGCGCCTCGACCTTTGCCAGCGAGGAGTTGATGTACATGCCGGTGCCCTTGGCGGCCACCGGCACCGCATTCGGGTCGTGACGCTGCCACGAGCTGATCTTCATGCGCACACCGTGCTCGAGACCCTCGTCGCCCAGGTACGTTCCCCAGGGCCACACCGCAATCGACACGTTGACCGGGCAAGGCAGCGGGTTGAGGCCCATCTCGCCGTAGCCCAGGTACACGATGGGTCGGATGTAGCAGGCCTTCAAGTCGTTGATCCGGACTGTTTCCTTGGTCGCCTCGACCAGTTCGTCGAGTCCGAAGGGAACGTCGATCATCACGACCTTGGCGCTGTTCAACAGGCGCCTGATGTGGTCGGTGAGGCGGAACACGCCCGCACCTCGGGAGGTCTCGTAGGCACGGATCCCCTCGAACACCCCCGAGCCGTAGTGCAGTGAGTGGGTGAGCACGTGGATGCGTGCGTCGTCCCAGTCGACGAGCTCGCCGTCCATCCAGATCTTGGCCACCTTGTCGATTGGCATGTCAGCTACCTTCAGACCTTTCTTCAGACCTTTGCGGCAATCGTGTCACCGATCTCACTTGTCGTTCCCCCCATCTGCCCGGAGCCGGTGCAGGCCTTGCGGATGCGCTCGGCAGCGTCGGCCTCACCGAGGAACTCCAGCATGAGTGCGGCCGAGAGCACCGCGGCGGTGGGGTTGGCTCGTCCCGTGCCCGCGATGTCGGGAGCCGAACCGTGGACCGGCTCGAACATCGACGGCCCGGTGCGATCGGGGTTGAGGTTGGCCGACGCCGCCAGTCCGATGCCGCCCGATATCGCCCCACCCAGGTCGGTGAGGATGTCACCGAAGAGGTTGTCGGTGACGATGACGTCGTAGCGCTCAGGGGATTCCACGAAATGGATACAAGCAGCATCGACGTGGTTGTAGGTCGTCTCGACACCCGGATGGTCCTCGGCGACCTCATCGAACACCCGCTGCCACAGATCCCCGGAGAAGTTCAAGACGTTGGTCTTGTGAACAAGCGTCAGATGCCTACGTGCGCGACCGGCGGCCAGCTCGAACGCGTAGCGAACGCAGCGCTCGACACCGAAGCGGGTGTTCACAGACCCCTGGGTCGCGATCTCGTGTGCGGTTCCCTTGCGCAGGAAGCCGCCCTCGCCGGCGTAGGTACCCTCGGTGTTCTCACGGATCACAACCATGTCCAGATCGGGAGGCATGACGAAGGGGCGCTGGTTGACGTACAGATCGAGACCGAAGCGCATCTTCAACAGCAGTCCCCGCTCGATGACGCCAGGCGCGACGTCGGGATGACCGACCGCACCGAGCAAGATGGCGTCGAGGTCGCGCCACTCCTCGAGGATCTCGTCCGGCAGGATCGTACCGTCGCGCAAGTAGCGCGCGCCGCCGAGGTCGTACTCCACGAGGTCCAGGTCGACGCCGCTCGCCTCGATGACCTTGAGGGCCTCGGCGAGGACCTCTGGACCGATCCCGTCGCCGCCTATGACTCCAACTCTGTGATTTCTGCTCGGACCCAAGTCCTCACCCTGCCTGTGAACTGATTCGCCCTGCAATGATCCGGAGAACGAAAAAACCGCCCACGGCGCCGTGGACGGTTGAAAGCGTACGCCCGGACGGTCGGACGTACGCTAGGTAATGACTACTTCAGTCGTTGGCTCGACCAATCCGGCCGCTTGCCGCTGCGCCATGCAGAGCCATCCTAGCAGCGCGGTCCCGTGATCATCTGCGCCACGGACGTCTGGCCCTCGCCTGCAGGCGGCGGCGCTGCTCACCTGCGATCACCCGCCAGTTCCGATAGCGGAAGAACCAGGCCCACAGGATCGTGTAAAGGCTCCGTGCCCGCTCCGGCAAGCTGCACGGTACGCCCAGGACGGCCCTTAGGTAGTTGGCAAAGAGCAAGGACCTGGGACCACCGGGCAGCTCGGAGGCGGCCGGGTCGAACCATTCCGCCAACTCCATCGCGTCCCTGGCTGCGCGCACGCTGCTCGCCTCGTGCACCCTGCGCCGGAACAGCGGGTCGTCGACGAACGCGAATCCGCCCAGCATGGCCAACTCGACGAGCAGGACCTTGTCAGCCGCAGGGTATGCGCCGAGCCCGGCGGTCTTTCCCAAGGCGCTGCTGCGAATGACGCCGAGGACGGGATTGGCCATCCGACCCGGGCGCGTCGTGCGGAGGACGTGCGCCACACGCCGGTGTGCGGGCGTCTCGAGGACAGCGCCACCGTCGTCGTACTCCTCGATCTCGGTGCCGCTCGCATCGATGAGGACCGTCCTCGGGAAGGAGAGGACGCACGACGCCGACCGCTCCAGTTCCGCCACAAGGCTCTCGAGGTAGCCGGGCAGGTACCGATCGTCGTGAGCCGCCCACTTGAACAGGGGTGCCCGAGCGAGGGCGAACACCCGATTGAAGTTGGCCGCTGCCCCCAGGTTCGCCACCTGGCGGAAGTAGCGGATGCGGTCGTCCTCGCCGGCATGGCCGAGGCAGATGTCGCGGGTCCCATCGGTGGAGGCGTTGTCGGAGATGACGATCTCGAAGTCCGTGAGGGTCTGGGCCCTGAGGGTCTTCAGGGTCGCGTCGATGTAACGGGCGCCATCGCGCACCGGTAGACCGATCGAAACAGTGGGCCTCAAGGAGCCGCCTCTCTGCTGGCCGCGACAGTGGCTGAGGGAGTGAGTGTAGGAACGGTACAGCCTGTGTACACTGACTCCTTGTCCAAACGGGGTGATGCGACCAAGCCCCCCCCGGGTGCACGCTGGCTGCGGGCCGCCGGCACCATAGCTGACCGACCCGGATCCCCTACGGGTCGCTCCGTGAAGGAGGATGCGAGCCACGTGGACCTCTTCGGGGTCATCAAAGTCGTCTGGCGCCGCTGGTACGTGGCGCTCCCCCTGCTGGTCCTGACCGTGGTGGCGACGCTGGTGTCGGCCGCAACCGTGGCTCCTGACTATGCCGCCGAAGGCTCTGTGCTCCTCGTGTCGCCGCTGCCGGAGACCGCCGAGACCACTGACACGACCCTCGCCACGGACGAGGCCGACCCCTTCGGGACCGGTGACACGACCGCCGAGACATCTCCTGCCGATCCGGCCTCCGAGAACCCGCTCCTCGTCGTCCCCGGTGGCGTCACCTCCACCGCTCAGGCTCTGCAGCTGGCCATGACGAGCTCGGACTTCCGGCAGGAGGTCGATGCTGCCGGCTTCTACTCCGATTACGAGATCGAAGTCGAGAGCCGCTCGCCGATCATCAACTTCTACGTGACCGGATCCGACGCAGAGCTTGTCGTCGAGACGCTGGACCATCTCGTCGGCACCGCCAACGACAAGCTGGCAGAGGTCCAGCTCGAGGCCGGAGCGACCGAGAACGCCCTGATCACCTCACAGCTTCTCGCGATGGACAGCGAGGCGGCGCCGGACTACGGCTCACGCACCAAGATGGCCATCGTGGTGGCTGTGATCGGGCTGGTCGTCACCGTTGGAGTCCCGGTGGCCATGGAGGGAATCAGCCAGATGCGCAGGCGCTCGGCTGGCGCCGACCAATCAGACCAACCAGTCCTCGCCGACGAGCACAAGACCCAGCCGGCGGCAACGGTGCGCGTCACCGGAGACATCACGGCGCACCACGATGGGACACCCGCCACGCGCCCAGAGCGCTCCGCCGGCGACGCGCCCCCTGTCGCCGAATCCGATCCGCCCTACGACCACGAGCGACAAGAGCCGGCCGGCGACGAGGAGGTCTCGCCGAAGGGTTCAGGCGGGTCCGCCACGGCCACCGACGAGGCCTCGGCGCAGAAGCACACCGACGCCCGCCCAGACGGCGACAATGGCAGCAACACGCGGACGCCCAGCGGATCGAATCGGCGCGGGCGCGCCGATCGGAGCGACGACCGCCGGTCACGCTGAGGGATTCGAGCATCGAGGTTCGACTGTGGGGGCCCGTGCCGTGCTGGCTGCCTCTGGCGGGGGCCACCTCGCCCAACTCGTCCGGCTGGAGAGTCGCCTTCCCTGGCCCCTCGACGAGGTGACGTGGTTCACCTTCGACACGCCGCAGAGCAGATCGGTCCTCGCAGACCGACACGTCGTCCACGCGGATTACGCCGCGCCGAGAGACGCCGCCGCCGTGCTGCGCAACACCCGACTCGCCGGGCGCCTCCTGCGGTCCGGCACCTTCGACGTCGTCGTGAGCACCGGCGCGTCGGTGGCGTTGTCGATCCTCCCGCTGGCAGCGATGCGCGGCCTCGGCGCCCACTACGTCGAGAGCGCCGCACGGGCCGAAGGCCCCTCCGTCACAGGACGCATCCTGCGGTACGCACCGCGAGTCCGGACGTACTGCCAGTACCCCGAGTGGGCAGGAGGGAACTGGGTCTTCGCCGGCTCGGTCTTCGACGGCTTCGCCTCTGAGGTGCGCGGATCGCGATCCGTGTCGCGCGTGACGGTCACGGTCGGGTCGCAGGCCGGCTACGGGTTTCGCTCCCTCATCTCCCGGCTGGTGGATATCCTTCCCGACGGTGTGGAGGTGATCTGGCAGACCGGCTCCACTGACGTAGCCGGACTCGGGGTCGAGCCCCGCCCGTCGATACCCGCCGCCGAACTGGTCGCACACATGGTCGATTCCGATGTCGTGGTCGCCCACGCCGGTGTCGGTTCCGCTCTCGCCGCGCTCGAGGCCGGCCGGTGCCCCGTGCTGGTCCCCCGGCGCAAGTCCCGGGCCGAACACGTCGACGACCACCAGGTACAAGTCGCCGAGCACCTCGAGCAGCGCGGGCTGGCGCTGTGCCGCGAGCCCGACCGGCTCTGCTGGGCAGACCTCGAGGCCGCCGCCGCACTACGGGTCAGCGAAGTGCCTGGAGCTCCGCCTCTTCGCCTTGCCGGGAGAGCCGGCGGGCCGGAGGCTTGAGGGCCTGTTCCAGGTAGGACGACTGCGACGGCACTGGATCGTCGGCCAGTCGCCAGAGAGCGCCGGCACAGCCGAGGAGGAGGAAGAGGGTACCGGAGAACTGGGGGAAGGCGAGCGAGTCGAAGGTGATCGACGCCACGACGGCCGCTCCGATCCCGGCGGCGATCGCCTGGCCCAGCTGACGAGTCGAGGCAGGTCGCTCGCTCTTGGCGACCCTTCGGGCCAGGACATATCCGGTCACCAAGAGACCGAGCAGGGCGAGCAGGCCAACGATTCCCGTCGTCACCAGTGTCATGAGGTACTGGTTGTCCAACAGGATGTACTCCTCGGGGAGGAAGGTCCCCACACCCCGCCCGAACCAGGGCCGCTCGGCCACGTATCCGAGGACGATCGGGTAGTCGTCCTGGCGACCCTGGATGCTCGGGTCGTTGCCGAAGTTGGTGAACAGCGCCCGGATGGTGCCGAGCAGTCCGGGGATCGCCGAGCGCATGGCCACCAGCCCGATCGCACCGAAGACGGCCGCGTTGGCCCTGGCTCGCCATCCCCATACGACCGCGAGCAGGATCAGGCAAGCAGCCACGGCGACGATTCCCGCCCGGGAGATGGAGAGCGCAATCGCTGTCGCGATGGTCGCCACCGCCCCCCAGTAGGCGAGACGCTTGATGCTGTTGGCGACCGAGAGCGCGTAGTGGATCGCCAGCGGAAGGATCATCGACAGTGTGACGCCGAACTCGATGGGATGGCTCGACGTACCCGCGACCCTGAGCAGATCGCCTTCGCCACGCTCGGACAGACCGATGAGCTGGGCGTTCAGTTCGAGGCCCGGCAGCGTGATCAGCGGCGAGACGTTGAAGCCGAGGAAGAACTGCAAGTGCCCGGTGACAGCGAGGAAGACCCCGGCCATCACCAGCCGCTTCAACAGGGTGTCCAAGCGGCGTCGTGACGGAATCCCGTCCACTGCGAACAGGGCCAGCCCCACGAGCGCAGCGACCGTAAGGAGCCCGCGATCGGCGCCGCGCAGCTCGGCGCCCGGCAGCCCACGATTGAGACCTGCCAGGTAGGCGACGATGACCGCCGCCCCCCACGCGAGCAGAGCGACACGGATGGGTTGTCGACCCCGGGGAGCCCATGACGGGACGGCCCAGCTGAGCGCCCACGTCCCGAGCAGAACGATGCCGAACAGCAGCGCCGGCCGCCCCGCGGCACCCATCGCCGGCACGACCAGCCGGGCCGGCAGCACGAACAGCAGGACCAGCACGACGGTCAGAACGGTCACCGCGTCGATCTTCGATTCGGTAATCCCGATTTGTGAACCGAAACGGCCCCTATAGGGGCCGTTTCGGTTCACAAATCGCGTATGGGCGGCGGCGAAGTAGTCGACTGCCAGTGCCGAGGCGATAGCCGCGACGAAGCCCAGTGCCAGCAGCAGGAGCCTCACCCGGGCAAAGGGAACGAGCGCTTCGCCACCGGTGCTGTTCAGCCCGATGTCGACGGGGGTGATCACCAGACCGCCGTCGGGCTGGAGGGCATCCAACTCCTCGCCGGCCAGGTCAAGAAGCCGCTCGGCCGTGTCCACCGCCTGCTGTCGGTCCGAAGCGAGCACGAAGACGCGCAGTATCGGCGAGCCGCGCTCGACGAGCACGTCGTAGCGGTCCGACAGGCCCTCCGAGGCCAGTTGCTCCCGGACAGAGTCGCTGACAAGGACTGTGCGGACGGCTTGAGCGCTGATGAAGAGGTCGTTGGACAGGGTCGCGTAGGGATTGCCGGCAACCTCCACCGCCGGGGGACCCTCGTCGAGCACGAGCAGGATCCAGGACCCGACTGCCCGGTATTCGGGGTCGACAGGCTCCCGGTAGAACGCCGCTGTCAAGAAGAACGCCAGGAACACCGGCACCGCCACATACCAGCGCCGGCGCGCTCTCGCCAGCATCGACCAGTACGTCACGACTCGCTCCGGGCCGGCGGGTAACCGCCCAGCCAGGTCGCCCGTTCGGAGAAGACGTGCGGCCAGACAGTCCCGACCGCCCCGGGCCGGAGCCGCCGGCGAAGACGGTCGATCAGTGCCCGCAACGCCGCGCCGCACCACAGCATCGCCAGCCCGAAGCACAGGCGCGGCCCCGCCCAGTGCTTGCGCAGGTAGGTGGCTTTGCCCTTCATGACAAGGACCATCTTCGCGGGCGCAGTGGAAGACGCGCCCGCGGCATGGGTGATGCCGGCGTGTGGAACGACAGCGGGTCGGCACCCGAAGCTACGCGCCCGAAGGCAGAAGTCGATGTCCTCCGAATACATGAAGTAATCGGGATCGAATCCTCCGACCTCGTCCCACAGGTCATGGCGGACGAAGAGCAGAGCGCCGGACACGGCCCCGACCTCGGTGACCTCGCCCGAGGTGGTGGCAGGGGCGGCCTCGGGGTCGAACGTCGCGGAACGAGCGAATGCCGTCGACAACCCGGTCCCGAAGCACAGCAGCGACCACGGGGTCGGCAGGGCCCAGCCCGCTCTGGGATCGGGTGTGCCGTCCGGTTCGAAGGCACGTCCGCCCAGGACGGAACGAGCCCGGTTGGCTTCGGCGAAGCTGACCAGGTTGTCGATCGTGTCGGGGTGCAGGATCGCATCAGGGTTGAGCAGCAGCAGGTACCTGCCCACTGCCGAGGCGACCGCGAGGTTGACGGCCCGGGCAAAGCCGAGGTTCTCGCCAACGGCGATGAGGCGGGCATCGGGGAAGTCGCGATCGACGAGCTCGGCGCTGCCGTCCGACGAGGCGTTGTCGACGACGATGATCTCCACCTCGGTGTGTCGCGCAGCAGCCGCCACCGATGAAAGGCATCGACCCAGGAGCTCAGCGGTGTTGTGGGAGACGACGATCACCGACGTGACCGCCTCTCCCGGCTCCGCCCCACGACCGGCAGCGCCCACGTCCCCGGCGGGTCCGGGAACCTCGCTCTCGACGCTTCCGCTCATGGGTTGCGCCTGCTCTCGTCACGCTCCCACCGCTCTCCCGTCCGGCGGGCACGCAGCTTGGACCAGAAGGTGACGGCGAGATACGCGGGGATGTCGACGACACGCGCCGGGTCGGAGCTGACGACGCCGAGCCACGCCCGGCGGTCGCTCACGGGCCGCGCTCCGCCCATCCTGAGCTCCCGGTTGCCCCTGAACACGCGGGTCTTGCGGCTCACGAGATCACCGAAGGTGAACGGCGTGCGGACCGTCGAGAAGCAGCCGGCGACGTTCAGCTTCTCGGCCGGAGCGAACAGCTCGTTCACGAACTGGTCGTCGGCAACGATCGGCGGGAAGTTACCGAAACGGCCTCGGCCCTCCTCGCTCAGCAGGTAGGCACCACGGCCTGCCACGCTGTGCTCGACGGCGGGAAGCCGAGCCCAGACCCGATTGTACGAGCGGACCGGCCAGGAGCTGTCGGACTGGTCGAGCCTCAGCTCCGGTGCGGCAGCCAGGACACCTCCGTCCGACACGGCTTCGGAGAGCAGTCGGACACATTCGGCTGACAGCACGACATCGGCGTCGAGATACAGGCGCGGGAACGCCGACGCAAGTGTGTCGCCGAGGTTGAGGGCATCGGGTTTGGACGGTTCGGGCAGCTCGGCCACACACACCGCCGGGCCACGGCGTTCGGCGACGGCCGCCGTGGCGTCGCTGCAGCCGTTGCACACCACGACCACCTCGAGCTCACCGGGCTGGGTGTCGGCGAGCAGCGCGTCTAGACAGCGCCCGATCACGGCCTCCTCGTCGTGAGCCGGAACCACGACGCTGGCCAGCGGAAGTCGGGTGCCTGTCACTCAACGGGCTCCTCTACGCCGGGTAGCTCGCCGGGCTCGCCGGACGACGTTCCGCCAACCCCGGTAGCTCCGCGGATCGGCGGGTGCCAACTGGACCGCCAGAGCCGAGCCCTGGAGCTGCGCCCTCCAATCATCGATTGTCGCGACACCTCGGCTCCGCGCAGACAGCGGGAGTCGACGCTGCAGATCCTCATCGGTGCGAAGGGACGTGTTGGGCGATCGCGGGTCGTCCATGTGGTCCTCGCGGACGAACGGGACGAGCCACCCGTTGACGAAGCCGGCCAGCGCAACCTCGATGCACCACTGCGTGAACGATCGATCGGGTGCCAGCATTCCGACGGCAGCGACACATTCGCGTTTCACCAGGTAGCCACTGCCTTGCACCCAGGGGTTCCGCAGGATCCGGCGTCCGCACGGGAACGACTCCGTCTTGCGCTCGAGCAGCTCGGGGCGGAGATCCTCCTCGAACCACCGGCAGCTCCCGATCACCCCGAACTGCTCGCAGGCTTGGTGAGCACTCGCCAGCTCTCTGGCCCATCCCTGCTGCAGGAGGCAGTCGTCGTCGACCTTCGAGAAGTAGCGGGCATCGGAGCTCGACCAGAGCCAGTTCGTCGGGGCCCGAAGCTTGACGTTCTCCCGGCTGTGATGGAACCGGTGCAATGCCGGGTGATCGACATGGGACCGGACCACCTCGAGCGTCTCCCGGTCGTCGCCGTTGTGCCACACCCACACGCGCATCGCGTCGTCGCAGCCATCCAGCAGCATTGGGAGCGAGCGCCTCACGTACTCGGGTGAACGGTACGTGATCATGAGGATGTCGATACGTTCGGCGTTGGGCGAGGCCATCATCGTCGAGCGCCGGACAGCGGCGCAGCAGGGAGGGACCGGCGGCTTTGCTGCCACAGCCAACCCGTGAGGGAGTGTACAGACCCACGGGTAGAGTCGGGCTCCTCGATTGCAGGCGAACCGAGCCGATAGGCGCTGGTGCGCCGGCCCAGCCCCACCCGACAGCCCACAGCAGATCCGATGCCAGGCGCGCCCACCAAAGAGAAGCCACTTCGGCTCGCGCTCTTCGGCGCGGCGGGTGACAGCAGCAACCTCGGCGTGACGGCGCTGCTCCACGCCGCGGTGTCGGCCATCTCACGAACCGGTGTAGCCGCCCGAATGACCGTTTTCGACAACGGGTGGGGAGTTCGCCGAGCGGACATCCCGACCGGAGAAGGGCCGGTGACGGTCCGATGCTGTGGCGCCCGCCTGTCCCGCAGGTACCACCGGCGGGAGAGCTACGCCAACATCCGGCTGTCATCCCGCCTCGGCGGGCTCGGGAACCCGTCGGCAGAGGCCATCCTGTCCGCCGATGCGGTCCTCGACATCAGTGGCGGGGACAGCTTCACCGACCTCTACGGCCGCAAGCGCTTCCGCATGGTCACCGAGCCCAAGGAGTTGGCGCTGCGGCTCGGGATCCCCCTCGTCCTGCTCCCCCAGACCTACGGGCCCTTCGAGGCGAGGCCCATGAGGCGACGGGCGTCGAAGGTGGTCCGCTCGGCGTTGCAGGCCTGGGCGCGGGACAGCCGCAGCTTCGACGCGCTCCGTTCGCTCGCCGGAGCCGATTTCGATCCCGAACGGCATCGCTCCGGGGTCGACGTGGCGTTCGGGCTCGATCCGATCGAGCCGTCGACCGTGTCGCTCCAGGAAGTGAACCCGTGGCTCTCCCCTGACCGCTCGCAGCCGGTAGTGGGCTTGAACGTGAGCGGCCTGATCTTCAACCGCGACGACTCGCGCGACCGCTATCGGCTCACGCTGGATTACCGCGATGTCGTGGTGCGCCTGGCGCGCCGCCTATTGCACGACAGCGACGCCAACCTGCTCCTGGTGAGCCACGTACCGGCCCCGGTCGGCCACTTCGAGTCAGATACCGATGCGTGCTGGTCGGTGCTCAAGGAGCTGGGTGACTGGAGCCATGAACGAGTTCGCCTGGCCCCGATCCTCACCGATCCCGGCGAGATGAAGTGGCTGATCGGGCAACTGGACTGGTTCTGCGGGACTCGCATGCACTCGACGATCGCCGCGCTGTCCTCGGGGGTTCCCGCTTCGACCGTGTCCTACTCTGACAAGGCGCTCGGGGTGTTCGAGGCGTGCGGCTTGGCCGACCAGGTCGTCGACGGTCGCAAGACCACCACCGACGAAGCCCTGAGCCGTCTCTGGAACGGCTTCCTCGAACGTGCACAGACCGCCTCCCTGCTCGGGGATCGGGTTCCGCCGATCATCGAGATGGCACAGACCCAGATGGAAGCCATCGTGCAAGCCCTCCGGTGTGGCCGGGGTGAAGGCTCCGAATGAGACCTCGCATTACGACCATCCGTGACATAGCCGAACGCCAGCTGTGTGCCGGCTGTGGCGTCTGCGCCTACCTCGACCCCGACGCCATCAGGATGGTCGACGACGTGGACCAGGGACGCCGGCCACTGGTCCTCGGAGATGCGAGGAGCCGCTCACACCAAGACGCCTTCGCCGCCTGCCCCGGGCGGGGGCTGGCACACCGCGACGGTCTCGAGAAGGGTGCCTTCATCGAGGAGCTGCTTCCCGCCTGGGGACCCGTCCTCGAGGTGTACGAGGGCTACGCCGCCGACCACGAGATCCGCGCGGCGGGTTCGAGTGGCGGCGTCGGGACCGCTCTTGCCCTGCACTGCCTGGTGGAGCACGGCATGCAAGGGGTTCTGCACATCGCTGCACGACCCGACATCCCCTATCTGAACGAGACCGTGTTCAGCACGGACAGGGAGAGCCTCCTCGCCGCCACCGGATCCCGCTACGCACCCGCCAGTCCCTGCGACCGCCTGGACCTCATCGAGGAGGCGGCGGGGCAGTGCGTCTTCATGGGCAAGCCTTGCGATGTCGCAGCTGCCGCTGCCGCTGGCACCCTCCGGCCTCGCCTCGCTCGCAACACCGGCCTGACCCTGGCGATCTTCTGCGCAGGCGCACCGGCCACTCGCGGCACGCTCGAGATGCTCGAACAGATGGGGATTCCCCCCATCGACGTGAGGTCGCTGCGCTACCGGGGGAACGGCTGGCCCGGGAAGGCCACGGTCCGCTACCAGGTGGGCGAGGACGAGGCGGTAGCGACGATGAGCTACGCGGAGTCGTGGGGCGGGGTCCTCCAGCAGCGCCGGCCCTGGCGCTGCCACGTCTGCGCCGACCACACAGGAGAGTTCGCCGACATCGCGGTCGGCGACCCGTGGTACCGGCCCATCGAGCCCGACGAGCCCGGCAGGTCCCTGGTGCTCGTACGGTCAGAAAGGGGACGTCGCCTCTTCGCCGCGGCGCTTGCCTCGGGATGCATCGTGGCCGATCAGGTTGCCCCGTCGATCCTTCCACAGTCGCAACCCAACCTGCTCCGCACCCGTGGAGCCCTGTGGGGCCGGATGCTCGCAGCGCGGGCAATCGGGGTCCCCGTACCCGAGTACCGGAACATGGCGACGTTCGGCACGTGGCGCACGGAGCTCACCTGGAGAGCCAAAGCCCAGTCGGTGCTGGGAACCGTCAAGCGGGTCCTACGACGCCGGCTCCATCGGCGCCTACCGGTGCAGCCATGGAGGCCGGCTTCTGCAAGCCGCGACGGTGAGCGCTCGTGAGGGGCCAAGGCGTTCCGCCGATCCTGGTGACCGGCTCGCATCGCTCGGGTACGACCTGGGTGGGTGCGCTGCTTGCCTCCTCCGGCGAGACCCACAACATCCATGAGCCCTTCAACCCCGGCCTGTACCGCGCCTGGTGCCGCGTACCCATGCCCGCGTGGTTCATGCACATCGACGCCCACAACTCGGACATCTTCGAAGCGGACGCCGAGGCGATCGTCGCCCTCCGCCCCCCCGCCGCAGCCATGTGGCGTCGCGCCGAAGGGGTCCGCCAGAAGGCCCGCGTGGCGATCGACGTGGCCGAAGCAGCACGCGCTCGGCACTCTGGCAAACGTCCCCTCGTGAAGGACCCGATCGCGTTGCTCAGTGCGGAGTGGCTGAACCGTGAGTTCGGCGTGAGGCCGGTCGTGCTGATCCGCCACCCGGCAGCCTTCCTCAGCAGCGTCCTGCGGCTGGGCTGGCGCTTCGACTTCTCCAACCTCAGTCGCCAGGAGCACCTGCTGGACGACCTGCTCGAACCGTTCGCCACCGAGATCGAGGCCGCTGTCTCCGCCGACATGGATCTGCTCGACAACGGGATCCTGCAATGGCGGGTCTTCAACCACGTGGTCGCCGAGTACCGCCGTCGACACCCGGACTGGTTGGTGCTGCGCTACGAGGACCTGGCAGCCGACCCGGTCGATCGGGCCCGCCGCCTCTATGACTCGTTGGGCCTGGCCTGGAGCGTCGAGGCAGCGCGAGCGGTTTCGGATCTCAGCGCGTCCCACAACGTCGCCGAGGTCGACAGCTCCGACAAAGGGGGTGTTCGTCGGGACAGCTCCGAGGCCATGTGGACCTGGCTCTCGCGGCTGTCCATCGCTCAGGTCTCCGAGATCCGCGCGCGAACCGCCGACGTCGCCGAGGCCTTCTACGGCACCGCTGACTGGCACCGGGCGGGAAACGGGTCGCCCTGAGGGTGTCGCACACCGGGGATGCGCGACCCCCTCCCCGGATGTAGTTAAGATCCGTAACATGATCGCCACAATCGAGGGTCTGCGTTGACCCAGCGCCGGCCCTCGGCGACCAATCGGCGGAGTACCACCCTCAGTGGTGGGGTGACCAGGTCGCCGGCACCACCCCGGGTCACGGGGCGGGCCGCGAGCCCGGTCTCGCCTTGGCGGGAAGGTCAGTTCCCAGAGCGAGCCTCGCTCGCGCGGGCATGGGCCGAAATACCTAAAGCGCCACGCCCACTGTTCCGACACTCGCAGTGTTCCGCGGGATCCGTCTACCGGTGGAGAAGCACTGATGTTCAGGCAGCCGTTCGGCCTTGCGTCGACGCAAATTCGCAACATAGGGGATGTCGGGCTCACCGCACTGCGCGCTCGCGTCTTCCTGCTGGGGGTTCTCGTTGCGGCGCTGCTGCTCTTCGGGGTCATGCCCTTCGGGAGAGCGCGTGCTGACATCCCCGCTGGAGTACCGGAAGGAGTGCAGCTCACTGCCTCGGGCCGGCTGAAGATCACCGAACCCGGCACCGTCGTAGACGCTCTCGACGTGTCCGGCTCCATCTACGTGATGGCCAACAACGTCACCATCAAGCGAACGAGGGTGACCTACGGTGGCTACCACACCATCCGCGTGTTCCCGGGAGTGACGGGCACCGTCATAGAGGACAGCGAGGTGAACTGCACCCGTGCCGACGGCAACGGCATCGTCTTCGGTGGGTACACGGCGCGCCGGGTCGTGGTCAACGGCTGCCAGAACGCCTACTTCGAGTCGGCGGACAACCCGGCGCTGATCGAGGGCTCCTACTGGAACGGCCAACTAGTCGGCCGCGCGCCCTCCGACCCGATCGGCGCGCCCGACCCCGGACAGCCGATCTTCCTCGAGCCACCTGTCACGCCCGAGCCCACCCCCGAGCCGTCTCCACCGCCACCGGAACCCGAGCCCGCACCGCCACCGGAACCCGAGCCCGCACCGCCACCGGAACCCGAGCCCGAGCCCGAGCCCGCACCGGTCGTTGGAGTGATCGAGGTGTCAACCCAACGTGACCGCACCGGCGCCCAACCGCTACAAGGCGCCGACCTCGACGGAACCGTCTACGTCTTCCTCACAACCGAGCGAAGCGACTTCGAGCGGGTCGAGTGGTTCGTCGACGGCGTCCTCCACCGCGACGATGACCTGTACGCACCCTACGATCTCGTACCCAACCAGGCGCCATACAGCGGCCCGTACGCGACCTCAGGTCTCGCCGACGGCGCTCACACCGTCACCGCCAAGGCGGTCTCGTCTGGCGGTACCGAGGAGGTGTCGGCCGGCTTCGTGGTGTCAAACGGGTCAGGCGGCGATCCAGGCAGCGGTGACCCCGGCGACGGCGATCCCGGCAGCGGCGAGTTCCCTGACGCCGACAGCACGGGTGTGCCCGCGCCCATCCAGCTCGTCAACTCGGGGAGCATCACCGTCACCCAGGACAACGCGGTGATCGAGGGCCGCCGCGTGCGGGGCACGATCACGGTCCAGGCCGACAACGTCACAATCCGCAACACGAGGATCGAAGCCGACGATTCGTATGCCATCATCGCCGACAGCGACGTCACTGGCCTGCTCGTCGAGGACGTCGAGATGATCGGCGTCTCGGGCGACCGCAGCTCCGGCATCGCCCCCTACGGCTCCTGGATCGTGCGCCGAGCCGAGGTCACCGGATTCGCCGACGGGGTCAAGGTCAAGCGCGACCAGACGCTGGAGGATTCCTGGATCCACGACCTCTACAAGTTCGAAGGGTCGCACAACGACGGGATCCAGTCCGTCGGTGGGGAGAACGTGATCATCCGAGGCAACAACATAGAAGGTCCGTGGCAGCAGTCCACCTCGGCCCTGATCCTCACCGCGGGCACCGTGGGGTATCTCGATGGGTACGTGATCGAGAACAACCGGATCTCCGGCGGCGGGTATTCGCTGTACATCACCGCCAAGTCCGGCAATCCCGCGCCCACCGACATGGTCGTCCGCAACAACGTCTTCGTTCTCGACTCGTGGCAGTACGGTCCGCTGACCGTGACCCCAGGGTCCGACATCACCTGGACGGGCAACACCTACAGCGACGGCTCAGCCTTCGACGACTGAACCGTCGCCGCTCCTCAGCGCCCCGCCGACGATGGTCCGCAGCCGGTACCAGCCCACTAGCTCGAACAGCGCACTGACCGCTCCGTAGACCAGCGCGAAGACGAACCCGTCGGCGAGGAAGGCGGCCAGCGAGTCCCCCGCCTCGACACCTGCTGCCTCCATCCCGTAGAACGCGGCGGCGGCCACACCTGACGCCAGAAGCGGGAGGCTCACCGTGACGAGGAAGGTCCGCAACCGGTAGCCCACGAGGTTGCAGCAGAGCCGCACCGCTAGCGGCACGGTCACGACCGCGCCGATGATCGTCGAGAACGCTGCGCCTTCGGTGCCCCAGGAGTTGACCAAAGGGTAGAGAGTGGCGGCGACGAGCACCCCCTCGATCCCCAACAGCAGCGTGTTGGTGCGGGGCCGACCCAGCGCCATGAACAGCGGCCCGGTGGATGCACCTACGGCTCTGAGCAGGCCCCAGATCCCCAGTAGCTGCAGGGTCGTCGATATCGCCACCCACTGCTCGCCCAGAACCACCGAGACGAAGGCCGGACCGAGCACGACGATGCCGATGGCGATCGGCGTGGAGAACACCGCCACGAGCTGAAGCGTCGCGTCGAACCCGCGACGCAGAGCCGCAGGACGGTCCTGAACTGCCGAGAAGGCCGGGAACATCACGCTGCCGACCACGACACTCAACTCCGTAGCCGGAGCCTGCGAGACGTTGTACGCCACCCGGTACCGCCCGAGGGCGTCAACACCCAGGACCCGACCAACGATGATGTCGTCGAGGTTCAGGTTCACGTAGCGCAAGATGCTGCTCAAGAAGACCCAGCGCCCATAAGAGAACAGCTCGCCCGCCCGCTGGCGGCGCCAGGCCAGGCGCGGGCGATGAGGGTGGAGCCAGTAGGAGGCTACGGTGGTGTACAAGCTGCCCGCCAGGGAGCCGATCACCAGCGCCCAGACGCTGCGCATCATGACGGCGGCGACGATCGAGACGACCAGGTTGACCAGCGTGTTGCCCCCTAGCAGGACGAACCGCTTGTGGAACTCCAGGTCCTTCTCGAAGTACATGGTGCCGATGTTCTGGATGCCCTCGAGCACGAAGGTGATGGCCACCACCCGGACCACCCCGGTGGCCTCGGGCGTACCGAAGAACCGCGCGATCCAAGGCGCCGCGAGCACCATCACGCCGGCGAGGAAGATGCTTCTTAGCAACTCGACCGTCCAGGCGACATCGAGATACTTGTCGACCTCGTCACGACGCTGGATCAGAGCCGAGCGGAACCCGGTCTTCGACAGCGTCTCCACGAGCGTCAGGGTCAGCACCGCCACACCCATCACACCGAAGTCCTCCGGGGTCAGGAGCCGGGCCAGCACGATGGTGCGGATCATGAGCAGCCCACGGTCGCTGAAGCGGAGTGCGACAGCCCAGACGCTGGCGTGGGCGGTCCTGCCCTGGAGTCGGTCTTTCGGCTGCTTCAGCCACTCCAGAGTCCGCGTGGCGCGACCCGGCGACTTACGCTGAGTGCTCTCGTCGCTCACGAGTTGAAGACCTCGTTCGTCACGGTCCGACATAGCCCATCTGGTGCTTGCGGCGACTGAGTGGGTGAACGCATGTGATCGGACTCAGGCGGAAAGGGGACCGATGGTCGAGTCGGATTCCTGCAGCAGCTGGTCGTCGTGGTCGAGCTGCCGGTGAGCCGTGCTCCCGACCAGGTCTTGGCGGGTGGCGAGCACGTGATACCTCAGCAGGAGCCAACTGCTCATATAGCGGACGAAGAAGAGGGCAAGGACGTACTTCGCCCGTTCGGAGATGCCCGAGAGCTCCGAGGACCGCAGGTCCCGATAGGCCGATCCGAGCGGCGGTACCGCCTGTCGGAGGGCTGCTCGCAGCGCCTCGGCCCTGCGCCGAGGCCGGCCTTCGACGGCTCGCACCCGAGCAGACGCTCGATTCACACGCCGCAGCTTGGCGTAGAGCTCTCCCCAGCTCGCCCGGGCCGGGTGACGCACGGTCGCATCCGCGGCGTAGACGACGCTGAAGCCGGCCGCGTACACGCGGCGACCCCACTCGCCATCGCCACCCGAACGCAACCGCTCATCGAACCCACCGACCTCGTCGAACACCGATCGCCGAGTGAACACGTTCGCGGTCGCGCCGAAATGGTACTCCTGGACGTAACGTCGTTGAGGGAAGGCCTTGACGAGATCGTAGGTCTCGACCGCGGTCGGCCTCTCAGGGTCGCGAGCAAAGGTGCCTACTGCTCCCGCGACCAGGCCGGCTTCGGGATTGTCGGCGAGCACTCTCACCCCTCTTGTTATCCAATCCCGGTCGGGGATGCAGTCCGAATCGGTGAACGCGATGATCTGCCCGCGGGACGAGGCGACCCCGTGGTTTCGTGCCGCGTAGGACCCGCGGTTGTCCTGGATGACCAGCTTGCAGGGGAACTCGGCGGCGACCTCACCGAGGCCGTCCGTGGACCCGTCGTCTACGACGACTATCTCCGTCAACGGCACGGGATAGGTCTGCGCAGCCAGTGCTTCGAGGCAGCGCTTCATGGTGTCGGCGTTGTTGTGCACCGGCACGATGACCGAGACGGTGCCCTCGACGCCGTCAGACCGCTGCTTCGCAAGATCCATCAGGTGGTTCCAATCGGGAGCTTCTCGCCCCGTTGAGCCCATCACGGAACGGGCGTGACGGTCACGTCTCCGAAGCTGACATCCGCCTCGTGAGCGAGTAGGACCACTGATCCGCTTGCGGGCTGGTCGTCGCTCGTTCCTGCGGTGAACTGCAAGGTCCATCCCGCCGGCTCCGGATCGGAGGCCGCCCAGGCCTTGAAGCTGTAGGTTGTGGCGCCGGAACCTGGATTGGCATCGGCCCTGACCTTGAAGACATAGGTCGTGCCCGGCTGCAGGGTCACCCCCTGAGTGCCTTTGATGCTGGCTCGGTGATCGCGAAGCTCTAGTCGAGGAGAGCTCGAACGCGCCCGGTAGAGAGCATATGCCCCGAAGGGCGTGTCGTTGACACCGTCGGGAGTCCAGCCCTGTTGGGGTTGACTGCCCGGCGTGACCGTGTCGTTGTGACCGTTCCAGCGCATGAGGATCCCCACGGCCGGATCACCGGAGTTCGGTCCGGGGTTCGCTGAGAACGAGTGGACCGTGACCGGGACGGTGACCTCGTAATCGGTCATCGAGCGGTCACCGAGGGCAACCAGCCTGTCATAGCCGATCGCCGTGGTGCGGAGCCGGCCACTGCTCGTGCTCCACTCGCCGTCGACCACGTGGGCCACCTGGGTGATGTCTGCGACCCCACCCCACTCCACGTTGAATGGCAGCGCGGGCACCGTTGGCTGGTAGTCGACCGTCACCACTGTCGTGGACTGGCTGCCCTGCGAGTCGGTGGCGGTGATCTGGACCGAGTTCGGCCCCGCCACCAGGTCGGCGACGAGGATGTCGGCCACGAAATCACCCGCGTTCACGAGCCGGCGGCCGTTCGGGCCCCAGCTCAGCGCCTTGGAGGTGCCCCCGTTGAGGCGGTAGCTCAACGACGACCGGGTGGCTGGCCGTCCTCGCTGAAGGTGGCCGTGACCGCCAGGTCCGAGCTCACCGTCACCGTCACCGGGTTCTGCGAACCCGACACCCCGCCCGACCAGCCATCGAAGGACCAACCCTCATCCGGGACCGCCGTCAACGTCACCTGCGAACCCGCCGGGTAGGAAGCCAGATCCGGGCTGCGAGTGACCGAACCCGACCCGACCGTCGAAACCGAAACCGAGTACTCCTCCGCCGGCCCCCCACCATCCTCAGGCACGATCGGAGCAGCAGTGTTGAAGAAATAGTCCACCAGACCCGTGAACGCCGGCGCCGACTTCGACGAATAGTTCCCCACGAACGGACCCACCGACGAAACCGACAACGACGACGAGAACGACACCCGAGGCGTGAAATCAACCCCGTTCGTCGAAGTCGAAACCGTCCAGGCGCCACCCGAACGAGACACCCGCAGCCACAACGACGTACCCGACGGCGCCGCCACATCAACCAGCGACGTCCCCGAACCACCCGACAACTCAGCCGCAAAGAACCTCAACTGGCTGCCCGTCGAGTAGTAGTCGAAGCGCAGATAGCCGCCCGCACCCTCCACCAACACACCCATCGACTGGTACTTCTTCGACGGCGCAGTGTCGAACTTCGCCTCCACCTCGAAATCCTCATCCGCCGCCGGCTGCATCACCCGCAACGAATTGTTCGTACCCGACCCCGCACCAACCGTCGCCACCGACCCATCACCACGCCCATCCACCACCGACCACACCGGATCCAACACCACCGAATCGAAATCATCCGACACGAAGCTGTCGACCTCAGCAGCCGCTGGCAAGGTGCCCGGAACGGATGCGATGAGCGCCATGACCATCAGCGCGAGTACGCCCCGGATCGCGGTTGCCGGGCTTCTACGTCTCTGCATCGCCTATCGAATTCCTCTCGATCACAAGCCGAGCACCGTCGGTGACAGCCCCCGCTTGTGGAGGTCCTCGGTGATCTCTTGCGTGTACACCGGGTTCATGAGGATCACCGTCGACGGAGGTAGATCGTCCAACTCTGATGGTGCCACGATCCGGTGGCCTGTTCCCGGCAGGAAGGCGTCCCATTTCGCGGGGTTTATGTCCACGACACAGTCGATCGCCTCGGGGTGATCGACCGACGCCAGAAAACTGACCGCCTTGGAGCCTCCCCCCCACAGCACTGCCTTCTCGCCTCGGTCGACAACACCCTCGAGGTACTCGTTCCAGCTGTCGATTCTCGCCCGCACCTTCTCGGTGAATTCGCCGCATCTGGCCGCTGCATCGGCGGCCTCACTGTTCGCGATGGCCTCCCCGGACCTTCGTCTGGTTGCAGAGCCGCCGCTGGTCGCATCGAGCAGGAGGTACTGGTCGTCGTAGCCGGAGCGTAGACCGGTCACCGAGAACCCCTTGCGCGTGAAGAGGTCCTGCAACGACGAGGCGGTGAAGTAGGAGCAGTGCTCGTAGTACACGTCCCAGAAGGCTCCTTCGTCGAGGATCCTTCCGGTGTCGGGTACCTCGAAGAAGACCGGCGCGTTGGCCTCAGCCACCATCTCTACGAAACCGGCGACGTCTGGTACGTGCTCGAGCGTGTGGCGGCACACGATCAGCTCGGCCGGCGGGTGCCCACTGGCGGGCGGGTATGCACTCCGGACAAAACGCACCCGGTCATCGGGGGTGATCGCGCCTGCCCTCAGAGCTGGGTCGTACCCGGTGCCCCTTGCCAGCGTGCGACCGCAGAGCAGGGACAGGAAATCGCCCGAACCACACCCGATCTCGACAACCTGACGGCCTGCGAGGTTGTAGATCTCGTCGAGGTGATGAGCCACGTCCTCCACGAAAGCCAGGAATTGCTGCGAGTTGGCCTGGGTGTCCTCGTAGTCGTCGGCGTACTCGACGAGGCTGGGGTCGAACGCCGAGTTCTGGACGAAGCCACAAGCAGTGCAGACGCTGAGCCTCAGATCGCCCCGGGGCACCGCGGTCGCGTCCTGGCGGGAGCGACAGACCAGGGAGTTGTGCACGGGGACCTGTGAGCGCTCGTAGAAGACCGAGCCGGCGGATCCGCCGCAACTTCGACACAGCAAGTGCGACACGTCTCCGGTGACATCCCGACCAGGGGTGGTTTGAACGGTCATGGCCTCACCCGCCGTAACCCGCTGTCGATCTGACCACCTTCGAGGAGTCTCTGGATGTGGTGGATGCGCATGAAGCGTTCGCCGAGGAAGTCCTCCTCACACAGCCCCACGCGGCGGTAGGCCTCGTACAACTCGTCGACCCCCTTCTCAACGGTCCAGACCGGCCGAAACTCGGGGAGCTGAGCGTGGAGCTTGCCGAAATCGACTCGGTAGTTCCTGATGTCGGGGCTGGCGTCTTCGGCATAGGTGACCCTGCTGTCGGGCACCATTCGCTCGACGATGCCGGCCACGTCACGCACGCGGTAGTTCTCGTCGGTCGAACCGACATTGAAGGCCTCGTCGTGGACCTTGTCGCGATCGGCCTCCAGGACAGTGAGGAACGCGCGGCAGATGTCCTCGACGTGAACGAGGGGTCGCCATGGCGTGCCGTCGCTCTTGATCAGCACTTCGCCCGTGAGGAACGCGTAGCCGACCAGGTTGTTGACCATCAGATCCGCGCGGAGCCGGGGTGATACTCCGTAGGCGGTGGCGTTGCGCAGGTATGTCGGGCTGAAGGCATCGTCTGCCAACCCGGAGATCTCCTGCTCCGAGAGGATCTTGCTCTCGCCGTAGGGCGTGACGGGGTTGAACGGCGCTGTCTCACGCAAGAAGCCGTCCTTGCCGGCGCCATAGAGGCTGCACGAAGAGGAGAACAGGAACCTCCCCACACCCGCCCGTTTGGCCTTGCCGGCCAGCTCGACCGATCCCCGGTGGTTGATGTCGTAGGTGAGTTCAGCGTCGAGGTTGCCGAGCGGGTCGTTCGACAGTGCCGCCAGGTGGATCACCGCGTCGAACCCCTCCAGGTCCGGAACCGCCAGGTCGCGGATGTCCGAACCCACCTCCGGGATCGGGACCGGTTCGCCGCCGAAAGTGCACCCGGCGTAGAGATGGGAGTCGCAGCCGCTCACATCGTGGCCTGCTTCCATCAACAGCGGCACCATGACCGCGCCGATGTATCCGTCGTGTCCGGTCACGAGGACCCGCATCGCCTCTCCTCAATTGCCTGCTCGAACGCAACCGAGTGCTGGCGTCCGGCCTCACGAGGTCGGGCAGGGGCGCAGCACGTTCCCGCCGGACAATTGTCACTCGACGTGGTCGGATGCGCAAGCACTGTGTTACCTGACGCGCTTCTCGTTTCACGCGTTGAGGTCCCCGGCCGGTCGGCCGAGCCCCCGTGGCCGGGTGCGCACCTCACAGCAACCGGGGCTCGGGGATCGGGATTATGAAGCGGCCGCCCCGGGCAAGGTACTCACGCTGGTCAGCCACGACCTCGTCGGCGTAGTTCCAGGCGAGCAGCAGCACGTAGTCGGGGAGATCCTCGAGCAGCTTGCGGGGCGAGTGGATCTGCAAGTGACTTCCGGGCGTGAACAGGCCGTGCTTGTGCGGGTTGACGTCGACGGCGTAGTCGAGGACAGACGAGTCGATGCCGGTGAACGACAACAGCGTCGTCGCCATGCCGCCGGCCGCCCCGTAGGCGACGATGGAAGCGCCGTCGCCCTTGAGCCCCCGCAGCATCTCGATGAGCAAGTCCCGGCTCTTCAGGGAGCGCTCACCGAAGTCCATGAAGTAGTCGTAGGTGTGCACCCCCCGCGCGCGCTCGCTCTCGAGCATCTCCCGGGCCGACCTGCCGGGCCGTCCGCCACGACCGACCTGTACACGCAGGGAACCACCGAAGGTTGGGACGCGCTGTGCCTCTCGCAGGACGAGACCGACCGCGCCGAAGAGTCTCTCGAGGGCCACCAGGGAGAAGTACGACGAGTTCTGGTGGTAGAAGTTGTCGTAGGCACCAGATTCGACCGTAGCGACCACGTACGGAACCTCGAGGACGGCGACGCCATCCGGCCCGAGCAGGACCTCGACGGCGGACGCGAAGTCGCCGGGCTCACGCACAAGGTTCAACACGTTGTTGCCGAGCAGCACGTCGGCCACGTGGCCCTCCCGGCGCAGGCGCCGGGCGAGCCTCAGATCGAAGAAGTCGACGACCGTCCTGATGCCCTTCTCCTGGGCGACCGCGGCCGGACCTGATGCCGGGTCTATGCCCAGCACCGGTACACCGGCCCCGGCGAACACCTCCAGCATGTACCCGTCGTTGCTGGCGGCCTCGATGACCAGTGATTCCCGGTCGAGCGCGCGTTCGGCCAGGATCTTTTGGGCGCTGGCCCGGAAGTGTTGGAGGAGGCTCGGAACCTCAGACGAGTAGTAGGGGTAGTCACCCCCGTACAGCTCGCCGGGCGGGATCGTGCCAGCCAGCTGGAGCAAAGCGGTCTCGGGGTCGAAGACGACGTCGAGCGGGAAGGCGGGCTCGGGTTCACCGAGCTGGTCGCCCGTCAACAAGATGTCGGCCACCGGGGTCACCCCGAACGAGAGCACCGGTAGTGAGCGTGCCGCCGAAGCCCTGGCGATCGACGCGGGAGACCCCTCAGACACCGGGTTCCTCTCTCTCCCAGACCTCCCAGACCGCCTCACCGTGCTGGTACATGTCGTCGAGAGTCTCGCGGTCCTTGAAGGTGTCCATTCCCATCCAGAAGCCGTCGTGGCGATAAGCGCCGAGCAGACCTTCGCCGACGAGTCGCCTGAAGGGTTCGTGGACGAGCTCCTCACCCGGGTTCATGTAGTCGAAGATGCGCCGGTCGAGCACGAAGAACCCTCCGTTGATCCACATTCCTGCGTCTCGGGCCTCTCGGATCTGCCGGACAGTGCCGTCGCCGGCCAGGTCGACGATGTGGAAGGTGTGGATGGGCCTGACGGACAGGAACGTCGCGACACTCCCGTTCTCGTGATGCTGGGCGATGATCTTGTCGAGCCGTGCATCAGTGAGGCCGTCAGCATAGTTGGCGAGGAACACCTCGTCATCCCCGAGGTGGTCGCGAACAGCCAGGAGCCTCTCGCCGATGTTGGCCTTAGCGCCCGTGTCCACGAAGGTGATGGTCCAGTCCTGGATGTCTCGCTGAAGGAGATCCACTTGCCTGCCGCCTTCGCTGAGCACGAAGTCGTTGGACAGCCATTCCTTGTAGTCGAGGAAGTACTCCTTGATGACATCTCCCTGGTAGCCGAGACAGAGGATGAAGTCCTTGTGGCCGAAGTGGGCGTAGTAGCGCATCAGGTGCCACAGGACCGGGCGGTACCCGATCGGGACCATCGGCTTGGGGATGGTGTCGGAGAACTCCCGCATCCTCATGCCGAACCCGCCACAGAACAGCACGACCTTCATGGCCGGCTCCCTTCCTGATCGCTGTTCACGCCGCCAAGACCTCTGGATCGAGGTCCATCTCGTGCAGCGCGGCGGTGATCTCGTCAAGGTATATGGCGTTGAACACGATGACGACGTCCGGACGTAGCTCCCGGAGGTACAGGGGAGCGACGATGGGCTGGCCCGTGCCCGCTATGTGGGTCCCCTGCTTGCGCTCATTGAGGTCCACCACGCAACTGATCCCTTCAGCAACGTCGAGCATGTTGAGGAAACCTATCGCCCGTGCCCCGCCGCCCCAAGCGGCGATGACCCGGCCTTCCTCGAACATCTCCTCCAAGCGATCGGTCCATGCCGCAACCCGCTGCCCGTACTGCTGAGCGAACGAGGACACGAGGTCGCCGAGTCGGCCCAGATCCGGAGGTGACGGGACGCGGTCACCTCTTCTCAGATCGAGGCCCAGGAGCTGCCCTTCGTAGTCGTCGCGAGCCTCGATGACATCGAAACCAGCCGCCTCGACGGCGAACCGGAACGACTCGTCGGTGAAGTAGAGGCAGTGTTCATAGACGATGTCCCAGACCGAGAGACCCTCGAGGAGCATTCGCGAGTTGGGAACCTCGAGATAGATGATCGTGCCCGGGCCGGCGCCCGAACGGAGAGTTTCGAGGAAGGCCATCGGATCAGGTATGTGCTCGAGTACCTGGCGGCAGCACAGGAGGTCGATCGGTCCCGAGAACGCACCGGGGCTGTACTCGTCGCGCACTATCGTCACGCGGCCACCGGACTCCGCCTCGAGCTGGCCGGTGCTGAAGCTCGGGTCGAAGCCCGTCCCGACGTTGTCGCCACGATCACAGACCACGCTCAGGAAGTGGCCGCCGCCACTGCCCACCTCCACGACGCTTGCATTGCGCAGGTCGTACCGCGTGATGAGGCGCTCTGCGAGGGCAACCTCGAACTCCCGGAAGACACCCGAAGCGTGCAACGAGTTGTCGTACTCCTGCCCGTAGTCGAGCAGCAGCGGATCGAAGAACGGGTTGTGGACAAGACCACAGGCACGGCAAAAAGCGAGGCCAACAGGACCTTTCTGTGCGCGCTTGGCGCTATCTGCGTCAGCCCAGAGCACTCCGACATGCACCGGCAGGTCCGCGGCGGTGAAGAAGAGCTGGGTGGGGGAGGCGCAGACCGGGCAGGCGCTGACCGAGGAGCCGGCAGCGGTCGGTACTGCTGCGGTTTCGGTCATCGGGTGAGCCTCTTGGGGCTGGCCACTACATCTCCGGGGTCCACAACGTCGTGACCCATCGTATGCTCCCGGGGAGACGATGCATCTGCTCCTGTTGTCAGCACCTGGCCGCTTTCGGGTCTCGCACCGTGGATGATGAGGTCTCATGTTCCGGCCTCGTATAGGTATGGCTCTGGTCGTCATGGCGCTGTTCGTGGCGTCCTGCACGAATGGCAGCACCCAGCCAACGACCACGACCGAGGTCGAGCAGAGCTCGCCTCAGCCGGACGAGACGCTCGTCGATGCCGACTGCGGGACTGTTGAGCACGGCAGTTCGGTGTTGACCCTGCGCTACAACAGTGCAACCGAGATCGCAACCGTGCCTCGTTCCGGCAGCGCCATCACCGTCGTGGCGACCGGGTCCGAGCCAAGGGAGCGGCTGCTGTTCGATCTTGCAGCCGGTGATCGCCTGGCAATGCGGGTGACCCAGCAGGTCACGGTTGCCGACAGCCCTCAGGAGGAGCCCGACGCCACCGGCGACGAAGCCGACGAAACGGACAGCGGCGTGGAGGAGGAGGCGAGCGGTCACCCGGCCGGCCGGCGGGTGTCGGTGATCTCCTTCATCGCCGATGTCGAGGTGAGCAAGGTGACAGAGACCGAGTTCGTGCTGGTGACGGCGTTCAGCGACTTCGTCGTCGAAGGAGAGGGGGTCGACAAGTTGGCCGCGCAGGCCGAGCACCTCGAGAGCATCATGACCCGCGACACGATCTCGGTCAGCGGATCGCTGATCGAATCACAGACCGCGACCACGGGACCGCTCGAAACCGACATCGTGGCGGCGTTCGAGAGCGTTCCCACCGGGGGAACCAACTCGATCTCGCCGTTCCCCGACGACCGGCTGGGAGAAGGAGCGGTGTGGACCACCGAGGTCGTTGCGGCCTCCCAGGGGCTCGACTTCGAAAGCCTCATGGAGCAGACGCTTGTATCCCGCGACGGCACCCGGCTAACTCTCGACTTCAGCTCGGAGCAGCAGATGCCAGGACACGTCCTGGACGATGCGGCGACCGAGGAGGTGGCCCTCACGACAACCGGTTCGTCGGTCATCGCCCTCGACCAGCCCGGCATGTGCCGCTACGAGGCAACCGGTAGCGGGGAGCTGACCACAGCAGGTTCGGGCCAGACGGTGACCCAGGAGGTCGAGATCGAGACCACCGTGGAGCCTGTCGGCTGAATGATCAGGGCCGAGAGAGCCGTGCCCGGGGCGGTTAGGCTCGGGCGGGTGCGACGAAACCCCTCTCTGTCAGCCGCATATCGGCTGATCGCGCTGTCGCTGCTGTTGGCCTCCTGTTCGATCTTCGAGGAAGCCGGCGAGGAAGCCGACTCCGAGTTCGAAGAGGTGCTCGAGGACAGCGCCGAGGAAGCGCAACTCGACATCGAGTGTCCCTCGGTCTCCGAGGGAAGCACCACGCTGGCCGACCGCTTCGACGAGAGCGAGTTGGTGCGGACCTTCCCTCAACCCGCCTACGAGATCGACGTCACCGACCTCGGCGCGGAACCACGCGAGGAGTTGCGTTACGACCTGGTCACCGGAGACCTGGCCTCGGTTGTCTCCACCCTGGAGAGCGAGCTCACGCAGACCGTCGGCAGCGAGACGACCAAGTCCGAGCTGACCGCGACGACCCGTCTCGACATCGAGGTCGGGCAGCCGAGCGCCGAGGAGGTTGTGAGGTACGGAGCCATCAGCAGCTACGAGCTCGAGACATCGGATCCGGCGGCGGCTGAGCAGGCAGATACAACCACTGCTTTCACGACAGGCCTGGTCTCCCGCGAGACCTCCGGCACCGACGGTGTTCCAGCGGAGGTGCTGATCTCTACGACCGCACCGGTGCCGCCGGTGCTCGAGCCGTCACTCGACGACTTCTCGACCGGTCTGGCAGGGGCGATGGCCACGTTCCCCCAGGAGGCGATCGGTTCCGGCGCCCGCTGGACCGTGGCGTTTCCCACGACGTTCCAGGGGTTGGAGGCGAACGCCATGTCGACGATCACCCTCACGGGTCGGGCGGGCTCGCTGGTCTCACTCGATGTCGATCTGGACCTCGAGTACCCGCCCCAGGAGATCACCATCCCCAACAGCGAGCCCGTCACCGTGGAGGAGGGCTCGCTGGCGATCTCGGGGTCCCTCGCGTTGGATCTCGCCCAACCGGGCCCGTGCAGCACCGAGCTCTCGGGTGAGGGCGATCTGGCCTACCGCGACGCTGCCACCGCTCAGACCTTCACCCAGCACACCGAGATGACCCAGACCGTCGTCCCCGCCGAGTGACCTGTCGTGGTACAGGTCAGGTCCTCTGCACGAGCGATCAGGGCTGACGATCGGGGTTAGCATCGTGTCTGTGGACGAGACGCATCACCTCACCCGGTCGGCCCACGAGCGGCTCAAAGCCGAGCACGCCCAGCTCACCACCCACGGCCGCATCGAGATCGCCCGCAAGATCGAGGCGGCGAGGGAGCTCGGGGATCTCACCGAGAACGGTGACTACCACGCCGCCAAGGAAGAGCAGGGCAAGATGGAGACCCGGATAGCCCAGCTCACCTACATCCTCGAGAACGTCGAGATAGTCGAAGGCGGTACCGCCGACGGCCGTGTCAAGGCCGGATCGGTCGTGGCGATCCTGTACGAGGGTGATGAAGAGGAGGAGCGCTATCTCGTCGGCTCCATCGAGGAGCGCCACGACGACCTCGAGGTGGTGTCACCCACCTCTCCCCTCGGTGCTGCTCTGATCGGAGCCAACGTGGGCGAGACGGTGAGCTTCGAGTCGCCGGCGGGGATGCTCGCGGTCACCGTTGTCGACGTCGAGGCCTGAGCTCGAGCCATCCGACACCGATCGGTGAATGGCGCAAAGCGCTCGTCAGTCACTGGTTGCCCTCGTAGACGAGCTGCCCCTGACGACCGCGGAAAGCACTCGTCGGCGACTGGTCGTCCTCGCGAGCTGCCCGTGATGACCGCGGACCCGCCTGTCAACCCAGGCTCGCGGCATGCTCGATCTGGCGTGCTGCGCGCACGACCGCCTCGCCATATCGCAGGCCCGGGCTGCGTGAGGTGCGCTCGACCGGCCCGCTGACGCTGACCGCTGCCAGCACCGCGCCGGACTCGTCGGTCACAGGTGCCGAGACCGAGGCCACTCCTGTCTCCCGCTCCTCCACCGTCTCCACCCAGCCCGCAGGGCCCGTCTCCCCGCCGAGGACCCGACCCGCTGATCCGAGACCCATGGGGAGCGCGGCCCCCAAGGGAACGATCGTGCGTAGGCCGTGAGGTGATTCGAGCGCCGCGACACACACACGCTCGTCACCCTGGCGCAGGTAGAGCTGGACGCTCTCGCCGGTCGCACCCCTGAGACCTTCGAGCGCAGGCAGCGCCGCCTCTCCCAGGGGGAACGCCTCGGCCGCCGCCCGGCCCAGCGCGACCAGCCGCAGCCCTGGCGTGAAGCGGCCTTCCCCATCACGCCGCAACAAGCCGTGGGCCTCCAGCGCCGACGCCAGCCGGTGCGCCGTCGCGCGGCTCAGGCCCGTCTCCTGCACCAGTTCCGACAGCGCCGAGGGCCTCGTCGCCACCGTGTCGAGCAGGGCAACCGCCTTGTCAAGCACCCCGACACCGCTTATCGTTGATCTCACATCATAAGACTCTAGTCCCAATATCTGAGACACCCTTCCCCAAGCACGTTTTGTGAACCGAAAAGGCCCCTATAGGGGCCACAACGGTTCACAAAACGCGATTCGGAGAGTCGGAAGAGGAGCAGGCGATGCCAGACGGTCGGCCGTTGACGTTGAGCGAGAAGGTGTGGGAGCAGCACGTGGTCCACCGCGCCGAGGGCCAACCGGACCTGCTCTACGTCGACTTGCACCTCGTGCACGAGGTGACCTCGCCGCAGGCGTTCGACGGGCTACGGATGAGCCGGCGCCCGGTGCGTCGACCCGATCTCACCGTCGCCACCGAGGACCACAACGTCCCGACCACCCGCATCGACCAACCCATCGCCGACCCCATCTCGCGCAAGCAGGTCGAGACCCTGAGGCACAACTGCGAGGAGTTCGGGATCACCCTCTACCCCATGGGCCACCCCCGTCAGGGAATCGTCCATGTGATCGGCCCCGAGCTCGGGCTCACCCTCCCCGGGATGACCATCGTGTGCGGCGACTCGCACACTGCAACCCATGGAGCCTTCGGAGCCCTCGCCTTCGGCATCGGCACCAGCGAGGTCGAACACGTGCTGGCGACCCAGACCCTCCCCCAAGTACGTCCCGACACCATGGCCGTGTTGATCGACGGCGACCTCCCCCTCGGGACCTCGGCCAAAGACGTGATCCTCGCCGTCATCGGACGCATCGGCACCGGGGGCGGCGTCGGATCAGTGGTCGAATACCGGGGCTCGGCCATCGAGCAGCTCTCGATGGAGGGCCGCATGACCGTTTGCAACATGTCCATCGAAGCCGGCGCCAAAGCGGGAATGATCGCGCCTGACCGGACGACCTTCGACTACATCCAGGGTCGCCCCTTCGCCCCCGATGGCGCCGCATGGGAGGAAGCCCTCGCCTACTGGAAGACGCTACCGAGCGACCCCGACGCCACCTTCGACCGGGAGGTGCGACTCGATGCCGCCGAGATCGAGCCTCACGTCTCGTGGGGGACCAACCCCGCACAGGTGGTCCCCCTCTCCGGAGCCGTTCCGGACCCAGCCGGCTTCACCGACCCGGTGCAGCGCCAGGCTGCCGCGCGCGCCCTCGACTACATGGGGCTGGCCGCAGGCACACCCATGAAGGAGATCGCGATCGACACGGTGTTCATCGGCTCCTGCACCAACAGCCGCATCGAGGACCTCCGCGCGGCGGCCGCAGTCGCCGAGGGCCACAAGACGAGCCGCGGGATGCGGGCATTGGTCGTGCCGGGCAGTCACGCGATCAAGGACCAAGCGGTCGCAGAGGGACTCGACCGCGTCTTCACCGAAGCCGGCTTCGAGTGGAGGGAGCCGGGCTGCTCGATGTGTCTGGCCATGAACCCCGACGAGCTCGAACCTGGTGAGCGCGCGGCATCCACCAGCAACCGCAACTTCGAAGGCCGCCAAGGGCGCGGGGGCCGCACCCACCTGGTGTCACCGGCGGTCGCAGCTGCGACAGCGATCGCCGGCCACTTCGCCGAGCCTGACGATCTCGCCTGACCAGAGGAGGACTCACGATGGAAGCAGTCCGGGTAGTCACGGGAACGGCGGTACCACTCGACCGCTCCGATGTCGACACCGATCAGATCATTCCCTCGGACTGGCTCAAGCGGGTCGAGCGAACGGGCTTCGACAAGGGGCTGTTCTCGGAATGGCGGGACGACCGCGACTTCGTCCTCAACCGCGAGGAGCACGCCGGGGCCAACATCTTGATCGCCGGGCCCAACTTCGGTACCGGCTCATCGCGGGAGCACGCCGTCTGGGCGATCATGCAGTACGGGTTCGAGGCGGTGATCTCGCCCCGATTCGGCGACATCTTCCGCAACAACGCCGCCAAGAACGGTCTGGTCCCGGTCGTCGTCGAGCCCGGGATCGCCGACCGGTTGCTGAGGGCGGTCGAGCAGAACCCCGCCCTGGAGATCACCATCGACGTGGAGCGCCTCGTCCTGGAGGTCCCCGAGCTGGGCCTGGAGGTCGCCTTCGAGCTTGATCCCGCTACCCGGGAGCGCTTCCTGGAGGGCCTGGACGACATCGGCATGACCCTCCGCAACAGGCATCACATCGATGCCCACGAGGCCCGTCGCCAGTCCTGGCTACCTTCTACCCAGCGACTGTGAGCACGTCGCAGCGACGAACCGCCCTTAAGCGCTGTCCTGGCGGAATCTCCCCCACCCGGAACCAGGGCAACCCGCCGATCGTCACAGCAGGCAGGACAGACGGGCAGCCAACGATGTGGAGCGACAAGATGAAGAGGTTCCTGATCCCGACGCTCGGGCTGGCACTCCTGGCAGCGGCCTGCACCAGCGGACCGTTCGCAACCGATGACGAGGTGGACCTCGACGAAGTCGAGCTCACGGCGGAGCTGCAGAGCTTCGATGAGTGCGACGAGTTCCTCGACCACGTCAAGGAACAGGCGCTCGAGCGTGTCGGACCCTACGGCCTCGAAGGCGCGGACTACTGGGGTCCGGTTCCGATGGAGGACGGGCTGGCGATGGAGGAGGACCTCGCGCTCGACAGCGCCGAGGCCGGCGACGCCGAGTCCCCCCCGACGACGGCTGGCCAGACCGGTGGCGAGGGCAGCGAGTTCTCCGGAACGAACGTGCAGGTCGCGGGGGTGGACGAGCCCGACATCGTGAAGACCGATGGCGATCGGGTCCTGGCCATCGCCAACGGCACGTTGCACGTCGTCGACGTCAGCGGGGAGTCTCCCGCAGAGCTGGGCTCACTGGGGCTGGACGAAGGCTGGGAGCACGAGATGCTCGTCGTCGGCGACCGCGTGTACGTGTTCGGCCAAAGCGACGTCTACGCCCTCTACGGCGACGCAGAGACGGCCGATGACGAGTACTACCCCGACTATCCCTCCACGCTCACGATCAGCGAGATCGACATCTCCGACCCGTCCGAACCGGCTGTCACCGAGTCGGTTACCGTCGAGGGGAGCTACCTGAGCGCCCGCCTCGTCGACGGGACGATCCGGCTGATCGCCAGCACTCCCCAGCCGACCGGCTTCGACTTCGTGACACCGAGTGGTCCAGATGCCGAAGACATGGCCGAGGAAGCAAATCGCCGGGTCATCGAGGAGTCGACAATCGATCAGTGGCTGCCTGCGATACTCGGGCCCGACGGCGAACGCCAGATCCTCGTCGACTGCTCGAACCTCTACGCCCCCGGCGAGTTCTCCGGCTATTCGACCCTCTCGGTGATGACGATCGACGGCAACAGCGGCCTCGGGGACTTGGGGGCCGTGGGCGTGATGGCCGACGGTGAGACCGTCTACTCCTCGGGAGAGAGCCTGTATGTGGCGACCAACCGCTGGCTGTCCGAAGAAATGCTCGACGAACAGGGAAACCCCGTCAGCGACGAGGCCTACAGCACCGCGATCCACAAGTTCGACACCGGCGGCAGCGAACCCGCCACCTACCTGGCATCTGGCTCGGTGAGGGGCCATCTGCTGAACCAGTTCTCGATGGACGAGTCCGAGGGCAACCTCAGGGTCGCCACCACCGACGGTGACCCGTGGGGTTTCGCCACGGACTCGTCGCAGAGCTTCGTGAGTGTCCTCGCCCAAGAGGACGGCCAACTCGTCGAGATCGGTCAGGTCGGCGAGCTCGGCCCGACCGAGGAGATCCAGTCGGTGCGCTTCGTGGGCGACGTCGGCTACGTGGTCACCTTCCGCCAGACCGACCCTCTCTACACGATCGACCTGTCCGATCCCACCAACCCCGCGGTTGCCGGAGAGCTCAAGATCCTGGGCTACTCCGCCTACCTCCACCCCGCCGGTGATGGCCTGCTGATAGGGGTGGGCCAGGACGCCACTGCTGAGGGGACGCAACTCGGAACGCAGATCTCGCTCTTCGACGTGTCAGACCCGGCCAAACCGACCGAGGTCGCCAAGCACGTCATAGCCGGGGGATCCTCAGAGGTCGAGTTCGACCATCGCGCCTTCCTGTACTGGCCCGACACCGGACTGGTGGTCGTTCCGGTCAGCGCCTACGGCTTCGACGGGTACGGCGCCTACCGCACTGGCGCCATCGCGTTGTCGGTGAACGACGGGGGCATCTCGGAGCTGGGCTGGATCGTCCACGGCGAGGGGGCGGCCGTCCCGGAGAGCTACCTCTGCGACGAGGTCCTTCCGCCCGAGCCCGTGCCGGTCGAGCCCCCCGCCGACGGCGAGGAGATCCCCGACGACTGCTACCCCACCGACTACGGAGTCGACATCGATCGATCGATGGTCATCGGCGGTGACGTGTTCACCCTCTCGACCCTGGGCCTCAAGTCCAACGACCTGGCCTCGCTGGCCGACACCGGCTGGTTGGCCTGGTAGGGAGTCGCTTCTTGGCAGCAATACCCCCTCTATGCGCGGGAAACGCTGCCAAGAACGGTGGTCACGTCAGAGCCCCCGGAGTGAGCCCGGGCGACGGATGGCGTCGGGGTCCTCACCGGATGCCCGGAGGCGGGCAACCTTGTTGATGGCGTTCAGGAACGCCCGCGCCGAAGCCTCGACCACATCGGTGGACAGCCCCCGCCCCGACACCTTCAAGCCGTCCTCGGAGGTGTACTGCAGCGTCACATCGGCCAGGGCGTCCACGCCGCCGGTGACCGAGGTGACGTTGTAGTCGGTGAGTCGGCCGTTCATCCCGGTCAGCTCCTTGATGGCGGTGCAGGCGGCGTCGATCATCCCGTCGCCTGATGCATGGGCCTCGAGCACCTCACCGTTGCGCCTCAACGCGACGGTCGCGTTCGGGCTGAGGGCAGTGCCGCCATGGGCCTCCACAGCGCTCAGCTCGTAGGCATGCTCGAACTCGCCACCGATCTCCTCGGCCACGATGGCCTCGAGGTCGGCCTCGGTCAACTGCACCTTCCGATCAGCCAGCTCCTTGAAGCGGGCAAAGGCGGCGTTGAGCGCCTCACCGTGGATCGGGATGCCCATCTTCTCCAAGGTGTCGGCGAAGGCGTGACGGCCCGAGTGCTTGCCGAGAACGATCTTGGATTCGCCCTGCCCGACGACTGACGGGTCCATGATCTCGTAGGTCGTCCGTTCGGAGAGCACACCGTGTTGATGGATGCCGGACTCGTGGGCGAAGGCGTTGCGCCCTACGACTGCCTTGTTGTACTGGACCGGGTAGCCGGTCAGCCGGCTCACGATCCGGCTCGCCCGCGCCAGCTCCTCGGTGTTGATCGAGGTCGTGAGCCCCTCGCCGAAGTAGTCGGCCCGCGTGTCGAGCGCCATCACGATCTCTTCGAGCGCGGCGTTGCCGGCTCGCTCGCCTATCCCGTTGACCGTGCACTCGACCTGTCGGGCTCCTGCGGAGACTGCTGCCAGGGAGTTGGCGACCGCCAGGCCGAGATCGTTGTGGCAGTGAGCCGAGATGGTGTAATCACCGCTCACCTTCTGGCGAATCCGCCTGATCCTCTCGGCGAACTCGCTGGGCACCGCAAAGCCGACCGTGTCGGGGATGTTCAGGGTTGTGGCGCCGTTGTCCACCGCCTCCTGGAGGACCTGACACATGAAGTCGAAATCCGACCTCGACGCGTCCTCGGGCGAGAACTCCACGTCGGCGGTGTATTGCCGTGCGTGTGCCACCGCCGCGCCGGCTTCGCGGCGCACCTGCTCGGGCGTCATCCGTAGCTTGTGCTCCATGTGGGTCGGGCTGGTGGCGATGAAGACATGGATCCTCGTCTTCTCGGCCGGCTCGATCGCCTCCCATGCGCGGTCGATGTCGCTGCGGGCGGTTCGTGAGAGACCGCAGATCACCGGGCCCTTCACGGAGCCGGCGATGGCCTGCACCCCCTCGAAGTCGCCCTGGCTGGCGATCGGGAAACCGGCCTCGATGTAGTCGACACCGAGACGTGCGAGCTCCTCGGCGATCTCGAGCTTCTCGGACACGTCCAGGGAGATGCCCGGCGATTGCTCGCCGTCCCGGAGCGTGGTGTCGAAGATGATCACCTTGTCAGCCATGGTTGGTCCTGTCGGTCGTGGTTCGGTTCGTGTCGACAACTAAAAAACCTCCCGGCCCGGAGGCACAGGAGGTTGCGGCGAGCACCTATGGGGGTGCCCGCCTACTCGAGAAGCAGCAGTCCGTTGTCGCCAGAGCTGTGGCTTGCCGTCTTCATAGTCGTTGCGATCGTCTCAGGTTTGGCCCCGCCCGTCAAGCCATTACCACGCGCTCGACAACAATGGCCGTCCCGCTTGGAGTTCACTCCCGGCTGATGACGTGCGCCGACACTATGCCCTCGAGCGACTCGAGCTGTCGGATCACCGCCTCCTCGATGGGGGTGGCGGTCGCCAGGACCATCATGGCCGACTGACCCTCGGGCGATTGGCCCACGACCATGTCGTTGATGTTGATGCCGGCCTCGCCCAAGGCGGTCCCCACCCGACCGATGACCCCGGGCACGTCCTCGTTGCGAATGACGACCATGTTCTGGGCCGGCGGCATGTCGACCGCATGCTCGTCGACCATCATCACCTTCGGTACGCCTCGCAGCCCCACCAGCGTGCCCGCTATCGAGTGACCTGCGCCCCGCACCGTGATCAGGTTCACGTAGTCGCGGGCGGTGCTCGACGTCGACGGCCGTACCTCCATGCCGTGCTCCTCGGCAAGTGCAGGTGCGTTGACGTAGGACACCGGTTCGTCCGACACCACCCCGAAGAACCCCTTCAGCACCGAAAGGGTGAGGATGCGGGTGTCGTAGTCGGCGAGCTGGCCGTGGTACTCGACCTCCAGCGTCTCGGGGGCACGCTCGCACAAGCCCGCGTACAGCTGCCCGAGCCGCTCGGCCAGCGGGAGGTAGGGCCGGATCGACTCGGAGGCCTCGGCTGCACTCACGTTCACCGCGTACGGCACGAACTCCCCGCTCAGGGCCAGCACCACCATCTCGGCGATGGTGTCTCCCGCCTTGTCCTGCGCCTCGACGGTGCTCGCTCCGAGATGGGGCGTGACCACGACCTCGTCGAGCTCGAAGAGCGGCGAGCCGGTGCAGGGTTCCTCGTTGAACACGTCCAGGGCGGCGCCACCGATAGGGCCGTTGCGGATGGCATCTACCAGATCGTCCTCCACGATGATGCCGCCGCGGGCGACGTTGATGATTCGCTGACCGGGTTTGGCCTTCGCGAGAAGCCCGGCATCCAGCAGGCCCTCGGTCTCGGGAGTCTTGGCGACGTGAACGGTGACGAAGTCGGCCAGGGTGATGAGCTCGTCGATGTCCACGAGCTCGACGTTGATCTGGCGGGCCCTGTCCTCGGAGACGAATGGGTCGTAGGCCACGATGTTCATCCCGAAGGCCATAGCCCGCTGGGCGACAAGCTTGCCGATCCTACCGAGGCCGACTATCCCCAGCGTCTTGTCGCTCAGCTCCACTCCGTTCCATTTCGAGCGTTCCCAGCGGCCTGCCTTGAGCGCGGTATGGGCCTGTGGGATGTTGCGAGCTTGGGCCAGCAGCAATGCGATCGTGTGCTCGGCCGCCGAGAGGGTGTTCGACTGAGGTGCGTTGACGACCATGACACCTCGCGCCGTCGCCGCCGCGGTGTCGACGTTGTCCAGGCCGATGCCGGCCCGGCCGATCACCACGAGATCGGGAGCCGCGTCGATGACCTCCTTGGTCACCTTCGTCGCCGATCGGATGACGATCGCCTCGACGTCGGACACGACGTCGACGAGCTGCTCGGGCGAGAGCTGGAGCTGGACATCGACGTCATGTCCCGCATCTCTGAGCTTCTGAAGGCCTCGTTCGGCGATCTTCTCGGTGACCAGGACTCGAGCCATGGCGCTCATTGTTGACCGGCGGAGCAAGCCGGGCCAAACGTTTCAGCAGTTGGAGCATGGGGACGACGAGTGGATGCACCGCCTCGACCTGGCCGGCACCAACCCGGCCGGGTGACCGCCCCAGGCAAGCGGTCCTCAGGTCAGGTCGAGAACATCTCCGCCGGAGGGGTCTTCGAGACCCAGGCTGATCAGGTCGCGGGCCTCCTGCGCCTGCTCGGGCCTCACCAGGATGCGGGGACCAGGTTTCACCGACCAGTACGGAGCCGTGTCGGCCCGGCCAGCGAGGAACGGGTCTCCGACCGAGACGGCCGGGATGGCCGCCGCTCGCAGCGAGGCGACGATGGTCTGTGCCTGGAAGGAGTCACGGCAGCGAGCGATCTCGACGAGCCCTTCTTCCACGCCCTGCAACCTACAGGCAACAGGCCAAGTCCGAACCAGATGCCCTCGCCGCCCTGTCACCCGCCGTGTGGTCGGCTACAGCGACCCATGACCTCACTACCCTCACCCGCCGTGTGGTCGGCTACAGCGACCCATGACCTCACTACCCTCACCCGCCGTGTGGGCTACAGCGACCCATGACCTCACTACCCTCACCCGCCGTGTGGGCTACAGCGACCCATGACCTCACTACCCTCACCCGCCGTGTGGTCGGCTACAGCGACCCATGACCTCGCCGCCGTGTCATCCACCGTGTGGCCGGCTACCCCCGGGCCGTTCAGAGATTCTCCACTGCTACCGGCTCGATGTCGTCTGCCAGGCCGAACCCGAAGACCTGCGAGTAGAACGACAGCTCGGCTTCGAGGACACGCTTGATGTTCTCCGCCCGCCGGAAGCCGTGCTGCTCGCCCTCGAAGGCAATGTATGCATACGGCACGCTCCGTTCCCGCAGAGCAGCGACCATCATCTCGGCCTGCTCAGGTGGCACCACCTCGTCCTCGAGTCCCTGGAAGATGATCAACGGCCTGTCGAGCCCTTCGACGTGGTGGATCGGTGAGCGCTCGGTGTAGGCGTCACTGTCCTCGGGGTAGGGCCCGATGAGCGAATCGAGGTAGCGCGACTCGAACTTGTGCGTCTCCTTGGCGAGCGCTTCGAGGTCGGCGACGCCGTAGGAGCTGGCGCCGGCGGCGAAGGTGTCGTGGAAGGCGAGGGCGGCGAGCGTGGTGAAGCCCCCGGCACTCCCGCCGCGTATCAGCAGCCGGCCAGGATCGACGAGACCCTGTTCGGCCAGGTAGCGGGCTACGGCGACGCAGTCCTCGACGTCGGCTATGCCCCACTGGCCGTTCAGCAGCTCCCTGTAGGGGCGCCCGTAGCCGGTGCTGCCCCGGTAGTTGACGTCGACGACGGCGAAGCCCCGGCTGGTCCAGTACTGCAGACCGAGGCTCAGCATGACCCGGGCCTGCGATGTGGGACCACCGTGGATGAGCACCAGCAGCGGCGGCTGCTCGGCGGCAGGTCCGGCGACGTCGGGGTTGGTCGGTCGGTAGAACATGGCGTGGGCGGTCCGGCCGCCGCCGGTGGGGAACGCGATCGGCTCCGGCGACGAGAACCACCGGGGGTCGAGGCCCAGGTCGCGTGGTGGGCGGTGGACGATCGGCGGGCCGAGCTCAGCGCCGACGGCACACAGCGAGACGACTGCCGGCTCCCGGGACGGCGATGCCATCACCCCCAGCGTCATCGCCTGGCGTTGCGTGACCCCGCTGATGTGGGTGAAGCCGGTCTCGATGTCACGAACCTCACCGTCGCCCGCCTGCACCACGGCCAGGTGATCGGTGCCGTCCTTGGAGTAGGCACAGACGATCCGGCCCCCCGGTGCAAAGGCATACCGGGACATGCCGAAAACCCACTGCGGTGTACCCACCTCCCCGGCAAATGCGGTCACGGCAACCGGGTCACCCGCGGGCATCCCGGGGCCCGGGAACCGGTGGATGTTCCACCAGCCGGTCCGGTCCGACACGAAGTGCAGAACGCCCTCGGGGCTCCACTGCGGCTGGAACACCGACTCGGCGGTCCCGCCGGCGACCTGACGGGCGTCGCGCAGAACCGGCACCTCACCGGAGGTGTCGAAGGTGGCCACCCACAGCTCGGTCGCGTCCCAGGGCATGGCGGGATGATCCCACTGGGTCCAGCAGAGCCGGCTCGAGACGTGATCCAGGCGCGGGAACGACACGAAGTCGGGTCCTTCGAGGAGCCCTACTGCGTCGCCGCCTCCGGTTGGCACCGCGACCAGTTCGTTGACCGCCTCATCTTCACCGGTGTGGACCTCGCGTACGCAGATGATCCAGCGTCCGTCGCCGGTGACCACCCCGTCGGCGTGGCGAAGACCGATCTGCTCGGTCGAGGGGACGGTGATCGGTACCGGCTCGCCGCCCGGGTCGAGCCGGTACAGGCGCTGGTCGTCCCAATTGGCGAAGTAGACGACGTCACCGGTGTCGGAGGTGACCGGGGCGGGGTGCACCCACCAGGCCCCGCCGCCGTACTCGTGCACCCGCGTGCGCGCCGAGAAACCGGTGGGCAACATGTCTTCGGGGTTCAGCCACTTCTCGGCACCGACGGTGGTGCTGGAGTGACCCTTCCTCGTCGTGAACGAATCCGACACCACCGGTTGCCGCACGATCTGTACCCGCCCGCCCTCGTCGGGGCGCAGCTCACTCCAGTAGACGGCTGTCGGAGTCGCGTGCACCTCCCCGAGGCTGATCGCGCTGGAAACCACCACGTCGGCGCTGATCGGCGACGGCCAGGAGCCGTAGGGCAGGATTGCAGTCACGGCACCAGCGCTAGCGCGCGGCGGCGAAGAGGTCGCCGATGCGGCTGATGCCCTCGACCAGGTCGTGTTCACTGAGGGCGAACGAGAACCGGGCGTAGCCAGGCGTGCCGAAGGCCTCGCCGGGGACGAACGCCACCTTGGCCTCGTCGAGGACCAGGTCGGCCAACTCCAAGGAGGTCTCGGGCCGAGCACCGGCGATCTCCCTGCCCAGCACACCTCTGAGTGAGGGATAGGCGTAGAAGGCGCCCTGTGGCTCGGGGCAGGTGACGCCGTCTATCTCGTTGAGCATCTTGTGGATCACCCGGCGGCGCCGGTCGAACTCCTCCCGCATGGCGGCCACCGCGCTCAGGTCCCCCGACACCGCCGTCAGCGCCGCGTACTGCGAGACGTTCGACACGTTGGAGGTGAGATGCGACTGGAAGTTGGCCGCGGCAGCGACGACGTCGCCCGGCCCGATCATCCACCCGACCCGCCAGCCGGTCATCGCGTAGGTCTTGGCCACACCGTTGAGCACGAGGCAACGTTCGGCCAGATCCGGCACGACGGTGGCGATCGAGTGGAACTCGTTGTCGCCGTAGACGAGGTGCTCGTAGATCTCGTCGGTGATCACCCAGATCTCCCGCTCCAACGCCCACCTGCCGATGGCCTCGATCTCGTCCCGGGAGTAGACCGCGCCGCTCGGGTTGGACGGGGACACGAATATCAACGCCTTGGTGGCGGCACTGGCGGCCCGCTCCAGCATGTCGATGCTGGCCCGGTAGCCGGTGGATTCGTCGGTGTGGACCACCACCGGCTGCCCACCGGCCAACCGGACCGGCTCGGGATAGGTCGTCCAGTAGGGCGCGGGGAGTAGCACCTCCTCGCCCTCGTTGAGCAGAGAGGTTATGGCGGTGAACACCGCGTGCTTGCCGCCGTTGGTCACCAGCACCTGCGACGAGTCCACGTCGTACCCGGAGTCACGCTTGGTCTTGGCGGCAATGGCCTCACGCAGTTCGGGCAGGCCGGGTGTGGGGGTATAGCGGTGGAAGCGCTCCTCCCGGCAGGCGGCCACCGCCGCCTCCACGATGTACTCGGGCGTCGGGAAGTCCGGTTCGCCGGCGCCGAAGCCGATCACCGGTTCGCCGGCGGCCTTCAGGGCCTTGGCCTTGGCGTCGACCGCCAGGGTCGCCGACGGCGAGATGGCGGCTATGCGTTGCGCGATCCCTCTGCTGGTCATGGCAAGGCTCCTGACGATCAGCCGGCATCCTCAACAGTAGGCGCCGACCGACCCCCGACGACTTGAACGTTTGTGGTCATGACGTTCGCCCGCGATAGTTGCACGCGATGAGCGACGAGACCCCCGATATCCGCATCCCGGCCGATCTGGTCCCCCGCGACGGCAGGTTCGGGTCCGGGCCATCAAAGGTCCGAACCGAAGCAGTAGAAGCTCTGGCCCGGGCGGCCGACGGGTATCTCGGTACCAGCCACCGTCAGGCATCGGTCAGGTTCCAGGTGGCGGCACTGCGCAACGGGCTCAGCGAGTTGCTGGCGCTGCCCGACGGCTACGAGATCCTGTTGGGGAACGGCGGCACCACCCTCTTCTGGGACGCGGCGGCGTTCGGGCTCATCGAGAGGCGCAGCCAGCACCTCAGCTTCGGGGAGTTCAGCGCCAAGTTCGCCGCCGCCGTCCAGGCCGCTCCTCACCTCGCCGGGCCAGAGGTCATCGAGAGCCCGGCGGGGACCCACCCGGATCCACTCGGACGGGACGACATCGACCTGTACGCCCTGACACAGAACGAGACCTCCACCGGTGTGATGATGCCGGTCACCCGGCCTTCCGGGGCATCCGCTGACGCACTCGTGGCGGTCGACGCCACCTCTGGCGTCGGAGGCCTCCGCTTCGATCCCGCTGAGGCCGACGTCTACTACTTCGCCCCCCAGAAGGGCCTCGCCGCTGACGGCGGGCTCTGGTTGGCTGCCTGCTCGCCGCGCTGCCTGGCGCGGATCGAGCGCATCGCCGCGTCCCACCGCTGGATCCCGGCTTCGCTGGATCTGAAGATCGCCCTGGACAACTCCCGCAAGGACCAGACCTACAACACGCCGGCCCTGGCAACGATCTTCCTGGCGGTACAGCAGGTCGAATGGATCAACTCGAACGGTGGCCTCGACTGGTCGGCTGCCCGCTGTGACCGCTCGGCGGAGATCCTCTACGGCTGGGCCGACAAGGCCGACTTCGCGGCACCGTTCGTCGCCGAGCCCGCCGACCGGAGCCACGTCGTGGCCACCATCGACTTCGACGGTTCGCTCGACGCCCTGACCTTGGCCGCAGTCCTGCGGGCGAACGCCATCGTCGACACCGAGCCCTACCGCAAGCTCGGGCGCAACCAGCTCAGGATCGCCATGTTCCCCGCGATCGATCCCGCTGACATCGAAGCCCTCACCCACTGCATCGACTACGTCATCGACCGCCTGGCCTGATGACCGCCGACGCCTGGATCACCCTCGCCGTGCTGGCTGTCACCGTGGTGCTGCTGGCAACCGAACGGATCCCGGCGCCAGTGACCATGGCTGGTTCCGCCGTGGTGCTCCTCGCGGCGGGAGTGCTCGACGAGACCGAGGCCTTCGCCGGCTTCTCCAACCCGGCACCGATCACTGTCGGTGCCCTGTACGTGCTCGCCGGAGCAGTCGACGCCACTGGCGCGCTCCGCGGCTTCACCGATCGGCTCTTCTCCGCCGAGCCGGGTCGACGCAGAGCTGACCTGGCGCGGGTCTGCGCACCGACGGCAGCCGCCTCCGGCTTCATGGCCAACACTCCCCTCGTCGCACTGCTGGCACCACGCGTCACCGCCTGGGCGAGCCGTGCCGGGCAGCCCCCGGGCCGCTACCTCATGCCGTTGAGCTTTGCCGCCATCCTCGGCGGCTTGATCACGATCATCGGCACCTCCACCAACCTGCTCGTCTCGGGGATCCTCGAGGAACAGGGCATGGATCCCCTCGGCTTCTTCGAGATCACCCCCGTGGGGCTGCCGGTCGCAGCTCTCGGCGTCGGCGTGACCGTGCTCGTCGCTCCGTTGCTGCTCCCCGATCGCCGAGGCCCAGCCGACCAGATCGGAAGCGAGGTCAGGGAGTTCACGCTGGAGATGCTCGTGACAACAGATCAATCCGTAGCCGGAAGGACCGTCGCCGAGGCGGGCCTGCGCAACCTCCAAGGCGTGTTCCTGGTGGCCATCGAGCACCCGGACGGCACCAGCGTGGTTCCCGCCGGTCCCGACGATCCACTGGCCAGCGGCGACCGATTGACGTTCGTGGGCGATGTCAAACGGGTGCTCGACCTCCAGCGACTGCGCGGGTTGGAGCTGGCAGCGCAAAGGCACGTGAAGATCCTCGAAACCGGGGATCACCGGGTCTTCGAGGTCGTCGTCAGTGAGCGGTCGATGCTGGTCGGATCCAACATCCGCGAGGTCGGCTTCCGCAACCGTTTCGGAGGCGTGGTCATGGGCGTCCACCGTGCGGCCCACCGCGTGGAGGGAAAAGTGGGGGACGTGAACCTGCGGGGCGGCGATGTGTTGTTGGTGGTCGCCGACGCCGACTTCGGGATCCGCTGGCGGGAGGGCAAGGACTTCCTGGTGGTCTCCGAGCTCGCAGAGGGAGAGCCGCCACAGCCCGAGAGGGCCCGCATCGTCGAGCTGGCGGTGCTCGCCCTCGTCGTCGTGTCGGCGACCGAGCTCGTGAGCCTCGCGACCATGGCAGTCCTGGTGGCTTTCGGGCTGGTGGCCTTGGGAATCATCTCGCCGTCACGCGCGGCGCGCTCGGTGGATCTCGGCGTGATCGTGATCATGGCCACGAGCATCGCCCTCGGGAACGCGGTGATCGCCAGCGGCCTGGCAGACCACCTGGCTGAGCTGGTGGTGCGCGCCGACGCCCTCGGCGACATCGGGCTCCTGGTCATCGTGCTGCTCGTCACCATGGCCATGACCGAGCTGCTCTCCAACAGCGCCGCTGCTGCCCTGGTCCTGCCCATCGGCCTGGCCACCGCGGCCCAAGCGGGCCTCGACCCCCGTCCGTTCGCCGTCGTCGTGCTCGTCGGTGCGTCTTCGTCGTTCCTAAGCCCGATCGGGTACCAGACCAACACCATGGTCTACGGCATGGGCGGCTACCGCTTCACCGACTTCGCCAGGCTCGGCTTCCCTGTCAGCATCACCACGTTCGTGGTGACCATCGCATTGACACCGGTCGTCTTCCCTTTGAGCTGACGCGTGGCCGTAGCGCTCGAATCGAGGATCTGCCGGACCCCTACGAGCCAGGCCACCAGAGGTGTGCTCGATCGAGCACCGTAGCCGGCGCGTGTGCCGAGGGGACCCACCTCGGCTCAACTCGCCTGCGGTTGAGCCGATGTAACGCTCAGCGTGCCCCGGGTGGGCACGCCTGGCATTCGCGCCTGATGGTCAGAGAGCGGAGTGGACGATTGAGCGTACGGGGCATCCGCCGAGTGCCCGCCCTCGACGGCATCCGAGGATTGGCGATCCTCGCGGTCCTGCTGTTCCACGGCGAGCGCATCAGTGGAGGTTTCCTGGGCGTCGACCTGTTCTTCACTCTGAGCGGCTTCTTGATAACCACGTTGCTGGTGGGCGAGTGGGCGAACCGCGGCAGCGTCGACCTGCGGGAGTTCTGGTCACGCCGGGCCCGCCGACTGCTCCCCGCCCTGCTGCTGGCGCTCGCCATGATCGGCGGCCTCGGGCTGCTGCTCGCACCCGAGCTCGCCGGACAGGTCCGCAACGAAGGGCTGGCATCGCTGTTCTATGTCGCCAACTGGCACGACATCGTCGCCGGCCAGAGCTACTTCGAGCTGTTCGCACAGCGATCGCCCCTCGAGCACATGTGGTCGCTGGCCATCGAGGAGCAGTTCTACCTCGTATGGCCGCTGGTCGTGTTGGCGCTGCTCAGGCTCGGTGGCCGGTCCCTCAAGCCGTTGATGGCGACGACGATCGTGCTGGTGGGGCTCTCGCTCGCGGCCACCCTGGCCCTCTTCGAAGGCTCGGTGTCCGCCGGCCGCATCTACTACGGCACCGATACGCGCGCGGCCTCCATCCTCATAGGTGCGCTGCTGGCGCTGGTGTTGGCCCAGTGGGGCCACGTACGGCGGATCGGGTTGCGTTACCTGATCGAGATCGTCGGCGTAGGTTCCTTCGCTGCCATCCTGCTGGCGTGGCTGTTGCTCGACGGCGACTCGACGTTCCTGTACCTCGGTGGCTTCCCGCTGCTCGCCATCGCCGCGGCGGGGGTGATAGCGGCCGCGGTCCACCCCAGCCGGGGGCCGCTGGGACGCCGTCTCAGCTTCGCACCGCTGTGCTGGCTCGGCGTCGTCTCCTACGGGCTCTACCTCATCCACTGGCCCGTCTTCGTCTGGCTCGACGAGGACAGAACCGGTCTGAAGGGGTGGCCCTTGTTCGGCGTGCAGGTGGCGGTGAGCCTGGTGTTGGCCGCTGCCAGCTACGCAGCCATCGAGAGCCCAATCCGTCGCGGTGGCCTGGCCCGAGCGCGCCAGTTAGTAGTGGTCCCCACGGCGATCGTGCTCGTCGCCGCAGTCCTCGTGACGGGTAGCGTCGACCCGCCGGCGCGCCCATCGGCTGCCAGCGCGCTCGAGTCGGAGCTGGCCGCGGCGCGGGCACAAGCCGACCCGCTGCTCCCGCCGGTGGCTCCCGGTGAAGCCCGGCCGGCGCGGATCCTCCTGGCCGGGGATTCGGTGCCGCAGGCCCTCGGGTACTCGCTGACCGGGATCCAGGAGGATCTCGGGGTCGTGATCCTGAACCGCGGGGAGACCGGGTGCGACGGGGCCCGCAGTGATGGCCGGCTCCGCTGGGGCCATGGTCAGGCGCAGCCCGAGAGCGAGGCCTGTGACGACTGGGAGGAGAGCTGGCCCGGCGACGTCGAGCAGTTCCAGCCCGATGCCTCGGTCCTGATGCTGGGTGTGATGGCGAGCGCCGACAGGCGGGTGGACGGGGAGTGGCTCCACCCGTGTGAACCCGAGTTCGCCGAGTGGTACCGAGGCGAGGTCGAGGCGCGTCTGGACCTGCTGGAAGCGCGCGGCTCGACCCCGGTCCTGGTCACCAGCCCCTACTTCGTCCTCGAGGACCAGCCGCCCGACGCAGATGAGCGGATCGACTGCGTCAACGACATCTACCGGTCGATCGCCGCTGAGCGGAAGGGCGCGGTCCTGATCGACCTGTTCGAGCATCTCTGTGACGACCGCGGGTGCGTGGATCAGATCGACGGGGTGGAGCTGCGGCCCGACGGAGCTCACTTCATGGATGAGGGCGCTGAGGTCGTCGGATCCTGGATCGTGAGCCAGATCCTCGCGGCGATCGCCTGGGACGGGGGTGACGAGGCCGGCGCAGACCCAGGGGTGAGTGGACCGGTGAGGCAGGTCGTCTACGCCGGCGACACCAACGGTGACGTCCTGGCCAACTCGCTTGCCGCCGAGCAGCAAGCCTACGGCGTGGTCGTGACCAACGCTGCTGCTGAGGCATGCGATCCGGCACTGCCCGCACCTCACCGCTGGGCCGACGGGGTCCCGGTCGACGATCCGAGCTGCGCGGAGGTGTCACCTCGTTGGCAGGAGACGGTGGCAAGCGTGCAGCCCGACGCCGTGATCCTGGTGTTGGGGGTGAACGCCACCGCTGATCACTTCCTGCTCGGGGATTGGCGCCATCCGTGCGATCCCGTCTTTCGCGCCACATACCATGCGGGAGTCGCCGGCGCCGTCTCGGCACTCGGCTCCACCGGGGCGAAGGTAGCAGTGACCACCCAACCGCGGTTCTTCGACGACCAGGCCCCGGCCGACCTGGGCGTGCGCCTGTACTGCCTGAACGAGGTCTACCGCTCCGTCGTTGCATCCTCCCCCCAGGCGGTACTGCTGGACCTCGCCGAGTTCGTCTGTCCGGGCGGCAGCTGCGGGACCCTCGCCGAGAGCGTCGAGCTTCGGCCTGACGGGGTTCACTACCTTGACGCGGGCCGACAACGGGTCAACTCGTGGCTGCTCGCTCAGGTGTTCCCGGACTGAGTGCATCCAGGTGGAAGCCTTGACGCGTTCAGTTTCTGTCAAGGCGGCCGATCAGTAGTTGGTGGTCCTCTCCGCGTCCCATCGGCGATCGATCCGCAACGACGACGCCCGGGCACAGGTCACCAGACACCTGCGCTGGGGTGCCCTGCTGGTATCGGCAGCCTGGATCGCCGTGATCGCCTTGTGGCGCGAGGCGCCCTTTGCGCTGACCTTCGACGACGCCTACTACTACTTCGGCATCAGCGAGAACCTGGCCGGCGGCGCCGGCTCGACCTTCGACGGGATCAACCCGACCAACGGCTATCACCCGCTGTGGATGCTCGTGTCAGCTCCGGTTTTCGCTCTCGGATTCGATGGCATCAACGCAGTTCGCATCCTGCTGATAGGCCAACTCATCGCCTGGGCCATCAGTCTCGTCGTGCTGGCCGGAATCCTCTCGGACTCCGTCGAGGGATGGCCCAGGCTGCCCGACCAGAAGTACGGGACGGCTCGCAACCGCGCCACCGCGACCCTGGCAGTCGTGTTCGTTCTCGTGACCGGCAACCCCTTCGTCGTGAAGACGTTCGTCAACGGTCTCGAATCCGGGATCACCGTCGTTCTCTACATGCTGTTGCTCCTGGCCGTGCTGCGGGTCGATGGGGATGTGATCAGCCGCACCACCCGGCCATTGCGATGGGGCATCGCTGTTCTCCTGGCGCTGCTGTTCCTGGGCCGCACCGACGCGGTATTGGTCATCGCCTGCCTGGGGATCTGGTCCTTGCCCCAGTCGATCCGCGGGGGCCGACACGCGCTGGTCCGCCTACTCGAGGTCTTCGCCTTGCCCTGCGCCGTCATGGTCGGATACCTGGCCAGCAACGCCGTTCTGTTCGGGCATCCGCTGCAGGTCAGCGGGCTCGTGAAGCAGGCGAGTCTCACACCGGCGCGCTGCCTGCTCGCCAGCGGGGTCGTTGCGGCGGCCATCGTCGCCGGCGCCTGCACCCGCCGCTTGCGCCCTCACGAGCGCAGCCGATTGCCCCGCACGGTGGCGCTGCTGCGAGCATCGGGCTGGTTCGCCTCCTTCGCCATCCTGCTCGTCGGCTACTACACCGCGCTGACGGTGCAGCAGTGGCTCTGGTACTTCGCGCCGGTCGTGTTGATGGCGATCGTGCTGCTCCTCGTCTGCACCGCAGACCTGCTGGAAGGCGCGGCCGTCGAGGGACCTGCGAACAACTGGAGACGCGCCATGGCGCCCATCCAGGCGTTGGTCGTCGCACCCCTCCTGTTGCTCCTCGCGCTACAGGTACGGACCTTCACCGACGACGACACCAGATCCATCCAGCTCGCCAACGAACAGGCGGCGAGATGGATCAACGCCAGCCTGCCCGAGGACACGGTGCTGGCTTCGTGGGACGCAGGGGTGGTCGGCTACTTCAGCAACCGACCGGTCGTGAACCTCGACGGCGTGGTCAACAGCCACGCGTACACCGAGGCCATCACGGCCGGCACGCGCGATGAGCTCCTGCGGGACGAAGGCGTGGGCTTCATCGTGAACCACGGACGGGTGGTCGGAGGTGAAGACCCCGACATCGAAGAACTCGTCCGCACAGTGTTCGGTGACGCCGCCGCTGACGGACTCGAAGTCGTCGAGACCTTCGGATTCACCTACAGCGGTACCACCACCCGTGACCGCACAGCCGGACCGGAGACGATGGCGGTGTTCGTGTACCGGCTACCGGATCACTGGTAGCCGGTACAGCGAACATATCCGAGCCGCCGGGCCGTCGCCTTGTGGATGAGCGACTACTCGCCGAAGATGTCTTGCATCTGCTCGTCGACGCCCTCGAGCTCCTCGCCGAGATCACCGAGCATCACATCAGCACAGGTGATGCTGGCGTTGAGCCACTCCATGCCGAATTCCTCGAAGTTGATGTCTTCCAGGCTGCTGAAGTCGCCTTCACTCACCTCCATTACCGACTCGATGCTGCCCACGGCCTCGTCGACACCGCCGTACTCGACGATGAGCTGATCGGCGAAGCAGACCGTGTAGGGATCGTCGCTCGGGAAGCCGCTACTACCGGCGGAAGCGTTGAGAGCCTCGATGACGGCGGCGATGTCCTCTTCGCTGTTCTCGGGCTCGTAATCGGACCCCATAGCGGTGTCGTCACTACTCGTGTCATCGGAGCTGGTGTCGTCACTGCTCGTGTCGTCACTGCTGGTGTCATCGGAGCTCGTGTCGTCACTGCTGGTGTCGTCAGAGCCGGAATCCTCGGTGGTGGTGGTGTTCTCACCGCCGTCGTCGTCGCCGCAGGCCGCCAGGAACAAGAACCCGGCGAACAACACTGCGAGAGCCTTCATGGCCTTGGTCATTGGGAGTTACTCCTTCTCCGTCGCGCGGAATGCACGCCGTGACGTTAGTGGGCTGAATCGGCGTAGTAGTTCATTCGGAGCTTATGCCGGGTACTTGAGCAAGCGGTGCGCGGTCGAGGCTGAAGCAGAGCTGCGCTACCCGGCCGCCGGTGACGGGGGTGCTGAACCTGGGTCACCGGCCCAGTTGGATGGCTCCGTGGTGGTCGTGAAGACGATGGTCGCACCCTCGGCGAGGTCGGAGAAGCGCAGCCAGGCTCGCTCCAGCGGCTCACCATCCAGCGAAGCCGAGGCGATGTAGGGCGCCTCGGGCGCTCCCGGGGTGTCGATGTGGATGGGGCGCCGACCGGGCACCGCAATGGTGATCGAGGGGAACAGCGGCGTGTTCAGTGTCAACACATCCTCACCGGGGACGGTGGGGAACATCCCCATGGCTGCCCACACGTACCAGGACGACATCGCACCGAGATCGTCGTTGCCGGGCAGCCCACCGGGAGCGTCGCTGAACTGCTCGGTGAGGATCCGCCGCACGACCGCCTGTGCCTTGGCCGGCTCGCCGGCCCACAGGTAGGCCCACGGCGCGGTGAACAGCGGTTCGTTCCCGATGTAGAAATGCGGTTGGGACAGCCCGGCGTTGAGCTCCGCGAAGAGATCGTCGAGGCGGGCCACCGCCTCCTCGGAACCGCCGATCGCCTCGACCAGCGACCCGTAGTCCTGGGGGACCATCCAGGTGTACTGGGCCGCGTTCCCCTCGGTGAACGAGTAGTTCGACGCGGGGTCGAAATCGACGTAGAAGCTGCCGTCCTCGAGACGTGGCCGCACGTAGCCGACCGACGGGTCGAACACCTCCTCCCAGTTCGAGGCCCGTTCCTGTAGGTCCGCCGCTGTCATGTCATCACCGTGGCGAGCCGCGTAGGCAGCGATGGCCGCGTCGGCCATGGCGTATTCGAGCGTCGTCGAGACGTCACCGAGGTCGTTGCTCCACATGTACACGAAGCGCAGCTCGGTCTGTGCCTCCTCGTAGGGGATCGAAGGCGTGTAGCCGAGCCGGAGGTAGTCGCTGAGACCCGGACGAAGCCGGAGCCAGCCGCACTGCGTGCCGGGTTCGAACGCCGAGCGGCGCATGGCTTCGAGCACTGCGGCGGGGTCCGGGCCGGATATGCCGAAGGCGTCGAGGTTGGACATCATGAGCGAACCGGGGTCACCGATCATCACCGAGGTCTCGACGTTGGCGGCGGTCCACTTGGGCAACCCGCCGCCGCACTCCTCGGCCATGGCGAGCATGCTCCGCGCGATGTCCTCGGCCCGTTCGGGCACCACGACCGCCAGCAGCTGAACCTGGGACCTGTAGATGTCCCAGCCCGAGAAGCTGGCGTAGTGCAACTGACCCTCCGGAAGCGTGTGGACCTCACCGCCGAACCCGAGGTACTCGCCGTTGACGTCGCTGTCGACGTTCGGATGGAGGAACGAGTGGTACAGCGCCGTCGCGAAGACCCGCTGCTGACCCTCGGACCCACCCTCGACGCTCACCCTGCCGAGCAGTTCGGCCCACTGCTCGCGTGCCTCGCTGCGGACCTCGTCGAAGCTCCGGTCGCCGAGCTCGGCACGGAGGTTGGCCTCTGCGTTGTGGGTGCTGACCCATGACAGGCCGACCCGCACCTCCACGAGCGTGTCCTCGGTGGTGTCGAACGCCAGGCGGGCCGTTCCAGCAGCGTCGTCGCTCACCACCGTGAACGGCCGGTCGAACTCGGCGTGGAAGTGCACCTGGTACTGGCCCGGCGTCCCGCAGAACTGCCCACCTGGAGCGGTTCCCCGTATCGCCGTGTCGCCCACCGTCTCGACGACCGAACCTGCGAACTCGATCGGGAACGTCGTCTCGTGATGGGCCGCATCGACGACGATCTGTGCATCGTCGGTTTCGGGGAACGTGAGACGCGCCACGCCGGCCCGAGTCGACGCGGTGAGCTCCACGTCGATCCCGTCGTCGAGGCTCACCCGGTAGAAGCCCGGCTCAGCCGCCTCGGTGTCATGAGAGAAGCCCGCAGGTTCATCAGGGCCGCCCAGCAGAGGCATGAACCGAACCAGTTCGTTGTTGGGACAGCCCGCTCCGCTGAAACGGAAGAGCGAGAAGCCTTCGATGGCGTCGTCGGCGTAGGCGTAGCCGGTCTCGTTCTCGGCGCCAGGCGTGTCGGGGTTCCACTGCACAGTTCCGAAGGGGACCACCGCACCGGGCCAGGTGGCGCCACTGGCCCCGCCGGGTACCGGGTCGTCCACATCGGCAGGAGCGGTGCCGATGAAGGGATTGACCAGGGCGACCATGTCCGCAGGGGAGGGCTGGGTGGTATCCGCCGGGCCGTCCCCTCTCTCGCTCGGGCTGGTGCAGCCCACGACGAGAACCAGAGCACACAACGTCGGGATAAGACGTGCCACTCGCTCCCCCGTTCGCGCCCTGCCGCCGAGCCTAGCCCAGCCTCACCCCGCTCAGGGCGGTGGCGAGCAGTGCTTCGGCCTCATCCCTCGTCGGCGCTCGAACCGCTACCCGCACCAAGGAAGCGGCGGGCTCCTCGTCGGCGGCTGCCATGACAACGAGACGATGCTCACCTGTTCCACCGACGCCTTCGCACAGGACCGCCTCGTGTCCCTGAAGGGTCACCGGTCGCCGATCGAACTCCGATCGGTCCACGCGGCCGAAGGCCAGGTCGGTGCCGCTGAGCGCGCAATCGGCGCCGTCGAGCAGCGCCTCGGTGGTAGCCGGCTCGCTCATCCTCCAGACCTCGACCTCTCCCCCTACCTGGGCGGTGTCATCCGCCAACGGATGGATGGCGATGTCCACCTCCTCGTCGGCATACCCGGAGGGCGTCTGACCGGCCGGAGCGTGGACCGTCACGCCACGGTAGTCGTACTGAACCCAGCTGTCGGGCACGGCTGCCCCCTGCACGAGCAGTTTGCCGATGTCAGGCGGTGGTACCGCTGCCACGCCGTCGTCGGGGCTGGTCTGTTCGGGGGCTCCCTCGTCGGGCCTTCCCTCACCCACGGCTCCGGTCACCGAGCCGGCCTGTGACCCTGCGCTTGTGGACTCGTCGCCGGCACAGGCCATCGGTGCCAGGACCACTGACATGCCACACACCAGGACGGCAGTTACCAGCCGCCGGGGGTAGCTCACCCGCCGGAGGCCTCTTGCACCTTCTGCTTCCCCTCGGTGATCCAGGGCATCATCGACCTGAGGTCCGCCCCGACCTGTTCGATCTGATGCAGCTCGCCCTTCTCCTTGAGGTCCCTGAAGCGGGGGCGACCGCTCTCGCTCTCGGTGATCCATTCCTCGGCGAACTCGCCGCTGCGGATCTCGTCGAGGATCCGGCGCATCTCCGCCTTCACCCGATCGTCGATGACCCGTGGGCCCCGTGTGAGATCGCCGAACTCGGCGGTGTCGGAGATCGAGTAGCGCATGCCGCCTATGCCCTGCTCGTACATCAGGTCGACGATGAGCTTGAGCTCGTGCAGGCACTCGAAGTAGGCGGACTCCGGCGAGTACCCGGCGTCGACCAGGGTCTCGAAGCCGGCTTGCACCAGGGCGGTGAGACCCCCGCAGAGCACGACCTGCTCGCCGAACAGGTCGGTCTCGGTCTCCTCCTCGAAGGTCGTCTCGAGCACGCCTGCCCGAGTGCCCCCGATGGCATCGGCGTAGGCCAGGGCAAGGCCCCTCGCGTTGCCGCTGGCGTCCTGTGCCACCGCGATGAGACAGGGCACCCCGCCGCCTTCGCTGTAGGTGCGCCGCACCAGGTGACCGGGCCCTTTGGGTGCGACCATCGCCACGTCGACCCCCGCGGGCGGCACGATCTGGCCGAAGCGGATGTTGAAGCCGTGGGCGAAGAGCAAGGCGTCACCGTCTTCGAGGTGCGGCTCGATCGCTTCGGTGTAGATCCTTGCCTGCTCGGTGTCGGGCAGCAGGATCATGATCACGTCGGCTTCCTCGGTGGCGTCGGCGATGCTGGTGACCCGGAGGCCCGCCGCCTCGGCCTTTGACCTCGACGACGAGCCCTCACGCAGCCCGACGCGGACGTCTATCCCGGAGTCCTTCAGGTTGAGGGCGTGCGCGTGGCCTTGCGAGCCGTAGCCGAGAACCGCCACCTTCCGGTCAGCGATCAACGACCGATCGGCATCCTTCTCGTAGTAGATGTTCGCCATGGATGATCCTTTACCTTTCAGCTCACTCGTTCTGTGAACCGAAAAGGCCCCTATAGGGGCCATACGGGTTCACAAAACGCGTCATGAGACGGAACGGAGGGGTGTCGGGGAGGTGTCGAGCTTGGGGAGAGCCACCCTTCCGGTGCGTTGGATGGCGACGATCCCGTAAACCCGCAGCAGGTCCTCGAGGTCATCGAGTTGCTCAGGGTGGCCTTCGAGGGTGATGGTGAGCTCGTCGTGACCGACATCGAGGATGCGGCCATCGAAGATGTGAACGAGGTCGACGATCTGACCTCTCCTGTCAGGACCGGAGCGGACGGTCACCAGCATCAGCTCCCGCTCGACGGAGTCGCGTGGATCCAGTTCCGATATCTTCACGACGTTGATGAGCTTGTTGAGCTGCTTGGTCACCTGCTCGAGGGATGCCGAGGTGACATCCACGACGATCGTTATGCGGCTGAAGCGGTCGTCGTCGGTGGGGGCTACCGCCAGGGAGTAGATGTTGAAGCCCCGGCGGGCGAACAATCCCGCCACCCGCGACAGGACCCCCGCCTTGTTCTCCACCAGAACGGACAAAGTGTGGTGCTGGATGTCGTCAGCCATGAACTCTCCTCACGAGACTCGACGCCCATTCCTCACAAGGGATGGCGGGCGGGGGTGCTGGATGTCGTCAGCCATGAGCTCTCCTCACGAGACTCGACGCCCATTCCTCACAGAACCCCTTCGTCATCGGCCGCCCTCACCGTGCGTGGGATCCACGACGATGTCGTCGTTGCTGTGGCCGGCCGGCACCATCGGGTACACCTTCTCCATGCTGTCGGTGCGGAACTCCACGACCACCGGCCGATCGTCGATCTGGTTCGCCTTCTCCACGATGGGTTCGACCTCTTCGGGGGCCTCGACCCTGAAGGCGACACAGCCCATGGCTTCGGCCCACTTCACGTAGTCGGGGAGGTCAGGCGAGAGGTAGACCTCGGAGTAACGCTCGTCGTAGAACATCTCCTGCCACTGCCTGACCATCCCGAGGTAGGCGTTGTTGAGTATCCCCACCTTGATGGGGATCCTCTCGCTCGCGGCGGTGACCATCTCCTGAGCGGTCATCTGGAAGCAGCCGTCGCCGTCGATCGCCCACACCATCCGATCGGGGCGCCCGACCTTGGCGCCGATGGCCGCGGGGATCGCGAACCCCATGGTGCCCAGGCCACCGCTGCTCACCCACGTGTAGGGGTGCTTGAACCCCCAGTACTGGCTCGCCCACATCTGGTGCTGCCCGACGCCGGTGACGACGATGCAGTCCTCGGGTGCGCTGTCCCGGAGCCGTTCGAGGACGAACTGAGGTTTGAGGGCCTCGCCGGGCTCGGATTGCTGGTACGTCAGTGGGTACTTCTCCTGCCATCCGCTCAGCTGCGACCTCCAGTACGAGCGATCTGGCTGGGCTTCGGCACCCCCCAGCTTCCCCAGGACGGCGACGAGCTCCTCGATGACCAGGCGGGCGTCACCGACGATCGGCACATCCGGTTGGCGGACCTTGCCGAGCTCGGCGGGGTCGATGTCGACGTGTACGACCTTGGCATCGGGAGCGAACGCCGGCAACTTGCCGGTGACCCGGTCGTCGAACCTGCTTCCCAGCGCGAGGAGCAGGTCCGATCGTTGTATGGCGGTGACGGCGGTGTAGTTGCCGTGCATGCCCGGCATCCCGAGCGCCAGCGGGTGGTCATCGGGGAAGGCGCCGCGGGCCTTCAGCGTCGTCACCACGGGGATGTCGCACATCTCCGCGAGCTCTCGGAGCGCCTCGGCGGCGTGGGCGTTGAGGATGCCGCCACCGGCGTAGATGACCGGCCGCGTCGAGGCGACGATCAGCTCGGCCGCCTCTCGTATCTTCTTCGGGTGGCCCTTCAGCGTGGGCTTGTATCCGGGCAGGTCGACCGACTCGGGCCAGTACCACTCCATCTGTGAATCGGGGTTGTTGGGATCGACGATGTTCTTGGGCACGTCGACGAGGACCGGGCCCGGGCGCCCGGTGCTGGCGATGTGGAAAGCCTCCCGGATGATCCTGGGGATCTCCTGTGCCTCGGTCACCAGGTAGTTGTGCTTGGTCACCGCTTGGGTGATGCCGGTTGTGTCGCACTCCTGGAAGGCGTCACTGCCGATGGCCGCAAAGGGGACCTGCCCGGTGATGGCAACCAGCGGGACCGAATCCATGAACGCATCGCAAAGCGGGGTGACGATGTTGGTCACCGCCGGCCCGCTGGTGACCATGCATACGCCGGGGCGCCCCGTCACGTGGGCGTAACCCTCGGCCATGTGACCCGCCCCCTGTTCGTGGCGCACGAGGATGTGGCGGATCGGCGAGTCGATGATGGGGTCATAGACCGGCAGGATGGCGCCACCGGGCATTCCGAAGACCACCTCGACCCCTTCGAGCTCGAGCGATCGAATCAGCGCTTGGCCACCGTTCATGTTCATCTTGTCAGTCCCCTGCTTCGGTTCGGTCACAGATTCTCTTCCATCACGGGCAGTTCCTGAAATCCGCCGGCGCTGCTCGAGATCGCCCCGGAAAACCAGAACGACCTCCCGCGCTGGGAGGTCGGTAACGGCGCACGCGGCTGCTGTGCGTGCGCCTAGGTCACTACTACGAGGTCGTTGGGCTTCGGCATGACCCCGCCATGGTCGCATGACAGCCCGGTCGAGGCAAGCCGATTCGTGCCCGTGCCATGCCCTTCCTGCCACCTTCCTCGCACCCGCCGCGGCGATCCCCCTGGCTGCGTTCCTCTTCCTCAACACGGGTGATCGCCGCTCTGCCGGCTCTCCTCTCGGCGGCGGCCGCGGGCCGTCCGGTTCACCACCGGTGCGCGAAAGCGAGCCACCGGTCGACCAGGACTTGATCCGTCACGGATCAGCCGCGGTCGAGACACCGGGGCCTTTCAGGGGTAGGGCTATCTTCTTTCAGTGGTTTTTCTTCCTTGTCACTGTTTCTGAATCCTTTCCGGTATAGCCAGTGATCTCTGCTGTGCGCAGCCGCTGCTGTGGGCTGGACGGCGACGGGGTAGCGATCTGCCCGAGATGGCCAGGGTCACGGGGCACCCGCCCCGGCCGGCGGAGCTCGACGAAAAAGAATCCTCAAGTCGTGAAACAAGCCTGCAAGGCGCTGCATCGGTTCGGGGCGTACAAAGCAATTCGCCCTGGAAGTCACCGGGGCCCTGACCAAAGGAAGTGCCCCAAATGACCACCCAGCCCTTCAGCCTCTACGAAGAAACCGGCAGCGAGAGCCCTGAGGCAACCCTCACCGCAGACATGGACCTCGACGCCGACGGGATAGATGAGACCGCCGTCACCGACGAGAACTTCGACGGGATCACCGACACGACCTACTCGGACTTCGACGGCGACGGTTATGCCGAGACCTCGCTGCTCGACATGGAGTTCGACGGCACGCTCGACACCCTCTGGGTGGACCTCGACGGTGACCTCGAGGCCGACATCACGATGGCCATAGACGAGATCGACATGGTCGGTGACGGCAGCACCGAGGTTGCCTGCGACACGGTGGTCGACGACAGCAGCTCGGTCGACCAGTCGAACAGCGACAGCTTCGATGTCACCTGGGACGTCGTCTACGACGAGCTCGCCATCGACGGCTGGGACACCAGCTACGACTACAGCTACGAGTTCGAAGACAGCGACGTGTGGACCTCTGAGGACCAGCTCTTCTACGACACCCTCGATGACGAGAGCTGGACCGTCGAGGACGAGAGCTGGACCTACGACGACAGCTACAGCTACGACGACGGCTACAGCTACGACAACGGCTACCAGCTTCATCGCCGACAGCTACACCGAGGCCGACGACTACAGCCTCATCGCCGACAGCAACGCCTACACCGACTCCTACAGCTACGACGACGGCTACAGCTACGACAGCGCCTACTCGGAGAGCCTGTACGACGAGTACGAGGCATGGGACGACACGTCGTGGGACGCCTGGAACGCCAGCGTGGACGCCTATGTGGCCGGTGACCAGGAAGCAGCCAACTACTACGAGGATCTCAGCGTCGAGACCGAGGGCTACGCCAACGAGTCCTGGAGCGACTACGTCAACTACGACGGCAGCTACGACACCGGCTCCAGCTACGACTACAGCAGCTACGACACCGGCTCGAGCTACGACACCTCCAGCTACGACTCCTCCTACGACTACAGCTACTGAGCAAGCATCCACCACCACTGAAGGGGTGCGGATCGGATCCGCACCCCTTCGGCGCGCGTCTCGAAGCACGATTTGGGACCACCAGAACGCGCCAGACGCGGACCCATCGGTCCCAGAACCAGCGAGCCCTTCTTGCCTCTGTCGGCCTTGCGTGCAACCGTCGTGCGGTGATCTTCACACTCGGCGGGCGACCGCTTCCCTGCTTGGCCCGAGCACGTGTGTACGTCTGCGGGATCACCCCTTATGACACCACCCACCTCGGCCACGCCTCGACCTTCGTCTGGGTGGACACCGTCGCGCGGGTCCTGGAACACCTCGGCCTCGAGGTGCAGGTCTGCCGCAACATCACCGACGTCGATGACGACATCCTGGCGCAGGCGAGTGCCAGGGATGTGGGCTGGCAGGCGCTTGCAACCCAGCAGACATACCAGTTCGAAGACGACATGCGGAAGCTGCGCGTGAGGAAGCCCTCCTACGAACCGCTCTCACGTGAGTACATCACCGAAGTCATCTTCCTGACCCGGGCGCTCCTCGACCGTGACGCAGCCTACGAACGGCAGGGGAACGTGTACTTCCGCAGCTCTGGGGTGACCGAGCGAGCCGGTCTGGATCGTGCTGAGGCGCTCCGCCTCGACGCCGACCGAGGCGGCGATCCCGACGACCCGCTCAAGGACGACCCACTCGACGCAATCCTGTGGCGGCACTCCGACTCGGGTGAACCAGCGTGGCAGAGCCCTTGGGGGGATGGCCGCCCGGGTTGGCATGCCGAGTGCGCGGCCATGGCTACCGCGATCCTGGGGCTATCGGTGGACATCCACGCCGGCGGTGAGGATCTCGCCTTCCCCCACCACGCGTTCGAGGCGGCCATGGTCGAAACCGCCACCGGCGTCGCCCCCTTCGCCCGTTCGTGGATGCACATCGGAACAGTGACCCGCGCCGGCGAGAAGATCGCCAAGTCCACCGGGAATCTCGTCTTCGTGCGGGACCTCCTCGAACAATGGCAACCCGAAGCGCTGCGGCTGCTGCTGGTCGACCGGGACTGGCGCACGCCATGGGACTTCGCCGATGCCGACCTCGAATCGGCTGCCGCACGATTGGACGAGCTGTTCGCCTGGGCCGCGCGCCCCGGCGGTGATGCCGCAGCGGACAACGCAGTCGTCACCGCGCTCGCCCACGATCTCGATGTGCCCACCGCACTTGCCGTCGCCGAGGAGGCCGGTGGTTCCGCTGCCCGCCTCGCCGGCAAGCTCCTCGGCATCATGTGACAGCCCCAAGTCCGGCCTCTTCGCCCACGCCCGCCTGTCGCCCACGCCCGCCAGACCCGTCAGAGATACGGTCGCTCCCCTCGGGACTAGCGAAAGCCCCGTCCCCGAACGCCGTACTCGTAGAAGAACTCGACCAGCTCCTCATCGCTGCGAACGCGATCGGCATCGAAGCACTCGAGGTGGGTCATCTCCTCGAGGGCGCGGCGAGGACGGGGCATCGGGACATGGCGGGGATAGCCGAGGACGAGCAGCGTGGACATCACGAAGTGCTCCGGAACCCCGAACTGCTCCCGGATGCGGGAATCGACCACGGGGTGACCGAGCGTCCAGTTGGTTGCACCCAGGCCGAGGCGGGTTGCCATCAGCCACATGTTCTGGATGCACATCGCCATCGACTGCTCGAGCATGTGACGGCGGGGCTCACGAGGCAGCGGATACGGGTAGGCGGCCATGCATCGCATGTCGGCGTAGGGAAGCACCAGCAGCGGCGCCGTGGTCACATAACGGGGATTGGCGTAGCCGGGGAAGGTGTCGTCGAGGACACGCATGGTCCCCACCGCGAGGGCCAGCGCCTCGGCAAGTGCTTCCTTGGCAGCCGGTTCGGTCACCACGAGGAACTCCCACGGCTGGGCGTTGCCCGCCGAGGGTGACCACCGTCCCGCCTCCAGGATCAGCTCCCGGTGAGAATCCGGGACCGGGTCGGGAAGGAAGCTGCGGCAGCTCCGCCGGCTCCGCATGACGTCGAGGAGGGACCGGGCTGCCTCGGTGGAGGTGTCCAGGTCGTCCAGGAAGTTGGCGGAGTCGACGACGGACTGGTGGGCCGCGACCTCGCCCCGGCCCAGCATCCGCGGCCGCGCCCGGCTGCGGTTGCGGCGGCTGCCCAGCATCCGCCGGTAGACCTCGCGATCGACGCGATGCCCCTCGGAACGGGCATCGAGCTCCTCGACGGCTTCGTACAGCCGCCAGAGGGCCTCCTCGTCGGCGGGCTCACTCGACCGGGCCCGGGTTTGGTCCACCGCCCCCGTGCGACCCGATCGGGGAACGCTCGAGCTCTCGTCGGTCATGGCGAGCTCCCCATCGCTGCCTGTAACGATCATTACAGGACGAGCTCGGCTCGGTCAACACCGGCGGTCCTTCAGGCCCCCTCGCGGGAGAGATGAGCTGCCGGGGGGCTCGAACACAGCGCTGGTCTCGTCTCCAAGACATCAACCGTGTTGGCGTCGCCGACCTTCATGCCAGGTGTTCGTCGAAGGAGGCATCACTCCCCACCTGATGGAGGTGAGGAGGAGGCCGATCCCCGCGTGCTTCCGCAGGGACAAGAGCAGGGGTGTTGTGGCCACCGCCCAGAAGCGAGCTGTCGGGACCGTCGAGCTCGAGTCCCTCGCCGGCAACGGTACGGCGGCCCGCGGGCGGAACGAACGGAGCCGGGGCCCGAAGGCCCCGGCTCTTCTCCTGACCCAAGGAGGCGGGTTGACGATCAGTAGAGGCAGTCAGTAGAGGCAGTAACCGAACAGCTCGTCCTGGAGGGCGATCAACTCTGACTCGGACGCGGGGTACTGCAGGTTGAGGCTGAGGAGCTCCGACCATGTGGCGGTGTCCAGGCTCGCGAGCTCACTCTCGATGCAATCGACCTGGGCCTGCGTGAGGTCCGTCAGCGAGGAGGCGTATCCTTCGGCGAGGGAGGCAGCCGACACACAGCCGGTCATCAGCGACCCGGCGTGAGCGGTGTCGAAGTCGCTTGTTCCCGCCTCGATCGCCTGGACGATCTCGTCCTCGGTACTCAACGAATCGACCAGGCACTGCCACTCGGCATCGGTTCCGAAGTCCCCGAGCAGCCCGTAGGCAGCTTCGACTACTTCGTCAGAGGGCTCGGTCGTAGGTGGCGGTGGGGGTGGCGGGGGTGGCTCGTCGGTGCCCACGCCCCTCAGGACCAGCACGGAGACCGAGATGGCGGCCACCACGACGGCGATGACGCTCGCCGACAGCATCTGTCGACCACGGAAACGCCGAGCAGGGGCGGCGGGAGACAGCGCCGTCTGCTGATGATGCAGCCGATGATGCGGCACCGCCGTCGTGGTGGGCGGGTGAAGACTCCGAGGGGCAACGTGACGATGATGCGTGGGGTAGACGGGCTGGGGAAGTTGTTCCTCCTGCAGTGCTGCCATCGTCGCCTCCGAAGGGTCCGTGGTTCCCGTCGTTTCCGTGGTGATCGGCCCTAGAGATGCGACAGGTGCCACAGATGTTTCACCCGCGGGGGATTCCCCGGGCGTCCTTCGCCCTACACTCCGCCGAGTGCGACCTCGATCCGCAGGTGTGAGATGACGCTGACCAACCGTGTCCTTGAGGTGTGCGACGACGCCCTGGCTCAGCTTCAGCCCGGGGAGGGCCGCGACCTCGCGCTCAGCGTGAGGGAGAAGCTGCTGGTGCCACTGCGGGTGACTGTCGCCGGAAGCGTCAGCGCCGGCAAGTCCACCCTGGTCAACGCGCTGCTCGGTCAGCGGATCGCGCCGGTGGACGCCGGCGAGTGCACGCGGGTCGTCACATCCTTCGAGTACGGCCACCCTGAACGAGCCGAGGTGGTCAGCGAGGACGGCAGCAGGTCGCCGATCCCGCTCACCGAGCGCGGCCTCCCCTCCGAGCTAGGTGTCCCTCTCGATCAGGTCCGGCTGGTGGAGGTCTACCTCTCGAACGCCAACCTGAGGACCATCACGATCATCGACACCCCCGGCTTGAACACGGTGACCGGGGCCGGCGAGCAGAGTGCCGCCTTCCTCGGTGTGGGCACCTCCCGCGAAGCAGTCGACTCCTCCAAAGCCATCGGTCAGGCCGACGCCCTCGTGTTCCTCATGCCTCACCTCCGCCAAGCTGACGCCGAGGTCCTCACCGCCTTCCGGTCCCTCTACGACGGGACCGGTCTCTCGGCCGTCAACAGCATCGGCGTGCTCAGCAAGGTCGACCAACTGACCCGGGAAGCCCGTCCTCTCGATGTGGCGCAGCCGATTGCCGCCCGGGTCGCCCAAGACCTCCGCAGTGTGGTCGCCGACGTGATGCCGGTGGTAGGCCTTCTCGCCGAGACGGCCAACGCGGCCCAGTTCACCGAGGACGACGCCCGCGGCGTCGTCGCGGTGGCCGCCGTGGAGGACGAGCTCGATCGCGAGGACATGTTGTTGAGCCCCGAGGAGTTCTTACGGTTCGACCAGCTCGACCTCGGTGACCGGCCGCGCCAGCGACTCCTGCGCCTGCTCGGGCTCTACGGTCTCCAGGTCGCCATGGAGGCAGTCGACGCAGGAGCCCGTGGTGCCGCCCCGCTGATTCGTGCCCTCGACGAGCAGTCAGGCTTCGCGCCGCTCCGTGACCAGATCATCGGCCGCTTCGCGCAGCAAGCCGACCTCTTGAAGGCACACGTAGCGGTGTGCGACCTACAGCGCCTCTCGTACCTGCGCTCCGACCCCGCGAACTCCCGGGTCCTCAGGTCGCTGCGATCCCCGCTGGAGCATCTGGAGCTCGATCCGGAGATGCACGCCCTGCGAGTCACCGAGGTGATGCACGCCGCCGGGCGCGGCGAGCTCGTGCTCCCCGCCGACCTCATGGCCGACCTCGAACGACTGACGAGCCGGTCCGATCCCCTCGGCCGGCTCGGTGCAACGAACAGAGCCGACGCCGGGCAGGCTGCAACGACAGGGGCGGCGCGTTGGTCGAGCTGGGGCCAAGACCCGCGACGCAGCCCCCACGAGGCACGTTGGGCGCGCGACGTGAAGACGGCGTTCGAATTGCTCTGGGCGGAGGTAGACCGTGAATCTGGTGCCTCATAGGCGACCTCCCGCAGGCGATCGCTCAGCACGCAGCCCCGCGGAAGCGGAGCGCCCGGGGCGAGCCGGTGCCTGCAAGCACCGCCGGCGGGGTTGGGGGTCGCTGCCGGAACGGAGAAGCCCGGCCGCAGGCCGAGCGACGGGGGCACAGCCCCCGAGGAAGAGAGGGAGAACTGCGTGAGCGAAGTGAGGGAAGAGCGAGAGTCAGGACCGGCGGGGAAGGTCAGGGCACGGCCGGTCACCCGCGACATCCTCGACTACGCCAATCGCGTCCATGCCTTCCTCACCAAGCTCCAGCGGAGCGACCTCGCCGACCGGGTGACAGCAGAAGCCCAGCGCTGGAAGGACAACAGGGTGACCACCGTCGTCGCCGGGGACATCAAGAGGGGCAAGAGCAGCCTCATCAACTCGCTGCTCGGTCGCCCGGGACTGCTACCTGTCGACGCCGACGTGGCGACCAGTGTCCATCTCGTCGTCCGCCACGGTGAGCAGCTAAAGATCGAGGTGACCAGGCTCGACGAGGACGGAGAGCCCTCTGTTGAACAGATAGCACCGGACGAACTCGGGGATTTCGCCTCGATGGCAGGCGACGAGCTGACCCGCCGCGGTGTGGTCAAGGTCGAGGTCTACATCGACCACCCGCTCCTGGCCAGAGGCCTGGCGATCATCGACACTCCCGGCGTCGGGGGCATGAGCAGGGGTCATCGCGACATCACCATGGCGACTCTCCAGAACGCCGACGTGCTCGTCTTCACCATCAGCGCACAGGAACCGGTATCACGCTCGGAGCTTGATTTCCTGGCGGAGGCGAGCGGTCGCATCGATGCTGTCGTCTTCGCCATTACGCGATCAGACGCGAACACCGACGAGACCAACCGGGCGATGCTCGCCGAGAACAAGGAGAAGCTGCGCGCCTACCGTGGCACACTCGAAGAGGCTGCGGGGCTGGACGAACAGGCCGCCGAACTGGCCAGGCGCCTGGCCCGACTGGAGCACGCGCCCATGCTCCTCACCAGCGCCTACCTGGCGGACAAGGCCGCACAACGCGCCGAGCTCGGTCGTGAAGAGAGCGCGGAACGGTACCGCAAGTTGAGCGGACTGGGTCTGCTCGAACACGCCCTTGTACGGACGATCGACAACCGGGAGAACGTCAAGCTCGCCAACGTCCTCCAGCTCTGTTCGATCCTCACTGCCGAGGTCGAAGCCGAGCAGCAGACTCGTGTGCGCGCGTCCGAGGGTGATCACTCGATCGAAACGGAGCTGGAGGAGAAGCAGGCCGAGCTGGAGGCCTTCATGTCCCAGCAGGCTCGTTGGCGCACCGGTCTGGGCGGCGCGATCCAACGCCTGCAAGCCGCGTCGTCGCGCCGGGTTTCCCGGGAGCTGACCGTAGTGCGGAACCACTACCGGGAGATTCTCGAGTCTGCGCGGGACATCGACGCCTTGAGCGAGATACTCCCCCAGGAACTGGAGTACTCGCTCCACGGGGCATGGAACACCTTGGCTGCCGAGGCGCGCTCCGACTTCGAGTCGATCATCGGGGAGTTGCTGGCGACCTTGGACGTAGAGGCGCTTCAGCCCGTGCTCGGCGACCTCCAAGCGCCCGAAGGCCTTGCCCGCTTCGAACCGGGCTCCAGTTCCTCGACGGGCCAGTTCGACCTGCTCGAGGACGGGCTGCCGCTGACGACCCAGACATTCCTCTTCGGCAACATGGCAAACGCCACCGTGGGGATGCTGGGGCTCGCCACCGGTGGGCTCGGGCTGGTGGCCTACGGGCTCGGGGCGGCGATTGCGCTGCCGATCGTCGCTCTGCGTCGCAAGCACCGCAAGAAGATGCGCACCACCAGCGAGTACAACCGGGTGATAAACGAGGCGCTCTTCGGCCAGGAGGGAATCGCCAAGGAGTTCGCGACGGAACTGAACCTGCGGATCATCGATGCCCGGGAGTCGCTGGAGCGAACGATCGAGGAACGCCTCGTTCAACGGCGTCGCGACCTCGAGCAGCGACGCGTGGAAACTCAGAAGCTCCTCAAGGCCGAGCGTCAGCAACAAGCCCGCGCCCGCACGGACTCCGAGAAGGTGCTCGCCGAGTTGAATCGCCTCCAGAACGAGGCGGCCAAGCTGCGCCAGGCGATGCGGCAGTCCCTCGCCCCGCCCAGGAAGACACCTCCGGACTCTTGAAACTCCGGTCGCCGACCGCGCATCAGAACCGGCGACCTAGTTACCTAGGAGTTCCCCGAGATGTCAGACACGCTCGACAGCGGTACCGATTCAGGCATCGCGCTGGACACCGACTATGACGGCGTTGCCGACACGGCTCTCGTCGACACCGACCATGACGGCGTTGCCGACTCCGTTGTCTACTTCGACGCCTACACGGGTGCGGTCGACATCGTCAGTGACACCGACGGCGACGGCTGGTACGACACCGAGGTCCTCGACCTCGATGGTGACGGGTCAGCCGACATGACCCTGCTCGACTTCGACGAAGACGGGTCGTTCGACGAGGTGATCGTCGGTGAGGAGCCCGCGCTCACCGACGACCCGGCTGCCTTCGATGACTTCGAAGCCGAGACGGACCCCTCCGACACCCCTGATCCGTCCAGCGAGGACTCGATCCACGGTGACCCGATGGCCGAGATCGAGTACCACCAGGCACAGCAGGGCATCGTCGATTGCGTTCCGACGAGCATCGCCATGGTCCTGAGCGAGATGACCGGCGAGACGGTACCGGCTTCAACTGTCGTCGCGGCAGCCCACGAGATGGGGGTCATGACCGAGTCGGGGATGTACCCCGAGGACGCAGTAGACCTCCTCTCGGAGTTCGGGGTGGACGCCGCCGTCGAAACCGGCACGATCGAGGACCTCACTGCTGCGATGGACGCCGGCGAGGAGGTGGTGGTCGGACTAGACGCGGCAGACCTCTACTACAGCGGTGGCGGCCCCTTCGACCCCGGGTTGGAGATGGGCCACGCGGTCGTCATCACCGGCATCGACACCGAGGCCGGTGTCGTCTATGTGAACGATCCGGGGTTCACCGACGGTGCCGGCCTGGCAATTCCCGTCGAGGAGTTCCTCGACGGATGGGCCGACGCCGACAACGTGATGATCGTGGTCGAGGACAGCGCCGACGGTTCTGCTGCCACGACCGGAACCGAGCAGGAGACCACCGAGCCGAACAACCGGATCGTCCTGCCCATCACCTTCACCGTGGACCCCTGACCGCACAGCACCGGCTCACCACAGCCCCAGTAGCCGGCCGTCACCGGTGGCGACTGCCAGCAGGCCGTTCGCGGTGATCGGTGGTGGCACCCGGCTCCCTTCCGACAGGCTGATGTCCAGGGTCCAGCGCAACCTCGACGACGTCAGGTCGATGCATCGGAGCCGCGAATCGGCTCCGATCACGAAGAGCCGCCCGCGCGAGAGCACCGGCGGGCCGATCCACGGGCCCACCGAGAGGTGCCACAGCGGCTCGCCTGTATCGCGCTTCATCGCATGCAAACGGTCGTCGACGCTGGCAGCGATGACCAGGTTGGCATCCGAGACACACGACATCACTGGCCCGGTGGTCTGGTATGCCCATACGGGGGAGCCCGACGCCCGTTCGAGGGTGTAGACCTTGCCATCGCCGGAGGGAACGTGGATGAAGGTGCGTTCGATGGACGGCAGACCGACGAGGTCACCGCCTGTCGGATACATCCAGCGCACCTCACCAGAACGACCGTCGACGTCGTAGAGACGTCCGTTGGCGCACGAGAGGTAGGCGGAGGAGCCGGATGCGACCGCGGCGCGGACCGCGCTGCCGAAGGGGAGGCGCCACTTGGCTCCGCCGTCGGCACGTCGAAGCGCGATCGCCGAACCTTCGCTCGTGCCCACCACCAGGATCTCGCCGATGGTGACCACCGAGGTGGTGGGCTGCTGGCCCAGGTCGACCCGCCAGAACGCAGCTCCGGTGGTCGGGTTCAGCGCGGTGATCGCACCGTCGGCGGCCGACACCAGCACCACCCCTCCGTCCGAGCTCGGAGCGCAGTCGTTGGCCGGCCCTACCGACGACGTCCAAGCGGGGTCGCCGTTGCCGACGTCGAGACAGACGACGGTTCCGTCAGCGAGGTGCGACCACAGGTTCGAACCGTCAGAGGCCATGGGTCCCAGCCAGCTCGGCGGCGTCGTCTCCCACATGATGACGGGTGCGTCCGCCTGGCTCTCGTCCACTGCCAGGGCCGGCACTCCGGGGACCGCGGTCTTCACCTCGCGAGCCTCAGGTTGTGCCGGCGCCACCGGGTCAGAGCTCGTGTCGACCTCGCCGCTGTCCATCCACCGGCGCGCCAGGCTGGCTGCACCGAGAGCGACGACGCTCTTGGGCTCGTCACGGGTCGTCACACAACTGCCGAACCTGGCCGTCAAGAGGCGGACCACTATGGGGATGCGCGACGAACCACCGACCAGGTACAGGGCGCTCATGTCCTCACCGGTGAGCCCCGCTGTTGCGATCGTGTCCTCCATCTCGTCGATGGTTCGCTCGATCTCGTCGAGGATCATCGACTCGAACTGCTCCCGGGTGACGACGATCTCCCGGTCGGCTTCGGGCACGAAGATCTTGGTCGACGGATAGCTCGACAGCGCTTCTTTGGCCCGGCGCGCGTGAGAGAGCAGGTCTACGGCTGCCTGCCTCCATCGCCGCTCGTCGGAGGTGAGGATCTTGTTCCACGTCTCCGGATCCTCTTCTGCCAGACAACCACCGAAGTAGCTGAAGAGCTTGTGATCGAAGTGCTCGCCTCCGATGTACTCGTCACCGCCGGGGGCGCCGACGGTCTCGAAACCGGACTCGGTGCGTTTGAGGACTGCCGTGTCGAAGGTGCCGCCACCGAGGTCGTAGACCCCCACATGCTCCCCCACCGCCACCTGGTCGGTCACGTAATGGACGGCCGCGGCAACGGGCTCCTCGATGAGGTGGGTCTCGGGATAACCGGCTATCTCAGCCGCCCGCATCAAAGCCCGACGCCGCGCATCTCCCCAGCGAACCGGGTTGGTCAGTACCGCCAGCGCAGGTGGTCGTCGTTCGTTGCGGAGACTTCCCTCTTCGAGGAACATCGCCAGCAACGCAGCCACTGCTTCGGCCACCTCCACGGTCTCGGAGCCGAGTATCAGCGGGGCGCCTGAACCCAGATGCCTCTTCGGCGTGCGTTCCACCCGGTCGGGATGGACTCCAGCCTGGTTCTCCGCCGCGGCGCCGACGAGGATCAGCCCGCCGTCACCCGCCACGACTGTGGACGACAGCCAGCGGGCGCCCTCTATCTCCAATGTGGTGACGCCGCTGCCTCCGGCCATCGCCCCGGAGGTGCGGTACGTACCGAAGTCCACGGCAAGTGCCCACTCTTGATTCACGGACCGCAAGTATCGCGCCCAACTACGGTTCTGATGGAAGACAGGAGGCAACTAGAGCCATGACGACAATGATCTGCTCGCGTCGATACATGTCGGCAGCCGGTCGGGGGTGCGGGAGGGGGAGCCTCCCGGCCTCCCCCTCGCCCTGGCCCGAGCGGCATGTACGCGAGGGCCAGCAACAGCCAGTGCGGCCAAAGGCCGCCCGATCGAGAGTTCGACCGCAAACCTATGGTTTGCGGTCGATGGGCTGATGGCGATCGACCCTGCAGAGTTCCCCGAGGCCAGCGCCGCCGTCCGTGGTGACAGCCGCGCGATCGGGACGATCGACGAGCAGATCGCCGCCGCACGTGCAGGGAACGACTTCGCCGCCATCGACGAGATCCTGGCGCCGGTCGTGGGGGCTGCGACCGCCGGTGACGAGACTGCTCTGACGTTCCTCCTGCGCTGCATAGACCGGCACCGGCTGGCCCAGCCACCGATTCGCCAGATCCTCGTCGATGAGGGCGACGTCGAGGATGCGGCGCAGACGACGCTGCTGGCTGTGAACCGCGCCATAACGAACTTCGAAGGCCGGGCACGGTTCACGACGTGGCTCTACCGGATCGCCGAGCGGGAGGCGCTGCAGGTCATCCGCAAGCGCCAACGGGTGATCGACCCGGAAGGCCAGGACTTCAGCGGCCTGGGCGAGCAGGTCCGGCGGATCAGCTCGGTGGTCGCGGGGGCCGACGCCATCCGCCAAGCTCTCGATTCCCTCGACGACAAGTTCCGCCAGCCGGTCATCATGTGCGACGTGGAGGGTCTCGAGTACTCGGTCATCGCCGAACAGCTGGACCTGCCACTCAACACGGTGAAGACGCGGATCCGCCGGGGCCGCCAACAGGTCGCCGACATCATCATGGCTCAGCTCGAACCCTGAACCGTCGGACCTTGCTCAACCCCCGGCGATCGTCGTGATGACGCCGTTGCCTGACACCGAACGAAGGCGACCGTTGCCGGTGTCCGCCAGGTACACCTCACCGCCGACGCCGGCGGCCACACCCTCGGGCGCATCCAGCAAGGCCTCGACGGCCGGACCGCCGTCGCCCTCGAACCCGGCGGTCCCGGTCCCGGCGAAAGCTGCGATCACCCCATCCGGAGAGATGACCCGCACCCTGTTGTTGCCGGTGTCGGCGACGTACACGTTGCCGTCGCCGTCGGTTGCGACACCCTCGGGCGCATCCAGCAAGGCGTCCACAGCCGGCGCGCCGTCGCCGGTGTCGCCTGACTCGCCCCGGCCGGCGACGGTGGTCACGACGCCGCCGGCATCCACGACCCGGACGACGTTGTTGCCGGTGTCGGCGATGTACAGGTCGCCGCTCGGCTCGACGGCCAGCCCGCTGGGGGCGGCGAACTCAGCGTCCCGGGCGCTGCTCCCGTCGCCCACGTATCCGGAGCCTCCAGAACCGGCGTAGGTCTCGATCACCCCGTCGGCACGTACACGACGAATCCGGTTGTTGCCGGTGTCGGCGATGTACAGGTCGCCTCCGTCGCTCACCGCAACGCCCTCCGGCGAGTTGAGCCGTGCGTCCTTGGCGGGCCCGTCGTCGCCACCGAACCCGGCCTCGCCGGTCCCGGCGACGCTGCTGACGCTCCCGTCAGGGTCGATCCGGTGAACCCGATTGTGAACTGCATCGGCCACGAAGACCTCCCCGCTTGCTCCCACCGCGATCGACCCTGGCTCCATCGTCTCGTCGGACACGAGCACGCTCAGCTCGACCGGATCGGTGCCGCTGGCAGCCTCCAGCACCTGGTGCAGCGGCGGGTCTGCCACCAACACGCCCTCACTGCTGATCGCAACCGACGTCGGCTCCTCCAGCGGTGGTGTCGACGGCACGAGCATGACCACACCGAGGACCGCGGCAGCCGTCAGCGTTGCCGCCACGACCCAGGCCAGGGGCCGCCTCCACAGCCGTCTCCTCGTCAGTGAGGCCTCTAGGTCCTCCGCCCAGCTCCCGGCGCTCGCGTAGCGGTCACCCCGGCGCTCGGACATCCCTCGAGCGCAGAAGGCCCGCAGGCCGGATGGCAGGCCCGCCGACCCACCGGCAACCCCGGACCCTCCTACCGGGGGTGGCCGCCCCGTGACGACTCGCCGGATGACCGCTGTGGCGGCGTAGGTGTCGGCGGTCGGATCGAGCTCGCCCCCCCGCAGCTGCTCCGGCGGTGCGTAGCCGCGACTGGCGGCCAGGGGCCCCTCTGTGTCCCCGGCGCCGGTTGCCAACCCGAAGTCGCCGAGGACGAGGCGTGCCCCCAGGGGGAACAGCTCGGTCCCGCCGAGGTCGGTGCCGCGGACGAACAGGTTCTCGGGTTTGATGTCACCGTGGACGATGCCCAACTGATGGACCACCCCGAGCCCCAGGGCCAGCTCACGCCCCAGTCGCAGGATCTCTTCACTACCGGGCCGGCCACCGACCGAATCGAGCCGGGCTGCCAGGGAGCCGCCTTCGACGTAGTCCATGACGAAATAGGGCTGGCCGCTCTCGAGCTGGCCGATGTCGTGCACCGCGACGACCCGGGAATCGGCGACATCCCTGAGCAGCCGGGCCTCGGCGAGGAACGCCTGCACCACCTCCTCCCGACCGGTGAGGTTGTCGGCGAGCACCTTGACGGCGACGTCGACGTCGAGCTCGGTGTCACGTGCGAGGAACACGCTGGAGAACCCGCCGGTTCCCAGCAGCCGGATCACCCGGTATCGACCTATTCGATCGGGAATGCTCACCGCTGAAGCGTGTCACATGGCTACCGCAGTTCCAGCCATCGGGTTATGGGCTAGAAGGCGCCGGCGAAGCTGGTGATCGTTCCGTCTGCGTCCACACGCCGGACCCGGTTGTTACCGGTATCGGCGATGTAGAGCGCACCGTCGGGGCCGATGGCGAGATAGCTGGGCAGGGCCAGCTCGGCCTCCGATGCCGGTCCGCCGTCGCCGGAGAAGCCCGCCCGTCCGGTTCCTGCCACCGTGGAGATGGTTCCATCCGGGCTGATACGGCGCACCCGGTTGCCATCCCTTTCGGCCACGAAGACCGTGCCGTCCTCGCCCACCGCGACACCGGCCGGACCGTTGAGCGTCGCCTCGGTGGCCGGCCCGCCGTCGCCGGAGTACCCTGTCTGGCCCGTGCCGGCCACGGTGCTCACGTTGCCGTCCGCGCCCAGCCGTTGGACCCGCTGGCCGCTCAGCTCGCTGTAGTAGACAGCGCCGTCGGGCCCGAGAGCCACGCCGAATGGTTGGAGTATTCCCACATCGAGGGCCGACCCCTCGAAGGGGCCCGTGGGCATACCGCTCCCTGCGATGGTGGTCACCACGCCATCGGCGCTGACCTTGCGGATCCGCAGGTTGGCCGAATCGGCTATGAGGACGAAATCGGGCCCGGCGGCGACCCCCAGCGGGTTGTTGAGCTGCGCGCTGCCCGCCGGCCCCCCGTCACCGGAATAACCCGAGGTGCCGTTACCGGCTAGAACGGTCTTGACGCCTTCCTCGTCGATGCGTTGCACGAGTGAGTCCAGGATCGTCGCGGCGTACAGCACACCGTCAGGGCCTGCTGCCAACCCCGATCCCCCGTTCAGGTACAGCTCCGAGCCTGCACCGTGGGACGGGATGGGGCCAGCGGTGAGCGCGAGGGTGGTGATCACGCCGTCATCGTCCACCTTGCGGATGAAGCCGGTGCTCGATTCGATCAGGTAGAGCTCACCGCCCGGTCCGAAGGCGATGCCCTCGACCCCCAGCAGGGGCACGACGTCGGCCGGGTTGTTGTCGCCGCGGTATCCCGGTTCGGCCGCACCGGCCACACTCGTGATCTCGCCGCCGGCGTCGATGCGGCGAATACGGTTGTTCATCGAGTCGGCCACGAGCACGCTGCCATCGGCTGCCACTGCCACCGCGATGGGGGCATCGAGCTCGGCTTCGAGCGCAGGGCCGCCGTCACCGTCGAACCCGCTGTCGCCGGTGCCGGCCAGCGTGTCGATGTTCCCGTCGGGATCGACGAGCCGGACTCGTTCGTTGAGCTCGTCGGCGATGTAGAGCGAGCCGTCGGGCCCGAGCGCGATGCCGTCGGCACCGTTGAGGCTGGCGTCGGTGGCGGGGCCACCGTCACCACTGAAGCCCTGCCGGCCGTTTCCCGCGACGGTCTCGACCGTGCCATCGGTGCTCACCGACCGGACCACGCTGGCCCCCGGATCGCTGATGAAGAGCGTTCCTCCTTCGTCGACCGCCAGCGCCGACGGCCTGGTGAAAGCAGCTTCGGTAGCTGCTTCGCCGTCGCCGTGGTAGCCGGGTTCGCCGGTACCGGCGGCAACCTCGATGTCGCCGCCCTCGCTGAACTTCCACACGCGGCTGTTGATGCCGTCGCTGACGTAGACCGTGCCGTCGGGGCCCACGGCGACGTCGTTGGGGTTGATGGTGGCCTCGGTGGCCGGGAGGCCCAGCGCCCTGCCGGTGGACTCCCCGGTTCCGGCAATCGTCGTTATGGTCCCGTCAGGTGTCACCTTGCGGATGCGACCGTTGAAGGAATCAGCGATGTACAGCGAGCCGTCGGGTCCGATGTCGCCACCCACGGGAACGTTGAGCTCGGCTTGGGTGGCGGCACCACCGTCACCGCTGAAGCCGGGGGACCCCGAACCTGCCACCGTCTCCATGCTCCCCCCGGGGTCGACCCGCCTGACCCGGTTTCCTGATGACTCGAATACGAAGTAGTTGCCGTCGTCGTCAGCAACCACGTCGAAGGGATCGAAGACGAGCGCTTCGGCGGCAGGTTGTGGATCCACGCCCGGCATCGAGCCGGCCGGGGCTGTCGAGGACGGACCGGGGCCGTCCGAGGATCCGTCGCGGGTGAGGATCACTCCACCGGCCACCGCCGCGAGCACCAGCAGCACCCCGGCCACAGCCGCGATGACGACCGGGCGGCGCGGGCGGCGTGTGCCGCGCCCCTCACCCGGGACCTCTGAACGTGGCGTCGGGGGGACCGGGACGGGTGTGAGCGGAGGCGGCGTCGCCCGCGGAAGGGTGGAAAGCGCGGTGATCATCGGCTCGCTCTGCGGCAGGCACTGCCAGCCGCCACCAGCCGCATGAAGCGCTGCGTCGACCGCGATCGCCCAGTGCTCCACGGATTCGTAGCGGGCCGCTGGATCGCTGGCCAGCCCGTGCAGCAGGAGGTCCCGGATCGGGACGGGCACCGCCGGATCGGCGGCGAGGTCAGCGGCGCTCAGACCCCGCTCAGGAGGTGGCTCGCCGGTCAGCACGGCGTGAAGGACCGCAGTGCAGGCGTAGATGTCGCAGCGCTCGTCGAGCCGCGCCGACGGGTCGAGTTGCTCCGGCGCCATGTACCCCGGCGTACCGACTGCCGCGGTCAGACGGGTCGGGCCGAGCAGATCCCGTGCCAGCCCCAGGTCCGAGACGACCAGGTGCTCCGCTATCCCGACGAGACGACCGCCGATGTCGTCGCTCGCCTGCGAATCGCCACCACCGCGCCGCTGTCCCCGCAGCAACAGGTTCGACGGCTTGATGTCGCGGTGCACAACCCCCAGCCGGTGCACCTCGGACACCCCGCCGGCGAGTTGGCGGGTGAAGCGAGCCACGTCCTCGACCTGTATGGCACGGCCTTCACCGGCCAGCTCGTTGAGCCTGTCCTCGATGGTGCCGCGCTCGGCGAAGTCCATGACGAAGAAGGGCTGGCCGTCGCTGGTCTCTCCGATGTCGTGAACCCGGACCAGTCGGGTACCGTCGGCCCGGCGCAACAGCTTGGCCTCGGCGATGAACCGCTTGCGGATCTCGGGCTCATAGCTCCAGTTCTGCGCCAACACCTTGATCGCCACCGGGACGTCCAGCGCCTCGTCACGCCCTCTGAACACGGTCGCGAAGGTCCCGGCGCCGATCAGCGCCTCCACCCGATAACGACCCAGTCTTTCGGGGATGCTCATGCGGCCTTCCCGTGGTGAGCGTCTCGGGGCGAGAGCCTAGGAGACGGGCTGTCACATCGGTGTTGCTTCGTCGGCACTCAGCAACGCCCCGCCCTTCGCCGCTGCCCTGCTACTCGGTGATGGCCCCCTTCTCGGCGCCCTGGGCGAGCTTGGCGTACTTCGCCAGGAAGCCCGTCGTGTAGCGAGGCTCGGGTGCCTTCCATTGCGCCTTTCGCCGCGCCAGTTCCTCGTCGTCGACGAGGAGGTCGATGCGATGGGCGTCTACGTCGATCACGATGCTGTCGCCCTCTTCGACCAGGGCGATCGGTCCCCCGTCGACGGCCTCGGGGGCCACGTGGCCGATGCAGAAACCGTGGGTACCGCCGGAGAAGCGGCCGTCGGTGATGAGCGCCGCGTCCGCACCCCTCCCGGCACCTTTCATGGCCCCGGTGATGGCCAGCATCTCCCGCATGCCGGGGCCGCCTTTGGGGCCCTCGTAGCGGATGACCACGACGTCACCCGGCCGGATCCCTCCAGCAAGGACCGCCGCCATCGCGTCGTCTTCGCCGTCGAAGACGCGGGCAGCTCCCTCGAAGCGCTCGAAGTCGAGCCCGGCCACCTTCACCACCGAGCCCTTGGGTGCGAGCGATCCGGTCAGAACCGCGATGCCGCCTTGCCGATGTATGGGGTCGTCGAAGGGGTGGACGACTTCGCCGTCGGGCCCCGGTGGGTCGATCAGCTCGAGGTTCTCGGCCACAGTCCGGCCGGTCACGGTGAGAGCGTCGCCATGGAGGACGCCCTCGTCCAGGAGCATCCTCATCACCACCGGCACACCGCCGATGCGGTCGAGGTCGATCATGTGGTACTTGCCGTGCGGCTTGGTGTCGGCGAGGTGTGGGACCTTGGCCGCCACCCGGTTGAAATCGTCGAGGTCGAGCTCCACCCGGGCCTCATAGGCGATGGCCAGCAGGTGCAGGACGGCGTTGGTCGAGCCTCCGAGAGCCATCACCAACGCGATGGCGTTCTCGAATGCCTCCCTCGTCATGATCTGACGAGGACGTATGTCTCCCTCCAGCAGCTTCAGGACCGCCGCTCCGCTGGCGTAGGCGAAGTCGTCACGACGCCTGTCGACCGCCGGGGCGGAGGCACTACCCGGCAACGACATGCCCAACCCCTCACCGACCGATGCCATGGTGTTGGCGGTGAACATCCCCGCGCAGCTCCCTTCACCAGGACACGCGTTGCGTTCGATGGCGCTGAGCTCTTCGTCTGACACGCTCCCTGCGGCGTGAGCACCCACGGCTTCGAAGACCGAGACGATGTCGAGCACCTGCCCGTTGTGCTGCCCGGGAAGGATCGACCCGCCATAGAGGAACACCGACGGCAGGTTGATGCGGGCCGCGGCCATCAACATGCCGGGGAGGGACTTGTCACATCCGGCGAAGCTGACGAAGGCGTCGAGGCGTTCGGCGTGCATGACCGCCTCGACCGAGTCGGCGATGATCTCGCGGCTCACAAGCGATGCCCTCATACCCTCGTGACCCATGGCGATGCCGTCGGACACGGCGATCGTGTTGAACTCGATGGGGAACCCCCCGGCGGCCCGCACACCCTCCTTGCACCGCTTGGCCAGCCGGTCGAGCGGCAGGTTGCAGGGTGTGACCTCGTTCCAGGAGGAGGCGACGCCGACCTGGGGCTTCTGCCAGTCGTCGTCGCCCATGCCGACGGCGCGCAGCATGGCTCGCGCCGGGGCACGCTCGTACCCGTCGGTGACGTCGTGAGACCGCGGCTTCATGGTGTCGCGTTCGGTCATCCGGCCACTCTACGCTGCGTTCGGTAGCCCGCCGACATCGATGATCATCCCCACAGCAGGGCCATTTCCCAAGCCACTCCCCCGCTTCTGTACCGTTGGCCTCCTGACCAAACCGGTTTTGTGAACCGCAAGGGCCCCTATAGGGGCCCTGCGCGTTCACAAAACGAGAGTGCAGGATGATGGAGAGCGTGGCTGCCGGTACGAACGAGGCTCCGGTGGTGGAGGCACAGGCCCTCACCAAGATCTGGCCCACGACTGTCGCGTTGTCCGACGCCGACATATCGATCGGGCACGGCATCACCGGCCTGCTCGGAGCCAACGGCGCCGGCAAGACGACGCTGCTCGGCATGCTGCTCGGCCTCCATCCCCGCACCTCCGGCGAGTTGGCCGTCCTCGGCTACGACCCCATGCGCCACGGTGCACACGTCAGGGAACGAGTCGGCTACTCCCCGGAGTCACACGAGTTGCCACCGGACGTACGGGCCCACGACCTCGTGCGCCACGTCGCCGAGATCCACGGCCTGCCCCGCCGCGACGCGGTGGCCCGCTCCAGCGACGCCCTCTGGCAGGTGGGGCTCGGCGAGGAGCGCCATCGCCCGATCAGCACCATGTCCACCGGCCAGAAGCAACGGGTGAAGCTGGCGCAGTCCTTCGTCCACGACCCCGACCTCATCCTGCTCGACGAACCGACCGACGGGCTCGACCCCGTTCAGCGCGACCTCATGCTCAACCTCATCCGGCGGATCGGTACCGAGTTCGGCATCGACGTCATCCTCTCCAGCCACGTCCTCGACGAGGTCGAAAGGGTGTGTGACGCGGTGACCATCCTCAGCGAAGGTCGCGTTGTCGCCAGCGGGAGCCTGGCGGAGCTGAGGGGCCACGGCGAAGGCGTGATAGTCGAGGTCGACAGCGACTCGTCGGCCATCGCCGAGGCACTGCACGACCGGGGCATCGAGACGAGGATCGACGGCTCGAGGATCATCGCCCGATCCACCGACCCGGACCTGGACATCGTCGTCCGCGACGTGATCGCCGCGAGCGGGACCGGGCTCCGGCGCCTCGAGCGTCGGACCGTGTCCCTCGAGGACGTGTTCTTGGAGGTCGGCACGTGAGCGAAGCCTCCGAGGCCCGCATCCTCGATCGCGGCTACCGGCGTTACGAAGGCCCGCGGCGTGGTGTACCGGGTGCGATGCGAAGCGTCGTGCTCGCCGGCATCCAACGGGCGCTCGGCCTCAAGCGGACCTTCGGCGCCAAGATCTTCCCGGCACTGGCTGTGATGATCGCGTTCATCCCGGCCATCGTGTTCGTGGGCCTCGCAATCTTCATACCCGAGGACGTACGGAACCAGGGGATCCTGCCCGGCTACGGCGAGTACTACGCCTTCATCGTTTCGGCCATCATCCTCTTCGCCGCGTTCGTGGCTCCCGAGTTGCTCTGCACCGACCGCCGTACCGGCATGATCGGCCTCTACCTGGCCTCGCCCCTCACCCGCGACACCTACCTGGTATCCAAGGGCATCGCCATCCTGCTCGTGCTGTCGGTCGTCACGCTCGGACCACCCCTGTTGATGCTGGTCGCCTTCACCCTCATCGGGTTGGGGCCCGACGGCCCCGTCGCCTACCTCAGCCTGTTCGGTCGGATGGTCGTGGCCGCTGTGGCCGTCTCGGGCCTGCACACTGCCCTGTCACTGGCCATATCGAGCATCACCGATCGCAAGGGCGTGGCCGCTGCCGCGTTCATCCTCGCCGTGCTGGTCACCAACGCCGCAGCCGACACGTTGATCCTGGAGGCCGATGCCAGTCCCTACCTGTCCCTCATGGACCTCGGCGGCCTGCCCTTCGAGCTCGTAACCCGCATCTACGGCGAGCCCGTGGAGTCGGCACAGGCGGCCGAGTTGGGCACGATGCCCGTCCTCGCCGCCTACCTGGGGTGGACGCTGGCCTGCCTCGCCCTGGTCCGCTGGCGCTACCAGAAGCTGCAGGTGAGCCGATGACCGGGCCGCTGCCACCGCCTCCCCCGGCTGCGCCTCCAGTGCCACCGCCTCCGCCGGCCACCGCCCCGGTCGTGGTGGTCGACCGGGTGTCGAAGTGGTTCCGTGATGTGGTGGCGCTGTCGGATGTCTCGTTTGCGATCTACCCGGGGGTCACCGCGCTCCTCGGCCCCAACGGGGCCGGCAAGTCGACGATGATGCGGATCCTGTGCGGGCTGACCCGGCCGTCGCAGGGGGCGGTCCGGGTGCTCGGGCGCAACCCCAAGACCGACGTCGAGCTGAGCCGTCACATCGGCCTGGCGCCTCAGCAGGAAGGTGTGTTCGAGGCATTGGCGCCATTCGAGTTCGTGCGCCTCGGGGCTGTGCTGCACGGCCTCGACGATCCCGAAGGTGCCGCTGCCGCCGCCCTGGCGACGGTCGAGCTCGACCCGAGCGACAGTCGGCGCACGATCACCTACTCCAAGGGCATGCGCCAGCGGGTGAAGCTGGCTCAGGCACTGGTCCACGATCCCGAGGTACTCGTTCTGGACGAGCCCCTGACCGGTCTGGACCCGAAGCAGCGCCGCCGGATGATCGCGCTGGTCCAGCAGCTGGGTGACGCCGGGAAGTGCGTCATCATCTCCAGCCACGTCCTCGACGAGGTCGAGCGCTTCGGGTCACGCGTGCTCGTGCTCGCGCAGGGACGTCTAGCGGCAATGGGCGACTACCACGCCATCCGCAACCTGATGGACGACCGTCCCCACCGCATCCGCATCAGCACCGACCGGCCGCGTGCCATGGCCACCTCCCTCATCGACGCCGAGACCGTCATGGGGGTCACGCTCCAGACCGACGACACCCTCCTCATCGAGACGCGGGAGGTGTCTGCGTTCCGGCACGGTGTCGCCGAGGTGGCGCGGCGCAACAACGCCCGCCTGTACGAGGTCGTGCCCCTCGACGACGACCTCGAGAGCGTGTTCCGCTACCTGGTGGGGAGCGGCTGATGGCATCTCTGAGCGCTCTCCTCCATCTGATGCTGCGCAGCAACGCGACCCGCGGTCGTGTCCTCGGTCTGTCCCTCGTGGGCTTGGTCGGCGCGCTGCTGGGACTGGCGGTGGGTCTCTCGGAGTCCTCCACCACCGCCGATGGCGCCGAGCTCGTGTCGGTGTACGGGCTGGCCGTCATCGTGCCCGTCACCACCCTGGTCTTCGCCACCGCCGCCCTGGGCGACTTCCGGGAGGACGAGACCCTCGTCTACGTGTGGCTGAGGCCGGTCCGGCGAACGATCATCGCCGAGGCCGCCGTGCTGTCGGCCGTCACCACGGCCCTGCCGATCACCCTCGCCTCGGTCGCTCTCACCGCGGCGCTGGCCACACGCGACGCCGACGTCGTGCTGGCCTCCGTGGTCGCCACCGCCGTGGGCGTGCTCGCCTACTCCGGCCTCTTCGTAGCCCTGGGCCTGCAGATCCGCCGAGCGCTCGTCGCCGGCCTCGCCTACATCCTCATCTGGGAGGGCTTCATCGCCGCGGTGGGAGGAGGGCCGGCCTACCTCTCGATCCGCTTCTACACCCGCACCCTGCTGGCCGAGGTGAGCGGAGTGCCACTCGAGCGAACGGGCGACAGCCTGGCGGTCGCAGTGGTGGTCCCGCTGGTGGTGGCCGCCCTGGGCCTGGGGTACACCACCTGGCGCCTGCGCCGCCAGGACATCGAATAGCCCGCCCTCCCCGCGTGATGCGCATCTTCAAGCCTGGCCGCTACGACCGGGAGATCCTGCGGCTGGCCATCCCGGCGTTCGCCACCTTGATCGCCGAGCCTCTCTACGTGCTAGCCGACACCGCGGTCGTCGGCCACCTGGGCACCGCTGAGCTGGGCGGGCTGGCCATCGCCAGCAGCATCCTCCTGCTGGGCTATGCGGTCTTCATATTCCTGGCCTACGGGACGACCGCCGCGGTCGCCAGGCTCATCGGCGCAGGGGACGAGACCGAAGCCGCCCACCAGGCAGTGCAGGGGATCTGGCTCGCCCTCCTCATCGGCCTGGTAACCGGGACAGCGGCCTGGCTCGGCGCACCCTGGCTCATCCAGATCATGGGCGGCAGCGGCGAGGTGGCCGCCCAGGCGCTCATCTACCTGCGGGTGAGCATCTTCGGGTTCCCGGCCCTGCTCGTGATGCTGGCGGGTACCGGGTACCTGCGCGGGTTGCAGGACACCCGCCGGCCGCTCTACATAGCCCTGGGGACAGCGGCCCTGAACCTGACCCTCGAGCTGATCCTGATCTACGGACTCGGCTACGGGATCGGCGCCTCGGCGCTGGCGACCGTGACAGCTCAGCTCGTAGGCGCGGGGATCTACGTGGCGTGGATCGCTCGTGCGGTTCGCCGACATCACGTGTCGCTACGACCTCATCTCCCCACCCTGCGCCGCCTGTCGGTTGTCGGCCGCGACCTGTTCATTCGAACCGCGGCGCTGCGCGGCTCGCTGACCATCGGCACCGCCGTCGCGGCCCGGATCGGTACAGTCGAGTTGGCCGCCTACCAGATCGGCTACGAGGTCTGGAGCTTCCTGGCCTTCGCGCTCGATGCCATCGCGATTGCCGGGCAGGCGATGGTGGGCCGGATGCTGGGAGCGGAGGAGGCGGAGGAGTCGCGAGCCGCGGCGCAACGCATGAACGAGTGGAGCGTCGGACTCGGCGTGATCTTCGGTGTCGTCGTCTTCGCGCTCCGCTGGGTGCTACCCCACGTGTTCACATCCGATCCGATGGTGGTCGAGGTCGCCGCCTACTCGTTGATCTGGGTGGCCGCCATGCAGCCGATCAACGGCCTGGTCTTCTCGCTCGACGGCATCCTCATAGGGGCCGGGGACATGCGGTTCCTGGCATGGGCGATGGTCGCGGCGGCAGGGGCCTTCCTACCGCTCGCGTTGTCCGTGGTGGTCTTCGACCTCGGGATCACCTGGCTCTGGTGCGCCGTCGTGGTCTTGATGGCGACCCGGGCGGGGGTGCTCTATGTGCGCTTCCGCGGACCCCACTGGCAGGTGACCGGTGCTCCCACATGGCGCTACCGCAGGTAGCGCGGGCTTCGCCAGCGGGTTCTGGACCTCCCGCTGCTCCGCCGCAGCCTCCGCAGCCTCGACCCCACACGGCGCGACCGCAGGTAGCGCCACG
>QEUP01000024.1:0-47881 GCA_003577145.1 Acidobacteriota bacterium | reverse complement strand
ACCCCACACGGCGCGACCGCAGGTAGCGCCACGTGGTAGCGCGGGCTTCGCCAGCGGGTTCTGGACCTCCCGCTGCTCCGCCGCAGCCTCCGCAGCCTCAGAAGGGGGTTGCGCAGTACGGGGCGGGTACGACGTTGAAGAGCCGGTCGGCTTCGGCCGCGGCACCGGCACGTTGCTCGGCCACCCGGCCCGCACGCAGCAGCCGCCTCCAGCCCTCACGGCCGAGGTATACAGCGCTCAGATCTGCCAACTCGAGCTCGAGGTCGGCTCGGGCTGTCGGGCTCGGTTCGCATCGGCCCTGCCCCCCGTGGACCGAAAGGGTGAAGCAGCCGCCGTCCCCGGCTCGGAAGTCATCTTTCACCGAGAGCACGAGTGTCCCGTCGCCGCTGTAGCCGCGAGCAGAGAGAGCACCCGCCACGTCGAGAAGCCGGACCCACAGGAAGTCACGCCGGGATGTGACCCTCAACTGACGGGGATCGTCGAGCCGCTCGGCGAGCACCGGGTCAGGATCACCCCACTGCATGCTCACGGTGCGCACGAGGTCCACACCGAAGCAGAACTGCCACAGCGCCAGTTCGACCTCCGGATCGTGGCTGTGCAGCTCGACGACATCGATGTGCTGGCTCGACACGTCGGTCGGATCGGCCCCCCTCTGGCGGTAGAGGGCGTACCCGTCCACCGACCCCGAAGCTGTCTCGTGAACGGCCACGTGGAGGCTCCCCCCACCGCGCCAGTAGGGCCGGGGGCCCAACACCAGCCGCCACCACGAGGGGGTCCTGCTCATCTCACCTGCTCGGGTACGCCTGTACTCGTCGAAGTATCCCTGCAGCGGCTCGTATGCATCCTCGACGGAGAGAATCCGCAGGCGTCCCGACGCACCTGGCTCGGGCTCCACCCGAGCATGACGGGAGTCGATCTCGTATGAGTTGACCAAGGTGGCGACCCCGAAGCCGAAGCGGCGGTAGATGGAGGACTCGCTGGCTGTCAGGGCAACGGCAAGCTCGCCGCGATCGGCGGCCTGCTCCAGCACCGCGGCCATGAGAGCACTCGCCAGCCCCCGACGGCGATGCGTGGCAAGCACGATCACTCCGGCAATGCCACCCGTTGGCAGCTCGGCACCTCCGGGGCAGGTCATGGCGAACGAGTGGGCATAGGACGTGCCTACGATCTCACCGCCTTCAACCGCGGCGAAGCAGCGATCGAGCTCGGCAACGGAGCGCTCGGCCGCGATGTCCTCCTCGGTCATCGACGCCGACCCGAACCCGCGCCACACTGTCCGGCTGTAGTAAGGGAACTCGTCCTCGGTGATCAACCGGACATCGATGCTCATGAGGGGTGTCTAGCCCCGATCTTCACGATGAGGGCAGTACTGCTCCTCGGACCCGGTTGTCTACGGCTGATCGGACGGCTGCTCACAGTGGGTCCGGTTGTACTCGGTGATCACCTCGTTGGCCGCCTTGGCCAATTCGGTGTTGATGGCCTCCCCGAAATCCTCCTCGAGGAGGATCGCCGGGTCGTACCCGGCCGCCTCGGCTTCGGCGAGCACCTCGGGCCACACGCTGATGATTGCCTCGTAGTGCGCCTTGACCTCCTCGGGGGCCTTGCCGCCGACGGCGGCAGCCCCGTCGCCGAGGAACACCAGGAGCTGCTCGAGCTGGGTCGCGCTCATGCTCGCGATGTCGCCCAACCTGGCATACACCCCTTCCAGGATCAGCGCAGCGGTGCAGTAGTCCCCGGCGCTCTCCAGATCGCCGAGGATGTCGGCGTAGTCCAACGGCGGCATGATCGGTTGAGCGGCCTCGCTGGTCGGCGTGACCTCAGCGTCGGACGTGCCACCGGCCCCCGCGGTGGTCGTCGTGCTCGACGCCGGGGACGCGGGCCCAGGCACAGAAGCCGGGTCGTCGACCCTCGTGGTGTTCGACTCGGAGCACGCCGCCGCCACGACGGCGAGCACCGCGACAAGAACTACAAGCCTTGCTGATCTGCCCACGCACACATTGTCGCGGACCGCAGGCCTCAGGCGCAGTTCGCGTCCTCCCAGTCGTTGATGTGGTCCTCGGCCTCTTCCACCTCAGGCGACTCGCGCTCGGCGATGATCGGCGCCATCGCCGGATCCATGAGGTCATAGCCGTTGGCCTCCATGGCCTCGGCAAACCCGGTGAAGGAATCGTGGACCACCTGGTGGTCAGCCGCCACCTCTGCCGGTGCGATCTCGCTGCCGTGCCCGGATGCCTTGCCCATCCACTCGACCGCTTCCTCGACCTCAGCGGCCTCGGCCCCCATCGCCGGGTTCAGGACCTGCACCGAGGCCTGTTCGATGGAGCCGATCACGTCGCAGTAGTCATCTGACTTGGTGGCCTCCTGCAGAGCCCGGATGACAGGATCGTCGCTCAACTCGACGAAGTCCGTCCCGGAATCATCGCTCGGCTCGCCGCCGTCACCCGCCTCGTCCTCGCCGCCGCTGTCATCCGAACCGCTGTCATCCGAACCGCTGTCGTCCGAACCGCTGTCATCTGGGGACTCGGTGGTAGTGGTCTCGTCGCCGCTGTCATCAGACGCGCATGCGGCGACTAGTAACACGCCGAACGAGATGAGCGCGACCAGCTTCAGCGTCCTCATGGGTTACCTGCCTTGTCGACGAGCGATTCAGTCCACCGATCGGCAGGACTGGCGCAGGTGTTAGTCCATCGCCGGCCCACCTCCCCCAGCTTCTTGGCAGCATTACCCCCTCTATGCGCGGAAAACGCTGCCAAGAACGGCGGGGAGTCGGGCCCTCGGCTCGTCAGCCGTCCTTCTTTTGCTGGAGGAGTCGGTTTACGACCTTGCCGTCGGCCTGGCCCTGGGTCGCCTTCATGACCTGACCCACGAAGAAGCCTGTGAGCTTCTGGTCGCCCTCGCAGAGCTTGTGCCACTGGTCGGGGTTGTCGGCGATGAGCCCGTCGACGATGGCTTCGAGCTCGCCGGTGTCCATGGCCTCGAAACCTCTTGCGTCAGCGATCGACTTCGGGTCGGCGCCGGTGTCGACCATCTCCGCCAGCACCTGCTTGGCTTGGGTAGCGGTCAGCTCACCTCCTGTCTCCATGCCCACCAGCGCGGCGAAGGCGGCCGCGTCGAGGCCGGCGGCACCCTCCACAGCGAGGTTGTGCTCGGCGTGGGTGATCACCCGGGCGGGGTCGGCTCCCGCGCCTATGGCGTCGATGCAGAGCGCGTCGAGGCCGCGCTCGACGATGACCGCCACCTCCGCAGGCTCGACCCCGGCCCGCTCGGCCAACGCGTGCCGGCGTTCGGCAGGGAGGGCGGGCAGGCTCTCGCGCACCGCGTCGATCCACGCCGAGTCCGGATCGAGGGTGACGAGGTCGGGTTCGGGGAAGTAGCGGTAGTCGAACGCCTCCTCCTTTGAACGCAGGCTGTGGGTGCGACCCTCTTCCTCGTTCCAGTGGCGGGTCTCCTGGGTCACCTTCTCGCCCGATTCCAGGAGGTCGACCTGTCGCGCGGCCTCGTAATCCAGGGCACGGCCGAGCGACCTGAGCGAGTTCACGTTCTTGATCTCGCAGCGGGTGCCGTAGTCGGTGTCGCCCCGGCGCCGCACCGACACGTTGCAGTCGACCCGCAGCGAGCCCTCCTCCATCTTCCCGTCGGATGCCCCGATGGCGACCAGGATGGCCCGCAGCTCCGAGACGTAGGCCCTGGCCTCGTCGGCGCTGCGGATGTCGGGGCGGCCGACGATCTCGATCAGCGGCACCCCCGCGCGGTTGTAGTCCACCAGTGAATACCCGGCCTCGTGGATCCTGCCACTACCACCGACGTGGGTGGTCTTGCCGGTGTCCTCCTCGAGGTGGGCGCGTTCGATACCGATGCGCCGGCCGCTCGGGAGCTCGAGCCAGCCGTCGACGTTGATCGGCTCCTCGTACTGGCTGATCTGATAGTCCTTGGGCATGTCCGGATAGAAGTAGTTCTTGCGGGCGAACACCGACGGCTGGACCGTGCAGTGCAACGCGAGGCCCACCCGCATGGCCAACTCGACCGCCTGGCGGTTGAGGACCGGCAACGAACCCGGCAGGCCGAGCGAGACGGGATCGATGTTGGTGTTGGGCTCCCCGCCGAACTGGTTGAGGCTGCCGCTGAAGAGCTTCGTGCGGGTGGCCAGCTCGGCGTGGACCTCCAGGCCGACGACGACCTCCCATCCCTCCAGTGATGTCGCGGAGTCGCTCATGGCGCAGCCTCCTCCAGGACCGCGGCAGCCCTGAACATGGCCGCCTCCCCGAGAGCCGGTGCCAACACCTGCACGCCGACAGGTAGGCCGTCGTCGCCCGTTCCGAAGGGAACCGAGATCGCCGGTTGACCCGCCAGGTTCGACGGGATGGTGCAGACGTCGTTCATGTACATGGTGAGTGGATCGTCGGTCTTCTCGGCGAGAGCGAAGGCGGTGGTCGGCGAGGTTGGCGACAGCAGCAGGTCGTAGCTCTCGTAGGCGGTGGCGAAATCACGGATGATCAGCGTGCGCACCTTCTGGGCCTTGCCGTAGTAGGCGTCGTAGTAGCCCGCCGACAGCGCGTAGGTGCCCAGCATGATGCGGCGCTTGACCTCGTCGCCGAACCCCGCGGTGCGGGTGGCCTCGTTCATCTCCGGTGTGGAGGCGGCATCGACCCGCAGGCCGTACCTGACCCCGTCGTAGCGGGCCAGGTTGCTCGACGCCTCGGCCGGCGCGATCAGGTAGTAGGCCGAGAGGCCGTAGGTGGTGGCCGGCACCGAAACCTCCTCGACCTTGGCACCCGCAGCCGACAGTGCTTCGGCGGCCTCGCCGGTCCGGTGTAAGACATCGGGTGCGACACCCTCTCCCGAGAGCTCGTCGATGACACCTACGCGCAGGCCGCTCACCCCTTCTCCGAGCACGCCGGCCAGCGACGCGTGCGCCTCGGGGATCGAGGTCGAATCAGCTGCATCGTGCCCACCGACGACGTCGAGGAGGAGGGCGGCATCGGCGACGCTGGTCGCCAGCGGGCCTATCTGGTCCAGCGACGAGGCGAAGGCGATGAGGCCGTACCTCGACACGAACCCGTAGGTCGGCTTGGCGCCGACCACGCCGCACAGTGCCGCCGGCTGGCGAATGGAGCCGCCCGTGTCGCTGCCCAGCGCCAGCGGGGTGAAACCCGCTGCCACCGCGGCGGCGCTCCCACCGCTCGACCCGCCGGGGACCTTGGTGGTGTCGCGGGGGTTGCAGGTCGGCCCGAAAGCGGAGTTCTCGGTGGAGGAGCCCATGGCGAACTCGTCCATGTTGGTCTTGCCGACCAGGACCGCACCGGCCTCGGCGAGGCGGGTGGCGACCGTCGCGTCATACGGTGGGCACCAGCCCTCCAGGATGCGAGACGAGCAGGTGGTGGGAATCCCCCGCGTGCAGATGTTGTCCTTGAGGGCGACGGGTACACCTGCCAGCGGCCCTGGGTCCTCGCCGGCAGCGACCCGGCGGTCGATGGCTTCGGCGGCCGCACGTGCCTCATCGGCGAGCACGATGTTGAAGGCGTGGATCTCGCCTTCGCGTTCGGCGATGACAGCCAACGAGGAGTCCACCACCTCTGAGGCAGCCGTCTCACCGGACCTGACCGCCTCGGCGATGGACCTGGCGTCGCTCACGGCGCCTCCCCGAGGACCGGTGGAACCCGGAACATGCCGTCCTCGGCGACGGGCGCTTGGGCCAGCACCTCGCCCCGGTCCACGCTCGGTACCGGCGTGTCCTCGCGAAAGACGTTGGCGAGTGGGTACGGGTGCGACGTCGGGGGGACGTCGGCGATGTCGAGAGCCGAGATGTCACCGGCATGCTCGAGCACGTCGGAGAGCTGCTGGGTGAACGTATCGAGCTCGGCGTCGGTGAGGCGGAGGCGGGCCAGGCGGGCTACGTACGCCACGTCGTCGCGGGTGATGCGGCCAGGCATAGGTACGCCATCGTAGTGGTGGTCCCGCCAACCGAGGGCGCCGGTTTCAGGCCTGGCGCCGCCGAGAGCAGGTCCTGGCGACAAGCCCGAGGAGGAGGGAGACGCCGCCGAGGACGGCCAAGGGCCAGACGGGTGAGCCGGTGAACGCCAGCCCCGCCCCCGGGTCCCCCGAGCCCGGTGTTCCCGTGTTCTGGGAACAGGGGTCGATCTCGCCCTCGCCGGTGGTGTCGAATCCGAATGCCAAGGTGATGCCCCGCGGTTCACCCTCGCCACCACTGCCCGCGAAGTCAGCAGAATCGAGGCCGTAACCGGCCACGTAGCACCCCGCTGATACCGTGGCGCCGAGCAGCGCCAGGGGTGGTATCTGCTCGGGTGGCGGTTCGTCACCCTTGTTGGGGTCCATGAAGACCCACGGCGACTCGAGGGGCTGCCACGAGCCACCCGACCACAGCCAGATGTCACCCATGAGCGCCGGAGCGTGCACATCGCCGCCACCGGACGGCGGCACCAGCCCCCCGGCCATCAGCACCCCCTCACGAGTGGGATCGAGCGAGTCGACGTGAGCGAATAGCGAAAGCACCCTGCCAGCCGGTCCGCACGGCGCGTTGGCGCCCGGATGGGGGGTACCGCAGCGCGGGGTCCAGGTGTTGGAACCGGGGTCCCAGGCCCAGGTGTCGGCAAGCAGGACCGGATCGGGCGAGTCGCCACCACTCACGTAACGGAGGTAGGGCTCACCGTCCCCCTGGAAGGCCGGGGTCTCCGACACCGGGTTGGGGACAGCGAAGCCCCCCATGCCGGTGAAGGTGTAGTGGGCGCCGACTCCGTTGGGCACGAAGATCCCGCGTTTGAAGTTGGCGCAGCCCGTCGGCGCCGACGAGGGATTGGGCGGGTTGGTGTGCCACATGCGTAGCAGGCCGGCGCAGTCCTGGCTGTAGCTGCCGTCGTTGAAGGCCCGTGCCGAGATGTACATCGTCACCTTCGCCCCGTTGACGCTGACGATAGCGACGTTGACAGCGCTCAGGTCGTGCCCGTCGTAGAGGCCGACTAGCCCGATGCCCTCGCGGTCGACCCAGGCGATGTCGGGGCCGACGGCGACCGCGAACTGGGCACCGGGTGTGGACGCACCGCAGCACGGTCCCTGGAAGTGGACCTGGTTGCTACCCGAGCGGGTGATGAACGGGTCGATGCCGGGTGACCACTGGGGGTCGTTGACCTCGGTCACCGGTCCGCCGTTCTGGAAGCCGCCGTAACCGCTGAAGCTGAAGTTGGCGCCCGCACCGGGCTGGGTGAGGATGCCCGGCTTGAAGTTGTCACACGTCACCGGCACGCCGCCGGCGAGGCCGCTCACGAGCTGTACCGTGCCACCGCAGTCCCTGATCAGCCCGAACTGGTCGAACACCGTGGCTTCTATGTAGTACGTCGAGTACTGACCGCCGCCGAAGTCCAGCAGTGCCACGTCGAAGCGAGTGGCCTCACCGGTGGGGATCGACAGCGGTGCCGAGTCCGCACCGATGGCCTGGTAGGGCTCGCCGGCAGCGAGGTACACCGCGCCCGTACCGGAGCCGAGGCCCCCCGTGGACGTGTAGTCCGTGCCGCCGTAGGACAGCGGCGATGCTGCACCGGTGTAGAGGGCCACCGTGGCACTCAGCGGAGACGGAGAGGGGGAGTAGACGACCTCGGGGTCGGCTTGCACCGACCTCGACTGCAGATCCTCGGGTGCACTGAGCCCTCCGAAGAGCACGGCGCCAGGCCCCTCAGCAGCAACCTGCGCCAGGCCCCGAGGTGCCGGAGCCGTCCCGGAGCCGTCGTGGACCAGCTCCCACGAAGAGCCGGTGAATCGCCACACGTCGTTGAAGGCGGCCTCGGTGCGGCCACCACCGAAGAGGTAGGCGCCCGCTGCGGTCGCCAGCACGTTCGAAGCCCCCCGGGCGCCGGGGCCGCACGGGTGGTCGGCACCGGCTACGGCGGTGCCGCACACGGGGATCCACGAGACCCCGTCGAAGATCCAGGTGTCAGCGAAGAACTCCACTCCCGAGTCGCCGAACCAGCCGTTTGACCCGCCGTAGATCACGACACCACCGCCGGGCAGCGCTCCTACTGCAGGCAAGGCTCGGGCTCCAGGCGGGCAGGCCTCGTCAGCACCGGCGAGTTGGGTGCCGCACAGCGGTCGCCAGGTATCGCCCTCCAGCAGCCAGGCGTCACCGGCAGCGCGCTTGGGCTCCCCCTCGTTCGTCAGGAAGCCGCCGTAGTAAAGGATCGTGTCGGCGTCCACCGCCGCCATTCCCGCCCCCACCCGAAGGTCGCCGTTGCCGTCTATCACCGGCGGTGACTGGCCTTCGCCGTAGGTGCCCAGCGTCTCGTCGACCAGCGGGGGCTCGCCCGCAGCCCAGGCCTGTACCGCGGGGCCGCTCGACAGGGCCAGCGCCACCAGCACCAGCGCGGCGCGAAGAGCTCGTACCGGTCTCATCGGCGTTTCACCGAACCGGATCGGCGAGCGAGCAGCATGCCGCTGAGCACCAACACCGCTCCGAGCAGGGCCAAGGGGAGGGAGTGAGCGCCGGTGAAAGCCAGTCCGGCTCCCGGATCCCCCGAGCCGGGTGTGCTCGTGGTCTGGGGACACGGGTCGATCTCGCCCTCGCCGGTGGTGTCGAAGCCGAAGGCGAGGGTGATGCTGTACTCGCTGATGTCTGCGGGATTCTGACCCCAAGCCGCCAGGACCGCTTCGGTGTCCAAGCCGAAGCCGGCGACCTGACAGTCGCCGGGTAAGGCTGCGGTGCGGATGCCCAGGGGAACAGGAGTGCCGTTCGGTATTGAACCCTCGCTGCTGAGGGTCACCGAGTTCCAGGGCGACTGCTGCTGGTGCCAGCCGCCCTCGCTGAACAGCCAGATGTCGCCCAGGTACTGAGCCCCCTCTTCGAGGGGGGCGATGCCCGACACCATCAGCGCGCCGTCAAGCGACGGGTCCAGGGAGACGATCGGTGACATGCCCGCTCCCAGGCGGCCTTGAGGCCCACAGGGGTGATCCGCGCCCGAGATCTTGGTGCCGCACACCGGGTTCCACGCCATGTCGATGGGGTTCCACAGCCAGGTGTCGGCCAACAGCCCCGCTTCTGTCTCCGGTCCATCGACGTAGACCAGCTTCGGGGGGCCGTCGCCGGCGAAAAGTGGCGTCTCCGAGACGGAAGCGGGGTACACGAAGCCTCCGAAGCCGGTGAACGTGTAGTCCTCGCCGGGCCCGTTGGGGACGAAGATGTTCTGCTTGAAGTTGCGGCAGCCGACGACCTCAGGCTGGGGTGCCACGCGATCCCGCCACATCCTTATGAGCCCCTTGCAGTCCTCTTGGTAGCCGCCGGCCACGAAGGCATCCTTGGCGGCGTAGAAGGTCAGGTCCGCGCCGTTGACGCTGATCAAACCGACATGGACCGACGACAGGGCGCCGGCGCTGTCGAGCCCGGCGAACTTCGTGCTGTTGTCCCAGATCCAGTGGGGCCCCAGGCCCAGTCCCGGCGCGAACATGGCACCGTAGTCGGGCTGGCCGCAACAAGGACCCTGGTGATCGACGGCTGCCATCCCACTGGCGATGACGAAGGGGTCGGTGCCCGGTGTCCATGGGGGCGCGTTCACCTCAGCCACCGGGCCCCCGTTCTGGAAGCCGCCGTAGCCGCTGAAGTTGAAGTTGGCACCGTACGCGGGTTGCTGCAGGATCGACGGTTTGAAGTTCTCGCAGGTCACGCTCTGGCCGTAGCTGTTGAGGACCGAGCTGGCACCGGCACAGTCGTGGTTCAGGCCGAGTTGGTCGAAGATGTTGGACTGGATGTAGACGGTGCCGCGTTTGGCGCTGCCGTAGTCGACGAGGGCGACGTCGAAAGACGAGGGGGCACCGGTCGGGTTGTGAAGCGGGGTGTTGTCGGCCCCGATGCCCTGGAACCACTCGCCCGCCGCCAGGAACGTCGCGCCATTGCCGGGGCCGCCGCCCGGCCCCGTGTTGGTGTAGTCGTTGCCGCTGAACGACAGGGGTGAGGCACTGGCGAGGTAGGTGGGTGCTTGACCCTGCAGAGGTGACGGCGACGGCGAGTAGATGAGGCTGCCCGCCGCCGGGACGAACGAAGCCGGGCTGTCTTTGGTGCGACCTTCACCGGAGTCACCGCCCTCATGGGGCACGATCCCACCACTGAAGAGCACGTTGCCGTCGCCATAGGGGGCTCCTTGTGACCACACCCGCGGGCCGGGAGCCTGTCCGTGGCCGTCGTTGACCGATTTCCAACCGCTGCCGGTGTAGGCCCAGGTGTCGTTGTACGTGCCCTGGAGGTCGAGTCCACCGAACAGGAAGGCCTGGCCCTGGCTCTCCATCATCGTCGAGCCTGCACGGGGCCCCGGACCACAGGCCTGCTGGGCTCCGGGCGCCGTAGTGCCGCAGATCGGAGCCCAAGCTGACCCGTCGAAGAGCCAGGTGTCGGCGTAGATCTCGCTGTTCTCGTCGATGTCGAAGCCGTCGGAGCCGCCGAAGAGCAGCACTCCTCCTCCCGGCACCTGGCCCATGGCGTGAAGGGCCCGCGGCGCCGGCCCGCACGCCTGATCTGCGCCGGGGACGGCTGTACCGCACACCGGCGTCCAGATGCCGCCATCGAGCAACCACGTATCGCCGGTCACCGCGTCCTGGTCATCTCCCACGAAGGAGCCACCGAAGTAGACGAGGGTGTCGGCGTCGAGGGCAGCCATCGAGCTGCCGAGGCGCACACCGTCGTTGCTGAGCACCGGTGGGGCCTGGCTCTCGGTTCCGACGCCGATCGTCTCGATCACGAGGGGGCTCGATTGAGCCCCCGCCGGCGCCAGGGGCGGGCCTGCTGAGGACAGGGCCAGCGCCAGCGCGGCAGCCAGCACGCCGGCGATTCCGGTACGACGGCGCCGACGCCTCGTCGGCAGCGGGGACATGGGGCCTCCTCGGTGTTGCCTGCACCGCTCTCGAGGCACTCATCGGCGTTGACGGCGGCGTCTTTAGGCCTGCGCCGCGTCATCCCCGGTCTTGGGGCCGATCGGCCTACTTGCGGCTCCGACGGGCCCCACTCCGGTTTTGTGAACGCGCGTGGCCCCTATAGGGGCCTTTTCGGTTCACAAAACCGGTGTTTCCCACCATTCGTCGGGCGCGGGTTGCCAGTCGGGGTCCTCGTAGATGCAATCCACCGGGCACGGATCGAGGCACTTGCCGCACCCCGAGCACAACTCGGGGATGATGATCACGTCGATGCCGTGGTTGAAGATGGCGCCGAACTGCGGAGGGCAGTGCCTGAGGCAGGCGTCACAGTTGATGCATTCCGCCATCTCGATGCGCAACGGCGCCGGCCTCCACCTGGGATTCCGCTGCCGTGTCGCGATCCGCTCGTCCCGCGGCGTCGTCACCGCCGATCTCTCCTCCACTGCTGCCCCCCTGCACGATGGTCCCCCGGCCGGGTCGCGGCGCTCCTACCTGAGATCGACCCTCGGTGGCCACTCGTGAGCTCGTGTGACCTGTGTCAGCCGACTTGCGCTCGCATTGACCAATCGGTCAAGTTTTTACTGCGCCCAGTCTAGGACCTGACTATGGTGGGCAACACCGCCCGCCGGGCTCAGGGGGTTTGGGGGGCGCGTACCTTCCAGTTGCAAGTACGTACCGAGTCCGGCAAAGGAGTCCCGGTGGCCAAGTACAAGTTCCTTACCGAAGAATGGATCGAAGAGGCGAAGAAGCTCCGCGAGCAGTTCGAGGGCGAGGCATCTCCCCCGGCGCATGCGGTCAAGATGAACCAGATCATCACCGACGTGCCTTTCGGCGACGGTGAGATCAAGGCTCATCTCGACACCTCCGACGGCGAGATGGTCATGGACCTCGGCCACATCGAGGGCGAGGACCTCACCGTCACCTTGGACTACGAGACCGCCAAGGCGATCATCGTCGACGGCAACCCACAGGCGGGCATGCAGGCCTTCATGGCCGGCAAGATCAAGGTCCAAGGCGACATGACCAAGATGATGGCCCTGCAGCAGGGTGCGCCCGACCCGAACGCCCAGAAGGTGGCCGAGGCCATCAAGGAGATCACCGAGTAGCACTACTCGACTCGTCAGTCGAGCTCGAAGCGGGGCGCCCCTCCGGGCGCTCCGCCGTCTTTTTGGCAGCGGAGCACAACCGCGCTGAGCCATCCGGCCCCTTGTGGCAACTGCAACCAATCGGTCCTAAAGGGCCCCCGGCTCGGAGCCGAAACCCCTTCACGAACACGCCATCACCGAGCGGCTGGATGCAACCCGGCTCCCGGGCCCACCGCTCACGCTCCCAGACCCTCAGCCGGGGGGCCGCTCCGCGGCCCTCCGGCTCTGCGCGCGCCGGAGGTCGGTAGCACTGACCTGCGGACTGCACAGACCTGGGTGACGCCCAGATGAGCAGACTCGATACTGCGGATTCGGGCTACGCCTTCGTCGGGCTCATGGGCTCGTGGCGTGACGCTGCCAGGGAGGTCCATTCAGGCGTTTCGCACAACTACCTCGATGAAGCGTTCCTGATCCTGCATCAGCGCGGCGTGCCCGGCACCGCCGAAGACCTCGACGACGGCACCGTTGAGTCTTTCACCGAGCAGGTAGGCGTTCTGTACGGGAACTACGACGTCCGCGCTCCCGTTGGTGATCACGACCTTGTTCTGCACGTGCGGTAGGCCGTCCCAGACCGAATCGTCGCTGCTATAGGTGTCTTCGGCCTGAGCCTGGCGCTTGATGCTCTCGGGAGAGGCCGCCTTGGACGGGTAGAGCGCGATGCTGGAGACGAAAGCGGCGATGGCGTCGGCGGCACCGGTGGGGAAGATGAGCTCTAGCAGCCTCTCGGGCGAGATATCGGGATCGGCCAGTTCTCGGTAGACCTCGGGTGGACCGTCGACCTCGTGCGAGCCACCGGGTGTGGAGCCACAGGTGATGATCGTGCCCACCTTGTCGGCGTCCTCGCCCGTGGCCAGCGTGAGCGCGATCTCCCCGCCCATCGACCAGCCAACCACAGTCGGCTTCTCGAGACCGAGCGCCTCGATCAGCGCCACGGTGTCGTGTGCCATCAACTCGAGCGTCAAGGGCTTGGACACGTCGTCGGTGCTGTAGGCCATCCCGCGGTTGTCGAACATCGTCACTTCGAAACCGGCTTCCACCAGACCTTGCATCAGTGTGTAGTCCCATAGGCTCATCGTGCCTGCCTGACCCATGATCAACAGCAGTGGCTCACCCTCGCCGAACTGCCGATAACCGATCTCGATCCCGTTGGCCTCGATGGTGCGTACCGGCCCCAGGAACGCTGCCGCCCCCTGCGGTGTCGAGCCCTCTATGGGTTCTGAGGGGACGGCTTCGGATCGGGTCGTGGTCGAAGAAGCCGTCGTCTCGGTTGAAGAGACAGGTACCTCGCTCGAATTCACCGGATCGTCACCCGAGCAGGAACCCAGCGAGAGACCCACGAGTGACACAGCGACCGCGACGGCAGCCATCGTCATCAGTCGCGTAACCCTGCGCCTGCACCGAACCCTCACGCCGGCATCCACGTGTGCTCCAGTCCTCGTTCTCGTCGCTGAAGGGGACACTCCTCAGCACCAACCATCGGCTGAGCCGGCCACTCGTATTAGGCATCAGCTCGTTCTTGTCGCCACTGCCCGTTGGCCGCGAGCACAAGCGGCGCTACCGACCAATCACTCAGGTACGACCTGGCAGCGACCGACACTGATCTGGTGATGCCGCACGTGAGGAGATCCCGATGTTCTTCCTGGTCCAATCCGTAGTGGTGGTCGTCGGCGCCATCATCCACGTCTTCCTCGACCGCAAACCCGACAGGCGAACCGCACGCCGAGTCGTCGAGCTGTTCATGGTCTGGGTGATCGCCGGCGGCGGGCTCATGGCGATCGCCGCCGGGCTCGCTCACATCGGCCCCAACAGCGATGCCACAGCCGAAGACATCGGCTACACGCAGTCGATGTTCCAGTGGGAGATCGGCTGGGCCGACATCGCAATCGGGGTCGCCGGGTTCTTGTGCATCTGGAAGCGTGACGGCTGGCTGACATGCGCGGTCACCGTTCTGGCCATCAGCTACTCGGGTGATGCCATCGGCCACGTCATGCAATACGTCGCCCACGACAACACCGCCCCCAACAACATCTGGGCCATACCGAGCGACATCATCCAACCCCTGGCGGCAATCGCCCTCCTCGTCGCCTACCGCCGGCTGTCCCGCAGCCCCCGAAGCACCATCGCGAGCAATGGCGGCACCGGGTCACCGTCACCGGCCCAACCTGTGGCCGCCTGATTCCATCGCCCTTGCCGGGTCGGCCGCCGGGACCTGCACAACAGCGCGTGGCGGCGTCGCGGGAACGCGGGGCATCGTTTCCGCAAGTGGGGTTCTCATCCGGCCAATCGTCGAGCGACCGTAGCAACGACCATCGAGATGGCCGGACACCAGCTGCGCGCGGACCGAGCCGGTTGGGGTGACCGCCTCAACGCGGCGGCTGGGGAACACCACGGATACGGCAAGGCCACCCCAACGGGCCCGGCCCGCGCGGCCACATCATAGGATCGGCCTCGTTCGTGGACGCGGATACCCGCGGCGCCCATGGCGCCGTCATGCGGTGGTGAAGATCCTGACCTGGGAGCCCTTGGGTACCTGGGTGCCCACCGGAGGATCGGTCTCTATCACCGTACCGGTCGGCCGGCCTTCGATGCCGGTGACGGCGAACCCGGCGGCCTCCAGCGCCTGGCTGGCCTGGGTCCCGCTCTGACCCCGTACGTCGGGAACGGGAACGAGCTCGGGTCCCAGCGATACGAGCACCGTCACCGTGCTGTCACGTGCGACGGTGGAGCCGGCAGGCGGTTCGAAGCCTATGACCGACCCTTTGGGAACGGTGTCGCTGTACTGGTCCCGGGTCGCCACGACGAGCTGCTGCTGCTCGAGAGCGGCGGCAACGTCTGCGGCCGGCTTGCCGACCAGGTCCGGCGCGATCGTGCGCGGGGCGGGGCCGTCGGACACGACCAGGGTGACCTCTGAGCCCACCTCGACCTGCCCCTCGGCATTGACCTCGGCTTCCACCGCGATGGCCTGGCCGGCGGGAACAGCCTCGTCATTGGCCTTGGCGATCGCCACCTCGAGGCCGAGGTCCTCGAGCGCGTCGGTCGCCTGCTGTTGGTTCATGCCCGTCACGTCGGGAAGGCCGGCCAGCTCGGCACCGAGGGACAACGTGAGCACCAGCGTTTCGCCCTCTCCCAGACGGGCACCCGGCTCGGGATCCTGCCCGATCACCTCGCCGGGCTCGGTGCCGTTCTGGCGGCCCCGTCGCGAGCTGTCGACGTCCCAGCCGTTGCCCTCCACGACCTGGCCGACCTCGTCGATCTGCAGACCGAGCAGGTTGGGGACCTCGTGGCTCGGTGTGGCCACGGACCGGTAGGTGAAGTAGGCGCCGACCCCCAGGCCCGCCAAGACGAGGATCGCCAACACGGCTCCCAGCACCCGGCGACCCCGGCGTCGCCTGCCGCCACCCTCGCCATCCTCGCCGACTGCCACACCCTCGGCGTCATCGGTCCAGGAGACCGATGAGAGCGAGGGGTGCACGCCCTCGGCGCCGCTACCGCTGGTGGCACCAGCCGGCCTGGACTGCTCGCCGTCCATGCCGGTGCCGGCGACGACGTCCTGGGCGTTGAGGGCATCGAGCACGATCTCGGCGTCCTCACCATCACGCCCGAGGGCGGCATCGCTGCCGGTGAGGTCGATCTCGGAGGCCTGGTCGTACACGAGCAGCCCGGCACCCTCGGCCTCCTCCTGCCACGCAGCCGGCGCAGCGATCTCGGTGATGTCGTGCTCATCACCGGGCAGCCGGCTGAACGGTATCGCTCCGGCGAGAGGCAGGGCACGAGGACGGGGCATCTCCTCGGCGGCCGCCATGAACGCGATCTCGAGTTCGCCGGCGTCGGGACGGTCGCCGGGCTGGAGAGACCCGGCGCGGGCCACCACCTTGCGGATCCCCCCCAACGTCTCGGGGGCCTCCACCGAACGCCCGGTACGGGCCATCAGCGTGGCCAGGGTTGTGTCGGCCGAGAACGGGACCTTGCCCGACACGGCCTCGATGAGAACCAGGGCCAGGGCATACACATCGGCCTTGCCGTCGATGGTCTGACCCCGGGCCTGCTCGGGTGAGGCATAGCGGGCCGTTCCCAGCACCGCCCCGGTCGGTTCGGTCCAGGCGGCCTCGGCCAGCGCACGGGCCAAGCCGAAGTCGGCGATGCGCAACCTCCCTTCCTCACCGAAGAGGAGGTTGGCGGGCTTGATGTCGCGGTGGACGAAGCCCCGCTTGTGGGCGTAGTCGAGGCCGCGGACGGTCTCGAGCCCGACGAGCAGCGCCTGCGAAGGCGACAGGAGGACACCCCGGTCGAGGATTCCGCGCAAGCTGCCTCCGCCGAGGTACTCGGTGACCAGGTAGGGCACGCCGTCGTCCTGGCCCCAGTCGTAGATGGCGACGATGTTGGGATGGTTCAGCGCCGCGGCTGAACGGGCCTCGGCGCGGAAGCGCCGGCAGAACTTGTCGTCATCGGCCAACGCCGCGTGGAGGAGCTTCACGGCGACACGGCGGTGCAGCTCCACGTCGTCGGCGAGGTAGACCTGGGCAGAAGCGCCGCTACCGACGGGCGCAACCACTCGATAGCGACCACCCAGCACCCGGCCGACGTGCTCGGTCAGACGGGACATGGCCACCGAAGGAGCGTAGTTGCCGAAACGGCCGAACTGGGGGAGCCGCCGCACCGTCATCGGGCCTTGCGAACTGCTTCGAGCTGATCAGCCGGCTCCGGGGGAGGCGGTCCTCGCAGAGCGTGCCGAGCTCCTCACCGGCGATGGTCGATAGGGTGGCGGTCATGCTCAACGGTGAGCCAGAACGGTCCGGCATCTCATCCGACACGCTCCTTCATCGCCGATACCGGCGAGTGACGCCCTCGGCTCGCCTATCACCTGCCGAAGAACATGCGCCGCCCCACTAGCCCTGATCATTCACGCGCTCGCGCGAGCAGCCCGCCGCACACCGGAACGGAGCCTTGTGAGGTATGAGGACGCGCACTTCTAGCGACACACGAGATACCATCGAGGCGCAGCACTTCCCAGGTGAGCGCTCTCGAACACTGCATTCCCGAGAGATGCTCTTGTCTTCAGGGCCTGACGCTGCTCGGGTCCTCACCGTGAATGATCAGGACTAGAGCCGTTCGAGGCGCGATCATCGCCGTCATCCTGCTGGGCGCCGTGGTTGGGCTCGTACTGGTGGTGATGGCGGCACAGACCGGCGTCGACTCGTCGACACCGCTGCCCGATTACGTGGAGGCACTCATACCCGGCGAGGGCGACGAGGTGTTGCGACAGGAGACCGTAGGGATCGACCTCGCCACCGGCTACGAGGGCTACCTGGAGATCAACGGCGTCAACGTGCGCGACGCCCAGATCGAGACTCCGGAGCTCGGCTTGATCGAATACCAACCCGGCCCGGGTCAAGAGATCGAAAGCCTCAACGCCGACAGCAACTGCGTCGTAGCCCGGGTGTGGCCGCTGGAGTCCAGCGAGGACGACGCCGACACGATCAGCTGGTGCTTCACCGCCGCCTGAGCGCCCAGCATCCGTAGGCGCAGCAGCGGGCACCCCAGCACCCGATGGCGCAGCAGCGGGCACCCCAGCACCCGATGGCGCAGCCTGCGGGCACCCCAGCACCCGATGGCGCAGCCGGCGCTACCTGCGGTAGCGCCCAGCCAACACAGCGTCGAGCTCGGTGAGGGCGTCGTGGGCGTCTGCGATCTCGTGGCCCACCAGCACGCCGGTGATGCCCAGCTTCTCGGCGGCGAGCACGTTGCCGCGGTAGTCGTCGAGGAACACAGCTCTCGTCGGGTCGACCGCGAGCCGTTCCAGTGTCAGCTCGAAGATGCGGGGGTCGGGCTTGCGGAACCCGACCTCGCTGGAGTCGACCACCTCGACGAAGAGCTCCTCCAAGGGCAACGTCGGCTCCCAGAGAGCACGGAACTCGCGCGCGTTGTTGGTGATGAGCGCGGTCTTGTAGCCGGCCGCACGCACCGCCCGGACCTTGTCGATCATGAACTCCCTGATTCCACCGTCCCCCAGGCGCGTCAGGACATCGACAGGGTCCAGAGCAAGCCCCGACGCCTCCTCGCTCAGGGACCGGATGCTCGATCGAGCCTGCTCCAGGCCCATCTCGCCGCGCTCGAGTTGGTGCCAGGGATGATCGGTGTCCTCGTCGTAGGGGCCGAAGACCAACCGACTGGTCTCCTCGAAGCCGAGCCCGTACTCGGCCCCCAACGCCTTGGCCGCAGCGAACGGTGAGTCGGTGAAGATCCCGCCGTAGTCGAAGAGGACGGCGTCGTAGGTTCGCATCGGTCTCCAGTGCGGGTCGACCCGGTACCTATTGTGGCGGCAGTTCTCCGGTCGTGAGCAAGTCGAGGAAGGCGTCCTCATCGATGAGCGGGATGCCCAGCTCCGCGGCCTTCGCCAGCTTCGACGCACCCGGCTCGTCACCGATGACGACCGCGGTCGTGCGCTTGGAGACGCTGCCCGGCGACTTGCCCCCGCGCTGCTTGATCGCATCTTCTGCCTGCTCGCGGCTGAAACGCTGGAGGGTACCGGTCACCACGATGGACTGGCCTGCCAGGGTCTGCTCGTCGCTTGGAGGGGTCGCACCCTTGAAGTTGACGCCGGCACGGCGGAGCCGCTCGATCACCTCGCGGTTGGTGTCGAGGGCGAAGAAGGCATGCACGCTCTGCGCGATCACCGGTCCGACCCCCTCCACCGCCGCCAGGTCGTCGACAGTGGCGGCCATCACGGCGTCGAGGTCGCCGAAGGCCCGCGCCAGCACCTCGGCGCCGGCCGCACCGAGATGCACGATGTTGAGCCCGAACAACAGGTTGGCCAGCGGCCGGCTCTTGGAGCGCTCGATCGCAGCACGCAGGTTGGCCACCGACGTCTGCCCGAAGCCCTCGAGGCCCTCGATGCGCTCGAAGTCGATCTCGTAGATACCCGCGATGTCGTCGAGGACGCCGAGCTCGCAGAACAGCTTCACCCGCTGTTCCCCGAAGCCTTCGATGTCCATTGCGCCGCGGGCAGCGAAGTGCTCGATGCGGGCGACCTGCTGCCGGGGACACTCGATGTTGGTGCACACCGTCTGAGCTTCTCCGGGGAAGCGGGCCAGCGGACCACCGCAGCTCGGGCACTCGTCGGGGAACCTCCACTCGGGCAGGCCCTCGGGGCGGTCGGCCAGCACCGGACCGAGGACCTCGGGTATGACATCACCGGCCTTGCGTACGATCACCGTGTCGCCGGGGCGGACGTCTTTGGCGCGGACCTGGTCCTCGTTGTGGAGGGTGGCAACGCCGACGGTCGACCCGCCCACGAAGACCGGCTCGAGGACAGCGAAGGGCGTGGCCTTACCGGTGCGGCCGATCGACACCTGGATGTCGATGAGCCGGGTGCTGCGTTCTTCGGGCGGCAGCTTGTAGGCGATGGCCCAGCGCGGCGCCTTGCTGGTGTGGCCCAGCAGGCCCTGGTATGCCAACTCGTTCACCTTGACGACGACGCCATCGATCTCGTAAGCGAGCCGATGCCGGTTGTCGACCCAGCTCGTGCAGTGCTCGTAGACCTCTTCGAGCGAGTCGAGCACTGTGATCTCGGGGTTCACCGGCATGCCCATCTCGGACAGGAAGGCCAACGTCTCGCTGTGCAGCTCGAACGAAGGCCCGTCGCGGACCTCGCCGAGCTGGTAGGACCACCAGTCGAGATGCCGGCTGCGGGTGACCTCGGCGTCCTTTTGCCGCAACGAGCCGGCAGCGGTGTTACGAGGGTTGGCGTAGGTCTTCTCGCCGGCTTCGATCTGGGCGGCATTGAGGCTCTCGAACACCGCGATCGGCATGAAGACCTCGCCGCGGACCTCGAGGACTGGTGGGGCATCCCGAGGAAGCCGCTGGGGCACGTTCTCGATCACCGCGACGTTCTGGGTGACGTCTTCTCCGACACGGCCGTCGCCTCTGGTGGCAGCCTGGACCATGAGGCCGTTCTCGTAGCGGATCGAGATTGCCAGTCCGTCGATCTTGGGTTCGCACACGAAACCGACCGGGCCGCTGACACCCGCGTCGTGAAGCCGCTTGGCCGTCCTCTGACCCCACTCGCGCAGCTCGCGGCCGTCCATCGCGTTGTCCAGCGACATCATCGGTACCCGGTGGGTGACCTCACTGAACAGCGCCGAGGGCGCAGCGCCGACCTTCTGGGTCGGGCTATCGGCAGTCACCAGCTCGGGGAACTCGTCCTCGAGAGCCTTCAGCTCCCGGACCAAGGCGTCGTAGTCGGCGTCGGGGATGGTGGGGGCGTCCTCGAGGTAGTACTGCCGGTCGTATTCGCGGATGAGCAGGCGGAGCTCGTCGACGCGTCGTCGGTCCTCGGGCGAAGCAGCCACAGGCCAAAGAATACGGAACCGCGGTGACGCTCAGGCGCCGACCGAGAGTCTGAGGCCGATCACCTGGTCTCGGGTGCGGCCTGCGATCGACCGGGCGAGCTCGAGCACCCGCTGTGCCTGGGACAACCCGTGGCTTTCGAGACCGCGTGCCGGCGTGATGAGCGCCTGGGTCCGCAGGCGGGTGGGGTCACACCCGGTCCTGACGAGGTCGCACCACAGCTCGCACAGCCGTCGCCACAGGTGCTCCCCGGTGTCACCGACCGGCTCGTCCACGGGAACCGCGCCCCAGGCGACCCACCCACCGCCGTCCAGGAACCTGGCCAGCGCGTCCGACGCCGTCTCGAGCCTCCCGCCGACGGGCGCAGACACGATGTCGACGCCCGAGCCCAACAGCAGGCGCCAGTCGCTGCGGCCCTCGCAGTGCAGGCCGAGCACGGCCCGGCCCGCCAGTGGTTCGACGACACCGGCCAGCATGCGCATCACATCGGTGCCAGCTAGAGGGAATGTCGGATGCATCGATCCGACCAAGCCGGGTTCGTCCAGGAACAGCAGTTGGCGCGCGCCTAGACCGCCGGTGGCGACATGGTCCAGCAACGAGCAGGTCAGCCGGTGCACCAGGCGGATGGCCAGCGCGAACGCGTCGGCGGGAGCGACCCCGATGTCGACGAGCACCATCCCCAGGGTGACCGGACCGATCACCTGCAACTTGATGGGCTCCTGTCGGGGGCCAACTGCTTGCAGGAAGGCACGCAGCGTCCGGAACGCGTCGTCACCGAAGTCGACCCGCAAGTCGGCCGGGACATCGACGGGACCGGTTACCCGGAGGGTTCCGTCGTCGGCGACATCGAGGCCGGGCACTCCCACGACCGCTTGGGCCACACGACGCTCACGAGGTGTGCGCCGCGGCAGGATCGGCACCGCGGGAAGCCGTGACTGGTGCGCCAGCGTGAACTCGACTGCCTCGACCGGATCCGTGTGCGGCAACGGACCGATGGCTGTATCCACTCCTACGGGCAGGTTGACCATGACCACCTTCTGCTTGCGGCGCCGCCGGAGGGTTCGGAGCACCTCCGACTTGCCCCTTCTGCCACCGGAATAGCCACGCGCGGTTCCCCTGCGCAAATCTCTGCGTCGTGACGCCCACCGACGCTCCTGCTCCTGAGCACCAGGGCAAGGCGAGATCAACCGCGGTCATGCTCTGGCTTCTGCGTGCCGGCTGGCTGTCTCTGCCCTTCACCGCCGGCGCCGTGGTGAGCGACGGCCTCGAGGGACGCAGCACCGCCGTGGCGGCCGTCCTGGCGTCGGCGGTGTGGATCGCCTGGGGCGTCACGCTGCTGGCAACGCTGGTTCCTCACGCCATGACCCTGACGGTGGTGAGGTCTTTCGCTCCCGCGGCGGCACTCGCAACTGCACTCGCCGCGGTGGCCGAGGGCAGCATCGGCCTCCTCGGTGCTGTGGGGCTGGCCTCGGTGGCAGCAGTGAATGCGATCGCCTTCACTCCCCTGGTCGGCGAGGCGTTCGTGGACGCGTCCTCGTACGGCACCGAGCGGCGCATGCCTCTGCGGGCACCGTTGGCCGTGCTCCTGGGCCCGGTCGAGCTGGTTTGGGCACTCGGCTTGGCCGGGCTCGTAGCGGGACCGGTCCTACTCGCCGGCCGGCACTGGGCGTTGGGTGCCGTGCTCACGCCGGTCGGCCTCGGGATCGCCTTCGCCGCCGCAAGATCCCTGCACAGCCTGTCGCGACGCTGGGTGGTGTTCGTCCCGGCCGGCCTGGTCCTGCACGACCCGCTCTCGCTCGTGGACCCCGTGCTGTTCACCCGCCAACACATCGCGCACCTCGGGCCGGCGGCTCCCGGTTCTCGCGCCGTCGACCTCGGCCTCCACACACGCGGGCTGTCACTCGAGATGCGACTGGTCGAGAAGACCAAGCTCCCCCGCCGGCGTCCCGGCCGGCCCGAGCACACCGAGCTCGCAAACGCAGTGCTGTTCGCACCCAGCCGACCCAGTGCCCTGCTCGCCGAAGCCCGCCACCGCCACATCCCTACCTGACGCGAAGCCCAGCCAGATTGCGGACGGCGAGGCCGCCGCCGAGGACGGTGTCACCCTGGTAGAAGACGACGCTCTGGCCAGGGGCGACCCGTGGGTGGGCGGTATCCCAGGTCAACGTCGAACCGACCAGGCGGCCCGGCCGGGAGGAGCCGTGGGCACTGCACTGTGCCATCACCGGTCCCTCGTATGCCGCGCCGGCCCAACACAGCTCGGTCAGCTCGATCCCCTGACAGGACAGCTCGTCTCGCGACCCGATGGTCACGGTTCGGGACGGCACGTCCACCTCCACCGCGAAGCGTGGCTCGCCGAGACCGCCGAGCCCCAGACCCTTGCGCTGCCCGACGGTGACCAGCTCGATGGTGTCCACCGAGCCGACCTGCGCGCCGGCGCCATCCACGAGCCGACCGCGGTGCAACTCGATCCGCTCACCCAGGAACGAGGCTCTCCCACGCCGCTTGGTGATGAAGCAGACGTCCTGGCTGTCGGGCTTCGACGCCGTCCTGAGAGCGAGACGACCGGCCAGTGCCCTGACCTCCTCCTTCCTCAGATCACCTACCGGCAGCAGCAGCCGACCGAGCTTGTCCTGGTCGAGCATGTAGAGCACATATGACTGGTCCTTGGTGGTGTCGGCGCCGCGGCCGATGCGCCGACCTTCCTCGGTGGTGACCACCCGCGCGTGGTGGCCGGTGGCGACCGCGTCGAACCCGAGCACCTGCGCTCGCAGGAACAGCTTGTCGAACTTGATGTGACGGTTGCACTCCACACAGGGATTCGGGGTGTCACCGCGGGCATGAGCGGCGACGTACGGCTGGACGACCTTCGCGTCGAACTCGTCACCGAAGTTGAAGACGTGATGATCGATACCGAGCTGCTGGGCGACGCGGCGGGCGTCGTCGACCTCCGCCACCGAGCAGCACCCGGTATCGGAGTCACCCCCCCACAGCTTCATGGTCACGCCGGTCACCTCGTGACCCTGGTCGCGCAGCAGGGCAGTGGCAACCGACGAGTCCACACCTCCTGACATCGCGACCAGCACCCTCATCGGAACATCCGTAACCGTTCGACGGCCGCAGGGACCGCCTCGAGGGCCAGCTCCACATCGACGTCGGTGGTCTCACGACCCAGGGAGAGGCGCAGGGACCCCTTCGCCGCCCGGCGGGGAACCCCCATGGCAGCCAGCACGTGGGACGGGTCCTGCGCGCCGCTCGTACATGCCGAGGCGGCTGATGCATGGATACCAGACTCCTCCAGCAGGAAGAGCAGTGCTTCAGCCTCGATGCCCGGGAAGCAGAAGTGGCAGTTGCCGGTGATCTTGCCGCTGCGATCGGGAACACCGTCGCGCAAGGGCACCCCTGTCTCGATGGCGTCGGGCACGAGACGGAGCCCGTCGGCGAGTCGATCACGCAAGCGGCCGACCCGGCGCACCACCTCGGTTCGCTCCCTCAGAGCGGACTGCGCTGCTACCGACATCGCCACTATCCCGGCCACGTTGTGGGTACCGCTGCGCCGCTCTCGCTCCTGGCCTCCGCCCAGCAGTCTGGGCGCCGGCTCCACGCCCGAGCGCACCATCAACAGGCCCACTCCTTTGGGTCCGCCGAACTTGTGTGCCGACAGGGACAGCAGGTCGACCGGCGAGCACAGCCCGGCCACGTCGAGCCAGGTGAGCGCCTGCACGGCGTCGCTGTGGAACGCGGCATCGGGTGCCCGCCGCCTGACGATCTCGGCGATCTCGGACAGGGGCTGGATGGTCCCGACCTCGTTGTTGGCCAGCATCACCGACACGAGCGTCACCGAGTCGTCCAGAGCTGCGGCCAGGGCATCCAGATCGATGACACCGTGCTCGTCGACGGGCACGACCCTGCCGCCCAGCGCTTCCACCGGTTCGAGAACGGCGTGATGCTCGACGGCCGAGCACACCACGCTGCCACCGCGGCGTTCGACAATCCCGAACACCGCATGGTTGTCGGCCTCGGTTCCGCCGCTGGTGAAGACGATCTCGCCCGGCTCGCAGCCACATACCTGCGCCATCGCCTCCCGTGCCTCGTCGACTGCTCTACGAGCGCGCCGCGCCGACGGGTGCGAGCCTGAAGGGTTGCCGAAGTCCTCGGTCAGGAACGGCAGCATCGCCTCGACAGCCTCCGGTCTCATGGGCGTCGTGGCGGCGTTGTCCAGATAGGCGACCACGGAGCAATGCTACGGGGCAGCCTCCGCAGTTTCCGACTCGACCAGGATCAGAGCGGTCCGGCCCGCGGGCCGAACCCCCCGGTGGCGGGCTGGAACTGAGGACCGCCGTGACGCTGCTGGTAAGCAGACGCAACGCAGACGAGGAACAGCTCGGCCGGGACGCCGTTCGGTATCTGGTGATTGATGATCCGGCTCACAGGAGTTGCCAGCCGCTGGGCCAGATGGAATCTCGCATCCGGCGCCAGCGTCGCCACCCGGAGGAGGAAGGTGCGGATCGTGCCGTACTGATCGGCCGCCAGCCGGCTGACGTCGAGACCTTGCACGTAGGCCTCGTAGCCATAGGGCGGATGGAAGGCCACCGCATACACCGTGACATCGGCTGCGCGCTCTCGCAGCACCATGGTGCCCGCGGCGAGGTCACCGATGCGGCGGTTGTCCTGGGAGAAGAAGGCGCTGAGCAGGGCTCCCAGACCGGCCGTGATGATGAAGTCGACGATCTGGAGCAGGCTCCGTATCGCCGCGTGGATCGTCCCGGCCGGTGCTCCCTCGACCGTGACCACTCGCAAGCCGAGGGCGGCCTTGCCCAGGGTGCGGCCACGCCAGAACGCCTCGAAGAGGAACGGGTAGCCGAACACCAGCAGGAAGGCGCTGCCGCCGAACACGAGGATGACGGGCAGCAGCGACAGCGTGCCGAGGGTGGCCAGGCCGAAGACGTACGCGATGACGGCGTACACAGCACCGATGATGGCCAGGTCGAGGGCCTTGCCCAGGACGCGTGAGCCGATCCCCGCGTTCTCGAACTCGAGTAGGACGGCCTCGGGGGTGACGATTCCGTGCTGGTCTTGGGGATGAGCCACCGGGAATCCTCGGATCAGATCGCCTGCGCGGACCCACTACCGTAACTGGGACAGTGGACATCGACCGCTACATCGCCGTCAATCAACCCGCCTGGCTCCGCCTGCAGGAACTGACCGTCAGGGCTCAGCGCAGCGTCGCCGACATCCCGCCGGTCGAGCTCGACGAGCTGATCCAGCTCTACCAGCGGGTATCGGCACAGCTCTCCCACGCCCGCACCTACTACGGCGACCGCCACCTCACCAGTAGGTTGACCCAGCTCGTAGCCGGCGCGCGGGTGGTGATATACACCCGGCGGGGCCGCGCCCTCGACACCGCCCGCCGGTTCTTCACGGAGGCCTTTCCCGGTGCGGTGTGGACCAGCCGGAGGTTCGTGTTGGCGAGCGCGGTGCTGTTCTTCGGCCCCACGGTGGCCGTGGGCGTCTGGCTGTCCAACAGCCAGGAGGCGCTCCGGGTCGCGATCCCCCAGGAGGCGCAGGACCTGATCGTGGAATCCCAGTTCGAGGACTACTACTCGACGTTCTCCGCCGACGGCTTCGCCGCGATGATCACCTTCAACAACATCTGGGTCTCGTTCCTGGCCATCACCGGCGGCATCCTGTTGGGAGCGGGGAGCATCTTCTTCCTCGTCTACAACGGGCTCCAGATCGGCGCAATGGCGGCGGTCATGCACGCCGGCGGCGCAGCCGACGCCTTCTGGGGATTGATCATCCCCCATGGCCTGCTCGAGCTCAGCGCCATCACCATCGCCGGCGGGGCCGGGCTCAGGATGGGATGGGCCATCATCGCTCCCGGCGACCGCTCCCGTGTCGAGTCACTCGCCGAGGCCGCGCTGAGGGCGGTGGCGATCGCCATCGGGCTGACGATCGTGTTCCTCGTGGCCGCTCTCATCGAGGCCTTCGTGACACCGAGCGATCTCCCCACGTTCCTCCGCATCGGTATCGGGGTGGCGTTCGAGATGGCGTTCCTGTCGTATCTCGTCGTGTACGGCAAGCGAGCCGAGGCCAGCGGCGCGGCTGAAGCCCTCGGTCGGCGACGCCCCCGCAGCTGGGCCGACGAACCGACTGTCACCTTGGCGCCGCTACCGCAGCGCCGGCTGCGCCACCCGGACCAGCCCCGACCCGCTGCTACGCCGCAGGCTCCGCAACCCCCACCCCGCTGACACTTGGCGCCGCTACCGCAGCGCCGGCTGCGCCACCCGGACCAGCCCCGACCCGCTAGAGCCGACCGGTGGCCTTGACCTTCAGGTAGGTGTCGGCCAGCCGGGGGGCGAGGTCGCCGGGCGCGGCGTCGATGACGGTCGCCCCGAAACCTCTCAGCCGTGCCACCGTCCGGGAGCGTTCGTCCAGCGCCGCGACTGCCGCCGCCTTGCGGTAGGCGGCTTCGGGCCCGTCGGGCACCTCGCCCGCCCAGCGTTCGACGTCGGGATCGCGCACACCGGCGACCACCACCAGGTGGCTGCGAACGATCAGCGGAAGTGCCGGAAGCAGCGACTCGCCAACAGCTTGCTCGACGAGGTCGGTGAGGATGACCAGCAGTGCCCGCTTGCGGAACCTGGACACCGCGAACGAGAAGGCGCCCGCGTAATCGCTCTCGATGAGCTGGGGCTCGAGCGTGTACATCGCCTCGGTCACCCGGCTCAGCTGCTCCCGCCGGCGTGCCGGAGGGACGACAGCGCGCACATCGGAGTCGAATGCAACCAGCCCGCAGCGGTCACCCAGGCGGGTGGCGACCGTCGTGAGCATCATCGCGGCGTCCATGGCGTGCTCGACCCTGGGTACGTCGTCGACCCTGGCCGCCATGACCCGCCCGTTGTCGAGAAGGATGAGGACGGTCTGGTTCCGTTCGGCCCGGTACGTCCGGACTATTGCCTTGCCGGTGCGCGCCGTGGCGGCCCAGTCGATGCGGCGGAACTCGTCGTCGGGACCGTAGTCGCGAAGCTGCTCGAACTCGGTGCCGCCGCCGAGCCCCCGCGCCGACCTGAGCCCGACCTCGAGGATCCTCGCCTTGTTTATCCGCAGCTCCGCCTCGTCGCGGGACTTGAAGGGTGGGTACACACGCAGCACGCCGGGGACACGACGGGTGCCCTGACGCGCCATGAGACCGAGCGGCCCCTGGATGCGAACCGTGATCTCCTCGATGTCGAAGCGTCCCCTGCGTGCCGGCAGGAGTGTGGCCGTCGCCTCTGTCCGCCCACGCGCCGGCACCCGCAGCCGGGCACGGCGAGTCGAGGCTCGCAGTGAAGGCGCCAGCTCGTCGGCCACACGGACCGTCACCGATCGGGCGGTGGTGTTGTGGACCACCCAGGTGATCCTCCCCTCCACGCCGAGGGCGAGCACCGCTGGGAACCGACGCTCGATCCGCAAACGGGACTGCCCCGGCGCAAGGGCCCAGTCGAGCGCGGCGACTCCCAGCACGGCCCCGTTGACGGCCAGCAGGCCGAAGGAGAGCTCGCCGGGAACGAAGACGAGCACGACCGCCACCACCAGAACGAGCAGTGCCAGGCGCGCTGTCGGTACGGGAGACACGACCCGGTCACCTGGGTGCGGGCACGACGGACAGGATCCCGTCGAGGACGCCGTCGGTGGTCGTGCCCTCGAGCTCGAGCTCGGGCCGGATGAGGATCCTGTGCCGGAACGTCGGCTTCACGACGGCTTTGACCTCGTCGGGCCCGACGAAACCACGCCCGGCCATCCACGCCCACGCCTTGGCAGCGTGGAGCAAGGCGGTGGCGCCACGTGGTGACACGCCGAGCTGGACCGACGGCGACTCACGGGTGGCCCGGGCGATCGAGACGACGTACTGGAGCACGGCCGGCTCCACCTGGATCGCCGAGACCTCGCGCCGGGCCTGTTCGAGCTGGGCCGGCCCGGCCACCGGACGAACCCCCGCCTCTTCGATGGCGTGAGGATCGAGGCCCCGGTGATGGCGCATCACGATCTCGTTCTCCTGCTCGATGCTCGGGTACCCGACGTGGAGCTTGAACAAGAAGCGGTCGAGCTGGGCTTCGGGGAGCGGGTAGGTCCCCTCGTATTCGACAGGGTTCTGCGTCGCGACCACCACGAACGGCTCGGGAAGGGCATGTGCTCGGCCTTCAACTGAGATCTGGCGTTCCTCCATGGCCTCCAACAGCGCTGACTGCGTCTTGGGCGGGGTCCGGTTGATCTCATCGGCCAGGAGGAGGTTGGTGAAGATCGGCCCGGACCGGAACCGGAACGACCCTTCGGTAGCGTCGAAGATCACCTGGCCTATGACGTCGGACGGCATGAGGTCGGGCGTGAACTGGATCCGCTTGAAGGCGAGGTCGAGGGCGGCCGCCATCGTCTTGACCAGGAGGGTCTTGGCCACGCCCGGGACGCCCTCGAGCAGCACATGTCCTCGCACCAGCAAAGCGACGACCAGGCCGGACACAGTCCCTTCTTGCCCGACGACGACCTTCGCCACCTCGTCACGAACAGCGATTATCGAGCTCTGCGGCCCGCTCGCTGACTCACCGACGTTCACCATGGAGTACCTCCCAACGAATCGACTCGAGATCCCGGGCAAGCTCGACGAGTTGCTGCTCGGTGTGAACCGGCCGCGCGCCCAGCGCGGCGTTCAGTCCCTCGCTGTCGAGCCCGAGGCGGGCGCCGGCCATGTCGGCGACCACCTCCGTCGGAGCCTCGAGCGGTAGACCGAGCGCGCTGCACAAGCCACGCCTGGTGTGATCGCGCAGCAGCGAGGCGGCCGCCTCGATCGACCCGCTGCGTCGCATGAGGTTGCCGACTGCATCCACGAGCTCGGAGCCGGCGATCTCCACCGGCTGTGGCTCGCTGATCGGTCGGCCGAGTCGGCGGGCCCGGTAGAGCGCGTAGACGATCAACGCGACTGCGAGCTGGACGAGACCCAACTTCACCCCGTCGCTCAGGAAATCGGTGACGGACTTGTCACCGGTGACGTCGGCCAACTCCTCGGTCGCGGTCTGGTAGAAGGCGACCCTCGTACCGGGCGACCGGACCATCAGGCGTACGGCCACGACGCTGTTGGAGACCAGCCCGGATTCGTCGATCGGTGCCGCCAGGTTCTCGTTGACGAAGAAGCCCGCTCCGCCCACCGAGATGACCTCGCCCTCGCCGAGCGGGCCGGCGACGACGAAAGCGGCGCCCGCATCCCCGTAGCAGCTCCGGTAGCCGGCCTCTACGAAGAACTCGAAGCCACCGGCGCTCTCCACCGTGCCGGCGTCGACCAACTCGGTGATGTCGCAGGACCCCGGCTCCAGCAGCGTGGCGCCGAAGCCACCGAGGCCCGGGGCCAGGCCGAGCACCGCCGGGCTCAGCTCCTCGCTGGGGGCGGCCAGCACGACACGGCCGCCGCCACGGGCGAAGTCACGCAGCTCCTCGATCTGTTCCCCCGAGAGGGTCGACGGGACGGGGACGAAGGCGACGTCGAAGCCGTCCACACCGGATCCCACGACCTCGACCTCAGCCCCGAAGGACTCGAGGAGCTCGACCAGCCCCTTGAGGCCGAGCGGGCCGGTCGACTCGGGTGAGAGGGGCTCGCCTTCTCCCGACGGCCGTCCGGCCACCAGCACGACCGCGACGAGGGCCACCGCCAGTACGGGCCAGAGCAGCCAGCCGCGGCGGGTGCGTGCCCCGCTCGGCGTCGGGCGACCCGCGGTACTCATCGTCTCGCCTCCAGCACGACCTGGTCGGACAGCTGCTGGAAGCGACTGCTCTCAGCGGGACCGGTCGGCCGATCTGCGTACCAGGCCAGTTCGAAGAGGTCGGTAGCCTCGCCGAATTCGTCTGCGCCCGGCGGCAGGGCCTCGGCCAGGTCGAGCCGGTACTCCCCGGGTGTCCGTCCCGGGATGTCGGGGATGAGGGACGCGTCGACCAGCTCCCCGACCAGGGCGCGGTAACGGCAGAGCAGCGCCTCCTTGAAGCGACCCTCCCGTTCGCACTCCTCGGCGGCTGACCGCCAATCCGCGGGCGCACGGCCGGCAAGGGTGCTCACATCCAGCTCGGGACCGGCCGGCTCGGGTCGGGGGGAGCGGTTGGTCGCGAAGCGGTAGACGAGGTATGCCACCACACCGATCACCGCGATGATCACGACCCAGGCGAAGACGGTGAACACCGAACCACCGAGACCGGATCCGGGTGAGAGGCTGTCGGGGAGCAGCTTCTCGAGCTGGTCGCCGATCCACCCGAGGACACGATCGAGGATGTTCTCGTCGCTGTAGCTCGAGACGATCTCGGCTGCCTTGTCCTTGATCTCATCTGGCGCGGGCTCGGCAGCGGGCACACCCATCCGCACCGCAACCAGGCCGGCGAGGACCAGACCGTGCGTGGTCTCAGACCGCGGCATCGAAGCGCTCGATCGCCTCTAGCTCGATGTCGAGCCCCTCGGTGCGTACCCGCATGTCCAGGTACAGCAGCGTGGCCATGGCAGCCGTGATCGGGAACAGGACCAGTGCCGAGACCGCTGCTGTTGCGGACAACCCGACCCAAACCCAGTCGCCGGGCAGCACGAACGAGAGCGAGCCCGGGACGGTCTCGATCGCGAACTGCGTGAGGAAGGTGACGATCGCGCCCAGGACGATGAGCCCCAGCGCCGGCCAGAAACGTCGCGCGGCGAGCCTCATGGAACGCCTGACCGCGACGACGGGACCGGCTCCCTCCACCCCGACGACCGGTGCGATGGCCACGCACAGGGTCATGACCGCCAGCAGCGGCAGCACGAAGATCAACAGACTCACCGCTTCTACGGCGAAGCGGAACGGGAACACCACCAGGATCACCCAGCTGCGCCTCAGGACGACCCTGGCGACCTCTGCGAACGTCGGGTCCCTGCCCATGTAGAGCGAGATCACGAGGTAGCTGACGCCAACCCCGACCAACGGCAGCGCCAACGCGGGCAGGAGGTAGGGGACCAACAGCTCGAGCGGATCGAAGGCGCTGCTGGTCGTGGTGCTGAGGACCGTCGGGTCGGTGAACACGTTGGCCATCGACCCCGACGACACGTACGGATCGGCCTGGTATGCAGCCAGCGACACCACCAGTTGGAGCGGGAGCACGATCATGGCCGACAGGCCGAGGACGATACGGGGGCGGGTCTTCAGGACGGCGAAGGCTCCGTCGAGGATGTCCGCCAGGGTCATGGGCTGGAGCCGCTGCAGCACCCGCGCGGAATGTCGGCGTCGACTCGAAACGGGGGCTTCGGGTGACGACACACCGGGGTGGGCCGGATCCGCCACCACGGGTTGGGATGCGCCGCTGTCGGGCGCGGCCCAGCCGGTGGCGTTCCCCCGGCGCTCAGAACCGTGCTCCACCGGTTGCCCCTTCCCGTGACCGCAGCAACGATGTGGGGACCCAATCTATTGGCCTCGGCTCCCGTTAACCCTGATCATTCACGAGCTCGCACGAGCAACTCGCAGCAGGTCGGTGACAACCCTCTCGGCCTTGGAGGATCCAAATTGGGCAACACACGAGATGCCAACGGCTCGGAGCACCTCGGAGGTGAGTGCTCTCGAGCGTCACGCCGTCCAAGAACGCTTGTGCTGTCGGGGTCTGGCGGGGCTCGGGCCCTCACCGTGAACAATCAGGGTTAACCGCGACACATGCAAACCTCGTCCCCGGACCCCGAATACGACCCGGCCGCCTACGGGCGCAACTTCGCAGATGTCTACGACCGCTGGTACGGCGACGTCTCCGACATCGACGCCACCGTCGAGTTCGTCGCCGGCCTGGCCGAGGAAGGGCCGGGACTCGGGCTGGTCCTCGAGCTCGGTATCGGAACCGGCCGACTGGCGCTGCCCCTGTCGGAGCGCGGCCTCAGCGTGGCCGGTATCGACGCCTCCACCGAGATGGTGGAGCTGCTGCGGGCCAAGCGCGGGGGGGCCGCGATCCCCGTTCAGATCGCCGACATGGCCGACCCGGTCATCCGTCGCGGCCCACCCGCCAGGGTTGTGCTTGCCGCCTACAACACCCTCGTCAACCTGCCCTCGGAGGCCGCCCAGCAGCGTTGCCTCCTGAACGTCGCCGCGCGCCTGGAACCGGGCGGTAGCTTCGTGAGCGAGATGTTCGTCCCCGCTGCGCGGATGCCGTCGCAGCGCCGGACGACGCCCACGCGGCTCGGCGGGGATCAGATCGTGCTGGCGGCCACCGAAGTGGAGCCGGCCGGCCAGACCGTAGTAGGCGAGCACATCGAGCTGATCGATGGCGGCGTCCGTGTGAGGCCCTGGCGGCTCCGCTACCTGTACCCGGATCAGCTCGACGCCCTGGCCGCCGCCGCGGGACTCGAGCTGGTCGGTCGCTGGGGAGGATGGCGGCGCCAGCCCTTCACCGACAAGTCGGCCGACAACGTGTCGCTCTACAGGCTCCCCTGAAAGACCGCAGAGACAGGTCTGGCCCGCGCTCAGAGCGCTCGCCGCACGCGCTCCCCGCCCAGCCGTGCAAGAATCGCAGGATTCGCGTTGGACCTCGTGCAGAGAACTCGAGGAAGGCATGTGGACAGCTGGGGATAGCAGTACTTCGCGGCCCGCGGCGACCACCGAGTGGCCGCTGAGGACCGGGGGCGACAACGCCCTAGAAGCCCTCCTCGTCGCGCTCGACGGTGATCCGCTGGCCCTCGACATCCCGCTGGCGGTCATAGCCGGCGGTTTCGTGGTCAGGGGTCGGCTGGTGACCGACGACGAGTTCGCCGGGCACGTCGACCGCGTGCTGGAGGAACTGATCCGGGGGGCCGACTACTTCGTCACCGGAGCGGAGGTCGATCAAGGACAGATCGATGACCTGCGCGAGGAGTTGCTGGCGCTGTTCAAACGTGGCCCGTTCCAGCAGGGTCGGCTGCGCCGGAGGCTCGCCCGCCGTCGGCTCGCCGACCGCGCTGCATGCGGCAACGGCTCCGGAAGCAACGGCGCGAACCGGCTGATCGGCGAGCAACCCGATGAAGCAACCAGCCGAAACGGTGCCAAGGGTCTTCCCGGCACCATCACCGACAGCGGTGGGATTGGTGACGGACCCGCCAGGTCTGTGCACCTCGATCTCGATGCCTTGGCCGATCCCGGAGGCGAACCACCCTCGACCGACGTGCTCACGCTCAAAGCCGCAGAGGTCCTCGTTCCCGGGCAGGGCTGGACCAGGATCGGTCTGATCCGCGTCCTCGTATCCCAGGTGAGTGCGTGGTGGCTGAGCGGCTACAGCGATTCCCCACTCGATTTGTGAACGCGCGTGGCCCCTATAGGGGCCTTTTCGGTTCACAGATCATGCATGGCGGGGCGGAGGCGGTCGGCGATGGACTCGTTGGCGTAGCCCGCCCAGGCGACCGGTGTGGTCGTGTCGATCGGGAAGTCGAGGGGACCGGGTGGGAGAGCCTCGATCACGACTCCGGCAGCGCGAGCCACGACCAGTGCGGCCATGTCATAGGGGTGAACCGAGAGACTCCCAGCATGAAAGAGCGGTCGGGGGTCGAACACCGCCGCGTCCGAACCTGTGGCCAGACCCATCATCTGCCCGCCGGTGCAGGGATAGAGGTCGTCATACACCTCCAGGTCCTCGAGATGGCTGTCGGCCCAGTGCCCGATAGGGCCGTGGCCGCCGGGCAGGAGACGAACCACGGTGACGAAGCTGCGATCCAGGGACGCGTCGGCGCGCGGGCGCATCTGCACCCTCGTCGGCGACGCGCCCGCCACCAGATCGTCGTCCTCGGCCTCCAGGTACCCGTACCGGTCTGCTCGGGCCACCAGGCTCAAGGCGTGGCGGCCGGTCGAGATCTCGACCGCGGCCCCCACTTCGAGGTCCTCCAGGGTACGTACCCCCCTCCCGGCACCGATGAGCACCCAGGCGCTGCGCTTGCCGGCCAGCAGCGGTCTGGTCCCGTCGACGGGATCGACCAGGTAGACCCAGGGACCGTCGCCCGAACCCACCGCCAGCGGGTCGTCGTGTCCTTCGATCACCAGTCGTCCCGGCCATCGCTTTCCGACGAGGAGGTCCAAACCCTCGAAGAGGGACTGCTCGGCACGGGCGTCGAGTCCGTACACGTCGTCCCCACCAGCCCGGCGAACCACGTCGTGGTCCCCGTCCAGGGTGACGGAACGGACCGCGTCACGAACTCGCCGCCCGACGTGCGCCACCGCCTCGGCCAGTTCGGCGGTCTCCTCCATGCCGCCAGCCTGCCCCAGGGTGATGACCCTAGAGAAACCGGCTCGGCACCGTCGCGGCGTCTTGAGCCAGCAGCAAGGCGAAGACGAACAGGCCACCGGCGAAGGCGCAGGCGAGGGCAACCGACAGCGCGCGGTTGTCGTAACGCTGGTCGACCCAGAAGAGGATCCAGCCCGCGACAGCTCCGGCGATGAGTCCACCCAGATGGCCGCCTTTGGATATCCCCGGCACGACGAGGGTTATGACGATGTTGAGTATCAGCAGCACGCCGATCTCGGTGCTGAGCAGCGCATCGGACAGGCTCATCCCCCGCACCAGGTACAGCACGACCAAGGCGCCGATCAGGCCGAAGACCGCCCCGGAGGCACCGACGGTCGGCTGGTCGGGACTGAGCAGCATCACGCCGGCGGAGCCCCCGATCAGGGAGGCGCCGTAGAGCACGCCGAAGCGCAGGTGCCCCAGCAGCGGTTCGAGGCCTCGGCCGAGGATGTAGAGCAAGAGCATGTTCATGGAGATGTGAAGGACGCCGGCGTGGAGGAAGGCACCGCTGAGAAGGCGCCACCACTGGCCGTCCTTGACGGCGGGGCCACAGATCGAGAACTCGTCGCCGCAATAGCTCAGCGGATCCTGGTCGAGGCCACCGGCGAGGACGAACGCCACGTAGGCGGCGATGTTGAGGGCCACGAGGATCCAGGTGACATAGGGCTTGGTCACCAGGTCGGACGCGCGGTACACGCGCTGAGCACCGGAGCGTGCGCACTCCGGGCACTGGAAGCCGACCGAGGCCTGGATCATGCAGTCAGGACAGATGGCGCGCTCGCAGCGCTGGCAGGTCACGCCCGCACGTCGCTGAGGGTGGCGGTAGCAGGTCTGTGGGGGGGTGGGTTCCACGGCTTCCGACGATACCGACCGGTCGCTCGACACCGTGCGTCAGGTCGCGGGCCCGAGCAACCGGTTCACGGCTTCGAGCGGGATGTCGACGCTCTGGGGCCGGCAGGCCAACTCGTAGCCGAGGTCGAAGACCGCCGTGTCGAGCTCGTGCACCGTCAGCAACGCGTCCTGGCTTCCCGGGCCGGTCGGCAGCAGCGCCCGCACCCCGTCGACGCAGACGTAGCCCTCGACCAACGCCCGGGTGTTGCGCTCCAGCCACGCCTCAGTCAGAACCTCCAATTCCGTGCCTTCCGGCTCGGACAGATCGCTCAGCACCGCCTCGGTCACCGAGTTGAAGGATCGGATCATCGCCGCGACATCTCGTAGGGGTGACCAGCGACGCAGCCTTCCCTCCGACGGACGACCGCGCTCTCCCTCGAAATCGAAGACGTACCAGTCGCCCGCCGATCGCAATGTTCTGGCCAGCCGGTAGTCGCCGTGGACGCGGACGGACACGCCCAGGTCCTCGGCGACACGGAAGCGCTCGTAAGCGGCTTCGATGCGCTGCAGATCGAGCGCGTCGGAAGAGATCAGCTTCAACCGCTGGACCATCGCGTCTGCCCAGGCATCGGCATCGGCAGACTCCACGCCGAAGGCCTGGGCGGACGCGACGTGCATGGCACCCGTCAACTGACCCAACCGGCGTGCCTCTCTCGCGAAGTCCTGGCCGGCGTCGGCCGGTTGCCGTCGGCTGCGGAGCAGATCCTCGACAGATGCTCTCGCGAGGAGATCCCCGGGCTCCCCGGCGGCGGGGAGGTCACGTACCACCGCCAAGTCGATTCCCTCGCTGTTCCAGCGGGCACGGGGGACCACGACATGGGGGAATCCGACTCGGGACAGCGCCTCGGTCATCTCTATGTCGGGGTTCGGGCCGCTGCGCACCCGCCGGAAGACCTTCAGGAGACGAGCCTCGTCGAGCACGACCGATGTGCTCGCCTCGTCGTCGGTGTCGATGAGCCGCACCCGGTTGACCTCGAAGCCGGACAGGATGCGTCGCGCGACCGTGGCCGCCAACTCGGGGTCGGCGAGAGCGTCGAACAGGAGGGCCGGACCGTCGTCGGTGTCGAACTCGCCGAGGACGGCCTCGTCGCGACCCGGGAGCGGAATGCGGTCAGCCTCGCGCAGGCGGGCGCCGATGAACAACTGATAGCGGGCACCGGCCCCGCCTTCGTAGCCGACATCCACGAGAGCCCAGGCCAGCACCGGCCATTCCTCGCGCCAGACGTCGATACGGCTGACCTCAGCCGACCGGAGCAACCGGTCGGTCGCTCCGTACCACCTCTGTCGCTGCAGGTGTGGACCTAGCAGGGCGTCGAGAGGACCGGTCAGGGAGGTCGCGTCGATCCTCACTGTCTACCATCCGCCCGTCCCGGCCTCGGTCAACCGGCGAGGTGAACGGTCGAGTGTCCCTCACCTCCCGGTGAACTCGGCCTCACCCGGCCCGTGCTCGAGGAAGGTGCGAACGCCGATCGAGGCGTCGTCGGTGCCGAACACGTCTACGAAGAGCTGCTGTTCTATGAGCAGCCCCTCCTGCAACGTCGAGTCAAGACCCCGGTCGATGGCCTCTTTGGCCAGCCCGATGGCCCTGCTGGGCCCTGCCGCCAGCTCCGCGGCTCGGGCGAAGGTCCTCTCCTCGAGGTCGGCCGGCTCGACCACCTCGTCGACCAGGCCCATGGCCAGTGCCTCGCCGGCGTCAACCTGGCGCCCGCTGAACACCAGATCCTTGGCTCGCGCGGGGCCGATCAGCCGGGACAGGCGCTGGGTCCCCCCACCCCCGGGGATGATCCCGAGCAGGATCTCGGGCTGTCCCAGCCGGGCTCTGGTGGACGCGATCCGGAAGTCGCAGGCAAGGGCCAGCTCGCAGCCACCACCGAGCGCGAAGCCCGAGATCGACGCGATCGTCGGGCGAGGGATCTCGGCCACGCAGTTCAGGGCTCGCAGGAAGGCGCCACCGATCTCGGCCACCCTCTCCTGAGGGGCGATCTCGAAGGGCCCCCCATCGTGCTTGGCGAACTGGCTGACGTCGGCACCGGCGGCGAACAGTCGATCGCCGCCGGTCAGCACCACTGCCCCCGGAGGGTTCTCGTGGAGATAGAGGGCCACCGCGTGCAGCTGCATGAGGAGCTGCACAGAGAGCGCGTTCACCTTGCCGTTGTCGAGCGTGATGACTGCAACGCCGTCATCCCTGTGATCGAGCCTGACGAGTCCGGGTTCCCCGGATCCGACAGAAGACGCCCGCGATTCGGGGGCTGCCTCAGCCATCAACCCCGCACCCTTCCACCGCACCGGTCTTCGCGTCAATCCAGACCGGTACCATGCCCGCAATGGACGACCATGTCCACGACGAGGTGGCCGAACGGCTCGAGCTGAGGGGGCAGCGCTATACCGAGACGCGGCGTTCGCTCGTCGACGTCCTGATTTCGGCAAGCATGCCGCTCACCCTGCCCGAGATCCTCGCCCAGGGTCGCACGCTGGCACAGAGCTCGGTCTACAGAAACCTGTCGGAGCTGGAGAAAGCCGGGGTAGTCCATCGGGTGGTCACCGCCGATGATCACGCTCGGTTCGAGCTGGCCGAGCACCTCACCGGGCATCACCATCACCTCGTGTGCTCCTCCTGCGGCGCAGTGATCGACTTCACGGTGCCCTCCCGGCTCGAAGGGACCCTCGAGCGCGAGCTGGCGTCGGTCGCCGAACGCCACGGCTTCGTCGTCGACCACCATCGGCTCGACATCCTCGGCGCCTGCACCGATTGCGCTACCCCGCGACCATCGGCTCCTCGCCTTCTTGGCAGCATTACCCCCTCTATACGCGGGAATCGCTGCCAAGAAGGGCCGGGCGGTGCGTCGCCGCACTAGCCGCGTTCAGCCCTCGGCCACGCGTTCAGCCCTCGGCCACGCGTTCAGCCCTCGGCCACGCGTTCAGCCCTCGGCCACGCGTTCAGCCCTCGGCCAGCAGCATGTCTGCTGCGGTCCAGGGATCGAGACGGCGATCCATCACATCCCGGTGGATGTGCTCGTACCTATCGCTCGAGCAGAGGTCACCCACCCGCGCCTCGAGCCTTGCGACCACGATCTCGCGGAGCTCCTCGTCGAGTCGGCGGGCCCGGCGTCGTTCGAGCTCGCCCGTCCGGGTCAGATGGGCGCGGTGGTCCTGGATGGCGCCCCAGAACCGATCCACACCCTCGCCGGTCGACGCTACGGTCATCATGATCGGCGGCCGCCACGGGCCTGACGCCGAGAGGTCGAGCATCTGCTCGAGGTCCCTGCGGGTCTGGTCGGCTCCCGGCCGGTCGGCCTTGTTGACCACGAAGATGTCGGCGATCTCCATGAGCCCCGCCTTGTTGGCCTGAATCGAATCCCCCCAACCCGGGTTCACCACCACGACCGTGGAATCGGCGGCACCCACGATCTCGACCTCCATCTGCCCCACGCCGACCGTCTCGACCAGAACCCAGGGCTTGCCGACCGCGTCGAGAACCCGGATCGCCTCCGGGGTGGCCAGCGCGAGGCCGCCGAGATGGCCTCTGGTCGCCATGGAACGGATGTACACGCCCTCGTCGAGGGCGTGATCGCCCATTCGCACACGGTCGCCCAGGATGGCTCCACCGGAGAACGGGGAACTCGGGTCGACCGCCAGAACCGCCACCCTCAGGTCCTCGTCTCGCATGAGACGCGTGAGGGCGCTGGTCAACGTCGACTTGCCCGCCCCCGGAGCGCCGGTGATCCCGACGGTGAAGGCGTCGCCCCCCAGGCTGTGGGTGAGCTTGCCGAGGGCGCGAGCATCATCCCCTCCACGCTCGACGATGGAGATCAGCCGCGCGAGAGAGGGGCGATGACCCCGGCGGGCCGCCGCGATCAGCTGCTGAGGATCAGGGGCTTCTGCGATGGTCTCGGCTCTCCGGACGGGACTGCCTGCGACATTAGCCCTCGCCATCCACGTGTTCGCCTGCCGTTCCGGCGCATCACAGCTCGAGCGGCGACTCGGTTGGCCGCTCGTCCACGTTCACGACTTCGGTCACGCCTTCCACCCGGTCCTTCATGATTCGCTCGATACCCGCCTTGAGCGTCTGGGTGGAAGCAGGGCAGGAGACACAGGCTCCGACGAGGCGAACCTCCACCACGCCGGAGTCCTCATCGACACCAACCAGTTCGATGTCACCCCCGTCCACCTGGATCGCGGGTCGGATGGCGTCGATGGTCTGCTCGACCTGGCGTAGCACTCTTCGCTCCTGGCTCGTAGTGGTCACCCGGACATTCGATTGTGGCCGCGTCCGGGTTCGCGTCACAAGATCTCCCGGTGAACGAGGCCGTTCTGCTGTCCTTTACCGACAACAACGGCCGCACCGCCGCTGTTCCTACGCCACTCCTCCGGCCGGCCACACCCATGCGGTTGGTGGTCCAAGCATTACGATCGCCTCGTATGCCGATCGGCACCACCAGGCGCTCGAGATCGCGGCATCGACAGCTTGTTGGCCATGGCCGAAGCGCCGCCGGCGGGGTTGGGGTCCCCGCCGGGATGGGGGAGCTCGGCCGGAGGCCGTGCGTCGGGGGTGCAACCCCCGAGGAGGACTAGCGCCTTGCTGTTCGGCCACGCCGAACACGGCTTCGGTGATCTGGGTGTCAGCATCTCGGTGCTTATCTACCTCTGCCTCGCGGCACTGGCCACGACCTCACTGGCCCTGTGGCGGATCTGGCCGGATGTGAACCTGCGAAAGGCAGCCGAGGGCCTCGAGCTCCCGGCTCTGCTGCAAAGAGCGCGTGGTCCGGCGGTCGCCGCCGGGGGGACCGTCGGGGTGCTGGGGCTGCTGTTGGTGCTCTCGGTGGCAGCGCTGGGGCGAGACCTCGCCGCCACCAACCTGGCGCCGGCTACCGTCCTCGTCGTCTTCTGGGTGGGAGGCAGCGCAGCCAGCTTCGTCGTCGGTGACTTCTGGCGACTGCTCAACCCCTTCCTCGCCACCGCCAGGCTCGCTGATCGCCTGCGGGGGCGAGCCGCACGCCGACCCGCGCGCGGCCCCGATGCCTGGTGGCTGCCGGCGGCCGCTCTCCTCGTCTTCGTGTGGTACATGCAGGCGTTTCACGACACCACGAGCCCTCGTTCGTTGGCGGTGGCGGCGGGCGGGTACACCGTGGTCTTCGGGACCGCTGCTGTCGCATGGGGGGCCGGGTGGATCGAACGGAACGAGCCTTTCGCCGCCTACTTCGACGCTATCGGCCGGGCCGGGATCCTGGGGCTCGACCGCGATGGTCAACTCGTCCTGCGACCGCCGGCCACCGGGCTGGCGACCATCTCGAGGGGCAAGCGAGCTGCCGGACTCGCAATCGTCGTGATCGGCTGGATCGCTTTCGACGCACTCCGCTTCAGCGGCTTCTGGGCCGACGTGCAAGGCGATTCGTCAGGTTGGGCGCTGACCCTGATGAGCACCATCGGTCTCCTCTGGATGATAGGAGTGGTCGCAGCCGCGTACCTGGGGGTGGCACGGGTTGCCGAGATGCTCGGAGCGAGGCCGCGGTGGTCACTCGCCCCCGCCTTCTCGTCCACCTTGGTGTGCATCGCGGTCGGCTACACCCTCGGCCCCTTCATAGACCGCCTCGTGTTCGACTCGCAGTGGGTGTTCGCACAGCTGTCCAACCCCTTCGGGCATGGCTGGGACCTCTTCGGCACCGCTGCCCGCACCGTCGACTACGACACCCCTTCGGCGACGGCGTTGGCCTGGACCACCCTGACGATCCTCGTCGTCACCCATGTGATCGCCCTCGTGACCGTCCACGACTCTGCTCGCCGTCGGAGTGGTTCGACCCCCAGCACAGGCACCTCGGGCACGACCGCTATCGGTCGAGTCGTGCTCCCGTTCTCGGCCCTCGTCTATGGGTCACTGATCCTCGCTGTCTCCATCGTGGTCGGGGCATGACCGGCCCGCTGCTGGCGCACCAGGGCGGCTGGGACGAGATCCTGCTCGTGGCAACGCCCATCGCCATCTTCGCGGTACTCCTCTGGGTCGCCAACCTCCGCGCCCGCAAGAGGCTCGAACACAAGCTCGAAGCCGGCGAGACCGGAGAAGCCGGCGAGACCGGAGACGACCGCGAGACCGGAGAAGCCGGCGAGACCGGAGAAGCCGGCGAGACCGGAGAAGCCGGCGAGACCGGAGAAGCCGGCGAGACCGGAGAAGCCGGCGAGAACTGATCCATCGCGGTGCCTCACTTGCGGTCGACTTTGACCCCTATGCCCCTCATCTTCTCGAAGAACCTCTCGTAGCCACGGTCGATGTGTGAGCTATCAGAGATCACCGTCTCGCCCTCGGCGCGCAGCGCCGCTACCGCCAGGGCCGCACCGGCTCGGATGTCGTGCGCCTTGACCGGGGCGCCCGACAGCATCTCCTTGCCGCGTACGACGGCATGGTGACCCTCGATCCGGATGTCAGCACCCATGCGGATCAGTTCGTCGATGTAGCGGAAACGTCCGGTGAAGAGGTTCTCGGTGACGATCCCTGTTCCCTCGCCCAGCGCGAGGAGCGTGACGAGGAACGGCTTGTAGTCGGTCGCCAGGCCGGGGTAGGGCAGGGTCGCGACATCGACCGCCTTGAGCCGCCCGCTGGCCATCGCCCACAGCCCGGCGCTGTCGGGCGAGATGCGCATACCCATCTGTCCGAGCTTGTGGATGAGCATCTCCATGTGGTCGGCGCGAGCGCCTACCAGCACCACCTCGCCCCCCGCCGCGCCGACGGCCGCCAGGTAGGTCGCAGCCTCGATCCGATCGGGTATCACCCTGTGATCGACCGGGCTGAGCGCATCCACGCCTTGGATCTCTATCGTCGGGCTGCCCGCGCCCAGCACCTTGGCCCCCATGCGGTTGAGGAACGACGCGAGGTCGGCGATCTCGGGTTCGCGGGCTGCGTTCTCGATCACCGTCGTCCCCTCGGCGAGCACCGCGGCCATCAGGACGTTCTCGGTGGCTCCGACGCTCGGGAACTCGAGGGTGATGCGGCTGCCGCGCAGGCGCTCACACCGCGCCTCGACGTAGCCGTGCACCGTCTCGAAGGACGCCCCCATCTTCTCGAGTGCTCTGAGATGCATGTCGATGGGACGTGGCCCGAAGTCGTCTCCACCGGGCAGTGCGACCTTGGCCCGGCCGAAGCGGGTGAGCAGGGGGCCCAGCACGACAATCGAGGCGCGCATCCTCTCGACGACTTCGTATGGCGCTTCCGGTATGCAGTCACGATCCCACGTGACGGTGAGGGACTGCTCACCTGACCAGGCGACATCAGCACCCATCGAGATGAGCAGTTCGCTCATCCATTCGACGTCGGCAATACGGGGCACGTTGTGGATCGCGTAGGTGCCATCAGCCAGTGCGGTGGCAGCCAGCAGCTTGAGCACCGAGTTCTTGGCGCCAGAGATGGGCACCTCCCCCGACAGCGGGCCGGACGGGCGGAGAATGAGCTGATCCACGACCTATCAGTATGCTCGCTGTCTACCCACGGCGGAGAAACCGGTCGGCAGGCGGCCAACTGATGGCAAAACTGACTGTTTCGCGAGAGTTGGATGTGAAGGAGATCGCGACCCTCCTCGAGCCTCGCGACGACATCATCGTCTTGGAGAAGACGGACGGAGAAGGGCGCTACACCGTCGATGAGGGCCCCTTCACCCATTACGTCCGCACCGTTGCGGTCGTGCCTCTCGGTAACGGCCGGGCCACCCTCACCGAGAACCTCGACTACCGCCTCGCCATCCCCTACTGGTCGTGGCTGTTCGCCGTGCCGTTTCGATCGGCGCTGCGTACCCGACTCAGCCCCGGGAGGATCCCCTGGTGGGCGCCACCCAACCGGATCGACGAACGAACCGCCAAGGTGATCGGGCTGGTCTGCGCCCTCGCCATCGTGGAGGGCTTCTACACGTCGCTGCTCACCCAGACGCTGACCTTCACCGCGTCGGACTTCGGCCACGACTCGGCAGGCGTCGAATCCAGGATCTTCCTGGTGGCTCGCATCGGGATCCCCATCGCCCTGGGGGTCCTGTGGCTGGCTGACCGGAAGGGACGGCATCGCCTGCTGGCCTTCGCCGCGCTCGGCAGCTGCTCCATGTCGCTGCTGACGGCGTTCGCTCCCAGTCTGGGTGCGGTCGCCGGACTCCAGACGGTCAGCCGCTCGCTCGCCATTGCGGTGTCCATCCTCATCATCATCGTCGCGGCCGAGGAGCTGCCGGCCGGTTCCCGCGCCTACGCGACCGGAGTGCTGGCCATGGCGGGTGGTCTCGGCGCCGGCGTCGTCCTCATCGCGCTGCCGCTGGCCGATCTGGGCCCGGGCGGCTGGCGTTACATCTATCTCGTACCGGTGGTGACGCTGCCGCTCATCATCGACGTGATCCGGCGACTGCCCGAGACCCGGCGCTTCGCCGCCCAGCACGAAGCCGAGCAGGAAGGACTTCGTGACCACATCATCGTCAAGCGGCTCGTTGCCTACGCAGGAGCCCTGTTCGTGCTGAACTTCTTCTTCGCCCCTTCGGCGCAACTGCAGAACAACTACCTGAACGACCAGCGAGGCTTCGACGGACTCGACATCTCGGCGTTCGCCATCATCACCGGTGCCCCGGCCGGCATCGGCATCGTCGTAGGCGGGAAGCTGGCGGACCTCCGAGGTCGCAAGGTGGTGACAGCAGTCGGCTTGACCGGTGGTGTGCTGTTCCGGATCCTGCACTTCGCGACGGCCGGGATCTGGCTATGGATCTTCGCGTTGCTCTCGGGGCTGGTGTTCGCTGCGGCGGTCCCGGCGCTGGGGGTATTCGGGCCCGAGCTGTTCCCCACCGGGCGCCGCGCCGCCTCGAACGGCGCAGCCACCGCCATCTCGGTCGCCGGCGCGGTAGCCGGGTTCCTGGTGGCCGGCCCCATCATCGACGGCATCGGCTTCGCCTGGGCCTTCACCGTCCTAGGCATCGGCCCCCTGCTGGCAGCTGGTCTCGTATTGTGGCAGTTCCCCGAAACGGCCAACCGCGAGTTGGAAGAGATCAACCCCGATGACCCAAGCTGAGACGCGGAGCCGTTCTCATCGCCGGACGAGGAGCGCTTACTCATCCGCCGTGTCCCGCGGAGAGCTCTCGTCTTTCACGCGCGCGCATCTTCTTCTGAGCGTCGCCGCGCTGTCGCTGCTCCTGTTCTCCTGCAGCGGCGAAGGGCAGCCGGCTGCCAAGGACGAGGGCCGCGACGATGCCGCACCTACGGTCACAACCACGACCAGCACGCCTTCTCCGACACCCACGACCAGCACGCCTTCTCCCACACCCACCGCTGCGCCCGAGTACCGGAACTTCGTGGCCGAGGGCCGCCCGGAGGTCAGCGAGATCACCGTCTACGACGCGCCGGCCGGCGACGTGGCCCTCACGCCCCCGGATCAGAACGGCGCCCGGACCGAACAGAAGATCACCAACCCCAACGAACATGGCGTACCCGCGGTGTTCCTCGTCGAACAACTCGACGTCGAAGCCGAAGGCGAGCTCTGGCACGAGGTCTACCTGCCGGTCAGACCCAACGGGAGCAAAGGATGGATCCGCGGCAGTGACGTCGAGGTCGAATACAACGACTACCGGATCGTCGTGGAGCTCGGCGAGCACATGCTCACCCTCTACGAACGCGGTGAGCCTTCCATGACCATCCCGGTCGGTGTGGGGACGCAGGACACGCCGACACCCGGAGGCGTCTTCTACATCAAAGAGCTCCTGCAACCCGTGCAGGAAGACAGCGTGTACGGCGACTACGCCTACGGGCTCTCGGGGTACTCCAACGTGCTGGACAGCTTCAACGGCACCGAGGCGATCATCGGCATCCACGGGACCAACGATCCCTCGACCATCGGCGCCGATGTCAGCCACGGATGCATCCGGATGACCAACGAGAACATCGGTCGCCTCGTGCAGTTGCTACCCCTAGGGGTACCGGTCGAGATCCTGCCCTGACGCGGCGTGCATGCAACGGCCGTTCAAAGCCCCGCCATCCACGACACCACTGCGTCGACGATCTGCTGGTCACCACCTTTGATGTCGTGGCGGCCGCCCTCGACCCACACATGAGTCACCGGCCCACGAACTGCCGCGGTGGCAAGCTCGAGCTCTGCGGGCGTGCCGAACGGATCACGGTCACCGGATACGAACAGGCAGGGTACGTCGATGTCCGGGAGGTGATCGACGCGCATCTTGTCGGGCTTTCCCGGCGGGTGCAACGGATAGCTGATGAGCACCAGTCCGGCGGCGGGAAGGCCTTCGGCAACCGCCAGCGAACACATCCGCCCGCCCAGCGACCTCCCCCCGTAGACGATCTCGTCGAGATCGCAACCGACCCGCTCGGCGAGGGCGGCCGCCTCGTCGCTGATGCATGACACGAGCTTCGGTGCTCTGTCCGGTGCCTTCCTCCCCTCGCGGCGGTACGGGAAGTCGATTCGCTCGACGGGGGTAGGTGCCAATGCGTCGGCGAGCGCCAACAGGGTGTGGTGGTCCCTGTCGCTGCCGGCACCGTGAGTCAGCAGTACGGCGTTCACCATGCGCTGGCCCCCGACCGGGTCACCTGGCCGGCGCCAGCAGGATGCGACGGGCCTCCCGCAGGTCGGCGATGCGCTGGGCGGCGGTCTCGGTCTCCCCGCCGTGATCGGGGTGGGCATCGCGGAGCCGGTCGCGGAACCGCCGCTGCACATCGAGACGCACCTGGCCGGGGTCCCGGCTCGAGGAGCGCAGATCCAACACGTCCAGAGCCCAGCTGACAGGGTCGGCCATCGCCCGAGCCGAAACCCTGGTCGCGGCAGGCCTTCCCGACAGGTGAGCGACGAGGCGATCGTCCAGCGGACCTCGCCACAGCATGCCGGCGCGGACCGCAGCCATGGCCTCCGCCGCACCATCCACCATGGACCCGGCCGCGTAGACCGCGCCCAGCAGATGCTGCAGCGGCGTGGCCCTCGAGTCGTCCAAGGCGAACCGCACCCGCTCGCCGTCGCGCACCAGCCGGTGGCGACTTCGCAGCAGCCCGACCCGGTCGCTCTGGAACCGGTGTCGTAGCCTCGGCTGGACGATCCGCCTGCCCTCCTCCAACTCGACGGTCAGCCGGTGGAACTCGGGCTGGAAGTCGCGGTCGATGTCGAGGATGAAGCGGGCAACCACTGCACCGAGGAGGATGCCCCCGAAACCCGGCGCCGGGCGGGTTGGCAACCGGTACTCCCCGAGCGCCACCCGCCGGGTGGGGGCGACGGGGCGTGAATGGAAGATGTCCAGTTCGGCCAGGACCACGGGCTCAACCTACTCCGATCGTTCCGCGGCAGGTCGCCGGCTGCCGGCGGGGGCGAGCCGCGGGTACGGGCTGATCGCCGTCACCGCGTCGCTCACACGTAGGGACGGAGCGCATCGCGGAGCGCCGCTGCTCTCGCTTCGATCTCCTCGTCGCTGATGTCGCTGTCCGAGCCGAGATCCTCACGCAACGCATTCGCCGTGGCCACCAGCTCGCGCCAGGCCGAAGAGGCGAAGCCGAACGGCAGTGCCAGGGCCTCCATGGCCTCTGCCGCCTCTGCCGCCTCGATCACCGCCGAGGCGTCATTCGCATCCCGGGTGAGGAGATCGCAAGCCACGAACAGCTGCGAGAGGGCGTCTTGGACCGCCACACCCTCGTCGATCCCGATCTCCTCGTCGTCGGGGTCGGGCATGAGGTCGAGGATCTCCTCGACTCGCGCTTCGTGCTCCTCGTAGATGACGAGGTCGCCGTTCTCGTCCCACTCGAACGGGATGTCGGCGACCGTCAGTGACTCGGCGAGGTCGTTCTGCATAGCCGCGGACCAGGTCCCGACCTCGTACACCACCTTGTCGGCACCCACGTCGAGTGCGGGCTTGGCGGACAGCTCGACCTGATCGATGAGACTGTCCACGGCGTCCTCGTCCTCGAGGCGAATCACCAGGGTGGTCCCCTGCCAGGCGTGCTGCACCTGGTTGGAGCTCAACAGGTTGTCGAGCAGACCCCGCGACTCCCCCGCCCACTCGTGGAACTCGTAGGCAAGCTGGTCGTCCCCCACCACGAGCCCGTCGCGGGTGACCACCTCTTCGTCGTCCGGCTCGCCGACCTCGTCACCCTCGTCACCCTCGTCACCCTCGTCTTGAGAATCGGGGGCGGCATCACCGGACTCGTCGTCAACATCAAGCAGCTCATCTAGTTGGTCGTCGTCGGGCTTCACGAACTCTCCGATCGCGGCTCGCCTCAAGACACTACACAGTGTTGGCCATGGCGCTGCTTCGTTGCACTCACCAGCGCCCGGCTCCGCCGATGCCACTCAGGCACACCTCGCTGCTACGGCCGGCGCCTGCGCCGCGTCGGCC
>QEUP01000023.1 GCA_003577145.1 Acidobacteriota bacterium | reverse complement strand
TTGGGGTCCCCGCCGGGATGGGGGAGCCCGGCCGCAGGCCGGGCGCCGGGGGCGCAGCCCCCGAGGCGAGAACGGCGCTTGCGGGGGCGGTGGCGACACCCTGTCGTTCATGTCGCAAGCTGTCGTTCATGTCGCAATCGCCATGCCCAACACTGCGGAGTAGCTTTGGGCATCTATGTCTCGCAGGATCGAGATCGAGCTGACGAGCAGCCGCGACGACGGCATCTGGACCTGGCGGGCCGCCGGAGCCCGCGAGCCGAAGGGTGAGCTCGAAGGTGGTCTCCTCTACGACGGAGCCAAGGTCGGCGATGTCGTACGTGCTGACGCCGAGTTCAACATCGACGGGATCGAGGTCAGAGCCGTCCTGCCTCCACGATCTGCCCGCAAGCAACCGGAGCTCCTCGAGATCGTCGGCTCGGGTCGGTCCGACGAGCCGGTGACGACCTCCCTGGTCCGCCGAGACCGCCGTGAGGGCGGCCGCAAGCCTCGCGACGGCGCCGGACGGCGCGACGGAGACCCACGGAGACGGGGCGAGGACAGAGCTAAGGCCCGTCGACCGCAGCCCGAATCCAGGCCCAAGCCCAAGCGCCTTCGCGCCGGACGGGCCAACCGCAAAGCGGTCCTGGACTCGCTACCTGCCGAGCAGGCACCCGTCGCCGAACAGGTCCTGCGCGGCGGCATTCCCGCTGTCCGGCAGGCGGTGGAGAGGCAGAACGAGCTGGCGCGTAGCGAGGGCCGGCCTGAGGTCAAGCCTGACCAGCTCATGACCCTTGCAGAGGATTTGCTTCCCCGGCTGCGCGAAGCTGAGTGGAGAGACCGGGCCGAGGCCGCCAAAGCCGATATCGAAGAGCTCGACCTTCGTGACCTGCGATCGGTGGTGGTGGCGGCCGATACTGCCGCGCGAGATGAGGAGTGCCGCCGGCTGGCGGTGGAGCTGCGGGAGGCTCTCCAGCGACGGGTGGAGGAAGAGCATGCGAAGTGGTTGGCTGAGCTCTCCGAAACGCTCGCCGACGGGCGGCTTGTCCGGGCTCTGCGACTGAGCTCGAGGCCCCCCAAGGCCGGTGCACCGCTACCGGCAGACCTCGGCAAGCGCCTGGCGGCGGCTGCCTCCGACGGACTGACCTCTGAGACCACACAGGATCGCTGGGCGACGGTACTCGACGCGGTGGCCTACTCGCCGGTGCGCTCTCAGGTTGTCCCGGTCAGTTGGCCCGTGGAACCCAACGAGGAACTGCTGCGAGAGATCGCGCGTCTCGCGAGCCGCCTTCCCCACATAGCCGGCAAGTTCGGAATCGAACCTTCCTCCTCACCCGGGCAAGCCCGGGGTGCCAGACCCCGAGTTCCGAGGCCGTCCCAGCCGGGCACTTCTCGCTCAGGCGATCCCAAGCAAGCCCCCGCGAAGGATCGGCCTGCTCCCCGCCCGCCAGAGCCTGGCGGGGGTGGCTCCTCACCGGTGACCGATCAGGTCGAGGATCTCCCCCGGAGTGGAGAAGACGCGAACCCCGTCAACCGCCAGTGAACTGACCCGGGGGTTCCAGCCCGCATACCCGAATCCCGCCGCGACCTTCTCGGCGCAGTGCCGGTCGTGTTCAGTGTCGCCGACGAAGACGATCTCCGAGCCTGCTACATCCAAAGCGTCGAGCACCGGACCGAGGTGCTTTGCCCCACCGCCGTAGTCGTCGGAGAAGGTGGCTACTTCCGGGTGCCAACCCAGCCGCTCCAGCTCCGCGGTTCCACTGGTGCGATGCTTGTTGGAGCAGATCCCCCATCGACTGAGCGAACCCAAGAGCTGGTCCACCCCCGGAAAGGGCTGCGCCGCCGAGATGTCGTAGATCGAGAGGTAGTCGTCCAGGCGGATGCCGAGTCGTGTGCACTCGATCTCGATCGGATGACCGAACGTGATCTCACTACGCGGTACCCCGAGTTGAAGGAACGGCCTCATCAGGGCGGTGTCGGAGTCCAGCAGGGTCCCATCGAGATCGAATACCGGTATCGGGCCTGACACAGATCCTCCCTTTGGTGAGTTCCACCGGCTCGGACACAGCGCCGAAGAGATGCAGCTTTGTCGCGCCGAGACGTTCGCCTCCCAAGCTGCGCTTGGCTCGACAGCACTGTCACATTGGAGCGCCGCCCTCAGCAAGACACTCCAAGCCGGTTGCAGACGACGACAGCCGCAGCACTATGGTGCCCCGCATGGTCGAATACGAAAAGCAGGGCAACCTGGCGGTCCTGACCATCAACAGGCCGGACGCACGCAACGCCGTCAACGGAGCCGTGGCTCAGGGCATGGAGGCGGCCATCGACGAGCTCGAGAACGACAACGAGGTTTGGGTCGGCATCCTCACCGGAGCTGGTCCCGTCTTCTGCGCCGGGGCAGACCTCAAGGAGATCAACTCGGGGAATGCCCTTGCCCTGTCGACCGAGCGCGGTGGCTTTGCTGGAATCGTCCTGCGAGAGCGCACCAAGCCGTTGATCGCCGCGTGTGACGGTCCCGCGTTGGCCGGCGGTACTGAGATCGTGCTCTCATGCGACCTCGTCGTCGCCTCAACCGACGGACGGTTCGGTATCCCCGAGGTGAAGCGCTCCCTGGTCGCAGCCGCAGGGGGCCTGTTCCGACTCGAGCGCGTTCTTCCCCGCAACATCGCAACAGAGTTGGCCATCACCGGCGATCCGATCTCTGCTGAGCGTGCCTATGAGCTGGGAATGGTCAACGAGCTGTGCGAGCCGGGTGCCGCGCTTGACACAGCGCGGCGTTTGGCTGAGCGGATCTGCGCCAACGCGCCCCTCGCGGTTCGGGAGTCGTTGAGGCTGCTACGCGAGCTGCGCGGCATTCAGGACGACGCCGAGGGGATCAGGCTGTCGGGCGGAGCGATGGCGACGCTGATGGGAACGACGGACTTCACCGAAGGTCTGACCGCCTTCATAGAGAAGCGCGAGCCCAACTGGACAGCCTCCTGACCCTGATCCTCAGGTCATCGCGGCACCCGGACGTGCTTCCTGCGCTCAGGTGATCGTGTCGATCACACCGTGCTCATGGAGGAACTCCGCCAAGCCCTCCACCAGCCGTTGCTCTGCGACCTCACTCACCGGTATCCAACAAGCCTCGGCGGCGTCATCTCCGGCAGCCGGATCCCTTGTGTCAAGAAGGGTCACCTCGAAGTCCAGTATCACGAAGTGGTGGCTCTCGTCGATGCGCTCGACCCATCCGATGAGCTCCCCGCAGACCCCTTCGAGTCCGGTCTCTTCTCGCAACTCACGAACCACGGCCTCTGCAAGTGATTCTCCGCACTCGACCCGGCCACCGGGCACCGACCATTCGCCGGCACCTGGGCCCTCTCCACGGCGCACGAGCAGCAAGCTGTCGTCATCGACCACGACGGCACCCACGCAAAGCTCGGGCCGGGTTGTCGAATCCGTCACGCGCCTTCGCCCATGGAGTCGAGAGCCCGGTGGACGACCAGAGCACGTGTTGTCATCCCCTGTCCCTCGAAGAAGTTCTTGCTGGCCCGGTCCCCCGGGAGCACCAGGGCGTCGATGGCGAAGCATCCCTGATCGCGACTCCAGTCGGCCAGAGCCGCCAAGAGCGCTTGCCCGACTCCGACCTCGCGGGCCTCCTGTCGAACGTAGATGTCCTCGACGACAGCCAGTCTTCCGCCGTCGCGAAGCGTCTCGACCGCCACCACGCCGTACCCGACGATGGCGTTGTCGATCGTCCCGACCATGACCGCGCTGTCCTCGGAGTCCAGGAGGTCTTCGAGCCCGTCCTCCGGTGGCAATGGCCTGGCCTCACGACGAAGGAACACCGGCCCACCTCGCGCGGAGGCAGCCTCGCGGTAGGCGAGCTGGATCAGTTCGACGATCTGATCCAGCTCATGGATCATTGCTGGACGTGCCGCTTCTATCATCCCTGCGACAACTCCAGCCTCACCGACGCTCAGGGTCGCTGGAGTTGGGCGATCTTGTTGAGGATCGTCTTCCGGCCCCGCGTTGCGTTTTCGTAGCGCCTCACCGCCTCGAGCTGGTCAGCCTCCAGGCCGTTGAGCCTGGCGACAACCTGGGAAGCAGCAAGGCTGTCATAGTCATGGATGGCCAGCGTCTCCGGGTCGACACCACCCGTATCCCGCGGGGGTGTGGCTTGGGGTTTGGTCCGCGTCGCAACTCCGGTGGACTCGGGTTGCTGCGCCCTCCGTCGCACTTCTCCCCCAGCGTCGCTGTTGCGGCGCCTCAGCAGGTGCAGCCCGTTCCGTTGCACCGCTGGCAACTGGAAGGTGGCGAGACCCCTCTCGGCGTAGGTCGAGATCCGCTTGACGGCGAACCTTCCTGCTGTCCTGATGACTGCAGCCTGACCCCGGCCCCGATCGTAGAACCTCGGAAACACCCCCCGGAACTCGGTCAAGAGGGCAGTCGGACGGGCCAGGATCGTCTGAGGGTTGCAGTCCGCACGCTCATGCGTGTCTCGGCTCACCTATCGATCATGCCTCAGGGTGGCGCCATCAGGAAATCCGTCACATCCGGTGATACTGCTACTTGCGCACTGACTCGAAGACCATCCTGATTGCCGGGCAGTCCTCTTCACCCTGGGGGCAGATCGGCTTGTCACGACGGCCGAACTGACGCGGGTGGACGATCATGAAGCACTGCGGACAGGTGAACTCGCCCTCACGCTTCGCGGCCACCGAGCCACCCGCTTCGCTGCCCCTCTCCTCGGGCTCCTCGTCCTCTTCCTCGTCCTCGTCCTCGGACGCGGAGATCCGGTCCTTCAGGATCGTGTCGAGGTCGGCCTCGACGTCGTCGGGATCGACCTCCTCTTCCTCGTCCTCTTCCTCGCTGCCCTTGACTCGCTTCTTCTTCCGGGCAGCGGCGACCTCCTCAGCTTCGTCCCCCTCGGTCTCGTCATCATCGGGGACGTCCTCGTCGAAGTCCTCTTCCTCGAGCTCCTTCTCGTCGAGTGCGTCCTCGTCGAAGTCCTCGTCGAGTGCGTCCTCGTCGAAGTCCTCGTCGAGTGCGTCCTCGTCGAAGTCCTCCTCCTCCGGCTCTTTCCCGTCAGGGGTGTCGTCAACCATCTGTCCCTCGTGCCTGGCGTTGTATCTGCGGGGAGCATAGCTACTCTCGGGCCGAACGCGGGTCACAGCGAGCGCGACCGGAGGCAGCGGCTCAACGGGCTCGGCTTTGACGCCGGACCTCGGCCTGGCGCTCGGCCTGGAGCCGCTCCAGCTCGGGCTCCGAGGAGTAGTCGACGAAGCTCATCATCTCGGCTATGGCCTTGTGTCCCGCCTTCTCCGCGATGAGCCGATGCATCTCTTGGCCCACATGTCGGTAGGCAGGGTGTCCCTGGGTCGAGGTCCGCAGCTCGATGAGGTGCATCGCCTCACGGGCGTTCATCTGCATCACGAAACGAATCCGGTAGGCGAGACACACAGCGTAGGAGGCTTGGGCGGGGAAGCTCTCGGAAAGCACCTCGAACAACGTCGCACTTCTCTCCATCGCCGCGTCGAAAGCACCCGCGCAGCCGGCGCTCGCTATCGCCGCGGGTTGGGTGTACCCGTGCCGCGGCGTCAGCGGTTGCCATTCGATGGTGAGCATCCTGTGGCGTTGCAGGTCACGAAACGCTCCGTAGTCCGCCAGCACATCGAACCGGTAGGAGGTTCGTTCGAGAGCCCGTCCCGGTTTGTGGCGACGATTGGTGCGCTCACCTACGTACGCACGCACGACCCGCAGCCTTTCCTCAACCGTCATGGCGCGGACTCGCTCCTCCAACCGATGCTCGGGTTGGTCGGTGAAGGGATAGAGCATTGCAGTGACCATCTTGAGCTCACCGTCAGGGTCGAAATCGACCAACTCGACCGCCGGGCTCGATGAGCTCTCGTTGTCCTCCCCCACCAGAGCTGCCGCGGTGTCCTCCATGGCTGCCCGGTTACACCCGAGGTACTCGCTCCAGACGACCCCACGATCCGCCAGGTCGACCCGCTTGAGGAACGAGGGCATGACCTTGCGGAGCTCGGTGAGCATGAGGTCGGCGTACTGCCTCACCTCTGGCAGCGGGTGGGATCGCATGCGCAACAGGAGATGCTCATAGCCCTGTCCTGTTCCGAAGATACCGACGTTGGAGAGCGACGCCGCGGGCAGGATGCCGCGCAACGAATCAAACGCCTTGGCCCTGATCGCCTGGCGATACACGAAATCCGAGTCGTCGGGTGCCTTGGGATGACGTACCCGGAAGAAGTCCTGCATTGTCGGCAAGAGATCCGCGTAGGTATCGAACAGCCTGTCGATGTCACCGACATAGCGCGCGCCCAGAGCTGAGGCGAGGATCTCCGCATCCCGGTAGAAGCGGTAACGCCCTCCGATTCGAGCGTCGTACGCGATGTACCTGGTCGACTGCTCGAGATACGACATCAGTCGACCCCACTCGAGGACCTTGGTCAACACGTTCGAGGCCTGCTCACAAGCGAGGTGAACCCCACCCAGTTGGGCCACCGAGTCGTCACCGTAGGCGAAGAAGACCCGATCGTAGAGCTCCTCGGCCCTTCGCAGACCTATCGTCGCGTCGATGGTCGAGTCCCCGGTGATGTCGAGATCTCCGACGAACTCGTCGAGGAACAGCCTCCGCAAGGATTTGGCCGACCGGGAGTAGCGGGCGAAGAGGGCCCCCTTGACCACCTCCGGAAGGTTCACCAGGGCGAACACCGGTCCGTCGAGATTGGTGAAGTACCGCCTGAGGACGTCTGCCTCTTCGGTACTGAAGTCCTCCCCGACGTAAGTGCTCACGCTTGGCGAGGTTAGCCCCCGATCACTCATCGCCCACTCGCTCCGCCCACTCGCTGCGTGCACGGTCCAGGAGGGTTCTGTCGGTCCAGAGGTCCACGACGGTCATGGCCAGAGCCTTTGCGCCATCCAGCACTGCCTGGTCACCCGAGGCCGATACCGCATACTGGGCGAACGCCGGGGTGTGGATGACTACCTCCGGGGGTGCGACCTGGATCATCGGGTGGATGGAAGGGACCACGTAGCTCAGGTTGCCCATGTCCGTGCTACCGACAACCGCCGCGGCAGCATCGGGACGGCCGAGCTGGCGACCGAGAGTCGCGGCGTTGGCCGCATACCTGGCAACGATGGTCTCATTGCTGACCAGATCGGCATAGGCGGGCTCGGCCCAGTTGTGAGACATCTCACAGCCCGCCGCCGATGCACCGGCTTCGAGGCAGGCGATGACACGATCCTTCAATGGTTCGAGCGTGCTCAGTCGTCTCGCACGGACGTACCAGAGCGCGGACGTGTGGCTCGGTACAACGTTGGGTTTGTCACCCGCACGCGTGAAGATGCCGTGTACACGCTCATCGTGCCTGATGTGCTGGCGTAGGGCAGCAACATTCATGTACCCGAGCACCGCGGCGTCGAGCGCGTTCCTGCCATGCTGGGGAAACGCCGCAGCATGTGCTGCCTCACCGAAGTACTCGACTTCGAGCTGCTGGATGGCGATGCCGTTCATCGACACCATGTCGGCACCGGCGGGATGAACCATCATCGCGGCGTCCACGCCCGCAAATGCTCCTCGGTCTATGAGCTTGGCCTTTCCCCCGCCGCCTTCCTCCGCCGGTGTGCCGATGACGATGACGGACCCGCCGGCCTCTGCGGCGATCGATGCCGCGGCCAGCCCCGCTCCGACGCCGCTGCCGGCGATGATGTTGTGGCCACAGCCATGCCCTATCCCGGGTAGGGCGTCGTACTCACAGATGACGGCGACCACCGGGCCGGTGTCGCCCACCCTGGCTACGAACGCTGTTTCGAGGTCGTATGCGTGACGCTCGGTCTCCAGACCCGCCTGACACAGGAGATCGGTGAGCAGGTCGTGAGCGAAGCGCTCCTCATAGCAGAGCTCGGGGTGTGAGTGGATCTCGTGGGAAACCTCTATGAGCCGGTCAGCCAGCTCGTCGACTGCTTTCACCACGCGCTCTTTCAACGCGGCCGGATCTGCGCCTGGCATGCTCGTCAGAGTAGCCCTCCTGCCCGGAAGAGCCCCGCGCTGGCATCCTTCGGCGAAGGTGCTGTCCCGGTGGCGTCGATACCACCCTGCCGCCTTTGCCCAAACGGCCCGGCCGTAGCGCCGTTCAGACGACGACCTCGAGCGCGTCCGGGACCACCCGGAGCTCGAGGTGACGTGCCTTACCCACCGGTTCGCCATCCAGGAAGATCGGCGTCGGCCTGTCGAGCTCGTAAGAGGACCTCTCTACCCGCTCCGTATGAAGTCCCGGGTGGGGAAGGTGGCTGCCGCTGGTCAGCCTGCTCCTGGCCTGGATGCGGTCACGCAACGGCAGGCGCCCTCGTGTGATGTCCAGCAACCCGTCGTTCGGGTGAGCCCTCGGGCCGAGGTACCAGTCTCGGTACCACGCGGCGTTCATCGCCACGAGGAAGGTCCCACCCCACCACCGGCGACGTGCCACGAGATGGGCGAGGAAGCAGTGGTCCTGTCCGTCCATGCAGACCACCCCGAGGTCGATGGGGAGGGTGACCCCCGCTGGTGACCTCAGCCGGCCCTCGTCACCCCTGCAACCCAGCGTTCGGCCGAGGTCCCCCCCGACCAGGCCCAGGGAGGGCAGTGGCAGGGAGGCGAGGAACGCCGCCTCCACGGCCTGGCGGGCCTCGGCATCCCGGTGAACGACAACACCGTCGTCGGCAAGGGGTGCGATCCGGCCCCAATCCTTGCCCTTCTCGACGGTCAACGCTGGCCGGCCGGTTCGGGCCGAGGTTCCGCGGAGGCTGCCACCACCCCCCGGAACAGGGCTTCAGCCGCCCGCGCGGCAGCCCCGGCGGTGCTACGGGAACGGGCGCACTCCGCTATCTGGCGGAGCAGGTCGATGAGCTGTTTGACGTTGCGCACGAAGTCCCCGCCGGAGATGTCATCGCCCTCCAGGATCACATCGAGGTCGCTGCCGGCGGCCCAGGCCCGCGCCTGGGCCGCGAACCCCCATTCGGGGAGCCGCGTCTCGGACAGGGAACGGGCCTTCTCTGCTCGATTCAGATCTGAGGCGATCGACTCCAGCTCCGATGCCCGTTTGGCGAGGGAGTGTTCCGGGTGCCAGTCCGCCGACGGCACCGGCGAACGGTGCTCGTACGTCAGGCCCGAGACGATCGCGGCAAGTTCAGGGGGTTCCAGATCGTCGAGGACTCCCCTCGCCAGGGCCTCGACCACCACCAGATCAGCTTCGTGGTAGATGCGGGCCAGGTCCGTTCCCCTCGGGGTGAGCGACCAGCCCTGAACGTAACCCCAGTCGTCGAGCAGGTCGAGAACCCGATCGAAGCGGCGCGCCAGCGAATCTGTCCGCCCGCCGATGACCCTTTCCAGGTCATCGAGCTGGCCCCGTTTGGACTCGAGATCCTCGAAAGCAGCGAGCAGGCGATCCCGTCCCGGTAGGCGATGAACAGGGTGCGACTGCACCGCGGCCAGTGCCTGCTCGTAGTGACCACTCTCGGGAGCTGTGCGCCGCGGTCGGACGTGCGCGCGACGCAGCACCTCGGCCGCTTGGTGCTGGTAGGCAGCGTCGTGGGGCAGAAAGGGCACCGGCAGATCGACGTGGGCCAGGACTTCAGGGGGGGCTTGGAAGTCCGCGAGGTCGTAGAGGATGACCTGAGCCTCCCCGTTCACGCAACGGACCTTGATGGATCCACGCCGTCGATATGCGACCGACAGCACGACGGCGCGCTCAACCGCTGGCTCTCCGGTGATGCCGATGACATCGCCCGGCTTGAGTGCGCTCACGGCCTGCTCGATCGAAGCCCGCGATGAGGGACGACGGACGCGCTCCCGCTCCAGTTCGTCAACCAACTCGCGGTAGTGCCTGATGCCGGGGGTCCTGCCCAGCTGCTCCTCGAGGAGCGAGATCTCCCGCTTGAGGGATTCGACCCGTCGTTCCAGACGAACCACGGACCGGTCGGCTTGGAACTGGGCGAAGGACTGGTTCAAGAGGTGGTGTGCCTCGTCGGACTCGTACCGGCGCACGAGATTGGCAGCCATGTTGTAGTTGGGTCTGAAGGCCGACGAGAGCGGAAAGCTGCGGCTGGCCACCAGGGAGGCGAGTCGTCCGAAGTCGACAAAAGGTGACCACAGCACCACCGCATAACCATGCGAGTCGATTCCTCTGCGACCTGCCCGTCCCGTCAGCTGGGTGTACTGGCCCGGCGTCAAGAACTCGTGCGTCTCGCCGGTGAACTTGGTCAAGCGTTCGATGACGACGGCCCGCGCCGGCATGTTGATGCCGAGTGCCAGGGTCTCGGTCGCGAAGACCACCTTCACGAGCCCTTCGGCGAAACACTGCTCCACCGCTTCTTTGAACGCCGGGACCATGCCGGCGTGATGGGCGGCAACTCCCGTCTCCATACCGACCGCCCACCTGTCGAAATCGAGGAAGTCGAGGTCTGAGTCGCTCAGGCCGTCGGTTCGTTCGGTGAGGATCTCCCTGATTCTCAGCCGTTCATCGCTGTCGGTGAGTCGCAGGCCCTCCTCGACACAACGCCGCATGGCCTCATCGCACGCCGCGCGGCTGAAGATGAAGTAGATGACCGGAAGCATGGCCTCCTCGGCCAGACGCTCCACGGTCGCCACTCGCCGGGGGCTGAAGAACCGCGGCCTCGGTCTTCCCCTCCCGGGAGAGTGCCCTCTGTTGCGCGAGTCGAATCGGTGGCCCTCGGGATTGGGCCTTCCGTCGACCAGGATCGGGAGCAGGTGATACCCGGGCCGTGACCGGTCACCCACCAGGTAGAGGCTGGTGAGGCCGACGGGTCGTTGCGTTTCGAGGATGGTGGCCGTCTCGCCCCGGACCTCGCCGAGCCAATCTGCCAACTCAGTCGCATTCGACACGGTCGCGGAAAGGCATACGAGCTTCACCGAAGCAGGACAGTGGACGATGACCTCCTCCCAGACCGGACCGCGGTAGGCGTCTTGCAGGTAGTGGACCTCATCGAGAACCACGTAGAGCAGGCCGCTGAGCAGAGACGACTCCGAATAGATCATGTTCCGCAGGACTTCGGTCGTCATGACCACGACTGGCGCGTCGCCTCGTATGGCATTGTCCCCCGTGAGCAAGCCCACGCTCTCCACTCCGTGCTGGCCAACCAGATCGCCGTACTTCTGGTTCGAAAGAGCCTTGATCGGAGTCGTGTAGAAAGCCTTGCGCTGCTCGCGAAGCGCGATCTCGATGGCATGCTCGGCCACGAGGGTCTTCCCCGCCCCAGTGGGCGCAGCGACGAGAACTGATGCGCCGTCGTCGAGTGCGGCTATCGCCTCCTCCTGAAAGCGGTCCAAGCGCAGGGGTTCGGGTTTCACGCAGACTCGCGGGCTCGCATTCGCCTCTTCAGCAGCCGGCCGATGACGATCGCCGCTTCGTAGAAGAGGTACATCGGAACCGAGAGGGCGAGAAGGCTCCAGGGATCACCTGAGGGAGTGATGACCGCGACGAGGGCGACTATCCCCACGATCGCATACCGCCGCCACGACTTGAGCCGATCCGCGGTCAGCACCCCCGCGAGCTGGAGGAAGATGAGGACGATCGGGAACTCGAAACCGATTCCGAAGGCCAGCATCATGTAGGTGACCAGCCCGATGTAGCCGGTTGGCGTGAAGAACGGCTGAATGTCCGGACCGCCGACGTCTATGAGAAACCCGAGTGCCTTCGGGAGGGTCCAGTAGGCGAGGCCGGAGCCCAGAAGGAACAATGCCAACGAGCTGAGCACGAACGGAACAGCGAGCTTGCGCTCGTGGTCGTACAAGCCCGGGGTGATGAAGCGCCACAGCTGCCAGAGGATCACTGGCATGGCGAAGAAGATGCCGGCGTATCCGGAGACCTTGAGTCGCGTCGACAGCCCTTGCACCGGGTCGGTGATTATCAGCGTGCAGTTCTCGGGAGCGGCGTCGCAGAGCGGCGCGAGGAGGAAGTCCAAGAGCGGTTGCCAGAAGAGAAAGGCGAGAACACAGCCGATGAGGATGGCGAGAATCGCCTTGAGCAGCCGGGACCGGAGCTCGGTGAGGTGCTCGACAAGGGTCATTCGACTCTCGTCGACCCTCCCCACCTTCTCCGCTCCGGCGCTCACTGCTCGCGCAGCGGTTCAGGCGCGGCCGCCTCGGCAGCATCCGGGAAGGATCCGCCCTCCTGGTCGGGCACACGACTGCTCCCTGAGGCTGACTCGGCCCCGGCGCTGCCTGGAAACGTGCGGCTTCCGTTGGCCGGGGCCGACCCGCCCCCGTTGTCACCGCCGGTGCCGGCCCGGGAGACCTCTGCGATGGCGTCGGTCGCGAGGTTCTTGAGGTGCTGGGCAGGTTCACGAGCCAACTCGGCGAGATCCTGGGCCGGCTTCAGGAGCGGATCCTCGATGGCGTCACGGAAGTCGCTTTGGAGGTTTTGGGACACCTTGCGGAACTCGGACATGAAGCGACCTATCTGGCGGGCCGCTTCGGGCAGCTTGTGGGGGCCCAGGACGATCAGCGCGACCACCGCGATGACGATGATCTCCCACATCCCGAGGTTCTGTATGAAAGCGAGCGCTCCACCGCTTGTGGAGGTCATGAGACGAGTCTAACCCTGATCGTTCATGGTGAGGACCCGAGCCACGCCAGATGCCGACAGCGCATCGTCAGGGATGAGGGCGTCGCTGTTCGAAGAGGGAGTCGCGCAGGTCCTGGGCTGCTTCGTTCAGCACCGCGACATCGGTGCTCAGTTCGTCGGTGTGTCCCTGCGCCTCTCTCAACTCCTCGTGCGCTCGCCTGGTAAGGCTCAGCACGCCGGCGATCACTGATGCAGTGGCCATCAGGACACCGACGAGCAACCAGGCCGATGCGGGCACCTCCACACAGTAGCGGTGCGTCGAGCAGGTGGATGATCCGGGCTGGTGCCACGACCACAGACGTCTGCCTGGTTCGGGCAGGCCGGTGGCGGGTTGGGGTGCGGAAGCGCCAGCTGTTGGCATCTCTTGTGTTGCCCAACTTGGATCCTCCAAGGCTGAGAGGGTTGTAACCGTCCTGCTGCGAGTTGCTCGTGCGAGCTCGTGAATGATCAGGACTAGTGACGGTCCAGTGACGCCGTCAGCTCGGTGAACCAGTCTCCCTGCTCGAGGAGGTGGTGGAAGTCGAGCAGGTCATCGTGGTCGATCGGATCACCCGAGGGGCGCTCGTGCAGCTCAGCCGGCAGGGTCCAGGTGCTGTAGGAGACGCCGGCAGCGACGAGCAGGTCGACAGTCCGGTCATCGGCGCCTTTGACCTGGGTCATGGTGCAGATCGGGCACCGGAACCTGTAGGTGGCGGCGTCATCGTCCATGCACACCCTCACCTGCACGTCCACGGTCGTGAGCTCGACGTCGCCGCAGGTGCTGCAACTCGCCCGAATGGTTGCCATCGAAGGCCCTCCTGCTACCGGCCGTACAAGGCTTACTTCGGCAGCGAGGTGTCGGCTCTTGAGCCCTCGGCGTTTGCGGGATGCGGGACCAGCGGGAGCGAGGCGGAGGAGCGTCGGAGTTGCAGCCCCCGAAGGAACCAGCCCTGAACGGTCACGAATCGGTCGGCCGGAGAGCGCCTCGGCCTATCCGTCGTCGGCTCGTGAGGCTCCGGCCGCCCACAGGATCCCGGCTGTATCGGCGTCGATCGCCTTGTTCTTCACAGCTCCACAGCGCGGGCAGATGAACGAGTACCGACCGCCCTCCTCTCCGTGCGGGTGCCACACAGTCACGGCCAGGGTTGGGACCTCGACTATGCCGCAGTGTGGGCACCGCGTGGACAGGGTCGCCTCGTCCGATCCTTCGACCCGCCGGATCATGGCCATGGCGTCGACACCCGTGGCGGCAGACTTGAGCACTCCCAGGGGCCGGATCGACAGGTGGAGTTGATGCGCCCCCGCTACAGGAAGCCGATCTGGCTGAGAGGCCACACCCGGAGGAAGGCGCGTCCGATTATCAGATCCTGCGATATCGGGCCGAAGACCCGGCTGTCACTCGAGTTCTCCCGATTGTCGCCCATGACGAACACCTGGCCTTCCGGTACCGTCACCGGACCCGGCATGGTGGTTGTCACACCGTCGGGCACATAAGGCTCCTCGAGGGGTTGACCGTCTATGTAGACATGTCCGTCGACGCTCTCAACTGTCTCGCCGGGAAGGCCGACCACGCGCTTGATCAGGTCCTTGATCGCCTCGTCGTCGGAAGGATCGGTCTCGGGGCGGTGGAACACGACGAGGTCACCGCGATTCACATCATGGAAGTCGTAGCTGAGCTTGTTCACGAGCACCCGATCACCAACTTCGAGGGTGGGCTCCATGGATTCTGACGGGATGTAGAAGGCCTGAAGCAGGAAGGTCTTGATGAGCAGCGCCACCACCAGGGCGCCAACGATCACCGCAGACCACTCGATGGCGTTACGCAGCCCACTCGACGGCTCGTCGTCGCCCTGCTCGTCGTCGCCCTGCTCGTCGTGACCCTTCTCGTCGTCGCTCTGCTCGTCGTCACCGGTCTCCGGGTCCTCGGACAGATCGGCCACTGTGCCCCCTTCGCCTGAGCCGGCTCGGGGCCGCGGGTTGGTCGCCGTCTCGAACGGGTCGCCCCCCGCCACGGGGAGCACGCCGGTGGAAGCCGGCTCGCCCTCGCTGTGATCGCCGGTGTTGCCGTTGACCTCATCGATCGCCGTTTCCAACACGGGCGTCGCCTCCGCCGGCTCCTCACCTTCCAGGATGGCCCGGGTCAGCATCTCGCTGACCAGCGATGGGTCGTCGATGTTGCGGTCGTCGGGACCGGGTGGGGGGTTGGAGGCCTTCACGCGGGTTCAGCGTATCGGTTCTCGTAGCGATCAAGTATGCGCTGTGCCGCCTCCCTGCGTGCGCCGAGCAACGCCTGGTCCCCGGTGCACGAGACCAGGTTGGCGTCGCGGCCCAGTCTGAGCAGCAGCCGCTCCAGCCACGGGCGGGCCGACACGGCCAGGGTGACCCTGATGCGGCCACCGCCCAGCTCCACAACGCTCTCGCAGGGATACTGCTCGATCACCCACCGAGCGCCGGGTTCAAGATCGAGCTCGACCCTCGGATCCTTTTCCTCTGGCCTGAACACGCCCAGCTGGAGCGGCTCGGCGACGACCTCGAAACGCTCCTCGAGCCGGCGAGCCTCTGAGATCCGGTCGAGCCGGAAGACGCGATCCCCCTCCGCTCGGAGGCAGTAGGCGGCCACGTACCACTGGCCGCTGTCGGCATAGACCCGATGAGGCTCGATGATGCGTCGGCTCCGCTCATCTCGACCGTAGCCGTAGTAGTCGATCTCGACCCGGTGGCCTGCCAGAGCGGCCTCGGTCAGCAGTGCCAGGGTTCGGGTCTCTGCAGGACCGAGGTGAACCTCGACGACATCATCGGGGTTCACCCCTAGGGCAGCTGCAAGCTTTGCCAGGCCACGTGCCAGGGGCCCGCTCTCGTCGGCACCCTGTACCGCCAGCAGGCTCGATCCGGCCGCCACCAGCGCGAGTCCTTGTGCGTGCGAAAGGCGGAGTGGTCGACGGAAGAAGTCGGCGAGATCGATCCACACCCGGTCGTCCTCGATGCGAACATCGATCAACTCGTCGGGGGTGTACGGGTAGATGCCCACCATGAACAGCACCTCGAGATCTTCGAGCAGTTGTGGCCTGGTCACGTCGAAGCGCTGACAGATCTCATCCACGGTTGGGCCGTCACGCTCGACGATCCACGGCACCATCGCAAGGATCCGCCTCAGGCGATCGCTCGCGGTGAGACGACTCACCGGGCCAGGTCCTCCAGCCATCTGACGAGATCGTCCCTGAGCTCGCGGGGCCCGACGACCTCGGCATGTTCGAGGAAGGTCAGCGCGAAAGACCTGAAGGCGTCCCGGTTGCGCACCGGGAGCTCCAATACGACCGAGCCGTCGGGCAGCTCGCGTGACACGGCTTCGGTCCCCACATGATGGACCGCCGACAGAGCCTGGTCATGATCGACGCTCAACACGGCGATGATCTCGGACTCGCCACCCGCGACCCAAGGCTCCAGCTCGAGCCCTGGTGCGGACTCCGGCTTGGTGAAGCCGCCGGGCTCGGCTGTCGTCACCTTCCCTTCGATGCGATCCACTCGAAAGTTCCGAACAGCGTCACGGAGCATGTCGAACCCCGTTAGATACCATCGACCCTTCCGGTAGTCGATCCGATAGGGGTGCACGGAACGTTCTTCGTCGTGGTACACGAAGCTCGTCTGTCGGCGCTCCACAACCGCCGCGAAGAGCTGCACCAGGTTGTCATCCGCGGGGATGGCTGCCAGGGCGGTCACAGGAAGACCACCTTCGTATTCGGGTGTACCCCCTAGCTTCCACATCGCCTCCAGGCCATGGATGCCATCGAGCCTCACCGCCGAGAGGGCGAGGTGCAGGGCCGCCAACTCGTCCCGCTCCAAGTCGAGCTCCGGCAGGTAGTACTCCTCTTTCGGGATCAGGTATCCGTCACGAGGCGGATCCGTCCACTCGACCGGCCTGAGCTCGAGTGGTATTCCCATCTCGCGCAGGTCCTCCTTGTCGCGCTCGAACGCCCGATGGAAGCTCGCCCCTCCTTCGGGATAACCGGGCACCCGCTGGTGGATCTCCGCAGCGGTCAACGGTCGAGCGGAATCGAGCAGCGCCGCGGTGAGGTTCAACAGCCGTTCGAGCTTCGACACGCGGCGGATCCTACCGGCCGGCCGCGCTGGCTTCGATCCACCGCTCGAGCAGACCGCTGAATGGCTAATTGAGAGGTACGGCTCTGCGCGGCGGATCGCCCGTCAGTGGCTCGATGCTCTACGGGCGGCCATGAGGCGCGCGGCCAACGCGCCCGCGCCTGCCGCTGCCTCGAAGAACAGCGGATCCTCAGCTGGGCCTCGGCCCATCGTCGTGACATCGAGTCCGACCGCTCGCAGCACCTCGCCGGGATCGGGTGCCTCGACAGGCCTGGCGATGATGTTCCTGAGCCCGCTCACCTCCGGAGGGATGGCTGCACACTGCACCGCGTGGCACAACAGCCGGCTGATCGTCTCCGTATGGTGGCTGATACCGCGGTGACGAGCGCGACGATCGGCGCTCGACGCGCGGACCGCCACGATCGGGACGCCACCGAGGGCAGCCGCGGTGTTGGCAACCGAGGCTGCCTCGACGGCGCTGGTTCCGAGGGTGCTCCCGGTACCGACGACGCCTGGCCCCATCCCGACAACCGCCACGTCCGCGTCGAGCACGTTGGCCGCCAGCCCCAGAGCCGAGGCGACTGTGACGGTCTCGTGCTCTCCGCCGAACGCGTGACCGGCGGTTATCGTCCCGGACAGGATCTCCCTGCTGACCATCTCGGCAACCAGGTCGCTCAGCGCCAAGGGCAAGGCTCCGCCGTCGGTCATGACGTAGACGATCTGTGACAACGGGGCGAGGTGCCTGATGGTGGCTATCACGACGGCGGCCTGGCTGTGAACCGAACAGGCCACGACGGGCAGGCCCCGGAGCCGTTCATCCAACTCCGGGTGCATCAGCTCGTCAGTGCCGGCATCGAACTGGAGGCTCGTGTACCGGAGCTTCATCACGTGCCCCGGGCCCGGCCGTGTGAAAGAGCTGCGTTCCAGGTTCCAATGGACGACGTGCCAGCCGCCCGTGCCCAGACCGAGATCCACCGCGGTTGTGTTGACGATCACACGGTCACCGACGTCGACGGGTCCGGTGAGCTCGGTGAGGCAGTAGGCGCGACCGGGTTGTTCGTCCTCCTCGAGCTCGATCATGACCCGCTGCAGACCGGGTCTCTCGAGGAGCAGCTCGGTCACGCGAGCGGTGTGGAACTGGGGCATGTGACTGATGTCCTGTCGGGTGGTTACCCCAAGCTTGTCAAAGCGAGGCGATCAGCTTCTCGACCCGCTCGTCATGGGCCTTGAAGGGGTCCTTGCAGAGGACCGTCCGCTGTGCCTGATCGTTCAGCTTCAGGTGCACCCAGTCGACGGTGTAGTCGCGTTTGCGCTCCTTGGCCCTCCGGATGAACTCACCCCGCAGGCGTGCTCGCGTGGTCTGTGGCGGCGCCTCGACCGCTGCGGCAATGTCCTTCTCGTTGCAGATCCGCTCCACCATCTCCTTGCGCTGCATCTTGTAGAAGATGCCCCTGTTGCGGTTGATGTCGTGGTACTGCAGATCGAGCAGCGCTACCCGCGGGTGGGTGAGGGGCAGGTCGTTCTTCTCGCGATACGACTCGATCAGGTTGTGCTTGATCACCCAATCGCATTCCTGATCAAGGCTCAGAGGGTCCTTCTCCAGCTTCTTCATGACGTGTTCCCACATTCCGAGCGCCTGCATCTCCAGGTCGCTCAGGTCCCTCGTCTCCGCATACCGCAGCGCGCGCTCCAGATACTCGGCCTGGATGTCGAAAGCGCTCGCTTCGCGGCCGTTGGCCAGCCGCACACGTCGCCTGCAGGTCATGTCGTGGCTGATCTCACGAATCGCGCGGATGGGGTTCTCGAGAGTCATGTCACGCAGCACCACGGAAGGTTCCTCGAGCATGCGTAGGAGAATGCTGCATGCACCCACCTTCAGGAACGTGGCGTACTCACTCATGTTCGAATCGCCGACGATCACGTGGAGACGACGGTATCTCTCTGCATCAGCGTGAGGCTCGTCCCGTGTGTTGATGATCGGGCGTGACCTCGTCGTGGCACTCGAGACACCCTCCCAGATGTGTTCCGCCCTCTGGCTCACGCAGTACATCGCGCCCCGAGCCGTCTGGAGGACCTTTCCCGCTCCCGCATAGATCTGACGGCTCACGAGGAAGGGGATGAGGACCTCGGCATAGTGGCCGAAGTCGTCGCGCCGGCTGGTCAGGTAGTTCTCATGACAGCCATAGGAGTTGCCGGCCGAGTCCGTGTTGTTGCGAAACAGGTAGATGACGCCTCGGATACCTTCCTCCCGGAGCCGCTGCTCGGCACTGGCCAGAAGCTGCTCGAGAATCCGCTCTCCCGCCTTGTCGTGCACCACCAGGTCGTAGAGGGAGTCGCACTCTGGTGTTGCGTACTCGGGGTGTGAGCCGACATCGAGGTACAGGCGCGCCCCGTTGGCCAGGAAGACGTTGCTGCTGCGACCCCACGAGACGACTCGCCGGAAGAGATACCGCGCTACCTCGTCGGGACTGAGCCTTCGCTGGCCACGCAGGGTACAGGTGACACCGTACTCGTTCTCGAGACCGAAGATCCGTCTTTCCATGGCGCCCCCCAACCTACCGGCGGGCTAGCCCATGAGCGCGTCGAGCTCGCTGCCCTCGATCCGATGGAAGGCCCGGCGGCTGTCGGAGCGCCTGAGGACCGCGACCTCCAGATCGGAAGCATCGAGCTGTCGATCCGGGCCGGCAAGGGAGTCGACAGCGGCCTGCAGAGCCGAACGCAGATCGAGATCATCACCCCAAGCCCCCTCCAGACGATCGGCGATGGCGTCGGCTTCCCCACCGAGGACTGTGAAGCCGGTCTCGTCCACGACCGTACCGTCGTACAGGATGTGGAACAACTGGTCGCCGGCACGCTCCGCCCCCACTTCGGCAACCAGGATCTCGACCTCCATCGGCTTGATCTCATGGGTGAAGATCTGTCCGAGGATCTGCGCATACTGGTTGGCGAGCCCTCTCGCGTCCACGTCCTCCCGGCTGAACGAGAAGCCCTTCAAGTCGGCGTGACGGACCCCGGCGATGCGCAACTGGTCGAACTCGTTGTACTTCCCGACTCCGGCGAACCCGATCCGGTCGTAGATCTCACTCACCTTGCGCAACGTCCGGGAGGGGTTCTCGGCGCAGAGGAGGATTCCGTCGTCGTACACCACCGCGGCGAGGCTTCTCCCCCGGGCGATTCCCTTCCGGGCATAGTCGGCCCGGTCCTTCATCACCTGTTCCGGTGCCACGTAGAAGGGCATGCTCATGCGCGTTCACCCCCGCGTGCCTCCTCAGTGCTCAGCTCGGCGATGAGGGCACGGAAGCGTTCGGCTATCTCGCCTTCTTCGATTCGCTCGAATCCCTCCGCAGTGATGGTGGCGATGAGCGGGTAGATACCGCGAACCAGGTCCGGGCCGCCGGTGGCCGAATCCTCGTCAGCAGCCTCGAACAGCGCCTTCAGTATGAGATCGATGGCATCGCCGCGTTCCATGCCCTCGCTGTAGCCGAGCTTCACGACCGTACCCGCGTGCAGGCTCCCCGATCCCGCACTGGCGAAGTCGCTCTCCTCGTAACGGCCGCCGGTCACGTCGTATTCGAAGAGGCGCCCGTGGTCACGCCCGGTGTCATAGCCGGCGAAGAGCGGTACCACGGCCAGACCCTGCATCGCCACAGGCAGATGGTTGCGGACCATCTGCCCGAGCTGGTTGGCCTTCCCCTCGAGGCTCAGGGACTGGCCCTCCACCTTCTCGTAGTGCTCGAGCTGTAGCTGGAACAGCCGGACCATCTCCATGGCAGGACCTGCCGCGCCGGCGATGGCTACGCCACTGTGGCGATCTGCAGGAAAGACCTTCTCCAGCTCACGGTGACTGATGAAGTTGCCCGCCGTAGCCCGACGGTCGCCTGCCATCACCACACCGTCGCGATAGCGGATTGCCACCACGGTCGTGCCGTGGGTGATCGGAACCCGATCGTCGACCTTGACCTCTGGGACCGGCGGCAGGTAGTCGATCCGGCGCAAGAGCTCGGCGAAATCCGGACCGGGGTCCTCGCCCGGGGTGAACAACGGAAGACTCACCCAACGGAGGCTACCGGTTCCGGGACCCAGACGGCGCACAGGCCGAGAGGGTGGTCCCGGGTCCGGCCTTCCCGGCTACTCTCCCCCTTTTTGGATGTAGGACTTGACGAAGTCCTCGGCGTTGGTCTCGAGAACGTCGTCGATCTCGTCGAGAAGGTCATCCAGCTCCGCCTTTATCTTCTCCCCCGTCTCGGAGACCGCCGGCGCAGGAGCCTCGTCGATCTCCTCGTCGTCGCGTTTGGGCGTCTGCCTCCTCTTCAACTCACGCTCTGCCATCCCTACCTCCAAGGTCTGTTCTCACCGTACCGCGCCGGCCCCCCGATCCGGTGTCGTCGGTGACGAGCGGCACTGCACGGTCCCCGGAGCGGAGCCGTTCGTTCGGGCACAGGGGCATCATGAGCCCAGCCTCTCCAGCAATTCCGCGGATGTCGCACATTCCTCCAGCAGGTCTCCGACATGCGCCTTGGTTCCCCGTGTCGGCTCCATCATCGGAACCCTCCTCAGAGGGTCAGTGCCTACATCGAACACGAGAGAATCCCAGTTCGCGGCGACGATGTCCTCGGACCACCGCTGCAGGCACTTGCCGCGGAAGTAGGCCCTAGTGTCGTCGGGCGGTTCCTCGACGGCGCGCTCGACCTCGTCATCTCCGATGAGGCGCTCCAGGCCGAGGCGTCCAGAAAGCGACCTCTCCCTCCGTAGGTCGTGGTACTGGAGGTCCATCGCCCGCAGCCGGGTGTCACCCCAGCCGAGATCGTTGCGGTCACGGTAGGCCTCCAGCAACCGATACTTGGCCACCCAGTCGAGCTGACCGGCGAGTCCCATCGGGTCGCTCTCGAGAGTAGCCAGTACGTGCTCCCAGCGATCGAGGAGGTTCTGTCCGACGAGCTCGCCCACACAGCTCAAGCCGTACTCGTCGGCATACTTCTTGGCCCGGTTGAACAGCTCCCATTGGATGTCCAACGCGGTGACCGTACCCCCGGCGGCGAGCTCCAGCGGCTTGGAGATGGTGAGGTCGTAGCTGACCTCACGCATGGCCAGGACCGGCTTGGCGAGGATGAACTCGCGTGGAAGGAAGTCGTCTTCGATCATGGCGAGGACGAGCGCGGTGGTGCCCACCTTCAGGAAGGTGGCCGCTTCGGCCATGTTGGCGTCGCCGACGATCACGTGTAGCCGGCGGTACTTCTGTGCATCTGCGTGAGGCTCGTCGCGGGTGTTGATGATGGGACGCTTGAGGGTCGTCTCGAGTCCGACCTCCTCCTCGAAGAAGTCCGCCCGTTGCGTCAACTGATATGGGACGTCCTCGGCAGAGAGCCCGGGAGCCTCTGTGCCGACTTTGCCGGCACCTGTGTACAGCTGCCGTGTTATGAAATGGGGGGTCGCGTGAGCCACGACACGACCGAAGGGGACGGCTCTGTCCATCAGGTAGTTCTCGTGGCAGCCGTAGCTGTTGCCCTTGCCGTCCGAGTTGTTCTTGTAGACGACGATCTCCTGGTCGTCAGGCAAGATGCGCCGGGCTGCCCGCATGGACCGTTCGAGTATGACCTCGGCGGCTCGGTCGTAAGCAACCACCGTACGCGCGTCGGCACATTCCGGGGTGGACAATTCGGGGTGCGCGTGGTCGACGTAGTAGCGGGCCCCATTCGTGAGCACCGCGTTGACGAGATGGGTTTCGACCTCCGGAGCAAGACTGCCGACGGGTACGTCCCCGCGAGCGTCGTTTCCCGGTGACTCGTCTTCGAAGTCCCAGCCCACCTTGGTAGTGGGGTCCACCGGCTGGGACTCCAGCTCGAGGACATAGGCGTTGATCAGCATCGATGAGGCTGCGATCGGGTTGCTCTCCGAGACTCCGCGCAGAACGATCCCGTACTCGGTCTCGATGCCGCAGATCTTCGGTATTGCCACGGCCCCGACCATACCGTGCTACAGCGCCGCCAACACGGTCGCAGCGCCCTGAAGTGATGGTGTCCGGCGTGGTTGGAGGAGGTCCCTGCGCTCGGCTACAGGTACTGGCCGGTCTGGACGCGTTCGATCGCACGCCCACCGCTCGTGTCAGCGTTGTCCTCGGCCTTCACCAGCGTCCGTACATAGACGATGCGCTCGCCCTTCTTGCCTGAGATCTTGGCCCAGTCGTCGGGGTTGGTCGTGTTGGGCAGGTCTTCGTGCTCCTTGTATTCCTGGCGTATGGAGGCCAGCAGGTCCTCGACGTTGATGCCTCGCGAGCCTTCGGCCAGGAATCGCTTGATCGCCAACTTCTTGGCCCGACGGACGATGTTCTCGATCATGGCGCCTGAAGCGAAGTCCTTGAAGTACATCACTTCCTTGTCGCCGTTCTGGTAGGTCACTTCGAGGAACTCGTTCTCGGTGTCGGCACGGTACATGTGCTCGACCGTCCGCTCGATCATCCCCTGCACAGCCTTGGCCCGGTCGCCACCGCCGACGGTGCTGACCACCTCGTCCGCCAAGGGCAGATCATCGGTCAGGTAGCGGGTGAAGATCGATGCGGCTGCTCCCGCGTCGGGGCGCTCGATCTTGATCTTCACATCGAGACGTCCGGGTCGGAGAATCGCCGGATCGATGAGGTCCTCTCGATTGGAAGCGCCGATGACGATCACGTTGCGGAGCGCCTCCACCCCGTCGATCTCGGCCAACAGCTGGGGGACGATGGTGGACTCGACGTCGGAGCTGATTCCCGAACCGCGGGTACGGAAGAGCGATTCCATCTCGTCGAAGAAGACGATCACGGGTGTACCGTCCTCGGACTTCTCGCGTGCCCGCTGGAAGACCAGCCGGATGTGCCGCTCGGTCTCGCCGACGTATTTGTTCAGCAGCTCCGGTCCTTTGATGTTGAGGAAGTAGCTGCGCGCCTCGCGGTCACCGCTCACCTCGGCGACCTTCTTCGCCAGGGAGTTCGCTACCGCCTTGGCGATCAGCGTCTTGCCGCACCCCGGAGGGCCGTACAGCAAGATGCCCTTCGGGGCAGGCAGCTTGTGCTCGGCGAAGAGATCCTGATGGAGGAACGGCAGCTCGATCGCATCGGTGATCTGCTCGATCTGACCGTCGAGTCCACCTATGTCGGCGTAGCTGACGTCGGGCACCTCTTCGAGGATCAGGTCCTCCACCTCTGGACGAGGAAGGCGTTCGAGTAGCACTCCTGATCGCGTGTCCATCATCAAGCTGTCCCCGGCGCGCAGCGGCTGCTCCCGCAGTGCCTCCGAGAACTCCGCCACGCGCTCCTCGTCGGCCCTTCCGACAATGACCCCGCGTGAGCCGTCCTCGAGGATCTCCTTGAGCGTCACCACCTCGCCCGTCTTCTCGTTCGAACGAGCCAGTACGACGTTGAACGACTCGTTCAGCACGACCTCCTGGCCCAGCGCGAGCTCCTCGGCATCTATGGTCGGTGAGACCGACACGCGCATCTTCCGGCCACCCGAGAAGACGTCAGCGGTGCCGTCCTCGTTGAACCCGAGCAGGGTGCCGTAAGCCGAAGGGGGCTGGGTGAGCTTGTCGACCTCGTCGCGCAACGTGGCTATGTGCTCGCGCGCCTCGCGGAGGGTGTAGGTCAGCTTCTCGTTCTGTGAAACCGCCTGCGCCAACTGGCCTTTGGTCTCGAGGAGGCGCTCTTCGAGGGTTCGAACGCGCTTGGGGGCGTCCTGGAGTCGGCGGCGCAGTGCGAGCACCTCTTCCTCGAGGGCCTTGGCTTCTTCCCGTAACTCGGCGATCTCCGCCTCGTACTCGGCGAGCCGTCGTTCGTACTGAGCGTCCTCGACGGTAATCACCTCCTACCTTCACTCGGACCCTACACCGGCGGGTGCTGGTTCCGGTGCTAGTTCTAGTACCTCTCGTCGGCAGTCCGCCGGACCATTCCAGTCCTGCGCCGGCGCGTCGACCTTCGCCGCCGGTGGAGCGCTCCGCAGCCCCCGCCCGCCACCCGCGGCGAACCATCATATTTCCACTGTTTTTGCCGGTTTTATTCGCGTCAACGCTAGACTCACAGGGTGACGGTGCAGCCGGATTGCCATGCGTTTGCAGACGACGGTTAGCATCCGAACCCGAACCCAATCCCCCATCTCGCAACCGAACACAGAACAGGCAGGAAGCGACGACATGAAGGTCTGGATCGACCAAGATCTCTGCACCGGTGACGGCCTGTGCGAAGAGATCGCGCCCGATGTCTTCACCCTCCTCGACGACGGTCTGGCATACGTCAAGGAGGGTGACAAGATCTTCAGCGATCCGGGCGGTGCCGAAGGTCTTGCCGACATCCCGGCCGGTCAGGAAGAAGCGGTCATCGAGGCCGCCGAGGAATGCCCTGGGGAGTGCATCTTCATCGAAGTCGAGTAGGCGGCAGCCCCCGCACCGGGGGCGCAGATTCGTGAGAGAGCCGGACGGTTCCGGGAACCGAATCCGCTTGGCCGGTCCTCAGCCGAGACAGGGCCCGGTCGGATCGGGGGCTGGATCGAAGGCCGACAGGACTGCCTGGAGTTCCTCGGTCTGCAGCGCATAGGCCACGTTCTCCCGATCGGGCGCGATCGCGAAGGCGACAGCGACCACCTCACCGCCGGTATCGACGAGCGCCGCCCCGGAGTCTCCGGGGCCGATGCCCGAGGCGATCACGAAAACCTCTCTCGAGGTGGAACCGGTGTCGTAGATGTCGGTGCCGTTGGCGGTCACGTCACGCCCGATCTCGTAAGGCTCGAGGCGCAGACTCCCACCCCCGGGAAACCCCATGACCACCCCTTGTTCGCCGATCTCGGCATCTCCCAGCGGGAGCGGCTGGCGATCCATGCCGGGAACCGACAGCAGAGCCAGGTCACGATCGGGATCGAAATGGATCGTCGTTGCCGGGAGTTCCACGTCGTCGTCACGGATCACGTACGGCTCGGTCACGCCGGCAACGACGTGTGCGTTGGTGGCCACCACCTCTGCACTCACGACGAATCCGCTGCCGAGTTGGACCTGCTGGCAGGCGACACCTTCGACGCGTACCGCCCTGGTCTGCACCGAGGCCAAGGTCTCCTGATCGACGGGCATACCGGCCGGTGGTTCCCCCACGGCGGGTGTGGGGGTGAGCGCCTCGAACACCTTGGGGAAGTTGTCCCCGCCCAGGACGCTGTCGAGGGTCGTGAAGGCGTCCGGCGGCTCGGGGAACACCGAGTCCACGAACCGGGCCACCGCGGAGTTCCTGGCAAGCTGGGCAGGCCAACTCGGCACGTACGCCATCGTCGGCAACAGCAGCCAGATGACGATCGCAATGCCCACTATCCCGGCAACTGCTCCCCCGACACGATCGACGGTGCGGGCTCCACCCTCGGGAATGACCACCCGCAGTCGCAGTCCGGCGAGGTATCCGATCACCTGGCCCGCCAGGGCGCCGGCCAGCAGGATTCCCGAAGCGATCAGGAACAGCTGGACCTCGTCCGTGTCCGGAAACCGCTCTGTCACCCAGGGCAGGATCCTGGCGGCAGCGAAGAGGCCGACCAGCAGACCTACCCACGAGGCGATCCTGGTGACGAAGCCCAAGCGGTAGCCTCCGACCGCAGCCAGAACCAGCAGGACGATCAGGATGGCGTCGAGCAGGTTCACGGCCCGGCCCGGAGCCGAGCATGGGTGAGGAACCCGGTGTGGGCGACCATTCGATGGTCGGGTCGCACCGCCTGCCCGTCGATGTGCCACGACCGGCTCAGCACTTCGATCGTCTCGGGGAGCATGAATCCGGCGTCGGCGAGTGATTCTCTGAGCTGCATGGCCTGCACGATGCTGGGTGTGTAGCTCACGAGGATCCCGCCGGGATGCAAGGCGCCGGACGCGTGCTTGGTCACGTGCCAGGGCTCGGGGAGATCCAGCACCACGCGGTCGTACGGTCCACCCCCGATTCCCTGGTAGCAGTCGCGGATCTCGACACGGAACCGCCCGGCAGCCTCCTCCCCCAGGAAGTCCCGGACGTTTCGGCTCGCACGCGAGGCGAAGTCCTCACGCAGCTCGTAGCCGGTCACCATCGCACCCGCCCTCAGCATCGTCATCGAGAGCGCGCCCGACCCGACGCCGGACTCCAGGACGCGGGCACCGGGGAACACGTCAGCCAGCATCAACAGGGGACCCAGGTCCTTGGGATAGATGACCTGCGCGCCCCGGGGCATCTTCAGCACGAAGTCGCCCAAGGTTGGGCGGAAGACCTGGTACGTGGCCCCCCTTGTCGACCTGACCGCCGACCCCTCCTCGGCTCCGATGATGTCGTCGTGAGGAACGAAGCCGGCGTGGGAGTGGAACTCCTTGCCGCTGGTGAGGCTCACCAGGTAGCGGCGTCCCTTGGTGTCCACCAGCAGGACTCGTTCCCCATCACCGAGAGGCCGGCTCATCCCTGGGATCCCGCAACAGGGCGATGGTCTGTGCTCACGGCACCAGCATGGCTGAATTCAGGTCCAGGGGCGACGCGGCCGGTCTCATGGTGGTGCGCGAGCCTCAGGCCTTGGCCGTCACGGGCGCCCGCTTCCTACGCCGGGCCTTGCTCATGATGCGGCCTCGCTCAGCGGCCAACTCCCGGTCGAGCAAGTCGAGCCTCTTCTGCAACGACCGCGCACCGCGACGGGGCCGGCTCGCCCGTTCCAGCTCGGCCGACAGAGCGGTGACGTTGTCAGAGGCCCTCCCGTAGCGGCGCGAACCCGGCCGGTGGCGAGCGAGCCGCCGCTTTGCCACGCGCAGTTCCTTGGCGATCCTTCTCTGCCTGCGCCTCGGCCGCGATGCCCGTTCGACTCGACGAGCAAGCTTTTCACGTTCATCCGAGAGCCGGCGCTCCCTGCGAGTCAGCGGAGGCCGGGCGGTGACACTGAACCGCTCCCCCTGTCGCAAATCGAGTCGGGCGACAGTCTCGGGCCGGTCACGGAATACCTCGCCCAGGCGACCCGCGGTCCACGTCAGCAGAGTCGTTGCCACCCAAGCCGTACCGCTGTCCCCGAGGAGGCGTCGCAGCCCCCGTTCCGTCAGCCGCTTCTGCCACGGTTCCGTGTCGCGGTCGCGGTCAGCCTCGGCCTTCCTGGCCCCGGGATTCATCAGCTTCGTCGGATCTCGATGATCGTGCTCTTGCGGCGGCCGCGACGGCGGCCGAGAGCGAAGGCGACCACGATGACCCCGGTGAGCACGATCACACCGACCGCGATCATCTGCGTCCGCGCACCTTCGACCTTCTCGTCGACTCCGCTCTGCAGCTCGGCCAGCTTGCCTTTGATGTCGTCGCGCGTGATCTTCTTTTCCACAACGGCGTTGGCACTGCTCACTTCGGCCTTCCTCCGGCTTTCTTCTTGTCGCTGATGCCACTTGCCGCGAGGGCCACTATGACCACGGCCACCAGCGCGGTGATGACATAGGGTGCCCACGACCATGCCGTCGGGGTGAACCCCTCGGTCACCAGGTCGACAGCACCTTCAGAATCGTTGAACAGCTCGATCCGCTGCAGGCCCCTCAGCAGCCCCATGAGCAACAGCACGAATCCCAAGCCGAGCATCAAGGCGCCGCCTACTCCGAACCCGATGTATCGACCGAGCTTCTTGAGGGGCTCGACGGTCTCCTGTTGCGCGTAGGCAACAAGCAGCTCCTTGAGCTCGGTCACGACCTGAGCCGGACTCTTCTCGGACGCCAATGCCTCTCCTCCGATCGACCCGGCGAATCCTACAATCGCCGTGGGATGGTCGCACCCACTCCGGCCCGACCAGCTGCCCAGCCCTCACGATGAAGCCCCGAACATAACCGCCCCTCCTCGCCTCAAGGCTTCAGTCCTCGGCCGCTTCCGGCATCGAAACCGGCGCCAGGGCCTCGACGTCGATCCCCTCGGGCCACAACGCCAGCGCCACACCGAGCTCGGTCTGAAGCGCCAGGTCCTCCCCGCTGACCGACGCCCCGTCAGGGACATTGACCACATATGCAAAGGCGATGTTCTGTCCGCCCTCGGACAGGACCCACCCGGACAACGCCGTCACCTCGTTCAACGAGCCGGTCTTCGCGGTCAGTCGTCCCTCCGCCGGTGTCCCGACGAACCTCTCGGCCAGCGTTCCCGACTGGCCCGCCACCGACAGGTTGCTGCTGAGCGGGCCCTCGGCACCGTCCGCCAGGAGGATCCCCAGGAGGAGGTCACAGCTCACCCGATTCCCGGTATCGAGGCCCGACCCGTCGGCGACAACCAGTCCGTTGACGGGCAGTCCGGCTTCGGCGAGGATCTCGGGGACGGCCGCCGCCCCGGCTGTGGTCGTCCCCTCCCCGCGGCGTGCGAGGCCGATCTCCTTGAGGAGCAGCTCGGCGGTCGTGTTGTCGGACTCGGAGTTCATCTCGTGGACAATCTCGGAGATGGTCTGCGACTCGAGGCTCGCCACCACGGTCGCGCCGGGGGGCGCCACGCCGCTGAGCGGTTCACCGACGATCTCGACTCCTCGCTCCCGCAGGAGCCCGGTGAGGACTGCTGCCGCCTCCAGTGCGGGATCCTCTGACGCCGTCACGTCGAGCTCCATGAGACTGACCTTGCGGTACGAGGCGAACCCGTCGTTGACCGAGAGCGCGCTCAAAGGACCCGAGGCGTTCTGTTCCGCATAGCGCTCCGGCCATGACGGTACGGCGCGCATGGCATCGTACCGGCTCTCGTCTCCTACCACCGAGCCCTCCACACGGGTGACACCAGCCGCTACGACCGCGTCAGCGAGCGCCTCCATGTCGGAATGGATCTGCGGCTGGGACTCGAAGACGGCGATGTAGTCGTCGGTGGCCAACAACGGGTCGCCGCCACCCACGAAGTAGAGATCACCCGAGATCACCCCGTTGACCGGCGGTGTAGCGGCGGACACATCCGTCGTGAGCACGTGATCGGGGCCGAGCTGGATCAATGCCGCCGCACCGGTCACCAGCTTCTGGTTGGATGCGGGGACCAACGCGGAGTCGGACCGATGGTCGATCACCGTCTCGCCTGAGCGCTGGACCGACAGGCAGCTGTCCGCCGGCGAAGAGGCGACGATCGCGTCCAGGTCCGTCCTCAGCGCCTGGTCCCCTACAGGCGCCGCCACGACCCGAGGCACTCGACGAGCCGACAGCACCGGTGTGACCGGCGCCGCGGTCTCCTGAGTCGAGGTGCCCGCCGGTGCCACCGCGTCGTCTTCCTGGGCGTCGGCGCGTACCGCCAAGACGACACAGATGGCAGCGAGTGCCATCAGCAAGGCGGGAACAGCGATGCGCTGCGACCGGTTCCGGGGGGTCACGACACGCGAAGGATAATCCCGATGGCTGGTGAGTTCCGGCCACCCCCGCTACCCGGATCGGCGGACTCCATCACAGACCGCGGCGCAGCCGATACCTCCTATAGCGCCACAGGTGGTCCAGGGCGACCACCGCCCGATTCGACGACGGGTAGCAGAGCCGACCGGTTTCGCGGACCGCCTTGGGGCCGGCGTTCTCGGGGTCGGCGATGGCCAGTTCGGTCGCGGTCAGGATGGGCTTGCCTGTCTCGTCCGAGATCCGGGCGGCCTCCCGGGCAAAGCGGTCGTCCTGTCGCTCGTGATACGCGACGATCCTTTCGAGACCGTGCTCCGGGAAGAAGGGGCCGGCTCGCATCAGGCGAGCCTGGTTCGATTGGATCCCCAGCCCCAGGAACACGACGGCGTCGACCTGCTCGTGCCCGGCGATCAGCTCGAGGACCTCGGGAACAGTGTCCCTGGTCTCCCCACCCGCCAGGTCTACGGGGTTGTTCCTGCTCCACCTCGGCGGCAGCTTCTCGTCGATCGCAGCCAGCAGGTCATCGGGAAGCACCAGCAACTCCAGGCTCGTGGCGGCGATGGCGTCGGCGGTGACCACGCCCCAGCCGCCGGCGGTGGTCATGACCACCACCCGGTTCCCGGCAGGCAATGGTTGGGTTGCGAAGGTGGCCGCGGCCTCGAACGCCTCCTCGACAGTGCTTGCCCGCGTCACGCCTGCTTGGCGGCACATCCCGTCGAAGACACGGTCGTCGCTGGCAAGCGATCCCGTATGGCTCGCGGCGGCCCGAGCGCCGCCGGTGCTAACACCTCCCTTGACCACCACCACCGGTTTGCCGGCCGCGGCGGCCTTGGCCCGCTCGTAGAAGCGGCGGCCGTCATGGGCGCCTTCCAGATAGACCAGGGAGGTGCTGGTCGCGTCGTCCTCCGCGAAGTAACCCAGGAAGTCCCGCACTGTCACCGCGGCGGCGTTGCCGGCACTCACGGCGCGGCTGATCCCGACACCGCTTTGGATGGCGTAGTTCATGAACGACGAGACGAAGTTGCCTGACTGGCTGGCGACCGCGATCGAACCGGTCGGTGGGTAGGGCGCCACGATCTGGGCGCACAGCTTGACCGGGGTGGAAACGACCCCCTGGCCGTTGGGTCCCACGACGAGCATCCCCAGCTCATCTGCGAGAGCCGCCAGCTCGGCCTCGTCCCTGGCGCCTTCAGGCCCGGCTTCTCCGTATCCGGCGGAGGTCAGGAAGGCGGCCCGCACGCCCTTGGCTGCGCAGCTGCGCAATACCTCCGGAACTGCGGCCTTGGGGGTGCACACGAAGACGAGGTCGGCTCTGCCGGCGGGCAGGTCCTCGATGCGACGCTCGGACTGCACGCCGAGGACAGGAGTGCCGTCCAGGTTCGTGGCGAATACCTCTCCCTCGTAACCGGCAGCGAGGATGTTGTGCAGGCTGACGAAGCCGAACTTCCCTGGATGGGTGGACGCTCCGGCCACGATGATGCCGCGTGGCTCGAACAGCGCCTCGAAGCTCTCTCCCGGGATCACGTGTCGACCTCAACGAGGGCGTCCACGGCCAGTGGACGCCCTGCGGTGATGACGATGGGGTTCAGATCTGCACCACGGATGCCGGGATCGGCGAGCGATGCGTCCGAGAGCCTGACCAGCAGTTCGGCCAGCTCGCCTCGGTCGACCGCGGGCTCTCCCCGGAACGGGCCGAGCAGCGACTGCGTGGCCAGTTCCTCGACCATCTCGTCCGCGTCGACCCTGCTGATCGGCACGAGTCGTACCGACACATCCGCGATGGCTTCGGCAAGTATCCCGCCAACACCTAGCATCACGGTCATGCCGAACTGCCCATCGCGGTGAAGTCCAGCCAGCAGCTCCCGGTGGCCGCTCACGAAAGGAGCGACCAGCAGATGCACGGCCCCGTCGTCGGGGCGGGCCGATGCCAGCAGTTCCGACGCCGCAACTCGGACATCGGCCGGAGTCCGCAGATCCACCCGGACGAGCCCACGCTCGGTCTTGTGGGCGATCGCCTCCCCGCAGAGCTTGGCGACGACCGGATATCCCAGCTCTCCGGCCGCCGACAACGCTGCCTCGGCATCGTCGACGAGGCGATGCGAGTTCACCGGGATGCCGCGGGCCCCCAACAGCTCGCTGGAGGCAGCTTCGGACAGCGTTCTGGACATGCACGTCTCCGTCAGCCGATCTCGAGCGTCGTCGACCCCGGAGACGAGCACCCGACCCGACCGAATACGGTAGCGCCGATCATCAGCGCCGATCATCAGCGAGCCCGCTCCGGCGGCTGGTCGCAGGCCGGAGGAGACCTCTCAACCCTGGAGGACGCAACTTGAGCAACACGCGACGCACCGACGGGTCAAAGCACCTCACAGGCGCTGGCCCACGACCTCGAGGCACGCCGGCGAGCCGTTGGGCGAGCGCGCAGAGGCGCCTCCCGTCTCCTTCATCCCGGCCGTAGCCATGTCGTGGTCCATGAAAGGCATCATCGAGGGCTTCTACGGTCGCCCTTGGACGTGGCAGGAGCGGGTCGAGCTGTGCCAATGGTGCGCCGCGCGAGGCATGACCGACTACCTCTACGCGCCCAAGGACGATCCCCTGCACCGTCAGCAATGGCGGGATCTGTACCCGCAGGACTGGCTGACGGAGTTCAGCCGGTTCACCGAGCAGGCAGGCGTCCGTGTCGGGTTCGCCATCTCACCGGGACTGTCGATCGACTACCGCAGCAGCACAGATCGCACCGCCTTGCTCGACAAGATCCGGCAAGTGCTCGACCAGGGTGTACAGGTCGTCGGGCTCCTTCTCGATGACATCGATGTGCGGCCCGGCCTCGGCGAGGATCACGCGGATCTCACAGCCTGGCTGAGGGGCGCCTTGCCCGAGGACTGCCTACTGCTGTTGACACCCACCATCTACACGGGCGTCGAGCCCACCCCCTACCTCGACGCGCTCGCGCGAGGTGTTCCTCCAGAGGTGCCGATCGCTTGGACCGGCTGGACAGTGGTGGCCGATCAGCTGACCGCCACCGAGGCCCGACTTCGCGCCGCGGCGCTGGGGGGTCGCCCGCCTCTGGTGTGGGACAACTACCCGGCTAACGACATGATCATGGCCGACCGGCTCCATCTCGGCCCCCTCAGAGGCCGCGATCCTCTGCTGGCCGAGGCCTGCTGGGGCTACCTCGCCAACCCCATGAACCAGCCAAGGGCGTCGCGCCCGGCTCTGGCGTCCATCGCGGCGTGGCTCGACGGACAGGACCCACTCGAGGGCTGGGCCGGCGAAACCGGTTCGTACCGGCTCTTCGCCGAGGCCTGCGACGGAGTTCGCCCCGTCGAACTGGCGGAGGGACTGGCTCGCGCCGTCGAGGGTCGCTCAGGTGACTGGCCCGCATCAGGCCGTCGTTTCGTCTCGTGGCTCGACCGGCTGGCTGACGCTCCGGATCCCACTGGCGTTCTCAGCGAGGAGGTGCGCCCGTGGGTGGATCAGGTGACCAAGGAGGCCGGGTGCTGCTCCAGCGCCGTGCGCCTGATACAGGCGGTGCATCCGGTGGCGAGCCTCGACCACCGCGGCAACGGCCGGGTGGTCGCATCAGACGGGGACGGGGCCACGTTGCAGGGCTTCACACTCATGCTCGCCTGGCCCGACGCGCGCCGCGACGGCGTGACCGCTTTCGGCTCTAGGGGATCGTTCCGCCCGGTGCTCGGTCAGTCCAGCAGGGGTGACTGGCGGATGCACAGCGGCTCTCTCGAACAGTCCGACAACGCCACCGATCGCCTGGTTCGCCTGGCGTTCGCACTGCTCGACTGCTGCGACGACTCGCTGCCAGAGGTCTTCTGCGGCGACCGGAAGCTGGAGGTCGCGCCCGACGGGTCCTTCTCCGCGCCGCCCGGACAGGCGGTCACGCTCCACGGCCGGTTTCTGAGAACCTCGGTCCAACCTGGTGCGGCGCTCCCCTACGAGGACACGCGGCTCGGGCCTAGCCGTCCTGCACCAGCGCAGCCCTGAAGAAGCCCACGATGTGCCGGAGACGGCGCTCGACCGCGTTCTCCTCCAGCGGATCTGCGTCCAGCAGCCCCTGGATGAGCGGTAGATCGCTGAAGTACGAGAGCAGGGCCCCGTAGATGGTCAGCACGAGCTGCTCGGGGTCGTGGCGCCGGAATACGCCGGCGTCCATCTGCCTCTCGAAGTACTCGGCCGCTCTGAGGAACAGCGGTCTCAGCGCCGCGCCCAGGTCGATTCCCAACCGCCCCTCCTCGTCGAGGGCCTCCCGACGGAAGATGGTCACGAACTCGGGATTCTCGAGGAACCACTCGAAGCCCTCCACCACCACGTACTCGACCTGGTCCCAGCCCTCCCGGCCCTCACCGCCGGTGGCTTCCTCGACCCGGACGTACCAGTCAGCGAGATGGGCCTCGAAGACCTCGCGGTAGATGGCCTCTTTGGACGGGAAGTGGTGCAACAGGCTGGGCCGGCGGATTCCCACCGCCTCGGCGATGTCGTTCAGCGACGTACCTTCATAACCGTGCTCGGCGAAGCAACGGCGCGCCGCCGCCAGCAGTGCGTCCCGGGTGGAGGTTGCGGGTGCCGTCGGGCTCACCGGGCGAAGGCTACTGCCTGACCGTGATCATTGCCCTACCTACTGGTAGGTAGGTAGGGTGCCGGTCATGGCCGCCTTCCTCTTCGCATCCCTCACCGCCCTACTCGTCGCCGCAGCCGTCACCACCGCGGCCAACCTCGCCACCACGGTCTACCTGCATCGCTGCCTCTCGCACCGTGCCCTCGTGCTGCGGGCACCGCTTCGCTTCGCCTTCCGGGTCCTGACCTGGGTGACGACCGGCATTCGGCCCCGCCAGTGGATGGCAGTGCACCGAAAGCACCATGCCTTCACCGATGTCGACGGCGACCCGCACTCGCCGGTGCTGCTGGGTTGGAGGACCGTGCAACTTCACAACGTCGGGCTGTACCGCAGGGCTCTGCGCGACCCGGAACTGGTCCGCCGATACGCCCGGGACCTCCCGGCCGACAGCTGGGACCGCCTGCTCTTCGACCACGCGCTGGTCGGACTGGGAGCCGGTGTCACCCTGCTGGTGGTCGTGTTCGGCTGGGTCATCGGCCTGCTCGCCGCCGGGATCCACACCGTCATGTACCTCCAAGGCAACGCCGCCGTCAACGCCCTGGGCCACCACTTCGGCCGGCGACCCTATGAGAACTCGGCGACCAACCTGCAGTGGCTTGCCCTCCTCACGATGGGCGAGGGTCTCCACAACAACCACCACGCGGCACCGACCTCGGCAAAGCTCGCCTTCCATGCCGGGGAGCTCGATCCGGCCTGGCCCCTCGTCCGGCTCCTGGCCGGATTGCGCCTCGTCGAGTTCCGCCACCCCGGCGGCGTCTTCCGGCCGCCGGCCGCGCGCAGGGCTCATCCCGGCCTGCCCGTCGCGTCCCAGGCCATCGACCGGGGGTGAACGCCTCGCTGGATATGGTTGGGGCCGACACCGAACCTCGCCTCCGGGGGAACCACGATGACCAGGCAGACCAAGGCCAGCGACACCGCCGAACTGGAGCGCATCGCGATCAACGTGATCCGCGGCTTCGCCATGGATGGCCCCTTCAGGGCCGACTCGGGCCATCAGGGAACGGCCATGGCACTGGCACCAACAGCCCACGTCCTCTGGACGCGGATCATGGACTACGACGCCTCCGCTCCGAACTGGCCCGATCGGGACCGCTTCATCCTCTCGGCCGGCCACGCCTGCATCCTGCAGTACTCGATGCTCTACCTCACCGGCTACGGCCTCACCCTCGAGGACCTCGAGAGCTTCCGCACCTGGGGCAGCCGCACTCCTGGCCATCCCGAGACCGGTCACACCCCCGGTATCGAGGTCACCACCGGTCCACTGGGCCAGGGGGTGGCCAACGGCGTAGGCATGGGCATCGCCGAGCAATACCTTCGTGAGCGCTTCGGCACCGAGGTATGCGACCACCGCATCTACGTCCTTTGCTCCGACGGTGACCTCGAAGAAGGCATCAGCCACGAGGCAGCCTCACTCGCGGGTCATCTCGGCCTGGGGCGCCTCGTCTACATCTACGACGACAACCACATCTCCATCGACGGCCCCACCGAGCTGGCGCTGAGCGACGACCCAGCAGGACGGTTCAACGCCTACGGCTGGCACGTCCAGGAGCTCGGCGAAGACGCCGAGAACCTCGACGCGCTCGAGACCGCGATCCGCAACGCCCAAGACGTCGAGGACGCGCCTTCCATCGTCATCGTTCGCAGCCACATCGCCTACCCGTCGCCCGACCACGTCGACGACCCTGCCGCTCACGGGCTGGCGTTCACCGCCGAGGACATCACCCGCACCAAAGAGGTAATGGGCATCCCAGACGAGCCCTTCTGGGTTCCCGACACCGTGCTCGACCTGTACAGGAAAGCCGGGATGCGCGGTCGTGCCCTCCGGGAGGCCTGGGAAGATCGGTACGCGGCCTACGCCGAGAAGGAGAGCTTCGACGCCGCGCTGGCCGGTCGGGGGCTGCCGGGGTGGAGTTCCGCCCTTCCGAGCTGGCAGCCGGGTGAAACCGTCGCTACCCGCAAGGCCAGCGGTGCATGCGTCGACGCTCTCGCCGAGAAGGTCCCGGGACTCCTGGGCGGCGCCGCGGACCTGACGGGCAACACAGGAACCAGGCTCGACGACTTCCCCAGCCTCAGTAAGAACCAACGCGCCGGGCGCCAGATCCACTTCGGGATCCGCGAGCACGCCATGGGCGGGATCCTCAACGGCATGGCTGAGCACGGGGGTACCCGTCCGGTCGGTGGAACGTTCTTCGTCTTCTCCGATTACATGAGGGGCGCGGTACGTCTGGCCGCGCTGTCCGGGACCAGGTCGATCTTCGTGTGGACCCATGACTCGGTCGGAGTCGGCCAGGATGGCCCGACCCACCAGCCGATCGAACAGCTGATGGCGATGCGGGCCATGCCCGGGTTGCTCGTGCTGCGGCCCGCCGACGGCAACGAGACCGCCAGCGCCTGGCGGGTCACGATGGATCACGACGGACCGGTAGCGCTCGTACTCTCCCGTCAGGGGCTACCCGTCCTCGAGGGAACCAGCGAGGAGGGCTTCGGGCGGGGCGCCTACGTCCTGCGTGACTGCGAGGGCGAGCCGCAGCTCAACCTCTTGGGCACGGGCTCCGAGGTGCACGTCTGCGTGGAGGCCGCCGGCGTGCTCACCGCCGAAGGTGTCGCCGTCAGGGTCATCTCGATGCCGTCCTGGGAGTTGTACGAGCTGCAGGAACGGGCCTACAAGGACACTGTCCTGCGGCCGGACTGCCCCACCCTCTCGGTGGAAGCAGGCGTGACCCTGGGCTGGTCCAAATACGCCGACCTGTCGGTCGGCATCGATCGCTTCGGTGCCTCCGCGCCGGGTGACGTCGTCATGCACGAATACGGCATCAACGCCGACAACGTCGCCGAGCAGGCCCGCACGCTGCTGTGATGCTTCGGCGTTGCTTCGCTGACGCTCACCAACACCCGGCTGCGCCGATCCGAAAAGGTCCGAGCCCGCTGTTGCGGCTGCGCCTCCACAGCCCCACACCCCCTGAATCCCGGCGTTGCTTCGCTGACGCTCACCCGCTCTCACCAACACCTGGCTGCGCCGATCCGAAAAGGTCCGAGCCCGCTGTTGCGGCTGCGCCTCCACAGCCCCACACCCCCTGAATCCCGGCGTTGCCTCGCTGACGCTCACCCGCTCTCACCAACACCTGGCTGCGCCGATCCGAAGAAGTCCGAGCCCGCTGTTGCGGCTGCGCCTCCACAGCCCCACACCCCCTGAATCCCGGCGTTGCTTCGCTGAGGCTCACCCGCTCTCACCAACACCTGGCTGCGCCGATCACTAGTGTCGGGGCGAAGGTGCGTTGACCCGGGCAACGAGGAGGACGACACGTGAGCAGGATCCAGCAGCTCTACCGGTCCGAGGGCCAGAGCCCCTGGCTCGACAACCTCAAGCGCGGTTGGATCACCGGTGGCGAGATATCCCGCTGGGTCGAGCGCGGTGTGCGAGGCATCACCTCGAACCCGACCATCCTCCAGAAGGCGATGGAGTCCACCGACGCATACGACGAGCAGCTCGGCGATCTGGTGAGCGCCGGCGAAGCGATCTCGGAGACCTACTGGGACCTGGTTACCAGCGACATCGGCGACGCGCTCGATCTGCTGCGACCTGTCCACGATTCCAGCGGCGGCTCCGACGGCTTCGTGTCGGTGGAGGTCGCCCCGGAGCTGGCCCGCGACACCGAAGGGACGATCGCCGCGGCCCGCACGCTCCATGAGCGCATTGCCAAGCCGAACCTGCTGGTCAAGATCCCCGGTACCGAGGAGGGGCTACCGGCCATCCGCCAGATGCTGTCGGAGGGTCACAGCATCAACGTGACGCTCATCTTCTCGCTCGAGCGCTACAGCGAGGTGATGGAGGCGTACCTGTCAGGGCTCGAGGCCCGCGACGGCGACCTCTCGGCCGTATCCAGCGTGGCGTCCTTCTTCATCAGCCGGGTCGACACCGAGACCGATCGCCGTCTCGAGGCGCTCGGCAATGACGAGGCGCTGGCCTTGCGAGGCAAGGCGGCGGTGGCGCAGGGCAAGCTCGCCTACCAGATGTTCCTCGACAGGTTCCGGGGGCCTCGCTGGGAAGCGCTCGAGGCCAGGGGCGCCAAGGTCCAGCGCCCCTTGTGGGCGTCGACATCGACCAAGAACCCGGCCTACCCGGACACGAAGTACGTCGACGAGCTCATCGGGCCCAACACCGTGAACACCCTGCCCGACGAGACGCTCGACCTCTTCGACGACCATGGCACCCTCGGGCGGACGCTCGACACCGACGTCGGGCAGGCCGGAGCCGACTGGGAAGCAGTGGGGAGGTTCGTCGACATGGGCGACGTCGGACAGACCCTCGAGGACGAGGGTCTGTCCGCCTTCGGCAAGTCCTTCGACGAAGTGCTGAGCGCCCTGGCGACCAAAGCCGAGTCCTTCAAGACCTGAAGCGGGCTCAGGGCCTGAGCGGACAACTCGAGGCGGTCCGCCGAGAGGTCCGTCCCGCCGAGCTGCGTTTGGCTCGACAGGGTGCTGTCACATCGGGGCAACGCCTCTCGCCTCGGCCCTCTACCTCGGCGTCTCGCGTCGGCCCTCTCGCCTCGGCCCTCTCGCCTCGGCCCTCTCGCCTCGGCCTCGACCTGGCACCTGCACAACCCCCGATGAGAGCCATCGACCGGTATGGCGGACGGTATGCCGATAAGGTGCGCGGCATGGCTGCCGAACTGCTGGCTGTCCCGCACGCCGAGCTGAGGTCCCGTGCTGCTGCGGTACGAGACGAGACCTACGGAACGCGGATCACCTATTCGCCCAAGGTCTTCATCCCGCTCACCACGCTTTGCCGAGACCGCTGCGGGTACTGCACCTTCGCCCAACCACCGGCCCGGACCGAGCAGCCGTTCCTCCCGCCCGATCGCATCCTCGGAATCGCCCGCGCCGGCGCCCTGGCGGGATGCCACGAAGCTCTGTTCACGCTCGGCGAGCGGCCCGAGTTGCGATACCCGGCGGCGAAGGCCTGGCTCGCCGAGCGTGGCTACCGATCAACCGTCGACTACCTGGTGGCAATGGCCCGCCTGGTGACCGAGGAGACCGGTCTGTTGCCCCATGGCAACGCCGGTGCCCTGCACCCCGCTGAGCTGGCGGCTGTTCGTGCAGTGGCACCTTCGCAGGGGATGATGCTGGAGACGCTGAACCCCGCCCTCGACTGCCACCGTGGCTCTCCGGACAAGACGCCGGAGCGACGCCTGGCCACGCTGGAAGCTGCCGGCGAGCTGTCGATCCCGTTCACCACCGGCATCCTCGTCGGCATCGGCGAGTCCCGGCAGGACCGGATGGCTGCTCTGTCCGCGATCGCCGCAAGCCATCGCCGTCACGGCCACGTGCAGGAGGTCATCGTCCAGAACTTCCTCCCGAAGCCCGGCACGGCCATGCACGCCTCAGCCCCCTGTGCACACGAGGAGTACCTCGACGCCATAGCCCTGGCCCGTCTGATGCTGCCTCCCGAGGTCACGGTGCAGGCACCACCCAACCTGTCCGATGACTTCGGCGACCTGCTCGACGCGGGCATCGACGACTGGGGCGGGGTCTCGCCCGTGACAGCCGACCACGTCAATCCCGAGCGGCCCTGGCCGACCCTGGATCGGCTCCGGGAGGTCAGCGAAGCCCGCGGGTACGTGCTCGCTCCCCGGCTCACCGTCCATCCCCCGTACGCGCTGGACCGCTCCCGCTGGATCGACCCCGGTCTCCAGTTCCGGGTCCTTGATCGCTCCGACGCCGAGGGCCTCGCCCGGGACTCCGACCTGGGCTGGTACTCGGGTGCTCCCACTCCCCCGCCTCAGCTGGTTCCTGCCCCCGGCGCTGACCGCGGACCGGTGCGGGAAGTGCTGGACGGCGTCCTCGCCGGCGAGGAGGTAGGCGAGGACGAGATCGTCCGGCTGTTCTCGGCTCGAGGCCCGGAGGTGGCGACCGTAGCCGAGGTGGCCGACGAGCTCCGCCGCCGGGCCGTCGGCGAGGTGGTCACCTGGGTGTCGAACCGCAACATCAACTACACGAACGTGTGCACCTTCAAGTGTCGGTTCTGCGGGTTCTCCAAAGGGCCGCTCTCGCTGAACCTCCGGGGACAGCCATACCTGCTGACGCTGGACGAGATCGCCACGAGAACTGCCGAAGCGGCCGAGATGGGTGCCACCGAGGTCTGCCTCCAGGGCGGAATCCACCCCGACTTCGACGGCGACTACTACATCGACGTCACCCGCGCGGTGACCGGTGCCGTTCCGGGCATCCACGTCCACGGCTTCACCGCGCTCGAGGTGACCGAGGGAGCCCGGCGTCTGGGGGAACCGCTCCAGCGCTACCTGCGCCGCCTCCGGGATGCCGGCTTGCGTTCGCTCCCGGGCACCGCCGCCGAGATCCTCGACGACCCGATCCGCCAGATCATCTGTCCCGACAAGATCACCACCGACGAGTGGCTCGAAGCGCACCGGGCGGCGCACTCGGTGGGCCTGCGCTCCAACGTCACCATCATGTACGGCTCCGTGGAGCAGCCGCGCAGCTGGGCACGCCACATGATTCGGACCCGCGCCCTGCAACAGGAGACCGGTGGCTTCACCGAATTCGTGCCCCTGCCGTTCGTTCACATGGCCTCCCCGATCTACCTCCAGCAGAAGAGCCGACGCGGTCCGACGTTTCGTGAGGCGCTGCTCATGCACGCCGTCGGCCGCATCGCCTACCACCGCTGGATCGACAACGTCCAGGCGTCGTGGGTCAAGCTCGGCCTCGACGGGGTCCGCCAGTGCCTCGGGGCTGGGGTCAACGACCTGGGTGGCACGCTCATCAACGAGAACATCTCCCGCGCGGCGGGCGCCGAGCACGGCCAGCAGCTCGGGGAGGCCGACTTCAGGGAGCTCGTCGAGCCCCTGGGCCGCCGCCTCGAGCAGCGCACCACCCTCTACGGGCGTGTCGTAGCGGCCTGAGCCCACCGGCGCTGATCTGTCACGATGGCACCATGCCAAAGGGCCTTCCCCGCTATCGCACCGGCCACAAGGAGCTCGACGATCAGATCCTCGAGCTGCTGGCTGCCGCCGGTGAGACCAAAGACCGCGATCTCCTCTTCGAGCTGGTCGTATCCGGCATACGGATGGGTCGTGAAGGCGTCGATCGAGGCGACCTCAAGATCGCCAACGCTGCACTGAAGGAGATGCGTTACGCCTTCCACGTCTTCGGTCCCTACCGAGATGTACGCAAGCTCACCATGTTCGGGTCGGCTCGAACGACGCCCGACGAACCGGCCTATCAGTGCGCCCGCGAGCTGGCAGCCCAGATGGCCGCCCGAGGCTGGATGATCATGACGGGGGCCGGTCCGGGCGTCATGACCGCCGGGCTCGAGGGTGCCGGCGCCGACATGTCCTTTGGAATCAACATCGTCCTGCCCTTCGAGTCGATGCCGGCCGAGGTGATCGCCGACGACGCCAAGCTGATCAACTTCCGGTACTTCTTCACCCGCAAGCTGACCTTCATCAAGGAGTCGAGCGGCTTCGTTCTCCTGCCGGGGGGTTTCGGCACCATGGACGAGGCCTTCGAACTGCTCACCCTCATGCAGACCGGCCGCAGCTACCCTGCTCCGGTGGTACTGCTCGACGCACCAGGCAGTAGCTACTGGCAGACCTGGCGGGAGTTCGTGGAGACCGAACTCCTCGCCAACCACCTGATCTCGCCACACGACCTCGACCTGGTGACCATCACCGACAGCATCGGCAGCGCTCTCGGCACGATCACCGGCTTCTACTCGGTGTTCCACTCCATGCGAGTGGTCGGTGGCCGCCTTGTCCTTCGTCTCGAGCGCGAGATCCATGACCGGGAGCTGGCTCGACTCAACCGGGAGTTCTCGGACATAGTCGTTGTGGGCGAGATCGAGCGCACCGTCGCCTCACGAGTCGAGGTCGAAGACGACGACGCCGTCGATCGTCCCCGACTTGTCTTTCGTTTCGACAACGCCAGCTACTCACGGCTGCACCAGCTGATCCGGGCCATCAACGACACTGACAACCGGCAGTGACATCCACTGGCGGATCAGGCGAGATCGGTATCATCGGGCTCGCGCAAGATGACGACTGCCTTCTCGACAGCACGCCGAGCGCGAGTGAGACGCTTCTCGTCGACTGGCAGCTCGGTCCCGCCGGCGTCGACCGATTGACGGAGGCGGGCCAGCGCGAGGTCGGCGAGCTCTTCGGCGATCACCTCGAGGCGGGCGCGGATCTCGTCGAACTCACCTGCCATCAGGACCTCCGGAAATGGCCCAGTCTATGAGCTGTACCGGGTGCACGACATCGACCCCGGCTGCCTGCAGGAACAACGAGCAACCAGGGTTGGCGCTCACCACGAGAGCCGCCCCGCTGCGCTCGATCGCTCGCAGCTTCAGCTCCCTGACGGCAACGGCCAGATCCGCATGAAGGATCGAGAACGAGCCCCCCGCGCCACAACAGAGGCCCTCGTCGTCGAGCTCGATCAGACGCGCATATGGCTGCAGCACGGCTCGAACACTCTCATGGAGCTTTTGGACATGACGGAGATGGCACGGGTCCTGCACTGCCACTGTGGTTCGCCTCGCCGAGCTCGGGGGCGGGAGTGCTGTCTTCCGCTGCGCGAGGAACTCGCAGATGTCGTGCACACGCGCCGAGAAGCGCTCGGCCTCGCCGGTGGCGAGGAGTTGGCCGTAGTTCTTCAATGCCGCACCGCAACCGGCGCTGTTCACGACGATGGGCGACTCACCGGGCATCGCCTTCATCACTCCCGAGGCCATCCGCCTGGCCTGGTCCGTCAAGCCGGCATGTTCGGAGAGGGCCCCACAACAGGATGCCTCGTTGCCAGGGAGGGACACACCCAGCCCCATTCGATCGAGCACCCGGATACTGGCCTGGTGGATGTCGCGCTGCACCGCGTCCATCACGCAGCCGGTGAACAACCACACGTCTGACCCGGTGCTCCGAAGCCGCTCCTGGCGCAACGGCAGAAGCGGAAGCGGCACACGCCTGGGAACGACCCTCAGTCGCTGGCCCAGCGCCAACGCTCTTGCGCCTGCGAGCACGGCCCCGTGAGCCCCCAACAGGCCCAGCGCGGCGCGCGTGAGGCGTGACTGATGGCCGCTGCGACGCTTCGAGGCCAGGCTCGCCCTGGTGGCCCCCATCAGGGCGCCGAACGGCACACCGGACGGGCAGGCGGTCTCACAGCCGAGGCACTGCACACATGTCTCGATCACCTCCACGAACGCCCCGTCGACGACTTCCCCATCGACCTGCACCCCTCGCATGGCCGAGATCCGGCCGCGCGGCGAGAGCGGTTCCGCTCCCGTGACGCGAAAGGTGGGACAGTGCGGGAGGCACAACCCGCAGTTCACACAGCTGGCGAGCTCGTCTTCGTCGATCCCGAGGTTCACCACGAACCTCCCACACGCCGTCCGGGGTTGAGCCTGCCGGTTGGATCGAACTGCCGCTTCAGGCGTCGATGCAGCTCGGCGAGCGCCGGTTCGAGCTCCCGTCCGGGGGGTGGCTCGGCCGAGTGGACGACCCCAACGCCGACCTCGGCGATGAAGGTGGAGTCCCGGTTGAGATCGCGTAGGGCAGCCGGTCGAACCGAGTGGCGAAATCGTGGCAGAGGAGGTGGCCCGTCGCAGAGCTGGAGGCCCTCGCCCTCGGCCAGTCTCGTGTCCGCATCCACGTCTACCGGATTTCCGTCGAGGCGGAGCCACACCCGCGCACCGTCCCAGAGCAGCGAGGTGGGCCAGTACAGCGATCGCAGCAGCTTGAACGGATCGGCGACTCCGGTGAGCCAGCGCGTGGCTGCGGGTCGGGGACGCGTCCTCAGCACAACCTCTCCCAGGAATCCGAGCAGACCCAACGAGCCGACCAGGAGCCGGCAGAGGTCGAACCCGCTGACGTTCTTGACCGTAGGTCCGCCAGCGGTGACGAGGCGACCTCCGCTCGAGACATAGGTCGCCTCGAGCAGCGTCTCGCGAACCGCACCGAAACCCAGTCGGGTGACGTCGCTGTGACCGACTGCCAACAGGCCACCCACCGTCGCCCCGGGCTCGTCGGGCAGGGCAACCATCTGGCCCGCCTCGGCCAGAACCAGGTCCAGAACGCGGGCTTCGGTGCCGGCCCGTACCCGGACGACCATGTCGGCGGGTTCGAAGGAGACGACTCCCGCCGGTGCCATCACCTCGCGGGCCTCGGGCAGGACACCGCCGCCGACCTCCCATTGGGTGCGACCACCCACGGCCGTCACGGGCCCGCTGGCACCCACCTCGGCCTTGAAGGCGAGGAGAGGCTCGTCGCGCTTACGCGACACCGGCCTCAAATCCACGCCCCTGCGGGTAGGTCGCCCAGCTCACCGCAGCGCGACCCCGCAGGAAGGACCTTGCCGGGATTGGCGAGCCCGGCGGGATCGAACGCCATTCGCACCGCTGCCTGGGCGTCGAGGTCGTCCTGGGTGAACATCTGCGCCATGTACTCGCGCTTCTCGAGCCCGATCCCGTGCTCGCCCGACAGCACCCCGCCCGCTGCCAGGGAGACCTCGACGATCTCGCCACCGGCAGCGTGCACGCGTTCTGCCACACCGGCCTCTCTCGCGTCGAACACCAGCAGCGGATGCAGGTTGCCGTCTCCGGCGTGGAAGACGTTGAACACCAACAGCCGGTGCCGACGAGCGATCTCCCTCACCTTCCTGAGGACGTCAACCAGCCGGCTGCGGGGTACGACCGTGTCGTGCAGGTAGTAGTCGGGCATGATGCGCGCCACTGCGCCGAAGGCGGTCTTGCGGCCCTTCCACAGCAAGTTGCGCTCAGCCTCGTCCTCGGCGATCCGTACCGACCTGGCGCCGAAGCTGTACCCGACACCCGAGACCCGCTCTGCCTCGTCGGCGACACCACCTGGCAGACCCTCCACCTCGACGAGGAGCACCGCCGTGGCGTCGCGCGGATAACCGGCGCCGACGAAGTCCTCGACAGCTGACACCATCTCGCCGTCCATCATCTCCAATGCGGCCGGGATGATCCCGCTGGCGATGATCCCACTGACACATCCTGCCGCCGCGTCGAGATCGTCGAAGGCAAGCAGCAACGTCATCACCGCTGGCGGGTTCGGCGTCAGTCGCACCGCCACCTGGGTCGTGATCCCCATCGTCCCCTCGCTGCCGATGAACGCTCCCCGCAGGTCGAAACAGGCTGGCTCGGCTTCGGGGCCACCCAGTTCCACGACCTCCCCGTCCGGCAGGACCACTTCCAACCCGACGACGTGGGCACTGGTGACGCCATACCGCAGACAGTGCGGGCCACCCGAGTTGGTGGCGACGTTCCCGCCGATCGTGCAGGCTTGCTGACTCGACGGGTCCGGCGCGAAATGAAACCCCAGCGGCCTGACCAGGTTCGTCAGATCGAGGTTCAACACCCCCGGCTGAACCCAAGCAACGCGTTCCTCGAGATCAACGTCGACAACGCGGTTCATCCGCGTCGTCACGATCACCACAGGAGAGCCGACCGGCACCGCGCCGCCCGCCAAGCCGGTACCAGAACCACGTGGGACGAATGGCCGGCCGTGCTTGCGGCACACGAGCACGACCGAGCGGACCTCCTCGGTGGTCGACGGGAAGCACACCACAGCCGGCGTATCACCCCGCTGGTGGGCGGCGTCGGTGCGATAGAGGCGGCGCTCGGTACCGCTGACGGTGACCCGATCGCGGCCAAGCACCGCCCTCAGGTCGTCAACCAGCGGTGTGTCGCTGTTCTCGGAAGTGGCTGACACTGGCAACCAGTCTGGCGCGTTGGGTGAGCGCCGCGCTCAACACCCGGATGGGGCGGTCACCGTGAATGATCAGGGTTAACCTCGCCGGTGATGGCCTCAGACAACGGATCCGAGAACATGACGCGCCGAAAGCACGGCTCAGAGCCAGCCGATGTGCATGACTGGATCTCATTCGAGGACAGTGACGGCGACACCTGGCTGTTCGATGTCACGTTCATGTTGAGCAACTGGACCTGCATCTACGGGAACGGGTGCCCCGGGGTGCTCGACGGACCGGCTCCCGGGCTCGAGCAGGGCTGCTGCTCCTACGGCGCTCACTTTGCCGACAAGGAGGACCGCCAACGAGTCCGCAGAGCGGCCAAGCGCCTCGACAACAAGCAATGGCAGCATCGGGCCGCGGCGCGTGAACTGGGCGGCCCCATCTTCAAGAACGATGATGGTGAATGGGTGGCACGCCTGGTGGACGACGCCTGCATCTTCTTGAACCGTCCCGGCTTCCCAGGTGGAGCCGGCTGCGCGTTGCACCGTGGCGCTGACGAGGCCGACGAGCCGCCCCTCGAGTGGAAGCCCGACGTCTGCTGGCAGCTGCCACTCCGTCTGACCGAGGAGACCGACGAGAACGGCCATGTGACGTTCACGGTCCGGGAGTGGAAGCGCTACGACTGGGGCGACGGTGGCAGCGAGTTCCACTGGTGGTGCACCGATTCGGACCTGGCCTTCGTGGGCCGCCGCCCGGTCTACCGGGCGTTGAAGGACGAGTTGGTCGCCCTCGTGGGCGAGGAGCCATACCGTCTCCTGGCGAACCACCTGCGGCACCGTGAAGAGGTCCATTTCCTCCCCCACCCGCGCGGGGCACGCACGACCTGAGCACGGGCCACGGGGTTGGCGCTCAAGTCGCAGCCCAGACCGGTCGACAGGTGGGTCGATGCGCCCATTTACCGCCGAGCAGCTGAGCCGGGCCGCCATCGACGCCGGCATGTACTTTCCGGACTACGTGTGTGACCAGATGGTCGCGGCCATCGACGCGGGCAAGCACGTCATACTCACCGGTCCGCCCGGCACGGGAAAGACGACTCTCGCGTACCTCACCGCCGAGGTCGCGCAGAAGTCCATGCTGTGCACCGGTTACCTCCCGACGACCGCAACGACCGAATGGACGACGTTCGAGACCATCGGCGGACTCCAGCCGACCGCAGAGGGTCTGATCTTCCGGGCGGGGCTGTTCGTCGAAGCCATCGAGACCGGCAGGTGGCTCGTCATCGACGAGCTCAACCGATCCAACTTCGATCGTGCCTTCGGCCAGCTGTTCACCGTGCTGTCCGGCTCGGCAGTCGTCCTGCCCTTCAAGAGGCTCGGCAAGACGCGGCCCATCTCCTTGGTGCCTGCCGGCCTCGAGCCGCCGGAGAACACCGACGTCATCAGGCTTCCGGCAGCCTGGCGAATCGTCGCCACGATGAACGTGTTCGACAAGAACCTCCTCTTCGAGATGTCCTACGCACTCATGCGCAGATTCGCTTTCATCGAGGTGGGAACCCCATCCGACGAGTCCTACGAGAAGCTGCTCGCCGGTCCCGGTTCCATCGTCTCCCACCTGCTCGCACTCAGGAACTTCAGCGATCTGGGCCCCGCCATCTACATCGACGCCGCGAAGTACGCCGAGCGGCGCCTGCAAGACGGTGTCAGCGAATCGCGCGTGCTCTACGAGGTCTTCTACGCGTACTTCCTGCCGCAGTTCGAGGGGATGGACGACAGCAAGGCGACTTCGCTCTACCGGACCGTTGCCCAGCACATGGACCCACCCGAACGCTCGGAAGCTCAGCGAACCATCGCCGAGATCCTCGGGGTGGAGCTGGTGGTCTGAGCCGGGGTGGCCCGGATGGCTGACTCCACGAACGAGATCTGGCGCAGGGTAGCGAGGCCCTACGTGCTGCACGAGGTCGTCGATGCGCTGCTGGGCCTGTCGCCCAGTGTGGTACGGCAGTTGGCCGGCACCCTGCTGGCAACCTCCGACGAGGCAGTCCGGCTCCTCGACGAGATGCCGCGCACGATCCGATCCCTCTCCATAACCATGACCACGCGACCGCAGCGTTGCCAGGGCGAGTTGCGCGGGCCGGTGCTCTGGAGCGAGACGATGTCGGCACGGGCCTCCTCTTATGGACTCGATGACGTTCTCGTCTGTGCTGCTCCCTCCCGCGGATATGACATCGTGGAGAACCGGCTCCTGGTGATGGCCTTGCTCTCTGTGCGGGATGCGGGCAGGGCAGCCGATGCCATACCTGCGGCTGACTACGACGACGAGACCCTGCGGGCTGCCCGGCTGAACGGCTTCCGGGCCCAGCGGTATCTGGAGCACCGCTCCCTCGCATCGGTACCGCGGGAGCGCCCCGCTGCGCGCGACCTCAAGCGTGCGCTGTCGGGCCGACGCAGCCGGACCTATCACCCGGCGTTCGAGATGCTGGACCGAAGCGTCGAGCCCCTCCGTGGGCCCGACCTCCTCCCTTTCTGCGATCACCGCACCAAGTCCCAGCACAACGTGGTGCTCGCTGTAGCCGAGTCGTTGGAGCGCCGAGGAATCGACATACCGGCCTTCAGGGCCATCGACGGTGCCCTCGAAGCCGGCCCCATCCGCTACATCCATCCACGTGTGCGGGGTGACCACTCCCGGCTTCACGGGATCCTCGTGGGCGATGTCCTTCTCGATGTGCCGGAGAAGGCACACGCGCGCAGTCCGTCGCGGGCCGAAGCCGCGCTGGCAGCCCGTGCCTCCGGCAGACCTCACGCCCTGGTCACGAGCCGCCGTGACGTCGAGGCGGCCGTGGAGCTCGCCATCCAGGGAGCTACCCACGCTGGCTGAGTCCAGGCTCCCCACCGCTTTGATCGTCAATCGTGTGAGTCGTTCAGGTACTGCCCGACCCGCGCGTCCCATCTGCGGAGTCCCTCTGCTGTAGAAATGGAGGACGGTGAGAGAGCGACTCCGCACGCTAGCCCGGCATCCAGCCGCACGCGTACCGGCGGCTTCGGCCGCCACAGGCGTGATCGTGGGTCTCGTCGTTGCCGGCTTCGACTACGTGACCGTCGACCTCATCCTGCAGCGCTTCGTCGAGTGGCCACTCTGGATGCAGGCGGGCGCCCCCGCAGTCGGCCTCGCCCTAGCAGCGTTGTCCCTGCGCTACCTGGCTAACGGGACAACCCCGGCCACCTCCGAACTGTACGTGCAGGCCTTCCATGAGCGTCACACCCGGCTCTCCTTGCGCGAGCTCCCGGGAAAGATGATCGCTGGTATTACCACGATCGGGTTCGGCGGTTCGCTGGGTCTCGAGGGTCCGTCGATCTACGCCGGATCAACCATCGGGGAGCAACTCCAGAACTGGCTCCGCAAGTACTTCACCCGCGACGAGGCCAACATGCTGCTCACCGCCGGGGCTGCTGCGGCGATAGCCGCGATCTTCAGGACTCCTGCTACCGCGGTCATCTTCGCCGTCGAGGTCCCCTACCGCGACGACATCGGCCCGCATGCGCTCCTGCCGGCGCTGTTCGCCTCCGCCAGCAGCTACCTGACCTTCGTGGCTGTCCTCGGTACGGAGCCGGTGCTGACGCTCGGGCGGGGCATAGTTCCGAGCCTGGGCCTGAAGGAGCTGGGCGGAGCCGCACTCATCGGACTGCTGGCGGGTCTGGGCGGCCGAGGATTCGCCTGGCTCATCCGCCGGGCGAAGTCGATCTCAGCGGCTCTCGGGGTCGGGTGGAGGGTCGCCCTCGGCGGTGTGGTCCTCGGCAGCCTGATCGTGGCATCTGTAGCCGTCTACGACGCACCCCTTACGGCCGGGCCTGGCTACGGAGCCGTCGACTGGGTAGCCCTTCAGGACGAGGCTGTAGCCGTCGTTGCTCTTCTCTTCGTGCTTCGCATGATCGCGAGCTTCACGACCCTTGCCGCGGGCGGCGTAGGCGGCGTCTTCATCCCCTTGACCGTCCAGGGTGCCCTCCTCGGGCGACTGGTCGCTGGTCTGGTGGGCCAACCTGAATCCGGTCTCTTCCCCGTACTCGGGGTTGCTGCGTTCCTGGGTGCCGGCTATCGGACACCGATCGCAGCCGTCATGTTCGTCGCCGAGACGACGACGGGCGTGGGCCAGATCCTTACCGAGGTGTCGGTCGGCGAACGCTATGTGGTCCCGGCACTGATCGCGGCTGCAGTATCGCAGCTGGTCGCCGGAGAGTCGTCGGTGTCCACCTTCCAGCGCAGGCGCCGCCTTGGGCACCTCGAGCGACGCTTCACCCTCCCGATAACCTCCGCCCTCACGACAGACGTGCTGACCGTCCCACCGGACGCCACGGTGACGGAATTCGTCTGGGCTCACGTCATGGGACGGCGCGAACGGACTGTGCCGGTGGTCGACGGTGGCCGCTATCTGGGTATGTGCAGCCTCGAGGAGATCTCTGGGGTCGATCGCTCGTCGTGGGACAACGAGACCGTCGACCTTCATATGCGCACGGACCTGCCCGCCGGTCGCCCCTCGTGGACCCTACGAGACGCCGTTGCTGCCATGGATGAATCCGACGTCGAGACTCTTGCGGTGACCGATGCCGACGGGTACTTCATCGGAGTAGTCCTCGCGTCCGAGATCGTCAAGCTCGACGAGATCCTCGACGAAACCGGTGGCTGAACGACCATCGAGCGGGCTTCGCACGGTTCGTCGCTACCGGCTGGTGGTCAATCGTGTGAGTCGTTCAGGTACTGCTCGACCTCTTTGCGCCAGTCGTCGCCGTCGCCGTCCTCGTCTTCGGCACGGTCGTGTGAACCACCGTGATCGGAGCCACCGTCATCCGGTTCACCGTCATCCGGGTCACCGTTGTCTGGTTCAGCGTTGTCGGAGTCCCCGTTACCGGCCACATCCCTGGCGGGCGCGAAGGCGATGCCGCCGTCTTCGACGACGCCGGCCTCGTAGACGTCCTCTTCTTCATCGAGCAATGACTCGATCTCACTGAGCGAATCGCTATCGAGATCCTGGCGTTTCAATGCCCGAGCTTCTTGGAAGCGCCGATGGCGACCCTTCTTCACAAGACAGCTCCCACGTACGATTCCACGACTGGGACCAACCACTCTATCGTCGGCCTGGGCCTACGCCACAATCGCCGCTCTCAACCACTTTCGACCCCTTTGCCTCAGATCCCCGCCAACGCAGCCCTCACCCCGGGGCCATGATCTCCGGAACGGAACGGTGATCACCCTGCCGGGCCTGTTCGGTCTCGGCGTCGCCACCGCAGCGGTGGGCACCCTCGGCGGCATCGGCGGAGCGGTGATCCTCGTTCCCGCACTGGTGCTCGCCGGGGTGGAGCCGGCGCAAGCGGCGCCGCTGGGCCTGCTGTCTGTTGCAGCCGGCTCCCTGGCAGCGTCGGCTGGACAACTCGACGAGGGCCTGGTGCACCAGCGGTTGGGCGTGACGATCGAGACCAGCGCCTCCGCGGGCGCGATCCTGGGAGCACTCGTGTCGGTGCACTTGGACGCTACCGCCCTGACCCGCGTCCTCGCAGCCGTGGCCCTGGCCAGCGCGATTGCCGGTGTCACGCGTCGGCGGATCCGCAACCTTCCGCGCGCCGCCTTCGCACACGAAGTGCCCGGGGAGTGGCCCGGCACGCTGGCAGGACAGTACAGCAGTGAGAGCGGGATCGTCCCCTACCAAGCTCGACGCATTCCCCTGGGCCTGGTGCTCATGGCGCTGTCGGGTCTGGTGGCCGGGCTGGCCGGGGTCGGTGGAGGCTTCATCAAGACACCCGTCATGCGCGAGATCATGCACGTACCAGTCAAGGTCGCTGCGGCAACCTCCACGTTCAGCGTCGGGATCACTGCTGCGGCAGGACTCCTGGTCTTCACTGCCCAGGGACGGGTCGACTGGGTGGCCGGGGCCGCGGTCGTCGCCGGAGGCCTACTCGGCGGTGTGGTGGGAGCCTCGGTACAGCGCGCCCTCAGCGTGGTCATGGTCAGAGCTGTTCTCTCCGCTCTCCTCGTCGTCGTCAGTGCCGTCTTGTTGGTGCAGGCATGAGGGTGGGCCAGTGAGCACCGAGGACCTCCGCCCTTTCGACCCCCGCTCGGTCCGGTATCAACCACTGGTCTGGTTCCTACGCGTCGCGACGCTGCTTGCCTTCCTCCTGGCAGTGGCCGCGACGTTCGCCCCCTCCCCGCTCGACAAATCGTTCGCCATAGCCACAGCAGCCTTGCTCGTCGCCGCGCCGCTGGTGCGCATCGCCTGGCTCATCATCAGGTGGTGGCGGCGACGCGATCTGCTGTTCGTATCGGTCGGGGTGGCGCTGCTGCTGGTCGTCGCCGGCGGCGGGTTCGTCGCGGCGGCGATCTCCTGACGGGTGCTCAGCCGTCCAGCAGGCGACGAGAGCGGGCCTCCAAGACCAGGGATCCGTGGCCGTCGAACGCCAGCGAGGCCTCCCCACCGACCAAGCAGCGAACCGGTTCGCCCACCAAGTCCGCCCGCCAGCCTTGGGCCAGGCGTGCATCCTCGTCACCGCGCAGGAGGGCCTCCAGGTCGGTTCGAGTCGCCAGCAGTGCGGTGTCTATCTGGTTGTCACGCGCGATCTGACTCACCCACGCCGAGACCAGTGACACCGCCGGCCTCAGATCCTTGGACAGCTCCGTGTTCTTGGTCGTCTTGTCCCTCCTCGGCTCTATGCCATCGGTCTCCCTCACGATCTCCAAGATCTGATTGCCCTGCGCGCCTCGCAGGTGGCGCTCGTCGACTCCACGGATCCTCTTCAGCTCCTTCAGGGTGCCTGGACGATGCTGAGCAATCCCCACCAGTCCCAGGTCGGAGAGAACGAACCTCACCGGCTGGTCGGAGTCGGCGGCGGTACGCTCACGCCACGCCGCCAGACCCTGGGCGGTGCTGAGTGCCTGACCTCTCAGGTGGCGTGCCTCCTTGATCCGCTTCCAGGCGAGCTCAGGGTCGCGCTGGCCTCGGGGCGCATCGAGCAGCTCCTCGCACTCAGCCAGTGCCCAGGTGAGCCGGCCACGCTCGCTCAGCTGTCGAACCACCCGCTCGTAGATCTCGAGAAGGTGAGCCACGTCCGACGCGGCGTAGTCGAGCTGCGCACTCGTGAGGGGGCGGCGCATCCAGTCCGTGAGACGGTCGCCCTTGGGCAGGCGAGTGCCCAGCTCGCGGTCGTGGAGGGAGGCCAGCGAGGGACTGGTCATTCCGAGGAACCCCGCGGCTACCTGTGTGTCGAAGATACGACGAGGAGCTGAGCCCACGCATCTGTCGAACACCTCCAGATCCTGCCCCGCGGCGTGAAGGACGGCCGTGTTGTCCTCGCAGAACAGCTCGGCGAGCGCTTCGAGCGAGACGCAGAGGGGATCGACGAGCGCTACTTCCTCTTCCCAGGCGAGCTGTACGAGGGCGACCCGCGGGTAGTAGCTCCGCTCGCGATGGAACTCGGTGTCTATCGCGTAGGCGGGTTGCTGCCGGAGTCGGTCGATGACCATCGCGAACTCATCGTCGGCTTCGACGATCCGGTGCTCAGACACTGGGATCCGGGTCCTGTGAGCTCAGCCCGGCCCGGCCTCGACAGCCTTGCCGGCATCGATCCATGCCAGCATGCCGCCAGCCACGTTCGTAGCGTCGATCCCATGCTCGATCATGTACCTCGCAGCCGTCTCACTGCGAAGGCCGGAGCGGCAGATCACGTACACGCGGCGGTCTGTCGGGACCTCCGCGATACGATCTGCCAGCTCTGAGAGCGGGATGAGCGTCACCCCTGGTACATGCGCCTCCACATACTCGTCGGGGTTGCGTACATCGATCACGGTGAAGTCATCTCCGGTCCCGCCCACCTCCTCGACGCCGATCTCGGGTACTTCCACTGGCGCTCCTTGCACGATCTCACCTTCCATGCAGGTTACCGGGCAGCGGTGCCGCCTCGGCCCGGGCTCATCCCCGCTCCAGGTCGCCGGGCGTGTCGGCGTCGCGGAGCGATGCAGGGTCCAGGCCGCTCACCTCGACGACTTCGAGGTGCCCCAGCGATCGGTGGATCGAACGCTCACCCGCCTCGAACGCCGCCAACAGCGGACCCAGGCACCGCTTGTGGTAGGCGCCGCAGAGGAACTGGCGGGCCGAGCTGAGCACCGGCACGGCAGCGTCGAACGAGCCGAGCGCCTCCAGCACCTCCACGATCGTCTCGGCGTTGACCGACGGCAGGTCACAGGCCGTCACGACGACGGCATCATTGCTCGCCGAGGCGATGGCGGTGATCAGACCACCGAGCGGTCCCTGACCCGGATACCTGTCAGGCACCACCTCGAGACCGAGGTCGGAGAGTATCTCGGCGTCGCCTCCGACCGCGAAGACCTCGCCCGCACCCGCCGCCTCGAGGGCGCCGGCAACCCGGAGCGCCAGCGGTCGGCCGCCGACGACGAGGGTCGCCTTGTCGACTCCCATTCGCCGGCTCGCTCCACCGGTCAGGACCGCTCCGCTGAAGCGACGGAACGTCAGGAGACACTCCCGTAGATCGCCTCGATTCCCCTGGCTTCGCCATGGTCGGCGACCGCGGCTCGCAGATCACTCGCGAAGTCGTCGACCACACGGTCGTGCCCCGGAGAGATCATGACGTGTAATCCCCCCTGTTGCCGGTCGAGGTGCCACCCTCGGTCATCCATCACGTCGCCGATGGCCTGTATGTCGTCAACGCGGGAGCCGAACTCGAACACCGACATGTCGGGTTCCGCTGTGATCTCCAGTTCCTCGATCGAGCGGATCGCGTCCATGAAACCCCTCGTGCCCTGCTGCACCCGTCGGGCAAGCCGGAGATAACCGTCCACTCCAAGGTGGGTGATGGTGGCCCAGGCACCGGCTATGGGCGCACCTGACCTCGTGCCGGCCGCTGTAGCCGACGCGTACAGGCCGCCGGGCCAATCGTCGTAGACGAAGTGCTGCTTCTCCAGTAGCTCGCGGTCGCGGTAGAGCACCACCGACGCCCCCTTGAAGCAGTAGCCGTACTTGTGGATGTCGGCCGACAGCGATGTCACGCCTTCGACGCGGAAGTCCCATGGCGTCACATCCTCCCCGAGCCGCTCCCAGAACGGCAGCAGCCATCCACCGAGGCAGGCATCGACATGGCACAGGGTCGAGTTCTCGACTGCCAGCGCGGCGAGGTCGGGGATGGGGTCGATGACCCCGAACGGGTAGCACGGCGCCGAGCCCACGACCAGCGCTGTTCGGGTACCGATGTGGTCGGCAAAGGCGTCGGCTTCTGCTCGACCGTCCCCGCCTACGGGAAGCCGAACCTGCTCGACGTCGAGGTAGTGACAGGCCTTGGCGAAAGCCGGATGCGCGGTGGTGGCAGTCAGGATCTGAGGCTTCTCGACACCGCGGTCACGGGCAACCTGGCGCGCGGTGTGCACCGCGAGGAAGATGCTCTCGGTCCCTCCCGACGACATGGATCCAGCCCTCGGTGGGCTCCCGAAGAGCGAGGCCGCCATGGCGACGACCTCGCGTTCCATGCGCATGAGGGTTCGGTACTTGAAAGGGTTGAGGGCGTTCTCGTGGAGGAACATCGCGCCCACCGTCTCGAGCAATCGCTCATGGTCTTCCTCGTCGACGTTGTAGACGAGGCTGAACGCCCGACCGCTCTTCCAGTCGATGTCCTCGGCCCGTTCGGACCGCAGTTGCTCGAGGATGTCGTCGCCGCTCCGACCGGTCTCGGGGAAGGGAACTTCGGTGTCGTCCATTCCCCGAGATTAGAGGGATGTGACGTCGGCGTCCTCACCGGCCTCACGCAGACTCGCCGAGGTCATGCTCGCCTGGAAGCGCGCGGTGATGCCCCACCCGCGCATCGAGGTACCGGGAAGTCGACAGGTAGCCGTGCGTCATCAACTCCTGGGTGTGACTGAAGTCGTCGTAGCGGATCTGCGGCCGCTCACCTGGCGGCAGCACCAGCACCTCGGTGTTCCTGGGGACCGCACTCAGGTCGCGCGCGAGCCTGCTCTGGCGGGCGATCCAGTAGGCGATGACGGCCGCATCCAATGGCCTCTTGATCTCGCCGCGCGGCCGCCCCGATTGGCCGACATGGAGGACATAGATGCGACGAGCCCCGAGCGCGACGGCCCGGCTCAAAGGGATGTCGTTGACGATCGCGCCGTCCATGTAGCGCCGGCCGTCGATGTGAACCACCGGGTACACGGCGGGCAGGGCCGCCGAAGCCAGCAGCGCCGGGAGCAACTCGCCTTCGTCGAACCAGCTCTCGGTTGCAGAGTCGAGGTCGGTGGCAACGCATTGGAACGGAACCGTCAGCTCCTCGAACCTCTGGACTTCGAGGATGCGGTTGATGGTCTCGACGAGGCCCTCGTTCCCGTGGAGGGACTCACCCTTGCGGGCAAGCTGGAACGTCGCCGGCAGCCACGACGACGGCATGAGACTGTCGCTGGTGATGCTCAGCCACAACGCCTCGAGCCTGCGTACCCCGGACAGCTCGGGCTCAGCAGCGAACGCCACACCGTTCAATGCCCCGACAGAGCACCCGAGGACCAGATCGGGGACGACGTGGCGCTCGGCCAACGCACGAAGCATCCCGACCTGCAGTGCACCCAGGTTGCCTCCACCGCTGAGCACGAACGCCGTTCTCGGCCGGCGCCTCGCGAGGGTGCGCAGTGATGGCATGAGTCGACTGTACCGGCCGACCTGCCGCTTCACTTCTTGGAGCACCTGGCGGTGCCATGACAGGGTGGGGCTACCAGAGAAGGGAGGGCCGTCGTGTTTCCAGGAGCGCAGCTCGATGAGAGGGGAGATGAACCCGCCTACATCATGGCCACGTCAGGCTCGGTGATCACCTACCGGGACCTCGATGAGGAGGCTAATCGGCTCTCACGTGTGTTCCGGGCTGCCGGTATGCAACCCGGGGATCATGTGGCCTTCTGCCTCGAGAACCACCCGCACTTCCTGGCCATCGCGTGGGGTGCCCACTACGCGGGCCTCTACTACACGGCCATCAGCTCCCGGCTCACACCACCCGAGGTCGCCTACATCGTCAACGACTGCGGGGCACGTGCGTTCATCACCTCGCGCCACATGGCCGAGGTCGGCGCCGACATCATCGCCGAGACGCCCCGGGTGGAGCTTCGGCTCGTGCTCGACGGCCCTCTCCCGGGCCACGAGCCGTACGAGCAGGTGGTTGCCGAGGCCTCCCCGACCCCGTTGGACAACCGGCTCGAGGGCATGGACATGCTCTACTCGTCGGGTACGACCGGCCGGCCGAAGGGCGTGAAGGTGCCCCTCCCGGGAAAGGCGTTGGGCACCCCGGGACCACTTCAGCTGTTGCTCGAGGGGCTCTTCGGCATCTCCTCCGACACCGTCTACCTCTCACCCGCGCCCCTGTATCACGCCGCCCCGCTGCGCTTCTGCATGGGTATCCAGCGAGCGGGTGGGACCGTTGTGGTGATGGAGCACTTCGATCCCGAAGGGGCGCTGGAGCTGATCGAACGCCAGCGGGTGACGCACAGCCAGTGGGTCCCGACCATGTTCGTGAGGATGCTCAAGCTCGACCCGTCGATCCGTGACAAGTACGACCTGTCGAGCCTCCGCGTCGCCGTTCACGCCGCCGCGCCGTGTCCCATCCCCGTCAAAGAGCAGATGTTCGACTGGTGGGGACCGGTGCTCCACGAGTACTACGCCGGTACGGAGGGCAACGGATTCTGCTACGCCGGCCCCGAGGACTGGCTGGCCCACAAGGGCACCGTCGGCAAACCACTCCTCGGAGAACTGCACATCGTGGGCGAGGACGGCGAGGAGGTGCCCCTGGGTGAGACGGGCACCGTCTACTTCGGAGGTGGAGCGACCTTCGAGTACCACAACGATCCCGCAAAGACCGCCTCGGCCCGCAACGCCGAGGGATGGTCCACGCTCGGTGATGTGGGTTACACCGACGAGGACGGCTTCTTGTACCTCACCGACCGCCATGCCTACATGATCATCACCGGCGGGGTGAACGTGTATCCCCAGGAAGCCGAGAACGTCTTGACGATGCATCCTGCGGTCTACGACGTCGCCGTGTTCGGCGTACCCGACGACGAGTTCGGGGAGCAGGTGAAGGCTGTCGTCCAGCCCGTTGACATGGACCGAGCCGGACCCGAGTTGGAACAGGAGCTCATCGAGTACTGCCGCGCCAACCTCGCTCACGTCAAGTGCCCGCGCACGGTCGACTTCGAGGCGGAGTTGCCGCGCCATCCGACCGGCAAGCTCTACAAGCGGGTGCTCAAGGATCGCTACTGGGTGGGCCACCAGAGCCGCATAGTCTGAACCGCCCGCTCAGCCGGCTGCCGGACGAGGGAGGTGCGCAGGTGCGGAAGGCATCTCGCCCGTCGCCCGGGCCCGTCGGATGATGGCACGGCTGTAGAGCATCGCAAGGGCCGAACCCCAAGCCAGCGCGGCGGCCGCAATCCAGGCCGCGCTGTAGGACCAGACGTCGATCAGCATGCCGAACAGCAACGGTCCCACGATCGCCCCGACGTAGGTACCCGTCTGGGTCACGCCGGTTGCCCGGCCGGGAGCCACCGGGTTGGTGCGGATGACCGAGAGGTTGAAGAGCCCCGGCCAGCCCCAGGCGGCACCGAACGCCAGCGGGGCACCGGCGATCTGTGCCCACCCTGCGGGGATCGCGAGGACGAGGAACGACGCGGCCCCGAGTCCGAGCATCGTGACAACCACGCCGATGCTGCTTCGAGGCCGGCGATCCGCCGACCTGCCGGCAACGAGTCGTACCACGATGGTGAGGGCGCTGCCGCAGGCGTAGAGCGGTCCGACCACCTCAGGTGCCAAGCCGGCGCCCGCGGCCGACTCGGCGAGGAACCCCACGAGCCCGACCCCGGCTGCGGCCCCCAGGCCGACTGCCACTGACAGCATCACCAAGGCACGCAGAGGCGCGTCACGCTCGTCAGCTTCCTCCGCAGGGCGGCCACGACCGTTGAACGTGATCTCCGGTGCCCGCGCAGGGAGGACGACCAGGGCTGTGGCGGCCACAACCACGCCCACACCGAAGCCCACCTGCCATCCGTAGGCTGTCACCAGGGCAGAAAGTGACGCACCTGCTATCAGCGATGCCGCCGGCATGGCCGATTGCTTGATCGCCAGCGCGAGCCCCTGGCGGGACACCGCAACGTGACGGGCTACGGCCACGTTTGCCGCCGGTTGGGCGATTGCGTTCACCAGGCCCGCGACCAGCAGACCGACCAACAGCGCGGTGTAGGACTGAACGAGCAGCGCGATGCCGAGTTGCACGAGCAGCGTCAGCAGCGCAGCCCACCGCAGGAACAGCAGGCTGCCGACCCGCTCGGAAATGCGCCCCATGAACACCGACGACAACGCGCCGGCCCCGAAGAACGACGCCAGCAGCAGCCCGGCCGCCGACTCGTCGTAGCCGAGCGAGTCGCGCAGCTCGACCGACAGGGCCCCGACCAGGAACGCCGGGAGCACCGAGCTCACAACGGCGACGACGGTGCCGCCGAGCACCCGGGCCTGGGAGGGAGTGCGGCTCACCCCCGGCGCCGTTCCTCGCGGGACCTGCTACTCAGGCGGACGGCCTTCGTCCCCGACCCCGCCCGGCTCCTCGGATCCAGATCCTCCCGGCTCCTGGGGGTACTCGGGCTGCTGCTGGGGGTACTCGGGCTGTTGGGGGTACTCCGGCTGCTGCTGGGGGTACTCCGGCTGTTGGGGGTACTCGGGCTGTTGGGGGTACTCCGGCTGCTGCTGGGGGTACTCGGGCTGTTGGGGGTACTCCGGCTGTTGGGGGTACTGGGGCTGCTGTTGGGGGTACTGGGGCTCGGCGTAACCAGGCTGAGGCTGACCCTGCGGCGGCGCCTGCTGGGGGTACTCCGGCTGTTGGGGATACTGGGGCTGCTGTTGGGGGTACTGGGGCTGCTGTTGGGGACCCCTACCGTGGGGGCTCCACGACGGCGTCGGAGCACCCGTGCGGGCAGGGCGCACCATCTCGCTCAGTGCCGCACCCGGTGGACGTGCGCCGGCGGCAGTACCAGGTCCACCCGGGCCGCGTGGCCCGCCCTCGTCGTCGCCGAACCCGCTCAGCTTGGCGTCAAGTGCTGCCTGGCGGGCCTTCTCCAGCGCCGTCTCCTCCTTCTTCCTGCGGCGCTCGAGGAGCTTCACGATACCGAAGCCGAGGACCGCGCCCACCACGATGCCGATGAGCAACGTGACCACGAACGGCGGTCCGGAACTGACCTCCACCTCGGTCGTGACGGTGAGGGGTGCCGCGGTGGTGCTGGGTGCGGAGGCATCGACGACAGCGATGTCGAGCTCCACCCGCGCCGGCGTACCGACCTCGTCCTTGTACTGGACTTGCAGGAAGTAGCGTCCGTCTTCGAGCGGCCCTGTGAAGAGCCGGGCAGCGACAACCTGAAGGGCCAGCGGTCCTTCTTCGACTATCTCGTCTCCTGCAGGAGCCGCACCCTCGTTGTAAACGAGGACGCGAAACGACCCCATCTCGTTGCCGATGGTGGCTGCTCCGCGATCGAGGACCGCCGTGAGATCGATCGCCTCGTCCTCTCGTACGTCGACCGCGAACAACTTCTCGCCTGGCTGAGGGAAGGCCTGCACGTACTTGCCCGGCGCCAGTACCGGCGCGGCGTCATATGACCCGACACCCCCCTCGACCGGCTGGGCGTCGGGTGATATCGCAGTGGGCAGCGGCTCCTCGGCCTCTTGCGCCGCGGTGCTGTCGGTTGCGGCGGCCGTGGTCGTCGTCTCCTCCTGGGCCTCTACCCTCCCGGCCAGGGGAACCAGCAGCACCCCGATCGCTGCGAACAGGGCCACCAGGCGGATCCGGGACCCTGTCAGGGTGACCCGCTGCAAACCGGTGGTGCTCATCGATACCCCGCCATCCCCTTCTCCCGCATCAAGCGCTGCGAGTCTGCGTCCAGGCATCCCAACACGCTACTCCCACCGGGCAGCCGTGCCACAGCGCGCCCGCACAGCCCGGAAGCAGCGAGGGTAGCTGACGGCCCGCAGGACATCGTTCCGGCGCGAACCGCTGGACATCGTTCCGCCCTCGGAGTCCTCTTCACAGCATGACATCGTTCCGGCGGTCGAG
>QEUP01000022.1 GCA_003577145.1 Acidobacteriota bacterium | reverse complement strand
CGGGCTCGACCGCCGGAACGATGTCATGCTGTGAAGAGGACTCCGAGGGCGGAACGATGTCCAGCGGTTCGCGCCGGAACGATGTCCTGCGGGCCGTCACCTAGTGCTTTGGATGGCGCGATCGCGCCGCCGACATCTCGCACTCGTTGATCATGGCTGCCTCTGCTCGCGCGCGCTCGGATCGCCGGTCTCCGGCGATGGCCCTTCGGGGTCGAGCCGCGATCTACGCGCGGCAGTCGATCACTCGGGAGGGCTCGGCGTCGCTCGACGTCCAGGTCGAGGCGTGCCGGGAGGCGGCTGCCCGGTTGAAGCTCGACGTCGTCGCCGAGCTGGTCGAGGCGCCGTCGACGTCGGGCTACAGCAACCGAGGCCGCAACCGGCCGAAGTTCGGCGAGCTGCTCGACCTGATCCGGCGGGGCGAGGTCGATTGCGTCGTCGCCTACAAAACCGATCGACTGTCACGGGGCGGCGGACCCGGCTGGGCACCGCTCGTGGATGCGTTCGAGGAAGCCGGGCGTGATCCCGACCGAGCGGTGGCCACGACCGACGGCTGGGTGAGCGAGTTCGAGATCGGCATCCGCTCGGCGATGGACCGGGAGGAGTCCAAGAAGACGTCCGACCGGATGCAGGCCGTGCGCGCCCGGGAAGCGAAGGAAGGCGTGCCGCGGATCGGCGGTGGCCGGCCGTACGGGTACTCGCGCGACATGAGCGAGCACGTCGAAGACGAGGTCTCGCGCATCGAGGAGGCGGCCGACCGCGTCCTGGCCGGCGAGTCCGTGTGGAGCATCTGCACCGACTGGAACCAGGCCGGCGTTCCGACGGTGACCGGCAAGGCGTGGACGGTCCAGACGCTGACGTCGATCCTCACCTCGCCGCGCATCGCCGGCTTCCGGACGCACCGCGGCACGGTCGTCGGCGAGGGCCAGTGGAAGAGGATCATCGACGAGGACCGTCACGACGCACTCGTTGCGGCGCTAGCCCCTCGGAAGTCGAAGCCCAGGAAGGGCCGGACCTACCCGCTCGTCGGCTTCCTCGTGTGCGGCAAGTGCGGCGGTGCGCTGCGGTCACTCACGAGGGAGAACGGCGGCCGCTCGTACGCCTGCCGGAAGGGTCCAGGGATGGGTGGCTGCGGCGGCATCCGCATACAGGCCAACGGGCTCGAGGCGTACGTGCGCGATCTGATCTGCGGCATGCTCGCCGATCCGGTGACTTGTGCAGCGATGGCCGAGCTGGCACCTGTGCCCTCGCCTGGGTTGGCCTCCGACGCCCTCGCTGACCTCCAGCTGCGCCGTGAGCGGCTGATCGACCTCTACACCGAGGGCGACATCGACCGCGCAACCTTCCGATCGCGCCAGGCGAAGCTCGACGACCAGATTCGAGCGGCAGAGGCCGAGCGCGCCAGCGGTCGAGCCGACATGCCGTCGATCCCCTCGACCTTCGAGGAGCTGGTGACGACGTGGGAGGAATCCGGCATCGACTTCCAGCGCCAGCTCATCGAGATCCTCGTTGCCTCGGTCACCGTGAATTCGGCGATGTCACGACGACGAGCTTTCGACCCCCATCGCCTCTCTGTGACGCTGCGAGCGTGACCTCACTCCTCCAAGAAGTAGGAGTCGTTCATCAGCGGGTTGGGCCTCAACGGTGACTCCCTGATGGCAATCCCTCCTCCCTCAAGGCGCCGGTCCTGTTCGTGCTCGTAGAGGTCGTTCACTTCCTGGCACTGCGCTTGATCCAGGTAGAACGAGATCGCCTTCACCGAATCGTGGGTGCGTGCAAACCGCTCCCCTTCGACGGGATCGGCCGTCGCGGCGTCGCGAAACGCTTCGACTGCCGCTTGGACGTCCGAGCGCTTCACCATGGGCTTGAGATCGGGGACGAGGTCCACGTAGCCATCGTCAGAAACGACCACGGCGACTACAGCCGTGCGAGATGACGCCTGGTACCGAAGCGACGAGTTGAACCGAGATCCCCGAGAGGGGTCGCCGGCACCGGTGGCTTCGCCATCAAGGATGACGCCCACAGCATGGCACCGTCCCTCCACGTCGAGAAGCGTCGCGCCGTCGATCCGAGAGAACCGAGTGACGTCGTCCGCTCGGAGTTCGGCAGGTTCGAGCAGAGTCGCCTGGCCACTGAGTCGCTCAGCCTCGCCCTCGGCGTCTGCCGAGACGACGATGATCGTTCCGTGGCCGCCGCCGGCCGCGGCTTCGACGATGGTCCACAGGATCGTGGTGTCCTCCACAGCGAGGACGCGCTTCACCACATCATCGAAGCGGATGCGGTCCAGCAGGGGGCGCGGAAGGGCTGGTCGGCCGTAGGCCACTCGCATCAACGCCACGCCGTCGTGTCGCAGCTCAAAGGTCGCGTGCGACGGCACGATGATCTCGAACGCAGGAGAGTCATCGCTCTCGCGCGATTCGATGTCGCCCAGCCCGAAGACCTTCGAACCGTCCGTGAGCAGCGCGACGTCCTCGTCGGAGACCTCAAGCAGCTTGCGAATGGCACGCGAGTCGCGGAGTGACACCGCCCGAGCCAGCACACTCCGCACGGTCAAGGCCCGGCTCTGCCCGACGACGACGATGCGACCATCAGCAGCCGAGCGTTCGTACTCAAGCGACACGATGCCTTCCAGGACCTCGAGGAGGTCGCCTGGCATGCCACCCGTGCGCATCGCACAGCCATCGAGGAATCGGGTTGCTGCTGCTCGGACAACATCAAGCGTCGGGGCGCCGAGAACGTTGAGGCCGGCGCCGGGTTCGGGGAGGTACAGGGCACGGTCAGCACGCCGCAGGCACTCGGCGATGACCTCGTGGACCAACGAACGTCCGACGTAGAGCCGATCTTCCTCGGCATGCTCAAAGGCCGGGAGCGCGCCGATTCGCTGGGCATCGACAACGACGCACGTGTGGACCTCATACCCACCCATCGGAGATGAGGCGCTCACGTACACCTCACCCGCGGGGAAGGCTCCTGACGCAGCGATGGCTTCGCGCACGGCTTCCGCGCGAGTCTTCAGCGCGACGCCCTGCATGCGATGGTCAGGCACCGGCTGCGGACGGGTGATGATCTGCTGCTCCGGATCCTCCGCCAGGAGCTCCGAGGCACGTTCGAGCGTGCTGGCAAAGTGAGCTTGCGTCAGCGGACCGTTCTCCGGCTCGACACACACGCCGTGAACTGGGCCATCGACTGCTCGGAAGCCGACGAGGACTACCCGAATGTCCATCGCCACACCAACGGCTTCGAGCGCACGGGATGTTCCACTCTCCACCATCGTGCGGAAGACGTGCTGGTATCCCCACATGAACTGATTGATCGTCCTTGGCATGAGGGGATCCTCCCATCCCACTGGGGAGCGTTCAGCGACGCCGCCAGGTCGTCGGCACTCGCCCCACCCTCGGGCGCGCGGTGACGGTCAGTGCACCAGAATGACCCGATGGCCGAACTTCCGCGCGTGACGGAGACTGATTTCACCGAGCGCACCGGTATCAACTTCGTAGCGAGCACCGTCAACTCGGCGCGCTGCATCTGGCGGGAGACACTGGAACGCGACATCGGCATCGACGGCCACATCGAGTACGTGACGCCCGAGGGCTTCGCCCCGGGCCGCATCGTTGGTGCTCAGGTGAAGAGCGGCGAGTCCAGGTTCTCATCAGCGACCGAGGTCGACGTCCCGTTCTCGCCGGAGGAGAAGCATCGCCGATATTGGGCCGAATACCCCCTGCCGGTCATCCTGGTCCTCCACCGCCCGGAGACGAAGGAAACAATCTGGGTGGATGCCCGACACCACCTACGAGTTCACGGGCTGGATGCGACCATCAGGGCGCCCATAGCGAATGTGCTCGATGAGGCAGGAGTGCTGACCTGTCTGACCAGCGATGGGCCGCTTCCCTCTGGCGCCTTCGACCCAACCACCGTTCTGCACTCCATGGCCCAGAAGCATGAGGCGGCCCAAGGGTTGTGCTTCTTGTACCTCTTCGCGCAAGGCATGACCGACATTGCCAATGCCATCTACTTCTCGATGGATGTCGTCGACGAGATCCTTGACGTAGTGTCCGCCACTTGGACCCCACCGATATGGGGTGTCGGCCCTGCTGAGTACAAATTCATCGACGAATACGTCGAATTCCTGGTGGCGAATGATCTCGCGCGTGTGGACTTCGGATCTTGGAAACAGGCGCTGGTCGAGCGCCAGATGGTCGGCAAGTTCATTGCACCGCTGACCGCGAAGGGTCGTCAGGTTCGTGACCTGATCGCCGCAATTGACGACGAGTTGCCGCCGTCTGGCGACCCCTACGCGCGGGCGGTTCGTGAGCGCTTCGTTCAGATGGTCTACAACCCCACGGGGCACGACGAGACCGCGAGCCGGCAGTACCGGATCGAAGAAGTGCGGCTCGAGATTGAGAGGCGGGCGGGGTAGCCCGCTCGAGTGGTCTTGTCAGGCAGCGCTCCGCATTGCGGCTGCACGTCCGAGCGACTCCAGAACTCGCTGCACTCTGTCGAGAACACCGCTTGATGTGAGCGAGGCCGGAAGCCCGTTGCTCACCCGTACTTCGCGCGCCTCACACACCGCGTCCACAAGCGCCGCCTCCACTACACCCGAGATCACAGGCCCAAGCCCATCTGCTCGATCGCCGTCTGCTTGGCGGCGCTGCGGTCGAGGGCTCTGCGGATGCCTGCCACCTCGTCCGGCTCCTGGGAGGCGACGGCGTAGACATGGTTCCGGAGTCGGCCACGGGTGATCGACGTGTAGCCGGCTTCGACGTAGAGCGTGTCGTCGCCGAGCACCAGGGATACGTCGCACGTCATGCCCTGGGCTTTGTGCATGGTCATCGCGTACCCGTGAGTGAGGTGCTCCCAGGCGTACCGGACGGGGACCCTCAGCTGCTGTCCGTCGTGAGTGTCGACGAGGAGGCTGCCGCCCTCGACCCCGGCGATCGTGCCTTGCGTCCCGTTCGTGACGCCGATGCGGCGATCGTTTCGGAGCGCCAACACGCGGTCGCCGACGCAGAAGTCGGCGTCAGCGGTGGCGAGGACCCGATCGCCGAGCTGGCCGTCGCGATGGAGCAGGCGACGGGCTCGGTAGTTCAGCTCGGCAACGTCGTCGCGTCGGAGGGCGAGCATGACGGCGTGCTTGCCGTCGCCGTGCTCGAGGAACCAGTCCTCGGCCAACTTCGCCCGGAGGAGATCGGCGTTGTCCTCGATGGTCAGCGAGCCCGTGCGTCGCAGCCGCAGGAGCGCCCGGTCCACCTTGCCGTCGCGCAGGGCCCGTGCCGTCGCAGCTTGAGCAGGCACCTGGAGGCGTCGGTTCTCCGTGAGCTCTGCCGCTCCGAGATGACGGGCGAGGGCAGCGAAGAGTCCGCCCGCTTCGATCTCGGCGAGCTGCTTGTGGTCGCCGAGGAGAACGAGCTTGGCGCCCGCCTCCGTCGTCGCCGTGATGAGTCGGTGGAGGTCGCGTGTCCCCACCATTCCCGCTTCGTCGACGACAAGCACGTCCCCGTCCGTGAGCGCACGTCCCTCGCTCAGGTCCTTGAAGAACGAGGCGATGGTCTGCGACGGGATACCCGAGCCAGCCTGCAGCTCGGCCGCGGCTCGCCCGGCGAGCGCGATTCCGGTCGGCCGGAGGCCGGCGTTTCGCCAGGCCTCGGCGCCGGCGTTCAGCGAGAAGGTCTTGCCCGCACCGGCATGACCAACGACCACCGAGACGGAGTCGCTCGTCGTCGTGATGGATCGGACGGCGTCGGCCTGCTCTCGGCTGATCGACGGGCGAGCTGCGATGGCGGCGTCGACGAGCTCCCGATTCACCGCGGCCGTCGGCGGACCGGCTACGGCCCGTTCGATCGCATCGGCCTCGATCGCGAGCATCTCGGGTGTCGTCCATCGGGTCGCCGTGACCTCGACGGCCTCGGGTCCGACGAGGAAGGCGTCGGCCCTCGCGATGATGTGCGCGTACGGGAGTCCCTGGGTGGCGGTCTCGGCTACCGCCTGGATCACTCGCAGCCGGTCGAAGGTGGCGTCCCGCGTCGTCAGGTGGCGGCCGATCGCCTGGTCGTCGGGCGGGAGCGGGTGCCGACGCTGCCTCGGGACCTGCCTGAGGTCGAAGCCGATCGAGTCGGCGTGATCTCGCCACGCTGCCCGGAGCTCGTCCTCGGAGACCGGCGTTGGCTTCGCTGGGCGAGTGTCGAGGGTCGCGATCTGTGCGCCGTGGGAGGTGCGTACGCCGTGCTCGGCCATCGCTGCCTCGATCTGGACGCGACGCCGGCTGAATTTCCTGCGCACCGGCTTCGGGATGCCGACGACTTCACCGATGCCCGGCTTCTCGGGCTCGAAGGCGACGTTCAGCCGCTGGGCGACCTCATGGCGGAGGACGGACTGGTAGATGAACCCAGCGGTGCGGGAGTGATGCCAGATGTCCGCCGAGTGCAGAGCGGTCCAGCGCCCGTCGGGACCGAGCGCCATGTTGGCGGTGACGAGGTGGGTGTGGAGCTGCGGGTCCGCCTCCCGGCTCGTGCGGTGCCGGAAGGCCGCGACCACGAGACCGCCCGCACGATGGTGGACGCTTCCGCCCTTGCCTCGCCGGACCGTACACGCGGCGCCCTCGAGGTAGGCGAGGGCGGCGAGCGCAGCTTCGTCGTGCGCGGCGACGACCTGCTCGGCCGTCGCGCGGTCACCGAGTCCCCACAACAGCGACACGGATTTCGGAGCGGAGAGCGTGAGGTCGAACCCCGAGTTCTTCCGGTAGCCGACGAGTGCCTCGCCAGTGTGCGGGTCGAGCCCGTCGAGGATCGCCCGGAGGTCTTCTGGGACCACCTCGCCGTCCAGGCCGAGGAGCGCGCTCCCCGATCCGATCCACCGGCCGGGCACCTCGCCGGAGGCGACGTAGTAGTCGTCCCGGTCGTTGGCGATGGCCTCGAGGTAGTAGATGGCCGTGTCGGCGTTGGCAGCGAGCCTCGCAATGCTGATCACAACCCACTAGGCCGATCAACAGGCCGGATCTCGCGTGATTCGTCACCGGGATCGTCCCGGGACACGACCGGGACAGCCGTCCCGGACCGGGATTAGTGTGCCGGTCGAGGTCACCGCCGACCGGGACACGGCACCGGCACCGTCCGGTGCACCTGTGTGGCGGACTCATTCGACCCTTCGAGAGCTGCTTCCTCGGGTCAAGGGCTGTCGAAGTGATGGAGGTTCGCTGCGTCGGCGGATGACGGGTGCTGGTCAGAAGTCGGGTCGGCATTCCTGTCACTGGGTGGTCGTAGGCTCGGAACCGGAGGTTCCGATGGCCGTCCCAATCACTGCGCTGCCCGAACATGATCGACCGCGGGAGCGCCTGCTTGCGCGTGGCGCCGGCGCCCTCAGCGACCAGGAGCTGCTCGCCATCGTTCTGCGCAGCGGAACCCGCGGTGCGAGTGCAACCGACATGGCGGCCTCGCTCCTGCGCGACCACGGTGGGCTGCGAGGACTCGCCACAGCGAGGCCCGAGGAGCTCGCAGCCAAGGCGGGTGTCGGACTGGCGAAGGCTACGGCGCTCGTTGCTGCGTTCGAGCTCGGCCGCCGGGCTGATCAACCCGATGAGGGGATCGTGATCCGCTCTGCGGACGATGTCGTGACTGTCGCCCGGCGCGAGCTCGACGACCAGCGGCGCGAAAGAGTCCTCGTTCTCGTTTGCGACTCCGGGAATCGGCTTCGCCGCTCAGTGATCGTGTCCGAGGGTTCAGTCGATCGATCGTCCGTTCCCGTCCGCGAGGTCCTCAATGCAGTCCTGCGCCACGACGGCCGATCGTTCGCGATCGCCCACAACCACCCCGGTGGCGATCCGACGCCGAGCAGAGCGGACTTGCTCGCGACTGAGAGCCTTCGTCAAGCCGCATCGGTTACCGGACTGCGATTTCTCGTTCACGTCGTCCTGGGTGGCAGCGATTGGCGGCTCAGCTGACTCCGCCGAACACCTCGCTCAGTGCACTCGGAAGAATGGCGGACTGAAGCATGTCCTGATGCCCGCGCAGTGCAACAGCTTCCACAGTCAGTTGCCTCACGCGGTCGAGCCGGGCGACTGTGTCCTCAGCTTGGCGCGAGTCCATCACGGGCACCGGCACCTCCAACAGCAGCCCAGATCGGAGACGCGGCAACTGCAGGCTGTGCGTCCTCTCATTCGCGAGGTCCAGAACGGTGCGCCCACGAAGCGCATACGCGAGCATCGTCGGCAGCATGTCTCTCCGAGGTCGGAGGACGTATTGATCCACCGAACACAGCCCGTGACAGTCGGCGACCCAAACCTTGTTTAGGTAAGGGCGAAGGTATCCATAGATCACGTCGCCGGGTGCGAACCTGAACTTTCGCCCCTTCATTGGACCGAGTTCCTCATGCCCGAGGCCCAAGCCAGTGTGGCTCTCCACGTGCTGAAGGCCAACGAACCGATCTGCTGGCCGGGGATCATCACCCGGATGGACCACGTCCGAGATCAGGTCCGCTACTTCCCGAAGTGGTACCCGACGAGGTGAACAAGCCTCGATCACCTCATCGACGAAGTCGGGCAGAGACGCGACCAGGTCGCTCAATCCGCTGCCCGAGAGCCTTGAGCCGACCCGCTCCGCCATCGCCGAGAGGGAGTCGAGCCGGGAGATCACGCGGCGCTGTTCATCGAGATCGGGAATCGGAACCTCCACCTGAAGAAGGCGCTCTTGATGGACTCGCAGGCGTCGCGCGCCGGTCCGCGCTCCGAGACCCCGCGACCGCTCCATCAGAAGGTCCCAGAACCCCGACCATCGGCAGAGGTAGGAAAGGAAAGCCGGATCAAGGCGCGAGTCGTCAACGTCGAGAACTGGAAACTCCTGCGACACGAACATGCCGTCAAACTCCTTCGAAACAACGGCGATGCCTCCCTCCCAAGCGTTGAGCCGGCCAAAGGTGAGTTGCTCGGACTTGATTCGATAGAGCTTCCCGTAGCTGGTGTCTGCCCCGATCAGAGGCTCGCGGGCGAAGAGACCACGACCAAAGCTGAAGACACCTGCCGTCTGGTAGGTCGTCGTCGGCTCAACGATCACCTCGTCGCGAGCGGAAACGAGCACTTCGCCAAGCCGAACAAGGGGGTAGGAACTCATTGAGCGCTTCCCAGCCCGTTACGAATCGACTCCAACGCGAGGAGAACCTGCGCTTCCGCGTCGAGCAGCTCCTCCACTAGCTCTAGCGGCGCTCGGTGGCGCTGAGCCTCAGGTCGGTGTGGATTCTTCCGGTCGAGGTTGTAGTTGCTCGACTCAATCTCATCGATAGAGACTCGCCATGCCCGTTCTGACTCCTCACGCTCTTCCCACCAGGCCTTGCACTCGGCGAACTCCTCGTAGCGCAGCGGACGAGTCTTCGTGTATCCCTTGTGGCCCTCAGGTGCAGGAAGGTCGAAAAACCACACCTCCTTCGTTCGACCGGACTTCCGGAAGAAGAGCAGGTTCGTAGGGATCGGCGTGTAAGGCGCGAACGCGCCCGGTCCGATACGCACAATCGTGTGCAGGTCACACTCGGTCAGCAACTGCTGCTTGATCCTCGCACCGACTCCATCATCGTAAAGCACGCCGTTCGGCACGACGATGGCGCACCGGCCGCCGTCCTTGAGTTGTCGGATCACGAGCTGGAGGAACAGCCACGCAGTCTCGGCCGTCTGCTTGTCGGCTGGGAAGTTGGCCTGGATGCTCTTCTCCTCCTCGCCACCGAATGGCGGGTTGGTGAGCACCACGTCGACCCGCTCGGCCTTGCTGATCTGCGTGATCGGTTTGTTGAGCGCGTTGCCCCTGATGACGTTGGGCTGCCCGACACCGTGCAGGACGAGGTTCATCATCCCGAGCAGGTAGGGCAGCGGCTTCTTCTCGATGCCCCGCAGGTTGCCGTGGAGCTTCCGGAGCTGCTGCGTGGTCTCGACCGTGGGTTCGAGCTCCTCGAGAGCCTCGACGAGGAACCCGCCGGTACCGCAGGCGGGATCGAGGATGACGTCGCCGAGCTGCGGAGCGACCTGCTGCACCATGAACCGGATGACAGGGCGGGGTGTGTAGAACTCGCCGGAGTCGCCGGCGGCGTCGCGCATGTCCTTGAGCATCGACTCGTAGAGGTGCGCCATCGTGTGGATGTCGTCCGATGAGGCGAAGTTGATCTCGTTGACCTTGTTGACGACGTCGCGCAGGAGGTAGCCGGACAGCATCCGGTTGTTGGTCTCCTTGAACACCGCGGCGAGTACGTCACGCGGGTCGTGCGCCCCCGTCCCCGTCAGCTCGCGCAGGTACGGCAGCAGCTTCGTGTTCACGAAGTCGATCAGCGCGTCCCCGGTTGCGCCGTTCGGGTCTGCGGCCCAGTCCCGCCATCGGTACGGCGCCTCGATGGCCGGGCGGTACTTGGCATCAGTGATCTCCCGGTTCTCCTCGAGGCCGTCGAACGCCTTGAGGAAGAGGAGCCACGCGAGCTGGGGGATGCGATCGAGGTCACCGTTGAGTCCGGCGTCCTTCCGCATGGCGTCGCGTGCGGTCTTGATGACCGACGCCAGCTTCGCCTGCGGTGATGTCGGCGCAGCGGCCTTCTTAGCGCGGGGCATGATCAGCTCTCCTCGATGTTCAGGCTTGCCCACAACGCTGTGACGGCGCCGAGAGCGGCGGGGAAGGTCTTGGCGGTCAGGTCGTGGTCGGCGACGAGTCGCCCGTAGGCGCTCGGCCAGCTGTCTGGCAGTGCGGGCAAGGCCAAGGGGGGCAGGGACCCGTTGCGCTCGGCCCACACATCCCGGATGGCGGCAGAGAGGGCGTCTCGATCGAGCAGCTCGTGCTCGATCAGGATCACGACGTCGAGGAGGTCACGGACCCGCGTGTTCTCCCGGTCGCCGAAGTCGCGCGTCATGGCGTGGAACTTCTCGGCCGCGTGGCGGTTGACGTCGATGATCTCGATCGAGGGCACCTCGATCTCGGCGAACGCGAGCGAGTTGGTCAGCGGAACAGTGTCAGTCCGCTCCAGCTCGTGAGCCCTCGGTGACACGTCGAGCTGGATGGCGCCGAACGGGCGACCCGCAAGGCGGGCGCTGACACTCGACCGCCAGGTGAGGTGCCCACCCCCGTCGGGTTGCAGCTCGGAGACCGCTCCTGCAGCCAAGACGAAGCGATCGTTGAACGGGTCGAGAGCCAGCGCTTCGACCAGGCGTTCCTGCAGCTCGATGCGCTCCTCGACGACGTCCCGCAACCCGAGGTCGATGTCCTTGGTCAGGCGGGCCCGGTCCTGGAGGCGCACCTCGAGGGCCATCCCGCCCTTGAGCACCCACTTGCCCGGCTCGGCATGGGTGAGACGCGCGACCACCCGTTCGAAGATGACACGGCGGCGCAAACGGGCGATGCCGATGCCGGTGTCGCTGGCTCGGCTGTTGAGCCGGTGTTCGAGCGCCATGCGCAGCGCTTCCGGCGTCTCGTAGGTCACCGCGACTCCAGCACGCTGATCGCTCGTTCGACGGCGAGGGCGCCTCTCGGGTCGACGGCCTCAGCACGGGCTCGAAGCTGTCGAAGCGTCGTGACGCCCGCGCCCGTCGCCTGCTCGATCGCCCGGGCGAGCTGCTCCTCATCGGCCCCGGCCGCGGCAACGTCGGCAAGGGATCGGGCCACCGTCGTGACACGAAAGCCGGCCATCTCGATCACGTCGATCTCGGGCAGCTCCACGTGGTGGAGCACGAGGGCGTCGTCGCTCATCGTGAAGCCGGGCGGCACCGTCAGGTGAACCCGGGCCGACTCGAACTCACCGACCTCGTGCACGGACAGGGCCGTCTCGTGGGAGACGACGGCTCGGCCCTTCGACCAGAGCGTCCACCGGCGGAGGTCATCGTGGAGCTCCGGCACCCACTCCGCCAGACGGAACAGCCCGCGGTCCACCCGGTGCCAATTGCCGGCGTTCACGTGGTGGGCCTGGGCCTGGTACGAGTAGCCGAGCTCCTTGGCCTGGGCAGCCGCGAAGTAGCCGCCCTGCACGGCGGCCAGGCTGAACAGCCGGCGGCGGAGGTCACGGCGATCGATTGGCACGGGGTGATCCTACATAGAAACTTGAGTTCTAACCGACTCATCTGCGCCCAAACTCAAGTTTCCGTTGAGTATCACGCCACGTAGAGCAGCTCCCCCAGCTTCGCGACGGCCTCCCGCAGCTGATCGGCCGAGCCGAACCGGTCGGCGATCTCCTTCGGCGAGCCCAGGGCGGAGATGGGCGGGACTTCCAGCACCGCGAGGTCGTCGAGCTGGCTGATGCCATGCTGCATGTACTTGTTGAGCAGGCCGGCGAGCACCTCACGGGCCTCGGGCTGGTATTGCTCGAAGAAGTCGGCGTGCTCCTTGCGCACTCGACGGGCCCGGTCGGTCCGGGTCGCCAGAGGCTGGTTCCACGCCAGGTGGACGAGCACGTCGATCGGGTCGGCGTCGACGAGGCCGGTCCGCTCGGTGAGCTCGACGGCATCGATGCCTCGGGCTTCGAGGGCATCGAGCACGTCCTGACGGCCGACGCGGTTGGCCCACTTCGACCGCAACTCGCTGGCATCGGGGAAGAGGATGCGAACGGTGTCGGCAACGAAGTCCCGGTACTCGACCAGGCGGAGCCGCTCGGTCTCGGGATCGAGGTGGTAGATCGCCTCGGCGGTGACCCACACCTCCACGTCGTCGACGTAGAACTTGACCCTCGGCTCCTCGTCGACGTCGTCGGGGTCGACTGTGCCGCCCTCCCCATCACCCGGCTCGAAGATCGGCTCGGGCTCCTCCACGACGGGCTCGTCCACGACGTTTCCGTCGCCGTCGATCTCCTCCTCGTCGACACGCTCCGGTGGGCCGTCGAACTCGGGGTCTTCGAACAGCGCGGTGGCGCCCGAGTAGTCGATGATGTCGAACGAGAGCTTGTCCTCGTCCGGGAACAGCCGGGTGCCACGGCCGATCATCTGCTTGAAGAGCGCCATCGACCCGACCGGGCGGAACAGCACGATGTTGCGGACAGTCGGCAGGTCGACACCGGTCGAGAGCAGCTGGGACGTCGTGGCGATCACCGGCACGTCCTTCTCGGTGTCAGCGAAGTCGCTCAGGAAGCCCTTCCCGATGTCGCCTTCCTCGCTCACGATGCGAACCACGTAGTTCGGGTGCTGCTTTGTGAGATCTGTGTTGGCGTTGTGGATGGCTGCGCGCATCTGATGCGCGTGCTCCTGGTCGACGCAGAACACGATGGTCTTCGCCATCCGGTCGGTTCGCTTGAGGTACTCGGTGAGGTGCTTGGCGGCAGCCTCGGTTCGGGTGAGCAGAGAGACGACGCGCTCGAAGTCGCTCGTCGTGTAGAGGCCCTCGGGGATCTCGTTGCCGAACAGGTCGAGCTGGCCCTCGTCGGGAGCGAACCCGTGGGCATCGGGGCTGAGCACCACCCGGCGCACGCGGTAGGGGGCGAGGAACCCGTCCTCGATGCCCTGCGCCAGCGAGTACTCGAAGATCGGGTCGCCGAAGTACTCGTAGCTGTCGGCGGTCTCGTCGCGCTTCGGGGTGGCAGTCATGCCGAGCTGGGCAGCGGGACCGAAGTGATCGAGGATCGCCCGCCACGACGACTCAGCCCGGGCGCTCCCCCGATGGCACTCGTCGACGATCACCAGGTCGAAGAAGTCGGGGGCGAACTCGCGGAAGATCCCGTTGGGGTCCTCGCCGCTGTCGGCGAGCGCCTGGTACAGCGCGAAGTAGATCTCGCGGCCAGCCTTGGCCTCGCCCTTGAGCTTCCAGATCGGGCCCTCGCCGAAGGCGGGCACGAACTCGCGCTCGATCGGCTGGTCGACGAGGACGTTGCGGTCGGCAAGGTAGAGGATGCGGGGGTTGCGTCCCGGCCGCCAGTGGCTCTGCCAGAGCTTCCAGACGATCTGCATCGCCACGAAGGTCTTACCGGTGCCTGTGGCGAGCGTGAGGAGCAGCCTCGTGTCGCCGGCAAGGATCGCCTGCACCGCTCGGTTGATCGCCGTGCGCTGGTAGTACCGGGGTTCCTTCACCGTGCCGTCGGCGTTCCGCAGCGCACGATTGAAGGGCAGCAGCAGGCCATCGCCGATGGAGTCGTCGACGATGCCCTTCCACGAGCGGAACCGGGACCAGAGCTGGTCGGGTGAGGGGAAGGCGGTGAGCTTGTCGGTTTCCAGGCCGGTGTCCCGGTCGTCCTCGACGATCCCCTTGCCGTTGGTCGAGTAGGCGAACGGGAGGTCGAGCAGCTGGGCGTAGTTCTTCGCCTGTTGCAGTCCCTTGCCAGGGATGGCGTACTCCCGCTTCGCCTCGACGACGGCGACCGGCGCGCCCTGCTCGTACTCGAGCACGTAGTCAGCCCGGAGAGCGTCGCCTCGACGGTGCTTCTTGCCCACCGTGATGACGCGCCCCGCCGTGATCGGGAACTGCTCGACGATCTGGTCGTCGCTCCAGCCCGCCGCCTTCAACAGCGGCAGCACGTAGTCACGACACGTGTCCTTCTCCAGCGGTCCCGCCGACATGGAACAAACGGTACTTGAGCTACCGCTTCCTCACGCTGGAGCTACTCGGTGAAGACGAAGCGCTGCTTGAGGTCGTTCCCCCGACTGAATGGCCAGCGGCCCTCGTGTTGCAGACGACCAACCACAATCCCAGGCGCGATGCCCAACCTGTCAGCGAACGCCACCACGTCGGACGTTGTGCTCAGCTCGCCAAGTGCCGCCTCCGCTGCTCGCGGGATAAGGAGCTGCGACGCGAAAGCATCAGCCTCTTGTTCGACCCCGCTGTGGGCCCCCACGTCGTTGATGAACATGTCCTTCTTCGAGTGCAGGAGCACGTGTCCTAGCTCGTGGAACAACGTGAACCAGAAGATGTCGCTCCATCGATGCCGCAGGCTGAGCTGAACGAGGGCCTTGTCGTGCGTGAGCCACCTGGCCGCACCGTTGATGCGCGCTCCCTTGATCTCAGGCTCCGCCACGACGACTACACCGACCTCAGCACACTGACCCACGAGCCGGGGCCACCATCGGCTCGGGTCAGGATCGACCGTAAGGGCGCGCAGTTCGGGCAGGAGATCGTTGAGGCCTGCCCTGTCGAACGGAGCGCAATCGATCGCAGCGGCCTCGATCTCACCGATGCGCAGCCACGCCGCGACCGCACCGGGGTGGCTGGAGAACGCCTTCGACGTGCGGTAGGCGGTCGGCTTGTGCCAGACCGCGTCCCACGCCGCACGATTCGCCACCCCGAAGAACTTGCAGACTCCTACCAATCGATCGAGAGGTGACGCCCCCTTCTGGATCCAGCCCTTCCTGATCAGCTCGTTGATCGGCAGCTCCTCCAGCCAGTCGAGGTCCGCTTCGAGGCGCGCTGCCTGCTCGAGTCGCGATTCGTGCTCGCGGTATGCGATCTCAAGGTTGCTCCAGACGCGAGCTGAGACGCCGGTCGTGCTCTCGAGAAGCAGCGCCGTGTCCGGCGTGATCGGCGCAATCCCCTTGACGATCTGGTTGATGTGCTTCGCAGACAGGCCCGTTCGAGCGGCAAGCTCGGCCTGCGTCATGCCGCGCTCAGCAATCACCTCGACGAGCGTCTCCCCAGGAGGGAGAACGAGGTCGGGCTCATATCGGTGCTCCGCAGTTGGTGTCCTGGCCATCGGTGCCTCCTTTCAGTTAGTGGTAGTCGACGATCTCGGTGACGGTGATTGACTCGACCTGGCTCCAGTCGAGTCCGCCGTCATCCTTCTCCGGAGGCGGCTCCTCGGTCGGCCGGAAGATCAGTCGGTGGCCTTGGTGAACGTCGACGGCAAGCTCGCCATCGCGATCGCCGACCAGCTCGTGGCAACGCCCGGGAAGCTGTCGCATGTCCTCGAGGGTCACGGCAGCCGCAAGTTGTTGAAGCCGCAGGGTGATGCGCTTCGCGCCGGGTTCGCCCCACTTGCGCTGGAGGTCCCGCTGACTCGATAGCTGCTTCTGAAGCTTCTCGGTGATGAAGAGGACGTCCACAGGCTGCTCAGCAGAGGATCGGAGGAAGGCACCGGTCGAAGCGTACGCGCCGGTCGGACGACGGGGTTGGATGTCATGGGTCATCAGTTAGGCATGATTCGACTATACCTTGACGGTAAAGAGAAATCTACGCGACACTTCTACCCATCCGGTCCATCCCAGTGGCCGGGCCCAACGGTCGTGCGAGTCCCGCCGGCCCCAACCTCGAGGCCGAAGGAGGCCCCAAGATGACCGACACACCCACCCTCACCGAGGAGCGGAAGCGCCCACCTCGGACCTACACGATCACGGTGAACGAGGACACCGAGGTCACCCTGACGGAGCACAAGCTGACCGGCGCCGAGATCAAGGCGGCGACCATCGATGCTGGCGCACCGATCCAGCCGGACTTCGTCCTCTCCAAGGTGCTGCCGAACGGCAAGCAGCGGATCGTCCCCGACGACAAGCAGATCCACGTCGAGGACGGCGACGAGTTCTGGGCGGTGCCCGGTGACGACAACTCCTGAGCTCTCCATCGTGGGCCTCAAGGAGGTGGTCGGGGTCGGCGTGACCGAGATTGTTCGCGCCTACCCCGACACGCGCCACGTGGCCGACGGCCAGGGAGGAGCTTGGATCGAGATCCCCGAGGTGGAGGTTGGCGATCTCTACGCTTGCCCCACCTCGTTCCTGGTCTGCCTGCTGCCCTTCGCTCTGCCGGCGGCCGACATCTACCCGATCTTCCTCGACCGCACTCTGACCCGGGCCGACGAATCCGCACTCGGTGAGGGATTCGCACCCGCTGAACTCAGCTGGCCGGGCGATCCGGTACCCCGACCCGTGATCCAGGTGTCGAGGCGGACTCGCGGCGACTTCGCTGTCCAAAAGCCCTTGATCAAGATCGAGAAGGTGCTCGAGTGGGTACGCACGCGATGACGACCTCAGCGCCCATCGAACTGCACATCGCGCAGCGCGACTGGACCCGTCTGCACGACCACCTCTTCCCTGGCGACCACGATGAGCATGGCGCGGTCCTCCTCTGCGGAGTGGCCCACAGCCCACGAGGCACTCGTCTTCTCGTGCGCGAGGTCGTGCTCGCCGAGGATGGGATCGACTACGTCCCGGGCACCCGCGGCTACCGGCACCTCACCGGCGAGTTCGTCACGCACCAGGCGAGGCGCGCCCGCGAGGAGAAGCTCGTGTACCTCGCCGCCCACAACCACGGCGGGCACGACTCGGTCGCATTCTCCGGGCCGGACTTGGCATCGCACGAGCGCGGCTACCCCACGCTCCTCGGGCTCACGCGCCAGCACGTGGGCGCTCTTGTCTTGGCCACCCAGGCCGCCGCCGGCGACATCTGGCTGCTGGACGGGGGGCGGACCGAGCTCGTGCGGCTGGTGATCGTCGGCGAGAGCCGCACCGTGCTGACCCCTCAACCCTCGGAGACAGACGCAGGGGTTGCAGCGAGGTACCACCGCCAGGCGCTCCTGTTCGGCGCGATCGGCCAGGCGATCCTGGCCGGGTCCAAGGTTGCGATCGTAGGAGCGGGCGGTGTCGGCATGCTCCTCGTCCAGCTTCTCGCCCGGCTCGGTGTTGGGCACCTGGTCGTGATCGACCCGGAGCGCGTCGACACGACGAACCTCCCTCGGCTGCCCGAGGCGACCCGATTGGACGCCATGGAGTTCGTCGATCGAGACGGCATTCCCCGAATCGTTCGCTCGGTTGCTCGCCGGCTTGCCGCGAAGAAGGTCCGAGTTGCACGGCGCATCGCCCGGCGAGCGAACCGCGCGATCGAGTTCGAGGGTGTCTTCGGGGATGTCGCTGACGACGCCGTGGCGCGCAAGATCACCGACTGCGACTTCATCTTCCTCGCCGCCGACACGATGCTCGCCCGCACCGTCGTACCAGATCGCCTACCAGTACCTCATCCCCACCCTGCAGGTCGGCTCCAAGCCCGTCATCGATCCGGACACCGGCTCGGTGCTCGACGTGTTCGCCGTCGTCCGCTCGCTCGGGTGCGATGCGGGGTGCCTCTCGTGCAACGACCTCATCAACGCTGCCCAGCTCTCCGAGGAGATCCTGGCTGATCCCGTCCAGCGAGCGAATCAGAGCTACGTCGAAGACCCCGACGTCCACGCTCCCAGCGTGATCACCCTCAACGCCATGGGCGCCGGGTGGGCTGCCAACGACTTCATGCAGTACATCGTCGGCCTGGGACGCCCGGCAGGTGGCTTCCGGATCCTACGCACGAACCCCGCTGGCTGCCTGCCCCATGTCGTGGTCCAGGACCCGGAGCCAGATCCGAGCTGTCACGTGTGCGGAGCCGACTCATCGTCAGTCAGGGCGATGGGCGACGGCCGAGACCTGCCGACACGCATATGACCACTGCCAGGCAGAAAGCCACGCCCTCGTGTCCGAGTCGCCGTGCGAGAGTCGTCCGATGAGTGCCAACCGGTTCCTCGCTGCCTACAGGCGCGGCTACGCCGTGATGCCCGTGGTCGGTGACCCGTTCAGCGCGATGTCGGCGGATCGACAGTCCCAGCTCCTGCGCGATCGCGATCCCGTGCTCATCCTCGAGGCCGCGAGCACGGTCCTCGCTGACATCGAGCGCGAGCGCCGGACCGACATCGTTCGTCGACTGCCTGGCAACGACCGCGCAGCTGTGCAGCGTTGGTACGACAATCCAGGTCGCGACATGCGGCCTGCACCGGTCCCTATCCACCCGCTCGCGCTGCTCGCCGCCACCACGCTGGCGCTTGGCCAATCCCGACCGGGGCTGCGGTCGGATGAGGAGCGCGACGACATCGCCAGCGCGCTCACCCAAGTTGGCCTGCGGTGGAACGACGCCATCCTGGGTACGGCAGGCGACGATCGATCCACGTTGTCCCTGATGGCTCGGAGTGCACTCTGGCGAGTGGTCGAACAGGAGGACTGGATGATCTGGAGTGGCGAGCTCATCCAGGCCCTCGAACTGGACCCCGCGGCAGCGCATCTTCAACAGGCCTTCGAGGAGCGCACCGGCCTGACCATCAAGGAGTGGTGGTACCGAGGCTTCGGTGAACGCGCGACGCGCGCAACGCACGGTGCCCGGTCCTGGGGAGGGGCCGACCACGTGGACCCCGATCTCGAGAGCGCGTGGAACCGCCTCGTGTCGACGCCAGTTGGGGAGGCTGTGGACTCCGCACGATCCACCCTGTCTCGCCGCCGACCAAAGGATCCACCAACCGTCAGCGATCCCTTCGACCTGGCATGGCTCGCGTCCCGCCCAATCCTGACGACACCTGATGACCGGCGATTCCAGCTCTGGATCGGCGCCAACAACCGGTGCCTGCTTCCGGCAGCCATCGCTCAGACTGTCTCGGAGGTCACGGGCGTCGACTACCTACAGGTCGCTCAGCGGATCGGACGCAGCGGCGAGGAACTGCTCACCCGGTACTTGGAGGCTGTGCCGATGCAGGCGAACGAGTCGCGACTCGCTGAAGCAGCGATGCCAGCCGCCATCTCCAAGTGCGACTACCTCGTGGAATGCAGCGGAGCCCTGGTGGGCTTCGAGTTCACCATCATGACGCCCTCCCGGGCGCTCGGCGCGGGCCACGTCGACGCCGTTGAGGCGCTCGTCGGCCGATTCGCCGACAAGCTGATGCAGGCCTACTCGGCCTTCGAGTGGAGGGATCCAGATCATCGACTTCGATGGCTGCCTGTGCTCGTCCTCGAGTCGCCGACCGTGGTCGATCCCCTTTTGAACGAGCAGGTCCACAAGGAGCTGGTCAGCCGTGGGGTCGTGGACGCAGGCAGCGAGAGCGAGCTGATGACCTGCCATGCCCCGGAGTTCCTCGACTTCCTGCAGTACTGCTCCGATGCCGGCCTCTCACCGGCCGAGGGAGTGCTCGAGTGGCGCGACAGCCATCTACGAGGCGCCGCCCTCGACTGGTGGCTCTCGGACCACGACGCGCTGAGATCCTCCGGGCGGCGTCGCGTTGGTTCCGTCGCCGACGTCGCTGAGGCGGTTCTCACGAGGTCCGGTAGTGCCTGAACGCTCCCGAAGGCTTCGGCGGTCAGAGTCGACGCCAGCAGATCTAGGACGAGGTCGACAGGGAATCGAAGAGCATCCACCAGTCGTGCGCAAGCTCGAGCGCTTCATCGTCGCTCAGGGAGAGCACGGCGTCGCGGCTGCCAACGTCGCGGATGGCATCGAGATACTGCACCTCGTCCGCCGTCAACGAGCCCATCGCGTTCGGATCACCTGCCAGCCAACCGCTCTCAGGTAGGGCATCGGCCAGACGTTCCTGGATGGTTCCCGTGCCCAGCGCCAAGGCACGGACACCCTTCGCCACAAGAGATCTCGCTTGAGCACGCATCCGCGCAGCCTACTGGCCTCATCAACACCCGTCGCCGGACCTCGGCACACCCCATCCGCCGCCGCCGGGTGTCAGCATCCGGAGGACGTCGCCGGCCTTCAGCTGGATCGTGCACTTGTCGGGTAAGCGCTCGGCCCGGCTCTCGTCGCCTCCCGGCAGCAGCCAGTTCTCCCCCACCGCACCGGGCTCGCCGCCGGCCAGACCCCACGGCTGCGACACGCGACGTTCGGTGATCAGCGACACGGTCGCGTCGGTCAGCACCTGGAGGTCCCGCTCGATCCCCTCGCCGCCCGGCGCCGAACCCGCACCACCGCTCCCCCGCCGCAGCCGCTGGCGCAGGACACGCAGTGGGAACGCCCGCTCGAGCGCCTCGATGGGCGTGTTCTTCGTATTCGTCAACTCAGTACTCTTTGACTATCTATGACAACGAAACACCGAGCGGCCCTGTATGCACGCCAGTCGATCACACGCGACGGGTCTGCGTCCCTCGACGTGCAGATCGAAGCGTGCCGGGAGGCGGCGAAGCGGTTGAAGGTCGACGTGGTCGTCGAGCTGGTCGAACCGCCATCGACTTCTGGCTACCGGAACCGGGGCCGGAGCCGCCCGAAGTTCGGCGAGCTGCTCGAGCTGATCCGCGCCGGTGAGGTCGACTGCGTGATCGCCTACAAGACCGACCGGCTCTCCCGTGGCGGCGGTCCCGGCTGGGCGCCGCTGGTCGACGCCTTCGAGACCGCCGGCCGCGATCCGGACAAGGCGGTGGCAACCACCGATGGTTGGGTGAGCGAGTTCGAGATCGGCATCCGTTCGGCAATGGACCGGGAGGAATCGAAGAAGACCTCCGACCGGATGCTGGCCGTGCGTGCCCGGGAGGCACGCGAGGGCGTCCCGCGCATCGCAGGGCGGCGGGCCTACGGCTGGAACTACAACATGACCGAGCACGTCCCAGAGGAGGTCGCCCGCATCCACGAAGCCGCCAAACGGATCCTCGCCGCCGAGTCGGTGTGGAGCATCTGCACCGACTGGAACATCCAGGGCGTGCCGACGGTGACCGGTCGCCCGTGGACGGTCACGACGATCACATCGATCCTGACGTCCGGGCGGATCGCCGGCTTGCGCGAGCACAAGGGCGTGGTGGTCGCCAAGGGCCAATGGGAGCCGATCATCACCGAGGAGCAGCACCAGGCGCTCGTCGTGGCATTGGCACCGAAGCAGGCGAAACCCCGCAAGGGCCGGACCTATCCGCTGACGAGCCTGATGCGCTGCGGGCTGTGCGGAGGGCGGATGCGGTCGCTTCAGCGCGAGGGCGGACGACGAACCTACGCCTGCCGGAACGGGCCGGGCCTCGACGGCTGCGGCCGGGTCAGCATCCGCGCCCCGCAGCTCGAGGACTACGTCCGCGACCTGATCTGCGGGATGCTCGCCGACCCCGTCACCCGAGCTGCGATGGCCCGCCTCGACACAGGCGACGAGGACGAGGGCGACGGATCGCTCCTGGAGTCCCTGCGGGACATCGACGAGCGGCGGCAGCGCTTGATCGACCTGTACACCGATGGCGACATCGACCGCGCCAGCTTCCGCACCCACAAGGACCGCCTCGACGACGAGGCTCGCGAGGTCGAAGCGCAGATCGCGAACCGAACCGGCACCCGGGTTCTCGCCGAGGTCCCCGGCACCTACGAGGAACTCGTCGACGCCTGGGAGGAGCGAGGCATCGACTTCCAACGACGGCTGATCGAAGCCCTACTGCATCCGATCGTCGTCAACCCGGCGAGAAGCAGGAAGCGAGCCTTCGACCCGGGCCGCCTGGAGGTCGAGCCCAGGGCGTAGGTGTCCCGCTGCCCCTAGCGCAGTTACCTCCAGCGACCGATCAAGGCAGCACCTCGACCATCACCGCGCTGAACTGAACGCCGGAAGAACTCGCTGGCGTGAAGAGCTCGAAGCCGCGCACCCAAAGTGGGCGAATCCGATTCGGCCCGATCCGAGCCACGTTCTGGGCCCGATTCTGGCGTGTCCGCACCAGTTGGCGGACCGCAACATCTGTCCTTGGAGCATCGGCTCCCAGCCAGTACAGGAGCACACGCTTCTCGCCGGGGACAGGGTTCCCTTGATGCGTCAAGATCCGGAGCTTCTCCGAGTCATCCTTGAGCTTGGCCGTAGTGAACTGACCGACCTCGATCATCATGCGCTGCCACCCGGTGTTACCCGGTCTGCGAATTTCGAGGTCCACCTGAAACGGATGCCCCTGCGTACTCGTCGGCTTGTACGGCACCTCCCAGAGGACCTGTTCCTGGGCGAACGTGGGGGACATCAGCAGGTACTGGTACAGGAACTGGACGAAGGTGACCTCGTAGAACTCCGTCCTCTCGAGGGGCTGGCCCGGGCGACCGTGAGAGAGCACGTACAGATCGATCGCTGCCCGCTGAGCGGCGGGCTCCATCAGGCTCATGATTTCGCGCTCGGTGGGGGCCGTCGCCACTGGCGGCGGCCCCTGCGAGAACCTCCGCAGGAATCTGGCCATCCGACGAGTCTGGCGCGGATTCTCGAGGTGGCGTGTCCGAGCCCACTCAACTCGCCAACCGCCGAGAGGGCTCTCGCTCTGACGGACGTCGGTCCGCTTCGAGGATCGCTCGTACCTTCACGATCAACTCAGGGGCGATGAGCGAGTCGGGAAGTCCGGCGGCGCGTCGCAGGGCGCGGGCGTACTCGACCTGCGGGTGTGCCTGCTCGTCGAGGCTCAGCTCGAGCTGGCCCTTCGACGGCCCGACAGGGGTTCGGCGGGTCACAGGCCGAGGCCTCCGCGGTCATGGGCGGTCTGCTTGGCGGTGCTGACAGCGAGGGCTCGGCGGAGGTCATCGGCCGGGCGGGTGGCAGGTTCTTGGGCGGCGACGGCGTACACGTGGTTGCGTTCGCGTCCTCGGGTGATCGAGGTGTAGCCGGCTTCCTTGTGGAGGGTGTCGTCGCCATGCCCTGGCTCTTGTGGATGGTCATGGCGTAGCCGTGGGTCAGGTGGCCCGCTGCGATGTAGTCGATCGGCACGGCGAGGCGGTCGCCGTCGCTGGTCTCGATATGGATTGCGTCGTGGTCGGCACCGGTGACGGTGCCGATGGTGCCGTTGACGATGCCGATCTTGCGGTCGTTGCGCAGCGCCAGGACCCGGTCGCCGACGCGCAGCTCGAGGTCCTCGGAGTCGAGCACGACCGGGCCGAGTCGGTTGTTGGCGATGAGGTGCAGCCGCGCTCGTTGATTGAGGTCGGCGACGTCGCTGCGGTGCAGCGCCAACATCACGGTGTCACGGCCGGTGGTGCGGCTGAGGTACCAGTCCTCGGCCATCTGGGCATGGACGCGATCGGCGTTGTCGCCGAGGGTGAGCGACCCACTCTGCTCCATGCGCAACAAGGCCCGATCGGTGTGGCCATCGCGCAGCGCACTGGCCGTCGCTCGCTGGGCGCGGTCCGTGAGTCGCCGGTTCTCGGTGAGCTCTGCGTGGCCGAGGCGTCGGGCGAGCGAGGCGAACAGACCACCCGCTTCGATCTCGGCGAGCTGCTTCGGATCGCCGACGAGGACCAGCTTCGCCCCCGCCTTGGCGGTGTGCTCGATGAGCCGGTGGAGCTCACGGGTGCCGACCATTCCGGCCTCGTCGAGGACCAGCACGTCCGTCCGGTACAGCCGGTCTCGGCCCGAGTCGAGGTCCTGGAGCAGTGAGGCGATCGTCTGGCTCGGGATGCCCGACCCGGACTGGAGCCCGCGCGCTGCCTTGGCAGCGAGGGCAGCGCCGCGAACCCGCAGTCCGGTGCGGTGCCAGGCGTCGCGGGCAGCGTCGAGGGCGAAGGTCTTGCCGGTGCCTGCTTGGCCGATGATCACAGCCACGGGCGCGTCGGTGACGGTCACGCGCTTGACGGCAAGGGCCTGTTCGATGCTGATCGACGGCCGGGCTCTGACCGCGAGCATCAACGATCGGGGGTCGACGGGAACGGTTCTGGGTCCGTCGATGGCACGGCTGAGCACGTCGGCTTCGAGCGCCAGCATCTCGGGGGTCGTCCAACACCCAGCCGCGACGTCGACGACAGCGTCGCTGCCGAGGTAGTGGTCGGCTCGCCGGCGGATCGCGTCGTAGTCCAGTCCTTGGGTGGCGGTCTCGGCGACGGCCCGGATCACCTGGCGACGGTCGAACGTGGCGTCCTGCTCGGTCAGCAACGCGCCGAGCCGGTCGTCCGACGCCACGACCGGGCGGTGCGTGCCGGTAGGGACCTTGCCGGTGAAGCCGACCTCGGCAGCCCGTCGTCGCCACCCTTCCCGCAGGATCTCCTCATCGACCATCTCGGGCTTGGCCGGGCGGCTATCGAGCGTGGCCACCTGCGCCCCGTGCGCAGAGCGCACACCGTGTGCGGCCATCACCACTTCGATCTCGATTCGGCGGCGACTGAACGCTCGGCGCATCTTCGTCGAGAACCCGACGATCTCCCCCACCCCCGGAACCGAGGGCTCGAACCCGACACCGACACGCTCGCCCAGCTCGTGGCGCAGCACAGCCTGGTAGACGAACCCGGCCGTCTTGGAGTGCTGGTAGATCGCCGGGGTGTGCAGCGCGCTCCACCGGCCATCCGGGCCGAGGGCCATGTTCGCGGTCACCAAGTGCGTGTGGAGGTTCGGGTCGGCCTCCCTGCTCGTCCGGTGCCGGAACGCCGCGGACACCAGCCCGCCGCCCCGATGCCGGGCGGCGCCGGCCTTGCCACGGCGGACTACGCACGCCTCGTCCTCCAGATACCGCACCGCCGCGGTCACAGCGGCGTCGTGCGCTGCCACCACGTCGGCGGCCAGGCCCTGGTCGCCGAGGCCCCACAGCAGCGACACCGATTTCGGGGCCGACAGGGTCAGGTCGAATCCCTTGATCTTGCGCCACCTGGTGAGCGCCTCACCCGACGCCGGGTCGCGTCCCTCGATCACCGAGCGGAGGGCGTCGGCCTCGACTGCCCCGGCCAGCCCGAGGCGCTCGGCCCCGGCGCCGATCCACCGGCCCGGCGCCTCACCCGACGCGAGGTAGTAGTCGTCGCGCTCGTTGGCGATGACCTCCAGGTAGTACGCCGCCGGATCGGGGGCCGACGAGAACTTCGCGATGCTCAGCACGCCTACGTAGGCCCCTGAAGGCCCCGAAAACCGCGCGATAGATCGCGAATTTCTCAAACGGGAGGCAACAGGAGCCGGCCGGCGACCTCCCGCCGCGCCTCCCGCTGGCTATCCCGTTGACCACCCGGCCGCCAACCGGACACCCCCGGTGCAAGTGTGTGGAGGATGTGCTGGCGTTCCTGGACGACGCTGCTGCATCTGAGAGACTCCCGTCCGTGCCAGATGACGTGACGACGATTGGGGACCTCGGTTTGCCGCCGAGGGTCACGCGCGTCCTCGACGCCAACGGACTGACCGACCTCGATGAGCTACTGACGAGGAACGAACGCGAGCTGCTCGCGATGCCCGGGCTCGGACCAGGCGCGCTGCGAGCCGTCATCGATGCACTCGAGAGCCACGACCTCGCGCTCGCAATCGATCCTTGGGCGCCATATGAATGCGCCCGGCACGGCGTCGCACAGTGGGACGTGACCCTCTGCACCCACTTCCTCTGCGACGCCTGTTGCGGAGACTTCGTCAACAACTCCTTCGATGGCGAGGGGCCGGTGTTCGAGGGCACGCCTCATGAGGGGCGCTGTTCTCACTGCAACCTCGTTCGAGATCTCCGCGTGCGGCAGTGGTTGCTGTGCACCTGGTGCGATCGGGTCCTCCGGTCGCTCGGTCGATCGATCGCGTCGTCACGCTTCATCATGGAGACGTGGACCGAGCGGATCGCGCCCGAGGTGCCCTCGATCGAGCTCCGTGAGGTAGACGAGCCCCGGCTGGTGCGGCGCGACGCAGACACGATCGCTGCGAAGGTGGCGTCCGCCGACTTCGAGGGCGTGTCGACCGAGACGGGCGAGTTGGTCTTCGCCATCGAGCTCAAGACCGGCAAGAGCTACATCTCGGGTGACGCCATCGGAGCGAAGATGGGAACGTTCCAGCTCGATCAATCCGATTGCGACGACATCACGACCGTTGCCGCGCGGGACGGGGTCCCCGTCTACCTGTTCCACGCTCAGGTCATCGACCGTGTCGAACCACCCACCGTTCGCTTCGCCCCGGTTGCGTTCTGGTGGACGGACATGTTCTCCATGCACGACAACTTCATCGAGTCGCGAACGCGACCGCGGGAGACGAAGATCGCCGCCTACTACAACACCGCGATGTTCGGCACGCTGCCTGAGCTCGTCGAGCACCTCCGAGATGGCGGTCCCGACCGACTCAAGCAGAGGATCGGCGACGAGGGGCTCCCGAGCCTCTACTGATTCGCCAGGAGCAACTTCGGGCCGGGCGGCCTCAGAGGTCAGGCGGACTGGGCGACGGCCGTCTCCACGAAAGTCGAGAGCACCTCGGCAGCCATCGCATCGAGTGTCCGCTGGTCCTGGCAGTCGCCAGCCAGAATGCCGAGCATCTCCAGTTCCTCGATCGTCGGATACTGGAGATTGCGAAGGTCAGTGGCGTTCACCTGCGTGTGACCGTTGAACTGGCGGAAGAACTGATCGACGGTCGTCGTGTTGAGGAACGCGGCCAGCCCCGCTGCCAGCCGGTCGGGAAGTCCTTGGCCCGCCCGATGGAAGACGTTCAAGTGGTTCTCGAAGGCGAATGTGTCGCCTGGGAGGTCGCTCGCCGAGACCACCGTCGCCGTGATGCGACGACGTTCCTCCTTTGAGCTGAAGCGCTTCACCAGCACATAGGTCCCCGATGGCATGAGGCTCCGCTCTGTGGCTTCGCATCGCACCAAGGCGTTTGGCTTCTTGCCCTCCGTCTGGGGCCACACCACGCTCCCCTTCCGCAGGTGCGCCGGGAAGATGAGCGGGACGGTGTCCTCGCCTGGCGTCTGCCGTAGGTGTTCCTTCGCGCGGAAGTCAACGACGGGACCGGTGGAAACGCTGAGGTCGAGCGTCGCAAGCCGACATGGCAACTCGAGCACCTGTCGAGCGAACTCCGCTGACGCCTCGTCGAGCGTGATGTGGATGAAGGTCTCGGGGTCGTCGGGGCGGACCACCTCGGAGTAGGGAACCTCTCGAGTTGTCACAGGCTCGGCAGCCGACCGGCTCGACGACACCACGACCGCTGCTGAGCGCTCGCCGCGGACCCCGCGGATGACGACATTTTCCTGGAGCACGGCGCTGTCCGCGAACGCGACGTCGCGTGAGTCGAGGACATGGATCTGTTGCAGTCCGATGCGATCCAACAGGAGCCTGCGGAAGCGGCGGAAGTACGGGCCGTTCGTGAAGCTCCGCGGGATGATCGCGACTAGCTGACCCTGGTCGTCGAGCAATTCGGCCGCGAGCGCGACAAATCCGGCGTACAAGTTGGGGACCTCGATACCGGCCGCAGCGAGGGTCCTCCGCTCGTGTGATGCCGTGTGGATCTTCCGGTACGGCGGGTTCATGACCACGAGATCGAACTTCGGGGCCTCCAGCGCTCCGAAGCCAGAGACGTGCCCTGCGGCCCACTCGATGAAGTCGCCCTCGACCACGGCGCCGTTCACTTGGTGCACCTTGCCGAGCTCGGCGATCGTTCGCCCCAACGGCTCGTGCAGCAGGGGGTCGGCCTCGACTGCGGTTACGGCGAGCGGTCCGCCCCGCTCACGCTGCCACCGGGCAGTCACCGCAGCTGTCAGCGATCCGACACCAGCACCAGGATCGAGGAGTCGAGCTGGGCGGTCGGTCACCTCGAACATGTCCGCCATGAAGGCAGCGACCTCTGACGGGGTGAAGAACTGGCCCAGCTCCGCTCGTCGCGCCGGATCAAGCGCCTCACCGGTACGTCGACGGCGCTCCTCAATGTCGACGATCACGCGTGAGGTAGCGGGGTCGAACCTCGCGAGGTGGGTGTTCGGATCCGGGGTTCGGCCGACCGGAGGAACTGCACGGGTGCGGCCTCGGTTGCCGCTGGATGAAGCAAGAGTCATCGGCGGGCGCCTTTGCAGACGGGGTGTTGAGGAGGAGGCCGCAGGTCGCGCGCTGGCCTACCGAGAGCGCTGGACCACCTTACGCAGGGACTGTGACAGTCGCGGCTTGCTGAGGTCAGGGGCTGCCGGCGACGCACACGGTCAGACTACAACGGTGTGATTCCCCTCGCCGCTAGAGGATCCTCGTCGCCTCACACCTTCAAGCGGGAGACGTGGCAGCCAATGGAAGGGTCTCGCCAACGGACAAGGCCAAGCGCGCCTCCCCTCTTGCAGCCCTCACTCAGCACGCCCAGAGCCCGGTGCGCCGAGCCTGTCCGCGACTCGCCGAATCGCCAGCACAAAGGGCTCGTCCTCGAGCTGCACGTCGGGCGCCAGGTCGCCGAACGGCACCATCGAGTCGTGCTCTTGGCCGCGAGCGGTCATCCAGGCTGTCCAGGCATCATGAACGTTCTCTGCGGTCACCGCGTGCCCGACGGCGAGGCAAAGGACCGCGTACAGCAGCATGAGATCGCCTGCGTCTTCCGACGGCACCACGTCGGGTGGCAGCTCCCGCTTGATCTCGTCGGCGACATCGGACAGGTACGTCACGACATCAACACTCGCGTCCCAAGCATCAAGTACACCGCGAAGAACAGCAGCGGGACCACGCGCTCGACGAACCCCAGCTCGGCGTAGCGTCCCTTCCACCAGGGGAGCGACTCGTCGGTCTTGAGGAACTCCCACTCGCGTTCGAAGATCCTGACGGGAAGGTGCTCCTTCTCGATCTCCGTGATGACCTTGAACTTGGCGCGATTCAGGTCGCGGTAGCTCCGGAGAAGCAGCCACCACGTCAGCGACAGGATGGCCCCGACTCCAGCTGTAGCGAGCAGCGCTACTCCATCCGGCTTGGGCAGATCCTCGCTGCTCGCATCCGTCGCGGCCGCCAACAGGCCGACGAACGCTGCGAGACCGGTGTTGATCGTAAGGAAGTAGCTGTTCGCCGTCGCTCGCCGACCGGAGATCCGGTCGACCTGCTCGACGGCCACCTTGTAGAGATCGAGGACTACCGGGTCCACCGACGAGCTACCGCTCACCGGCGATCAACTTCTTGAGGTTGTCCCACGTCCACTTGTAGATCTTGTCCCCGTCGAGCGCGGCCGTCGGCTTCCGGACCGTCCCGTTCGGACGTCCGTTCAGCAGGAAGTAGGGCTTCCCCTCGGATCGAGCGATCCGGATCTCCTCATTCACGCCGGTGGCGGTGTGGGTGTGTTCGCCGCAGATCACGATGACCTGCTGAACCCTCTTGATGCGGCGACGAGCGTCGTCCTTCCAGCCGGGCGAGGCCACCTTGACCGAGTGGTCCGAGATCTCGAAGGGCGTGTCAGGGTTCTTGGCCTGCCCAACGAGCAGGTTCTTGCAGTCGAGGTCATGGTCGTAGTCGAAGCTGATGAACACGGGCACGAGCGCCATGAGTGAGGTCTCCTTCTGGTCTGCCTCCGCAAGAAGAGTACGGAGGCCCTGTGACAGGAACGCCGTAGGCGCCACCGGCCAGCGGCGCCGCGCGCCCAGCCCGACGGCCACGCCTGCCTCTCGGCGAGGAGTGGCCCGCCTACCCGATGGGTGCTGTCCCCAGCCTCATGATGAAGTAGATCGCATCTTCGACACGTCGCTTGAGAGCCCCGAGCTGACCGAGGTTGAACTTGCCCGACCTGCCGTGGGTCGCGCTGTTGAACTCCTGGAACAGAGCCAGGACGTTCTTGATGTCCTCCTCTGCAAAGTCCTCCAGGGCCCGATCGGTCACTCCCCCCTGCTTCAGGCAGAAGTGGATCCGAGCGCGACGCGACACGGTGCCTTGGGGTGTTCGATCACATGAAGGATCGTCCTGCTCAACGACCTCCGAAGGCGCCAAGCGGTCGAGCACGTCCGCGAGCATCTCCCGCGCTGAGGTGCAGAAGTGCCGCGCAGCATCTGGATTGGCCGGGTTCAGGGCGAAGAGTGCCCCGGTCCACCGAGCGCCGATCTCCGGATCGAGTTCCTCCAGGACGTCACGCAGCATCGACTGCTGGACCTGTTCGGGGTCTCCGTCCGGGACCTCCTCGTCGGTGAGGAGCGCAGAGAGAGTCGCCACGCTGTTCGCAGCCTCGCCCTGGAGCAGATCGCCGAGATCAGTGGTCGACCAGGCAGCCGAGTGCCCGTCCTGGAAGCGTGCCGCGGACGCAGCGAGGGAATCGACCGAGGTTCGGAACTCCGTCCGGACGGTGCGGGAGGTCGTAGCTCGATCGAGCCTTCGCAGCTCCTGCTCAAGTCTCGACCTGTTCGTTCGCGCAGTGGCTGCCCGCCGCTTCTGCTCCCGGTTGAAGGCGTCGACCGACCGGTTGTACTGCCTCACGGCGGCGTTGTACTCGTTCACGAATTTCCGCCGGGAAGCGTTCACCTTGTCGACTTGCCGGTTGTAGTTGCGGATCGCCTGGTTGAGCTTCTGCTGGTTCGACCGCGCCCGGGACTGGGCTTGGCGAAGCTGACTGCGGATCTGAGCTGGAGATCGTCTCGGCGGCATGACCGGGCTCCTTGAGCGGCGACCGCAGGTCGAATGACAACGGCGTAGTTCAGCCTAGGACCGTGAGCACGGCTTTCGATAGGGGAATCCGATCCCGACCTACGCCGATGGGGTTGGGCGCCCCCAGCCACCACCACCAGGCGTCAGCATCCGGAGAACGTCGCCGGCCTTCAGCTGGATCGTGCACTTGTCGGGGAGGCGCTCGGCTCGGGCCTCCTCGCCGCCGGGCAGCAGCCAGTTCTCCCCCACCGCCCCGGGCTCTCCACCCGCAAGACCCCACGGCTGCGAGACGCGTCGCTCGGTGATCAGCGACACCGTCGCGTCCTCGAGCACCTGGAGGTCACGCTCGATGCCCTCGCCGCCGGCGGACCACCCGGCGCCGCCGCTCCCCCGTCGTAGCCGGTACCGGAGCACTCTCAACGGGAACGTACCGGAGCACTCTCAACGGGAACGCCCGCTCCAGCGCTTCGATGGGGGTATTCCGCGTGTTAGTCATCGCGGTGTGAATTCCCGACTGGCCGGGGCGAGGTTCCGCTGACCGGTGGTCAACTTGATCTGTGTTCGTCATGCACGTATGAATGCCCGACTGCCCCGGCGTCCCCGGCCCAAGCTCGACGGCCGACGAACCGGTAGCCGCTTGACTGGTGTTGGTCATGGCGGTGTGCACGCCGCTCATGCCGGCGACGGCACCACCAATGCTCCCTGGCCGCGGCGGGCGGCCGCCTTGACCCCCGGCGATCGTCTCGTAGTAGACCCACTCACCGCTCGGCCCGTCTCCGTGGCCACCGATGAGCACGTTGTTCATCGTGCCCTGCGACGCTGCGGGCACCCGGCCGGGCACCGCCTGGGCGAGAGCGCCGAGGCAGGCGTCGGCGATGCGCTGGCTGACCTCCACGTTGCCCGCTCCCACCGCCGCGGGTGGCTCGGCGGCGACGATCGTGCCCCGCGGGGCGATGACGGTGACAGGTCGCAGCGCTCCCCCGTTGGCGGGGATCGTCGCGTCGGTGGCCGATCGCAGCGCAAACGAGACACAGCTCACCGTGACCGCCTCGACGGTGTTGAGGTTGCCCCGGCGCTGAGGTGAGGTGCCCGAGAAATCGAAGACAGCCTCGTCACCATCGACGACGAGCTCGACCCGTATCTCCGAGGGCTGCCGCGGCGTTTCACCGGGCCCGAATGAGTCGAGGACGTCGACGAAGCTGTAGCGACCGTCGGGGATCGACGAAAGGGCCGCCCTCATCCGCCGTTCCCCGTATGCGAAGACCTCGTGGAGGGGCGCATCACCGAAGTCGGCGAGACGCTCCACACCCATCCGGTTCGCACCGAGTTGGGCGTCGAGGTCACCGGCCCGCTCGGCGGGGGTCCTGGAGTTCGCCTGCAACAGCTCGATCAGCCCTTGCGACACCCTCGTCGGCGGGATGCGCAGCCCCTCCTGGAAGACCTCCGATGCACCGGCGGGCATGGAGCCGGGCGCTGCCCCGCCGACGTCGGCGTGATGGGCGCGGTTCCCGACCCACCCCACCAGCCGACCCCCGGCAAAGCAGGGGGCGACCACGGTGATGTCGTTCAGGTGTGTGCCCCCTTCGAACGGGTCGTTCAACACGACCTGCTCCCCCGGAGCCAGCGCCGGCCCGAACCTGGCGATGGCAGCCTTCACCGACGCGGGCATCGACCCGAGGTGCACCGGGATGTGCTCGGCCTGCACCAACAGCTCGCCGTCGGCGTCGAAGAGGGCGGCCGAGCAGTCCGCCCGCTCCTTGATGTTGGGGCTGAAGGCGGAGCGGATGAGGATCCTGCCCATCTCCTCGGCGATGCTCGTCAGGCGGGAGATGAGGATCTGCAGCGAGGCTGGATCGAGACGGGGCTTCACGACCGGCCTGCACCCTTGCGCTCGAGCCGTATCAGCAGAGCCCCCAGTTCGCCGGGCTCGGCCTCCCAACCGTCAGGCACCCAGATGGTGCAGTCGTGCTCGGCTATCACCTGGGGCCCCACCGCACCGGGCCTCGGAACCGTCCCGAGATCGGCGATCGCCAGGGGCGCAGGCAGGCGAGCCCGGGCTCGGACCGCGATGACCTCGACGGCGTCACTCGGACGGTCATAGCCGTTGCGACGCCGGTGCTCTTGGTGGAAGTCGCCGAGGTCGTCGACGGTCAGCTCGTGGCTCTGACCCCGGTAGCGACAGTCGAGCGCGGTCGTCACGACCGCGTCGTCGCGCCGGTCCCCCGTCAACTCGAGGACCTGCCGGGCCAGATCCGCCCTCGTGGCTCGGAGCCCGGTGTGGTCCCGTGGCGTGGGCCAGCTCTGCACCAGATCGCGCTGGACGGGCGAGCACAGCAGCCCCACGGCCGAGAGCACGCCCGCGCGGGGCGGCACGATCACCGTCGACATGCCGAGGGATCGAGCGAGGTCACATGCGTGAAGCGGGCCTGCACCGCCGAACGCCACCAGCGCCAGCTCCCGCGGGTCGACTCCGCGATCCACCGAGACGGCTCTCAAGGCCTTCTCCATGTTGGCGTTGACGACCGCCAGGACACCTTCAGCCGTGACGCCGCCGCGCTCGAGTGCCAAACGTGCGGCATCGACGTCGAGTGGACCCAGGCCTGGGAACGTCGCGGCCGGGTCGATGCGCCCTGCAACCAGGTTGGCGTCGGTGACGGTCGCCTCGACCCCGCCACGCCCGTAGCAGGCCGGACCGGGAGCCGCACCGGCACTCCGCGGACCGACCACCAGCGCGCCACCCTGGTCGATCCTGGCGATCGAGCCGCCCCCCGCACCGATGGTGTGCACGTCCAAAGCCGGGAGCCGCACCGGGAACCCGCCGACATGCCGCTCGCCGGCGGGCTCGGGGTGGCCGTCGAGCACCAGGCAGACATCGGTGCTCGTGCCACCCATGTCGAAGGTGATCGCATCCGGGAAGCCGTTGGCGTCGGCGCAGGCAGCTGCCGCCCTCACCCCACCTGCCGGGCCCGAGAGGAGCAGCGACGCCGGCCGCTCGGCCGCGGTCAGGATCGGCACGAGACCGCCTGCGGAGGTCATCACCAACACCACCGTCGCCAGCCCGTCGAGGGCGGCGAGGTAGCTACGGCACACCGGTCTCAGGTAGGCGTCGAGGACCGTGGTGACCGTCCGCTCGTACTCCCGGAACTCGGGGCTCACCTGGAACGACGCGGTGACGTCGATCCCCTGAGCCTGGAGGTGGTCGCAGACCAGAGCCTCGTGCACCGGGTCGATGTCGCTGTGGAGCAGGCAGACGGCAGCCGCCTCAACTCCCTCCGGCGGTCGCGGAACCGAAGCCACATCCAGGTCCTCGACGATGGCGCCGGCGGCGTCGAGGCGCCCACCCACCTCCAGTCGATCCTCGCGGGCGACCAGCGGCACCGGACGGTCGGCCCACGGGTCATACAGCGACGGGCGGTCCTGGCGGGCTATCTCGATGACATCGGAAAAGCCCTGCGTGGTGTACAGCGCGACACGGGCACCTCGCCGCTCGAGCAGGGCGTTGGTGGCCACCGTGGTGCCGTGAGCCAGCAGGTCCACCGCGGCACCACCGGCGAGCACAGCCACCCCATCCCTGACCGCTTCAGCGGGATCGCTCGGCGTGGAGAGGGTCTTGGCAGACCGGCCGTCCCCGGACACGACGTCGGTGAAGGTCCCTCCGGTGTCGGCCCCGATGCGCATCACCGACAGAAGCTAACTCCGATACGCCGCCGGCAGGCACTGCCGCAATGGCACCGCTCAAGCTCTCGCCTTCCCGCGCCGAACTACCCGATGTGCATCCCGAGCGCGCCGACGACGCCGCTGACGGCACGCCGAAGGCCGAACGCGTCGAGGTCTCCTTCGTGGACACCGGCTTCGCCGAGCCGGAGTGCTTCTTTCCCAGGAGCAGCGCGGCGGCCAGCCAAGCCGGCCAGTTCGAGCACTACTTCCCGATCGAGACGCTGTTCGCCAGCTACGACCAGCAACAGCAGGAGCAGGTCCAGGAGCGCCAGCGCCCGACTGACCCGTTCGAAGTGCTGGGCCTCAGCCGTGAGGCGACCGTCGAACAGATACGCGCCGCCCACAAGAAGCTCGTCAAGCGCTATCACCCGGATCGCTACCAGAACCGCGGGATCGAGGCACGGCAGCGAGCCGAACGGCGCATGTCACTGGTGAACGCCGCCTACAGCGAGGTGCTGTCGCTGCAGGAACGCCGGCCTGCCACCAGCTCAGGGGTCTCCGAAGCCCCTTGAGCTTGCCCGCCATCACCGGGCTCAGATCTCGGATGGGTCGACGATCCAGATGTCCTCACCGAGGGCCCTCTCCAGCTTCTTGACGAGCTTCCCGATGGCGGCGTCTCCTCGGTCCCACACCACGATCGCCTCGTCGAGGTTCGCGGCCAACCAGCCGTCGCGGCGCGCCAGAGCCTCGCCCACCTCCTTATTCGAACCCGGCACCTTGCGCTCGAGCTGTACAACTCCCGCCGCCGCGCCGACCAGCTCGCGGAACCGGGCCTGGCTGCGCTCGGGCCACGCCGACTGGGGATCGGGATAGGGCAGAACTGCGACGAAGGGCACCCCGGCCTCTGCCGCCGCCTCCGCCCCGAGTTGCTCGGCCCCGAGCCGCAGCCCGGTGAGGACCACCAAGTCCTCGTGCATCTGCTGCTTGGCGGACAAGATGTCGACGAGCCTGCTCCGCACACCATCCTGGAGGTCGTTGGGCTCGTAGCCGCCGAGCTCGAGCGGGCGGTGGCCGAACACGCCGAGGAGGTGTCCGGAGGGAACCCGGGAATCGGCACGCCTGCTCCGGGCATCGGAGTTGGCAACAGCACCGTCCGGCGGCCCCACATCGGTCGGTAGGACCTCGCCGGAGCGCCCTCGGCGGTTGGCGATGGCTTCCACGGCCAGACGGTCGGCGAGGTCGTTCAGGGGATCCTCGCTGTGGCCTTTCACCCACCGGAAGCTGATGTCACCGCGTTCGTTGACCAACTCGATGAACGGCTCCCACAGGTCCCGGTTGGCCACCTCCTTGCGCTGGGCGGTGCGCCAGCCGCGCTCGACCCAGCCCCTCCACCAGCCGTCGTTGAAGCACCTGACGACATAGGTCGAGTCGCTCACCACCTCCAGTGGGCCATCGAGGGACCGCACCGCCTCGGACGCAGCGGTTATCTCCATCCGCTGGTTGGTGGTCGCCGGGACGAACCCGCTGGCGAACGGGCCCCCGTCGACGACCCACGCCCAGCCACCCGGGCCGGGGTTCCCGGCGCAGGCACCGTCGGTGTACACGTCCCTTGCGGTCATCTGCACGAAGGAAGGCCGGCCGGGTCCAGTAGCGTTCTCAGTAGGAGAGGCATCCCCGGATGTTCGCACGATTGGCCCCGCAAGGCGTGACGAAAGGGGAACTGAGGCCTCAGGGGCAGCCTCGGTCCAACCGATGGGAATCACGAACCCAGACGACTACGACAGGGCTCATCACAGATCGGCCATGATCATCGACGGATTCGTTCACCAGCTCCCCGACATCGATCCCGACGAGACCGAGGAGTGGCTCGACTCGCTCGAGGCCGTGGTGGAGCAGCGCGGCAAGACCCGCGGACGCTTCTTGATGAGCAAGCTCATCGAGCGTGCCCGCCAGCTGCAGGTCGGGACGCCGGCAACGGTGAGCACCCCCTACGTGAACTCGATCCCACCCGAGGAGGAACCCTGGTTCCCCGGCGACGAGTACCTCGAGAAGCGGATTCGCCGCTTCATACGTTGGAACGCCGCGGTGATGGTGGTCCGTGCGAACCGCCGGGCCGAAGGAATCGGAGGGCACCTCTCCACCTTCGCCTCCTCGGCGGCTCTCTATGAGGTGGGGTTCAACCACTTCTTCCGCGGCAAGGCCGACGGCCGGCCCGGTGATCACGTGTACATCCAGGGCCACGCAGCACCCGGCATCTACGCTCGTGCCTTCCTCGAACGCCGGATCGACGAGACCCACCTCGACAACTTCCGTCGCGAGCTCGGTGGCAACGGCCTCCCGAGCTACCCCCACCCGCGACTCATGCCCGAGTTCTGGGAGTACCCGACGGTGTCGATGGGGCTCGGGCCGATCAACTCCATCTACCAGGCGCGTTTCCTGCGGTATCTCCAGAACCGGCGGATCGACGACACCTCCGATTCCCGGGTCTGGTGCTTCCTCGGCGACGGTGAGACCGACGAGCCCGAGACGCTGGGTTCGATCTCGCTCGCGGCCCGCGAGCGCCTCGACAACCTCGTCTGGGTCCTCAACTGCAACCTCCAGCGGCTCGACGGGCCGGTGCGCGGCAACGGCAAGATAATCCAGGAGCTCGAGGCGGTGTTCCGGGGCGCGGGATGGAACGTCATCAAGGTCATCTGGGGCGGCAGATGGGACGAGTTGCTGGCCAAAGACGTCGACGGCGTGCTGTTGAACAAGATGAACACCACCGTCGACGGCGAGTACCAGCGCTACGCGGTCGACACCGGTGACTACATCCGCGACAACTTCTTCGGACCCGACCCCCGCCTGCGCAAGATGGTCGAGCACCTGAGCGACGAGGATCTCCAGAGCCTGCCACGCGGTGGCCACGACTACCGCAAGCTCTACGCCGCCTACAAGGCCGCCGTCGAGACCGAAGGCGCGCCGACGGTGATCCTCGCCAAGACGATCAAGGGATGGACGCTGGGACCCAAGATCGAGAGCCGCAACGCCACCCACCAGATCAAGAAGATGACCGGCGAGGATCTGATGAGGCTGCGCGACCGCCTCCACCTCCAAGACGAGATCCCCGACGGGTCCTTGACCGAGGACATCCTGCCGTACTACCGGCCCCCGACGGACTCACCCGAGTTCGAGTACCTGATGCAGTGCCGCCGCCACCTCGACGGTGAGCTGCCAGCACGGCCGGTAGCCCGGCGCACGGTGCTCGAGCCTCCGGCTCAGCCTGCGGTCGACGACCTCCTAGCCGGCTCGGGTACCCAGGCGGTCTCGACCACTGTGGCCTTCACGCGACTTCTGAAGAACCTCACACGAGACGAGCGTTTCGGTCACCGTGTCGTGCCGATCATCCCCGACGAGGCGCGTACGTTCGGTTGGGACGCCTTGTTCCGCGAACTGAAGATCTACGCCTCGCAGGGGCAGCGCTACGAGCCGGTCGACCACGATCTGCTCATCTCCTATGCCGAGGCGAAGGACGGGCAGATCCTCGAAGAAGGGATCACCGAGGCCGGCGCCATGGCCAGCTGGACCGCGGCGGCCACCTCCTACGCCACCCGAGGCGTGCAGATGATGCCGTTCTTCACCTTCTACTCGATGTTCGGCTTCCAGCGGATCGGCGATCTCATCTGGGCGGCAGCCGACGCGCGCGCCCGGGGTTTCCTGATCGGCGCGACCGCCGGTCGGACCACGCTGATGGGTGAAGGCCTCCAGCACCAGGACGGCCAGAGCCTGGTGTTGGCGACGACGGTCCCGGTCTGTCGTGCCTACGACCCTGCTTTCGCCTTCGAGATGGCCCTCATCGTGCAGGACGGCATCCGCCGGATGGTCCTCGACGAAGAGGACGTCTTCTACTATCTGACCCTCTACAACGAGAACTACCCGCAGCCGGCCATGCCTGAGGGCGTGACCGAGGGTGTCCTCGGTGGCCTCTACCGCTGGTCAGCGGCCCCGGAGGCCGAGCACTGCGCCACGGTCCTGTTCTCCGGAACCGCCCACCTCGCCGCAGCCGAGGCACGCCACGAACTGGCCGAGCACTACGACGTCGGCGTGGAGCTGTGGAGCGCCACGTCCTACAAGCAAATGCGCGAAGAGGCGCTGAGCGTGGAGCGGTGGAACCGCCTGCACCCCGAGCAGCCGGCTCGGACGCCTCGGGTGACCGAGATCCTCTCGCATGCACCGGGCCCGGTTCTGGCCGTCACCGACTTCATGCGGATGGTCCCCGATCAGGTCGCCCGCTGGGTGCCCCACTCCTACGTGTCGCTCGGCACCGACGGCTTCGGCCGCAGCGACACCCGCGAGGCGCTCAGGCGCTTCTTCGAGACCGATGCCGCTCACGTGGTTGTAGGCGTCCTGTCACAGCTCGCCGCCGAAGGGCACATCAAACCCGAACTGGCGCGCGACGCAATCGAGCGCTATGGCCTGGCGACCGAGGCACCCGACCCCTGGACCATCTGACCAACCGGTTCTGTGAACGCGTATGGCCCCTATAGGGGCCATTTCGGTTCACAAAACGAGCTACCCGACCCTCAGGCTTCGCTGCCGTTGCAGGAAGTGGGCGAGCTGGTAGCCGGCGGCGAAACCGAGCACGAGCGACATCGCCGCGACGACCAAGCGGCCGTCGGCAGCCGACACCAGCGCCACGCACGCCCAGAAGGCGACCAGCAGAGGGGTCACCATCGCGACCAGCCACTCCTTGGCCGTTGCCGGCCTCCCGCCGCGCTGAGCCGGGGCGCGAGGCGAAACCCGCGCCGGCTCCCGCCTCCCTGCCGGGGCCCCCAGCCGCAGGTAGTTGAGGCCCTCGATGGCCGCCAGCAGACCGAACACCACCGCCGTCAACTGCTCTCCGACGGTCACGGCGACCACCGCGGCGGCGGCACACATGCCGGCGATCACCGGGGTGACCACCTGCAGCCACAGCAGGTACCTCGGACCCACCCACCCGTAGCCGAACCTCGCCGCCCAATACGCCGGGGCTCGTGCCGGCTCGGCGGCCCAGAACTCCTTGTCCTCGCGCGAGACAACCAGGGCGGCACCCGGTCGCAGTTCGCCGCGTGCGCTCACCTCCTCACCCTGGCCCACCCGCGTGAGGTCCTCACCGGAGTCCACCTTGAACACGACGAGTGCCTCGTCCCCGGGTCGGGCGTCCAGCGCGTACAAGCCGACGTAGTGGTCACCGCTCCGGCCGAGCTTGTCCCTGACCCACCAGCAGAGCCTGAGCACGCGCGCGCGCCCGTTGCCCTGCCGCAGGTTCAACAGATCTGCTTCCCACGTATCGGCCGCGGCCATGTCCGGCTCCTCACCCCATCGCCTCACCTCTTCCATCGGTCAACCGCTTGGCGGTAGTGAGCGCATCTTCTCCGCGACAGGGCTCGGGTAGGCTCTAGCGGTGACCGCGCCCCTCCTCCCGATAACCGGCGATCCGCACGCCGACGCGCTCCTCGCCGAAAGCCCGCTGGCGCTGCTCACCGGGATGCTCCTCGATCAGCAGGTCCCGATGGAGTGGGCCTTCAAGGGTCCGGCCACGATCAAGGCCCGTATGGGCGGGGAGTTCGACGCCGAGTCGATAGCGGCCATGGACGCCGAGGAGTTCATCGACCTCTGCAAGCTGAAACCGGCAATACACCGTTTCCCGGCTGCGATGGGCGGCCGCATCCACGAGCTGTGCGTGTTCCTCGTCGAGCACTATGACGGCGATGCCGAGGCAGTCTGGAGGGGCGTGCGCGACGCCGGGGACCTCTACGACCGCCTGCGTGAGCTCCCCGGCTTCGGAGCGGAGAAGTCGAAGATCTTCATCGCGGTTCTCGTGAAGCGATTCGGCATCGCCCTCGAAGGCTGGGCGGACGCCGCCCAGCCCTTCGGTGACGACAAGCCCCGATCAGTTGCCGATGTCGGCTCCGCGGAATCGCTCAGCGCCGTCAGGCAGTGGAAGAAGGCCATGAAGGCCGAGGGCAAGTCCAAGCAGGCCTGACCGCCCCACACCTCCCTCAGGCTGCCTCCCTGGCCTCACGTCAAACGTCGGCGCTGCCGGTCGAGCCAGCCGAGCAGGACCGCGATCGCCCGAGGGTCATGGCGGAGCTGGTGGCCGGCTCCGTCGATGATGCGCAGCTCGGCGCTTGCGTGGGCATCGCTCAGCACGCGCGCGTCGAACACGGGTACGAGGTCGTCGTCGGACCCGTGCACCACCAGCAGGGGTCGGGGCGCGAGGTCCTCGACGCAGGCGATCGACCGGTGCGCCTTGAGCTGGCGGGACCATCGGTCGAAGGACTCGGGGAAGTCCGCGCTCCTTATCGCCCCCACCTCCTGCGCGTGCAGGAGGAGGCGGCGCGGGTTGGTGGCCCAGTCGTCGAAGTCGGCGGGAGCGGCCATGGCGGCCACTCCTCTCACCGAGTCGTTCCTGGCGGCTTCGCAGATGCAGAGAGCCCCACCGGTCCCGAAGCCCGCCAGCCAAACCCCGGCGATCCCCTTGAGGGATCGGAGGTGCTCTACCGCGGCGTGGATGTCGTCGAGCCAGCCGTCGAGCGAGAAGTTGCCCTCGGACTGGCCGCAGCCGCGCAGCGCCATCGTGAGGACGACCCAGTCCATCTCGGTCGCGATCCGATCCGCCAGCTCGGGGAACGACTTGCCCGAGTTCGCCGCGCCGCCTCCACCCGAGGGGAAGCCGTGGCAGATGACCAGTCCGGGAGCGTGGTTGGTGCGGCTACCGGGTGGTTCGGCGAGGTGACCGGCCAGTCGGACTCCGTCGGAATCGAAGAAGTAGTTCAACCGGCTCGCCGGGCCCGCGCCTACTCGGACGCCTGCTCCTCAACGGCGGGCGCCTGCCTGGACCACAGGCGATAGCCGCGGTTGCGTGCTTCGGGGAGCGTGTCAGGTGCGAAGCTGATGAACTGCTCGGTTGCCATCAGCTCGTCGATTATCTCCTCGTCGCCAGGCTCGATCGCGTCGACGTCGTAGACGACCTGCTTGCGCTTGTCACCTAGGTACCTGTGGTTCTCGAAGCGGGTGGGCCGGTCCACGTTCACCTCCAAGTCGCGCGACAGCCTTGCAAGCCGGACCCGCGAGCCGCAAACGTGTCGCTCGCGCCTCGACAGGGAGCTCGTGCACGGCCCGGGGTCCTTACGCGAGACGGGAGGGACGCGTAGCGCGCCCCTCCCGTCCAAAGAGTTCATGGCTGGAAAGGCCCGGGAAGCGTTCAGCCGGGAGGGACCACTCCCCGACCGCTCTGTCCCGGGGGTGCCTGGTGGGAATTCGCCCAGGCGGTCCAGCAAGCCGCCTAGCGGCCAGTCACCTCCGAGGTCCCATGCGATCTACTACTGATTTGGACCACCTCCTTTCCTCGGTACCCACCATCAAACCACAACTCCGCCCCGATATGGCACAGCCTTTCGGGCGGGTCAGCCGCTTTGGTCACCATCGCCTTCAGGCGGGCCCGAGACCGGCCCTCCGATGGCGCCGATGGCCCGGTAGTACTCGGTCTCCGCGTCGAGCACCGCCAACACATCCTCGTCGGAGACGTCGAGGCCGTGCTCGGATACGCGCCCCAGCACGTAGGCGACGGGCTCGTGGTCAGGTACGACGACGAGACGCTCGGGCTCTGCGGGCTCGGAGCCGTAGTCGGCAACGCCTTTCGCTTGCAGGTACTCGACGTGCCACAACAGGATCTGGCGGACGTCGTCGTAGCTGATCTGGGAGCTCACCTCGAAGGGCAACGCGTCGGCGACGAACTGCACGGCCTCGTCGAGGTCGTACACGGAGCGGCGAGCGCGCTGAGCTAGCTGCAAGGACACCCTCCCGACCGCGACAGCCGCCAAGACGAAGACCAGTAGGGATGCGAAGGTTATGAGGATCCAGGCCACTGATGCATCCACCCCAAGCCCGAGGCTCGTGGTGCCCTCTCGAGCGCCTGCTGGGGATCAGATGCCGATGCGCTGAGCCAGCAGCTCGCGGTGGTAGGTCGGGTCGCCGAAGAGCAGCTCGGAGCTCTTCGCCCGCTTGAAGTACAGGTGAGCAGGATGCTCCCAAGTGAAGCCGATCCCGCCGTGGATCTGGATGTTCTCGGCTGCGGCGTGGAAGTACGCGTCCGAGCAGTAGGCCTTGGCGAGGCTGGCGACAGACGGGAGCTCGTCGTTGAGCTCGGCCGCACACCAGCCGGCGTAGTACGCGGCTGACTTGGCGGACTCGACCTCGAGCAGCATGTCGGCGCACTTGTGCTTGATCGCCTGAAAGGACCCGATCGGCCGTCCGAACTGGACACGGACCTTGGCGTACTCGACGGACATGTCGAGGCACATCTGGGCTCCGCCTACCTGTTCGGCTGCCAGCGCGACGGCGGCGAGATCCAGGACCCGTTCGAGTACCGACCAGCCCGTGCCCTGCTCGCCGATGAGGGCGGCGTCGACGGCGTCGAACTCGAGCTTGGCCTGCTTGCGGGTCATGTCCATGGTCGACAGCGCGGTGCGGGTGAGCCCCCGGGCGTCACCGGGCACGTGGAACAGCGAGACCCCCGCGGGGGTCCTGGCTGCCACCAGGATCAGGTCGGCGCTGTGGCCGTCGAGCACGAACATCTTCGAGCCGCTCAAGGTCCAGCCGTCTCCCGACTGGGTGGCCTCCATGGTGATGCCCTGCTCGTCCCAGCGGCCGTTGTCCTCGGTGAACGCGAGGGTGGCGATGGTCTCACCCGAGGCGATCCCGGGCAGCAGATCCTTCTTGGCGGCCTCGTCGCCGCTGTACAGCAGCGTGTTTCCGGCCAGGACCACCGTCGAGAAATAGGGGGCGCACAGCAGAGCCCGCCCCATCTCCTCGAGGACCACGATGAGCTCCACGTAGCTGTAGCCCGAGCCGCCGTACTCCTCGGGGATGATCAGGCCCTGGAGCATCATCTGCTCGGCCATCTGGCTCCAGACATCGGGGTCATAGCCCTGCTCGGTCTCCATCTGCTCGCGGACTGCGAGCTCCGGTGACTTGTCCTCGAGGAACTGCCGGACGATCTTGCGTAGTTCCTCTTGCTCCTCGGAGAACGCGAAGTTCAAGTTGGGCCTCCCTGTCTTGGCCGGCTCCGGTCGATCGGATGCCCGCGCGGCTGGCGTCATGAACGTACCCCGAGGGGACCTCCCGGGACCAATCCTTTGGTGTACACGCGTGCTACACGGACGCTATGATGGCTGCGTGGAGCGGGTCGGGATCCGTGAGCTGCGCAACCAGGTAGCCGCCGTGGTGCGCCGGGCAAAGGCTGGGGAGCGCATCGTGGTGACCCTCGACGGCGCCCCGGTCGCCCAGCTCGGTCCTCTCGAGCCGGTCGGTCGACCCGGCCTCGACGATCTCTTCGCGGCGGGCCTGGCCACCGCACCGGCGGTCGACGCTCCCGCCGAGCCACCCCTCCCCTCGGCGTTGCCCGTCGACATGCGCGCCGAACAACTCGTCGAGGAAGTCCGCCGAGGCTGAGATGACCCTGGCGATCGACACCACGGCACTTGTGAGACGTTACGTCCAGGACCCGGATCGCCGGCTGGTGACCGAGCAGATGACCTCGGATCCCACCTGGTGTGCCTCGGCGCTGTGCCGCGCCGAGACGATGCTGGCGCTTCACCGGGCGGCGGGTGATCCCCGGCAACAGGCGGCGCTGTGGAGCTCGTTCCGCCGGGACTGGGAGGCCTTCGTCGTTGTGCCGGTGGACGACATGTGCCTCGCCAGGGCGGTCGAGATCGGCGCCGAGTTCGGCCTGAGCACGACCGACGCCATCCACCTTGCGGCTGCCGACCGGCTCCCCCGCCCGCTGCGGTACCTGACCCTCGACCGCCGCCAGATCCCCGCCGCGCTGGCGCTCGGCCTCGACGTGGCATCGCCTGTCGCCACCTGATCCGCCGGTATCAGCCAGCGCCACGCTTTCGCACTCCGCCGCCAGGGGCCAGACTTGGCGCATGAGCACGCTCCACTACGAAGACAGCCAGTGCGAGATCCACAAGGTCGTGGTCGGCCCCGTCGACAACAACGTCTTCGTGCTGCGCTGCCGGGACACCGGTGAGGCCGTTCTCCTCGACGCAGCCAACGAGCACGAGCGGCTGCTCGACCTGTGCCGTGGGCTCGATGTGAGAACCGTGCTCGAAACCCACGGGCACTGGGATCACGTCCAGGCGATCCCCCAGATCCGCGACGCCGGGTACGACGTCGGGGTCACGCGTGAAGACGCCCACATGCTCGACGCGTACGACTTCGTGCTCGAGGACGAGTCCGTCATCGCGGTGGGTCGCCTCCGCCTGCACACGATCCACTCGCCGGGTCACACCCCCGGCTCGATGTCGTTCCTCGTCGAGGGCTCACCCGTGCTCTTCAGCGGCGACACGCTCTTCCCGGGAGGACCCGGCGCCACCAGCTTCCCCGGCGGCGACTTCAAGACGATCATCGCCACCATCGACGAGAGGTTCTTCTCCAAGCTCGCCGAGGACACCATCGTGATGCCCGGTCATGGCGAGGACACCACCATCGGGGCCGAGCGGCCCCACCTCCAGGAGTGGGTGGATCGCGGCTGGTGACATTTCTACTATGTAGATAGTGCTAATACACTTGTCGTCATGAGCAGCCCCCTGTTCGAGATCGAGGATCTGCACGTCTCGGTGGCAGACGTGGAGATCCTGCGCGGGGTGGACCTGACGGTCGACACCGGCGAGGTCCACGCCCTCATGGGTCCGAACGGGTCGGGCAAATCCACTCTCGCCAACACCTTGCTGGGCAATCCCGACTACCGGGTGACCCGGGGCAGCGTGCGCTTCCGGGGTGACGACATCACCGAATGGGGCCCTGACGTACGGGGGAAGGCGGGCATCTTCCTCGCCTTCCAGTACCCCCAGGAGATCCCGGGGGTCTCGGTCATCAACTTCTTGCGCCAGGCGCTGTCCGAGAGGCGAGGGATCGACCTGTCGGTGCTCGAGCTGCGGTTGGCCATCATGGAATGGATGGACCGCCTGGGCATGGATCCCTCCTTTGCCGACCGCTACCTCAACGAGGGGTTCTCGGGGGGCGAGAAGAAGCGCAACGAGATCCTCCAGCTGGCCATCCTCGACCCCGAGATGGCCATCCTCGACGAGACCGACTCCGGGCTCGACATCGACGCCTTGCGAATCGTCGCCCATGGCGTGCAGGAGGTGCGCTCGGAGAGGCCGGGGTTGGGGGTGCTCGCCATCACCCACTACCAGCGGCTGCTCGACTACCTCGCGCCCGACAAGGTGCACATCCTCGTAGGGGGCCGGGTGGTCGAGACCGGCGGGCCCGACCTCGCCGTCCGCCTCGAGCGCGAGGGCTACGACTCATGGCGATGACCCGCGACCGCGCATTGGACACGACCCGACTACGCCAGGACTTCCCGATACTCGGGCGCGAGGTCAACGGCCACCGTCTCGTCTACCTCGACTCGGCGGGTAGCGCCCAGAAACCCCGGCAGGTCCTCGACGCCATGGACGACTTCTACCGTCGCTCCTACGCCAACGTCCACCGGGGTGCATACACCCTGGCAAACGAAGCCAGTGAGGCCCTCGAGTCGGCCCGGGAGAAGGTCGCCCACTTCATCGGCGCCGGCTCGCCCAACGAGGTGATCTTCACCAAGAACGCGACCGAGGCCATGAACCTGGTCGTCAACTCGTGGGGTAGGGCGAACCTCCGCGACGGCGACGTGGTCGTGCTCACCGTGCTGGAGCATCACGCCAACATCGTGCCCTGGCAGATCCTCGCCGACCAGATCGAGATCGAGCTGCGCTGGGTCCCACTCGACCACCAGGGACACCTCGACCTGACCGCGCTCGACGAACTGGTCGACGGTGCCAAGGTCGTGTCGTTCAGCGCCATGTCCAACGTCCTCGGCACCCTGACCCCGGTCCGCCGCATCGCCGACGCGGCACGCGCAGCCGGTGCGATGGTGATGGTCGACGCCTGCCAGTTCGTTCCCCACAACCCGACCGACGTGGCAGAGCTGGGCGCGGACTTCATCGCCTTCTCGGCGCACAAGATGTGCGGCCCGACCGGCATCGGCGCCCTGTGGGGTCGTGAGGCGATGCTCGACGCGATGCCGCCGTTCCTCGGTGGGGGATCGATGATCAGCGACGTCCGCTTGGACGGCTTCACCCCCGCGCCGCTGCCCCACAAGTTCGAGGCGGGCACGCCGCCCATCGCCGAGGCGGTGGGCTTCGGGGCCGCCGTCGACTACCTGAGCGCGCTGGGCATGGACAGCGTTCGGCGCCACGAGGTCGAGCTCACCTCCTATGCGCTGCGCACCCTGACCGAGCGGTTCGGTGACCAGATAGCCATCTCCGGCCCTTCCGAACCCGCCGAGCGAGGAGGCGTGTTCTCGCTCGCCTACAGGGACCTTCACCCCCACGACATCTCCCAGGTCCTCGACGAGCGCGCCGTCTGCATCCGCGCCGGCCATCACTGCGCCAAGCCGCTCATGAGGTACATGGGCGTTGGGGCCACCGCCCGAGCCTCGGTCTACGTCTACAACGACGAGTCCGACATCGATGCCTTGAGCGAAGGCCTGGAAGCGGCTGGCGAGTTCTTCGCATTCTGAACAGACTGGACACCGATGCCGGGACTCGAAGACCTCTACCGCGAGATCATCCTCGACCACTACAGGAACCCCCGCAACCGGGGCGAGCTGCCGACCCCGCCGGCCCACCGCTTCGAGGGCTTCAACCCCCTGTGCGGTGACGAGATCCTGGTCTACGTCGACTTGGAGGATGGAGTCGTGAGCGACGTCCGCATAGGTGGCCAGGGCTGCTCGATCAGCCAATCCTCGGCGTCGATGATGTCAGCTGCGGTGAAGGGCAAGACCGTCGCCGAAGTCCGCGACCTCACGACCGCCTTCAAGGGCATGATGTCGATCCATGAGACACAGCTCGAAGGGACCGACGAGGAGGGCGAACCCCCACCGGATTCCGGCAGCGACATCGCGCTGGGTGACCTGGAGGCGTTGCGCGGGGTGGTGAAGTTCCCGGTGCGCATCAAATGCGCCACCCTGTCGTGGAACACGCTCGCCCAGGGCCTCGACGAGCTAGCGGCCGACGAGTCCACCTGAGAGCCCGCCAGGGAACCCCGAGCCCCAACGGATCGCATACCGATGCTCATCGACACCCGGGAGCTCGACCCGTCCGAGCCCGTGCGCGGTGACCTCTGCATAGTGGGCGCCGGCGCGGCCGGTATCACCATCGCGACAGAGCTCATCGGTGCCGACACCGAGGTGATCCTGCTCGAATCCGGTGACTCCGAAGTGCTCGATCCCGAGACCCAGGACCTCGGGGCCGGCGCCAACGTCGGGCGGACGCTGACCTTCCTCGGTTCGGAGCTGTCCCTCGCCTCGACCCATCTCCGCATCCTCGGCGGCACCACGATGCACTGGAACGGTGTGTGCCGACCCCTCGACGTGGAGGACTTCGAGCAGCGGCGGTGGATCCCCGACTCCGGATGGCCCATCGAGCGGGCGGACCTCGACCCTTACTACCCCGGGGCCCAGGAGCTGTTGGCTCTGGGGCCCTTCGAGTACGACTGGCAGTACTGGACCGAGAACTACGACATCGGCCAACCGCTGATCCATGACGACGCCGTGGCGACCGTCATGTACCAGCTCAGCCCACCTGCCCGGTTCGGGACCCTGTATCGGGAGGATCTCGTCAATGCGGCCAACGTGCGCCTGCTGATCTGGGCAAACGCCACCAACCTCAACATCGAACCGGAATCCGACCGGTTGGCATCGGTCACCGTCGCCACGCTCGAGGGCGATGAGGTGACCGTCGAAGCAAAGGTGTTCGTGCTCGCCGCCGGCGGCATCGAGGTTCCCCGCCTGCTGCTCGCCAGCAACGACGTACGCCGCGCCGGCCTCGGCAACCAGCACGATCTCGTCGGCCGGTACTTCATGGAGCACCCCCACGTGCCGATCGGCCTGGCTTCGCTCGGCCGGTCGTGGCGAGAGCTCTCCCTCTACTCACCGCTGCGCTACCTGGAGATCGACGACCCGGCGCAGCCGCAGGTCCCCGGCCGGGCCTACGGGGGGTTCGCCGCCACCGCCGCCGAGCGCGCTTCGCGCGAGCTGCTCGGAGCAGCGGTGACCCTGCCGGAGAACCCGGTCCACCCTCCCGCCTGGACCGGCGGGCTCGATCAGACCAGCGTGGGCGAGCTCTACGAGGCGGAGACCGGGAGAAGGCCCCAGGTCGATGCACAGCTCATGGTGCGGGCCGAGCAGGCCCCCAACCCCGAGAGCCGTGTAACGCTGTCGGAGGAACGCGACGCCCTCGGCCTACCGCGGGCCCAGCTCGACTGGCGCCTCAGCGACCAGGACATCGAGTCGGTGCAGCGGACACTCGTGGTGCTCGCCGAGCGGTTCGGCGTCCACCAGGTGGGGCGCGTCCAAGTCGAGCAGAACGCGCTCCCGCCGGCGGACTGGCCGATCGAAGTCGGCAACCACCACATGGGAACCACCCGCATGGCCGCCGACCCGCGCCGAGGCGTCGTGGACGCCAACTGCCGGGTCCACGACGTCGCAAACCTCTACGTGGCCAGCAGCAGCGTGTTCACCACGTCGGGCTACGCCAACCCCACCCTCACCATCGTCGCCCTCGCCCTACGCCTGGCCGAGCACCTCCGCACCCAGATCCTGTGAGCCGGGATGCTGCTAGACGCCCATGACCTCGCAACCGGCGACGAGCTGCGCACCGACGTCTGCATCATCGGAGCCGGGGCGGCCGGCATAGCCATCGCGATGGACCTCGCAGGCAGTGGCCATGACGTCGTGGTGCTCGAATCGGGTGGTCTCGACGGGCTGGACCCGCAGACCCAGGACCTCTACGCCGGGGAGAACGTGGGCCATCCGATGGTGATGGCCGAGGCCGACATGCACCTCGACACGGTGCGGATAAGGGCCTTCGGTGGATCGACCAACCACTGGAGTGGCCTGTGCCGACCGCTGGATCCCGAGGACTTCGAGCAACGGCCGTGGATCCCCAACTCGGGCTGGCCGATCGCCTTCGGCGACGTCGAGCCCTACTACCCGGCCGCCCAAGGCCTGCTCGGCCTCGGCCCCTACGACTACGACTGGCGCTACTGGTCCGACAACTACGGGCTCGGGGAGCCGCTGGTGGACGACGACGTGGTCGAGACCGTGACCTACCAGATGAGCGAGCCCATCCGCATGTCCCAGGCCTACCGCGACGATCTCGTCGACGCCGACAACGTCCGTCTCGTGATCTGGGCCAACGTGACCAACCTCGACATCGCACCCGAATCCGACCTGCTCGATTCGGTCTCGGTGTCGACCCTCGACGGAACCACCTTCACCGTCGTGGCTACCGCCTACGTGCTGGCGACCGGTGGGATCGAGGTCCCCCGCATGCTGCTCGCCAGCAACGACGTACGCCGCGCCGGCCTCGGCAACCAGCACGACCTCGTCGGCCGGTACTTCATGGAGCACCCCCACGTGATGCGCGGTCTCGTCGTGCTCGAAGGAGAGGTGTCGGCCTACCTCTACTACGGCCACCGGGAGATCTCCGAGCAGGGAATCGGTCCGCCGCTGCCTCCGATGGCCACGGCCCACGGTGCCTTTGCCGTCACGCCCGAGGGTCGCGCCACGCATGAACTGCTCGGTGCGGCATTCACCGTCCGAACCGCGTTGCCTGACGCCGGCTCAGGCACGCCCGCCGCGCCGGACGTGACCGAGCTCCTCGACGTCGAGGCCGGGGCGCCCTCGGCCGGTCGCCTGCAGCTCTGGGCCCGCGGCGAGCAGGCACCCGACCCGGCGAGCCGCGTGACGCTGTCGGCCGAGCGTGACGCCCTGGGCATCCGCCGAGCCCAGCTCGACTGGAGGGTCAGCGACCAGGACATCGACTCCATCCACCGGAGCCTGGTCCTCGTCGCCAACCGTTTCGGCACCCACCGCAAGGGCCGCGTACAGGTCGAACAGGACTCCCAGCCAGTCGCAGATTGGCCCGTCGAGATCGGCGGGCACCACATGGGAACTACCCGCATGGCAGAGGAGCCGCGCCGGGGCGTGGTAGACGCCAACTGCCGGGTGCACGACGTCGCCAACCTCTACGTCGCCGGCAGTAGTGTCTTCACGACATCGGGCTACGCCAACCCCACGCTCACCATCGTCGCCCTCGCCCTGCGACTGTCCGATCACCTCCGCAACCAGGTCCTGTGATGAGCTCGAACACCGACGAACCGTCCGACCGCACCGAGCGGCCCGATAGCAGGATCTCGCGTCGGACCATGCTGGTAGGCCTCGCGGGTGGCGCAGCTGTGGTCACCGGCGCCGGCGCCTACTTCCTCATCCGCGACAGCGGCTCCGGTACCGACGGCAACGGGACACAGCCCTCACTCGACACGAGTACAGGCATAGCCCGCGTCGGAGCTGCCTACCTGGAGGCTCACCCCGGCGAGGCCGACCCGGCCGCCCTCGCCGAACAGCTCGGGATCCCCGCAACGGACTCGGCAGCCATGGAGTTCCTGGCCACCTCGTCGGAGACGATCCAGACTGACTTCGACACCGGCGAGGTCGTCAACCTCGACGGGTGGCGACTCTCGGTGAGCGAAGCGCGAGCGTCGGCGCTGGTGGCCCTCACCCAGTAGCTGGTAGAGCCGGGTGAGTGATCACTGCCCCATCGAATCGGCACGGGCCTGCATCTCTTCCTCGGCTTGCTCGAGTTCCGCTTCGAGGTCGAACTCAGGAGATTCGAAAATCTCGCGATCGACGAAGCCTATGTTGGTCACGAGGTAGCCAGTGATCGTGTCCGAATCCGGGGCGGTGTATACCAGCGAGTAGCCGCCACGGCCGGGAGGGTTGACAACGTCCTCCGATCGCACATAGCCGACGGTGTCGGTTTCTCCCCCGACTGGCACCCAGCCTGAATCTAGGATCGCCTGAGTTTCGGCCATCGCCTCAGCGTCTCGCTCAGACGCGCCGGGCTGCGGGCCGAAATCGCTGTTCTGGAAGCTGAAGCTCGGCTGAACGTCCGCCGGAACAGCCGTCACCGGCTCACGACCACTAGCGGCTTCATCTTCCGCGGAAGCAAGACCGATAGCCACATAGAGTCCCGCAACCGCAGCCAGCAACGCGACGAGACCACCAATAGCTGCTATTCGACGTAACACGGTGATCCTCCGCTAGTAGATCGGCCAGAAGATGGGGACGGGCGTCGCGTACCAGGTCCCCCCAACACGCGCGCCATTCGCTGAGTACATCTCACCCGTTGTCACCCCGAGGCAGAGGTTGTCGTTCACACTTGCGCCCAGCCATGTCGCCGGGCCTGCATGGTAGAAACCGCAGTACCTCGTACCGCCGGAGTAGGCGTAGAGCCACATCCCTACTTCGCTCTGGGCAACGACGACGTTCTAGTTGCAGACCCAGGGGAACGCGACAACCTGAGTTTCGCTGGACCCGTAGGTGGGGAACGAAGACTGGATCCCACAGCCGGTGCCGCCCCCCACATAGGGCGTGAACCGATAGCCGCGTGTGCCATGCGCCCACCCAGCAGGAGCAAACAGGGCGAACATCACGATCCACGCAAGTACGACCATCCAGGTTCGCCGAACCATGGCCAACCTCCAATCTCCGCTTGCGTGACTGCCCCAATACGGTAGGGACAGCCAGAATACGCAGGAGAGAACGGCTGGTCCATATCAGCTTTCGGTGGAGATGTCAAGCGAGGAGTGGAAACCTCCTCCGATGAGGTCAGCCTGCCGCTCGACGGTACCGCGTCGTGCTGTGCCGGGGGCGGTGTCGATGCTCTGGGATCGATGGGTCGCGTCTGAACGGACATCGCGTCTGACGAACCTTGGCGGTCCGAAATCACCGAGCTGTCGGTGAGCGAAGCACGCGCCTCGGCGCTGGTAAGCCCTCCCAGTAGCTGTTGCTGGCAGAACCGGGTGCCCTATTGCTCCTCGGTTGGCAGGCCGCACATGCGGGCGACCCATGGTCGGTTGTCGTCCCACTGCGATCTGGTCAGCGCCAGGATCAGCCGATCCCAGCGACGGCCGGCGAACCTCTCGTGATCGACGAGGTGGCCCTCCTCGCTGAAGAGCTTGTCCCAGCTCGCGAAGGCCTCGAAGTTGAACTCGGGTACCTCCGCGTAGATCTTGAAGAAGCCGTAGGTTTCGAAGAGATGGTTCAAGAAGAGACCGACGGCCTCGAGCGTCGGTGAGCGCCAGCGCCCGGAACAGGTCGAGGGAGTCCAGACCCCAATCGTCTGCCAGATCGGCGGCCCTGGTAGGCGCGGGACAGGTCAGGTCGACCTCGGCCGCGAGGCGGGCCACGAAGGCCTCGAAGCTCAACAGCTCCGCACCCACCGCTCAGCCGTCGTCATGGCCGGCCGCGTAGCCGGCACTGATCTCAGCGACCATCTCAGCGAGGTCACCCTCGGGGTAGGGGCCCCTGGACACGCCGCGGTCCGCCACGACATCGACCACCGCCTCGTTGCCGGCCAATGGCACCCAGCCCTCGACCACCAGCTCGCCGGCCTCGCTGGTGCCGTTGAAGGGCACCAGCAACAGCACCAGGTGCTCGCCCGGCAGGAGGGGCTGCTGAGCCGGGTCACCGCTCGCCCAGGCCACCTTGATCACCTCCCCGGGTGGAGGGGTCCCGGCGATGACCTGCTCGATGCGGAGATCCAGCCACTCACTCTCACCGGAGGGGAGGATCTCGCCGTCGTGCTCGGTGAACGACGTGTAGATCGCCTCGGAATCGAGCACGGTGCCCTCCACGATCAGATCCACGAAGCCCGCCTTCTCGGCCAGCGACGAATGGACCGGCGTCTCGTCGGACGTGGCCATTGGATCACCGGTCGTCGAGGGTGCCGAAGAACTCGTCGTCGTCGGGGTCTGGTCGTCCAACGCGCTCGTCTCGCTTGCCGAGTCGCTCGCGTCAGTGCACGCGGACAGCAACAGCACCGTCCCCGCGACCGCCATTGCCAGCCTCGGCCATGATCGGCTGCCCATCGTTCCCCACCTCACGGTTTGTAGATCTGGTTGATCGTCGCGACGTCCCAGCCGGTAGGCCCGACTATCTGGCAGCTCCAGACATGGGACGAGCTCGGGTGCATCAACGCGGTGTTGCCACAACTCGACGACCCGCCGGAGGTGTGACCCAAGCCGAAGACGTGGCCCCACTCGTGCGCCATGCGCTCCACGCCGATCCCCCCGCCGGCGTCGAAGTAGTAGGTGTTGGCCCAGATGACGGGCATGTCCTTCCACGCCGCCGCCCCGCACCTCGGATCCTGTTGCCACGAGCCGGCAACACCCACCTTCGCACTGGTCAAGGTGTATGGCTCATAGAACGCCTTCACCTTGATGTCGCCGCCGCCGGCCTTGGTGATGTCGGGGGCGTCGTGGTTGACGTAGTTCCACCAGAACCCTGCCCAGTCACCCGCCGATTGCACGTTGCCGTTGGAGGTCTGATACTCGAACCTGACCTGGTCGAGGAACGAAAAGAGCTGGCACCCCGAACCCAACGGCGGAACGGTGACCGCCTCAGACGTTCCGCTCTGGCACACCGATACCGCGGCCGCCGCCGCGACACCTACTGCTGCCCGCCTCTGCCACCGACCGGATGCCTTCACCGCAGACCTCCCCGCCACTTGGCGGGAACGCTAGCAACCCCCCCCCTTTTTCGGAAGTCAACACCTCTCTATCAGGGATTCGGGACCGCCAAGTCGCGCCCAGCGCGACCCAACGATCCGGTACTCGGGGCACGGCCCCACCAAAGCCTCAGGCCAGCGGATCGGCGAAGGGATCGGCGAAGGGATCGGCGAAGGGATCGGGGTGCTCGCGGTGGAGGTGTCCCCGTATGCCCACCTCGGTGCCACCGTTCTCCGGCGGTTCCCAAGCGGCGTACCCGGTCTCTTCGAGCCGGCCCGCCAGCTCCGGTCCAGCGGTCTGCACGATCCGGCCCCTGACGAGGATGTGCACCACATCGGGCTTCAGCTCGCTGAGCAAGCGGCTGTAGTGGGTGATCGCCAGCACGCCCAGGCCACGCCGGTTAGTCTCCTCCTCGATCCTGCGGCTCACCAGCCGGAGTGCATCGACATCGAGGCCGGAGTCGATCTCGTCGAGCACCGCGATCTTCGGCTGCAGCACCCCGAGTTGGAGGGTCTCGTTGCGCTTCTTCTCGCCACCGGAGAGATCCACGTTGAGGGGGCGATGCAGGAAGGTCTCGTCGAAGCCGATAGCGGCGGCCTCACGAACGAGGCGCGCCTCGACCAGCGCACGATCGCCCCGGTCTCCTGCCTCGAACGCCTCGGTGAGCATGTCGTCGAGGTACACACCTGGCACCTCGGTCGGGTACTGCATCGCGAGGAACAGCCCGGCCTGTGCCCGCTGCCAGGGCTCCATGGCAAGGACGTCGCAGTCGTCCAGCGTCACCGAACCGGCTACCACCTCGTAGCCGGGCTTGCCCATGATCACATGGGAGAGCGTCGACTTGCCCGACCCGTTCGGGCCCATCACGGCGTGAACCTCGCCACTGCACACGGTGAGGTTGATCCCGTCGAGGATGGGTTTGCCGTCCACCGAAACCCGCAGGTCGGCGATCGCGAGCTCGCTCACGCGCCGCCCCCCTCGAGCTTGTCGATGATGCGCGCCCGCAACGGCTCACCGACACCGGGAACCGGCAGCTGTGCGAGCACTTCTTCGAAGAAACCGGTCACGACGAGGCGCTGGGCCACCTCTGGCTTAACCCCGCGGCTCTCCAAGTAGAAGCGCTGGTCCTCGTCGACCGGCCCGACGGCGGAGGCGTGGCTGCAGCGCACGTCGTTCGTCTCGATCTCGAGGTTCGGCACGGACTCCGCCCAGGCGTCCTCGGACAGCTTCAGCAGGCGGTTGCTCTGCCGAGCGTTGGTTCCCCGCGCGTCGGGCTCCACCTTGATCAGGCCGGTGTAGATCGACCGGGCGCTCCCCGAGACCGCACCCTTGAAGGTCAGCTCGCTGGACGTGTCCGGAGCGCGATGGTCCTGGAAAGTGCGCAGATCCAGCGTCTGGTGGCCCTCACCGAAGTAGACCGACATCAGATCTCCCTGGGCCCCCCGCCCCACCAGGCGGCAGTCCATGCGCAAGCGGGCGTAGTCCCCACCGAGCATGGCGGCCGCTGAGCGCAGCACCCCCGAACGGTCTACCGCCGAGACGTGCGATCCGACCTGCCACACAGACGGAGCCAGGTCCTGCACGCCGACGTAGCCGACGCGAGCCGCCGGCCCGACCGAGAGCTCTACCAGGGGAACCATCAACGCGGTAACGGCAGCCGACCCGTAGTACTCCAGCACGCTGATCTCGCTGCCCTCCCCCGTGGTCACGACGAGTCGCGGCAAGACAGCCGCCGCCTCCTCATCAATCCAGTGGGCGACGGCGAAGGGGGCCTCTACCACCACGCCCGACGGCACGACCAGGGCCACGGGATCAGCGGCGAAGGCGTCGTTCATCAAGGCAAAGACGTCGGGGCCAGCCGACGCGACCGAGCCCAGCAACGAGCTGGGGTTCTCGGCCTCGGCGAGAGCGCCGAAGAACACCCCCTTGGACGCCAGGTCGTCGGCCAGCTCCGCACGGACGACCCGGCCGTTGCGTACGACGATCACACCGGCGCGCTCGGGAACGAGGTCGATCACCGGTCGCAGCGCCTCGGGCTCATCTCCGGAGGCGTGCTCGACAAGGCGAAAAGCGCCGAGCTCGAGCTCGGCTATGCGGCTGTAACGCCACACTTCCTCTTCGGTGGTCGGCAGTTCGGCGCCGGCGAGGGTTGCGGCCGCCGAGGCCCGCCGGTCTCGGAGCCAGCGCGGACCTGGCAGGGAACGCGCGCTCTCGACCTCGAAGGGGACAGGCGTCATGTGGAGGATTTCAGTCCTTCTTGCGGCGGAACATCCGGCGCCAGCGCGAGCCCTGCCGGGCGCGGTCGGCCGCAACCTCCGCGCGGGTCTCGTCCACGACCGAGTTCACGATCTCCTCCGCCTCGTCGAGCAGAGCCCCGATGCTGGGATCCTCGCCCACGCTGGCGGGCTCGGCGGGGGTGGGAGACGTCACCAGCGAACCGTGCTGCCACGCCACGTCGGCGCGACGCGGCTGGAAGGCAGGGCAGTCGTCGGGACAGCGCCACGGTGCCTCCGGCGCCAGATCCAGATCGCACTTCCGGACGGTCTCCCCGCTCGGGTAGCTGCGGCTCTCGAAGAACTTGCAGTCTTGCCGCATTGGCATGGTTCTCAGTGTCCCAGATCGGATTGTGCGTTGTTCCGCGGCCGGCTGGGCCTACCGGTTGTCGGCCCATGTCACCCCACCGAGCCCTCCATCTGGAGCTCGATGAGCCGACTCCACTCGACGGCGTACTCCATCGGCAGCGTCCGCGTAACCGGCTCGATGAAGCCGTTGACGATCATGCCCATGGCCTGCTCCTCGGAGAGCCCACGGCTCATGAGATAGAACATCTGCTCGTCGGCAACCTTGGAGACAGTGGCCTCGTGTCCGATGACGGCGTCCCTGGTGCCCACCTCCATGTACGGGTAAGTGTCCGAGACGCTGTCGTCGTCGAGGATCAGCGCGTCGCACTGGACGTGGCTCCGGCAGCCGTAGGCGTCGTCCTTGACGCGCACGAGCCCTCGGTAGCTGGTGCGGCCACCGTCCTTGGAGATCGACTTAGACACGATCTTGGAGGTCGTCTCGGGAGCAGCATGGGTCATCTTGGCACCGGCGTCTTGATGCTGACCGGGACCGGCATACGCGACCGAGAGCACCTCGCCCGAGGCCTTGGGGCCCACCATCACGACCGCCGGGTACTTCATGGTGAGCTGTGACCCGATGTTGCCGTCGATCCATTCCATGTGGCCCTCTGCCTCGACCCGGGCACGCTTGGTGACCAGGTTGAACACGTTGTTGGACCAGTTCTGGATGGTCGTGTAAGTGACCCGGGCGGCCTCCTTCACCACGATCTCGACCACCGCCGAGTGCAGCGAGTCAGAGGTGTAGACAGGGGCGGAGCAGCCCTCGATGTAATGGACCTGGGAGCCCTCGTCGGCGATGATCAGCGTCCGCTCGAACTGGCCCATGTTCTCGGCGTTGATCCGGAAGTAGGCCTGCAACGGCATCTCGACGTTGACTCCCGGGGGGACATAGATGAACGAGCCGCCGGACCACACGGCAGTGTTGAGGGCCGCGAACTTGTTGTCGTTCTTGGGGATGACCCGGCCGAAGTAGGGCTTGACGATGTCGGGGTACTCGCGCAGGGCAGTGTCCATGTCGGTGAAGATCACACCTTGCCGTTCGAGATCTTCTCGGTTGCGGTGGTAGACGACTTCCGACTCATACTGCGCGGTGACGCCCGCCAGGTACTTCCGCTCGGCTTCGGGGATGCCCAGCTTCTCGTAGGTGTTCTTGACCGACTCGGGCAGCTCCTCCCACGCGTCGACCTGTCCCTCGGTGGGCTTGATGTAGTAGTAGATGTCGTCGAAGTCGATGCCCGACAGGTCGCCCCCCCAGGCCGGAAGCGGGCGGCGCTCGAAGTGACCCAGGGCCTTCAACCGGTTCTGGAGCATCCAGTCCGGCTCACCCTTCATCCACGACATCTCGCGGATCATGGCCTCGTCCAAGCCCTTCTTGGGCTTGAAGACGTAATCCTCCTCATCGCTCCACCCGAGCTTGTAACGGCTCAGGTCGAGACCGAGCTCGGTGCTCGCCATCGCTTGATCGACTCCGCACTAGGCAGGCTGGGGCGTACCGGGTAGCGACGGCATGCCGCAGCCACCCAGGAATTTCTCCTACGTAGATAGTAACAACTCCGCCGGAGGTCTCCATCCCCGGCTAGCCTGGCCCGGCCATCCCTAGGGGTGCGCACGCTGGGGCCCATTACTTCACCGAAGCCACATCGCCGTTCTTGGCTGCAATACCCCCTCCATGGGCGGGAAACGCTGCCAAGAAAGGGTGGGAACGCGGGGCGATCGACCCGGCAGGCGCTCTCTTGGCCGGCGAGAGGTGAAGTAGATGAGCGACGATCCCGAGGGCGAACCGACAGCCCGGGATCCCGCGTTCGACGACGCGCCCCTGCCGCAGATGTTGCTCGGACTCGACAACCGCATCACGCGAGCGAACCGGGCCCTCACCGAGCTGCTGGGATACCCCGCCGAGGAGCTAGTCGGCCGGCCCGCCACCCGTCTCCTCCACCCCGGTAGCAGCTACTTCCACGAGATCGGGATCCGTCTGCTTCGCAGCGGAGAGCTCCAGAGCTTCCTCAGCGCGCTCCGCTACCGGCGTGCCGGCGCCGCCGACGTCTGGGGTCACACGTCGATGACGGCTCTGCGTGAGGACCATGGAGAGGTGAGCGGGTACCACATGCAGATCACCAACGTGTCCGACGTGGACATGCCCCTGATCCGACCAGGTGGCCCCGACGGTGACTTCGAGGTGCTGGCGGGTGCGGCACCGGTGGGTATCGCCGCTCTCGATCCCGGCGGGACCATCACCTTCGCCAACGACCGCTGGGTCGAGGTCACCCGTAGCCACTACGACCACCCAGGCCGACACCTCCTCGATGTCGTCCATCACGACGACCGCACGCGTCTGGCAACGACCATCCGCGAGTCGTCCGATCCTCCCGCGGAGCTCTCCTTCCAGGGACGCGTCCAGCGGCCCACCGGTGCCATCCGATGGGTGGATCTTCGCGTCGCGCCAGTGCTCGACGAGGAGGCGCAGCTGCTCGGTTGGGTGGCGTCGCTCGCCGACGTCACCGAGTTCGTGGAGGCAGCGCTCTCCGTTCCAGCCACCGCCGATGAGGCACCGGACGAAGTAGACCTGCTGCACCATCTGGGCGAGGGGTCGCCGATAGGTCAGATCGTCGTGAACCTGGAGGGGAGGATCGTTCACGTCAACGAGGTGTATGCCCGCATGCTGGGCTACGAGGTCGACGAGTTGGCCGGCACGTATCCGACTGGTCTCATCCACCCCGATGACATGGCCCCGGCAGTCGAGGGGTTCGAGCGTCTGGAGGGGGGCGAGATCGGCGTCGTCCGTGACGAGAGACGGCTGATGCACAAGAGCGGTGAGACGGTGTGGGTCGACGCCAGCACCAAGCTGATCCGCAAGCCCGATGGGACGCCCTATGCGATCGCTTCGCATGTCATGGACATCTCGGGGCAGCGCCAGGCATTCGACATCAGAGACCGCCTGGCTCGAATTGTCGAGTCCACCAGCGACATGGTGGGCATCGTCGACGCCCAAACAGGTGTCGTCGAGTACGCCAACCGGGCCGCCCGCGAGCGCCTCGGCTACGCGAAGCGAGGCACCATCGAGGTGAACGTCTTCGACCTGTATGACCCGGCAGCGGTGGCCCGGCACGCCGAAGACCTGATCGGCACACTGCAGCGTGGAGAGGTGTGGGAAGGCGAGCTGATGATGCTCCACGCTCATGGAGGCGAACCCTTCCCGGTGCATCATTCGGTGGTGGGCGAGCTCGACGGCGACGGCACCCTCCTCACGATCTCGGCGGTGGGACGGGACATGAGCGAGCAGCGCCGGCTCGAAGCCGAGCTGGCCCATCAGGCGACGCACGACTCACTCACCGGTTTGCCCAACCGGGCGCTGCTCCTCGACCACATGGAGCTGGCGCTGGCACGTTCGGCCCGCGACAACTCGATCGTGGCGCTCGTGTTCCTGGATCTCGACCGCTTGAAGACGGTGAACGACAACTTGGGGCATGACGCGGGAGATCGGCTGCTGGTCGAATCCGCTCACCGGATCACCCAGACCGTCCGCCCCAGCGACACGGTCGCGCGGCTCGGAGGCGATGAGTTCGTGGTGCTCTGCCCCTACGTCGAGAGCGAGCAGCACGCCATCGCGATCGCCAACCGGGTGTGCTCGTCCATCGAACGATCACCGTTCCGGATAGGCGGAGCTGAGCTCGACGTGACAGTGAGTGGAGGCGTTGCCCTCTCGACGGGGGACGCGCGCCATCCCGAGGCTCTCCTGCGCGACGCCGACGCCGCCATGTACCGGGCCAAGGAGCTGGGCCGCGCCCGCCTGGAGGTGTATGACGAGCAGCTCCGGGCCCAAGCCCAGGCTCGGGTCACGATGGCCGACGAGTTGTCCAAGGCGATCGAGGACGGGCGGATCGTCGCCAACTACCAGCCCACCATCGACATGGACACCGGTACGGTGATCGCCGTCGAGGCCTTGGCCCGCTGGGATCATCCCGACCGGGGCCTGCTCCCACCGAGCGAGTTCATGACCCTCGCCGAGGAGACCGGCCTGATCGTGCCCCTGGGCCTCCTCGTGCTCAACCAGGCATGCGCCCAGGGACAGGAATGGGTCCGCCGGCACGGGCCGGGGGCGCCGGTCATCCATGTCAACCTCTCCAAGCGTCAGCTCGCCTCCGACGACTTGCACCACGAGGTGGAAGACGTGCTCCGCAGGGTCGGGCTCCCGCCCCGCTTCCTGTGCCTCGAGATGAGCGAGACCGACCTCATGGACGACGCCGCCCGCGCAGTCTCCACCCTGCGACGCCTGAAGGAGCTGGGCCTGAGCCTGGCCATAGACGACTTCGGGACCGGCTACTCCTCGCTGGCCTTCCTGCGTCGGTTCCCGGTGGACATCCTCAAGATCGACCGGACATTCGTCGACGGGCTGGGTCCCGACGCCGAGGACTCCGCCATCGTCGCCGCCGTCATCAGCCTTGCCGAGACCCTGGAACTGGAGACGATCGCCGAGGGAGTCGAGACGATCCAGCAGTTGGAGCTGCTCCGAGAGCTCGGCTGTAGGTCGGCCCAGGGGTTCCTCTTCAGCAGGCCACTTCCCCCCGCGGAGGTCGAGCACGCACTCGACCGCCCGTTCACGATCTGATCCGTAGCACGTTCACACGAGCGCTTCTGCGAGCAGGCGCCACTGCTGGAGCGGAAACCCGGTCATGCCCTCGCGGCCGATCTCAATGCCCCGGCAACCTACCGGGCGGATAGCCTCGGGGACATGCGCCCGACGCTTGCGGCACCGGTTGTCGGCTTGGCGGGCATCGCCGGGTGTGCCGGCCTCGCCCTCATCGGGCCCGACGACGGTGCTTCCCCGCTGTGCCCCAGCCGGGCGCTGTTCGGCGTGGACTGCCCGGGCTGTGGCTGCCTGCGAGGACTGGGCGCGCTGATGAGGGGACGCATCGGCGACGCGCTCGACCACAACCTCCTGCTGCTGGCGATCGTGCCGGCCCTCATCGTCGCCTATGCAGCCTGGGCGGCCTCGGCGTTCGGTTGGACCAGGCCGGCCAAATTCCCCATGAGCCCCAGAGCTCTCCTGGTGGTGGCGACGGTCGTGGTCGCCTTCACCGTCGTGCGCAACCTCCCTTTCGGCGGATTCGTCGAATACCTCGGCTCGGGCCTGAGCTGACGCCGAGCCCAACGCATCGGTGCCGCGACGGTCGGCGCCTCAGCGATGCAGAGGCCGAAGCTCGCGTCGGTAGCGGGCACCGCGGGCGACGTAGAAGTCCACGCCCTCGTCGAACTGGCCCGGTTCGACGACATCCTCGGTGATCTTGGCCGGGATACCGAGCGCCCTGGCCCTCGGCGGAACCACCTTGTCGTTTCCCACCAAGGCATTGGCGCCGACCAGCGCCTCCTCACCGATCACGGAACGGTGCAGGACGACCGAGCCCGAGCCGACCAGTGCCTTGTCGTGGACGGTGCACCCTTCGAGGTGGGCGTTGTGGCCGATCGTGCACCTCGAGCCGATCCGGGTCGGCTGCGCTCTGGTCGTGTGAACCACCACGCCGTCCTGGATCGATGTCTGGTCGCCGACGTAGATGAACCCGTCGTCGCCCCGCAGGACCGCTCCCGGCCACACCGAGCTCTCCGCTCCTATCACGACGTTGCCGATCACGACCGCGTCGGGGTGGACATAGGCGGAGGGGTGGATGTCGGGCTCTTGGTCACCGAGGGCATAGACGGTCATCGCTGCCACCTACACTGCCGAGATGCTCACCGCGGTGAACTGGCGGGTCTGGATGGTCCTGGGTTCGACCTTCGTCCTGGCGCTTGCTGTACGCGCCTGGCGAAGCCGGCAGGACGCGCGCCGACGGTCGCGATCTCGCCGAGGATGATTGGCCTCACATATCGGAGTGGGATCCATATCTGCCCTTGAAGAAGAGGAGTGGACCGGTATCCGAGCGCACTGCCTCGAGCGCTTTGACCCTGCCGAGGGCGATGAAGTGATCCCCGGCCTCGTGCACGTTCTCCAACTCGCAGTCGATGTGAGCCAGTGAGCCTTTGATCATCGGCGACCCGGTTACGTGACTCGGCTCCCATTCGATGCCCTGGTACTTGTCCTCGCCTTTGCCGGCGAACCGGTTGCTGGTCTCGTGCTGGTCCTCAGCCAGGATGTTGACGCAGAAGCGGCCCGCGCGGCGGATCTTGGGGAACGTGGTGGAGCCCTTGTCTGCACAGAAGCCGACCAGCGGCGGGTCCAGCGACACCGAGAAGAAGGATCCGACCGCCAAGCCGACCGGTGACTCCTGGTCGAGCGCCGATATCACCGTTACACCGGTCGGGAAGTGACCCAGGACCTCACGGTACATGTTCGAGTCGAACTCGATCGGCGACACGCCCAAGGGCTTCAACTCCTTCGCCCGTTGTAGAGGAGCAGGCTGAGGCTACTCGTCGTCACCGGTGAACGAGATCGTGAGGCCCTCGTGGGCCGCCAGCACCTCGCCGATACCGAAGCGGTCGCCGAGGTGCGCCGACTGCTCCAAGAGCTTGTCGACGATCGGGTCGGTGTGGGTGGGGTCGTGATGGAACAGAACGAGCCGCTTGGCCTGTGACTCGGCGGCGACGTGAACCGCGTAGTCAACCGTGCAATGGCCCCAGTGCGACTTCTCGGCAAACTCGTCTTCGTCGAACTGAGCGTCGTGGATCAACAAGTCGACGCCGTTGCACAGCTCCAGGACCCGTGGGTCGACGTCCATGCCACCGTCCATGGGCTGCTGGTGGTCGGGCACGTAGGCGACGGAGATGCCGTTCCAGTCGACGCGGTAGCCGTTGGTGGGACCGATGTGAGGAACGGGGATGGCGGTGACGAGCGCCGAGCCGACCTCGATCGTGTCGTCATCCAGTTCGGTGAAGCCGATGTGGCCCGGCAACTCGGTGACCGTCACCGGGAAGTAGGGCGGCCTCAGGAAGAAGTCCACGGTGTCGCGCAGCGAACCGCCGGGCTGGGTGGGACCCAACACGTCGAGCTCGGCGCCGGCACGGTGAAGAGGCGTGAAGAACGGCAGGCCCTGGATGTGATCCCAGTGCAGATGCGTGACCAGCGCGGTCCCCCGGAAGGATCCGTTCGCCGCAACGGCACTCCCCCAGTAACGCAGCCCGGTTCCGAGGTCGAAGACGATGGGCTCGTGGCCCGGCACTTCGAGCGCGACGCAGCTCGTGTTCCCGCCGTAGCGCCGGTTGTCCTCGCAGGGTGAAGGCGTGGACCCGCGCACCCCGTAGAAGGTCACATTCAGTGCCGGCCCCCTCCCACTGGATCGACACGATGTGGTCTGGAGAGTACCGCCAGTGAGGGGGCATCTGTCGAATGTGTGACAGGTTTCTCTCCAGCAGATGAACTGCCGCTGCGGGCGCACGGCTGAGGCAGGGCGCACGGCTGAGGCAGGGCGCACGGCTGAGGCAGGGCGCGACCAGCGCGGGGCCACGATGAGGCCTCCGCTGGACGCCTCCCTGCTGCGCTACCTTGCCTGCTGTGGATCTGCCTGCTGTGGATTTCGAGCGGGGCTCCGTATCGGCAAATGGCCTGGAGTTCGCCTACCTCGCGGTCGGCGAGGGTCCCCTGGCCCTGTGCCTGCACGGTTTTCCCGACACCGCTTGGACCTGGCGGCACCTGCTGCCCGAGCTCGCCAGGGCCGGCTACCGGGCGGTGGCGCCGTTCACCCGGGGCTACGCGCCGACCGCGGTGCCCGCCGACAACCGCTACCAGAGCGGCGTGCTGGCGCTGGACGCATGCGAGCTCCACCAGGCCCTCGCCGGTGACGCCGACGCCGTACTCGTCGGCCACGACTGGGGTGCCTTGGCCGCCTACGGTGCCGCCTGCCTTCAGCCCGAGCGGTGGCGCCGCGTTGTCGCCGCCGCTGTCCCCCCGGGTGCGAGCATGGCTCAGGCGTTCATGTCCTTCGACCAGCTGCGCCGATCCTGGTACATGTTCTTCTTCCTCGCCGACCTGGCCGAGATGGTCGTCCCGCTGAACGACTGCGAGTTCATGGTCCGCTTGTGGCAGGACTGGTCACCCGGTTACGGCTGCGCCGAGGACGTCGCCCACGTCCGCGCCGCTCTCGCCGAGCCGGCCAACATGGCCGCCGCCATCGCCTACTACCGAGACAGCCTGCAGGTCTCTCGCCAGGACCCGACCCTGTCCGCCGCTCAAGCAGCGACTCTTCAGGTACCGCCCCAACCGACCCTGTACCTGCACGGCGCTGAGGACGGTTGCATCAGCGTCGAGTTCGCCCGGATCGGTGCCGGGTACCTCGACAGCGAAGGATCGCGTTACGAGATCCTCGAGGATGTCGGCCACTTCTTGCACCTCGAACGTCCCGACGAGGTGAACCGCTTGATGGTCGACTTCCTCACGCCATGAGACCGGTTCTGCCCGACGGGATCGTCGCGGTGGTCAAGCACGACTGCCCCACCTGTGTCCTGGTCGCGCCGGTCCTGGGCCAGCTCGACTCCGGTACCGTGGCGCTCACGGTGTACAGCCAGGACGACCCGTCGTTCCCCGGTTCTGTGCATGCCGTCGTTGACGACACGTCACTGGAGGTCTCCTACCACCACGGCATCGAGACGGTGCCCACGCTCATCCGGGTCGACGCGGGCGAAGAGGTGGATCGCACGGTCGGATGGGACCGCGCGCGATGGGAGGACTTCACCGGGATCGACGACCTCGGTGCGGGCCTGCCCGAATACCGGCCGGGCTGTGGATCCCTGAGCGTTGATCCCGCCCGGGTCGACGAGTTGCGTGCCCGCTTCGAGGCGGGCGGGTTGCGATCGCGCAGGGTGGCGATCGGCGAGCTGGAGGACGAGCTCGAGGCGCTCTTCGACCGGGGGTGGACCGATGGCCTACCCGTGGTTCCACCCACCGAGGGCCGCGTGCTCCGGATGCTCGAAGGCACGACGCGAGACCCTGGAGACGTGGTCGCAGTCGTACCCCCTGACCTCGTCGACTGCACGGTCGAGAAGGTGGCGATCAACGCGGTCATGGCAGGCTGCCGCCCCGAGTACCTGCCGATGGTGATCGCGGCGGTCGAAGCAGCCTGCACCGACGAGTTCAACATGCACGGCCTGCTGGCCACCACCTACTTCAGCGGTCCGGTGGTGATCGTCAACGGGCCGCTGTCACGGGCGATCGGGATGAACTCGGGGACCAACGCCTTCGGCCAGGGCAACCGCGCCAACGCCACGATCGGCCGGGCACTTCAACTCGTGGTACGCAACGTAGGGGGCGGCGTGCCGGGAGGCATCGACCGGGCGACGTTGGGCAACCCGGGCAAGTACACCTTCTGCTTCGCCGAGGACGAGGACGGATCTCCATGGGAGTCGCTGGCCGTGGAACGCGGGTTCCCGCCTGAAGCCTCCACCGTGACGCTGTTCGCCGGCGAGGGTGTCCGCGGCGTGGTCGACCAGCTCTCCCGCGAGCCCGAGTCCCTCGCCCGAACCTATGCATCGTGCCTCCGCTCCGTCGCGCACCCCAAGCTCCCCCTCGCTTTCGACGCGCTGCTCGCGGTGACGCCCGAACACGGTCGTGTCTTCGGCGAGGCCGGGTGGAGCAAGGCTCGGCTGCGGCAGGAGCTCGACGCCCTCCTGCTGCTCGACCCCGATGAGATCGAGCGGGGAACCGCGGGTATGGCCGAGGGCGTTCCCCCGGTGTTCGCCGGCCTGCAGCTCCCGAAGTTCCGGCCAGGTGGTCTGCAGCTCGTCCACGTCGGAGGCAGCGCCGGCCTGTTCTCTGCAATCATCGGCGGGTGGGTCAGCGGTGACGCCGGAAGCCAGCCCGTAACCCTGGAGGTGAAGCCATGAGCCCGACCACAGTCCTGGATCCGACCGGGGAGCGTCACGCCGCCCAGCGCGCGCTCACCGAGCGTCCGGCAACGCTGGAGAGCCTCACCGTCGGCCTGCTCGACATAAGCAAGGCCAGGGGTGACGTCTTCCTCGACCACATCGGGCAGCGTCTGGACGAGCGGGGGATCGAGACGAGGCGCTACACGAAGCCCACCTTCACCAAGCCGGCGCCGATCGATCTCCGTCATGAGATAAGCCAGCAATGCGACGTGATCATCGAGGCACTGGCGGATTGAGGAAGCTGCACGTCGTGCAGTGTGCACGACATCGCTGATCTCGAACGCCGCGGGCTGCCCGGCGTGTTCGTCGCGTCCAGCGAGTTCGCCGACGCTGCTGCCGCCCAGATGAAGGCCCTCGGCATCACTCTCGCCGCCGTCTATGTCACCCACCCGATCCAGGATCGTACCGACGAGGAGATGCGCGCTCTCGCTGACGGAGCGCTGGACGACATCGTCGCGGCTCTGAGCGCCTGACGGCGATCGATGCACCACCGGCGCCGGTAGTAGACGACGGTGGGGTGAGAAGGCTCGAAGCGGGGGTTGGCCGACACCCACTCTAGGCGGCAAGGTGCTGGGCGCCCCGGCTGAAGCCTGTGTCAGGCAGCGGATTCATCCTGTGCTCATCGCACACCGCTGTCTACTCATCCCAGATGTCGTCACCGTAGGGTCGCTGGCGCGCCGGCGCGTGGTCGCGCTTCCACACCATGACCTTGCGCCGGAAGTAGCAGACCTCGTCCCCGTGCTGGTTGAATCCCTTGGTCTCCACGGTGACAACGCCCCGGTCGTCGCGGGACTTGGATTCGCGCACGTCCAGCACCCTGGTCTCGGCATAGATGGTGTCGCCGTGGAAGGTCGGCTTCTTGTGGGTGAGGACCTCGACCTCGAGGTTGGCGATGGCCGCACCGCTGACGTCGGGAACGCTCATCCCGAGCACGACCGAGTACACGAGGTTGCCCACCACCACGTTCTTGCCGTGAACCGTCTCGTGCTCGGCGAACCAGGCGTTGGTGTGCAGCGGGTGGTGGTTCATGGTGATCATGCAGAACAAGTGATCGTCGTACTCGGTGATCGTCTTGCCGGGCCAGTGCCGGTAGACGTCACCGACCGCGAAATCCTCCAGATAGCGGCCAAAAGGTCGATCGTGGGTGGTCACGGCGGTCCTCTCGTGTTCGTCGCCCATCTCGGCGAACGGTCGCGGCTGACATTACGTAGTCGCCGTTTGGGGAGACAACACGGATCAGTCGGCCTACAGTGTTACAAGCGGTGCTCACCTGAGCACTCCGCGTAGCTCAGGTGGCGGGACGCGACGGAGATCACCCAAGCAGATGACACCGCGAAGCAAGTCAGAAATGCCGCTGCCGCCGGAAACGGCCGGGCTGCCAGGCGACGCCCTGGCAGCGCGCCGGTCCTTCTGGCGCCTCGTGATCGCCTACCGGTACCTCGCGATCGTCTGCCTGGCGCTGGCGCCGCTGGTGTTCCCGGTCTTCGGCGAGCGTCGTGTCTGGTTGGCCGCGGTCGTGGTGGTGGTGGGCATCCCTTACAACGTGGTCTGCGATGTGGTGGTGCGGCGCAGCGGGAGACTCCCGCCCATAACTGCCTACGGCGACTATGCGGCGATCCTGGCGGTTGCGGCCATCGCACCGGCCCTCTACACCGCGGCGGTCATGATCCTTCTCGCCATCCTCACCCAGATCGTGCTGGGGTTCGGGCGTCGGGTGGGCTTCAGCGCCATCGGCGTCGCCGTAGTGGGCCTGGTGACCTTGGGATTCGTCCACCAGCCGACCGGTTGGGTGGTGTCGGTGGTGGTCTATTCCATCACTGCCACGATCGGTGCCACCGTCCTGGGCGAGATGGCCGAGGGTGAGCTGGGCCTGAGGCTTCGCTACCGCGACCTCGTCTCCGGCGTCGACGCAGTCGTCTGGGAGGCGCCCGGTTCGGAGGGCCCACCCGACTACATCGACGAGAAGGTGGTGGAGCTCCTCGGATACCCTTGCGCCGCGTGGCGCAGCGCCGGTCATTGGGAGTCGGTCATCCACCCCGATGATGCCGCGGTCATCGACGATCGGCGGAAGGCGATCTCGGCCGGTGGCAACGACGAGGCCGAATACCGGATCACGACAGCCGGTGGCGACATCGTGTGGGTGCACGAGGTCGTGAAGGTCATGACCAACCTGACCGGTGAGGTGACGAGTCGCCGTGGTGTGATCGTCGACGTCTCGGACCGCAAACGGGCCGAGGAACGAGTCCGGCAGTATGCCGACATCGTCGAGCACATCGGGGTCGCTCTGCTCCTCGTCCAACTGGAGGATCCCGACGACGAGACGAGCCTGCGGATCATTGCCGCGAATCCCGAGGCTGGACGGCTCACGAATCGGAGCATCCCCGACGTGATAGGCCAACTGGCCACCGACGCCTTCCCCAGGCTCGTCGGCAGTGAGATCCCCGAACGCATAGCCCGCGTCATCCGCACCGGTGAACCTGCCGGGCTCGAGGACTTCACCGTCGAAGGCGGCGAACACCCCGTTGTCCTGAGCCTGCGGGCGTTCCCCTTGCCGGGGCAGGCGGCGGGAGTCTCGCTCGACGATGTCACTGATCGGGCGATGACGGCGAGGGCTCTGCGTCACCAGGCGCTGCACGACCCGCTGACCGGGCTGCCGAACCGGACCCTCCTGAACGACCGGCTCGGGACGGCTCTGCGCACGGCGGAGAGGACGGCAACCCCCGTCGCTCTGCTGGTGATGGACCTCGACCAGTTCAAGGAGGTCAACGACGCTCTGGGCCACCATCACGGCGACCGGCTGCTGGTCGAGCTGAGCAACCGTCTCACCGAGGTGCTGCGCGAAGCCGACACGATCGTCCGTCTCGGTGGGGACGAGTTCGCGATCCTTCTGACCACCAACGCGTCCCTGTCAGGGGCGATCACGGTGGCACAGCGGATCACGCGCGCCCTGGAGGAGCCGGTCCTGGTCGACGGGATCTCGCTCCAGACCGGCGCCAGCGTCGGCATCGCCTTCTTCCCCGAGCACGCCACCGACGCCGAGACCCTGGTGCAGAAGGCCGACATCGCCATGTACGCCGCCAAGCGGTCCGCCGCAGGCTTCGCGGTGTACGCGCCCGAGCACGACCGCTCGAGCGTCTGGCGCCTGACCCTGTTGGGTGAGTTGAGACGCGCCATACACCAGGACCAGTTCGAGGTCCACTACCAGCCGATCATCGAGCTTGCCAGCGGCGAGGTGGTGGGTGTCGAGGCGCTCGTCCGCTGGAACCATCCCGATCACGGGCTCATGCTCCCCGTCGAGTTCATCGAGCTGGCGGAGGTCTCGGGCATGATCCAGCCGCTGACCCAGATCGTCCTCGAGCAGGCGGCGCGCGATGTTGTCCGTTGGCGCAAGGAGGGCCACGACCTGAGCGTCGCGGTCAACCTGTCGGTACGGAGCCTCTACTCGCCGGAACTCGACGAGTGGATCGCCGTGATGCTGTCGGCCACCGAACTGCCGGCGCAGAAGCTGTGCCTCGAGCTCACCGAGAGCGAGGTCATGGACGACCCTCTGGTGGCCATGCAGGTGCTGGGGCAGCTCCAGCGCCGGGGGATCAACATCAGCGTCGACGACTTCGGCACAGGCCAGTCCTCGCTGTCCTATCTCCAGAACCTGCCGATCAACGAGGTCAAGATCGACCGCGGGTTCATCTCCGAGATGGAGCAGGGCGACGTGACCCTCGTGCGGTCGATCATCGACCTGGCTCACAACCTGGGCCTGCGAGTGGTTGCCGAAGGCGTCGAGCAGGGCGATGCCCTCGGTCGCCTCCGCGGCCTCGGTTGCGATCGGGCTCAGGGGTTCTTCGTCAGCCCGCCGCTGCCGGTCGATGCCTGCGACGCCTGGCTCGCCACCAAGGGCCAGGGGTCATGGAACCGCCACCTGCGGCTGCTCGGCGGCGGTCGCTCGGCGGGCTGACAGCAGCAGGCTCCTCAGGGCAACAGCATGCTCGCCCGCCGCACGGCGAACCCGACCGCCAGGAACAACAGGCCGAGCAGCGACAACGGCAGGGTGAGACCGCTACCGGTGACCGCCAGCGCCTGACCCTCGGTCTCGCCGGCGGAAGAAGCCGGTTCCGGAGCTGCCGGTTGGCGCTCGATCGAGTTGGACAGCACCACGGTGGTCGACCCTGCGGTCTCGGGGAAGTCAGGGCCGAAGATGTTGTTGTCCCACTCGACCTGGGCCTCGTTGTGGACGAAGCTCGGAGTGGACGTGCCGGCAGAGACGGTGCCCGACACCTTGAAGACCGTGGTCCCGACCGGCATCACCGGAGTCGTGCACAGCAGACCGGAGCAACTCCACGTGCCGACGCCGGACTCGTAGGTCAGCTCGGCGCCCTCGATGAACGACGGGGGCGAGTCACTGACGCGAACGTTCAGCGCGAGGTTTGTTCCCGCGCCACCCCCTGTGTTGGTGATGGTCACGTGCCACGAGATGGGCTGGCCCGGCAGCACCACGAGTTCGTCTCTGTCCTTGTTGATCGCGATCTTCGTGTCCGAGGGCCGGTAGATGTCGATGTCGTCAGAGTCGCTGTCGGAGAAGGGCAGGTTGCCGACGTTCCAGCGGACCTCAGCCGTGTTCGTCACGACACCGTCGGCCGCGGGATCCACACCGGTGGTCAGGAGGAACACTGCCTCCTGGCCCGGATCAAGCTCGCCGTCGCTGCACAGGTGGGTGCCAGGGCAGTTCCATGTGCCGCTGCCGGAGAGGAAGGACAGGCCGGCAGGCGTGAACGCCGCAGGGGTGAAGTCCTCCACCGCTATGGCGCTGAGGCTCGGACCGGGACTGATGATCGGGCCGTCCGGGGTCGCCTGCCCAGTGGGATCCGGATAGAAGACCGTGATGTTGCACTGGAAGCTGGCGGTCCCTGCCTGGACCGTGTCGGGGCAGTCCTTGACGATCTCCAACTCGACGTCGAAGTCGACTTCGATGGTGTCGGAGGCAAGGATCTGCTTGCACCAGCAGGGGAACATCGGACGCCAGAACTCGACGGTCTCGAAGACGCTCCCGCTGATGACGCTCGGGTCGACCAGGAAGGTGAAATTGAACTTCTGGTCCTGACCCGCGAGGTGGCCCCGCTTCACGCACCGGTCGCCGTAGTCCAGCCAGTGGGGGCTGAGGCACTCGATGTCGAAGAGCACCAAGTCGGTGGTCAGCGGCTGCGCGGGCGAGACGACGCAGTGATACCACAGGAGGTGGCAGAACCGGTTGGAATCAAGTGTCGCCTCGATGACGACCGCCCACTGGGTTCCGGTCCACCACCGGTCGAGGAGCTTCTGAGTGATCTGCGACCGGTGGCATCCTGCTCCACAGCCGATGTCGGGTTCGTCGCTGCCGTCGGCCACCTTGGTGGGGATGTTCTCGGGCTGGTCGCCCTGGTGCAGGTCCCGTACCGTCTCCTCGAGGTGGTAGCTGCCGCTGTCGTCAACCATCCTCGGCAGGTCGATGAAAAGTGCCGGGAGGTCATCAGACGCTTCGCCCTCGGCCGGTTCGAGCGGCTCAGCCGCCGGAGCCGGGGCGGCAGCCTCGGGTGGCTCCTCGATCGTCGCCTCGGCCGGTTCGAGCGGCTCAGCCGCCGGAGCCGGGGCGGCAGCCTCGGGTGGCTCCTCGATCGTCGCCTCCGTCGAGCCGGTGCCCTCAACGGCTCCTTGCGCGCCGGCCTCGTCGGCGAGCAACAGCAGCAACACGAAGCCGAGCAGCATCACCAGCGCTGCAACTGCGACTCGTCTGGGGTTGAGCGACTTCACCAGCTTCTCCCTCCGTCAACACCGGTCCGAGCACCGTTCGATGGCGTCTTCTCCCTTCGGCAACCGCGCCACAGATGTGAGAGCCCGGTTACCGCTCAGTAGCCTCGGGCTCATGACCGAGACCGATCTCACCGCTGCCGCAGCTGTCGTCGACACGGCCCAGGGCGTGATAGACGCCGGCACCACCAGCCTCGCCGAGCTGTCCGACCTCGACGACAACCAGGTGCTGGCCTACGACCTGGCTCATGCGGCGGCCGGAGTCCGGACGGCGAGGACCTTGTTGGACTACGGCGCCAGAGGCGACACCGAGGCGGCCATCGCCTGCGCCTTCGTCGCCGACGCCGTCCACGACCTGGCCACCAAGGTGTTCGGCCGCGAAGCCGAATGGGGTGTCACCGCAGATGCGCTCGACGCCACCAGGGGCTTCCTGGCCACCTACCGCTCGGTCGGCTTCTTGGCGGGTCTGGCGGGAGACGACGGCCCGCGCCACCTCGACGACGACTTCGAGATGGTGCAAGACACCTTCCGGCGTTTCGCCGAGGAGAAGATCCGGCCGATCGCCGAGGAGGTCCACCGTCACAACCTCGACATTCCCGAGGAGGTCATCAGCGGCCTTGCCGAGATCGGCACCTTCGGGCTCAGCATCCCCGAGGAGTACGGCGGCTTCGCAGCCGGCGGGGAGAGCGACTACATCAGCATGGTGGTCGCCACCGAGGAGCTGTCGCGCGGCTCGCTCGGCGTCGGCGGCTCTTTGATCACAAGACCCGAGATCCTCACCCGGGCCCTCGAAGCTGGCGGTACCGAGGAGCAGAAGCAGACCTGGCTCCCCCGCCTGGCAGCAGGCGAGATCATGAACGCCGTGGCCGTGACAGAACCCGACTTCGGATCCGATGTCGCCGGCGTGAAGGTGACCGCCACGCCCACCGACGGCGGCTGGCTGGTGAACGGCGTCAAGACGTGGTGCACGTTCGCGGCTCGTGCTGATGTCATCATGCTGCTGGCCCGGACCGACCCCGACCGCAGCAAGGCACATCGCGGTCTGAGCATGTTCATCGTGCCCAAGGAGCGCGGCGAGGGCGAGGGCTTCGTACTCACCCAACAGGAGGGCCAGGGAATCCCCGGTGGCGGCCGGATGGAGGGGCGACCGATCGACACCATCGGCTACCGGGGCATGCACTCCTATGAGATCGCCTTCGACAACTGGTTCGTGCCCGCCGGCAACCAGATCGGCCTCGAGGACGGCCTGGGCAGGGGCTTCTACTACCAGATGGCCGGCTTCGAGAACGGCCGCCTCCAGACCGCTGCCCGGGCGATCGGAGTGATGCAGGCTGCCTTCGAGGACGCCAAGGAGTACGCCGGCGACCGGGTCGTGTTCGGCCGACCTGTCGCCGAGTACCAACTGACTCGCGCCAAGCTCGCGCGCATGGCGGTCATCATCCAGGGGGCACGGCAGTTCAGCTACGAGGTTGCCCGGCTCATGGCCAAAGGCGAAGGCGCGCTAGAGGCCTCCATGGTCAAGGCCTACGTCTGCAAGGCCGCCGAGTGGGTCACCCGGGAGGCGATGCAGATCCACGGAGGCTTCGGATACGCCGAGGAGTACCCGGTGAGTCGCTACTACGTCGACGCCCGGGTGCTTTCAATCTTCGAAGGTGCCGACGAGACACTCTGCCTCAAGGTCATCGCCCGACAGCTCGTGAGCCGGCACAACAGTGAACAAGCGGTCTGAAGGACGAGGGTGGCCGAGCGATCCGGGGCGCGCTGTCTCTGTCGCGTGAGCAGCGACGTGTGAGAACATCCCGGGGGGTGAGGCCATGGCCGGGTCGAAACCGACAGGGAATCAGGCGCATGAGATCGAGCTGGTGAGGAGATCGGCTGTCGAGTGGCACATCGAGCCGGTCGGGGACATGCGGGTGCCGGGTGTGGTGTACGCCTCGGAGAGCCTTCTACCCGGGGTCGTCGGTGACCGCTCGCTGCAGCAGGTCGCCAACGTGGCGACTCTCCCCGGAATCGTCGCTGCCTCCTACGCGATGCCCGATGTCCACTGGGGCTATGGGTTTCCCATCGGAGGTGTCGCCGCCACCGACGTGGACCACGACGGCGTCGTCTCGCCGGGCGGAGTCGGGTTCGACATCTCGTGCGGCGTGAGGCTGTTGCTCTCACCCCTCGAAGGAGAAGACGTCGAGCCGCGGCTCGATGCGCTGATGGACGAGCTCGGGCGCAGCATCCCGGCGGGCATGGGCAAAGGAGCGGTGTGGAACGTGTCGGATGCCGAGCTGGACTCGATCCTCCGGCACGGGGCGTCCTTCGCAGTCGAGCGGGGCCACGGCAGCGACAGGGACCTGGAGCGCTGCGAGGACAGGGGCTCCGTCGCCGACGCCGACGCCGCAGAGGTCAGTCAGAGGGCCAAGGAGCGAGGCCTGCAGCAGGTGGGGAGCCTCGGGTCGGGGAACCACTTCCTGGAGGTCCAGGTGGTCGACTCGTTGTTCGACTCCGACGTGGCGGACGCCTTCGGCCTCCACCTCGGCCAGGTCTGCGTCATGATCCACTGCGGATCACGTGGGCTGGGCCATCAGATCTGCTCCGATCACGTGAAGGAGATGCTCGACGCCATGCCGGCCGCGGGGATCTCGGTACCCGACAAGCAGCTCGCGTGCGCCCGAGTGCGATCTCCTGAGGGCCGCCGTTACCTCGGGGCGATGGCCGCAGCCGCCAACTACGGGCGAGCCAACCGCCAGCTGCTGAGCGAAGCCACCCGACGCTCGTTTGCCGGGATCGTCGGCACCGGCCAGCTCGACCTGCTCTATGACGTGTCGCACAACCTCGCCAAGCTCGAGGAGCACGAGGTCGAGGGACGAAAGAAGCTGCTGTGCGTTCATCGCAAGGGAGCCACGCGGGCCCTGCCGCCCGGGCACGCAGAGCTCCCGGCCGAACTCGCTCCCGTCGGACAGCCGGTTCTCCTACCGGGTTCGATGGGCACGGCGTCCTACGTGCTGGCGGGGGCCGAGAACGGCCATGCCTTCCATTCGACGGCGCACGGTGCCGGCCGGGTGATGAGCCGCCATGCAGCCAGGAAGCAAGTCGGCGGCAAGGCGCTCGCCCGCCAACTCGAAGGCGCGGGCATCCGGGTGCGGGCATCATCCTGGAAGGGCCTGGCCGAGGAGGCCCCCTTCTCCTACAAGGACGTGGACGAGGTGGTCGCCATCTGCGAGCAAGCCGGGCTGGCCCGTCGAGTCGTCAGGCTGCGGCCAGTCGGCGTGGTGAAGGGCTGAGCAGGCTCAGCTCACCCCTGGAGGACCCTGAGCTTCTGGAGGTAGTACCAGTACAGCCGCCAACGCACCTGGCCGGGCAGCAACAGCTTGAGCAGGTCCCGGAACATCCACCACGTGCGTCGCAGCCCCTCCGCCACCCCGAACTTGTCGCGTTTGGTCCGATGGGTGACTCCCGCCATCGTCTGGATGGCAACCGGCAGCCTGGCCTTCGCCACCACTTCGTTTATGCGGATCTCGATCGTGTAGCCGTCGAGATGCTCGGTCGGGATTGCTTCGAACACCCAGCGCGCCAGGACGCGTTCACCGCTGAGAGGCGGGCAGCGCCGGACGATCCGGTTGAGCGGTTCGCCGTAGTCGAAGGCCCCGATCGACATCACACATCGGCCATCCAGAAACGGCACGCAGAGCGCATCGAGGTGAGCGGCAGTCAACCCCAAGCAGTCGGCGTCCACGAAGAGGAAGGCATCCGCATCGGAGTAGGCGACACCCATCGCCATCGCGTGGGCCTTGGATCCCGCCGAGCCGTCGATCGTCTCGACCTTGGCGCCGGCCGCGCGGGCCAGCTCGGGGGTACCGTCGGTCGAGCCGTCGTCGATCACGATGACCTCGCGGACGTACGCGCAACCTCTTGCTGCAGCCACGTTGCCGGCTACGGTGGCGGCCTCGTTGCGGGCCGGCATCACCACGTCGATCGTCACGCCACCGTCTCGGCGTTCCCCCGGACGCGGACGGGCAGAAGTCCGTCCCACCCTCGTCAGCTCTCGTCCGACTCGCTGCGCCTCAGACCGGCGCGCGCGCCCCGCCTCACGAACTTCGTGGCCATCTTGCGGGATGCCTCGTCGATCATCTCGTCACCGAACATCACGGCGCCGCGACGATCCTCCTCGGTTGCCTCCCTGTACGCCTCCAACAGCGCGTGGGCATGGTCGAACTGCTCCTGAGTTGGTGAGAACAGCTCGTTGAGCACGCTCACCTGATCGGGGTGCAGGGCCCACTTGCCGTCGTAGCCCAGGATCTTGGTGCGGTTCACGTAGTCCCGGAAGCCGTCCATGTCACGGATCTTCAGGTAGGGGCCGTCGATCACCTGGAGGCCGTTGGCCCGCCCGGCCATGAGGATCTTCGAGAAGACGTAGTGGAAGTGGTCGCCCGGGTACTCGGGGATCTGCACTCCGCCGGTGAGCACCGGCATCTCCATCGACGCGGCGAAGTCGGCGGGCCCGAAGATGATGGTCTCGAGACGAGGGGACGCCGCGCAGATCTCTTCGACGTTGATGAGGCCCGTCGTGGTCTCGATTTGAGCCTCGATGCCTATGTGGTTCTCGGGAAGGCCGGCGTTGATCTCGACCTGGGTCAACAGGAGATCGAGGGCGACGACCTCGGCGGCGTTCTGCACCTTGGGGAGCATCAGCTCCTCGAGCCGCTCGCCGGCGTTGCCGGCGACCTCGATCACGTCGCCATAGGTCCATTTGGTGTCCCAGGCGTTGACCCGGACGCAGAGGACCTTCTCGCCCCAGTCCTGGTTCTTCACGGCGTCGACGACCTTCGCCCGAGCCGACTCCTTCTCCAGCGGCGCTACGGAGTCCTCGAGGTCGAGGAACACCATGTCGGCGTCGAGCGTGGGCGCCTTGGCGAGCATCTTGTCACTGGAGCCGGGGACGGACAGGCACGAGCGACGGGGGAGGTCACGGGTGCGTTCAGACATGGCGATGATGGTAGATCGCGGCTCTGCGGGCGCACCATCTCAGCTCCGTGCCACATCTCACAGCTGGTACGGGCGAAGCGTCGCGCCCGAAGCAGTCCCGCTGACGGTCGAGTCGACGACGCCGACCAGTTCGTAGCCGTCCCCCCGGAGTCGCTCAGGCGTGCGGCGATCGAGCAGATCGGGGCACGCCGGCGCCGGGCCGGTCCGGGCGGAAGCATCGACTTGGCGACCGGTCTCGACCACCTCCTCGAGCACCAGCCGGGCGGCGTCCCCGAGCAACGACAAGTCGTCGGACACGAGAGCCATGCCACCCGACACCGCCACGGCGTGGGCCCACGCGCGGGCGGCCGCGGGGACCAGTTCGGTCTGGTCGGTTCGCAACATGATGCAGTCCGGGTCGTTCAGCCACAAGCGGCGATGCATGAAGCTGCGGGCGAGGGTGCTGCGCCAGGCGTTCAGGGTGGCGGGCGCCGCCTCGGCGTACCCCGGCACGTACAACTGATCGGGGCTCAGCGCCCAGTTGGGAGCGACGTCGGGGCCGATCCGCATTCCGTCCACCACGCCTATCGCCGGACCGAGCGGGCAGCCGCAGCCCAGGACGAAGGTATCCTCACCCGCGCCTCGCCGGATGGCGTCGTAGCCGGCCCGCACTCTCTCGGCGGGCGTCCTGGACGGGTCCAGATATGTCCCGTCGATGCTCGGTGCGTAGGTGAAGTCGAGCTTCAGGTAGGTGAAGCCGGCGTCGACCAGGTCCGCGGCGAGGCGTTCGAGGTGCTCCAGCACCGCCGGGTTCGACGTGTCGAGAACGTGCACGAACCCACCCCAGTGGTCGTTGTACATGCCGATGAGGGGCTGCTCGCCGGCGGGATCGCGAGCGATCCACTCCGGGTGGTACCGGGCGATCTCCGACGACGGTGCCACGAGGAAAGGTGCAAGCCAGATACCGGGCCGCAGTCCGGCCGCCCGCACTGCGGCCGCCGGTGCCTCGAGGCCGTTGGGAAACGACGCCGTGGTGCTGAGCCAGTCCCCGATGGCCGCCTGGAAGCCGTCATCGAGTTGGAACACCTCGAAGGGCCAGTCCGCCGCCCGTTCGAGGTTGCCGAGGAAGTCAGCTTCGGTGACCTCGTGGAAGTAGTGGTACCAGGAGCACCATCCCACCTGATAGGGGGCAGCGACCCTGGCGCGGTTGAGCTGACCGACCTCCGCAGCCCACCGGTCGAGCATCTCCGCGGGTGTCGCGTCGGACCTGACGGCCACGCCGTGAAGGCGGCGCTCCTCGCCGGGCGCCAGCACCGCATCACCGAGGAAGGCCTCGCACACGAGTTGTACGCCATCTTCGGTCTTGCTCAAGCGGAAGGTCCCGTCATGACGATCGCCGCCGGTGAACCCGACGAGCACGCTTCCGGCCGTGTCGGCGAGCACGGTCACAAGCTCGCTGCGAAGCTCACCGGGAGCCACTACATCCTGATCGGCGTGGTAGCAACCACGAGCGATATCGATCGAGTTGTCGGACAGCGAAGGGTCGACGTCGCGACCGAGGACCACCAGTCCCGTAGGCGACCACGACTGGTAGCCGTTGGCGAACATCCGCACTGGTCCGGTGGCTTCCACCGGAACCCGCCAGCCGACCGCGCGCACCGCGACCGGTTCCCGGCCGGTGTTGCGCACCGTCCAGTCCAAGCCGGTATCGGCCACCCGGGTGTCGAGCTCGATCGCCCGCGGGTCGGCCTCGCTGCCCGTCGGTGTCGCCACGATGACCTCGCCGCTGTCGAGGCGGATGAACATGGCCTGCATGCTACGGACAACTTCGAGGCCCCGGCGGGAACATTCCCGCGATCAGCCTCCTCTGATGCCATGAACAGGGGGCAACGACATGAGCGACATCCCGAACCTCTTGGCAACTTGGACAGCGATCTCACTGGTGATCGCGCTGGTCGCCACGTTCGCGCTGACGGTCGCTCTGGTCGTCGGCCGGTGCTTCAGCCGCACCCCCGAAACCGCCTGATATCGGACACCGGACTCCCTGATAGCGGACTCCCGGATACCGGACTCCCCCTCCCGAGGCTCGATCCGCTGGCGCGGCCACGCCACGATCGGCGAGACTCACGCGCAGCGAAGGGGGAGGCAACGAGGGACTGCGTGATGGGTGAGGCGGGTCTGGTATACGGCAAACCGCGCGGCGTCGCCGGCCGTTGCCGGCCGGGACAGGCGCGGCGCGCGCTGGCGGTTGTGCTGGCTGCGGCGTTGCTCACGGCCGCCTGCTCCAGCGGTGACAGTGCAGGCGGTGACGGCGGTGACGGTAGCGGAAGCGGTAGTGAAGAGACCGACCTCGAGCCACAGGACGGCGGTGAGATCGTCTTCGGCCTGACGAACCTGACCGAGGGAGGCTTCTGCCTTCCCGAGGCGCAGTTCGCGTCCTCGGGCATCGTGGCGGCCAGCGCGGTCTACAACGGCCTGATCGCCCTCAACGACAAGCTGGAACCCACGCCCTACCTGGCCGAGTCCTTCGAGCCCAACGAGACCTTCGACGAGTGGACCATCAAGGTGCGTGAGGGCATCGAGTTCCACAACGGTGAGGTGCTCGACGCCGAGTTGGTGAAGATGAACATCGACGTGTACCGCGGTGTCGAGTCCTACCCGCTGATCCCGACCCTCAGCTCGTTCGTGTTCCAGGAGATCACCGGTGTGGAGGTGGTCGACGACCTCACCGTGAAGGTGACCACCAGCCGGCCATGGCCGGCCTTTCCCGTCTACTGGGGCGCGGGCCGCTTCATGATGATGGCCGCCGAGCAGATCCAAGCCAGCCGGGAGACCTGCGCGACGACACCAATAGGCACCGGGCCCTTCAAAGCGGTGGACACTCCCTGGGACCTCACCGGGGAGATCCGAGTCGAGAAGTTCGACAACTACTGGCGAGCCGAGGAGGGACTACCTCACCTCGACGCCATTACCTTCCGTGCCCAACCCGACGAGGCGAAGCGAGTTGGCAACCTCACCGCAACTTCGGGAGGCATGGACCTGATCATGGTCAGCGACCCGATCGAGATCGCCGAACTGGAGGAGAAGGCCGCACGAGGGGAGGTGAACATCCTCGTCGCCGGCGATGAGCAGGAGACCGTCGACTACATCATGCTCAACGCCGAGAGGCCACCCTTTGACGATCCCCGCGCCCGTGAGGCACTGGCGGTGGGCTTGGACCGTGACCTGTACAACGAGGTCATCAGCGGGGGGCGCGGCACCACCGCCGACGGTCCGTTCGGATCGGCGGTGATGGGCCACCTCGAGGACTCGGGTTTTCCCGACTACGACCCCGAGCGAGCCCAGGAGCTGATCGACGAGATGGGCGGGCTGGAGTTCACGCTGTCGTTCGGGGCCGCGCCGACCAACGAACAGCGCGCCGATGAGGTAGTCACCCAGATGAGCGCCTACGACAACGTGAGCATCGAAACCCACAGCGTCTTGCAGTCCGAGGCGATCAACCAGGCGGTCTCGGGTGACTTCGATGCGTTCCTGTGGAACAACCACCCCGGATCTGATCCCGACACCAACTACTTCTGGTGGTACGGCGGTTCGCCGGTGAACTTCGGCGGCTTCGACGACCCCGAGATCAACCGTCTGCTCGACGAGGGCCACACGGCCGACCCCGCAGACCGTCCCGCCATCTACGAGGAGATCAACCGCCGCTTCGCCGACCAGCTCTGGAACATCTGGACGAGCTTCGCGGTCACAGGCTGGGCTTCGAAGCCCGAGGTTCACGGTTTCATCGATCCGCCCCTGCTCCCCAACGGTGACCGGCCGCTCCAGATGGTGGCCTCCATCGGACAGCTCGTAGGGGTGTGGATCGAGCAGTAAGCCCGCCGCTGCGTCAGGTCGCCGCTGCGTCAGGGCGGTGCCCGTGTCGGGGTGGGGGTGGGGATGGTCCGCCAGGCGAACCAGCGGGCGTCGAGGGTCTCGCCTGTGGGTGGTCGCCAGTTGTGTTGGATGGGCGGGGGCTCTG
>QEUP01000003.1 GCA_003577145.1 Acidobacteriota bacterium | reverse complement strand
GCCGCCTGAGCACGACACCGAGAACCCGAGGTCGGAGAACCCGATGGCGCAGCCCGCGCTACCTGCGGTAGCGCCATGTGAGCTGCGGAGCCTGCGGCGCAGCAGCACGACACCGAGAACCCGATGGCGAAGCCCGCGCTACCTGCGGTAGCGCCAAGCCAGCACAGCCGGCTGGGTGCCCGTACTGCCAGACGGCATCCCGGCGAGTGAATCCCGTGCTGGCGTCAGCCGACCTGCACGAGGAACGGTACGGCGTCGTTGGCGAGATCGGTGATCGGCCCCGGCACGAACCCGATGACGACCGTGACCACGCAGGCGACGAACAAGGCGATCCCGGCAGCCAGAGGGACCGGAACACGGTCCGGCTCGCCTGTCACAGCTTCGCTGTCGGTGGACATGTACATGCTGATCATGATCCGCAGGTACAGGAAAGCAGCGATGACCGCCGAGACCATGGCGATGATGGCGAGGGAGTAGTTCTCGGCATCGACAGCGGCACTTATCACGTAGAACTTGGCGAAGAAGCCGGCGGTGAACGGGACGCCCGCCTGAGCGAGCAGGAGGATGGTGAAGACGAACGCGAGGACCGGCTGGCGCCGCGCCAGCCCGCGATAGTCGGACAGCTCGTGGTGGCCGTCCCCTTTGCGACCGACCACGGTGATCACCGCGAAGCTGCCCACCACCATGAACGTGTAAGCCGCCAGGTAGAACAACGCCGCGGCGGTTCCTTGCTCGGTGGCCACCTCCACACCCACGAGGATGAAACCAGCGTGCGCAATTGATGAGTAGGCCAGCATTCGCTTGACGTTGGTCTGCACGATCGCGAGTACCGAGCCCACGAGAAGGCTGAGCACGGCCAGAGCAAACACAACTGGCTGCCAGTCACCGCTGAAGGTACCGAACGTGAGCACGAACACTCGCAACATCGCGGCAAACCCGCCGGCCTTGACGGCCGAAGCCATGAACGCTGTCACTGGTGTGGGCGCCCCCTGGTACACATCCGGCGCCCACGCATGGAAAGGCACCGCGGCAACCTTGAACCCGAAGCCCACGAGAAGGAGAGCGAACCCCCCGAGTAGCAACCCGTTCTCGGAGAGAACCACACCGGTGGGGCTCGCCAGGTACTGGTTGATCCGGATCATGTTGGTGCTGCCGGAGGCGCCGTACACCAGCGCGATCCCGTAGAGGAAGAACGCCGACGAGAACGCACCGAGTATGAAGTACTTCATGCCGGCCTCGAGGGAGGTGAAGCGACGAGCATGCATCGCGGCCATCACGTACACGGAGATCGACAGGATCTCGAGGCCGAGGAACAGGACTATCAAATCGTTCGCCGAAGCCATGATCGTTCCGCCCGAGGCAGCCAGCAGCAGGAGGACGAACAATTCGGGGCCATCGATTCCCTCACGCTTGAGATAGCCGTCGGCCAAGAGCGCTGTCAGGATCACACCGGCGCAGATGATCACCGTGATGAAGATCGAGAAGCCGTCGACCCCGAGCGCTCCGGCTATCGCGGAGAAAGGCCCGCGCTCGGCGTCCTGCACGCGAACCCAGAGCGGGAGCGCGGCGATGATGGCGCCGGCGGCAACTGCGACGGTGTAGATCGTGTAGGCCCACCGCGGCACCCGGTGGCGAAATAGTGAGGCGATCGTCAACAACAGGATGCCCCCGACCACGAGGATGAGATGAGGGAGCAGCGCAACCCACTGGATCTCCGGGGTCGCGATTTGCGTTACACCGGCCTGGATCGGCTCGGCGGGTACCAGGATTCCGTCGCCGGTGTCCTGAGCCAGACGAGCCAGTACCCCGATCATTAGTCCTCACCTCCCTCTTCGTCGTGCTCGGCATCGTCATTGCCTTCAGGGAGGGGATCGAAGACGATCTCTTCGACCTCGAAGTCCTCGACGTGCGCGTCGACGTGGGCGACCAGGGCATCGACCGACGGCTCGATGCGCGCGAGAACCGGCCTCGGGTACACGCCGATGAACACGATGAGGCCGACCAGCGGGACCATGATCAAGCCCTCTCGCAGTGACAGGTCCCGCAGGCGTGCGTTCTCGCCTTCTGGTGAGCCGTGGAAGACCCGCTGGTAGGCCCAAAGAAGGTAGACAGCAGCGAGGACCACCCCGAGTGTTGCCACCGCACCCCACCAGCGTGCGCCCCGGAAGGCTCCGAGCAACGAGAGGAACTCGCCCACGAATCCATTCAGGCCGGGCACCCCGATCGAGGACAGCATCACGACGGTGAAGACACCGGCAAGGATCGGTGCCGACTTCTGCAGGCCGCCCAGCTCCGATATCTCACGGGTATGACGTCGTTCGTAGATGAATCCGACGAGGATAAACAACGCTCCGGTGCTCAGACCGTGGTTGACCATCTGGAGCACCCCACCCTCGAGTCCCTGGGCGTTGAGGGCGAAGATGCCGATCACTATGAAACCCAGGTGCGCCACCGACGAGTAGGCAACGAGTCGCTTGAGGTCGCGCTGCATGGTCGCCACTACTGCGCCGTAGATGATCCCAACCACCCCAAGGGTGAGGAACAGCGGCGCGAACCAATGGGTCGCCTCGGGGAACAGGTACAGCCCGAAGCGCAGGAAGCCATAGGTGCCGAGCTTGAGCATGATGGCCGCCAGGATCACCGAGCCGGCTGTGGGTGCCTCGGTGTGGGCATCCGGTAGCCAGGTGTGAACGGGGAACAGCGGCACCTTCACGGCAAAGGCAAGAGCGAAGGACACGAAGATCCAACGCGCGGCAACCAGCCCGACTCCTTGGGCCTCGGCCAGCTCGACCAGGTCGAAGGTCACGCCTTGTCCGGTGTTGGAGCTGGTCAGGATCACGAGCGCGAGGATTCCGACCAGCATGAGGGCAGAACCGAGCATCGTGAAGAGGAAGAACTTGGTGGCCGCGTAGACACGGTTCCCGTATCCCCACATGCCGATCAGGAAGTACATCGGCACCAGCACTATCTCGAAGAAGACGAAGAACAGCAACAGGTCGAGAGCCACGAATGCGCCCATCGACCCGGCCATGAGGAGAAGCATCCACGCGTAGAACGACTTCTGGTCCTGCTTCGGTGAGGCCGCCACCAACGCGATCGGGAACATGACCCCGCTGAGCACGACAAGGAAGAGAGAGATGCCGTCGACACCCAGGAACCAGGAGATCCCGAAGCTCTCGATCCACTGGTGCCGGGACACGAACTGAAAGCCGTCGAAGGCTGTGTCGAACTCCGCCAGCATCCAGATCGACAAGGCGCCTGATGCCACGGCGAACAGCACGGCCACGAGCTTGAGCAGGTCCCCACGGGCCCGTGGCAGGCAGGCCAGAACCGCCGCACCGAGCGCCGGTAGGGCGACGATGCAGGTCAGAAGCGGAAAGCCAACCCCGTTGGTGGCTCCGGCGGCGATCACAGCGGATGGCATCAGACCTGGATCCTGGTGATGAAGTAGACGAGCAGGAGGACGGTGCCGAAGGCCACACCCAGCGCGTAGTTCCGCACGTAACCCGTCTGGAGAGAGCGAAGTGCGGTCCCGCTGCGGCGCACGAGGCCGGCAACCCCGTTGGCCGCGCCGTCGATGACCTTCTCGTCGAACCACCTGATCGCATCGAAGAAGCGACGGCCGGGATGGCCGGTGAACCACGAGTAGAAGATGTCCACGTACCAGCCCTTGGAGAACAGCCGCCTCTCCACGAGCTCCCGGCTCACACGCCGGCGCTGGTAGATGACAGTGGCAGATCCTATGCCGATCAGGGCGATAGCCGTAGCCGCGGAAGCGAGAGCCCATAGCTCCGCCCCTGAGCCGGCTTCGTGTGGAAGCGTCACCGGTTCGAGCCAGTTCTCCAGCAACGCGAGCTCTTCGAGGAACGGGAGGTTCAAGACGCCACCGACGACTGCCAGCAACGAAAGGAACACCAGGGGGACCGTCATCTGCCAGGGCGACTCGTGGGGCTGGTAGTCCGCAGGGAGTCTCGCCAGGCCGTCCACGTCGAGCTCGGCCTCGCCGTCTCCGCCCGGGTTCTCCGCGGCCGCGCTGAGCGAGGCCGGTGCAGGGGTGCGGGCGGTCTCGTCCCTCCAGTGGGGCCTGCCGTAGAAGACCATGATGACCTGCCGGCTCATGTAGAAGGCGGTGATCAGGGCGGTCACCAGGCCGATGACCCAAAGCGCAGCCCCCCCGCTGTCGAAGGCCCAGGCCGAGGCCAGTATCTCGTCCTTGCTCCAGAAACCGGAGAAGGGAGGGACTCCCGCTATCGCCAGCCAGCCGACCAGGAAGGTGATGGTGGTGAGGGGCATGAACTTGGACAACCCACCCATGACCCGCATGTCCTGGCGATCATCCATGCCGTGGATCACCGATCCCGCACCCAGGAACAGGAGGGCTTTGAAGAAGGCATGGGTGACCATGTGGAACATGGCCGCCGCGTAGGCCCCGGTCCCGATGGCCAGGAACATGTACCCGAGCTGGCTGATGGTCGAGAAGGCGAGCACCTTCTTGATGTCGTTCTGCGCCACGGCGATGGTCGCCGCGACGAAGGCGGTGATCACGCCGACCCAGGCGATGACATCGTTGGCCCAGGCCGCCTCGTGCAGGACCGGGCTCATCCGTACCAGGAGGAACACGCCGGCTGCGACCATGGTTGCTGCGTGGATGAGGGCGGAGACCGGCGTGGGGCCGGCCATGGCGTCCGGTAGCCACACGAAGAGGGGTATCTGCGCCGACTTGCCGGTGGCTGCGATGAAGAACAGCAGAGCGATCGCGGTTGCCGTGACCCCCGCGATGAGCTCGGCCGAGACCGCCGCGTCGATGTCGAGGTAGTTGATCGACCCGATCGTGGTCCACAGGACGAAGGTTCCCAGCATGAACCCGACATCGCCGAGCCGGTTCGTCACGAAGGCCTTCTTCCCGGCGACGGCGTTCTGCTCGTCGGTGAACCAGAACGATATGAGCAGGTACGAGCACGTCCCGACACCCTCCCAGCCGACGAAGGTGAGCAGCAGGTTGTCGGCGAGCACCAGAACCAGCATCGAGAAGGCGAACAGGTTCATGTAGATGAAGAACTTCGAGAAGTCCTTGTCGCCGTGCATGTAACCGATCGAGTAGAGATGGATCAGGGCACCCACGCCGGTCACGAACAGGGCCATCGTTATCGACAGCGGATCCGCGAGCAGACCGACGCTCACCTCGAAGCCGTCCACCGCGATCCATGTGAACAGCGACTGGGTGAAGATGCGATGTGATTCCGGTTCGTTGAAGAGGCCGGCAAAGACGACGACGGTCGCGGCGAACGAGCCTGCCATCATGGCGGAGGCCAACCACCCGGCCGCCGGTTCGCCCATCCGACGCCCGAATGCCACGAGCAGCAGGAATCCGGCAAGCGGGAGAGTCGGGATCAGCCAGACCAGCTCTTCCACGGTCAACCCTTCATCAACGAGATGTCGTCTGCGGTCGCACCCGGTTTGCGCCGCATGATCGCAACGATCAACGCCAGGCCGACGACGACCTCCGAGGCGGCCACAACCAGCACGAAGAAGACCGCTACCTGTCCACCGATGTCGCCCAGTGCGCTGGCGAAGGCAACAAAGGTCACGTTTACGGCATTGAGCATCAGCTCCACGCACATGAACATCACCAGCAGATTGCGCCTCACCAGCAACCCGGCCGCCCCGATGGCGAACAACACCGCCCCGAGCACGAGGTAGGCCGCGTCGACACCTCCGTTCACGTCGCCTCCACCCCCTCGCTCTCAGCCTCGGTGTCGTCCTCGGTCTCGTCCTCGGTCTCAGCCAGCAATGCTTCGAGGCCGGGGAACTCCTCCTCGTCGATCAGATCGGCTTTGCGCTGGCGCGAGAACATGACCGCTCCGACCACCGCGATGGTCAACAGGACAGCCGTCACCTCGAACGCCAGGACGTACTCGGTGAAGAGGACCTCCCCCAGCTTGGCTATGTTCTCCGCCCCTTCGCCCGGATCCCCGGTTGCCGCCTCCTGGCCGGTGACCGTGCTCCCGACTGCCAACAGGACCGTCAGCGAGAGCCCCAGCAAGGCAACCGCGGCGACGACGGCAAGCGGCCGCTGGCCACCGAGTGGATCGATCCCCAGCTTCTCGGTCCTGTCGACCCCGAGGAGCATTATCACGAACAAGAACAGAACGACGATCGCTCCGGCGTAGACGATCACCTGGATCGCGGCGAGAAGGTGTGCGTCCTGGGCAATGAAGATGACCGCCACACCGAAGAGCGTTGCGACCAGCGACAAGGCGTTGTGAACGGGGTTGCGGAACAGCACCGTACCGAGGGCGCCGACGATGCAGATGGAGCCGGCGATGACGAAGACCACTGACTCGACGCTCACTCTCCACCCCCATCTGCACGTTGACCCTGCTCCGGGGGACGGATCCCGTGGCCGAGCTCACCGGACCACGCCACGGTGTTCTCGAAGGCGACGTCGCCTGACGGCGAGGTCGCGCGCATCCACCCGGATGTCCACTCGTCCTCACCCTCCCGCCAGTCCTCCCATGGAAGTTGTCGAGGCCGCCCATCTCCATCGACCAAGAGCTCGTCTCGGGTGTAGATGGCGTCGTAGCGGTTGGTGAAGGAGAACTCGAAGAGCTTGGACTCGGTTATCGCCTCGGTGGGGCATGCCTCGACGCACAGGTCACAGTGGATGCAGCGCAAGTAGTTGATCTCGTAGACGAACCCGTAGCGCTCGCCGGGTGAAACAGGGTCGTCGACCGGGTTGTCCTTTCCTCGCACGTAGATGCACTTGGCAGGGCACACTCCAGCGCACAACTCGCAACCGATGCACTTCTCCATGCCGTCCTCGTAGCGGTTGAGGACGTGCCGCCCGTGGAGACGCACCGGCTTCTCCTGCTTCTCCGCGGGGTACTGCTGTGTGACACGCTGCTCGAAGAGCTTCTTGAACGTCACCCGGAACCCGTCGAGATAACCCATCAGTCGGTCACCCCGCTGAGCTGACGCTGCCGGCGGCTACTCCTCATCGCAAGCATCAACAAGCCCATCCCGGCAAAGAAGATGGCGACTCCCACGATCACGACGAGAGCGAGGTTGATGTCGTCGTTGTCCGACGCGACCTGGATCCCCGCGAGGATCAGGAACCAGCCGAGGGCGGCGGGGATGAGCAGCTTCCAGCCCATGTCCATCAGCTGGTCGTAGCGGAACCGCGGAAGGGTCGCCCTGAACCAGACGAACACGAACAAGAAGACGAACAGCTTCAGGAAGAACCACAGGCTCGGGAGGACCCACGACTGCAGCCACTCCGGACCGAACATCGGACCGTTCGGGCCACCCAGGAACAGCGTGACGATGATCGCCGACATCGTCACGGTGTTCATGAACTCTGCGAGGAAGAACAGGGCAAACCGGACCGCGCTGTACTCGGTGTGGAACCCGCCGACGAGTTCCTGTTCGGCCTCGACCAGATCGAAGGGCGGTCGGTTCAGCTCGGCAGTCCCCGATATCAAGAAGATGGCGAACGGGATGAATCCGGTCAGCCAGAGGTTCCAGTTCCATTGCGACTGTTCGGCAACGATGCCGCTGGTGCTGAGCGTGCCGCTCAGCAAGATGACCGACAGCACCGACAGGCTCAGGGCTGCCTCGTAGGAGATCATCTGAGCCGTGGCTCGCACCGAACCCAGCAACGGGTACTTCGACCCCGAAGACCAACCGGCCAACATCACCCCGTACACCGCGACAGACGACATTGCGAGTACGAACAGCACACCAACCGGCGGGTCGGCCACTTGGAGCAAGGTCTCTTCGCCGAACAGCGAGACCGTCCCGTCACCGGTGCTGTAGTTCCCTCCGACGGGCACCACCGTGAAGATCAAGAAGGCGGGAATCAACGCCAGGTAGGGAGCCAGCTTGAAGACAAACCGGTCGGCGTTGTCCGGCAGCAGGTCCTCCTTGAAGAACAGCTTCACGCCGTCGGCCAGTGTCTGCAGAATGCCCCACGGTCCGGCCCGGTTCGGCCCGATGCGGTTCTGCATGTCACCGATCAGCTTGCGTTCGAACCAGACCATGAACATCACCGCGACCATCAAGAACGCGAACGCCACGACAACCTTGAAGACGACGACGAGGATCTCCTGGAGGCCGATCGGACCGGACAGCAGAGGATCGACGAGGGGCGTCATGACCCCCCTTCCGAACCGGTTTCGCCGGCGACCGACTGCAACGCCTCGACCCGTACCTCGTTCACCGCGTCGTTCGCGTCGATCAACGTCCCCACGTCGAAGTTCGGCGCGTTCACGACGAGTGCGACCGAGTTGCGTGGTACGCCGGCTTCACCGCGCGCCTCGATGACGGTTGAACCTCGCTTGGAGCTGACCGTCACTCGGCCTCCGTCCTCGACACCAAGGCGCTCGAAGTCGTGCGGGTTCATCGCCAGCGCCGTCTCCTCAGCCAGCCCTGCACACGACCGGCAGCGGCCGACCATCGTCCCTTCGTCGTAGAGCTTGCGCGTCGCGACGAGGCGCAGGGAGTAGGAGTCAAGCGCCCGATGCGCGGTCGGCTCGGGCGCCTCGAACCGCACCGAGCCGGGTAACGGGTCACCACGGGCCACCAGCCCGTCGCGGTTCTGGGGATCGCTGAGCATCTCCCAGGTGAGATCGACGTGGGACGGGCTCAACTCGGCGATCTCCTTCCAGATCTGCTCAACCGAGTCGAGCCCCAGGTCGGACCCGAGTTCTGCGGCGAGCTCCGCGGCGATCATCCAGTCGGGCCGGGCGGTGCCCGGTGGGGTCGTGCTCTGCTCCAGCTTCAGGATCCGGCCTTCGATGTTGGTGGTGGTCCCCGCGCACTCGGCGAACCCGGCTGCGGGCAGCACCACCTCGGCCAATCGCACGGAATCGTTGACGAACTGGTCCACCGCGATCACATTGCGCGCGCCGGCCAGCGCACGCTCGGCCAGATCCCGGTCGGGGAAATCAGTCAGCGGGTCAGCCCCGAGAAGTATCAACGTGTCGATGCGACCCTCGGCCGCGGCGGTGAGGATCCCTGTGGTGTCCAGACCCCTGCCGGCGGGGAGCGCCGGCCAGCGTGTCGAGTAGGCGTCAGGCGCAGCGGCAAGCGCAACACGGCCGGGTAGCACACCTGGAGCCATTCCCATGGTGAGCGCACCAAGCACGTTTGCTCGACGCAGTGCCGGAAGGATCCTCACCTTGTCGTACGCGCTGACGAGCACGGAGACCGCATCGGCCGTGAAGCCCGTGTCTTCCGAAAGGGAGCGTCGCCCGACCACCAGGGTCATTTCCCCGTCGGTGTCGGCCAACAGCGAGCGAGCCCTCTCGATGCTCGCCGGGTCGACGCCCGCAACCGCGCCGCCGGCGCCCCCGCCCACGACCGCTCGTACCAGATCAGCGAGCTCACCGGGCAGGGGGTGCATCGCAACTGTGGCGTACGGCGTCAGCCCGCCGGCCTTCGGCCCTATCTCGATCAGGTTGACGCCGTCTTGCACCGCCGCGTGCCTCAGCCGGAGGTACAGGATCGGTAGCTCCTCTTTCGGATCGCCGCTCACCACAACGGTCGTCGAGCCGGGGCGGCAGGCGTCGTCGATGGTGGCAAGCGGCAGACCCAGCACGATCTCGGCAGGGATCCCGTCGCCCAACTGTGCATCGAGGTTGTCGGTGCCGATCACGCCTTTGAGGAGCTTCACCCAGGCGTATTGGGCTTCGTTGGTGAGGCGCGCTCCTCCGATCACCGCAACCCCCTCGGGTCCACGCCTGTCCAGGGCGCTTGTGATGGCGTCGGCAGCCGTCCGCAGAGCGCCGGCCCAACTCACCTCCTCCAACGCGGTCTCGTCGTCGGTCTTCACCGACCTCCCACGCCCGAGAGGGACACCGAGCCGACCCTCGGCGTTGAGAGCCTCGACACCGTACCTGCCCTTGTCGCAGAGCCAACCCCAATTGACCGGATCGCTGTCCACCCCGAGACAGCGCAGGACCTGGTTGCGTGAGGACTGGATGGTCACGCGACAACCGACCGAGCAGGTGGTGCAGGACGACTCGACGATCTCGAGGTCCCACGGGCGGGCCTTGAAGCGGTAGGGCTCCGCCGTGAGGGCCCCTACCGGGCAGATCTGGACGGTGTTGCCGCTGAAGTAGGAGGCAAAGGGCTGATTGGGGAAGGTGTTGACCTGAGTCCGGCTCCCACGATCCTGGAAGTCGATCAGCGGATCACCGGCCACCTCCTTGGCGAAACGGGTGCAGCGGTCGCAGAGGATGCATCGCTCGCGATCGAGCAAGACGGTCCGGGAGATGGCTATCGGCTTCTCGTAGTGTCGCTTCTCATCCACGAAGCGGGTTTCACCCGGGCCGTAGCCGACAGTCTGATCCTGGAGCGGGCATTCGCCGCCTCTGTCGCATACCGGACAGTCGAGTGGGTGATTGAGGAGCAGGAACTCGAGTACTCCCTCTTGAGCCTTGCGGGTCTTGTCGGACTGCGTGTCGACGACCATGTCGGATGAACACTGGAGCATGCACGAGGGCTGGAGCGACGCTCCCCTGCCGGTATCGACCTCCACGAGGCACATGCGGCACATGCCCACCGGGCGCATGCGTGGGTGGTAGCAGAACCGCGGGATGTACACACCGTTTCGCTCGCAGGCGTCGATCAGCAGCGCACCCCTCTGCACCACGACCTGCCGGCCGTCGAGGGTGATGGTGACGGGATCGGTGATCTCGATGTCCGCAGGAGCCTCAGACACTGACCGCCGCCCCTTGTGCGATCTTCGCCTCGAACTCGTCCCTGAAACGGCGTATCGCCGAGGTCAGCGGGGCCACCGCCGACGGCCCGAGCGGACAGATGGTGGTCTGCTGCGGTGGGAACGGCACGGGCTCGGGGTTCTCGGCCCCCCAACCGGGACCGGGGTAAGGACCGGGGCTGATGTTGTCCCCGATGTCGAGCAGCAGGTCGATGTCGTCGGGTCGCCCCTGGCCGTCGAGGATGCGCCTGAGGATCGTCTCCAGCCAGTTCGTCCCTTCGCGGCAAGGTGTGCACTCGCCGCAGGACTCCCGGGAGAAGAAGCGCATCAGCCGCCAACAGGCGCTGACGGCATCGGTGGTCTCGTCCATCACGACGATCGCACCTGAACCCAGCATCGACCCCGCACCACCCACGACCTTGCCCTCGAGTGGCAGGTCGAGGTGCTCGGGGAAGAACCAGGGGGCAGACCCCCCTCCGGGGATGAACATCTTCAACTCGTGGCCCTTGCGGATCCCCCCGCAGTACTCATCGCCGTAGATGAGGTCCCGGAAGGTGGTGACGCCCTGAGGCACCTCGTGAACCCCGGGTCGCTCCACATGGCCCGATATGGCGAACAGCCGCGTCCCCGGGGATGACTCGCTGCCGATCGTGGTGTACGCCTCGCTGCCGTGTTCGAGAATCCACGGGAGGTTCGACAGGGTCTCCACGTTGTTGACGATCGTGGGCTTCATGTACAAGCCCTTGGCCGCCGGGAAGAACGGCGGCTTGAGGCGAGGCATGCCGCGGTCGCCCTCGAGGCTCTCGATCAGCGCCGTCTCCTCGCCGACTATGTAGGCACCGGCTCCCCAGTGCATCACCACGTCGACGGAGAAGTCGGTACCGAGGATCCGCCGTCCGATGTAGCCGGCCTCGTATGCCTCGTTGAGGGCAGAAGCGACGCGCTCCTGGGCAAGAGCCATCTCTCCGCGGACGTAGAGGAACACCTGAGCGATACCCGTCGCATAGGCACAGATGAGCGCGCCTTCGATGAGCTGATGGGGATCGCGTTCCATGAGGATCCGGTCCTTGTAGGTGCCGGGCTCGCTCTCGTCACCGTTCACCACGAGGTACCTGGGCCACACGTCTGGCGGGCAGAAGCCCCATTTGACCCCTGCGGGGAACCCTGCGCCCCCCCGCCCGAGCAGGGTCGCGCTGCGGACCTCTTCATGCACCTCATGGGGGGTCATGTCGAGGGCGCTGCGCAATCCGGCGTACCCACCTGTCTCGAGGTAGCGAGAGAGCTTCCACGCGTCGTCGATCTCCCAACGCGCGCTGACGATGCGGGGCCCTCCGCTCATGCCTCGTCCCCTCCGGCTGCTGCTTTGTCCGGCGCGGCGCGCTCGATCCAGACCGGTACGCGCTGATCCTCCGGGGGTGTGATGTTGGCCACCTTCCCCGTCGGTATTCGCTGAGGGACCCGGGAGAGGATTCCGTGCTCGGGGATGTCACGACTGAGGTCGCCGTCGCGCAAGTCGGCCAGGATCCGGTCGAAGTCGTCGTTGGTGACCCGGTAGAAGTACCGGTAGTTGACCTGAAGGCAGGGGGCTTCGGTGCATGCCGCGACGCATTCGACGTCTTCGAGTGTGAACAGCCCGTCCTCTGTCGTGCTCCCCGGCTTTATCCCCAAGGTTGCCTCGGCGTGTTGCAACAGGGTCTCGCCGCCCAGAAGAAGGCACGAGATGTTGGTGCATACGTTGATCACATACCTGCCGACCGGCTCCATCTTGAACATCTCGTAGAAGCTGGCGGTCCCGATGACCTGGGCGGGCGTCACCCCGACCAGCTCGGCGACGTCCTCCATGGCGTCCTCGGTCAGCCACCCGTCCTGTTCCTGGGCGAGATGCAACAGCGGGATGAGTGCCGACCGAGGTCGTGGGTAGCGGGAGATGATCTCCTTCGCCCGCCTGACGTTCTCAGGTGTCAGCCGCGGCATCAGCGGTCGACCTCGCCCATGATCGGGTCGACCGAGGAGATGATGGCGACCGCGTCGGCGATGAGGCTGTCCTGCATCAGGTACGGGAGGGTCTGCAGGTTGACGAAGCTCGGGGCGCGGATGTGCATGCGGTAAGGGGTCGCCGAGCCGTCTGACACGATGTAGCAGCCCAGCTCGCCACGCGGGGACTCGACAGCCGCGTAGACCTCCCCCTCGGGTACCTTGAAGCCCTCGGTGAAGATCTTGAAGTGATGAATCAGCGCCTCCATCGACTCGTCGATGCGGCCACGTGGGGGCGGGGTCACCTTCTTGTCCTGTATCCGGTAGTCCCCTCCCGGCATGCGATCGGCCAACTGCACGAGCATGCGAATCGACTCGCGAATCTCGTTGAGCCGGATGGCGTAGCGGTCGAAGCAGTCGCCGTAGGTACCTACCACGACATCGAACTCCAGCTCGTCGTAGGCCAGGTACGGGAGGTCGCGCCGGAGGTCCCAGGCATAGCCGGTGGAACGCAGGATGGGGCCTGTCGTGCCCAGAGCGAGAGCCTCCTCTGCACTGATGACACCCACCCCCTGGAGGCGCTCGCGCCAGATCGGCTGACCTGTCATCAAGACGTCGTACTCCTCGAGGCGGGGGGGTATGAGCTCGAGAAGCCGCAGAAGGTCGTCGCGCCAGCCATCGGGGAGGTCGGCTGCCACCCCACCCGGGCGGATGTAGTTGTGGTTCATCCGCAGCCCGGTGACCTTCTCCAGGAAGCGAAGGGTCTCTTCTCGTTCGCGCCAACCGTAGAGCATCATCGACACGGCACCGAGGTCCATGCCGTTGGTGGCCATGAACAGCAGGTGCGAGGCAATGCGGTTCACCTCGCACATCAGCATGCGGATCCAGGTGGCCCGTTCGGGCACCTCTATCCCCAACAGCATCTCGGTCGCCAGCGAGAAGACGAGCTCGTTGAACAGCGGTGAGGCATAGTCCATCCGCGTGACGTTGGTGGGGCCCTGGAGATATGTGAGCTGCTCGCCCGTCTTCTCCATCCCTGTGTGCAGGTAGCCGATCACCGGCTTGGTGCGAAGCACGGTCTCGCCTCGCAACTCGAGGACGAGCCTGAGCACACCGTGGGTGGAGGGGTGCTGAGGACCCATGTTCATGATCATGGTCTCGCCCGCTTCGTCGAAGCCCTCAGCCGCCTCGGCCTCGGTCTCTGACAGCGACAGGACGGCTTCACCGCTCGTCAGGCGATCCAGTGCCTGCTGCATGGCCTCTGGCTCGGCGACTGCCACCCGGTCCACCTCCGTCACCGAGCCGAGGTGTCCTGCTTGAACTGGACTGGGATCCGACCCACCGAGAAGTCCTTGCGGAGCGGGTGACCGTCCCAGTCGTCGGGCATGAGGATGCGGGTGAGATCCGGATGGCCTTCGAAGACCACCCCGAACATGTCGTACACCTCTCGCTCCAGCGCGGACGTTCCGGGGTGGATCAAGAAGATCGAGGGCACCGTGGCGTCATCTTCGGGCACCTGGACACGAAGCCTGACCCGCCGCCTGTTCGCATGGTCGATGAGGCCGTAGACGACCTCGAACCTCTCGGCTGAAACCCCGTCGGGCAGAACTCGCTCTCCGGTGTAGTCGAGGTAATCGACCCCACAGACATCCGCGCACATCACGAAGCCCTCATGACGTAGCTGGGAGACGACGTCGATGACCTGATCGCGCGCCGGATGCAGGACCAGCTGCCCCCTCGCCTCGCTCACCGGGAGCGCCTGGTCGAGCAGCACAGCGGCTCCCGGTGCCGTTTCGTGACCGCCTTCACGAGCAACCTCGCCGACGTCGGGCCCTGGTGATGAATCCAAAGAGCTCACCTGCTCCCGATCTGCACCGGTGCAGCGGACTGCCCGTCGATCTGTGCGACAGGAACCTGGGCACCCGCACCTGTCGCCTCTCGTCGCCGGAGCAGTTCGCCGGACTCGATCAGGCCGTGCAAGGTGAGGATCGCGTGCATCAGCGTCTGGGGACCCGGTGGGCAGCCGGGAGCGTACACATCGACGGGCACCACCTGGTCGACCCCTTGCACGATGGCATAGTTGTTGAACATCCCTCCGCTCGAGGCGCACACTCCCATGGAGATGACCCACTTGGGCTCCATCATCTGGTCGTAGATGTGGCGCAGCACCGGGGCCATCTTCTGCGATACACGACCGGCCACGATCATCAGATCGGCTTGGCGCGGTGACGCCCGGAACACCTCCATGCCGTACCGTGCGAGGTCGTAGTGGCTACCACCGGTTGCCATCATCTCGAGCGCGCAGCAGGCCAGCCCGAACGTCGCCGGCCAGCAGCTACGTGCACGGGACCAGCGGATGAGGTCCTCGAGCTTGCCGGTGAGGAAGTTGTGCTGCAGCCCCGCCAGCCCCTCGGCGCGGATGTCCTTGAGGCTCACGCGGCCGCCTCTCTGCCATCGGTCCCTACACGCTTCACAGTGGTATCAGCAGTCCGCAGCGAATCGACCATGGGGCTGCGACGCCGGAGGTGCTTCGCCGGGCCCCAGTCGAGTGCTCCATTGGAGATGAGGTAGACGAATGACTCGAAGACCAACGCGGCGAAGATCGCCAGTGCCACCAGCCCGAACAGCCCGAGGCTCCGGTACACCACGGCGAAGGGGTAGAGGAAGATGATCTCGATGTCGAAGACGATGAAGATCATCGCAACCAGGAAGAACTTCACCGGGAACCGCTCTGGTGGCTCCTTCGCGTCGATGATCCCGCACTCGTATGGCACTGTCTTGGCCGGTGTGGGGTGGGGTGGGTTGAGCAGCCGGGATGCGGCGAAGCTGACTGCCGCGAAGAGGGATGCCAGGACGAGCAGGGCGAAGATCGGCAGGTACTGGCCCATGAATCAGTTCTCCCCCTTGCGACGGCGCGCCGCCGTCATCCCTTGGCCGTCTCCTCGTACTGCTCTCGCTGGGCCCACTGGCGTTTGTCCCGAGTGTGAAGCAGGTATATGAACACGACGAACACGATCGCGCAGATGATGGTGAATGCCGCCGAGACCACGCGCACGTTGCCCAGGTTGCGCAGCATCACGACCGAGTAGGTCGGCGATCCTTCGACGGCTTCAGGTGGCAGGGGCTGTTCGCCCGCGGCGACCTCGATGGTGCTGGCCGGGACCACCGTCACCACCGCGTACTGCGGCGGGTTCTTGAGCTGCAACGTGGTCCAGATGCGGTTGGCGACTCGATCCCAGGTGGAGTCGCTGGCCGGTGGCTCCTTGCCGCCGGTGATGAAGACGTCCACCACGATGAACTCGTCGAGCTCCTCGGACAGACCTGTTTCGGTGGCGATCGTGTCCTGGAGTGCAGCGAGCTCGGAGTCGGCAGCGGCTACAGCCTCGCCGCGGGCCGGGTCGGATTCGGCCACGACGTGCCAGTCCCCGAGGTCGAGGCTCTGGCTGCCCTCGAGCAGCTCGACCTCGAGTTGGGCCTCCAGCGTCGCCACGTCGGTGAGCGTCAGCTCCTCGATGGATACGTCCTCCCCCTTCAGCTCGTAGAGGGCGTCGAGGATGTCCGAGTCCAGATCGTCGAGCTCGTCCACGCTGACCTCACGGCCCTGCTCGACAGCCAGGGCCTCGAGCAACACCTCCTCGCCGGTCGGCAACTCGACCGGCGCCTCGGCCACCTCACCTTCGTAGGGAGGGAGGGTCTCCACGACCTCGGTCTGGAGCTGTCCGGCCCGATCGACGTTGATCTCCTCGATCTCCCACGACGGTGGCTCACCCGAGAGACCCTTGGCGTAGATCCACCACATGAAACCCAAGATCGTCAGCCAACCGAACAGGCCCGCCATGGCGATCATGAAGCCCGTCCGCGCGCCGGTGTTGGTGCCGAGGAGCAGGTACACCGACCCGACCAGCACGAGTACTCCGGTGGCCACCACGAGGACTCCCCTGATCTGGGGGTCCCAGGCGATCGACGCAAGGGTGTTGAGGGTGGCTATCACCGTGCCGCCTCCGCGAGTCCGGAGAGGGATCGTTCGTATGCCACGACCGCCTCGACCATCTCGGGTGTGTACATCCCGCCCGACCCCAGGTTGGGGGTCTCCTCGTCGCCCTGGTTGGGGTTGGCGCCGAAGCCGGGCATGCGCCCGCTGCCCTGGCTGAAGCTCCCGTAGCCCACGCCGTTCTCGGAGCCGAGAGTGACGAACTCGACCTGCTGGTCGAAGGTCAGCTTGTCCTCGATCCCGACCAGCAGGGGAGCGTACTGGCCTTCGATCACCGGATCACCGGGCATCCCGTAGGCCGCGCCGGGGATGTGGCAACGAGCGCAGCCGTAGGCACCCGCACCCGGGGACTCGAGGTTGAAGAGGAGCTCACCGAGAACGAGCTGGTCGTCCTCGTCGAGGCTCACCTGCTCCACCTCGCTGTCGGCCGAGGCGTTTTGCTCACGGACCTCGAGCATCCGCTCGTACAGCCCTGGGCGGTAGTACTCGGAGCTCGGGTCCTCTGTGATCTCCTGGATGGCGGCGTCGAGCTGGTCTCGCATCTCGGACTCGTCGAGCTGGATCGACCACAGGTAGTCGATGACGTTCTCGATCTGTTGAGTGCTCAGCGGACCACCACCGGGCGCGCCCCACGCCGGCATCGGCGTACCAGGGCGTCCGTAGTCGAGGATGTCGGTGACCTCCTGCTCCGAGTAGCGCCAGAACACGGTGTCGAGAGCCGGAGCGGCCCAGTTGACCTGGGCCACGAACTCGCCCGCATCGTCGGTGATGACATACTCCGTCGAACCACCGGTTCCGTCAGGACCGTGGCAGCCCTCGCACTGGGCTCCGGTGACGTAGATCTCCTCACCGCGCAGCTCGAAGGTCTCCTGGAAGTTCTCGATCGCACCTTCCATGCGGCCGGGCTCAGCCAGCCAGTAGACGGGCAGGGCAACGGCGATGAGGGCGAGGATGCCGACGGCGTAGAAGAGCGACCTGTCGAGCACGCGCCCTTCCAGCTCCTGATCAGGAGTGCCCGGTCTGCGGTTGGCAGCCAGCTCTATCTCCGAACCGACCTCGCGCCGCGCTGATACGAGGTTGGCGACTATCCAGCCGACGGCACCGACGGCCAGGATGCCGGCGATGATCAGGCCGGCGGCTCTGTATGTGGAAATTGCGAGGATCATGACCGTCTTGGGCTCAAGTAGTGGGCTCGGGGCTGTTTCCTACCTGCTCACACGTGCGCTTCTGCTCCGGCGCTGATGCAGTTGGGTCCTTCGGCCTCCTGACCGGTGGTGTTGGTCCCGATAGGAGGCCCGTTGATGACCGAACCGGTGTCGACGATGAACTCGTCGCCGCTTACCTCCATGGCGAAGCGGTCCATGCCACGCGGAGCAGGACCACCCTTCTTCTCACCCGCCTGGTTGTACTGCGAGCCGTGGCAGGGGCACTCGAACCACTGCGAGGTGACGCACTCGGGAACCCGGCAGCCGAGGTGTGGGCACTTCTGGAAGAGCGCCAGCAAACCCTCGCGCATGCCGGCCAGTTCGGGCTCCGAGTAGACCTGCTCGGCCTTGGGGAGCGCCGACGCCGGGTACTCGGTGACCCACATGCGCCCTTCGGGCTTGTACAGGAAGCCGTTGTTGGCCTGGATCTCGGCCTTGACGTCGCTCACCTTGCCGACCCGTATCTTCGACCCGAAGCCGCCCCCTCCTTGGGGCCACAAGAACGCCACTATCGCTGCGCCGAAGGTGGCGTTGGCGAACACCATCAGGGCGACCGCGGCGCGGTTGAAGAACGATCGTCGCGTCACTCCGATGGTTTCGGGGCTGGGTGGGACGAAGGGCTCGACCACGCCGGGGGCGACCCTCTCGATGGGGCCACCGTGACGTTCGAGCACCGCCGCCCTCTCGATGGCGCGACTCGACACCCCGACGTCGGTGGGACCGGGGCTCACCTCGGCCGCCCGGCGTGCCTTCTTGTCACGAGCAACCGTCTCCCGGGCCAAGGCGCCCACGGCGGCATCGGCGCCACGGCGGCGGGTCGACGCCAGCACGACCATGCCGGCGAGCAAGACGATCGCGACTATGGCTACGACAATCCAGCCGTTCATCAGTTCTCACCTACGAGACAAATCACAGTTCGAAGAACAGTCCGTCGATCCAGGGAAGGATGAAGTTGAACCCCGGGCCTCTGAAGAAGGACCCGATCATCACCAGCACCGCCCAGAACATCAGGTGCAGGGTCATCAGGCTGATCGCGAACTTGCGGTCTTCAGGTCGAGTTGAGGGGTTCTTGTCGATGTAAGGGGCGAGGATCAGGGCGAAGATGCCGATCCCGGGAATGGTGACGCCGGCCACCATCGGGTGGAACATGGTCAACAACTCCTGGAGGCCCAGGAAGTACCACGGAGCCTTCGACGGGTTGGGGGTCTGGTTGAAGTTGGCCATCTCCAGCAGTGGAGCGTTGACGAAGATCGAGAAGATCAGGGTGAACGCGGTCATGGCCAAGGCCGCCACGAACTCGATGACCAGCAGGTGCGGCCAGGTGTGCACCTTGTCCACCGGCTTGGCCTTGACGTCCTGGATCGATCCCGATTTGACCACGGTGAGCAGCCGCTGGGTGTGGCCCCCGGGCCCGGCCGCCGCGGGTGGACGCACGGCAGTTGCAACTGCGCCGCCGGTGGTCGCCGGTGTCGCCCCGCCCTCCTCTGAGGCCCCGCTCTCGCGCGCCGCCTTGGCCGCGCGGCTTCGTTCGAGCAGGTGGGCAGGGATCTTGCCCGCAGCCTCGCCTCCGCCGTTGCCGGACTCGCCGGCCCCGCCACCGTCTTCGGCCTTCTTGGCAGCAGCCTTCTCGCGAGCCTCCTCGGCCCGCTTGCGAAGGTGCTCCGGTACCTCGGTCATTGGGGTGCAGGTCTCCGATCTCTACAGCGGTCCTGAGATCCCGCCGTCCTTGCGGACTCGCCAGAAGTGGATGGCCATGAAGATCACGATGATGAACGGGAAGAACAAGACGTGCAGGACATACCACCGCAGCAGCGTGTCGGCGCCGATCTCGGAGCCGCCAAGGAGCACGAACCGGACCTGGTCACCGAAAACCGGCATGTAGCCCATCATGTTGGTGCCGACCGTCACCGCCCAGAGGGCCAGTTGGTCCCAAGGCAGGAGGTAGCCCGTGAAGGAGAGCAGCAGCGTCAGGGTCAACAGGATCACACCGATCACCCAGTTGAACTCCCGTGGCGGCTTGTAGGCGCCGTGGTAGAAGACCCGGGCCATGTGGAGGAAGACGGTGAGGACCATCAGGTGCGCGCCCCAGCGATGGATGTTCCGGACCAGGAGCCCGAACGTCACCGACGTCTGAAGGGTGTAGATGTCGTCCCATGCCTGAGCCGCGGTGGGCCGGTAGAAGAACATCAAGAAGATGCCCGTGACAGTCAACAGGATGAACAAGAAGAAGCTCAGGCCGCCCAGGCAAAGGGTGTAGCTGACCTTGACGGCGTGCCTCTTCACCTTCACCGGGTGCAGGTGGTAGAGGACGCTGTTCATGATGACGTAGGAGCGGTTCCGCGGGCTGTCGGTGTAGCCCTTCCGGAAGATCGAGCCCGGCCGGAAGATCGAGTTCCACGCCTGGGAGCCCTGGATGGACTCGCCTACGCCGGAGAGCCGCTCGCTCACCCGCTGGCTGGTTCGCTTGTCCTCGATCGTCTTGGCCACTCAGCTACTCCCTAGTCTTCGTTCCATCCATCTGCAAAGTCGGCCCTACCCGAGCCTCATGCCGTAGGCGTAGCCCAGGCTGCTGGTGCGCTGGTGGGGATCACCATCGGGTTCGGGGGAGCCGACCTTGCCCAGGATGATGACGCCCGTGGGGCAGCGGTCGACGCACAGAGCGCACCGAGTGCACACGTCGTCGTCGATGGTGAAGATCACGTGGTCGGTCGGGTCGATGCCGGGCTGCTCGGTACCCACCGCCTCGTCGATGGCGCCAGGTACGACCATGTGGATGCACTTCCACGGGCAGATGTCGACGCAACCCTCGCACATGATGCATTCGGACTGGTCGATGTGGATGAACTGCTTGGGCTTGACCACCTTCGCCAGATAGTCGGCATCGACCTCCTGCAGCACGTAGTCGTCACGGAACTGAGGCATCGGTGGGTTGGCGTCGGTGTAGGTCATGATCGTCAGCCTTCTTTGACCAGTGGACGACCGAAGGTGGAACGAGACGGTTCGGCCTCGGCCCTCTGGCCGCGGTTCTGCCAGTAGATCCAGAACCACACGTTGCCGACCAGCGCGATCCCGTAGATGATCACCGCCGCTACGTCACGGATGACCTGGTAGCTGATCGTGATCGGGAAGGTCGTCCAGTACTCGCCGCCGGGTCCGATCAGGATCCGGTCGGGCCTCCAGTTGAGTTCGTTGTCGGCCCAGTCCAGCCATTGGTGGGGAACGACGCCATAGAGCCAGAAGAGGATGAGGAAGACGTAGGTGGCCGCAAGGAGGGCTTCGCCCCAGGTCAGAGGAGTGCCGACCGGTCGCCGCTTCGCGTACCACGGAATCGGAGCGACGAGGACGATGAGGATCGCTACCGACGTCAGGAACGCGACCACTGCGACCTCTTCCTCTCTAGTGAAATCTCTCACAAATACTATCCGCCGGAGTGGCCTCCGACGTTGGCGGCAGGCAACGGTCTACCACGCTGCTCGCGACGGCGACACATCGCCACCGGCGTGCGACCCAGGGGTGCCCGTCCGGCTCGGGGACCCGCGGAACGCACGCCGTTCCGACTGCAGCCTAGTCCGGCGATTTCGCGCCGAACCAATGCGGCCGAACCAATGCGGAGGCCGGCGTCGAGCGTCGCAAGAGGAGAACGACGAACAGGCTCGGACCGGACACGGGGCGGGACTTGGTCACCGTAGTTCACCGGCGCCTAAGGTGACGGGCGCACCAACGGTCGGGCGGCAACCGACCCCGAGGAGCCGCCCGAGAGCGCCGCGGAGGCAGCGTTGACCGAAATCCCCGAACATCTCCTGAAACGGAGCAAGGAGCGACGCGCTGCCATGGGCCTCGGCGGTGACGAGGAAGGCGAGGCACCGGCCAAGGCCGAGGTCGAGCCGGCCACCGAAGGCGGTGCCGTCCCGGCCACGCCCTCCCCGACTGCCCCACCGGCGGTTGCCGAGCCCGAACCCGAGCCCGATCCGCCGTGGGTCGAGGCTGCCAAGACCCGCAAGAAGGCCCCCTGGTGGGCGACGGCAACTCTGGTCGCGGTCGCCGTGTGGGCGCCGGTCTACATGCTCACGCTCGACCCACCCGACGAAGAGCAGGTCGGCGCGCTGGACCTCGGTGCCGAGACCTACACCGCTAGCTGCGCCAGCTGCCACGGCGCCGGCGGCGGCGGCGGCTCCGGCCCGGCTCTCGCCGACGGTGCGGTGCTGGAGACGTTCCCGACCGCTTTCGCCCACGTCCAGTGGGTCCTGCTCGGCACCGCCAACTTCCCCGAGAGCACCTACGGGGCCACCGCCAAGCCGGTAGGGGGCTTCGGCACCATGCCTGGTTTCGCCGAGAGCCTCACCGTCGAGGAGTTGATGGCCGCAGTCCGCTACGAGCGCGAGGAGTTGTCGGGGGCGGAGTTCATCCCCGAGGAGTGGGCCTCGGTCCCGGCGCTGTTCGCCGAGATCGTCGGGCCCGACGCCGAGGCGACCGCCACCGAGACGCTCACGACCTGGTCGCTGGAAGAGGTCGGCGAGAACTTCACACCCGCCGGGCTCGGCGAGGCCGACCAGCCCGGCGATCCAGGCAACGAGGTCCCCGCCGGCGGGTGAGCGCATCTGCACAAACACGTTTTGTGAACCGAAAAGGCCCCTATAGGGGCATCTACGGTTCACAAAACGGGTTGGGCAAGAGGTGAAAGAGATGGCCGCAGCAGCTTCGGGGCAGTGCCACGACGTGTTGGTCATCGGCGCCGGGCCGGCGGGTGCCGCGGCGGCCTACTGGCTCGCCGAGGCGGGCCACGATGTCGTGATGGTGGAGAAGAAGACCTTCCCTCGGGACAAGACCTGCGGCGACGGGTTGACGCCGCGAGCGGTGAAGCAGTTGCAGGACATGGGCCTCGGGCACCGCCTCGACGACTTCCACCGCCACGAAGGCCTCAGGGTCCTGGCCCACGGGCTCACCCTGGAACTGCCCTGGCCGGAACACCCGGTGTACCCCTCCCATGGCTATGTCATCCGTCGCTGCCATCTGGACCAGATCGTCGCTGAACGTGCGGTCAAGTCCGGTGCCGTCCTCCGCCAGGGCGTCGAAGGACTGCGGCCGCTGACCCGTGAGGGGCTGGTGGTCGGAGCCGAGGTCCACGACAAGGAGTCAGGCGCCACTGAGGTGCTCAACGCCCGCTACATGGTCATCGCCGATGGGGCCAACTCCCGCTTCGGCAGGGCACTGGGCATCACCCGCAACCGCGACTACCCCCAGGGGATGGCGATCCGGACCTACTACGAGAGCCCGCTTCACGACGATCCATGGATCGAAAGCGCTCTCGACGTCCGTGACCGCAACGGCAACTCCCTCCCCGGCTATGGCTGGGTCTTTCCCGTGGGTAATGGGACGATCAACGTCGGCATCGGGCTCCTGTCCACCTTCCGCGACTACAAGAGCATCAACACGACCCACCTGATGAACGAGTGGGCGCGCACCCTCCCCGAGCACTGGCAGATCGATCCGGACAAGCCGACAGCCGCCCCGACCGGCGGTCGTCTGCCGATGGCCGGGTCCGTGAACCCGAAGGCGGGCCCGACCTGGGTCGCGGTAGGTGATGCGGCAGGCTCGGTGAACCCGTTCAACGGCGAAGGCATCGACTACGCATACGAGACGGGCCGCCTCGCCGCCGAATTGCTCGACGAGTCGATCCGCACCGGTGACGCGCTGCCCCTCAGCCGGTACCCGGCAGTCCTCGACGAGGAGTACCGGGTCTACTACCAGGTGGCCAGTGCGTTCGCCGAGGTCATCGGCCGACCCCGCCTGATGCGCGAGCTCACCAGGATCGGCATGCGATCGGAGACGATCATGCGATGGGTGCTTCGCATAATGGCGAACCTCATGCGAGACGACACCCTCGGGCCCCCCGAGGCGATCTACAAGGTAGCCGCCGGCCTCGTCTCGCTCTTCCCTGGGCCGGTCGAATGAACCCGTCGGACCGTGTCGCTACGGATCGGCCAGGGCCGTCGCGGCCTTTGCGGCTGCCGCCAGCGTCGCATCGATGTCAGCTGCCGAATGAGCGAGGCTCGGGAAGATGACCTCGTAGGGACCCGGTGCCAGGGCCACCCCCTCGGCCAGCATGGCCCGGAAGAACGCGGCGTACAGACCCAGTTCGACCGAGGTCCGCGCCTCGTCGTAGTCGCGCGGTACTACCTCGCCGAAGAACAACCCGACCAGAGGCCCCACCTGTGGCACGACCGCCGCGACCCCGGCTGCTGTGAACACGGTCCGGAGTCCCTCGGCGAGGTGCGTCGCCGTGGCGGTGAGCCTCCCGTAGGCGGCGGCGTCGAGCTCTGCGAGCACGGCCAGCCCGGCCGCGGTGGCCAGAGGGTTGCCCGACAGCGTGCCCGCCTGGTACACGGGACCAAGGGGAGCCAGCCCGGCCATGATGTCGCTCGAACCGCCGAAGGCACCCACCGGTAGGCCGCCGCCGATCACCTTGCCGAAGCACCAGACGTCGGGCTGAACCCCGAAGCGCCCGGTTGCCCCGCCCCGCTCGAGCCGGTAGCCGGTGATCACCTCGTCGAACACCAACAGGGCATCGGCGCGGTTGCATGCCGTCCGCAAGGCCTCCAGGAAGCCCTCGACCGGCGGCACCAGACCCATGTTGGCGGCGACCGGCTCGACGATCACGCAGGCCACCGAATCGTCGATCTCGGGGACGACGTTGTACGGGGCGACCACGGTGTCGGCAACTGCACCGGCGGTCACACCCACCGACCCCGACAGGCCCTGGTTGGCCACACCGCTACCGCCGGCGGCCAGGAGCGAGTCGCTGTGACCGTGGTAGTTCCCCGCGAACTTCACCACCTTGTCCCGGCCGGTCACACCCCGGGCGAGGCGCACAGCCGACATGGCCGCCTCGGTGCCGCTCGACACCAAGCGGACCATCTCGAGCCCGTCGACCCGCTCGACGAGTTCCTCGGCGAGGCGCACCTCGGACTCGGTCGGCTTGCCGTAGGTCGTACCCTTCGCTGCCGCACCGGACACTGCCGCGACGACCCGAGGGTGCGCGTGACCGAGGATCGACGCACCGTAGCTCTGCACGTAGTCGATGTAGCGGTTTCCCTCGACGTCCCACACGTAAGCCCCTTCCGCCCGTTCCACGAAGTAGGGGTCACCACCGACTGACCCGAAGGCGCGCACCGGCGAGTTGACGCCGCCGGGGATGACCTTGCGGGCGCGTTCGAACAACGAGCGGTTCGTGGTGTCGGTCATTGCCGCCGGGCGATCTCCTTGGCGAAGTAGGTGAGGATGAAGTCGGCACCGGCTCGTTTGATGGCAGTGAGCTGCTCGAGCGCAACGGCGTCGCCGTCGAGCCAGCCCTCGGCGGCTGCAGCCTTGATCATCGAGTACTCGCCTGACACGTGGTATGCCGCTAGCGGCAGATCGAGCTCGGCACGGGCCCGGGCGATCACGTCGAGATAGGTGATAGCCGGCTTGACCATGACCATGTCAGCGCCTTCGGCCACATCGGCACGGATCTCCTCCAACGCCTCGCGCGCGTTGTGCCAGTCCTGCTGGTAGGACCTGCGATCGCCCCCTCCGGCGATCTGCACGTCGACGGCGTCACGGAACGGGCCGTACAGCGCCGACGCGTACTTGGCCGAGTAGGCAAGGATCGCGACCTGCTCGAAGCCCGATTCGTCGAGCGCGCCACGAATGGCCCTCACCTGCCCGTCCATCATTCCTGAAGGAGCGCAGATGTCGGCACCGGCCTCGGCTTGTGCCAACGCGACGGCTGCGTAGAGCTCGAGCGTCGCGTCGTTGTCGACCCCCCCGTCCGGTGCCAGCACTCCACAGTGCCCGTGGTCGGTGTACTCGTCGAGGCACAGGTCGGCCATCACCACCAGGTCGTCCCCGACCTCCTCGCGGACGTCGCGCAACGCCACCTGGACGACGCCATCGGGGTCCCACGCCCCCGAGCCCCGGGCATCCTTCTCGGCCGGGATCCCGAAGAGGATCATGCCGGGCACGCCCAGGTCACGCAGTTCGGCCACCTCCTTGATGAGGCTCTCGCGAGAGTGCTGCACCACGCCCGGCAACGACCCGATGGGTCGGGGTTCCCTCGCCGCCTCGCGGACGAACAGCGGCGCCACGAGATCGTCGACGCCGAGGCGAGCCTCACCCACGAGATCGCGAAGTCGCTGTGTCCGTCTCAGCCGGCGCAGCCGACGGCGGGGAAAGCTCACTGACGCGATCCTACCTACGAGGAGGCCCAATGGACGATCGACTCGACAAGGCCCGGAACCGTGTGGACCTCTGCCTCGATGGCTACATCGAGGCCCTCCAGTCGCGCAGTCTCGGCTGTCACCGGGCCGATGCAGGCGACGACACCGGGAACGTTGTCACGGCCAACGGCCGCGACGAAGTTCCGTACCGTGGATGAGGACGCGAAGGTGACGATCTCGGCTTCAGTCGCCGCTCGGAGCTGTACCGCGTCCATCTCGCAGGCCTTCGTGCTGTATGCCTCCACGACGTCGACAGACCAGCCCTTCGCCACCAGGCCCTCCGGCAGGACATCTCGGGCTTCCGCCGCCCGCGCGACGAGCACCCGGCCATCACCGGATGCCGGTGCTGGAAACGCATCGACGAGGGACTCTGCCACGAAACGATCCGGGACGAGGTCGGGCACCACGTTGTACCTCGACACCTCGGCCGCGGTCCCCGGCCCGATCACCGCAACGCTCACCCCTCCGAGATCGCGCGAGTCACGCATCGTGCCGAAGAGGCGACTGGCTCCGTTCACCGACGTGAGGACAACCCAGTCGTAGACCCAGAGATCCGACACGGCCCGTCGCAGCGCCGCACCGCCGTCGGGTGGATCGACGATCTCTATCACCGGCACCTCGATGACGACCGCACCCTCCGCCGTCAGCAGGCGGGACAGGTCCGGCGCCTGCGCTCGTGCTCGCGTGACGACGATCCGGCGCCCGAGCAACGGGCGGGACTCGAACCACCGCAGGCGCTCGGTTGCCACCTCGCCGACCACGATCGTGGCCGGGGCACGCAACTCGTGCTGCGCGAGCGTGTCGAGGGTTGCCCTGATCGTCGTCTGCTCCGGTCTGGTTCCCCACCGCACGGCGGCGGCAGGCGTGTCCGGGGCCCGACCACCTCTGATGAGCGCGGTCGCGATCGAAGGCCACCGCCTCACGCCCATGAGGATCACGATCGTTCCGCCGACCTTGGCGATTGCATCCCAGTCGACGAAGTGGTCCTTGTCGGGGTCCTCGTGGCCGGTGACGACGGTGAAAGACGTAGATGAGTGACGCAACGTCACAGGGATGCCGGCGTAGGCGGGTACCGCCACCGCCGAAGTGACCCCGGGCACGACTTCGTACTGGACTCCCGCGCCTTGCAGTGCCCTGGCCTCCTCGCCGCCCCGGGCAAACACGAACGGATCGCCGCCTTTGAGCCGCACGACTTCCTGACCCGCTCTCCCGTGCTCGATCAGAAGCGAGTTGATCTCGTCCTGGCTGATGTCCGAACGGCCCGGGGCCTTGCCGACGCAGATGCGCTTCGCTCGTGTGGGAGCGCGTTCGAGCAACGAGGCTACGGACAGGCGATCGTAGACGACGACCTCGGCCCTGCCCAGTACCTCTGCGCCTCTCACGGTCAACAAGCCCGGGTCACCGGGCCCGGCCCCGACGAGATAGACGGTCACGGACTCACTGTAGGAGCTAGCAGTTCGGCGCCACCTTCTTCATCGAGCAGGCGCCGAGCGAGCGTCCTGCCGACCACCGCAGCGTCGTCGCCGGCCTGTTCGCTCCGGCGCAGACGGCTACCGTCGGGCGACGCGATGAAGGCATGCAGGAAGACGCCCCCGGACCGCACTTCGGCAAAGGCGCCGGCCGGCAGCCGGCAGTCGCCTCCCAGTTCGGCCAGGTAAGCGCGTTCCGAGTCCACCGCCTTGCGGGAGGCCGCGTGCTCGATCGATCCGAGCACGCCCGCAGTCGCCTCGTCATCGTCGCGGCACTCGATCGCCAGCGCGCCCTGGCCCGCCTGGGGGAGGAAGCGGTCGATGCCCAACACCTCGGAGACCCGCTCGATCTGATCGAGTCTCTCGAGGGCAGCAGCGGCCATCACGATGGCATCGAAGCCCGCTGATTTCGCCAGCCTCGTCGCGATGTTCCCTCGGAGATCGGAGAAGCGCAGGTCGGGACGGAGGTGGGCGAGTTGCGCCCTGCGGCGCGGCGACCCCGTACCCACCAGTCCCCGGTCCGGAATGGCATCGAGGCGACTCCCCACCAGCACGTCGCGCGGGTCTCCCCGCTCTGGCACCGCCGCGAGGGACAACCCGTCGGGTGTCACCGACGGCAGGTCCTTGGCCGAGTGCACGGCCAGGTCGGCTCGGCCGTCGAGAACGGCCCTTTGCACCTCAGCAGCGAACACGCCCTTGCCGCCCATCTCGGCTATCGGCGCTTCGGCGCGGCGATCACCTTCGGTGGTGACGATGACGGTCTCGACCTCGACCGCCGGGTCGAGGGCGGCGAGGAGTCGGGCAACGTGACGGGTCTGCCACAGCGCCAGCTCGCTACCGCGTGTGGCGGCTCTGAGCCTCACAAATCGAACAGATCCCGCATTGACTCGGCCAGCCGGTCGCCGCGCCTCGTGCCGGCCGACTCCTTCAGCTCCACGGTCGGTTCGTGGAGGAGCTTGGCAAGGATGCGGTGAGTCAGGGCCTCCACTGCCTCGCGCTGCTCGGGGGTCAGGCCGGCCAGCCGGGACCCGAATCCTTCGATCTCGTGGAGCCGGATGTCTTCTGCCCTCTCCCGCAGAGCGACGATGAGCGGGGCGGACTCCCGCGCCGTGCTTGCATCGAGAAAGCGATCGACCTCTTCGTCGACGATCTGACGCACCGCCTGCACCTCACGCTGCCGTTCGGCGACGCCGGCCTCCGTGAAGTGTCGGACATCGTCCATGTCGAGCAGCGTGACGCCGTCGAGCCCGGCCACCGAGGGGTCGATGTCACGCGGAACGGCTATGTCGACGATCAGCAGCGGATGATCCCCGCGGTGGAGCATGGCCGGCTCGATGTCGGAGTGCTCGAGCATGATGGTGTTGGCACCCGTGGAGGTCAACAGGACATCGGTGTCTCGCAGTTCGTCTGCGACCGCCGACAGCCTGACGGCCCGCCCCCCTACCAGATCGGCGAGGTCCCGAGACCTCTCGTAGGTTCGGTTGGCGATCGCGAAGTCGCTGACCCCGGCCGCGGCGACGATCTTCGCCATGCCCTCGCCCATCCCACCCGCGCCGAGAACCAGGACCCGCCGGCCCGCGAGACCACCGAGGCGTTGGGCAGCCATGGCGACCGCCGCTTGGGCGACTGACGTGATGTGGCGGGCGATGTCGGTCTCGCTCCGCGCCCGCTTGCCGACCTCGACCGAATGGCGGAACAAGAGGTTGAGCGACGTCCCGGACACCTTCTGCTCGCGGGCCCGCTGCCATGCCCGCTTGACCTGGCCGAGGATCTCGTTCTCGCCCAGCACGGCCGAATCGAGACCCGCCGCCACACAGAAGAGGTGCCTTATGGCATCGGCGTCGTAAAGGACGTAGAGGTGATCGGCGAACGCTTCCGGTGCGAGGAACGCGCTCTCGGACAAGACGTTGCGGACATCCTGGAAGGCCCCGTGGAAGCGCTCGGCGTAGACATAGACCTCGGTCCGGTTGCATGTCGACAACACGACCGCCTCGGAGACGTTCTCGCGGCTGATGACGTCGGCGAGCGTCTTGTCGAGGTGGTCGTCGTCGATCGTCATGCGCTCGAGCAGCCCGAGCGGAACGGTCCGGTGGTTTACGCCGATGACTACAACAGACACGCCTGCAGGCGCTCCTTGGCCTCGCTGAGACGACCCTCACGGATCATCTCCAATATCCCCGAGTCTAGGGCGTATTGCCAGTCCAGCCCCTCCGTCGTGTGACCGGAGTCATGCAACTCCTGGCGGACCTCGCCCACTACCCGGATCAGCTCGTCGTACTCAGGCCCGAGCGCCGCCTGCAGGCGGCGCCGGAGCCAGGCCGAGACCGCCGGGCTCTCCCCGCTGCTCGAAACGGTCACCAACAGCCGACCCTGTCGAATCACCGCCGGCAACGTGAAGTCACAGAGCTCCGGATCGTCGACCGTGTTGACCGGAACACCGGCTTCATGGGCAGCTTGGTAGACCTGCCGGTTCACCTGGCGATCCTCGGTGGCGGCGATGACCACGCAGTGCGAGGAAGGATTGCCGGGAACGAGGTCTTCGGACCGGAAGGCGCGCTCCTCCCAGGACACCTCGGGCAGAGCCTTGAGCGACCCGGCTACCTGAACTGCGATCACATGGACGCGGGCACCGGCAGCGAGTAGGCCCCGTACCTTCCGCAGCGCCACGTCCCCCCCACCGACGACGAGGGCTGATCGGCCGGCGACGCTCAGATTGACCGGGTATCGGGCTTCACCTGGCTGCATCGGATCGCTCGGTGCCCTGACCGTCGCGGGTGGTCAGGCGCCCGTTCAGTCTCGCACCGATCGGGTCGGCAGCGACGGCTCTCCGTCGCCGGCGGAACCCAGCTGCCGCTGCTGTTGGTAGAAGGACAGGATCTGCAGCTCGACTGCGAGGTCCACCTTCCTCAGCGAGATGGCGTCGGGAACTGTGATGACCGCAGGAGCGAAGTTGAGGACCGACGTGATGCCGGCCGCGACCAGTCGATCGGCGACCTCTTGGGCCACGGCCGCGGGGGTGGCGATGATCCCGATCAGGATCCGCCGCTCGGCCACGATCTCGGGCAGCTCGTCGACGTGACGGACCTCGGTGCCGCCCACGCGCGTGCCGACCTTGGCCGGGTCGGCATCGACGAGCGCCGCCACCGGGAATCCACGCTCGCCGAAACCGCCGTAGTTCGCCAGCGCATGTCCGAGATTGCCCAGGCCGACTATGACCACCGGCCAGTCATGGGTCAGGCCCAGCTCCCTGCTCATCTGGAACAGCAGGTACTTGACGTCGTAGCCGACGCCGCGGGTCCCGTAGGAGCCGAGGTAGGAGAGGTCCTTGCGGACCTTCGCCGCATTGACCCCCGCCATCTCCGCCAAGCGCTCCGAGGAGATGGTGGAGGTCTCCTCCTCGGCTACCTCCAGCAGGCTCCGGCGGTACACCGGGAGTCTCGCCACCGTCGCTTCAGGGATACGGCGTGGGGGGCGCTCGACCATGGATTCCTGACAGTACCGGTCTCGTGCATCTGTTCACAAAGCGAGCACAAGCTCACAAGTTCGCGCGATGAGTGGCGGAGCGGGTCCCGCCACCGGGACACCGGCAGGTCGTTGCCGCGAGTAGGTGGCGTCGAAGTGGGGCTGGAGGGGTCCCGCCATGGGGACACCGGCAGGTCATTGCCGCGAAGCTGTTGAGGATGAACGCCACCGCGGCGCTCGCTGCCACCGCCTTCCTGGTGTCGCTGGCGTTCGCCCTCACGACACTCGAGCGTTGGCTCGCACGCCGTCGACGACACGAGGCTGCCTGGACCGTCTCGCTGTTCATGTTCTCCACGGCGTCACTCGCCTACTGGGCAGGCGCGGCCACCGGCTGGGGTTCGCTCTCGTTCCGCGTGTTCTACCTCTTCGGCGCCATCCTCAACGTCCCCTTCCTGGCGCTGGGCACGGTGTACCTGCTGGGTGGCCGCCGTGTCGGCGACAAGACCGCGGTCGTGCTCGCCCTGTCGGCGGCGTTCGCCGCGGGAGTCGTGATGGCCGCTCCGCTGGTCGACGCCATCCCGGTCGATCAGCTACCGCAGGGCCGAGAGGTGTTCGGGCCGGCTCCTCGAATGATGGCCGCGGTGGGCTCGGGCGTGGGTGCGGTCGTCGTCTTCGCCGGCGCAGCCTGGTCGGCCTTCGAGCTCGTTACCGGGCGGCGTCCCGGGCACGGGGCAGCCTCTGCGATCACCCCACGCCGCCTGGCATCGACCAACGTGCTCATCGCACTCGGAACTGCGCTGTTGGCGGCCGGGGGAACCCTCTACTCGGCCGAGGACGAGATGACCACCTTCGGTATATGGCTGGTCCTGGGCGTGACGATCCTGTTCGCGGGGTTCCTCGTGTCGTCCCCCGCACCCGGGGGGCCCGCGCACGGGCCCCCGGCTGGGCTGGCACCGTTCTACGTGGAGCTGTGGGAGATCGCGACCGCCCCACCGCAGCCCCCCGCCCGCTCACAGAACTGAGATCGCCGGTGATCAGCCCGGACCCGCAGCTGGGCTCAGGTGAGCGCCCGGCGCAGCACCTTGCCCCCGAGCCCTTCGGGGAGCTCGTCGACGAAGTTCACCTTGGTCGGTGCCTTGTAGCCCGCCAGCCGGTCGTGACAGAAGTCGATGACGTCGTCCTCCTCGATGCTGTGGCCCGCCCGGACCACGACGTAGGCCTTCACCGCCTCACCCGAGTAGGGATGGGGTACGCCCACGACCGCCGCCGCCTCGACGGCCGGATGCTCCGCCAGCACCGCCTCGACCTCAGCCGGGTAGACGTTGAAGCCCGACACGATGATCAGGTCCTTGGCCCTATCCACGACGAAGAGGTAGCCGTCGTCGTCGACGACGGCTATGTCGCCGGTTCGCAGCCATCCGTCCTCGGTGATAGCGGCTCTCGTCGCCTGCTCGTCCTGCCAGTACCCGGCGAAGACGTTGGGGCCGCGCACCCAGATCTCGCCGGCGTCGCCGATGAGCACGTCGCCGCCCTCGGCGTCGACCAGGCGCACCTCGAGGCCCGGGAGGGGGATGCCGATCGAGCCCACGGGAGCTGCGGTGCCGGTGGCGCTGGTCACGATCGGTGAGGCCTCCGTGAGGCCGTAACCCTCGGCCAGATCGAGGCCGAAACGGCGGGAGACGGCCTCGGCGACCTCGATCGGCAGCTTCGAAGCACCCGATCCGCCGATCCTGACCGAGGCGAACGCGTCGGCGGGAGCCTCGGGCAGCGACGCCCAAGCCGCCCACATGGTGGGTGGACCGGTCACGATGGTCACCCCGTGCGCCTTGATCGACTCCAGCGCCGTCATGGGGTCGAACCGCTCGACGAGCAGCAGGCTCGACCCGGCGTACAGCGACAGCCCGAGCGCCACGTTCAGCCCGAAGATGTGGAACAGCGGCAACACACCGAAGGTGAGATCACTCGGTTCTTCACTGCGGCCCGGAGCGGCCTGGATCTGCTCGAGATTGCTGCGCAAGTTGCCGTGGGTCAGCATGGCGGCCTTCGGCGCGCCCGCAGTCCCGCTCGTGAACATCAGCGCAGCCAGGTCGTCGTCGTTGCGGTCGACGAGACGCACCGGTGGGGCCTCGAGCAGGTCATCTATGCCGATGGCGGCATCCACCTCGGAGTCACAGCCTATGACGTGCTGCAGTTCGGGTAGCTCGGACCGGTCGATGCCGGTGAAACCCCGCCGCCCCTTCGGCCCGACGACGACGGCCCGGGCCGAGGATGCCCCGAGCTCGCGGGTCATCGCCGGCAACGGGTTGGAGGGGTTCAGGGGCACGACCACCAGGCCGGCTCCCAGCGCGGCCAGGTAGGAGACGACGAAGTACCAGTTGTTCCCGCAGATCAGCCCCAAGCGATCCCCCGGTGCCAGGCCGAGGGAGACGAGGCCTCCCCTCATGCCGGCGACCTGCTCGCGCAGCACACCGTAGGTGGTGGTCCTGCCCCGGCTGATCACGGCCGGAGCCCCCGCAGGGTGAGACTCGATGATCTGAGCGAGGTTCACTTCCCGATTGCCTCCTGCGCCGGTCCTCCACGGTAGCCGCCGCGGGGTGGGGCCGACGCCGGGACGACTCGCTCTCAAGCAGAGGCACCGTGTCTCCGATACCACTCGTGTAGCCAGATCACCGACCTCAACGTCGGAGGCGGACGTCCCGGGAGCTGTCCTGATCGTCTTGGCGAAAGGGGACGTTCTCGGGGAACACCACGAGGGAGAACATTGCGCAAGACACTCACCGCACCGGTGATACTCCTCGCCGCCGTACTGCTGGCGACGGTCGTCGTCATGGGGCCGGTCGACGCCGTCGACTCGACACGCTCCCAGGCCGCCGAGGAGCAGGCGTTCATCTCCCAGATCAACGCCCTGCGCACCAGCCACGGCCTCAACGCCCTCGTGGTCGACGATCAGCTCACCGCCGTCTCCCGACAGTGGGCAGCCCAGATGAAGAACGACGGGTTCATCCACCACGCTCCATCCCTGGGCGCGGGGATAACCCACGACTGGGTGAAGATCGGCGAGAACGTCGGCGTCGGCGGCAACGTCGACAGCTTGATGGAGGCGTTCATCGCCAGCCCCGGCCACTACGCCAACCTCGTGGACCCGGTGTTCACCCATGTCGGCGTGGGAGTGGTCTTCGACGGGAACACGATGTACACGACCCACCGATTCATGGCTCTGAACACTGCGGCTCCTCCGGCACCACCGCCACGACCCGAACCGGCGCCCGTTGCTCCGCCGACCACCCAGCCACCGGTCGTTCCCGCCGAGCCCGTGCCGCCCCCGGAACCCGTAGTGGTGCCGGCACCCGCGGCTCCTGAACGTGTTGCGGCCGTGCTGGCAGCCCTACGCTCGTTCGAGGGTTGAGATCGCAGCGAGGGAAGCGACCGGTCCGCAATCCGCTGCTCTCAGCCCGGCCACAGAACGGCAAATCGCTCATACCATTGGATGTCGTGCCGGAACCGCTAGTCGAGACCAGCCATCGAGGCGCCGGTGACGAGGTCGTCATCCGAACCAACGGCTTGAGCCGCGCCTTCAGGAAGGGGCTGGCCCTTGACTCTCTCAGCATCGACGTGCCCGCCGGTCGTGTTCTGGCCCTGCTGGGGCCAAACGGCGCAGGCAAGACGACGACGGTCCGGCTGCTCAACGGCGTCCTCGAACCGACTGCCGGTCAGAGCCGGGTGCTCGGCCTCGACCCGGTGGCCGAAGGAGACGAGCTGAGGCGCCGCACCGGGGTCCTGACCGAGCAGGCCGGACTGGACGACCGCCTGACCGCCCGGGAGAACCTGCTGTTCACCGCCCGGGTACGAGGGATGCGGGGACAACCGGCCAGCAGCCGGGTCGACCACCTGATCGAGAGCTTCGGTATGGGCGAGTATGCCTACGAGCGAACCCAGGGATTCTCGACGGGCCAGCGGAAGCGGCTCGCGCTCGCCCGCTCCCTGATCCATGATCCCGAGGTGCTGTTCCTCGACGAGCCGACCTCCGGCCTCGACCCGACCGCGACACGGGAGGTGATCGATCTCATAGCAGGCCTCGCCACGCGGCACGGCAGAGCTGTGGTCCTGTGCACCCACTTCCTCGGCGAAGCCGGCAGGCTCGCCGACGAGATGGCTGTCCTCCATCGGGGCAGACTGCTGGCCTTCGGCCCGCCCGCCGCGTTGGCCGCCCGCCTGTGGCCCGGGCTCGAAGCCGAGTTGGATCTGGGCGGCCCCGCCTCGGACACCACCGTCGAAGCCCTGCGATCCGTCGACGGAGTGCTCGCCGCTCACAACGCCCCGATGGGGGCACGCGTCACCGTGACCGGGCGCGAGGTGCTGCCACGACTCGTCGCGCGACTGGTTGCCCACGAGATCCCCGTGTACGCGTCCACCCCACTTCCCAAGACCCTCGAGGACGTCTACTTCGAGATCGCCGGGCGCATCCCCCGGGACGGTCCCGGCCTCGGCGGAATCGAACTGGGGAACGGCACGGAGCCCGCCCCATGAGTCGGCCGAACTGGCAGTCGATCCGGGCTGTGGTGGCACGCGACCTCACCGCGGTGCGCCGATCCAAGGCCATCATGCTGCCGATGACGCTCGTGCCGGTGATGCTTCTCGTGGTACTGCCCGCCGGCACGGCGTTCGCGGCGAGGACGCAGGACGCATCCGGCGTCAGCGACTTCCTGAACCGTTTCCCTGCGGGCCTGACCGACCCCATCGTCGGCCTACCACAGCACGAGCAGCTCATCGTCCTCGTCAACGGGTTCCTCATCGCCCCGCTGTTCCTCATCGTGCCGCTCATGGTGTCGGCGGTGCTGGCAGCCGACGCCTTCGCCGGGGAGAAGGAGCGTCGGACCCTCGAGTCGATGCTGCACCTACCCATCTCCGACCGGGACCTCTTCATCGGCAAGACCCTCGTCGCATTCCTCCCCGCCGTCGCCGTGTCCTGGCTGGGTTTCGTGTGCTTCGCAGTCGTCAGCAACACCCTGGCCTGGCCGGTCATGCACCGCCTGTTCGTTCCCACCGCGCTGTGGGCGATCATGATCTTCTGGGTTGCACCAGGGGTAGCGGCTCTCGGCCTGGGGGTGATGGTCAGGGTGTCGGCGCGCGCCAACACCACCCAAGAGGCCAACCAGCTGGGTGCCGCGGTGATCCTCCCGTTGATCTTCCTGGCAGTCGGTCAGGCAACCGGGCTTCTGCTGGTGGACGTTCCCGTGGCCCTGGCGATCGGCGCGGTGGTGTGGCTGGTCGCGCTCCTCCTCATCGGTCGGGGCATCCAGCGGTTCACCCGCGACCAGCTCGCAACGCGGATCTAGTGGGTCATCTCGCCAGGAGGAACTGCAGGGCCGTGGCGCCGATGATGATGACCAGCAGGACCGCGATGGCTATGGCCGTGCTCCTTCTCACCTGCGCGGCCTCCGGGTGAAATCGACGGGGCTCGTGGATGCCTCATCACCCTCGCGGTGCTCCGGATCGCCGTGCTCCGGTATGAGCGAGAGGATCACCTCGTCCCCGACGGCGAGCCCCAGCTCCTCGGCGGCCGAAGCCCGGTCCACCACCAGTGAGGCGAGCCCATAGGAGTCCGCCAGCAACCCGATCGACCCGACGCTCAGCTCCCCGAAGGCTGAGATGCGAAGCACGGTCCGGGTCTGGTCACCGAACCTGACGTGGATCCGCTCACCCCATCCATCCACATCCTCGGGGTCGACGTTGAGCTGCACGTTGCCGTAACGATCGATCCACAGCACCTCGCCGGTCACTTCGCCTTCGTCGTTGCGGCTGACCGGAACCATACCGGGTGTCAGCCGCGCCGGGTCAACCTCGTCACCGAGCTCCTCGATGGCGACGCCGCAGGCGAGATGGGCCGCTGCGGGCGCGAAGACATCTCGGCCGTCGAAGGTCGCTGCCGGCCTGGGGAGCTGGTAGGCAGGGTTGTTCAGCACGACCGCGCGGTCGGCACCCCCTGAGATGGCCACGGCTGACGCCAGCAGCCCGTTGTCGGGGCCGACCAGCACGGAGCTGCCCCCGCCCACCTCGACGGCGACCGGCCGACGTTTCGTTCCGACCCCCGGATCGACCACGGCGAGCACCACCCCGGGGCACAGGTACTGGGCGCAGCGGGCCAGGGCCAGGGCACCGGCCCGCACGTCATAGGGCGGGATCTCGTGGGTGATGTCGAGGACGGTGACCTGGGGAGCAATCGAACGGATCACCGACTTCACGATCCCGACGAACTCGTCGGAGTACCCATAGTCCGAGAGGAACGAGACCGTGTCGTACCGCAGGGATGTCAACTGTCTCCCAGCTCGCTGGAACGGTCGCGGGCGGCAATGACCGCGTCGATGAAAGCGGCACGAATCCCTGCCTGCTCGAGCACCCGGAGGCCGGCCGCGGTCGTTCCCGCCGGTGAGGTCACGGCTTGGCGGAGCTCCTCGGCACCCTGGTCGGTCTCCATCAGCAGTCGTGCCGAGCCCAGCAGCGTCTGGTGGGTCAGCTTCTCGCTGATGTCGCGGGGTAGGCCGGCGAGCACACCCGCTTCGGCGAGGGCTTCGGCTACGAGGAACACGTAGGCCGGCCCGGAGCCGGACAATCCCGTCACGGCGTCGAGGAGGTGCTCGGGGACGGCGACGACCTCGCCGACGGAGCGCAGGATCCCCTCGGCCCACTCGAGATCGGCCTCCGTCGCCGCGGAGCCTGCGGCGACGGCTGCGACTCCCGCGCCGATCAATGCCGGCGTGTTGGGCATTGCCCGGACGATCGCTACGCCTGCGCCGGCGGCTGACTGGAGCCGGCCCAGGGTGACGCCCGCGGCGATCGAGAGGATCCGCTCGACTCCCGCCCGACACGCGCCGCTGACGGCTTCGGGAACGTCGGCGGGCTTCACCGCGATGACCGCACCCGGGGCCGCACCCACGTCGGGGCCGACGTCCACACCGGGAAACCGCGTGGCCAGCTCGCGGCGGCGCGACGAGAGGCGCTCGACCACCCGGATCTGGCCGGCCGGGGCCCATTCGGCGGCGAGCAGACCCGCCAGCAAGGCCTCTCCCATCCGGCCACCGCCGATCAGTTGCAGTTCGACCATCGACAGCGAGGCTACCGGCTCTTCAGTCGACGCCGAGGGCCACCGGATCGATGCACTGCTACAGGTAGTTCATGGGATCCTGGGCGGTGCCGTTGACCCGGACCTCGAAATGGACGTGAGGGCCGGTGCAGCTGCCGGTGCAGCCCATCCCACCGAGATTGGTGCCCTGCGAGACCGACTGCCCGGACCGGACCGACAAGCTGCTCATGTGCCCGTAGAGGGTGGTGTAGCCGCCACCGTGGTCGACGATGACGTAGGTCCCGTAGCCACTCCCGTCGCTGCTCGCGAAGATGACGGTTCCGCCCTTTGACGCGTAGATCGGAGTACCGCTGGGGGCCGAGCAGTCGATGCCCTTGTGCATGCGTCCCCAGCGCATCCCGAACCCGGATGTCACCGTGCAGCTCGCCGGCCAGGCGAAGCCACCCGGGTTGGAGGGCCCGACTGAGCCTCCGCCTCCTCCACCCCCGCTCGAGCCACCCGAGCTTCCCGAGCTTCCCGCCGAGTCGCCCGAGGGTTGTTCGGCAGCGGCTGCGGCAGCGGCGGCCTGGGCTCGGTCCTGCTCGGCGGCCTGGATGATCTGTTGGACACGGGCCTCCTCGGCGTCGAGGGCGTCGATCTCGGCGGTCAGGCCGCTGATGCGGACGTCGAGGGCTTCCTCGACCCGCTGCTGCTCGGCCCGGGCAGCCTCGAGCTGGGCGAGGCGTTCCTCTTCCTCCTGGCGTAGTTGCTCGGCCTCGGTGGCGGCGATCTCGGCGTCGGCGCGAGCGATGGCGAGATCCTCTTCGGCCACCCTGAGCGCCTCGAGGACGTCGAGGTTCTCGCTGTTCAGCTGGTCGATGAAGGCCTGCTTGCGGCTCGCTTCGTTCAAGTCGCTGGACTCGAAGACCTCGGTCACCTCGTCGGTCGTGGGGCTGATGAACGCCTCCACCGCGAGATCGGCTGCCTGCTGGTCCAACGTGGCCACATAGGCCTCGAGCTCCTCGATACGTGCCTCGGCCGAGGCCAGCTCTTCCTCAGCGGCTTCGACGGCACGCCGCGAATCCTCCACCCGGGCTTCCTGCTCGGCGACGTTCTCGTTGAGGGCCGACAGGGTGGCCTCGAGCTCCTGATCGCTGGCGAGCAGTGGATCGAGCTCGGACGCGAGCTGTGCGCGCTGCTGGCGTATCTCCTCGCGTTCGGCCCGGGCGTCGCTTTCGCTCTGGGCGGTCACCGGGCCTGCCAGCAACGCACACACCGTTGCCAGCAACAAGATGATGGTGATCGATCGACGCTGGGTCACAGTTGCTCGACTCTTCGGTTGAGGACTGGTTGCTCGCCCGCGGGCGGACTCGTCATCGTCGACGGCCCAACTGTTTCATCTAGTCGCGGGACTGTAACACAACGGTAAAGACCGTGTGCACATCGTCGGGCACCACCCTTGACCTCGTCCCGACCGGCCGGCGCGGTGCCCGGGCCCTCACCGTCAAAGATCAGGCGTTTCGCTCAGGGTCGGCTGAAGGCCTGTCAGCGGTGCTCACCGTCCTCGAGGACCTCCGGCTTCACCGACGCCAGGCCAACCCCGAGCAGGGCGGCGACGGCGGCACCGGCGACGAAGGCGCCGCTGGTGCTGGTCGCCCCCATCAAGGCGCCGAACGACAACGGTCCGAGGGTCTGCCCAAATCGGGCTGCACCCACGAAGAACGAGACCGCAGCCCCTCGATTGACGGCCGGAGCGCTGCCGGCCACCAGATCCTGCAAGGTGGGCATCCCGAGCCCCTCGGCGATCCCGTAGAGGAACGCGCCGGCTAGCAACGCGATGAGCCAAGGCGCCAGCCCGATGATCAAGAACGGGACGGCGAAGAAGGCGACCGAGACCAAGACCAGCGCTCGGGCCGAGTACTGCATCCTCAGCCGACCCAGCGTGAGAGCCGTCAGCGTGGAGCCGGCTGCGGGCACCGCGATGACGAGGCCACGCCAGCCTGGCGAGAGACCGAACTGGGACTCGAGGTGCTCGGGCATGACGGTCAGGAACAGCCCGAAGATCAGCACGAACAGGACGAAGCCGCTGATGGTGAGCACCACCATCCGCCGGCTCCAGAGGTAGGGCCACGCATCACGGAGTTGGGCCGTGAAACCCTCGCTGGCGTGGGGCCTGTCAGGGGGGAGCGTCAGGGCGACCAGCACAGCTGTGAGGAGGGCGAGGGGAAAGGGGGCGAAGCTCCAGCGCCAGCCGCCAAGCACGGTGAGCCCCCCGCCGATCGCAGGGAACACCGCGACGGTGGTGGTCAGCACGGCGGCGTTCTGACCGATGGCTCGAGCCCGGTCCACGCCCTGCCAGTAGTCGCCGATGACCACTATGGCGAGGCTCACGAGTCCGGCCGAGCCGACGCCCATGAGCACGCGGCAGCCCAGCAGCACCCAGATGTCGGGTGAGAAGGCTGCGGCGGTCCCGAAGACGCCGTAGACGATCAGCGCAGGGATGAGGACTCGGCGCCGGCCGTGGTGGTCTGCGAGCACGCCGACCACCGGTGCGACGATGACACCGGCCACCGAGGCCGACGCCACGAGGATGCCGTCCCATACGCCGGTGGGCAGGTCGAAGGCCTCGATGATGTTCGGCAACGCCGGAGCCATGAGGGTGTTCGCCATCAACGCCGTCGCCGTGATCGCAAACGGGACGATCAGCGGGGGACGACGAGCGGTGGCCGTTGCCATGACCGACTCCTCCCCACCCTATGACCGGGCACCAGAGCTGCCATTGGACGACGAGCGGTGGCCGTTGCCATGACCGACTCCTGGTGGGTCACCCGACCGGGCCCACCGGCCCTGCCCGGCGCGGCGGAGCGATCGGCGCCCCTTCCCCGACGGCGACCGACCGCTCCGCCCCCCGGGAGCGCGCAGCGGGGGCGACCGTAGCCAGGGAATAAATGAAAATCAATGAAAATGACTGAAGGATGCTCATGGCGGGGAGCGAAACCCTATCCGCAGCGCCGGCCGGAAGTACTGCTCGACGTAGGCGTAGAGCGAGCCGAGCACACGGTCCAACTCGGCCTCATCGACCTGGGAGACAGGCAGCCTGCCCAGGAGGAAGACTGCGTCCTCCTCGCCGATGGCGAAGGCCGCCCCGTACATCTTCAGGTTGCGACGAAGCAGGTGCTCGTAGAACATCTGCTGGTTTCGCTCCGGCGCAGGGGTGAAGTAGGTCTCGAAGTGAAGCGTCCGCTGGCGCAGCCTGAACCACACCGCGAAGTTGGGCTTCTGCTCCCCCCGGAGCCTCACGAACCAGACCCGGTCACCACTGTGGTCACACTCGACGCCGGCCACGATGGGATTGGCCTCCAGCTGTTGTTCGAGCCACACGTCGACCAGGCGCGCCACCGTAGCCAGCTCTTCGGGCGTCGCCGCGTCCGTCATCGGCTCAAGCTTCTAGCGCCAAGGGATTCGTCTCACCAAACTGCGCTCGGTTCGCCACGACACTGCCCCACATCGAGCACCGCCGCCGACCGCTCAAGCCGCGCAGAGAACCAGCGAGCGGGCCGCCAGGTCCGCGTAGACGCGCCGGAGCCGGGCCGCCGTCGTCGACCAGGTGAAATGCCGCGCCACGGCCGCTGCCTCACCCGAGAGCTGCCCGGCCAGTGAGGGGTTCCCCAGCACCTCGGCGGCGTAGGCGGCATAGACCGTCGGGTCCCGCCCATCCACCAAGAAGCCCGTCCGGCCGTGGTCCACGAGAGTGCGCAAGCCGCCGACCGCGGCGGCAACCACGGGAGCTCCGCACGCGGCTGCCTCGAGAGCGACCAGCCCGAAGGACTCCGACCGGCTCGGCACCAGGCAGACGTCAGCCGCCCGGTAATAGGTCGACAGGAGGTGATGAGGCTGGGGCTGCACGAATCGCACCTGACGAGCCAGCCCCAGCTCCTCGACGAGCGCTCGTGCCCGCGCCGCCTCGGTGTGACCGTCGGGACCGCTGGGGCCGCCCACGACGAGAAGCGTGGCCGTACCGTCGTCGAGCTCGGCGAGGGCCGAGATCGCCACGTCGACGCCTTTCAGCGGTTGAATGCGGCCCACGAACAGCAGGACCGGATCAGCACCCAGGCCCAGCGCCCGACGAGCCCCGCGGCGATCACCCGGCGAGAAGAACGCGTGGTCGACGCCGGGAGGGACGATCTCGATCCTCTCGGTCTGCGCCCCGTAGAGACGCTGGAGCTGAGCAGCTTCGGCTGTACTCGAGGCGGTGATGGCGTCGGAACAGCCGATCACCTCCTGCTCGGCCGCTGCTCGCAGCGCGGGCTCCGGGTCGCCGCGCTCGGCCTTGACCCGAGCCAGCGTGTGGAACGTCGATATGAGCGGCAGCTCGAGACGGTGCTTGAGCCGGTGACCTGCCAGGCCCGACAGCCAGTAGTTGGCATGGATGGCGTCGACGTCGCCGCTGCGACGCAGGTCCTCGTAGACCCACTCGGTGTACTCGTCTACCACCTCGTGCAACTCGGCCTTGGCGATGGCGGGATCCCCGGCCGGCACCTGCACGACCCTGAAGCCGGGCTCGACGTCGATGACCTCGTCGAGATCTGCGGCGAATCGCCGGACGTAGACGCGGGTGTCGACTCCGGCCTGAGCCAGCGCGGTCACCAGCTCGCGCACGTACACGTTCATCCCGCCACCGTCGCCCGAACCCGGTTGGGCCAGAGGCGATGTGTGCATCGACAGGACAGCGAGGGTGCGCACGATCTGCCTCAACAACCACCTGCGGGAACAGATTCCCGCCGGTGTCCCGCCCGAAACCTCACCAGCTCACTCGCGCGGCACACGGCGCCTGCACCCAACCGCTCACCCAATGGAGCGCCCGCAACCAGGTCATCGGGCGGGTGCAGCGGGTGGTTCGGAATCGACGACAGCGGCACCGACAGTCGGGCCCTCGCCGACGCCCCGTTCCGGGCCGGGTCCGGTTTCGCCGGCACCGTCGGAACCCTGAGCGGATCGGCCGGCCTCGATGTCTGCCTCCTTGCGGAACGACTCGTAGATGCGGATCAACGTCTTCTTCTGCTCCTCGCCCAGATGGGGATCACGGCGGATCTCGGCCGCCAGGTCGAACACCTCGGTGGGCTCGTCGAGGATCCCGGCCCGAACATAGAGAGTCTCGGCGGAGATCTCCAGCGCACGGGCGATCTGTTGGAGGATCTCAGCCGAGGGCTTCCGCAGGCCCCGCTCGATCTGGGACAGGTACGGGTTGGAGATACCGGCCATGTCCGACAGCTTGCGGAGGGAGAGCTGGCCGACCTTGCGCTGTTCCCGTATGAACTCACCGAGGTCACGCCAGCGCTTGTCGAGCTCCTCCTTCATGCAGTGAAGCGTAGCGCGACTGCCGCGAGCAGTGACAGCACTGTCGCGAGCACTCGGCGAGGAGTCAACGATCCCCGAGGAGGTCCTCCACCGACGCCCCTCCGGACTGGTAACGCACCTTCATCTCGGCCTGCAGTGCGTCGATCAGGTCATGGACCCGGTGACGCTGCTCCGAGACCCTCCGCTCCCAGGCGAAGAGCCGGTCGGCCAGCGCGCTCAACTCGTCGATCGACTGGTCCTTGAGGGACCCGAGCTGGGCGGCGTTGACCAGCTCATCGAGCTCGGCGGTGAGCTCTACAGCCAGGGCCGGCGGTTCCAGGTCCTGGGGTGGCCGTGGTCGGCCCGGGCCCCGTCCTCCCTCGGCAAGGATGTCGGGAAGCCTGGCTATGAGCTCGCGCGTCTCGGCCGGAGCCCGACCCTCCTGACGTGCTTTGAGCTCCGTTCCCACTATGTCGAGGCGTCCCTGGGCCAGCCGCCGCGCGTACGACAACGCCGACTCGACCCTTTGGCACTCGTTGCGCAGTCCGCGAACGTCGTCCAGCGAGAGCGACGGCAGATCAGCCTCGGTGGCTGACTCGAGGAGCTTCTCTACATCTTCGATGAGTCCTACCCCTGTGGTTGCTCGGTGGTGGCCGTGATGGGTGGTCCGAGGCTATCCGAACCTCACCACGACAGGGCCACCAATCGTCGGCGACGGCTCAGCCCGTGTAGTTCCACAACGCCACCGCGAAGAGTGGGCCGGCCACCAGCAAGGAGTCGAGGCGCCGGAGGGCTCGGGCATCGCTGTTCGAGCGAGGCAGGATCGCTGAGCCGGCCAGCTGGCCCACCGGGCAGAGCGCGGCCGTCATGCCCCCGAAAAGCCAGACTGCCTGCTCGTCGAACGGCGGCGGCTGGATCACGCTCATGGCGAAGGTCACGACCATGACGCCCACGATGCCTGCCAGGGGACCTTCGACCGGGTTCGCCGAGCCCGAGCCGACAAGGAAGTCCCCGACCTCGTACATGCTGACCAGCAGGACGAGCATCACGCACGCACCGATGTCGATTCGCATCACGATCGTCGGTGAAGCAGCAGCCAGCCCGACGAAGACCCCGGACCGGACGGTGAACCCCGCACTCAGGAGCCGGGTGAGCAGCACCCGGTGCCGGATCAGCGCCGCAACGAGCGCGGCGACGACCGCCGCGACGATGACCATCCCGGTGGTGGCGGTTCCGATGGAACCCGCGAAGCCGATCAGCCCGGCAGCGGCTGCGGCAACCCACGGCTCGCTGGGCCGGCCCTCCTTCGCCCAGACCTTCGCCGTCTGCCAGCCGGCGAGTCCCGCGACCGCCCCGTAGAGGGCGCCCAGGACCAGCACACCGGCTATCAGGGCTCCGGCGAGAAGCAGGAACCAGAGCACCCCGAGGCGAATGCGAGGGCCATCTATGTCGTACACGACGGCGTAGCGCGCCGAGCTGCGACGCTGCTCCACCTTCGCCCGTCGCTTGTCGCGCGACCGCTGACGCCCGTCCCGCATGCCCCTTCCACCCATGACTAAGAGATCTCGGCGCCGCCCGACACCGGTGGGAGGACGGCTACCTCGTCATCATCGGCGACCGCGTCGCTGCCGTCCGCCGGGTAGCCGTTCAGCCAGACGCGCGAGATCTCCAGCACCCGGGAGAAGTCCTCACCGTACTTGGAGCACGCCGTGGCCAGTACCTCATCGACTGTGCTCCCGCTGAGGTCGTCACGGCTTGTCCCCGCTGCTTCACGGGCCTGGGCAAAGAGCCGGAGTGTCGCCACGGCGTGATGCCTCCTGGGTCTCGGCCGCCGAGAATACCTGTACCCGGCTGGTAGCTTGCCATCGTGGCCGCCCCGAGACCCATCACCACGCTGCTCATGGTCCGTCATGGTCAGTCGGAATGGAACGCCGGGCAGCGATGGCAGGGCCAAGCCGATCCACCGCTCAGCGCGCTCGGGGCAAGACAGGCTCGGCTCGCCGCCGCCTCCCTGGACCACATCGAGGCGATCGTCTCCAGCGATCTGCGGCGAGCGGCCGACACTGCTCGCGTCATCGCCGACGCGCTCGGCATCGGTCCGGTGGCTCTCGAACCGGCGCTCCGGGAGCGGTTCGCCGGCCCGTGGCAGGGCCTGACGCGAGATGAGATCGAGCGACGCTGGCCGGGCTGGCTCGAGGACGGTCGCCGTCCCGAGGGCTACGAAAGCGATGCCGAGGTCTGCCGACGGTCCGTCCCCGCTCTTCGCCGGATCGCGGAGCATCATGGGGGGACAAGAGTTCTCGTCGTCACTCACGGCGGAGTCATCTACACCATCGAGAGGCAGATGGGTGTCGAAGTCCCGAGACTGGCGAACCTGGGTGCCCGATCCGTCCGCATGGTCGATGACAAGCTGGTCCTGGGCGCGCGCTTCAACCTCCTCGACGGCGACGACATCACGATTCCGTCCCAGATCTGAAACCGGGTAGCCAATGGGGGAGCCAGCGTGCCAACTGCAACTGTTCCAGGACCTCCCACTGGTCGTGCACGATCGCGACCAGCGCTCGCCTGAGCTCCCGGCGCTGTCGTTCGAGGTGATTCGCAGTTCCCGCCGGCGAAAGACCGTGCAGGCTCGACTCGTCAACGGGGTGGTCGAGATACGGATTCCGGCTGCCATGTCTGCCGCCGAGGAGCGGCGATGGGTGAACGACATGCTCAGTCGCTTCGAGAGGTCGTTGAGATCCGCACACATCGACTTGCCCGAGCGGGCCGCGAGCCTGGCCCGCCGCTACGGGCTACCGGAGCCGGCGAACATCCGATGGGTGGACAACATGACCACCCGCTGGGGTTCCTGCACGATCGACGACTCCACCATCCGGATCTGCTCCGAGACCGCCGAGTTCCCCCGCTGGGTGCTGGACTACATCATCGTGCACGAGTTGGCCCATCTGGTCGAGGCCAACCACAGCAAGGCCTTCTGGACACTGGTTGGCCGTTACCCGAAGACCGAGCGCGCCCGCGGCTTCCTGATCGCCCGCGGGCTCGACGGGTGATGCATCACGCCTCGGAACTGTGCCGTTCCCAATCTGCTTCGATCTCGCCCAGAAGGGTGGAAGGTGCACTGCCCCGCAGGTACTCGCGCAGGATGTCTCCCCACCGGTTGGTGCCGCCCAAGCGGCCCAAGAGGGCGCTCACACCCCAGACGACCCGATCGAGTATGACGAACGACGGGGGCATGTTCAGTTGCTGGATGACATCCTGGTGGGGGCCGTAAAGGTCGAGATAACGACCCAGTGCTTCGGCGACGTACTCGGGTGTGAAGGTGAAGGTCTCCGGGATGTAGGCGCGGTAGGGGGAGCTCACGTAGTTCCAGACCTCCTGGGCATCGAGGCCGTGATCACGCCCGACGAACCCGGCCTCGACCATCCCGGCGATGGTTGCATCAGGCCGCTCGGACACGATGGCGTCGAGGATCGGGGACAGCGCCTCCAGCTCACCCTTGCTCCACCTCTTGACGAGCCCGAAATCCAGGAAGGTCACCGAGCCGTCATGGTGGAAGCGGTAGTTGCCCGGATGGGGGTCGCCGTTGAACACGCCGTGGCGCATTATCGAGCATTGCGCGAACCGGAAGATGATCTCCGCCGCCTGCTGCTTGGCCTCATAGCTGCCGTGCCGGTCGAACTCGGAGAAGGTCATGCCCTCGACCCATTCCGAGGTCAACACCCGCTGGCTGGACAACTCGCCGATGACCGCCGGGATCCGGATGAAGGGGTGACCCCGGTAACGCTCGACGAACTCGGTCTGGCAGTCGGCCTCGACCCGGTAGTCGAGCTCCTCGCCCATGCGCTCGCGCAGCTCGTCGACGATGGGCTTGACGTCCATTCCCTTGAGGGCGAAGGCGGTGAACATCCCGTAGAGCATCTCGGCGTTGTCCAGGTCGCTCTTGATGGCCCGGTCCACCCCGGGGTACTGGACCTTGACCGCCACCTCGCGGCCGTCACGCAGAACGCACTTGTGGACCTGGCCGATCGAGGCGGCCGCGACGGGTATCGGATCCCAGTCGAGGAAGATGCGCTCGGGTTCGTCCCCGAGTTCCTCCCGGATGACCTGCTCGGCCAAGCTGGGCGACATGGGCTCCACATCGGCTTGCAGTGTGGCGAGCGCCTCGCGCGCCTCTTCGGGGAGTCCCTCGGCGATGAAGCTGATCATCTGACCGGCCTTCATGATCGCACCCTTCATGTTCCCCAACTCGGCGGCGACGTCCTCGGCAGTGCGGATGGCGAAGTGCTCGTCCAACTCAGCTCGTCGCGCCTCGTCGGCCGCCACTCCCCGTGCCTTGACCCAGGCGAAGTGGAGTCCCCTTCGAGCGGTCAACCGCCACACCCTCACGCTGCGCTCGAGGCGGTGACGCCGCACCTCGTCGGCCAGGTAGATCGCCAGGGCCGCAGAGGCGATCGCGGCCGCTCCGACTGTCGCACCTGCCACCCCCTGCACTGTTCCTTTCCGCATCTGGTTCCCTCCGCAGCGCCGGCTCCGCCGCCGGCTCGGCATCCCACGGAGAGAGTAGAGATCAGGAGCACGCACTCCCAATCGGGCTACCGCGGTCGACGACCGCGACATCCCCCACCGGTACAGCCCTCGCAGTGGCAACCGGCGAGAGCACGGATCAGATGACCGTAAAGGAGGTGGCGATTCCGTACTCGACCAGGTGCCCAGGAAGATCCAGGCCGTGGCCTCGGACCGCCTCTGCAAGACAGCCTTCTCAGGTGGCAGCAACCGACAAGGGGCTGTCACCCTGGATGACGATGTCGGAGGAATCCTACGTACTGGCCGCAGCCGTGGCGGCAGAACCGCTCACGACTCGGACCACCGAGATGCTCGGGTTCTTCTTCATCGCGCTCCTCGTCTTCGGACCGCTGGCCTTCCTGCTCTACTACCGGCACCGGGACCAGGCGACCGACGACGTGGTCATCGACCTGCGCGACGCAACGACTGGCCAGGCTCCACACGACGCAGTCCTCGCAACCACCGTCGGCGAGGTCCTCGAGGAGATCGACCGAATCGCCGACGACTTGCAGAACGGACGCTTGGCACCCGGTGGGACAGTCGAGGTCTTCGTCGCTCGTGCCATCACCATCGAGGGGAACCCGGTCGAGGACAACATCGCGATATCGATAATCCTCGACAGCTCCCGCGACCACGGGCTCGTACTCGACGAGACGACGCCTGTCGAAGGCGGGAGGGTTCTCAGGTTCCGGCTGACGCAGGCCAGCAGCTGACACTCCTGCCGTCTTTCCTCCGGGGGACGGCCGTCAACCCTGATCGATGATCAGGGTTAACCTGCTCCCGGGCCGCTAGCTCATCGGGTAGAGCAGGGGACTTTTAATCCCAAGGTGCCGGGTTCGAGACCCGGGCGGCCCACCCGCCAGCTCAGCTTCGACCGGCGAGAGCCGATGAGGACTTCGATGACGTCGACCGTCGAGACCCACGCCCGCGGCGCTCACCCGCCGGGATCGCACCTGCACCACCCGCCCAAGATGGGACGGGAAGAGTACGAGTCCACCCTCCATGACCTGCAGGTCGAGCTCGTCAAGATGCAGTACTGGGTGAGGGACACGGGTGAGCGGCTACTGCTGCTGTTCGAGGGCAGGGACACTGCCGGCAAGGGAGGGACGATCCTCCGCTTCAGGGAGCACCTGAACCCCAGGAGCGCACCCCACGTTGCTCTCCCGGTGCCTAGCGACATCGAGAAGACGCAGTGGTACTTCCAGCGTTACGTCGCGCACCTCCCGTCGGCCGGAGAGATCGCGTTCTACGACCGCTCGTGGTACAACCGCGCCGGTGTCGAGAAGGTGATGGGCTTTTGCACCCCTGAGCAGTATGCGCGTTTCATGCGCCAGGTCACCCCCCTCGAGCAGTCGCTGGTCGACGAGGGCATCCGCCTCTTCAAGATGTACCTCGCCGTGAACAAGGACGAGCAGCACAAGCGGCTGCGGTCCCGCAAGAAGGATCCGCTGAAGAGCTGGAAGCTGAGTCCCATGGACGAGAGGGCACCTGACCTGTTCGACCTCTACACCGAGGCACAGAACGACATGTTCCTGCACACCCACACCCACGAGGCACCCTGGTTCGTCATCAACTCCAACGACAAGAGGACAGCCCGGGTGAACGCGATCCGCCACGTGCTCGCGGCAGTTCCCTACGCCGACAAGAACGACGAGATCGTCCGTGAAGCCGACCCGACCATCGTCGGCACTCCCCGCGAGCTCTTCCCCGACATCTACCGAGCCGAGACACCAGCCTGAGTCAGACCGTTCAACTGTGCTGGTACCGCCTCTCGCGCTCGGCGGGGTCCTGGTTGTAGAAGCCTCGCAGGACGTCGTACAGGTCAGGGGTCGCGTGAGCCATCCGCTCGGGCCTGTCGAAGAAGTACTCGGTGGCGACGGCGAAGAACTCACCCGGGTTGGTGGCGCCGTAGGGGTCGAGAAAGGTCTTCTCCCCCCGGCCGCTCCGCTTGCGCAGAGCCTCGTACTCCCCGGTGCAGACGTCCACCCACCGCTGGTACTCGGAGCTGTCGGCCAGCGGCGGAGTGCCGTCGATGGTGCCGTCGAGCATGTCCAGCTTGTGGGCGAACTCGTGGTACACGACGTTGTGCCCCCGCTGCGGATGGAAGGCACCCTCACGGACCTTGTCCCAGACCAACAGCACAGGTCCGCGGAAACGAGCCTCACCGGCAATGGGCATCGGGCTTGCGTCCACGATCGGCCCGCCGCCGATCGGTCGCGGCTGTGCCGGAAGCCTCACAGCAGACGGATACAGCAGGATGCTGAACACGTTGCTGTAGAGCAGGTGCTGTAGACCGAGCAGCAGCAGACACGCCTGGCCCGCGACGGTGACCTTCACGTCGTCTGTCACCTCGAACCCCGCGCAGCCCTCCCAGTGCTTCTCGACCACGAAGACCTGTGCCATGTCCTCGAGCCGGGCGCGCTCTTCGTCGTCGAGGTAGCCGTAGTGGACCATCCTTGTGCGCAACACATCCCGCCACTCATCGGGAAACGGCTGTTCGAGGATCTCGCGTCGACGTCGGTCGTGAAGCCAGTGCAGCATGAAGGTCGGTGCCAGCGTAACGGGCTCATGCGAGCACTCCGACAGACCCTCTAGTCTTGATGGTCTACGGCGGATCAGAGACCGACTGGGTTTCAAGGCGGGACGATGGAAGACAAGCGCATTGCCATAACCGGCATGGGCATGGTGTCAGCGCTCGGACACACGGCCCGCGAATCGTACGAGACGGCCTGCAAGGGCATCACCGGCTTCCGGCGCTGCGACGAGCTCCTGTGGGGCGAGCACGGCGAACAGCTCAAGTGCCGGGTTGCCGCAACGGTCGTGGACCTCGACGCGGAGCACGTGATCAACCCCAAGATCCGCAAGACCTATTCGAGGGGCACGCTCTACGCCCTGGTCGCCGGCGAGGAGGCCATCACCGACGCAGCCATCCCCCCCGACGAAGCCGTCCGGGAAAGGGTGGGCATCGTCATCGGCAGTGCTTGCCCCTCCATCGACCTGTATCACCGCATGTGCTGGGACGTGTTCGAGGAAGGCAAGGCCCACCGTCTGAGCGGATCGGTGGCTCCGCAGATCTCGACGACCGCCCCGGCGGCCCAGATGGCCATGCGCCACGGCTTCCGCGGACCGAACCTGGTGATGAGCACCGCCTGCGCCAGCGGCGCTTCGGTCCTGACACTGGCGGGCGATCAGATCCGGGCCGGTAGAGCCGACATCGTCGTGGCGGGCGGCACCGAGTCACCGGTCACGCCCATGACCATAGGCTCGTTCCTCACGGCCCGAGCGATGAACCCGACCGACGACCCGGAGGGGTGCTACCGGCCGTTCGACGCGGCGCGAGCAGGCATGGTGCTCGGTGAGGGATCGGGCTTCTTCGTCGTCGAGGAGTGGGACCACGCGGTGAGCCGTGGTGCGCGCATCTACGCCGAACTGCTCGGGTCGGCCATGACCGAAGACGCCTATCACATGTGGGCCCCAGAGCCCGGCTCCTGGGCCCGCACCATCGAGCTGGCCCTGCGGGACGCGGGGATCGGGCCCACCGACGTCGACTACGTGAGCGCCCACGGTGTGGGCACCTTGACCGACACCGCTGAGACCGCGGCGCTGAAGAGCGCTCTGGGAGACCACGCCTACGACGTCCCGGTCTCGGCAACCAAGTCGATGCACGGTCACGCCTTCGCTGCGTCGGCGGCCATGGAGTCGATACTCGCCCTCCAGGCGATGAGCGAGGGCCGGGTTCTGCCGACCGTCGGGCTCAGCGAACCCGACCCCGAGTGCGACCTGGACTACGTGCCCGACCTCGACCGCCAGCAGGGCTCCGAGATCCTGCTCAAGAACGGTTTCGGATTCGGCGGTACCAACACCGTCGTGGTGCTCCGCCTGGTGAGGCCATGACACCTACGGTTCCAGCGATGAGCCCGCTCGGCAACTGCTAGCGTGCGGTCCAGCGAGATGGATGGTCCCTAGGGCGGGTTACGACGGGGGTGGCGTATGCGACGGCGGTTCGTCTTCGGCTCAGTGGTGCTGGCGATCTCGTTGGTGAGTGGCATGAGCGCGCCGGTGACGTCTGCGGTACCCGATACCAGCCGGGCAGCAGCAACGGCCGAGGCGTGGGCAGAGGCGGATCCAATCACCACCTTCGTGGTCATGGTGGTGAGCGCGATCCTGCGGAACCTCGCTCAGCTGCTTCGTGATGTCGGCCTCATCGAGGCCGGCAACGCCATCGACGCCGCCACCGACGCCTGGATTTGCGCGGCACTCGGATGCGACCCGCCGCCCCCGGGAACGCGAGTGCTCATGGAACCTGGGCATCACGGCGGCTTCTTCACCATGCCATGGCCCAACGACACTCGGCTCGACGCCGACGGGACCATGGACCTCGTCGGCTTTCCCTACAGCGACCAGAGCCCGCTCATGAAGGCCGTCCTCGCCTCCGGCTCGGATATGACCGAGGGCTTCGGCATCAATTCGGCCTCCTACTTCCAGACCAGCTCGGCCGTGGACCCGACCTCGCTTCCCTCCGTCGAGACCGCCATGACCACCGCCTCCCCGGTCCTCCTGGTGCCCCTCGACGACCCGTCTGCGCCGCCGGTCCCGCTCCTCGTCGACTTCCACCAATCGGGTTCGGTTGCACGCCCCGACAACCTGCTAACACTGCTCCCCTACCCCGGGCACCCCTTGGAGGAGAAGGCGCGTTACGCGGCTGTCGTCACCAACGGGGTTCGCGACGTCGGGGGTGAGCCGCTGGTTCGTTCACCGCTCCTCGATCAGCTCGACGACCCGTGGACCCCCCTCGAGCCGGTGAACCTCAGCCGCTGGACCGCGCTACGCGAGCAGCGAGACGACGTCTACGCATATGTCGAGGCCCACACGCCATGGGCAGCTTCTGATGTCGTCGCCTTCTCGGTCTTCACCACACAGGACGCCACTGCGGAGATGGAAGCCATCGCCGGGGCCATCGAGGAACTTCCCGACCCCGCGCCCCTCAGCATCTCGGAGGGCACGTGTGCCGGCCCCTCTGGCGACACCCGGATCACCGGGACAGTCGAGCTCCCGCTGTGGCAGGAGGGCACACGCCCCTACCTCCTCTCGGGTGGCGACATCGTCATCGGCCCTGATGGCAAGGCGGTGCAGCAGGGAACCGAGACGGTCGACCTGGAGCTGGCCATCCCCTGCGGGGACGCCCCCGCTGAGGGCTGGCCGATCCTGCTGTTCATGGACGGCACCGGGGGCTTCGCCAACGCCGACGACATCTCCTACTTCGGGTCCACAGACCTTCCGTACGCGGTGGCATCGGTTGCACCGCTTTACAGCGGCGATCGGACCGTCCCCGGCCTCCCGACCGAGCTGTTGTTCTTCAACTTCCTGAACCCCGAAGCCGGCCGCACCAACCAGCTCCAACAGACCGCCGACAACCTCTTCTTGAAGCGGCTGATGGAGGGGCTCTCCTTCGACGGAACCGCCCTGGCGACCACCGGCGAGGTGACCACCGATGACGACTTGATAGTCATCTCAGGTCACAGCCAAGGAGCACTCACCGTGCCTCACGCGCTCGCGGTGGACAGCGACCTGGACGCGGGCCTGCTGTCCTCCGGAGGCGGCGGTCTCTACCACACGCTGCTTCATCGTGGCGACATCCGTCCCCTCGTCGAGGGCTTGCTGGGGATACCCGGAGATGAGCTGGACATGTTCCACCCGATCGTTCAGGCGGTGCAGGCGATAGCGGAAGGGGGCGATGCCGCGGCCTACGGACCCCACATCGACCAGGCACATGTGTTGTCGATCAGCGGGATACACGACGGCTGCTCGCCCATCGAAACCCAGACACACCTGGCCACATCCGCCGGCTGGGAGGTGGCGCATCCCCTGTATCACCCCGTCTTCGGGTCCGCCGCGGCGGAGACCCCCACGGTGGACTTCCCGGTCAGCTCCAACCTGCCCGACGGGCGCACGGCCGTGGAGGTCCAGCTCGATACCGGCCACTTCGGCTCGATCGTTCACCCGGAGCTGGCCTTGTCGTTCCTCGAATCGCTGGCAGGCGGCCAGACACCGGTGGTGGAGGCGCCACCCGAGTTCGTGTCGTCGCCGGCCTTCCCGTGTCTCCGGTACGACCCCTTACCATGACGGACCGGAGGGGCACATGAGACGGCGCGAGTTCTTCAAGGTCGGCGCAGGCGGAGTCGGTGCGGCAGCCGTGCTGGGCGGCGTCGGTTCGGGTTCGGACGCGGCGGCAGAGCCATGGACGGCGGCTCGCGGGGTCCCGTCGAGCGCCGGCAGCGGTGGCCTCTTCGCCTCGGGCGTCGTGTCGGGCCTCCACTCCTCGACCGAGGTCGTCTTGTGGACACGAGTGGCCCGTTCCGACGGTACCGCTCCCACGTCGGCTGACTGGGCGGTTGCAACCGACCCCAGGATGCACCGGATCGTCGCGCGCGGCACCACGACCGTGAACCCGGCCGTCGACAACACGGTGAAGATCCTCGTCGGTCGCCTCCGCCCGGGGAGCACATACTTCTTCCAGTTCCGAGCCGACGGGCACTACAGCCCGGTGGGACGCACCCGGACCGTACCATCGGGTACCGGTCCGCAGCGGCTGCGGCTGGGCTTCTGCAGTTGCCAGCACTGGGAAGCCGGCTACTACACAGCCCACCGCAGCCTCGCCGAGGAGGACATCGACGCTGTCGTCCACCTCGGGGATTACATCTACGAGTCCGGCGGCAGCGGCGGCATCCGCCTCGATACCGTCGGCTCCGCGTCCACGCTCGAGGACTACCGCGCCAAGTACCGCATGTACCGCAGCGATGCGGCGTTGCAGGCGGTGCACGCCAACCATCCCTTCCTGCCGGTGTGGGATGACCACGAGTTCCGCGACAACTACTCCAAGAGCTCACTGGCAGCTGACCCGGCGCGGGCGGCAGCCGCCTACCAGGCATGGTTCGAGTACATGCCGGTGATGCCCGTCGATGGCACCACCCGCGTCTACCGGTCGATCCGCTGGGGGACCCTCGCCGAGATCTTCGTGCTGGACAGCCGGCAGTACCGCGACTACGAGGTCGAGAGCCTCGCCAATTTCGGCGATCCGGGCATAGAGATGACCCGGGAGGGGCGAACCCTTCTCGGTGAGGCCCAGCGCAACTGGCTACTGACCGGGCTCGAAGCCGCCGAACGCGACAACATCTGCTGGAAGGTCGTCGGTAACCCTGTGATGATCCATCCTGCGCGCGCAATCGACCTCGACGAGCCCTCCATCCGTGCCCTGTTACCCGAACTACCGGATCACGCCGGTATCTACATCAACTCCGACCAGTGGGACGGCTTCCAATGGGAGCGGGACCTCCTGCTCGCCCACCTGCACAGCGAGGGGATCGACAACGTCGTCTTCCTCACCGGTGACATCCACAGCTTCTGGCAGGCAACCCTCAGCGTGGATTACGACGACGAGACCTCTCCACGCGTCGCCAACGAGTTCGTGGGAGGCTCGATCACCTCCCATGCCCTCGACATCCTCGATCCGGGGCTGGCCGAGTTCATCCAGAGACTCATCGCCATCTTCCGGCCCCCGTTCAACTTCGTCGACCTGGTCCGCAAGGGGTACGGGCTCATCGAGATGACGCCCGACCGCGCCGTCGTGGACTTCAAGGTCGTCGACACGCAGACGTTCGAAGCCGCTGCATCCACCGCCGCTCGCTTCACGGTCGCCAACGGCTCGACCGATGTTCTCACCGAGTTGTTCTGACTCGGCGCCGCGCAACTACCATTCCCGGCCATTACCGTGGAGGGGTCATGAGCGAGTCTCACACGTTGCACGACGAACCGAAGCTCGACGACCAGGACGTGGGTCGCATACTCGCGATCGGCATCGCCGTGGGCATCCCCTTCACCTACGGGCTGTCGTTCCTGCTCGCGCTCTGGGGTGCGCCGACAGTGGGCGATGCCGCTACCCTCGCCCTCCTGCCCGGGTTCTTCATCGGCCCTTTCCTCGGCGGGCTGATCGGCTTCACCATCACCTTCATCCGCCGCGAAGCTGCCGGCACCTTGGCGATCGACGACACCAGCGTCGCCATCGAGGAGACGGCGGAACAACCTGCCTGACGGCGACGACCGCCGCGCTGGAAGCGACAGAGGTCCGGGGCTCACCGCCGCGAACCTGATCCAGATCAGATCGTCGTGCCTACCGCGCGACCGATGGCGAAGGTGACCGCGCTGGCTCCGGCCGCAATCAGGACCTGTCTTGCAGCCGAGAACCAGGCCGACTTCCCGGTGAACAGCGACAGCACGGCACCGACCACGCCCGCGGCGGCGCCGGCGAGCACCATGGAGGTGATCGTGGCCAGTTTGCCCTCGGTGATCATCCAGGGCACCAGCGGTATGAGGGCTCCTGCGGCAAATGCGAGGAAGGACCAGATCGCCGCACCGGTCGGCGACCCGAGTCCCCCCGGATCGACCCCGAGCTCCTCTTTGGCATGAACCTCCAACGCGACCTCCGGGTCACGGTGGACCTCCTCGGCGATCTTTCGGGATGTGTCGCGGTCGATGCCCCTGGCCTCGTAGATGGCGGCCAGCTCCGCCTGCTCGACATCAGGATGGGATTCGAGGCTCTCGCTCTCTATGCGAAGCTCGCGTTCCACCAGCTCGCGTTGTGCCTGCATCGACACGTACTCGCCGGCGGCCATCGAGACAGCTCCGGCGATCAGACCCGCCAGACCTGTCAGCAGCACGATCCGACCATCGACCGATGCACCGGCGACGCCGAGTATGAGCGCGACGTTCGACACCAGCCCATCGCTGACCCCGAAGACAGCAGCGCGGGCAGCGCCGCCGGTGACGTCACGGTGGCTGTGGTAGCGATGATGGTTCGGACGGCGATCGGACACTGGGTTGGGGCTCTCGTCGGGAAGTGCGTGTTCACCATACCGAAAGCGTGATCCAACTCGATCACGGTTCGTCGGTGGAGGAGAACCCCTGCGATCCGAGCAGTGAGACCAGCCTGGCAACGACGGTGACGAGCAGGATCTGGCCCAGGACCGCCTCGAGGATGGCGAGCGACTCGGTCGTCTGGCTGGACGGCGTTATGTCGCCATAGCCCAGGGTAGTGAGCGTCACGAAGCTGAAGTAGGTGGGCCACGATGCCGAGTCCACCCCTCCGAGGCTGAACGAGTCGGCCACAGCCCGGTCGAGGCCCGAGTAGACGAATGCGAAGGCGATGCCGATCTGGAGGTACATGGCCACGGCCCCGAACACGGACTGACCGGTGATGGTCTCGTGGCGGGCGACGTTCCTGAGGATCATCACCGGTGCGACGAAGTAGAGCGTGCCGACTGCCACCAGCACCCAACCCACAAGCCTGGTGTAGTCCCCGGCCTCCAAGGCGATCGTCGCGGCGATGAGCACCAACGCCACGAGGCGAACCAAGTTGCGAACCGTAGGGCGCTCATCCGCCGAGCGAATGGCGGGGACAGTGCTGGCCAGAGCAAGGGCGACCGCAGTGACATTCGCGATCTTCTCGAAAGGCACGAGGATCGGCGCCAACAGCGCCAGGAACGTCAGGGCGAACGAGCGTCCGCACTGCCCCGACCACAGGCCTGCCACCAACACGTGTCCATGCTCGGGTTCCGGCTGGCCGTCCAATGCGCCTCCACTACCTCGAGGAACTGTGTAGCGCGCCCGCCGGCCCGAGCCGTGGATTCCTGGTCCAAACGCGATTCCGGTGCGGTAGCGTCACAGCCCGTCATGCACGAGCCCCCCGCCCAAGGGCCCCTGGCCGGAGTACAGGTGATCGACGCATCCACGGTCCTCGCCGGACCGCTCGCATGCCAGATCCTGGGTGACTACGGCGCCGACGTCATCAAGGTCGAGCATCCACGACGTCCCGACGCTCTGCGAGACCACGGTCCGAGCAGAGCAGGCAAGGGGCTCTGGTGGACGACCACCGGTCGTAACAAGCGCTGCATCGGCATCGACCTCGCCAAGACCGAGGGCGCCGAGTTGTTCTGCCGCCTCGTAGGGACAGCCGACATCGTCGTCGAGAACTTCCGCCCCGGGACGATGGAACGCTGGGACCTGGGGTACGACCGGCTGAGGGAAGCCAACCCGGACGTGATCCTGGTTCGGGTGAGCGGCTTCGGACAGTTCGGGCCGTACGTCCGGCGCCCCGGCTACGGCACCCTGGCCGAGGCGATGAGCGGCTTCGCCGCTGTCACCGGCGAGGCCGATGGTCCGCCTACGCTCCCACCGCTGGGGCTGGCCGACAGCATCTGCGGGATATCGACCGCCTGTGCAGCAGTCATGGCTCTCTATCACCGCGACGCGCGTCGAGGCAGGGGGCAGACCATCGACATCTCGATCCTCGAGCCGATCATCACCGCTCTGGGTCCCCAGCCGATCGTCTATGACCAACTCGGTGAGGTGCCACCGCGGCTGGGTAACCGCCTGACCTTCAACGCCCCCCGCAACACCTACCGGACCCGCGACGGCAAGTGGGTGGCGGTCTCCACCAGTGGCACACCTGTGGCGACCCGGGTGATGCGCCTGGTCGGCCATCCCGAGGTCGTCGACGAAGCGTGGTTCCAGACCGGCCGTGGCCGGGCGAGCCGCGGCGAGATGCTGGACCGCTACGTCGCCGAGTGGGTCGCAGAGCGCGCGCAGGACGAGGTCGTCGCAGCCTTCGAGGCCGCCGACGCGGCCATCGCACCGGTGTACGACATAGCCGAGCTCATGGACGATCCCCAGATCCGGGCCCTTGACACCATCACCACCGTCGAGGACGACGACCTGGGCCCGGTACGGATGCAGAACGTCATCTGGCGGATGTCGGGAACGCCGGGCTCGATCCGGTTCACAGGCCGCGACCATGGCGCCGACACCGACACGATCCTCGACGAGCTGGGTGTCGGGGAAGTCGAGCGCCGGCAGCTGCGCGACCGCGGCGTCATCCGGTGATGCGGTAGGTACAACGACGGCTACCCGACACCATGTGCTCCTCGCGCTCGACGGTCACGTCCTCGCCGAGCGCCGAGCGGAAGACCTCCAGCTCCGAGCGGCACAGCTGCTGGCAGGTGAGGGCTGCGTCGCAGATCGGGCAGTGGTTCTCGATGAACCGGTAGGCGCCTTCGCCCGCTTCCTCGACCTCGGCCATGTAGCCCTCTTCGGATCGAGCCAGCGCCAGGGCCTCGATGCGCTCATCCAGCGAGGAGCCCTTCGCCATCGAGGACCGATACTTCTCGACCTGATCGGCATCCCGCGCCGCGAGGACGGATTGGAATCCCTCCTCTCCGACCGCTGACTTGACCGCCGCGATGAGCTGGACCGTCAGGTCACCGTGCCGGTCCGGGAAGAACCGGTCCGCTGAACGGGTCAGCGACCATTTCTCGGCCGGTCGACCCCTGCCTGAGGGTTGCCCGGTCACCGAGCGGACCAGGCCGTCGCGCTCGAGATCGGCGAGGTGCTGGCGGACGGCGACTTCGGAGACATCGGCGCGTCCAGCAAGGTCCTTGGCGGTGCACAGTCCCCGCACCTTCAGGTGTTCCAGGAGGAGGCGTTTGGTCGCTCCCAGGGTCTCGCGGTCCACTGCCCTGAGCCTACATCATTTTCACAAGTTCAACCTTGACAAATTCTCGGGACGGGGCGATAACACAAGTACTGACTTTCGAAAATTACCCGGAGGGGGCCCGATGTTCCTCGAACACGTGAACCTGAACGTCGCCGACGTGGAGCGGACAGCTCGCTTCTACGAGGAGGTCTTCGACTTCAAGCGTCGGTGGGAAGGCGACGGCATGGCGGGCATGGGACGCACCGTGCACGTCGGCACCGACGACACCTACCTCGCGCTCTACCAGCCCCACGAGAAGACCCAGGCGGCGCCGGGCGTCGGCGAGATCTCACTCAACCATGTGGGCATCGTCGTGGACGACCTCGACGAGATCGACCACCGTCTCGAGGCTAGGGGCGTCGACACGTTCAACCACGGCTCCTACGAGCCCGGTCGTCGCTTCTACTTCCTCGATCCCGACGGCGTGGAGATAGAGGTGGTGAGCTACCCCTGAGCCTCGGTCTGGTATCAACACGTGAATGGAACGCTCCTCCCCACCGCAATGGTCGACGATCAAGGTGACTGACGACGGGACGGTCGGGCGGATCACGCTCGACCGGCCCGACAAGCTCAACCCGCTGGGTCCGGGAACCCTCCAGGAGCTCATCGAGGCTGCGGCCTGGTTCGACCGCCGGGACGACATCAAGGCCGTGGTCATCGGCGGCGCCGGACGGGCGTTCAGCGCCGGCTTCGACATGGGGACTTTCGCCAACCCGCCGGAGAACTCCGCTCCCCGGGACATACCGGACCTGGGACGTCACATGGCCGACGCGGTGGGAGCGATGGCGCCGGTCACGATCGCCCGCATTCACGGTCACTGCGTCGGCGGCGGGGTCGTACTGGCCGCCGCCTGCGATCTCCGGGTTGCTGCCGAGGACACCCGCTTCTCCATTCCCGAAGTGGCGCTGGGCATTCCGCTGGCATGGGGTGGCATTCCCCGGCTCGTACGCGAGATCGGCCCGGCCATGACCCGGGAGCTGGTGATGACCTGCCGGGCCTTCAGCGCCGGCGAGGCCAAGGACCTCGGTTTCGTCAACCGTGTCGTCGCGAGTGAGGAGTTGGACCGCGCCGTCGACGACCTGACCTCGAGCCTGATCGACAAGTCGGCCTTCACCTTGCGCGCCACCAAGCGCCAGGTGATCGACGTGCTGGACCAGATGGCGGGTCCAGGTGCAGGAGGCGACGACTCGGCCGCGATCATCGGCGCCATGCGCGACCCCGAGTCGATGGAGGTGGCCCGCCGCTACCTGGAGGGCCTCGACGACCGCTGAGGGGCGCCCTTTCAGCCTCCGCCCATCTGGAGCCCTCCGGGACGGCTGCCGAAGATCCCCTCGGCGACCGCCGCGCCGATCTTGGCCGGGTCCCATCTCTGGGGCTCCTTGCCGGCTTTGGCCGAGGGCCCCAGATGCCAACCCTTGTACCAGGTGATCTCGTCGCCCACTGCTCGGAAGACCTGGCCCGACACGTGCAGCGCCTCGTCAGAAGCGAGCCAGACGACCATCGGTGCGGAGTTCCCCGGGTTGAGTCGCTCGAACTGATCCTCGGGCACGTCGTTTGCCTCGGTCAGGGGGATCTGAGGCATGGTCTCGTGCACCATCCGGGTAGCCCCGCCGGGGGCGATGGCGTTGGCTCTCACTCCTGATCGCTCGCCCTCCAGCGCGGTGATCACCGTGAGCGCCGCGATGCCGGCCTTCGCCGCGCCGTAGTTGGCCTGGCCCCTGTTGCCCTGGAGGCCCGCCGAGCTCACGGTGTTCACAATGGCTGCGTTGCGCTTCCGGCCCGCCTTGGACTCGGTCTGCCAGTACAAGCAAGCGTGGTGGGTCAGATTGAACGTCCCTTTCAGGTGTACCGCTATGACCGAGTCCCACTCCTGCTCGGTCATCTTCGTGATGGAGGCGTCGCGCAGGATCCCGGCGTTGTTCACCACGATGTCGAGTGCACCGAACGTGTCGATGGCCTGTTGCACCATCTGCTGGCCGGCGTCCCAGTCGGTGACGTCGTCATAGTTGGCGACGGCCTCGCCGCCTCTGTCCTTGATGAGCTGGATCGTCTCCTCGACCGGCGAGGGATCGGTGCCTTCGCCCTTCGAGGTCCCGCCCACGTCGTTCACGACGATCTTGGCACCCTGCGCCGCCAGTTCCAGCGCCTCTCCGCGGCCGATGCCACGGCCCGCTCCGGTGACGATGGCGACCTTTCCATCCACGATTCCCATCGCTTCTCACTCCCCCTGCGCTGTGTGCTTGAATGGAGAAACCTGACGCGGGCGTCACCTTAGCGTCGGCACCAGGTCGGCGACCAAGCCCACGGGGAGGACGAGCGTGAGCGACTTCAGCGGCTGGATCGGGAAGCCAACCGGCGCCCACACGGTTACCGTCGAGCGCGGCCCGGTGTCGAACTTCGCCACCGCGCTCACCGACGAAAGCGCCATCTACCACGACGCGAGCGCCGCGCGCGATGCCGGCTTCGACAACATCCCGGCACCGCCGACGTATCCCTTCGCGATGCAGCACTGGGGTACCTTCGACGAGGACCAGCCCGACGACCCCACCGGCGGGGTGAACCCCATGGCCGAGGTGCTCGGTGAGCTGATGTCGAGTGGCGGCCTCATGCTGCACGGTGAGCAGGAGTTCGAGTTCCACAAGCCCTTGGTGGTGGGACAGCGCCTGCACCACGAGGGCGAGGTGAAAGACATCTACTCCAAGGAGTCCAAGGGCAAGACCATGACGTTCATGGTCGTCGAGGACCGCTACACCGACGACGACGGTGACCCGGTCGTGACCTCCACCATGAACCTCATCCATCGAGCCTGACCCCTGACCTAGCCAGGCCGGTCGACCACGAGCCGGGCGAGCTCGTCGAGGTGCAAGCCCCTGCCACCCAGTTCCTGCTGCAGGGTCAGCAGGCGCTTGTAGAAGAGGTGGGGGTCGTGTTCCCAGCTGAACCCGACTCCGCCGTGCACCTGGATGCAGTTGGCGCCCACGAACTCGAAGGCATCCGACGCATGCGCCATCGCCATGGTGGCCCCACGGTGAGCTTCCGCCGGGTCGGCCCCGTCGATTGCCCACAGGGCGTAGTAGGCACCGACGCGACCGAGCTCGAGCGCCTGGAGCATGTCGGCGCACAGATGCTGTATCGACTGGAACGCGCCCACGGGCTTGCCGAACTGGACCCGCTGCTTGGCGTAATCGACAGCCAGCTCCAGGGCCTTCGACGCGGTCCCCAGTCCCTCGGTGACCCGGCCTGTCAGGAGGCAGTCGACGGCCGCGCCGAGACCAGGCGACGCGTCAGCGGTACCGAGGGGCCGGGCCGGTGTGCCTTCGAGCTCGAGCGTGGCGAACCTCCTCGACCCGTCGACCGTCAGCTGCGGCACCAGCTCGGCATCGGCCGCCTCGACGACGAAGACCAGCGTTTCCCCCCCGGCCCGACCCGCCACCAGCACCAGGTCGGCCAGAAACGGGTCCGGCACCCAGTCACAGCTCCCGCTGAGGACCCACTCGCCTCCGCTCGTTTGCGCCCGCACCTGAGCTGCTCGCCCCGGCAGAGGTAGGGCGACCGTCGCGATCGTTCCACCGTCGGCCAGTCCGGGCAGGAGACGCCGGCGATCCTCCGGCCCGGCGAGCAGTTCGAGGAGCCTGGTGGCAACCACCGCCGAGACGAGGTACGGCCCGGGAAACAGCGCGCGTCCGAGCTCCTCCAGGACCACACCGGCATCAACCATCGCCATGCCGGCGCCGCCGTGTTCTTCGGGTACGAGGATGCCCGTCACGCCCAGCTCGGCGAATGCCTGCCACACATCCCTACTGCAGCCCTCGGCCTGTGAGTACATGCGCCGGACGAAGGACAGCGGCGCCTTCTCTTCGAGCCATCTCCGGACGGTCCGGCGCAGCGACTCCTGCTCCGGTGTGAACTCGAAGTCCACCTAGTTCCCTCGGGGGCTGCGCCCCCGACGCGCGGCCTGCGGCCGAGCTCCCCCATCGGCGGGCGGGGACCCCAACCCCGCCGGCGGTCCTGGCGAGATGACCACCATGTTGTCGAGCTCGCGTCGCAAGCGCCTACCAGCCCTTGAAGTCGGGGTCACGCCGCTCGATGAACGACGCCACTCCTTCCCGGCAGTCCTCGGTAGCCGAAGCCAGCTCCTGTGCCACCGCCTCGTCCTCGAAACAGGTCTGGCGGCTGGAGTCGAGGGAGCGGTTCAGGAGCCACTTGGTGAGCGCTATGGCCCGGGTGGGGCCCTCGGCGAGACGGGTGGCGAGGGCGTCCGACTCCCTCTCGAGCTCGGCCAGTGGCACCACCCGGTTGACCAGGCCGATCCGATCGGCGTGGGCAGCGCTGACCTCGTCACCGAGGAACATGAGCTCCTTGGCGCGGTGCAGGCCGACGAGGCGAGGAAGCAGGTATGCACCTCCCGCGTCGGGGATGATGCCCCGGCGAACGAACACCTCGACGAACTTGGCGGAATCGGCCATGAGTATCAGGTCGCAGGCCAGAGCCAGGTGTGCGCCCCCTCCGGCCGCGGTCCCGTTGACCGCGGCGACGACTGGCTTCTCGCAGTCGAGGATGGCGGCGATGAGGCGCTGCCAGCCGTTGCGGATCGTGCGGGCCGCGTCGCCGACCGCGGGGTCCGGTGCTCCATCTGGCCGTTCGACCGAGGGGCGCTGACCTCCCAAGGCGGCACCGGTGCAGAAGTGCCGCTCGCCGGCGGCCCGGAGAAGCACCGAGCGTACTGCCATGTCGCCTGACGCCTCCTCGAACACCTCGGTGAGCCGATCTCTCATGTCGGCGCTCAACGCGTTGCCGGCGTCGGGCGCGTTGAGCGTGATGCGGACCACGCCCTCCTCGTTGCGGTGGATGAGCCGGTCTTCCAGTGGTCGCTCGTCCCCCATGTCCCCTCGTTCGGCTGCGTTGCGGCTGTCTCCGGGCAGAGCGTACTGTGACACGAGCGTCAGGTTCGAGGTTTGCAGCCCGCCACCGGCGTGGAGGCAGGGGGTCAGATGAAGCTGTCCTGGAGCGAGGAGGACGAGGCGTTTCGCGCCGAGCTCCGCCAGTTCCTCGATGCCCACGCCCCACCCGAGGCGAGACGGCGAAACCGCGACTACGACCTCGGAGACGCTCTGCCGGAGTGGGGACGCCACTGGCAGGCGACCCTCTTCGACAACGGCTGGATGATACCGGCCTACCCGCCCGAGCTCGGCGGCAGGAACGCGACCCCGGTCCAGACCCTCCTCTACCTCGAAGAGCTGAACCGCCAACAGATCATCCGCTCACTCCACTTCGGCGGCTACGCCATCGTCGGACCGAGCCTCCTCGAGTTCGGCAGCGAGCAGCAACGGGAGCTGGCGGCACCGTCGATCAGAGGCGACATCGTGTGGTGCGTGGGCATGAGTGAGCCCAACGCGGGTTCCGATCTCGCGGGCCTCCAGACCCGGGCGGTCGATGACGGAGATACCTTCGTCGTCAGCGGGCAGAAGGTCTGGACCTCCTACGCGATGATCGCCGACCGCTGCTTCTGCTACGTGCGCACCGACCGGGACGCTCCGAAGCACAAGGGAATAAGCGTGCTCATGATCGACATGGACACACCTGGCATCGACGTCCGCCCACTGCGCCACATCAGCGGTAAGGCTGACTTCGCCGAGGTCTTCTTCGACGAGGTCGTGGTCCCCAAGGAGAACCTGATCGGGGACCTCAACGGCGGGTGGCGGATAACCATGGGATCCCTCGCCCACGAGCGGGGAGCGTTGTGGGTGGAAGGGGTCGCCGCCAGCCAGCAGCTGGTCGAGGAGCTGATCGAGCTCGCCCGCGATCGAGGTGTCGCCGCCGACGCAGGCGTGAGACGGCGTCTGGCCGCCGCCTACGAGCGGACCCAGAGCCTGAGAGCGCTGGGGTACAAGGGCTTCGCCGGCTTCGCCCAGGGCAGCTCGGCCCCGGAGCACTCCTACATGAAGCTGGCCACCTCGGAGTTCCGCAAGGAGCTGACCCAGCTCGGACTGGACCTCGAGGGCCCCTTCGGCGTCGTCACCGGCGGCGAGTGGGGCGCCGATCCCGCCAGGTGGGTGAACCGGCACTTCATCGCCCTCGCGGGAACGATCGGCGGCGGCACGTCGGAGATCCAGCGCAACGTGATCGCTTCCCGGGTGCTGGGACTGCCGAAGGGCTGACTGCCATGGACTTCACGCTCACCGACGAGCAGGAGCTGCTGCAGCAGACCGCCAGAGCGCTGCTCGAGAACGAATGCCCGTCGACGTTGGTGAGAGCCCACATGCAGGACCCGTCGGCTGTCGACCCGCTCTGGGACAAGCACCTGCGGGATTGGGTCGCCCTCGCCGACGGTGAGCTGGTGGATCTCTGCCTCTTCCTCACCGAGACCGGCGCGGTGATCGCCCCCGGTCCCTACTTCGCCACCGCCGCGTTGTTCGCACCCCTGATCAAGAAGGTCGACCGGAGACTTCACGACGCGGTGATCGCCGGTGAAGCCACGGGGACGGTGGCGATGGCCGGCCCGGAGGGTGAGTGGACGATCAGTTCCGCATCGAAGCGCACCTTCGTGCCAGAGGCCGACCGGGTCGACTACGTCGCGGTCGTGCTTCCCGGCCCGAGGGTGCTGGTGACCGGTGGCCTACCGGCGCGGCAGATGGAGACGATCGACACGACACGTCGCGTGTTCGAGATCGAGGTTCCCCGGGACGCCGCGACTCCAGTAGAGATCGACGAGGCAGACCTCACCGATCTGCTGGAACGGGCAACGGTCGCGCTCGCAGCTGAGCTGATCGGTACCGCCCGTTGGCTGCTCGACAGCACCGTCGCCTATACGAAGGAGCGGATCCAGTTCGATCGGCCTGTGGGTTCGTTCCAGGGGCTCCAGTGGAAGATGGTCGACATGGCCCTGGACTACGAGCGGGCGGCGGCGGCTGTCTCCTACGCCGCCATGGCAATCGACGCCGCGGACCCCGAGCGCCACCGTGCAGCCCACGTGGCCAAGGCAGCCGCCGGGCGGGCGGCACTCCACTGCGCACGTGGAGGCCTCCAATGCCACGGCGGCATCGGCTACACCTGGGAGCACGACCTGCACCTGTACCTCAGGCGCGCTTATGCCTCCGAGTACCTGCTCGGCTCCGTCGACTGGCACCTCGACCGCCTCGCCGAGCTGCTCATCGACTGAAGCCCGCTGACGGGCTCGCAAGCACCAGGTCGAGCCCGACAGGCGCCGTTGGCCGAGGCCACCAGCCGTCTCAAACGTCAGGCTCCCGCGGGCTCACGCCGTGAGACGGCGAGACAGACGGCGCCGAGCAGCAGCGCCGCCAGTGCGATGACGAGCAGCGGGACCACGTCGGAGGGTCCGGTGAAGGCCAGGGCCTCAGCGGTGGGATGTGGCGACATGTCCTCTGTCGCCTTCCCGGCTCCGGGCACCTCCTCACCCGCGACCTCGACGAGCAGCGGCTCTGACGTGGCCCTGCGCCCCAGGCTGTTCTGGACCAGCACTGTGATCTCGTACCGGCCAGGGGCGTCGAACCTGTGGACCAGCAGCGGCGTCGACGTGAGCCGGTCTGCACCCCCGTCGCCGTCGAGATCCCACGCATACCAGACAGGTTTGCCACCGGGGGTGAAGACGCCGGCGACCAACAGCACGTAGTTGCCCGCGGTCGGCGCGGAGGTGGAGCTCACGAGCCGGGCCAGCGGCTCTCGCAGTGCGCCGGCAACCCGGTCGATCAGCAGCGACCCCCATCCCGACGCCATGTCGAAACCGGGGCCGGCAATGCAGCATCCGACGTCGAACTGACCTGTCTGGTCGCCGAGTACGTTGTTGCCGGTGACGATGTCCCAGAACACCGCGGCGTCGGTGGTGCCGAGGCTGTAGAGCAGCGGGTTGGCGAAGCCGACGTGGGGCTGGCCGGTCTGGTCCGCCTGCTCGTTCAACAGCAGCACCATGGCGGCGAACATCGGCGTCGCCTGGCTGGTCCCGTTGCCCTGGCCGAAGCACCAGGTCTTGGTCACACCTGGAGAGGTGGGCACGTCGACCTCGGCGCACAGCACCGTGGCAGGGAACACGTCGGCGAGGAACGCGATGTCGGGTACCAGGCGATATGGAGCCGACCCTCCTGCCAGCCCGGGCGCCGACACGCCGGCCTGGTACCAGGGCCTGGCGAAGAAGGCACTTTGACCGCCGCCGCCGGCGGCATCGGGCTCGATTCGGCAGGGTGCGCTGTAGCCGGCATCAGCGCAAACCGTCGGGTCCGTCACCACCAGGTACCAGTCGTTCCACACCTCCGAGCTGTTGATCGAGTTGTCCGCGTTGAGAACCAGATTCGTTCCCCCTGCAGATGTGGACCAGACCGACGAGGCGGGGTAGTTCACCGAAGCGTCGTTTATCCCGTCCAAGAACGCATCGGACGAGCCGTAGTCACCGGCCGCGGCCACGACCGTCACACCCGCGGCCGCCGCGGTCTGCAGCACGTGTTCCTGAGGGTCGACGGTGGCCTGCCACTGCCCCGGCGAGCCTGAATAGCCCTGCTCGACGTCGCCCCAGCTCACGGAGATCACATGGGTGAGCACCCCACCGGTGTTCGCCGGATCCAGGGCGGCGGAGAAGAGCACCGCGTTGGGAAAGCCGGTCCCGTTCAAGAGAGTGAGGTGCTCCAGACCCGGCGCGATGCCGACGATGGTCTCGACGTCGAGGATCGATTCCAGGCCCAGCGGCGCATAGCCACCGAGGAGGCTGGTCTGGGTGAATCCCGGGTTCCCGAGCCCGAACCCCGACGCGTAGAGGTCGAAGCCCGGTCCGCTGGCCATCTGCCCGAACTCCAGGACGACCGCCCGGCCGCCGGCACCGGTGAGTCCGCTGGCGCTGACCCCGTAAGCGGCGCGGAGCTGAGCCGGCGTCAAGGACGTGAAGTAGTCCGTGGCGACCGTCGTACCGAACAGCTCCTGAGCCGAGACGTTGAAGCAGTCCCGGAGATCGACCAGTGGGCACGCCTCAGGAGTTCCCGATCCGAACGCCCACTCGGGCCAGGCGGGCACGACTGCCGGGACGGCGGCCGCCGGGAGGGCAGTTCCGCCGCCACCCCCGCCCGAGACGGTGTTGGTGAAGGTACAGGCGATCTCCTGAGCCGCATTCGGCGTGACCTCCACTCCGATGACCACTCCCCCTTCGAGGTACGGGGTACAGCCGTCGCCCGAGACGGCCAGCGTCCAGCCGGCGGGAACGTTCTCGGTCACCTGGTATGTCTGGTAGGGCTGCACGTAGTAGAGGCTCTTGGCCTCCCCGTCGGCGAGCGTGAACAGCCCCTGGGTGGGCGAGCTCGAGACCGGCCAACCAGATCCGGGGATGAGCATGAACCGCTCGGTCGAGCCCGCAGGGCTGGTCACCTTCTGGATGGTCACCGCGTAGCCCTTGAAGAACCCGAGTGGCTGGACCGCGGTGACGAGCCCGGCGAGCGGGCCGGGGACCGGCAGGACCTGTTCGGTCTGCCAGGAGGTTCCCCACAAGGCATTCAGTTGGCTTTCGAGGAGGACCGACGTCACCAGCGTGCGGGTCACGTCGGCTGCAACGTTCAGCGCTCCCATCCCGTCGAGGTAGCTCACCACCCCGTCGATCACCGACTGCGAAGCACCGAAGGTGCGAGCGACGTCCTCCACCGACCAGTACCGGCCGTAGAAGGGCGACTTCGGATCCGAGACCAGTGCCGCCAGCAGGTGCAGATCGTCACGCTGCCGATCGAGCACGAACGAGGCGAGCACGCAAAACGACGATCCGCAGGGATCACTGCCCGGGATCGTGTGAACATCGGGAATGGGCTGCGGCAAGGCAGGGACCGTGGCAGCTGCGAACGCAGATCCGTCTCCGTCGGCTGTGGGAGGCGGCTGGGCGTCCCCTGCGACGGGCAGGGGCTCGGAGGCCGCCGATTCCGGGTCGGGCATCTCCAACTCGGCAGCCTGGGGATCGGCGGCTTCGGGATCGGCGGCTTCGGGATCGGCGGCCTGGGGATCGGCGGCCTCGCCGACTGCTTGATCGGGTGACGCGACAGCCGAGGCGCTCGGCTCGGCACTGCCCGCCTCCTCGGCACCGGCCGCTGCGCCGCCCCACAGCAGCACCAACACCAGCCCGAGAGCCAGGCTGATCATGACGAGCACCCTGGTTGCCCGAGCCCCACCCCGTTTTGGGACCGCAGACACGCGCCTGGCGCGACCGATCGATCCCAGAACATCTCCGGTCTCATGACCGCCTCGGCCCGCGGATGTCACAACTGTGCGATTCATCGCCATGATCTCCCTACAGGATCCCTGTGCAGGGACGCTGTTCGGATCCATCGGCCCGGCCGACAGGAGATGTGAGCCGTTCCGGCGACGATCTCGACCCGCCGGCCGCCCTCTCGGGCGGATCCGACGGTCACTCCCGGGGCAGCCCCAGGACGTGACGGGCGACGATGTTCTTGTTCACCTGAGTCGTCCCACCGGCGATGCTGAGTGCTCTGGCATAGACCCGTTCGCGTCCCCACTCACCGGAGTTGGCCGCCAAGCCTTGGATCTCACCCGCCAGGCGGGCGATGTCTTGCTCGAGGTCGCTCCACACCAACTTGGCGATGCTCGATTCCGGGCCGAAGGGACGACCGTGCACCTGGCCCGAGACGGCCCGGTCGCTGAGCAGCTTCAGGTACTCGGCCTGCAGGTACACCTCCGCCAGCCGCCGACGTATCGATGCATCCTCGGCCGCCGCGGTCGACCCCAGACGGGTCTGGTGAGCCGTCTCGATCAGCTTCTGGACCTTCTTGCGCACCTGGAGATGAAGCGACGCCACCCCGGCGCGCTCGTTCGCCAGAGTCGTGACCGCCACGGTCCAGCCGCTGTTCTCCTCCCCCAAGAGGGCGTCGAGGGGCACCTCGACGCCATCGAAGAAGATCTCGTCGAACTCCAGCGATCCTGTCGCGGTGACGAGCGGCCGGACCTCGATCCCCGGCAGCGACATGTCGACGAGGAGGCACGAGATGCCCTCGTGCCTGGGGGCGTCGGGGTCGGTCCGCACCAGCAACTCACACCAGTCGGCCAGGTGACCCAGCGTCGTCCAGACCTTCTGACCGCGAACGACGTAGTGGTCCCCGTCACGGGAAGCCGATGTGATAAGCGACGCCAGGTCGGATCCGGCGTCGGGCTCGGAGAAGCCCTGGCACCAGATGTCGTCACCCCGGAGCATCCGCGGAAGCAGCTTGCGCTTCTGCCCCTCGGAACCGAAGGCCAGGATCGCCGGCGCGATGTTCGAGATCCCGATCGGGTTCAAGGTGCCGGGAGCATCGGCCCTGCTCATCTCCTCGGCGAAGACCTGCTGCTCGATCAGTCCGGCACCCCGTCCGCCGTACTCCTCCGGCCAGTGGATGGCCGCGTAGCCGGCGTCGGCGAGGAGCCGGTTCCACTCCCGCATCGTGGCAAGTGCTGCCGGATCGTGGAGGTCCTCGAACCCCAGTCCGACGAACCTCTCCTCGAGGTGGCTCTCGAGCCAGGCTCGGAACTCGCCGCGGAACTCCTCGGCTTCGATCGGGTACCTGAAATCCACGCTCAGCCCCCCGGCCCAACGAGCCATGTGCTCCCCGACATTAGCCCTGGTCATTCACGGTGAGGACCCGAGCAGCCTCACAGCGAGCTGCTCGCGCGAGCGCGTGAACGATCAGGGCTCCGAGGCTGCCCGGGCGCTGCGGCGAAGCAGCGAGCATCCCGGAACCCGATGCCGAAGCCCGCTCTACCTGTGGTGGCGCCCAGCCAAGGACGCCGCGCTAGCTTTCTCTGACATCCCGGCCGCAAACGGAGGACGCCATGGAGATCCAGATCCGTCACAACCCGAGCTTCAGTGTCGCCCGCTGCCTCCTGGGTGCCAGCGAGCCCCTCAAAGTCGAGGCCGGCGCCATGGTGGCCTGGGCGCCCGACGTCACCATCGAGTCCAAGGCCGAAGGTGGGGTCATGAAATCGTTGAAGCGGGCTGCCCTCGGCGGGGAATCGTTCTTCATGACAACGGCCCATGCCGGTCCGTCGGGTGGATGGGCCGATGTCGCTCCCGTCCTGCCCGGAGACATCGGGACCATGACGATCGACCCGAGCAGGGCGTTCTTCATCCAGAAGGGCTCATGGCTGGCTTCGGAGGCGGGGGTGAACATCGAGACGCAATGGGGCGGGATGAAGAACCTGTTCGGCGGTGAAGGTGGTTTCCTGGTCCGAGCCGAAGGGCAGGGACAGGTGCTGTTCTCCTGCTACGGCGCCCTCGACCGAATGACGCTTCAACCCGGTCAGACCGTCGTGGTCGATACCGGCCACATGGTCGCCTTCGACGAGACGGTGAGCATGGAGTTGACCAAGGCGGCCAGCGGCCTCATCAAGTCGGTCAAATCAGGCGAAGGGCTGGTCTTCCGCTTCACCGGACCGGGCGAGTTGCTGATGCAGACACGCAGCCCGAACGTCTTCATCGACTGGCTGACCACCTCACTTCCCTTCAGCCGCTCCTGAGCTGCGCCTCGCCCGGACGCTGTCACATCCGGTCCTCACCTATCGGCTCGGTTCCTTACGACAACACCCTCCAAACTTGAGCCCTGTCGAACGCAGCCCTATACGCGCGGTCGGGAGAGTTCAGGTGGCGAGCAACTCCACGTAGAGCCGTTCGTAAGCGCTGACCATCCTGTCGACGGTGAAGCGCTCGTGAGCGCGCCGACGGCCGGCTCGGCCCATCCGCTCCCTGAGATCCCGATCACCGGCCAGACGCTCCAGGGCGCCGGCGAGGGCAGCCGGGTCCTCGGCAGCAACTACGAGACCCGTCTCCCCGTCAACCACCTGTTCGCGAACGCTCCCGGCGTCGGTGGCGACCACAGGAACCGCGGCAAACATGGCCTCCATGACAGTCACCGGGAAGCCCTCTTGACGGGAGCCCAAGGCGAAGATGTCGAAGGACCCGATCAGGTCTCGAGCGGTACCGTCGAATGGAACGCTCCGCAGCTCTGTCCGGCCTTCGAGACCGAGGCGGCGGATCTGGGCGCGCAGCGACTCCTCCTCCGGACCGTCCCCGACCACGATGAGCCTCACGCCTGCGAGGCGGGCGACTGCGTCGATCACCACGTCGACGCCTTTGACCCGCCAGAGGCGGGCGACCGTACCTATGACAACCGGCTCCGCCCACGATCGCTGCTCGGCCACTCCGCGGTCGGCGATGCCAGGGTTGATGACGCGGATCGAGCCGGGCGGAAGGCCGGCTTCTGACTCTACTGTCCGGGCCGTCCGCTCCCCGACGGCGACGTGGGCGTCGAGACGAGCGGAGGCCAGGCGCTTCAACCAGGCCGCGCTCGCTCTCCTCGACCAGACCGGCGAGTTCTCGACACCCACCAGCTTCAGGCCCCTGACGGAGGACGCCGCGAGGATCGCGTACTGGCACGACGTGGGCATCGACAGGTTGGCGTGGAAGACATCGGCACCCATCCGCTCGATGACACGACGATGCCGGACGAGCCCGGCGAGATCACCTTTGTTCCGGACAGGCGGTAGCAGCTCGGCCGCGATGCCGGCCTGCCCGTCCGTCAGATGCTCGAGAACCGCAGCTCTGGTAGCCAGCACCGACACCCGGAACTCGGACGTCAAGCCGTGGACGAGCTCTGCCAGGACGACCTCGGCACCGCCGAGATGTGAGGCGTCGGAGTAGAAGGCGATCCGAGGTCGGCGCATGAGGAGGCTGGAGGAAGTCGAGTCGGTCGGCGACGGGCCAAGCATGACTCGGGGCACACCGGCACGCCAGCCTCGCCGACGTCTCCTTCACCGCCGATGTTTCGATTTCCTCCCGCGCAGAATACCGTTATTATCCATGAGGGCGATGTGCCGGTCAGGATCGGGTCCGCCCGGCTCGTGGGCCGGAGCACGGCGAGTTGCAGTAGCGCGAAGTGAACGAGACGGGAACCCATGAGCACCGATCGTCACAGCGAGTCCCATCCGAGCAGCGAGAGGCCGGACGACGACGGCACCAGGCGCGTCCTCCTCGACGCTGCTCTGGAGGTGTTCCTGGAGAAGGGGTACTCAGGTGCACGGGTACAAGAGATCGCCAGGCGAGCCGGGCTCACAACCGGCGCCATCTACGCCAACTTCGAGAACAAGTCCGAGCTCCTGACCGCAGCCATCGGCGAGCGCGGGCTGCTCGCCCTCGCTGCGGTGGCCGAGCTCGTCGACGAGGATGCGCGCCCGCTGGAAGCGATGCGCTCCTTCCTGAACCTCTTCTTCCGGCACGATCAAGACGAATCAGAACGGCTGATCCTCGACCTGTTGTCGGCTGCAGGCCACGACGATCAGGTGGCCGATGCTGTTCGGGAGCAGGTGACCTCGCTGGACGACACCATCCGCTCCTTCATCAGCCGCGCCGCCGAGGACGGCATCGTCGCCGCAGACGTCGACATCGAGACGGCCGTCTACGGGATCCGCTCCCTGGGGATCGGCATGATCGTGTCCCGAGCGCTCGATTTGGAGCAGCCCGAAGCATCCCGCATGGCGATGCTGCTCCTTCGGCTGGTGCTGTTGCCGGGTCCCATCGAGACGCCAATCAAGTTGTGACGCGAGATCGCGCTCAGAGCTCGCTGCGGCCAGGCTGATCCTGTCGAGAGACCCGTCTCGCCCGGGCTTGACTCACCCTTGATGAGTTCACCGGGCTCTCACCCTTCGGCTCGACCCCTAGGACAGTTGGGACATCTCGTACATGGTGACGACAGCGGCACCACCGAGGCCGATGTTGTGCTGCAAGGCCGTGGTGGCACCGTCCACCTGACGCTCCTCGGCCGCACCGCGTAGCTGCCAGGTCAGCTCGCTGCATTGCGCCAGGCCTGTCGCACCGAGCGGATGGCCCTTCGAGATCAGGCCACCCGACGGGTTGACCACGACCTCACCGCCGTAGGTGACAGCGCCGGAGTCGATCAGTTCCGCTGCACCACCCTCTTGGCAGAGCCCGAGGGCCTCGTATGTGATCATCTCGTTCGCCGAGAAGCAGTCGTGCAACTCGACCACGTCCAGGTCCTCGGGTCCGCGCCCTGTCTGCTCGTACACCTGTCGTGCCGCGGATCGTGACATGTCGAAGCCGGCGATGTTCATGTCGCTGCCCTCGAAGGTGCTCTCGAAGTCGGTGGTCATCGCCTGGCCGATGATCTCGACCGCCCTGCCCTCGAGGCTGTGCTCGCGAACGAAACGCTCGCCGGCGAGCACGGCCGCTGCTCCCCCGTCGCTGGTGGGACAGCACTGGAGCTTCGTGAGCGGCTCGTAGACCATCGGAGCGTCGAGGATGTCCTGGAGTGAGTACTCGTCACGGAACTGCGAATATGGGTTGTTCACCGAATGGCGATGGTTCTTCTCACCGATTCGCGCGAACGACTCCGCAGACACCCCGTACCTCTCCATGTACTCACGTGCGGCGTTGCCGAACATCTGGGGAGCGGGAGGAGCCGGGGCGAACCCGCGGCGGCCGACCATGTCCTCGAAGTGCCTGTCCATCGGTGTCGTACGGTCGTCGTATTTGATGCCGAGCGAGCCCTTCTCCATCTTCTCGAACCCCAGGGCCATGGTGCAGTCCGCCAGCCCTCCCCTGATGAACTGGGCCGCCAGGTACAGGGCGGTGGAGCCGGTGGAGCAGTTGTTGTTGACGTTCACGACGGGTATGCCTGTCAGCCCGAGCTCGTAGATACCCCTCTGCCCGCAGGTCGAATCGCCGTAGCAGTAACCGACAGCGGCCTGCTCGATCTCGGTGTAGTCGATACCGGCGTCTTCGAGCGCGCGGGTCCCTGCCTCGCGGGCCATGTCCGGATAATCCCAGTCGCGCGCGCCGGGCTTCTCGAACTTGGTCATGCCTACTCCGATTACGAACACCTTCTCACCCATGTTTGCGGGCCTCCCGGTCTATGGGTCTACCGTCGCCGAGGCTACCTGTGGACGCGGACCCGACTCACATCGAGCACACTGGAGCAATGGCTGAGCGCGACGTACAGGTGAACCTCAACCTGCGGGTGCGAGGCATGGGGCCTTCCTCGACGGTGGCCATCAACGAACGGTGCGACGAGCTGCGCGCTCGAGGCAAGCAGGTCTTCAAGCTCGGCCTCGGGCAGTCGCCGTTCCCGGTGCCCGAACCGGTGGTGGAGGCATTGCGCCAGAACGCGGGGCAAAAGGCCTACCTACCGGTGAAGGGACTGAAGCAGCTCCGTGAGGCCGTTGCCCACTACCACGCGCGCAACGAGGGCATCGACGTCGACGCGGAGGCAGTCCTGATCGGGCCGGGCTCCAAGGAGCTGATGTTCCTCCTTCAACTCGTCTACTACGGCGACTTGGTGATTCCAACGCCCGCCTGGGTGAGCTACGCACCCCAGGCCGACATAATCGGTCGCCGCGTCAGTTGGATCCACACCGATCCCAAGCTCGACTGGAAGCTAACCCCTGACCAGCTGGGCGGCCTGTGCTCCCTCGACCCGGGTCGACCGAGGATCGTCGTGTTGAACTACCCGAGCAATCCGACCGGCGGCACCTACACGCCCGACGAGCTCGATGCACTGGCCCGGACAGCCGAACAGCACCGCGTGGTCCTGCTCTCCGATGAGATCTACGGCGAGCTACATCACGATGGCGCGCACGACTCCATCGCCAGCCACTACCCCCAAGGGACCATCATCAGCGGAGGTCTGAGCAAGTGGTGCGGCGCCGGCGGCTGGCGGCTGGGTACGTTCACCTTTCCCCCCGCCATGGGATGGCTCCGGGACGCCATGGCCGCAGTGGCGAGCGAGACCTACACGTCCACGTCAGCACCGATCCAGTATGCGGCGATCACCGCCTTCGAGGGCGGTGAGGAGATCGAGCAGTACCTCAAGGACGTCCGCCGCATCCTGAAGGCACTCGGCAACTGGTGTGCCGGCCGGTTGAACTCGGTCGGCGTGCACACCATGGAGCCATTGGGCGCCTTCTACCTCTTCCCCGACTTCTCCCCGCTTGCCGACCGGCTGGAGGAACACGGTATCGATTCGTGCACGAGCCTCTCGGCTGATCTCCTCGAGGAGATCGGGGCAGCGGTGCTACCCGGAACGGAGTTCGGGTGCATGCCAGACGAGCTCACGGTTCGCCTGGCCTACGTCGACTTCGATGGCGCCCTGGCCCTCCAAGCGATCACCGACCTCGGCGACGAAGCGATGCCCGACGACGCATTCCTTCGTTCCAACTGCCCCTCTGTGGTGACAGCTGTCGAGCGGATCTGCGAATGGGTGAGCGACCTCTGATCCGAGAGTCGAGCTGACTCGCCCGTGCCGCCACCGAGCCGAGTCCAGCCGATGAAGGCGATGACGGGAGACCTGCCCACGCGTCCGGAGGAGTGGGCGTTCGAGATCAAATGGGACGGCATGCGGGCAATCGCGACCGTCGTCGACGGAGCGGTCACCTTCACCAGCACGAACCTCATCGATGTCACGGCATCGTTCCCGGAGCTGGCGAAACTGGCGGATGCGCTCGGCGGACGCGAGGCCGTGCTCGACGGCGAGATAGTCGCCTTCGACGACGATGGGCGGCCGAGCTTCAGTGCCGTCCAGTACAGGATGCACCAGCCGGATCCGCTGGTGGCGACGCACCGGGCGGCCGAGGTTCCGGTCGTCTACATCGCCTTCGACCTGTTGTGGTTCGATGGCCTCGACGCCATGAGCCTCCCCTACACGTACCGGCGCAAGCTCCTCGCCGAACTGCTCGAGGACGGACCGAACTGGCAAGCACCCGATTACGTGGTCGGCAAAGGTGAACAGCTCCTGGAAGCCGCACGCATGCGTGACCTCGAAGGCGTGGTCGCCAAACGGCTGGACAGCACCTACCAGCCGGGGCGCCGAGCTCAGACGTGGCGCAAGATCAAGATACGTCACCAGCAGGAACTGGTGGTCGGTGGTTGGATCCCCGGCCACGGCCGGAGTCGACATCTCGGCTCGCTGATGGTCGGCTACTTCGACGAGGCCCGAGCCGTCGGCCCGTTGCGCTGGGCGGGCAACGTCGGGAGCGGCTTCTCCAACCGCGACCTCCGGCTCCTCGGGACCCTGTTGAGGGATCTCGAGACCCCAGGGTGCCCGTTCGATCCCGTCCCGGCCGGGCGCTTCGCCACCGGTGCTCGATATGTCAGGCCCGAGCTCGTCATCGAGGTGGCCTTCTCGGAATGGACGCCCGGTGGCCGGCTGCGCCATCCCTCGTTTCTGGGGTTGCGCTCCGACAAACGGCCCGAGGAGGTGGTACGGGAGGTCAGCCCCACCCGGCGGAGCTCAACCTAGCTCTTGGGCCGGTGGCCGACCCTCCAGCCGCCGGAGGCTGAGGTCGGGAGGTTCCGGCAGGGACGCCACCCGCACCTTCACATCGACCACCGTGACCCCATCAGGCCGCACGATCACCGGGTTGAGATCCATCTCGGCGAGTTGCGGTATGTCGTCGGCCAGGCGCCCCACACGGAGCAGCAAGTCGATCAACCCGTCTACGTCCGTTGGTGGCGCGCCTCGATAGCCGTGCAGCAGCGGAGCGGTGCGGATCTCTTCGATGAGCGCACGCGCGTCGAGGTCGGTGAGAGGGAGCATCCGGAACGCCCGATCACCGAGGAGCTCGGCAGCCACCCCACCCATCCCGAACATCACCAGTGGCCCGAAAGAGGGGTCATGGATGACACCCACGATGGTCTCGACGCCCTTGTCGACCTGCTGCTGCACGATCGCCCCGCCCATCTGAAGGCCCAGGCGACGGCTCATCTCGCTGTACGCCGAACCGACCTCGGCGGGAGTACCGAGATCGAGGACGACTCCGCCCACATCGCTCTTGTGGACGAGATCAGGAGCCGCCGCCTTCAGCACAACCGGGCACCCCAACTCGACCGCGGCCTCGGTGGCCTCCCTCGCCGAGGCCACCGAGCGGGTCTCACAAGCCGGGATGCCGTAGCAGGAGATCAGCCGGTACGCATCCGGCTGCGAAATCCAGCCTCGACCCTGCGCATCCTCGAGGGCCCCGGCCACGACAGAACGCGCCGCGGCCACCTCCACCGCCTTCAGCGGCGGGATCTCACCCGCGGGCCGCTGGCGCCATTCCCCGTACCACGCGGCTCTGGCGAGCGCCCGGGCGGCGGATTCCGGGAAGAGATAGGTGGGGATCGAGCGAAGCCCACCAGCGGTGCTCTCGATTCTCCCCAGCGCGACCGGCAGCGCATCGGTGTCGAGGAAGTTGGCGACGATCGGCTTTGCCGCCCCTGCGGCTCCTCGTGCCACCGCTTCGGCGACGTCGTCGGCCCGGGTGACCAATGGTGGCGTGTAGCTGACCAGCACGGAGTCCACGTTCGGGTCCGCGAGCACCTTCCGCAGCGTGAACTCGTAGTGCTCGGCGGGCGCGGCTGCGATCAGGTCGACCGGATTCCTCACGGCTGCTCCGGGCAGCAGGACACCACGCAGCTCGGCTTGGGTGTGTTCGGTGAGCTCGGGCACCTCGAACCCCACCCCTTCGAACGCATCCGCGGCGAGAATCGCCGGGCCGCCACCGTTGGACACGATCCCCACGCGGTGTCCCTCCGGCAACGGTTGATGGCACAGCAGTTGAGCCACGTCGAAGAGCTCTTCGAGGGTGTCGACCCTGATCACACCGGCTTCCTCGAACAGGGCATCCACGGCTGTCTCCGTCGTGGTCATCGCCGCGGTGTGAGAGCTCGCGGCCCGCCTCCCCGCCACCGACCGCCCGCTCTTCACGGCGACGATCGGCTTCGATCGGGATACCCGGCGTGCTATTCGCCCGAACTTCCGCGGGTTACCGAAGGACTCGAGGTACAGGAGTACGACATCGGTGTCTTCGTCGCCATCCCAGAACTCGAGCATGTCGTTACCGCTCACGTCTGCCTTGTTCCCCACCGAGACGAAGGTCGATATGCCGATGCCGAGGTCGTCGGCCTGGTCGAGGATGGCTATTCCGAGAGCGCCGGACTGCGACATGAAGCCCGCCCGACCAGGGCGCGGCGGGTCGGGCGCGAAGGTGGCATTCAGCCTGATGTCCGATCTCGTGTTGATGACCCCGAGGCAGTTCGGGCCTACCATCCGCATGCCGTTGCGAAGTGCCACCGAGGCGATCTCTCGTTCGAGGACGGCACCCTCCTGGCCCGTCTCGGCGAATCCGGCCGACACGACGACAAGGCCGTTGACCCCCTTGGCAGCGCAATCCCGGACGACCTCGGCCACGACGGTCGTCGGGACTGCGATGATGGCGAGGTCGACCGCACCCGGAATGGCGGACACCTTCGGATACGCTGCCACGCTGGCAACATGGGTGGCATCCGGGTTGACCGGATAGACGGGTCCCTGGAACTCCCCGAACAGGACGTTCCTGAAGATCTCGTGGCCCACGTTGCCACGGTGCTTCCCCGCCCCGACGACCGCCACCGACGCAGGCTCGAGGAGACGGGCGATCGAACGGGCTCGTGCCTGTTGCTCCCTGGCCTCGAACGCCGCGATGGTGCGATCGGTCAACGAGAGAGGGATAGCGAAGCGAACCTCCCCCGCTTCGAGAGTCGACTCGCTCTCGAACCCGGCGTCCTGGAAGACCCTTCTCATGGCCGTGTTCTCCGGCAGCACATAGGCCACGAAGTGCTCGAGCCCGTTGCTGCTTGCGACGGCGGCGAGATGTTCGAGCAGCAGTGTCCCGATCCCTCGACCTTGGTGCGCGTCGGCCACGACGAAGGCCACCTCGGCGCTCCTCGCCGATCCGGGAATCCGGTCGTAGCGACCGATGGCGATGATGTCGTCGCCCTGCTCGGCGACGAGCGCCATGCGATCCTCGTAGTCGACGTTCGTGAAGTGCTCGATCTCCTGGTCGCTGACCGCCTTCTTGGCCCCGTGGAACCGCAGGTACAGGGTCGCCGGAGTCAGGCCTTCCAGGAACGCCCTCTCCCGGGGGGCGTCCGCCGGCCGGATGGGTCGCAGATGAACGGTCTCACCGTCGACCAGCACTACGTCGCATTCCCACCGTGACGGGTAATCGCTCAGTTCTGGCTTCTCCTAGCCCTGACCATTGACGATGAGGACCCGAGCAATGTCAGGGGGCTGACGACAGGAGCACTCCTCGGGAGTGCGGTGTTCGGAAAGCGCTCGCCTCGGAGGTGCTGGGGGCTCATGGTATCCCGTGGGTCACTGCCGGCCGAAGCACCGCCAGATCGAAGCGGCGCCTATCGGCGGATGCTCTCAGCCGGAGGGCACCGTGATCACGCCGCAGGGCATCGGCACGCTGGTCTGGGAACCGCTCGACTCGGCCACCTCGGGCTGAGAGTACTGTTCCAACAGCTCCGAGTCCGGCGCAGCAAGGGCGGCACCTGGCTCGAAGGGAGTCGCGTCCGGACTGTTGAAGTCCGCCTGGAAGGTCTCACCAACCGCTTGCAGGACGCCGGCGTCCTCGATGACCATCCCCAGCTCACGGTTGAAGTTCATCGAGTTACCCGAGATGTTGGTCGATCCGATGTATGCGATGGACTGGTCGGCCGTCATCACCTTGGCGTGTAGGTGAAGTCCGACGAGAAGACCTTCTCGACCTCGAGGACGAGATTGGGATCCGTCACCGTGAGATAGAAGTCCCGTGCTCCATAGAAGTTGCACGGTTGGGGACACGTGCTCGGGTCACTCGGGTCGTACTTGTAGGCATCTAGGTTACCGGTGAGGATCACCGTGGAAGCGGTATCGGGCAGATCAGCCGCTGACGCGAACTGCTTTCCGTCGGCATCCACGGCGTCGATGACGACGGTCTTCTGGTGTGTGATGTTGAAGTTGTTGCTGGCCCAATGAGCGCTGAAGGTTCCGGCCCCGGCTCCGCTTGCCGCCGGCGCTACCTCGTTGCTGAGGTCGTAAGCGAACTGGAGCTTGTAGTACGTCGGGTCTGGCTGAGGCCGGCCTGACCACCACTGGCCGTTGAGTATCACCCGCACGTCCACCCCGCGCTTCACCGCATCCACCAAGGCGTCGTTGATGCCGGGTGCGTTCATCTCGTAGACGACGATGTCGACCGAGGTCTTGACGTTGCCGATGGCATCGAGAACCGCCGTGCACATCCCAGGCCGAGGCCCGGGAGATCCTGGAACGAGACGGCATCGACTTCGAGAGCCTGTGGATCAGCAACGCTATGGTCCTCACGGGCGGGAGGGAGCTCGGCGACCGGTTGGCCCAGCTGCCGAACGTGAGCCAAGTCGTCTCGGCTGCAGATGTGTCCTTCGAGAGCGTCGACAGGAGTTCTGATTTCGCAGAGACAGCGCAGCTGAGTGACGGGCCGACGTCGAACATCGACACAGTGGGAGCGCCTGCGCTCTGGGCGGAGGGCACAACGGGCAAGGGGTCCCTGGTGGGCGTGATCGACACGGGAGCGCAGTACGACCACCCAGCGCTCCTGGACGGCTACTCGGGCAACCGTTCCGGCAAGATCGAGCATGATCACGCCTGGTGGGACCCAACCGGCGAGTGTGCTCGACCCTGCGACCCCAACGGTCACGGAACTCACGTAACAGGGCTGGCGGTCGGAGGCGACGGGCCCGCAGGTGCGCTACCGGACATCGGTGTGGCCCCTCGCTCAGTGGTGACTCCCAAGCCACAAGCGCGTTGACGTCCACGGCAACTGTGGTGGCAGACAGTGATTGCTCTGGAGCCGGCGACCCTGCAACGGGCAACGTCTACGGCTCGGGCATCATGAGCCTTGTCGCTGCTGCGCTCAGCGTCGAACAGCACCGCGCCGGCGGATCCTGAGAGCGCCCGCCGATGGGCTGCGGTCGACAAGTCGTGTGGGCCGATCTCGGCGGCGGCTCGACCAAACCGTGCCACCCGTGAGTCCTTGATGCGCTCGGCGTTCCCATGAGCGTGAGAAGCTGAAGGTGGTGCAGCAGAACTCCGAAGAGATTCGCCTCCGGCTGCCGGCGATGCACGAGTACGGGAGCATCGCGCGTGTCGCCGCGGCGAGCCTGGCCATCCGGTTGGAGTTCTCGTTCCGTGAGGTCGAGGATCTCCGCTTGGCTGTCGACGAAGCGATGATCGCGCTGCTCGGCCGGGAACCGGCTGGTGGTCACCTCACTGCCCGTTACCGCTTGCTCGCGGGCGCACTTGGCTTCGAGGCAGTCGTGGACTTCGAGGACGGGCGGAGGGCTCCTTCAGAGGAAAGCGCCGAGCGGTTCGCGCTGCTGGTGGACGGTCTCGTCGACGAGTACGAGGTGGAGGCGGGTTCGAACCGCATCAGCTTGATGAAGACGCATCGGACCGATTGACCGGGTGTCAGCGGCCGGTGTGTCCGAAGCCGCCGTCTCCTCGCTCGCTGTCCTCGAGCTCGTCGACCTCGCAGAGCGTGGCCTGCTCCACTCTCTGGACCACGAGCTGAGCGATCCGCTCTCCCCGCTCGACCCGGAACTCCTCAGCCGGATCGGTGTTGACGAGGAGCACCTTCAGCTCGCCGCGGTAGCCGGAGTCGATCAGCCCCGGCGTATTGAGGCAGGTCACGCCGTGGGCCAGAGCCAGGCCGCTGCGAGGTTGCACGAACCCGGCGTATCCGGGTGGGATGGCGAGGGACAGGCCTGTCGGGACGAGGGCCCTGCCGCCACCCGGCTTCAGCACCGCGGCCTCGCGGGCCCTCAGGTCGAAACCCGCGTCTCCGGGACGGGCGTATGCGGGGAGTGGGAGCTCGTTGTCGAGACGGCAGACCGGGATCTGGACCACACGTGCAGGTTAGCCCTGAGGGCGCGAGTAGATCGGGCCGGGCCATCCGGCTGGGCCGCTGGCTACGATCGGCTCCGTGCTCGTCTGGATGGACCTGGAGATGACCGGCCTCGACCCGAGGCAGGACGTCATCGTCGAGATCGCCACCTTGGTGACCGATGACGACCTGGAGCTGATCGCCCAAGGGCCCGACCTGGTCATCCACCTGCCCGACGAGCAGCTGGCGAGGATGGGCGAGGTGGTGAGGGACATGCACACGTCCAGCGGGCTCATCGACCAGATCAGGGCATCGGACCTCAGCCTCGAAGCCGCCGGACGCCAGACACTCGACTTCATCAAGCTCCACGTGCCGGAGCCGAGAACCGCGCCCTTGTGCGGCAACTCCATCGGGACCGATCGCCGCTTCCTCGACGCCCATCTACCAGAGGTCGAGAACTACCTTCACTACCGCTCGATCGATGTCTCGACCATCAAGGAGTTGGCGAGGCGGTGGTACCCGAAGGCATACGAGAACGCGCCATCCAAGTCGTCCACCCACCGGGCCCTCGAGGACATCAAGGAGAGCATCGCCGAGCTCCGCTACTACCGTAGGACCGTCTTCCGGGTTGAAAGGGCAGTCAGGTAGCCTCGGCTTCGTGAGTGAGACCGCCCGCGAGGCGACCGGCACCCGCGACGAGGGGCTGGATCGTCAGGAGAAGCAGCCGGCCGACGAGGAAGTGACCGAGGTGGCACCGGGAATCCTGCGCCTGCAGCTTCCTGTCATGATGCCGGGTTTGGGTCACGTCAACTGCTACGCCATCGAGGACGAACGGGGCTTCGCCGTGGTCGACCCCGGCCTTCCGGGGCCGGACAGTCACAAGATCCTCCGCCGGCGACTCGTGCAGGCCGGGGCCTCGGTCGCGAACATCCACACCGTGCTGGTCACCCACTCCCACCCTGACCACTTCGGTGGAGCCGGCAGGTTGAAGCTCGAGTTCGGCACCGAGGTTGTGGCCCACGAGGCATTCCGCACCATCTTCGATCCGGCCGAGAAGGACGAGAGCCCCGAGGCCATCACCGACAGCTCTTCCTGGCGTGACCTCGTGATGGGCGAGGGGGACGAGTTGCCGGATCTGCCGCGACGCCAGACACCGTGGGGCGTTATCGAGTTCGGGCCCGGACCCGAAGAGCTCCTCCGCTTCCGGGGCTGGGACGAGTTGAGCAAGCGAGGCTTCCTCACCCCTAGGCCCACGAAGCGCTTGGAGGACGCCGAGACGATCCGCCTCGGGCGCCGCGACTGGCTCGCGGTGCACACACCCGGCCACACCGCCGACCATCTCTGCCTTTTCGACCCCGAAGGTGGGGTCTTGCTTGCCGGCGACCATGTGCTGCCGACGATCACCCCTCACATCTCCGGAATCGCCCTGAGCGACGATCCACTCGCCCAGTTCTTCACGGCGCTGGACAAGGTGGCCGCCCTTCCCGACGTGAGGCATGTGCTACCCGCTCACGGGCACCCGTTCACCGACCTGTCCGGTCGGGTCGAAGACATCCATCGCCACCACGAGGAACGACTCGAGAAGCTGGTGGAGATCAGCCAACAGATCGGCGAAGCCGACGTAGTCGAGCTTTCGCACCATCTCTTCAAGCCTCGTTCATGGGGACCGATGGCCGAGTCCGAAACCTACGCCCACCTCGAGCACCTCCGACTGTGCGGGAGGGCACGCAGCCGGAAAGACGAAGAGGGCAGGCTGCTCTTCACGATCGACCACTGACTCACGTGCAGCCTTCGAGCGCAGCCACGACGGTGGACGCGTAGACGCGCTGGGTGTCACTCAGCCAGACCTCCAGCGACGAACCCGACTCGCAGACCTGGATCTCGACCTCGTCACCGACCTCGATCGGAGCGCGATACTCGACCTCGGCCCACACCCGAGGACCGATGTCGGGCCGGCGGGCGAGTTCGTCCACCACGACCTCCCAGTAGGCCGCGTTGTTCATGTGGCCCAGCACGTCGAAGTCGCGGTGCCGCAGCTGCCAGCGACGGCGGGTCGAGTCAGCCGGTGGCGACGGGTGCATCAGGCGACCCTTCACCCGCCTTCCGCCCGCGGCCTCCGCATAGAGGTCGACGAACTGCGGAACGAGACGCGCAGGACGTCCTGAGCCGAGCTCGATGAACACCCAAGTGCTCGCCGCTTCGATCTCGGCACCGCGCTCACCTTCGATAGAGGTGCGCCGTTCGGCCCAAGCCGGGCCGAGACCCGAGCACCACGTGCTACAGGTCACCATCTCGCCGATCGTCGCCGCCTTCTCCACCCGGATGTGCGTGCGCCGCACCACCCAGCTGTGGCCTCGGGGCAGACCGACATCGACGATGTCGTCGTTGGCGACGTCTTCCATGTAGCGGGCTATGCCGTCGAGGCGGATGAGCCCACGGGTGTCGCAGTCACCGGCACGGGTGCGTCGCTGATGGCTGACCAGTCGGCCCGAGCCCGGACGCGGCACGAGCTCGAACGCACATGACCTCTCCAGGCCGCGCATTCGGCGCAGAGTACCTTCTTGGCAGCGTTTTCAGCGCATGGAGGGGGTATTGCTGCCAAGAACGGGACAGCCACGATGCTCGGGCCAACAGCCCGGAAAATGGTTTGACAGCAGTTCCAGCAGTGAGTTGAATCGGCAGCGGGATTCCTTTGCCCGCGAACTAGAATCGCGGGAAGAACGCCCACACGAACGTAGACGCAGGACGAGCGAGACTGATCGAGATGTACCGCAGCGCCACCACGATGCATGGCCCTGAGATGGGCTCGGCGCTCCCGTGTGACGCTCGGCCTCTCGCCGCCGCCGACATCGCGGTCCTCGGCTCCGCCGGATCAGTGATCTGGTCGACGCCCAAGCACCGCGACCACGTGAGCACCCAGTTCCGGTCCCGAGGCCTGGAGGAGTCTTCGCCCTAGAGAGCGCTGCGAAGAAAGATTCTCCGAAAGGCCGTCGGGACACCCCGACGGCCTTTCTGCTTTCTCAGTCACCAACCAACAAGGGGGTGGCGACGTGTTCGCCCGCCTTACAGCACAGGACTACGACACCAGGGCCTGGTGGAGCCAGGCCCTTTGCGCCGACGGCACCGGCACCTTCACGCGCGTGTTCTTCTCGGAAGAACTGCACGAGATAGCCCGAGCCAAGACGATCTGCGCCGAATGCCCCGTGCTGGCCCCGTGCCTGGAGGGAGCGATGGCCAGGAGGGAGCCGTGGGGGGTCTGGGGTGGGCAGCTGTTCATCAACGGCCGGATCGTCGCCCAGAAGCGCCGGCGGGGACGCCCACCGAAGACTCCCCGTCCCGATGACGAGCTCCCGGTCGTACCGATACCGGATCACCTCCAAGATCTTCAAACGGCGTAGACCAGCTTCGTTCCGGCGGCTTCTGCTCCGGGGGAGTTCCAAGGTGCACCAACCCGCACCGCGGGCCGGGGCAACGGCTGATGCGAGCCCCGGCCCGCCGAGGGGGCAGGCAGAACACCCGAACAGCCAGGTCTCACTCAACTCTCATCCGTACCGAATGCCACTCCATGACGGGCATGGCTACCGTTGAGGGCATCGACACCCCTCCAGATACCTCGACTCGGCCCGAGCGCTTGCCCCTGCACGTGATCATCGGCGTCACCGCCATGTCCTTGGCTGTGGCGCTGCTGGTGGCTGTCGTGATTCTGCGTGCCGGAGGAGGCTCCGACGCTGATCCGCTGGACGTGCAAGACGTACTCGATGCTGATGCGTCAGCGTCCACTGCCGAGACGGGCGATCTCGATCCGGGCGAGCCGGCACCTGCCACAGCCTTCGAGTACTTCGACGGCTCGACCGGTTCGGTGACCGACTACGAAGGCGCACCGCTGGTCGTGAACTTCTTCTCCACGACGTGTGCGTCCTGTGTCACAGAGATGCCCGATTTCGAGGCCGTCTACGACGATCTCGCCGGCGAGGTCTCCTTCCTCGGGTTGAACGTCGGGGACACGGTCGCGGACGGCCTCGAGCTGGTCGAACAGACCGGCGTCACCTTCGACGTCGCGCGTGACCCTGACTCGACGCTGCTCAGCGAGTTCGGCGGGATCGCGATGCCCCACACCGTGTTGATCACAAAGGACGGAACCGTCGCCAAGGTCAACAGCGGCCTGCTCACCGAAGAGGCGCTCCGAGAGATGATCGACCAGGAACTGCGTTGACCAGCACACAGCTAGCCCTGGCGTTCTCGACCGGGATGGTCGCCGCCTTCAACCCGTGTGGCTTCGCCATGCTCCCCGCCTACCTGTCGTACTTCCTCGGCCTTGAGGATCCCGAGACCACCGCGTCCAACCGCGGCGCGGCGATACTCAAAGCCGTAGGTGTCAGCGGAGCCCTGACGCTCGGGTTCATCGTCGTGTTCGGCCTGTTCGGCCTCGTTTTCGGCACCGTCGCCGGCGTCATCGGAGAGATCCTGCCGTATGTCACCGTCGTGATCGGAATCGGTGTCGTCGGTCTGGGCATCGCCATGCTCCGAGGGTTCGAGCCCACGGTGAGGCTGCCGAAGCTGCAACTGGGTACGGGGAGCCGCCAGGCAGCCTCGATGTTCCTCTTCGGCGTGGCCTACGCAGTGGCGTCCCTCAGCTGCACCGTGGGGATCTTCCTGTCGAACACGATCAACGCGGCGTCGACCGGCAACCCCCTCGACAGCTTCGTGCTGTTCCTCGCCTACGGCCTGGGAATGGGGCTCGTACTGGCCGTGCTCACGCTCGCGGTGGCCTTCGCCAAGCAGGGCCTGGTGCACGCGATGCGGCGGTTCCTGCCCTACGTCACGAGGGTCTCGGGGATCCTGCTCGTGGTGGCCGGCGTCTACGTCATGTACTACGGGTACTGGGAGATCCAGATCAACAACGACAACCTCGATGCCGCTACCCCACCTCTACAGAGCTGGCAGGGCACCATACAGAGCTGGATCAACGACTACGGCACCGCCAGGCTGGGCATCATCTTCGGCGTTGTGATAGCTGCTGCCGTGACGGGCGTGATCGCATGGCGATTCCTCGGCCGCCGACACGCCGCCACTGAAGCGGGCGAAACTCGTCCGCCGACTCGAGGCGTCGACACCACAGCCGACGACAGGGCTGCGGTCGGCTAGGCGCTTGCGGGGCGAGGTGCTTGCGGGGCGAGCATCGACAAATTGTTGGCTATTTGGCAAGCGCCGCCGGTGGGGGTGGGGTCCCCGCCGGCCGATGGGGGAGCCCGGCCGAAGGCCGTGCGTCGGGGGCGCAGCCCCCGAGGGAACTAGCCACCCTTGGTCCCCGACTGAGGCTGGATGGTCAGGTGATGGTCTGTTGACCGCCCATGTAAGGAACCAGGATGTCGGGAATCCTGATCGCCCCGTCCGGCCGGTGGTGCGTCTCCACGATTCCTGCCCAGACCCTCGGAACAGCCAGGCCCGAGCCGTTCAGCGTGTGAACGACCCCCGTGCCCTTCCCGCCGGCCGGCCGATACCGGACGCCGGCTCGTCTCGCCTGGTAATCGCTGAACCATGACACCGACGACACCTCGAGCCACTGATCGACGCCGGGCGCGTAGATCTCGATGTCGAAGGTCCGCGCCGACGAGTTGCCGATGTCCCCACAGCACAGGTCGAGGACCCGGTAGGCGAGCCCGAGAGCTTCGATGAGCGTTTCGGCCCGCTCGAGTATCTCGGCATGAACTCCCTCGGCCTGCTCCGGAGTCGCGTACGCGAGCAGCTCGACCTTGTCGAACTCGTGCACCCGTAACAGGCCTCTCGTGTCCTTGCCGGCGGCCCCGGCTTCGCGGCGGAAACACGGCGTGTACGCCATCATGCGCATGGGCAGATCGGCTTCGTCGAGGATCTCGTCCCTACCCATCGATGTCAGTGGCACCTCGGCGGTGGGGATCCCCCACAGGTCGTCGCGCTCGATGTGGTAGGCGTCGTCGCCGAACTTGGGGAGGTGCCCGGTACTCACCATCGTCTCGGTGCGGACCAGGCTCGGCGGTCTGATCTCCTCGTACAGATCACGGTTGCGATCCAGCGCAACCTGGCACAGCGCGCGGACCAGCTGGGCACCTGCCTTGCGATACAAGGGGAACATCGAACCCGAGAGCTTGGCGCCACGCTCGAGGTCCAGGATGCCGAGCTCTGACCCGATCTCCCAGTGCGGGACCCTCTGTGACCCACCGTAGGCGTCCGGTTCGTACCCCACGACCCTCAGCACCACGTTGTCACCTTCGCCGGAGCCATCGGGGCAGTCCGGAGCCGGGAGGTTGGGAATCCGCAGCAACAGCTCCCGGAGCTCACCCGCAAGGGTGTCGGACTCGGCGGCCAGCGCCTTCTCCGCCTCGCCCATCAGCCGGCTCTCGGCCTGCAACACCTCAGCGTCATCGATCCGGCCGTCCCGTCGCAGCCCAGCTACCTCCTCGGAGATCCTCTTGATCCGGCTGCGGAGCTCGTCCCGTTCCGAGCTGACCCTGCGCTGAGCCCGATCCAACTCGGCGGCGCGCTCGACCTGCGACAGGTCGCCCCCCCGGCGGGCTATGCCGGCCTCCACTGCTTCGAGGTCAGTGCGAAGCAGGCGCACATCGAGCATGGGAGAGCACGGTAGCCGGAGATCGCCCGCGGACCGAACGCATTGCTACGGTCACGCAGTGCCTGCCATCGAGGTGAACGACCTCACCATCCGCTACGGCGACCTGACAGCGGTGGACCAGGTCGTGTTCACCGCCGAAGCAGGAGAGGTGACGGTGGTTCTCGGTCCAAACGGGGCCGGCAAGACCTCGACCATCGAGTGCCTCGAAGGCTACCGGCGGCCGACGAGCGGGTCGGTGCGAGTTCTCGGCCTCGATCCCTTCTCGGACCGGTCGCGACTCTTGCCCCGGATCGGCGTCATGCTCCAGGAGGGAGGCGTCTACACCGGGATCCGCGTGGGCGAAGTCGTGCAGCTCTTCGCCGCCTACCACCGGGACCCCCTGGACCCCGGGGAGCTGGTCGATCGCGTCGGGCTGAGCAGCAAGGCCCGTACGACCTGGCGGCGGTTGTCAGGCGGTGAACAGCAGCGACTCTCCTTGGCGCTGGCTCTGGTGGGGCGACCTTCGGTCGCCTTCCTGGACGAGCCGACAGCCGGTGTCGACGTCGAAGGACGGCTGCTGATCCGCGAGATCGTGCGCGACCTCGTCGACCGCGGCGTCTGCGTCCTGCTTGCCACCCACGACCTCGAGGAGGCGGAGAAGCTGGCTGACCACGTGATCATCATCGACCACGGCGAGGTCGTCGCCGCCGGCCGGCCGCTCGAGCTCGTGGCCGGCGAGACCGACCACATCCTCTTCAGCGGTCCGAGCACCCTTGACCTCGAGGGCTTGGGTGCGGCGGTGGGAGGAAAGGTCGTCGAGCTCAGCGTGGGCGAGTACCGCGTGGAGATCGCGCCGGACCCCGCGAACGTGGCAGCCGTCACGTCCTGGCTCGCCGCAAGGGACCTGGCGATCGCCGACCTCCGTGCCGGCAGGCAGCGGCTCGACGACGTCTTCCTACGGCTGACCCGTAGCAGGCCCGTCGAGGGCACCGCCCGAGGCAACTCGACCAACTCGCAGGAGAGAGCGCAGGGGCCTCCCCCGTGAGCGCATACCTGGCCCAGGTCCGCACAGAGTTGACCCTCACTTTGCGCCAGGGCGAGCAGATGCTCGTCAGCGTCGTCATCCCGGTGATGCTGTTGGTGTTCTTCTCGATGGTCGAGGTTCTCCCGACGGGTACGACCGATCCCGTCGATTTCCTCGCCCCAGCCATCCTCGCGTTGGCGGTCATGTCGAGTGCCATGGTCAGCCTCGGCATCAGCACCGGTTTCGAACGTCAGTATCTGGTGCTGAAGCGGCTCGGGACGACGCCTCTGGGTCGACCGCGACTGGTGGCTGCCAAGGCATCGACAGTTGTCTGTATCGAGGCGGTGCAATTCGCGGTGCTCATACCGGTCGCCTACCTGCTCGGGTGGTCGCCGGACAGCACCGGTTGGCCCTCTGCCGCGGCGGGCGTCCTCCTCGGCACGCTGGCGTTCGCCGGACTGGGGCTGCTGCTGGCGGGCACCCTTCCCGGCACCGTCACGCTTGGCTTGGCGAACGGGCTCTGGCTCCTGTTCCTGCTCACCGGAGGCATGGTCTTTCCCCTCAGCGAACTGCCCGACTGGCTCGCCGCGCTTTCCCGCCTCCTTCCCGCGGCGGCTCTTTCGGAGGTGGTCGTGGGCTCGCTCAAGGCGGGCGCGGAGGTGGCGGGGCGGGCCTGGATCGTGCTCGTGATCTGGGCTGTGGCTCTTCCGGCCGCCGCGGCAGCCTGTTTCCGCTGGGAGTGACCGCGGTCGGGTCGTGCGCCACCCGGGACCTCGCAGCTCTCGTGGGGGATGAGATCAGCTCGGGGAACGAGGAGCCATTCAAGTCCTCGGCCCGGTTGGCCGACACATAGGCCGAACGGACTAGTGACGGGAACCAGGCGGAGTGGGTCCTTGGGCCCAGGGGAACGACCCGGAGTCGAACCGCCGCCCGTGCGACTCCGGGAACCGGGCTCCCGGCTCGGGTGGGTCCTACTCCGCCGCACCACCCGGGTCGGGGGTCTCGCCGCGTCCTGACCCCGCTCGCGAGGTCAGTTGGGACTCCGGTCCTCCTCCGGTGCCGGTCCCAGGCGGTCGAACTCCCGCGCGACCTCGTCATAGGTGAGCAGGTCGTCCTCTGTGTCGACCACCGACCCCGCGGCTGTGACCAGCTTGCCGCGGTACCTGCGCCTGTCCTGCCCCGAGCTCCAGCGGAAGAACAGCGCCGTGATGATGGCCCACAGGTATAGACCCCCGCCGATCTTCATGATGAGGCCGGCCGCTTGTTGGTCCTCGGCCACCGAGACTCCCCAGAGGCGCTGAGGAACGTCGTAGGCGTTGTACAACGTGCCCTCGGCAAAGGTGAGCCAGGCCGCCGGCACCGTCGGGATCACCGACATGAAGAAGAGGTAGACCATCTGAGCCGGCAGTGAGATGCGCAGTTCCGGAACAGGCCCGACCACCGGCATCCACATCAACAGAGCACTGAAGACCATTGTCGTATGGACGCCGTAATGGAAGAAGCCGTTGTCGGCAGAGAGGTTCACCACCGGGGCCCAGTGAGTGAAGGCGGCAACGGCATTGAAGATGATGGCGGCAACGATGGGCCTGGCGAGCCAGTAGATGACCCTTCTCACGCGACCTTCGCCGAGGATCAGACGAGCCAGCCACGTCGGGCAGGCCATCAGGAACATCGGGGCGATGATGAAGGTCAGAAGGAGGTGCTGCACCATGTGCACCGCGTACAGGTACTCCTCGGCGATGTCGTGCATCGGCCAGTCGGTCGCGATCCACAACGTCGCCACCCCGAGAGCGAACCACGCCTTCTGTGCGCGGCTGACCGGCGGTTCGCCAACAGCAACCGCCTTCGGTTGGATCACCCGGGTGACATAGAAGCCGAGTGCTACGAGCCCCGCCACCAGCACCCAGATCTCCACATGAGGCTGGAAACGCCAGAACTCGTACGCTGCGAGCATGCTCATCCCTGCGACGTCGACCCGTCCTGTTGGTCGTCCTGCCGCTCGAGCGATTCCCGCACATCGGTGTCGGGCGGATCGTCATAGCTGTCGAGACCCGAGTTGTCCCAGAACACGAAGGCCGTGAGGGTGGCTATGTACACGGCTCCGGCCAGGATTATCCCGAAGACGAAGGTTCTGCCGAAGACCTTGCTGTCGAACTTCAGGTGCATGAAGAACAAAGCGACGATCGCGAACTTCAAGACCATCATGATCGCCAGGGTTATGACGATGGCAGTGCTGTTGTTCTGGAAGACCTCGTCCTCCACGAAGTAGGTCGACACCTCGATGGCCGTGAGGACGGCCAGGACGATCGCCACCTTGATGTAGGTGCTGTCCGGTGGGTGCTCGTGGGCGGCGCGCTCTTCTTCTGCCTGCTCGGATCGGGGGTCAAGCGTGTCAGTGCTCATCGGGTCGAACCTCAAGGGATCAGGTAGACCACCGTGAAGATGACAATCCACACGATGTCGACGAAGTGCCAGTAGAGGCCGACTATCTCGACGGTCTCGGACTTGCGGCTGGGTAGGACTCCCCTGAGGGAAAGGGCGAGAAGCGAGAACAGCATGATGATGCCGATAGTCACGTGAGCACCGTGGAAGCCGGTGAGCGTGTAGAAGGCTGAGCTGGAGACGTTGGAGGTGAAGCCGAGGCCCTCCCGAACAAAGGCGGTGAACTCGTAGACCTGGCCACTGATGAAGAGCATCCCGAAGGCCGCCGTCGACACGATCCAGAGGCGGAAGCGGCTGTGATCACCCCGCCGGATGGCAGCCAGGGCCAGCACCATGGTCATCGAGCTCATGAGCAGCACGAACGAGCTGACCGAGGTGAACGGGATGTCGAACAACTCGGAGACCTTCACGGGGTTACCCGCCAGGTCCACGACCTCACCCGGCCTGTTCTTGTAGAGCAGGTAGGTGGAGATGAGTCCGCCGAACAGCAGGCACTCCGAGGCGAGGAACACCCACATCGCCAGCTTCTCGTTCGACAGGCCCGTCGCGGTGCGGTGCTCCGCGTCTCGAGCAGACGCCGTCACGGTGACACTCGGCATGGCCGCGGCTTCAGCCAACGGGGGCCCCCTCTCCTTCGACGTCCGCCGACTTGCCTTCGGGAGCGTCGGCTTCGGGCCCGGCGGGATGGCGGTGCGCCTCGGGATCGTCGGGTGGCTCCATCGCCCAACCGAAGGCGCCGGCGATGACGCACGCTGCGCCGAACACTGCGAACCACAGATTGAAGATCAGGCCGTAGGCGATCCAGGGAAGCCCGAAGGCGAGCACGATCGGCCAGTACGACGGCGACGGCAGGTGCACACCCGCTCGGTCACCCTTCTGGACGACATCTTCTGTCTTGGCGATGCGAACGAGCCGGCCCTGCTCGTCGTGACCGTATTTGCGGTACCAGAACTCGTCCAGCTCGGTCACGGTGGGGATCTCGTCGAAGTTGTGCTCGGGTGGCGGTGAGGGGATCATCCACTCGAGGCTGCGCGCATCCCAAGGGTCGGGACCTACATCAACGGGGTGTCGTCGCTGACGCAGGGCGCTGACCCAGATGTTGATGAAGAACAGCAAGACACCGACGGCAAGTATGAACGAGCCGATGGTCGCGACCATGTTCCAGAAGTTGAAGCCGTAGCCTTCGGAATAGGTGGCGATCCGCCTCGACATGCCCTGCAACCCGAGGATGTGCATCGGACCGAAGGTCAAGTTGAAGCCGATCAACATGACCCAGAAGTTCCACTTGCCCCATGCCTCGCTGAGCTTGTAACCGAACACCTTGGGCCACCAGAAGTACAGGCCGGCGAACAGGCCCATGACACCGCCACCGAAGAGCACGTAGTGGAAGTGCCCGACGATGTAGTAGGTGTCGGTCTGCTGCGTGTCGGCAGGAGCGATCGAGTGTGTGACGCCTGAGAGGCCACCGATGGTGAACATGGCCACCAGGCCGATCGCGAACAGCATCGGTGTCGTGAACCGCAAGCGACCCCCGTACATGGTCGCCAGCCAGTTCAGGATCTTCACGCCGGTGGGAACCGCGATGAACATCGTCGCGAACGAGAAAGCGGCCACCGACACAGGGCCGATTCCGGAAGCGAACATGTGGTGGGCCCAGACCCCCCAGCCCATGAAACCGATGGCGATACCGGAGAAGACCATGAACGGGTAGCCGAAGATGGGTTTGCGGGAGAAGGTCGGGACAACCTCCGACACGATCCCGAAGGCCGGGAGGACGATGATGTACACCTCCGGATGGCCGAAGATCCAGAACAGGTGCTCCCACAGCAGTGCATCGCCGCCTGCCGAGGGATTGAAGAAGTTGGCTCCGAAGAGCCGGTCGAACATCAGCAGGAACAACGCCACGGTGATCACCGGAAGGGCGAAGATGAGCAGCAGCTGGGTCACCAGGACCATCCAGGTGAACATCGGCATCTTCATCAGGGTCATGCCCGGAGCACGCATGTTGATGACTGTGATGGCCAGGTTGATGGCGCTGATGAGCGATGCGACACCGGCGATGATCAGGCCGAGGGCGAAGAAGTCGACCCCGTGGCTGGGTGAGAAGACGACGCTGCTGTTGGGCGCATACATGAACCATCCGCCGTCGGGGCCACCACCGAGCAGCCAACTCGAGTTCAAGAACAGGCCACCGAAGAGGAACAGCCAGAAGCTCAAGGCGTTGAGCCTGGGGAACGCCACGTCACGCGCCCCGATCTGGAGGGGAAGCAGGTAGTTGGCGAACGCGGCCGCCAGAGGCATGACAACCAGGAAGATCATCGTCACCGCATGCATGGTGAACATCTGGTTGTAGGTCTCGGCGCTCATCAACAGCTCGTCGGGGCTGGAGCTGGGCGTCGCGAGTTGAACCCGTATGAGCAAGCCCTCCACGCCGCCCACGACCAGGAAGAACAGCGCCACCGCGCCGTACATGACACCGATCTTCTTGTGATCGACGGTGGTGACCCACGAGCGCCACCCGCGCCCACCGCGTGGACGCGTGAACACGCCCATCGGTTCTTCGACCACTTCGGGCGCTTCGCTTGCCTCGAGCTCTAGAGGTCGCTCCTCGGTGACAGCCATTTCGGTTCTCCGCTACTCCAGGATCGTGAGGTAGGCGATCAACGCGCTGACCTGTTCTTCACTGAGGCCCAGGTTGGGCATGCCCCGGTTCCCGTCGGGTGCCATGGGCTTCATGGCAGGTGGGTCACGCAACCAGGACTCGAGATCGACGAGGTTGGGAGTGCAGCCCGCAGAATGTTGCTCCTCGGCCGTCGGTGAATCCGAGACTACGGGACAGACACCGTCTCCGGTGTCGGCATAGAGGTCGAACATCGACCCGGCAAAGGTCGACCGGCTCATCAGATGGGTCAGGTTGGGCGCGTTGTTCGCCACCTGGTCGGCCCCGTAGTCGGGATCGGGCGTCGGTCCCGTGTTCGAATAGCCCTCGGCCTCGGTGTCGATGCCGTTGACCTGATGGCAGCGGGCGCACTGGGCTTTGAAGATCTCGTAGCCGGCCAATTCGGCCGAGCTTGTCGGCTCGACGGGAGGTGCCAGCTGGTTCTGCTTCCAAGCCTCGAACTCGGCGGCGGGGACGGCACGGACCTGCATCTGCATGTAGCCGTGGGAGATGCCGCAGAACTCGGTGCACTGGCCCTCGTATACGCCGGGCTCGTTCGCCTGGATGAGCAGGCTGTGGGTCCGGCCCGGTACTGCGTCCTTCTTGCCGTTGAGGGCGGGAATCCAGAAGCTGTGGATCACGTCGTTCGATCGAATGGAGAGATCGATCTGGCGTCCCGCGGGAATGACCAGTTGGTTGGCGCTGATGATGTCGGGCTCGCCGTCGTCGTCGAAGTCGTAGCGGAACTCCCACCACCACTGCTGGCCGATCACCTCGACAGGTAGGGCGTCCTCTTGCACTTCCTCGAGAGCGAAGATCGTCTGCGCGGTGAACACCGCGATCCCGCAGAGTATGAGGGTGGGGATCAGCGTCCACACGATCTCGAGCCGGAAGTTGCCGTGGACCTGCTCGGGCTCGTCGACACCGTCGACGTCGGTGTTGCGACGCCGGAATCGCGACACGATGAACAGCACCCCGAACTCGACACAGATGAAGATGACGCCGGCGACGATGAAGACCGGCCCGGCCAGGTCCTGGATCTTGGTGGATTCGGGCCCCTGCGGGTCGAGCGTCGTGAGCGGACGACCGCTGTTGCTGCAGGCTGTGATCAGCAACAGCACCAGCCCACCGAGGCCGAGCGCGAGCCATCGGTTCCTCTTGTGTCGGGGATAGCTCATCTCGCCTTGCCGGGTCATGTCTGGTCGAGTGCTCCTGGGTTGCCTCTGGCTATGAGTCCGCCACGTGATCGACGACCGCCATACCTTCCTCCTGCCCGCTGTCGTTCGTCTCGAAATCGCGCTCACCCGAAAGGGCGCTCCCGATACCGGCGCCCACGATGATGACCCCCGCGACGAGCAGTGCCGAGGCGATGATTCCCTGCCTCAGCTTGGGGAACGAAGCGAGGGTGAAGGCAACGATGAGCACGAGTGTGGCAACGACGATCGCGATGATTGCCGCGGCGGTGGCACTGACCGCGAGCAGGACACGGGAGACTGACAGCACGACGACGCCGATGCCGATCACGATCGCCAGGGGTATCTCGATCGGGACCATCACCCGGTTGCGGATGGTGCGGTTGACCTCGGGATCTCCGGTGGCCCGGTCCGACCACGCCTGCACGACCCATTCGATTCCGACGAGAACCAACGCCACCATCCCGGCCACGAACAGGACCTCGCTGGCAGCCCATCCGATCAGCAGCACCGCCACACCGAAGGCTCCCACGATCGGCCAGGGCGACAACCCCGTCGGTTCCGATACGGGCACCGTCTCGGCGTGAACCAACTCGGCGACCGATTCCGGGTCGGCATCGCGGAACGCGGTGTGGAAGAAGCCAAGCGAGGCGCATGTCGCGGCAAAGCCGACCAGGACCGAGAAGCCGAGTTGATCGCCGACAGTGCCCTTGTAACCGAGTGTGAGAGGACCGATGAGCACGTCGATGATGCCCTCACCGGTCAGCGTGTCCCAGATCCCCTCCGGGTGAGATGCGGTCAGGACGGCATAGAAGCCCGCCGCGATGAAGCCGAGTATGGCCAGTCCGTAGAAGAACTTCGATCCGGTGGTGAACATGTCTGACCTATTTCGTCACGTACACGGCGTACCAGATGACTCCGTACAGCCCCACCACGACGTACCAGTAGACAGCAGCTGCAGAGATGCCTTCGGGGTAACGGGCAGAGAACTGGCCTCCCAGGGCCCGAAAGGCCATCACCGCCAGGTACAAGACGCCTATGGCAACGAAGACCAGGTGAGAAGCAGTGAGGGTGTAGAAGAGGGGTGCCTCGGAGTGGTTGGCCATCTCCAGCCCGACCTGCGAGTAGAGGAAAGCGATCGAGTTGATGTACGCGATGCCCAGCAAGCCCGTGAGCCCGGTGGCGAGGAGCGCGTGGCTGCGCATGTCACGGGAGATGGCGTAAACGGCCCACTGCATGGCCGCCGCGGACAGAACCAGGGTGAACAAGCCCATGGTGGGCTGGAGCAGCGGTATCGAGTTGTCCGCCAGCCATGTCTCGATGTCGGCCGCTCGCTGGACCAGATAGGAACCCAGGAGGGCGACTGTGAACATCACCACGCCCGCAGATGCATAGGCGGTGGCGAAGAGCTGCTTGCGTCGCCGGGGAAGCACCGGCGCCGGCGATTCGACGGGAATGATCGACATCAGCTGCTCGCCTCCTCTTCCTCGTAGAAGTCGACCAGCGGGGCTTCAGAGGTGACTGGTGCGAGGTCCCACACGAAGCTCCCCGGCGGTGGGGGACAGCCGACCGCCCACTCGAGGGTGGACGCCCTCCAGAGGTTGTCAGGGATGAAGCCATCCTTGCGCCTGGCGGCGTTCATGACGGCGCCCACGCTCACCGCCACCGCGACGGTCAAGACGAGGCCTCCCACGATCACGATCGCGTCCAGTGCGCGCAGCGGTCCCGTGGGATTCGACAGGTTGTTCTCGAGCAGCGCCGAGATACCCGTCGGCACCGTGTACAGCAGGCTCCCCAAGACGAAGACGACCACGACGACTCGCGCCGGCCACTCGGCGAAGAGCCCCCCGTAGATCTTGGGAACCCAGTAGATGAGTCCGGCCACAGCGGCGGCGGCAGTGGCTGTCACGACGAAGGAGCTCTGGGCCAGGAACGCGCGCTCGGGCGCCATGTCGACTGGATTCAGCACACGGAGAACGCCGGTGAGGACACCCAGGCACAGCAGCAGGATCGCCGCCAGGGCCAGCAGGAGCGGCGACCTCCACCAGAGCTCTCCGCTGCGCAACGTCCCGCCGAACCAGCCGCCGAGGAGCAGCAGCAGGGGCAGTGCCACCAGGAACGCCATGAAGGCGAACAGCAGCTGCTCTTGGACCTCGATGTTGAAAGCCGGCTGGGCCCATGCGCCGAACGAGAAGGCGCCGAAGAGGCCGAGGCCTGTGAGCATCACGCCGTAGTGCGCCTGCCGGCGCCTGGCGAACACCGGCACGACCTCGCCGATGATGCCCAGAGCCGGTAGCGCCACGATGTACACGGCCGGCACGTCCAGCGCCCAGCGAATCCCGCTGAGGTAGGTCTCGCTGACCACATCGGGGCCGAACTGCGCCACCTGCGCGAGTGCGACGTTGGCCAGCACGACGGGCCAGGTGAGCATTGCCAGCGAGCCGGCTGCGAGGAACGAGAAGCTGAAGAGCGGAACGCGATTGAGCTTCATTCCCCGCGGGCGGAGGCTGATGATGGTGACGATGACACAAAGCGTGCCCAAGAGGAGCGCAAGGACGAGCGCACCGAAGGCCACGTTGCTGAGCGCGACCGCCTCGTCGTCAGCACCGCCGTAGGCGCCGCCGAAGACGACTGAAGCGATGTAGACACCCGTCGTCACCACCCAGGTCCACAGCGCCAGCGCGGCCGCTCGGGGGTAGGCGATGGTGCTGGATCCGACCTGCAATGGCACGACGTAGGTGGCCAACCCGAGCAACAGCGGCCACAGAGCGAAGAAGACCGTCCCGAGGAGGTAGCTGCTCGAGGCCGGTCCGATGGCGGCGCCGAACACCGGGTTGCCCTCGACGTCTACGGCATCGACGGCCAATAGCGCGCCCATTGTGAACACCCCCGCCAGCAGCATCAGCGAGAACCCGATGTAGAGGCGCCCGAGCGTCTTGTGGTCGCTCGTCCCGAGCAGGCGGTACAGGCCAGAGGGGCCCGCTGTCTCCTCGGCGGTCCTACCCGCTACCTCGCCGGATTCGGGTCGAGTCTCGGTGATGGTCATGTCGTGGGGATGCCTTGTCGGGCCGATTCGCGGTTGCGGCCCGGCACCTTACTGCGCGCACGCCAAGGACACGAACTGCGGAACCTGCGATCCTCAGAGCCCGTACTGCAGCAACCGATCGGCCGCCATCGCACCGAAAAGCAGCACTATGTAGGTGATCGAGAACGAGAACACACGCATGGCCGCAACCGCGGACTCCTGACGGCGCAGCCTGAGCGCCAGATAGGAGAACACACCACCCAGCACAACCGCCGAGCCGGTGTAGAGGTACCCCATGCCGGCCACGGGTGTGAGCACGATGGTCAGTGACCACACGAGGATGGTGTACCCGACGATGCGGTTGGCGGCGGTCCTGAAGTCGGCGACGCTGGGTAGCATCGGAACCTCGGCCCGGCAGTAATCCTCCTTGTACTTGATCGCCAGGGCCCAGAAGTGCGGCGGCGTCCAGCAGAAGATGATGGCGAAGAGCAGTATCGCCACCCAGGACAGCGAGTTCGTCACCGCCGTCCAACCGATCAGAACCGGTACCGCCCCTGCTGCCCCACCGATGACGATGTTGTGGGTCGACGTGCGTTTCAGCCAGAGGGTGTACACGAACACGTAGAACAGGCACGCTGCCACAGCCAGTGCGGCGCTCGTGAAGTTCACCCAGCCCCACAGCCAGAAGAAGGCGACGACCTCGAGGATCGACGCGAAGGCCAGGGCCTGGGGCGGCTCGATCACTCCGGTGACCAGGGGCCGGCTCTTGGTCCGTTCCATCAGCGCGTCGATGTCACGGTCGACGTACATGTTGAAGGCGTTGGCCCCGCCCGCTGCCAGCGACCCACCTATGACCGTCGCCGCCATGAGCCACAAGGAGGGCAACCCGCGATCAGCCACGATCATCGTCGGCACGGTGGTCACGAGCAGCAACTCGATGATTCGCGGCTTGGTCAGCGCCACGTAGGCGCTGACCCGCTCGACGAACGGAGGGCGGATCGTCTGACGCATCCCTGCAAGAGCCTATTTGGTGACCGGCGGGTGGGCCCAATACCCGAACACGATCTGGCGCACCGAGAACCTTCTCAGGTCGGGAACGAGGGCGTACCCTCGTCTCTGGTGATCAGATGAGCCCGTCCACCGCTCCCACCGAGATCCGCGAACCCGTCGACGAGATAGTCGTCGAACCCGACCTGCCCTGGGTGGTGATCGTCTGGAACGACCCGATCAACCTGATGGAATACGTAGCCTTCGTCTTCCAGAAGCTCTTCGGTTACTCCAAGGCCAAGGCCACCAAGCTCATGCTGGACGTGCACCACAAGGGCAAGGCGGTCGTCTCCGGAGGATCCCGGGAGAAGGCGGAGATGGATGTCGCGCGTCTCCACGAGCACGGCTTGTGGGCCACCATGGAGCAGGACTGACCGGCAACCCGCCACCGTCAGCCAACGATGTCAGACGTCGTCCCCAGCGAGCCTTCCTGGAGCAGCTCCGATGAGCCATGGGTACTCCGCAACGACGCCGACGAGTACGAGCTCAACTTCCCGGCGGAGGCCGCCGAGCAGCTCCGGTGGACCCTGTTCCGTCTGCCACGGGAGTTCACCCGAAAGGACCTACCCGGCTTCGAGATCACCCTGGTTGCGGGTGCCGACCCGGACGACCCCGAGGCACCGGGGGAACCGCGCGTCGTCGACAACGACACTCTCGACTCGATCGGCCTGGAGGCAGTGGCGCAGATCAGCCGGCTCAGCGGCTTGCCCTCGCTCGGTCGAGAAGAGCTCGCACGGTTTGCGAACGCGCTGGAGACCGCGACGACCGTGCTCGGGGCGCACCTCCAGATCAGCGACCAGCAAGAGGAAGGGTCAACGGATGCCGACCTGCTGGTGGGCCAGGAACTGCTCGAGCGACTCCTGGAAGAGACCCTGGACGCCGTAGTGAGGCTGATCCAGCCCAACCGCGACGGGACGTTCCGGCTACGGCTGGGTGAGGGCGACCGCGACCTCATCCGGTCGATGATCCCCGAGATGCGCGACCTCCTCCTCGCCGGCGATCCGTCCCTGCGTCGCCTGTTCCCACCGGCGTACGGCACGGACGACAAGCGCAATGCCGAATACGACGCGCTGGTTCACGACGACCTGCTCGAACACCGGCTCGCTTCGCTCGACATCGTCGAGGGGACCCTCGACGAGGAGACGGTCGACGAGGAAGGGCTCCTCCGATGGATGCAGGCCCTCAACGACATCCGGCTGGTCCTGGGCACCCGACTCGATGTGACCGAGGAGATGGTGCCACCCGATCCCGCCCACCCCTCAGCCGGCATGTTCATCGTCTACGCGAGGCTGGGCTATCTGCTCTCCAACATCGTCAAGGCCCTCCGCACCACGCTCTGATCTGCCCCGTCGGCCCTCATCAGGCCCTTGGACCCGGCCGGCCACCGTCACATAGAGTGCTTGTCGTCGCGGTGCAGAAGAAGCCAGCCTGCCTGGCGCCGCGGAAGGGCGCATGGACTCCTCGGAAACCTCTGCCATCGATGTTCCCCGGCGCCGCCGCCGCCCGGTGCGCGCCGCTCTCCGGCGGGTCTTGCCGCGCCGCAAGGTGTTCGCTTCTCCGGGTCGGCGGGGTGGCCTCCGCGGAACCATGGCAGGGGTTGTCGGCTGCTCGGCAGTGATCGCCCTCGGCGCTGTCGGGCTCGCCGGTGCCGCCCTCGACGGTGACGACGTGGTCGAGACGATTCCTTCCGGCGACGATTCGGTGCCGCCTTCCACGACCTCGCCCCCCTCGACGACGACCACCGCGCCGACGACCACCACGACTGCGCCAACCACGACGACGACTCCGCCTCCGCCGACCTTGCCGGTCGTCCACAGGATCGAAACCGCTGACCCGGTCGTGTTCATCACAATCGACGACGGCTCTCATGTCGCCCCCGACCTCTACGGGTTCCTGCGATCGCAGGGCCTCCCGACGACGGGCTTCCTGATCGGATGGCCACTCGACACCAACCCGGACCTCTGGCGCGGCTTCGTAGCCGCGGGGGGCAACATCCAGAACCACTCGGAGAACCACCTCCACCTGACGACGCTGCCACGGGAGCAGCAGCAGCGTGAGATCTGCGGCAACGCCGACCGCATCCAGCATCACTTCGGCATCAGACCGACGTTGTTTCGGCCTCCTTACGGTGAGTACGACGACAACATCAGGCGCATTGCCGAGAGCTGCGGCCACACCGCGTTGATCCACTGGTCAGCGGAGGTAGCGGCCGGACGGATCCATTACGCGGCGTCAGACCGGCTCAGGCCCGGCGACATCGTGCTGTTGCACTTCGAGCCCGGCCTGGTATGGGATCTACAGGTCCTGCTCGACCAGATGCGCTCCCAGGGCCTGAGTGCCGGCAACCTCCAGCAGTACCTCCCCGCATCACCGGCAGGCCTCTAGGGCATCGAGGAAGTAGCTCTGGAACTCGGGGCTGGTGAAGTACTCCTCGTCGCCGTTCACAAGTTCCTCGACGCCCACCTGCTCGACCACCTGGTCGGCGGCACAGAAAGAAGTCTCCAGGTCGATGCCTTGTCCCAGATAAGACGCTGCCCAGATGCTTCGCGCGTACGGGAGGATCAGCGCATCGCCGGAATTGCCGGTCACTCCGATCTCGGCATCCGGGCCCGGGTCGCAGGCATCCAACGCGATCTCGTTCCCGTCACGCTCCACCGAAGCTACCTCTCCCGGCATCGTCGCCAGCCAGGACCCGAGGGCGCGTTCCATCTCGGAGGCATCCTCGTCGGTCTCGGCCAGGTAGCGGCTACTGACGCACACCTCGCCTCCGCTCCGGTAAGCCACGTAGGCGTCGCCCGCCCAGCCCTCAACTGCGTCGAGCGCCTCGTGGGCATCGATCCGTTCGGACAGAACCACATACCAGTAGACCGCGCCGAAGGTCCCCTCTTCGATCACCTCGTCACCCAATTCGTCCCCGGCGAGCTCTGGCTGCTCCGGCGCGTCTCCCTGCAAGTAGGTCAGCGGATCGAGGAGCTGCTCGTCCGCCAGCGGCGGGTCCTCGAGGGCACCGTTCACACCGGCGGTCCCGCCGTCCTCGTACAACACCTGCACGAAGGACTCCCCGAACAGGTAGGTGGACCCGAACAGCGTCGACATCACGTCGGGCACATCGGAGAGGTCTTGCTCGGTCTGGGTGACGTCGGCCTCGGTCTGGGCGTAGTACTCCTCCTGCTCGTCGGCCGGCAGCTCGTCTATGTACTCGTTTTCGATCCGGATCGCGTCCCCTTCGGCGACGGCTCGCAGGTTGCCTGCGACGGCAGGGTCCTCGGTGTCCTCGAGCCGGTCGAGATCGAAGTTCTGGTCCTGCAACGCATGTGTCAGCTCGTGAACCAGCGTGACCCTGACAGCAGAAGTGAGCTCGTCGCCCCTGACCGTGATCCGTTCGGTGTCGGAGCTGTAGAAGCCGAGGGTACCGGCGTCGTACAGCTCGTTCTCCGCGGTCAACAGGTCGACCTCGCCCTCCATGAGGCCGAGGGCACGGCTCATCGCGACCAGATCGTCGGCGTACTCGCGGTCGGCGTCGCTGAACTCGCTCTCCTCGACCCGCGCGAACTCGCTGTACTCCTGCTCGTCGAGGAAGTCGACAAAGATCGGCCGGTCGAACTCGAGCCCCCTTGCCTGTTCCACGAACACCGCCAGCTCGGCAACTCGAGAGTCCCACTCTGCGGGGTGCGATGGTCCGCTGTCGTATCCGTAGAGGTAGAAGCCCGCGCCGACAGCACCGAGGAGCAGCACCAGTCCCACCACGACCGGCCACCAGCGCCGCCGGGCTCGCGGCTGCGACGAGTACCGGGGAGGGTGGGGGGGCGGAAGCGGAAGCGGTTGCTGAAGGTAGGGATGGGTCGACCAACCCGACGGCGGGGGGCGGGGGGGCGGAGGCGGAAGGGGTGCGTCTTCGGGGGTGGGTCCGGTCACGGGGCCGGCTCGTGGCTCACGCTTGTAGCGTAGGGCCGGGCACGGCGATTGGCTCGTCGCTGGTGGCGCCGGGGCTGGTTCCCATACCGTTGCTATCGTGCAATGTCCCTCGCGGGTATCTCCCAGGGGACACGAGCCCCCATCGTCCAGAGGCCTAGGACGCCGCCCTTTCAAGGCGGTAACACGGGTTCGAATCCCGTTGGGGGTGCTCGCTCAGCCCGAATCCTGCGCGGGTGCTCCACGCAGACGCGGTGTCCGGAGGGCCCAAACGATCCCCTCGACGCCGCAGAGCCGGCTTGCGCGCCACCCGCCGAGCAACCACCAGGGATACGACCTTCAGGCGCATGCTGCTTCTGCGCGCACCCTACTGGTTCGGGTGCATGAGCAATCGGGGTAATGTGGCACCTGCCCGGGAACAAGGTGCACCCGGGCGGAGTCTCACCGTCAATCGATCAGAGGTCCCGTGGTGCAGTTTGGAGTGCACGCCGCCCTGTCAAGGCGGAGGTCGCGGGTTCAAATCCCGTCGGGACCGCGTTGAGGAGAATCCGAGGGTCGGGTAGCTCAGTTGGCAGAGCGTCCGCCTGAAAAGCGGAAGGTCCCCGGATCGACGCCGGGCCCGACCACCACACGAACCAGGTCAGACCGGCAGTCGGATCTGGCCTGGTCGCACATGTGTCGGATAGGGATCCGGCCGGCGCTCAAACACCCAGGAGGCCCGGCAGGTCACCGTGATCGACCACGACGTGATCGGCATCGGCGTCATGGGTGCCATCAGCAGGGTCACCGGCGTCGTCAGTGACTCCCGCGTAGCGCACAGAGACCATCCCGGCAGCTCGGGCGCCGGCCACGTCGGTCCGTCGGAGGTCACCGACATGCACCGCAGCACCGGGGTCCGTCACCTCCAGCCCGGCGAGGGCGTGCTCGAAGATCAGCCGGTGGGGTTTGTACACGCCGACCTCGTCCGAGAACGACCAATGAGCGAAATGGCGCAGCACGCCGTGGTGCTCGAGGTACTCGCGCAACCGCCTCGAGGGGGTCATGCCCACGTCACAGATGATGCCCAACCTCACACCTGCGTCAGCGAGAGCGCGCAGCGTCTCCTCGATGTTCGGTGTGAGCGGCACGAGGTCGGGGTCGCTTCCCCGCTCGACGACCTCCACGAGCCCGTCGGCAAGTTCGGCGGGCACGACGACCTCGAGCATCTCGAACATGACCTCGCAGATCTCGCGGGCGGTTGCCGGTTCGTTCGAACGCCAGCGACTCTGGAAGACGTCCCAACCACCGGCGAATATGCGATCGAGGTCGTTGATCGAGATGTCGAGCCCGGCCTCGACGAACATCTCCAGCCAGGCCGCCTTGCGGCGCTCTTGGACCTCGTCCCCGCCGACGCAGACCAGCGTGTCCCAGTAGTCGAAGGTCACGGCTACGGGAGGTGCCATGGCAGTGGCGTGCCGCACGAAGCGTCAGCGCCCCCGGGTCACGCCGTCGGCAATCGCCGCCTCGAACGAGGCGCGCGCCACCAACTCGACAACCGACTTGTCGAACACGGACGGGATGATGTGATCAGGCGCAAGCTCGTCGGAGCTGACAGCCGAGGCGATGGCTCCTGCGGCTTGCACTTTCATGTTCTCGGTAATCCGCTTGGCGCCGGCGTCGAGCGCACCCCGGAACACACCTGGGAAGGCAAGGACGTTGTTGATCTGGTTGGGGAAGTCGCTCCTGCCGGTCGCGATGACGGCGGCGATGTCCTGGATCAGCTCGGGACGGATCTCGGGGTCAGGGTTGGCCATCGCGAACACAACCGGGTCGGATGCCATGGCTCTCACGTCATCGACACCGATCAGGTCGGGCCCCGACAGCCCTATGAAGACGTCGGCTCCCGGCATCACGTCGGAGAGCGAGCCCCTCAAGCGCTCGGGGTTGGTGTTCTCGGCGAACCACTGCTTAGCGGAGTTGAGCCCGGCGCGTCCGTCGTACACCGCGCCCTGCCGGTCCGACCCGATGATGTTGCGCACCCCGGCGTTCATGAGGATTCGCGACACGGCCACACCGGCCGCGCCGACCCCGGCGACGACGACTTTGAGATCCTCCATCTTCTTGTCGACGATCTCCAGCGCGTTCTCGAGTGCCGCGAGCGCGACGATCGCGGTGCCGTGCTGGTCGTCGTGAAAGACCGGGATGTCAAGGCTCTCGACGAGACGCTCCTCGACTTCGAACGCTCCGGGCGCTGCTATGTCTTCGAGGTTGATTCCGCCGAATACGGGCTCGAGACGCTCGACGGTCTCGACGATCTCGTCGATGGTGTCGACCTCGAGGCATATGGGGAAGGCATCCACACCCGCGAACTCCTTGAAGAGGAGGGCTTTGCCTTCCATGACGGGCATGGCGGCCTGTGGACCTATGTCACCCAAGCCGAGGACGGCGCTTCCGTCCGAGACTATGGCGACGGTGTTCTTCTTGATCGTGTATTCGTGAGCAGCCGCCGGGTTCTTGGCGATCTCCATGCACACGCGGGCGACACCGGGCGTGTAGGCCATCGACAGGTCGTCGCGATCGCCCACCGGCGCCAGCGAGAGAACCTCGATCTTGCCACCTTCGTGCATCTTGAACGTGCGGTCCTCGTGCTCGATCACCTCGATGCCCTCGAGGCTCTGGCAGGCCTGGATCACCTGTTCCTGGTGGGCGACGCTGCGACAGTTGACGACGATGTCCTCGAGCAGATGCGAGGTCTTGACTTCGAACCCCTCCAGTGCGGAGATGTTGCCCTCGACGTCCCCTATGGCCATGGCAAGCTGCCCCAGCATGCCGGGCCGGTTCTCCATGCGCACACGGAGACGTATCGAGTATGCGGCAGTGGGGGTGTCGGCCATCACTTGCGAGGCTAACGCGACGCCGCCACATCAACGATTCGGTTTCCCGGACCAGTTCGGGCCGGCTCGGGCCAACTCGGACCGGAACAGGTGTGTGCACCAGGCGCCTGAGTGACGCATTCCATACCCGTTCGCTGGCTCGGGCCACGACTCCAAGGCGTAGACTCGCTCCACATGTCTCGGGTCATCGCGGTGGCTAACCAAAAGGGTGGGGTCGCCAAGACCACCACCGTCCACTCCCTCGGGTCCGCCCTGGGGTCGGTGGGCAAGCGCGTCCTGCTGGTCGACCTCGATCCGCAAGCGTGCCTCACCTACTCGCTCGGCATCGACCCCGAGCGACTCGACCTGTCGCTGCACGACGTGATGCTGCGCCGGGCCGGCGCCGATCAGATCGCTCTCACCGTCGGCGACCTGACGGTTCTGCCCAGCACCATCGACCTGGCCGGAGCCGAGGTCCACCTGCTCACCAAGACAGGACGGGAGTATGCGCTCCGGAGGGCCATCGAGCCTCTGCTCTCGTGCTATGACGTGGTCCTGATCGACTGCCCGCCCTCGCTGGGCATCCTCACGATCAACGGCTTGACCGCTGCGAGGGAGGTGATCGTCCCGCTCCAGTGCGAGACGCTGAGCCATCGAGGCGTGGGCCAACTGCTCGAGACCATCGACGACGTCCGTTCCTACACCAACCCCGAGCTACGGGTACGGGGCGTGGTGGCCACCATGTTCGACAGCCGGACAAACCTCGCGAGGCGTGTCATCGCAGATGTGGAATCAAGCTACGGGCTGACTGTGCTGCAGCCACCCGTTCCGAAGTCGGTGAAGGTCGCCGAGGCACCCGAGACCGGTCGCTGCGTGCTGGAACATGCGCCCTCTTCGAAGGGGGCGGAGGCCTACAGGGCCCTGGCATCCACGCTCGAGGTCGCGTGATGACCTCCGGCGACCCCCAGGGCAAGCGGGCGCTGTTCGAGACTCCGGTGAGCGCTCCACCGGACGTCATCAGCGCCGGGCCCACCGAGGACGGCAGGCAGGCGCTGTTCTCGGCAGCCAAGCGCCGGCCCGGCACCGTCGTGGTCGACTGCTCGGGTTGCGGGGTGCGCACCCGGCGATCACTCGCCGATGTCGGTGTTCGCCTGGCGATGTTCTCCGTGTGGTTGCCGGGGCGAACCTACAGCCGCTGGATGCGATGCCCGGAATGCCGCAGCCGCAGCTGGTGCCGTATCGGCTGGCTCGACTGACAAGGGGGAGGTCACCCCGGTCGGTCAACTGCCGGGACGGGTGGCTGTCGCCGGTGCCGACTGTTCGCAGACGACGAGGCCCTCCCCGAAGGCCGCCAACTCGGCCTCGGTGACGCCGACTCCACGCAGGAAGTAGTCGACACCCTCCAGGGTCACGGTGAGGACCGGATCAGCGACTTCGGTGGGGCTGCCTCCACCGACACCTGCCCTTGTCATCGCGATGTGGCGGTCGGGGCCGGCGGCAACGTGGACCACCGAGAAGTCGTACCCCTCCGGCGGCAGGACCAGGCCCGCCTCGTCGAGCACGTTCTCCGCCGGGTCCCAACCCAGCAGTTGGCTACCGAAGCCCTCGGGCAGGAGCGTGTAGCTGAAAGGCAGCAAGTCGCTGCAGGGGGGCGTCGGGAAGATCTGTTCAACCAGTGGATACCCGTCCCCGACCAATGGGGCATCCTCCACCGGCACCATGACCGGCTCGGGCGCGCTCTCCGGTGTCGCATTCCCGTCGCCCTCGACGGTTTCTCCCGCGTTGTCCGTCGTGACCACCTCGCCGTCCTCGCTCGTGAACAAGACCGCCGCGACGACGAGGAGCGCGACAGCGGCAACCGCCGCCACTACGAGGAGCGGCACGCGGTGACGGCTGACACGGGTGGGGGCCGGTCGAGCGAAGGTGACGGCATCGATCGGCGGTGGATCGGCCACTGCCAGGCTGTTCGCCCTCGCTTGCAGCAGTTCCCTCAGCTCGTCCTCGAAGTCGATGACGTCGTGAGCCATCACTGAGTCCTCCCGGTCGAGGTTTCATCGGCCAACGCGCCACGGAGCTGGGCCAGGCCACGGGTGATGAGAGGACCGACTGTTCCCAGGCGGCAGCCGAGAGCTTCGGCTATCTCCTTCTCGCCGAGGTCGAGGTAGAAGCGCAGGACTATCGCCGCACGCTGCCGGTAGGAGAGTGCCGCCAAGGCGTCTGACAGCTCGTCGGCGTCGAGATCGATCACCTGCTCGTCCACCCGGCGTCGGTGCCGCTCCTCGACCCGGCGCCGCCGGTTGTGACTCCGGCAGGCGTTGACAACAGCACGGCGAGTGTACGCAGTCGGATGGGCCACGGTGGCCCACCGCTGGTGCACCCTGAGGAAGGACTCCTGTACGAGCTCTTCGGCGGTCGCGGCGGATCCGGTCATCAGGTACGCGAGCCGCACCATCGAGGCGTACTGAGATCGGTAGAACGGATCGAAGCCGGAACCGGCGTCCGGCTCGACAACTCTCTCCTCAGCTGTGACCCGAGGTCGACTCATCACATCTACTGACGCACGAGGGCGACGCCTCCATGCACCAAGTTGCCACAAAAGGGCGTCAGGAGAAACGAACCCCGCCGCTTCCCGATGTGATCTCGCCGATCCTCACGGCGCGGTGGCCGGCGCTGCGCAGGAGGTCCAGCGCATGATGGGTGACGTTCTCCGGTACCACCACGATCATGCCGACACCCAGATTGAACACGGCCCGCATCTCGTCGTCGTCAACGTCGCCGATCCGCTGCAACTCCCGGAAGACACGGGGTGTCTCCCAGCTGCGGGGATCGACCACGGCGTCGACGTGGCGGCCAAGCAGCCGTTCGAGGTTGGCGGGAATGCCACCGCCGGTGATGTGGGCGACGCCGTGTACCTCGACCTCCCCGACGAGCTGCACGATCGAGGCCGCGTAGATCACCGACGGTTGAAGCAGCTCCTCGGCAACGGTGTGGCCGCGCTCCCCCTCGAAGGCGGGGTCGTCGAGACCACGGCCGGCGACGTCGAAGTACAGGCGTCGCGCCAGTGAGTAGCCGTTGGACCGCAGCCCCGGCGAGGGAAGGCCGATGAGGATGTCTCCCTCGGTGACGGCGTCGCCGGTGATGAGCCGATCTCGTTCCACGACACCGACGGCAACTCCGACGAGATCGAACTCGCCCGGTTCCATGGCGCCGGGGTGCTCGGCCATCTCACCTCCTATGAGAGCGCACCCGGCCTGGCGGCAACCCTCGGCGACACCGGTGACGAGCTGCTTGATGTGGTTCGGGTCGAGCCGCCCGACGGCGATGTAGTCGAGGAAGAACAGCGGCTCGGCGCCCTGGCAGACGATGTCGTCCACGCTCATGGCTACGAGGTCGATCCCTATCGTCTCGAACCTGCCGGTCGCCTGCGCCACGAGCGCCTTGGTGCCGACACCATCGGTTGACGAGACGAGAACCGGCTCGCGGTAGCGGTCCTGGGGAAACGCGAAGAGACCACCGAAACCACCGATGTCGCCGATGACCTCGGACCGGAACGTCGACCGCACCTGCTCCCTTATCTTCTCCACCGCCTCCTCGCCGGCGGCGATCGACACTCCGGCCCTCTCGTAGGTCTCGCCCAAGCGCCCCGCCCCTCAGGACTCTCGACGGGCCTGGTCGGCGGGGAGGCCTCGCTGCTCGGTGGGGAGCAGCGGAGCGGACCTGCCGCCCTCCACCTGCTGAGCCTCTCCCCGCTCCAGCACCCCCTTGCTCAGGTCCACCGGGACCTCGACGGGATACACGCCGGTGAGGCAGGCGGTGCAGAAGCCTGCTCCCACCGCACCGGTCGCTTCGATCAACCGATCGAGCGTCAGGTACGCCAGCGTGTCGACATCGAGGTAGCGGCGGATCTCCTCGACCTCCATGTTCGCCGCGAGGAGCTCCCCGCGGGTCCCGGTGTCCATTCCGTAGAAGCACGGCCAGCGATAAGGAGGCGAGGAGACCCGGAGGTGCACCTCCGACGCCCCCGCCTGGCGCAGCATTCCTATCATCGCCTTCGTCGTGGTGCCCCTGACGATGGAATCGTCGACCACGACGAGGCGTTTGCCCTGCACGTTGTCCTTCAAGACGTTGAGCTTCATCCGCACTCCCAGCGCCCTCATCTCCTGGCTGGGGGCGATGAAGGTGCGGCCGATGTAGCGGTTCTTCACCAGACCGTGCCCGAACGGGATACCGCTCTCGAGGGCGTACCCCTCGGCTGCGGGAATGCCCGACTCGGGAACACCCATCACGAGGTCTGCATCGACGCTTGACTGCTGGGCGAGCCTTCCACCCATGCGTACCCGAGCTTGATGGACGTTCTGACCATAGAGGGTGCTGTCGGGGCGGGCGAAGTAGACGAACTCGAAGAGGCAAAGCCTCGGGTCCACCCTGCTCGCCGCGAAGGGATGAACCGACCTGACGCCGGTCGCGTCGATCATGACCATCTCGCCGGGGTCGAGCTCGCGGATGAAGGTCGCACCGACCGTGTCGAGGGCGGGGGTCTCCGAAGCCAGCACCCAGCCGTTGTCGAGGCGTCCGAGGCACAGCGGCCGGAACCCGTGGGGGTCGCGAACACCGATCACGTGTGCCTGGTCTGCCAGCACGAACGAGAAGGCGCCCTCCAGGCACGGCAGGACCTCCATGAGCGCCAGCTCGAGCTCGCGGCCGTCGCTGCGCAGGTCGTCCCTGGCAAGGATCTCTGCGCTCAGCAGCTCGGCGACGAGGTCGGTGTCGCTGGTGGCAGTGCCGGGAAGCATGCCGGCCCGGTCGGCCAGCTCGGCGGTGTTCACGAGGTTGCCGTTGTGACCGAGTGCGAACTCCACGTCGCCGACGTCGCGGTAGACCGGTTGAGCGTTCCGCCAGGTGCTCGACCCCGTAGTCGAGTAGCGGTTGTGCCCGATCCCGAGATGGCCTTCGAGCGCGGCAAGGGTGCGGTCGTCGAAGGCGTTGGACACCAGTCCCATGTCCCTGACGACGGTGAGGGTCTCGCCGTCGCTCACGGCCATGCCGGCCGATTCCTGGCCGCGATGCTGTAGCGCATAGAGACCCAGGTAGATCAAGTGTGCCACCGGTTGCCCCGGCGCGTAGACGCCGTAGACGCCGCAGGCCTCCTTCGGAGTGTCGGCGTCGCAGCCGAGGCCGGCGGGCTGGTGGATACGGGGGTTGCCCACGGCTTCATGGTCGCACATCCGCGAGGCAAAGAACGACCAGCGAAGAACAACCGGCGACTACCGTCTCGCCGATGGAGCGCTTCGCGCGGTTCATGGCCCGCCATCACTGGTGGGTCATCGCCTTCTGGATCATCCTGCTCGCCGCCCTGATCTTCCTCAGCGGCCGCCTCGACCACCAGACCCGTGACGTGTTCACGGTCCCGGGAACCGAATCCCAGGAGGCTCTCGACCTCACCGAGGACGACATACCTGCATTCGCCGACCCCACAGCCACGGTCGTGTTCCACGCGAAGTCGGGGCAGGTCACCGACGAAGCGACCGCGCAGGTGATCGGCGAGACCGTCGCGAACCTCGAGAAGATCGACCACGTCGCCGAGGTGACCGACCCGACGGGAGACCCCTATCTGGCGAACAACGTGTCGAAGGACAAGACGATCTCCTTCGTCACCGTCTCCTTCGACGTGACGGACTTCGACGTGTTGACCCCCGAGACCTTCGACGAGATGCAGAAGGCTGCCGATCCGGCCACCGGCGCCGGCTTGGAGGTCCAGTACGGAGGCGAGGTCGTGGACTTCCTCAACCCGGACACCGGTGGTCTCGCTGAGTACGCCGACGAGATCAGCGTCGGCCTGGCGCTGCTCATCCTCGTGCTCTCGTTCGGGTCGCTCGTCTTCACCTTGATGCCCCTCACCGTCGCCCTCGTCGCCCTCGGTACGAGCCTCTCGGCCCTGGCCGTCCTCGAGCACTTCTTCACCATCGGCACAGTCAACCCGATCCTCGGCACGATGCTCGGCCTCGGGGTGGGCATCGACTACTCGCTGCTCATCACCAACCGGTTCCGGCAGCGGCTGGCCGCCGGAGAGGATCCACACGACGCAATCGGGCGAGCCGTGGCCACATCGGGCAAGGCGGTGCTCTTCGCCGGCATCACGGTGTCGGTTGCCGCTTCGGCTCTGTTCATCATCGGGGTCCCGTACGTGTCGTCCCTGGGGTTCACCACGGCGATGTTCGTCCTCATCACCGTCGCCGCCGCCCTGACGCTCCTACCGGCGCTGCTCGGGCTCATCGGACGCCGCATAGAGAAGCTCAGCCTCCCGTGGGGCAAGCTGGATCAGGTCGGCAAGGAAGGGGTCTGGTCCCGCTGGGCGGGCCTCGACGCCAGGCATCCCCGGGTCTTCCTCCTCCTCCCGGTAGCCCTCCTGGTTGTCCTGGCGATCCCCTTCACCAGCGCCCAGCTCGGCATCATCGACGACGGCAGCCAGCCCACGAACCTCACCCAACGCCAGGCTTACGACCTCCTCGCCGAGGGGTTCGGCCCAGGTCAGAACGGGCCCTTGCTGGTCGTGGTCGAGCTACCGGAGCTCACCACCGACAACGAAGCCGACGTGCTCCGAGCTCTCGAGATCACCGTCCCCGAGGCGTTGCGAAACACCGAGGACGTATCGACGGCAACTGAGGCCGACGTGAGCCAGAACAAGGAGATCGGCGTCATCGAAGTCATCCCCGACACGGGGCCGGACGATCCGGCAACCACCGAGCTGGTCGAGAAGCTGCGCGACGACGTGCTACCCGACGCCGTCAAGGGAACCACCCTGGCGCAAGAGGAGGTCCTCGTCGGAGGCGAGACCGCCGAACTGATCGACTTCACCGACAAGATCAGCGCCGGGCTGCCCATGTTCGTCGCCTCGGTCCTCGCTGCTGCCTTCCTCCTGCTCCTCGTGGCCTTCAGGTCGATCGTCGTGCCCCTCAAGGCCATGCTGCTGACACTCCTGTCCTTCCTGGCCGCCTACGGAGTCGTCGTCGCCGTCTTCCAGTGGGGGTGGCTGCGGGATGTCATCGCGCTGCAGCAGACGGTCCCGATCGAGTCCTTCCTGCCGTTGATGTTGTTCGCGATCCTCTTCGGTTTGTCCCTCGACTACGAGGTCTTCCTCGTGAGCCGGGTGCGGGAGGAGTTCGACGACCTCGACGATGCCGGTGAGGCGGTCACGCGCGGGCTTGCAACCACCGGGCACGTGATCACCTCTGCGGCGTTGATCATGGCGTCGGTGTTCCTCGCCTTCGCCACCAACCCTTCCCCCACCATCAAGCAGCTCGGTTTCGGCCTGGCGGTGGCGATACTGCTCGACGCGCTGCTCGTCCGGCTGATGATCGTGCCGTCGACCCTCCATTTGGTGAAGAGGGCGGCGTGGTGGTTCCCGAAGTGGTTGCGCTGGGTGCCCCGGCTGGAGATCGGCTGAGGCCGATCGGCGAAGAGGGACCGCCGCCTCAGATCAGCACGTACACGAGGAGGGTGGCGATGATGGCCAACCAGCTGAGTGCCACGCCGGCAGCGAGGACCGCCACTGCCCCACCGCGGGGCACCGCGATCTGCTCCCGGCACTCCGCCACTGCGCCAGGTGATGCGGCCAGCCCTTCGATTCCGGCCCGCCCTACGTCTCCAACATGAGCCGTCATCGATGATCACCCTCTCTCCCCCGCCCTCGCGGGGTGGCTTCGTTGTTGCTGCTCTGCTTGGTTTGGATGCCCTCCGGTTGCTCCAGGTTCCCGATTGACCCGACCAACCGACGGTGATCTCCCCATCGGTCGGTCCGCCGCTTGCCTTGAGATCGCCCTCCAGATCTCTCGGTCTCAGATAGCCGTCATCTGCTGAGCTGATGTTAGCCGAACATCTCTCCGCTCGTGGTGGCTTCACTACTGGGGGGGGTGGCGGTGGTGGCCACGGGTTGCTCGGGAGCAGGCGGCTGCTCGCTGCTGTCCTCGGTTCCGAAGAGGGCTATGGCCACGAGGAGAAGAGCCGGGACCAGGATCAGGGCAGCCAGCAGGTAGGGGGTGAGGCGCCAGCTGTCGAGTGAGGACCGGCGGGTGCGGGTGGTTTCCATCTGGGGGGTGACGCTCCTGAGGGTGGGGGACTCCTGCTGACGGGGCCGCCGTTCGCAGCAAGCCCGGTCAGCCTTGGGTGGTGCCCGCTCCGAGAGCAGACGGTAGCCGGTCGTGATACCTGCTCGAGGCCTCCGTGAGGCTCACTTCGAGGAGGTCCTCGACATGGAGGTGGGCGCCACCGGCAAAGCCCAGCTCGGTCGTGGGTGCACCAGCGCTCTCGCACACCCTGAGAACGGTGCCGGCCAGTTCCGGGTCGGCGCCCACGACACAGCGCGAGGGCGACTCGCCGAACAGCTCAGCCAGGCCGTGGATGCCGGCGACGTTGAACCCGACACCGGACCGAACCGCCATCTCGGCCAGGCACAACCCGAGACCGCCGGCGGACACGTCATGGACGCTGTTCACCAGGCCGCCGTTCACCAGATCGCGGACCGCGGTGGCAACGCGCGAATGAGCCCGCAGATCGAGCGGTGGCAGCGGCCCACCGCGCTGACCACGTTCGAATGCCCAGCGGGACCCACCCAGTGCGGCGACGTGGTCGCCGATGAGGATCAGTCGGGAACCGTCCACCAACGACGTCGTCGGTGGCGGGACGTCCAGTCCATCGACCAGACCGAGCATCCCGACGACCGGGGTGGGGGCGATGTCGGCGCCTCCCGACTCGTTGTAGAGGCTCACGTTGCCGCCGACCACCGGTATGGCGAAGGCACGGCAGGCCTCTGCCATGCCGTCGATGGCCTCGGAGAGCTGCCACATGACCTCCCCGTGCTCGGGGTTCCCGAAGTTCAAGCAGTTGACCAGTGCCACCGGCCGTGCGCCGACCGTGGCCAGGTTCATCACCGCCTCGGCCACCACCATCGCCGTCCCCTGGCGCGGATCCACTGAGCACCAGCGATGGTTGCCGTCCGTCGTGAGAGCCAGCCCGCGACCGGTGTCGCGTCCCGTGAGCGGGTGCTTGAGGCGCAGCAGGGTCGCGTCGGAACCGGGGCCGAGGACGGTGTTGAGGAAGAGCTGGTGGTCGTACTGGCGCCACACCCAGGAGGTGTCCAACAGCATGGCCAACAGATCCTCGCCGAGGTCGACCCCTTCGGTGGTCGCGACGTGATCGTCACCTTGCGCGTCGCGGGCAGGCGGGGTTCGGGGCCGGTCATAGCAGGGTGCGTCGTCATGGAGCGACGCCGCCGGGATGTCGGCGAGGACCTCACCGCCGAAGCCGTCCAGGACCCGCAGTGAGCCGCCGCTCGTCACCCGGCCGATCACGCCGGCCGATACCTCCCACTTGCGACACACCGCCAGCACTTCGTCGAGGTCCTGGGGCGTCACTATGGCCAGCATCCTCTCCTGGGACTCGCTGGTCATGACCTCGAAAGGCTCCATGTCCGGCTCGCGGCGACGCACGGCGGATATGTCCACGTCCATCCCCATCCCGGCGCGTGAGGCGGTCTCGCTGGTGGCGCAGGTCAGCCCGGCACCGCCGAGGTCCTGGATGCCTACGACCAGCCCGGCGTCGTAGAGGGCCAGGCAGGCCTCGATGAGCCGCTTCTCCTCGAAGGGGTCACCGACCTGGACGCTGGGACGCTTGGCCGATTCGTCCTCGCCCTCGGAGAACCCGGCCGATGCCAGGACGCTCACTCCGCCGATGCCGTCACGGCCCGTGCCCGCCCCCACCAGCACGGCCAGGTTTCCCACACCTGTGGCCCGGCCGAGCACCAGGTTCTCCACCGGCAGCACGCCGAGGCAGAAGACGTTCACCAGGGGGTTGTCACGATAGGTCTCGTCGAACTCTGCTTCGCCTCCGACGGTGGGCACTCCCACGGAGTTCCCGTAGCCGCTGATCCCGCTGACGACGCCCTCGGCTATCCAGCGGCTGCGGGGGTCGTCGAGCGGACCGAAGCGCAGCGGATCCATGACTGCGATGGGGCGTGCGCCCATGGTGAAGATGTCCCGGAGTATGCCGCCGACGCCGGTGGCTGCCCCCTGATACGGCTCGATCGCCGACGGGTGATTGTGGCTCTCGATGCGCATCGCCACGGCGATGCCGTCGCCGACGTCCACCACGCCGGCGTTCTCGCCCGGACCCACGAGCACGCCCTCGCCTGCAGTAGGGAGGCGGCGGAGATGGAGGCGGGACGACTTGTAGGAGCAGTGCTCGGACCACATCACCGCGTACATGGCCAACTCGAGGGAGTTGGGCCGGCGACCGAGGATCCTCTCGATCTCGGCCGCCTCGTCATCGGTGAGCCCCAGGGCACGGTGCAACGGCTCGGACATGGCAACACGAAACCTACCGCGCTCGCTGAGGTCGCCCGAAAGCCCGCCTTGTGTGCTACAGGTCACATTCGGGTCACGCCCGAGTATTGCGGTGAGTTGAATTGGGCGTGGTGAGCACAGCTAGCACCGGGCAAAGAAGCACAAGGCAACCAAGCATTGCTCGACAAATCGCAGGCATGTTTGTAGACCGAGGTGATTTCTGCTGAAATCAGCGGGATGAGTCCTCGGAAATCGACCAGAAATCTCAGTGCCGACCACAAGGCAGCTCTTGCCGAGGGGCGTTCTCAGGGAAGAGCGATAAGGCGCTATCTCGAAGCACTCGAAGCGCACAAGCCCAAACGGGGGCGGAAGCGCACCCCCGAATCGATCCAGAAGCGCCTCGAAACACTCGACGCCGAAATCCCCGAGGCCCACCCGATGAAACGACTGGGTCTGCTGCAGGAACAGATGGATCTCCAGGGCGAACTGGAAAGCCTCGAAGCCAAGGTGGACATGACCCTCCTGGAGGAGGGTTTCATCGAGGCCGCCGGGGCGTACAGCCAACGCAAGGGGATCAGCTACGCAGCCTGGAGGGCCGTAGGCGTCCCTGCGTCAGTGCTGAAGGACGCGGGCATCCCGCGAACCCGGACTAGCCGCTAAGGGGATCGGCGCAGCCTGGTGTTGCCGGCGCCAGCAGCGAGCGCAGCAGTGGGACGCCGTCCAGCGAGCCGAGCAATTCGTGTGAGGCACGTTCGGGGTGGGGCATCAAACCGACGACGTTGCGTCCCTCATTGCAGATGCCGGCTATGTCGTCGAGTGACCCATTCGGGTTGCCCACGTATCGCAGGATGACCTGATCGTTGGACCGCAACCGAGTCAATGTCTGCTCAGAGCAAGTGTAGTTCCCCTCGAAATGGTTGATCGGCATCTTCACGATATCGCCGACTGTGAGACCCGCAGTGAGCACGCTGTCGACGGACTCCACCCGGAGTTGCGCCATCTGACAGACGAACTTCAAGCCGGCGTTCTTCTGCAACGCTCCAGGGAGCATGCCCGCTTCGGTCAGGACCTGGAAACCGTTGCAGATCCCCACCACGGGACCGCCTGCCTCAGCGAAAGCGACCACCTTCTCCATCACCGGCGAGAAACGGGCTATCGCACCCGGGCGCAGGTAGTCGCCGTGGGCGAACCCCCCGGGCAGGACCACCACGTCGACGCCCCGCAGCGACGGTTCGTCGTGCCAGAGGATCTCGGCGTCACCGCCGAGCGACCGCACGGCCTCGGCGACGTCGAGCTCGCAGTTCGAACCGGGAAAGAGCACGATGCCGACGCGAGTGCTCACTGCAGCACCTCCGCGGCCTCGATGGAGATCGTTGCGTCCTCGATGACCGGGTTGGTCAGGAACCGGCGGCACAAGTCGTCGACCTCGCCCAGAGCGGACTCCTCGCTGTCGGCGTCGAGGACGAACCGGATGCTCTTTCCGACTCGGACTTCCGATACGCCGTCGAAGCCCAGTGCGGGCAGCGACCGCTCGATGGTCGCTCCTTCCGGGTCGGCGATCCCGTCACGAAGCCTCACCTCGACTCGGACCGCGTACCTCATACCCGCCCACCCGGCCAGTCGGCGAGATCGCGACCGGTGATCCGCTCGTAGGCCTCCCGGTAGCGGGCGCTGCTCGCGCTCACGACCGCAGCGGGCAGAGCCGGGGGTGGGGGCCGCTTGTCCCAGTCGAGACCGTCGAGGTAGTCCCGCACCGGCTGCTTGTCGAACGACGGCGGGACTGAGCCCGGCTCCCACGCCTCGGCCGGCCAGAAGCGGGAGGAGTCCGGGGTGAGGATCTCGTCGGCCACCACCAGCTCACCCTCGATGAAGCCGAGCTCGAACTTGGTGTCGGCGATGATGATGCCCTTCCCGGCCGCAAGGTCGGCGCCACGGCCGTACAGCTCGAGGCTCAGGTCGCGAGCCTTGACCGCCACTTCCTTGCCGACGAGCTCAACCGCTTCCTCGAAGGAGATGTTGAGGTCATGTCCCTCCCCGGCCTTGGTGGACGGCGTGAAGACCGGCTGGGGCAGGCGGCTGGATTCCAGCAGCCCTCCCGGCAGCGGCGAGCCGTGCATCGTTCCCGAGCTGCGATACTCCTTCCACGCCGACCCGCTCAGGTAACCCCGGACGATGCATTCGATGGGGAGCATCTCGGCCCGGCGGCACAGCATCACCCGCCCGGCCAGTCGGGGATCATCAGCGTGCGGCGGCAGATCCTCGAGGTCGGTGGAGATGAGATGGTTGGGCACGATGTTGGCGAAATGGTCGAACCAGAACGCCGACATGGCGGTGAGGACCCGGCCCTTGTCGGGTATCGGCTCTGCCATCACCACATCGAAGGCGGAGATGCGGTCGCTCGCCACGAGCAACAACCGGCCCTCGCCGGCGTCGTAGATGTCGCGGACCTTGCCCGAGTAGACGTGGGGCAGATCGATGGTCACCTCGACTCCTCTCGGCACCGCTCCAGTCTTGCAGCTCGAGAGGGTACTTCTTTGCCGGCGGGTCAAAGGATGGGCTCGGGCTCGTGGACGGCGGCATCCGGGTACCGCTCGACGATCGTCTCGACCTCGGCGACGAATGCCCTGGTCTGCGCGAGCGCGTTGCCCACGAAGGAGAGCGGCTCGTCGAGCAGGTCGGACAGGTCAGCGGGGCCGAGCCGCAGGCGCGAGTCGGCTGCGAGCTTGTCGAGCAGATCGTTTGCCGTCCGGCCCTTCTCGCGCATCGCTTTGGCCACCTCGATCGCATGCTCCTGGATCGCCTGGTGAGCCTCCTCTCGCCCGGCACCCCTCGCAACCGCAGCCAAGAGGATCTTGGAGCTGGCGAGGAAGGGGAGGTACCGCTCCAGCTCGTGTTGGATCACCGCCGGGTAGGCACCGAACTCGCTGAGCACAGAGAGCAACGTCAGATAGAGGCCATCCGCAGCGAAGAACGAGTCGGGGAGGGCCACCCGCCGGACCACCGAGCAGGAGACGTCTCCTTCGTTCCACTGGTCGCCGGTTATGGAAGCCACCATCGCGAGGTGACCGGTGAGCACCGCCGCCAGACCACAGATCCTCTCACACGACCGCGTGTTCATCTTGTGGGGCATGGCCGAACTGCCGACCTGCCCTTCTTTGAAGCCCTCCGTCACGAGCTCGTGACCTGCCATGAGCCGAATGGACTTCGCCAGGCTCGAGGGTGCGCTCGACGCCTGGAGAAGCGTGGCCACCACCTCCAGATCGAGCGAGCGCGGGTAGACCTGACCGACGTTGGTGAGCACCGTGGCGAAACCGAGGTGCTCCGCCAGCGCCTGCTCCAGCGAGGCCACGCGCTCGACGTCACCACCGAGCAGATCGAGTTGGTCCTGTTGGGTGCCGACGGGTCCCTTCAGGCCCCGGAGCGGGTAGTCGCCGATGACGGCTTCGATCCGCCGGAAGGCGATCAGCATCTCCTCACCGGCGTTGGCGAACCGCTTGCCCAGGGTCGTCACCTGCGCCGCGACGTTGTGGCTGCGGCCGGTCATCACCAGCGTCTCGTGCTCGGCTGCCAGACGCGCCAGAGCTGCCAGCGCCGCGACCATGCGATCGCGGATCAGCACGAGTGAACGGCGGATCTGCAGCTGCTCGACGTTCTCGGTCAGGTCCCTGCTGGTCATCCCCTTGTGGATGTGCTCGTGACCGGCGAGCTCGCAGAACTCCTCGATCCGGGCCTTGACGTCATGTCGGGTCACACGTTCCCGCCGGTGGATCGACTCGAGGTCGACCCGGTCCAGCACCGCCCGATAGGCCTCGATCACTCCGTCGGGGATCTCCACCCCCAGGTCTCGCTGGGCCGACAGGACAGCTACCCACAGCTCCCGCTCGAGCCTGACCTTGGCGACGGGGGACCAGATGCCGCTCATCGGCGCGCTGGCGTATCTGGCCGCCAGGACGTTGGGTACCGGGTCGAGCGGACTAGTCACAATTGCCTCCGTCCATCGCCCTATTTGACCACTCCTTGTGGTCCTTCTTGGTAAAGGCGGCCACATCGAGTGCCGAAGGTAGGGCCAGGATCACCGACGAGCCCCCAGGCCGGGATCCTCCCGCTGGCTTCGTTGCAGGTACACACAACAGAGGGAACCACAAAGGGCGGCAGGGATGGATAGTCAATGTGTCAAGCATCAGTTCGAGCCGGCGGTCGACGCCTGCCGTGACTGCGGCCTCGTGTTCTGCAACGAGTGCCTGGTGTACTCCTTCGGTGCGAACAAGCCCCCGTACTGTGTCGCCTGCGCCCTCGCCGTCGCGGGTGTGAGCCATCAGAATCCCCGCCCTCCGAGAGTGTCGAGGCGGGAACTGCGACGACTCGAGAAGGCTCGCAAGAAGGCCGGCCTGCACGACGCGCGGCTTCCCGCTGAACCACACGTCCCTGCCATCGACTGGAACGCCCCGTTCGGGGACGGCATCAGCGCTTCAGGACCGGGGTACGAACCGATCCAGTCGTCCTGACAGCTCATCTCGGTGATCCGCCAGCTTCGAGGCGAGATCCTCGTCATGGATGCCGAGCATCTGGACCACGAGCAGCGCCGCGTTGGCAGCACCGTCGATGGCTACCGTGGCGACCGGTACACCCGTGGGCATCTGCACGGTGGAGAGAAGCGCGTCGATGCCACCGAGTGCGCCGCCCGAGAGGGGAACCCCCACAACGGGCAGCGTCGTGTGGGCCGCGACCACCCCGGCGAGGTGCGCCGCCATGCCTGCGCCGCAGATCACCGCGACATAGCCCTCCTCCCGTGCACGCGACGCCACGGCGACGACCCGATCGGGTGAACGGTGCGCCGACACGACCTGCACGTCGGCCTCGATGCCGAATCGCTCGAGGACCTCAGCGGCTGGAGTCATCTTCTCGTGGTCGCTGGGTGAGCCCATCAACACCGCGACCTTCATGCCTGCTCCTCCCCGGTGGCCGCAACGGCGGCCACGTCGCGACGAACATACTTGCCCTTCCACTCGATCACATCCACAGCCTCGTACGCTCGCCGGCGCGCCTCGGCCAGTGTCGAGCCAAGCGCGGTCACGTTGAGCACTCGACCGCCCCCGGTAACGAGGTTCCCTTCCTCGTCACGCCTGACGCCGGCACAGTAGACCTTCACGCCCGGCATGGCGCCGGCCTCTGCGAGACCCGCGATCACATCGCCGGTCCGCGGTGAGGTGGGATAGCCGGCACTGGCGCACACGACCGTGACAGCCGGTTCGAGGGCTACGACCGGGTCCGCGGTGAGCCGGCCCGCGGCAGCCTGGGCGAGCAGATCCACCAGGTCCGACGCCAGCCGGGTGATCACCACCTGGCACTCGGGGTCCCCGAAGCGGACGTTGAACTCGAGGAGGCGCAGCCCTTCAGGTGTCGCCATCAGACCGGCGTAGAGGACCCCCCGGTAATCGATCCCCCGGCGCCGCAGGGCCGCAAGAGTCGGCTCGATGAACTCGCCCATCACAGCCCCGAGCACGTCGGGACCGGCGAAGGGAACCGGCGAGTAGGCACCCATCCCACCGGTGTTGGGCCCGGTGTCGCCCTCGCCGATCCGCTTGTAGTCCTGGGCAGGCGGCAGCAGCACCGCCTGCGTGCCGTCGCACACCGCGAGCACCGAGAGCTCGGGACCGGTGAGGCCCTCCTCGATCACAAGTGTTCGCCCCGCATCGCCGAAGGCAGCGCCCGACAGGTAGTCCTCGACCGTGTGGCGGGCCTCTTCCTCCGAGTCGGTCACGACCACTCCCTTGCCGGCCGCCAGACCGTCGGTCTTCACCACGTATGGCGGTGCCATGGTCGTGAGGAAGCGCTGCGCAGGATCGGCCTCGGTGAAGGTGGCGTGGCGTGCCGTGGGCACACCCGCCTCCACGAGCAGATCCTTCATCCAGGCCTTGGATCCCTCCAGTCGGGCACCGTCGGCCCCGGGACCGAACACCAGCCGGCCGGCAGCCCGCAAGCGATCGGCCAGGCCTTCGACCAGGGGTGCCTCCGGCCCGATCACGAACAGATCGGCGTCGATCTCCTCGGGGGTTTCGCTCACCGACCCGGGGATCCCGGCATTGCCGGGGGTCACGACGACGTCCGAGGACCGGCCCAACACATCGGCGAGAGCGTGCTCTCGGCCGCCGCTCCCGACTACGCAGACCTTCATCTGCTCATGCTGCCATGTGCACGAACTGGTCGCGGCCAGGTCCCACGCCGACCAGGCGGATGGGTACGCCGATCTCCGATTCCAGGAAGGCGATGTAGCTCTTGGCGTTCCGGGGTAGATGGTGGAGCTCGGTGGCACCGCTCAGGTCCGACCGCCAGCCGGGCAGCTCCCGGTACACCGGTACTGCGTTGTGCAGATCGGACTGGTGATAGGGCATGTGCTCGTGGCGCACCCCATCGACCTCGTAGGCGACGCAGACCTTCAGCGTCTCGAGCGTGTCGAGCACGTCCAGCTTCGTCAACGCGATCTCGGACAATGAGTTGAGCCTCACCGCATGGCGAGCCATCACCGCGTCGAACCAGCCCGTCCTGCGGCGGCGGCCGGTGTTGGTGCCGAACTCGAGACCACGGTCGACGAGCATGTCGCCTACCTCGTCGTCGAGCTCGGTCACAAAGGGACCGGAGCCGACCCGCGTGAGGTAGGCCTTGGTGATGCCGATGACGCGGTTGATGTCGCGCGGCCCGATTCCGGCGCCGGTGCAGGCGCCACCGGCCACCGGGTTCGACGACGTCACGAACGGATAGGTGCCGTGGTCGAGATCGAGGAAGGTGGCCTGAGCACCTTCGAAGAGAACGTGGCGGCCGGCTTCGAGAGCCTCGTGGAGCAGGTTGACGGTATCGGCGATGTGGGGGCGCAGGCGCGGCAAGCACTCGTCGAGATAGCGGGCGGCGATGGCGTCAGGGTCCAGCGGGAGCCGGTTGTAGACCTTGGCCAGCAGGGGGTTCTTCTCGTGGAGCACGACGCCCAGCTTCTCCCGGAAGATCTTGGCGTCCAGCAGGTCCTGGACCCGGATGCCCACGCGGGTTGCCTTGTCGGCGTAAGCGGGACCGATTCCCCGTTTGGTGGTCCCGAGCCGGTTCTTGCCCAGGTGACGCTCGGTCACGCGATCGAGCTCCTGATGGTACGGGAAGATCAGGTGGGCGTTGCCGCTCACCCTGAGCCTGCCGCAGTCGACACCTTTGCCCTCGAGCATGTCCATCTCGGCGATGAGAACGGCCGGGTCGACGACCACGCCGTTTCCGATGACCGGAGTGATGTGGTCGTACAGGATCCCACTGGGCACCAGCTGGAGGGCGAACCTCTCGTCATCCACGACGAGGGTGTGCCCGGCGTTGTGGCCGCCCTGGTAGCGGACGACCATGTCCATCTCCTTGGCAACGAGGTCGGTGAACTTCCCTTTGCCCTCGTCGCCCCACTGGGTGCCGACGACGATCGTCGCAGGCACGGCTCTCCTTGTCGCCATGACGGCGGGTTTGTCGACTGCCTGACGGGATAGACGATACCGCCAGCGACGCTTCGTCCCCAACCGACATCCCGGCGCGCTTCTCAGCGCGCTCTGCGTGCTCTACCTTGGTTCGTGTGGGCGACGTGACACCACGCTCCGTGCGCAGATACCTGCTGGCGGTTCTGCTGGCGGCATTGGCCGTCATGCTCGCCAACCCCGCGCCGGCTCTGGGCCAGGACGAGCCCGAACCGGGGACGACAGCTGAGGGGACAACCGCCGAGGCCGACGACGCCCGGCAGGGAGCCGGCCCGAGCGAGCAGGGCGCCTTCCCGATCCTCATCGGCATGGCTGTGGTCATTGCCGTAGGTGCCACGCTCTGGCTCGGTCGTTCCTCACGCGGGTGGGTGGAAGAGCAAGACGAGGAGCGGGTCCGGGAGAAGCGCCGCCAGGCGGACGAGCGAGCCCGGACCTGGGAGGCCAAGCGCGCCGCGGTGGCACGTAAGCGCAGAGCCAGATCCGACGAGCACCAGCAGGAGCTCGACGCCGCCAGGGCACAACGCAACCGCGATTACCTCACCGACCGCCGTCGACGCGAACGGGCCCGGCGCGAGAAGCGACCGAGGTCGCGAACATCGAGGTCGTGACCGCCGCTCTCAGACCAGTTCGAGCATCCCGTCGACCACCTCGACGGTAGCCGTGTCGCCGTCGGCGACCTTGCCCTCGAGCAGCGCCAGCGCGAGCTTGTCACCGATCTCACGCTGGATCAGGCGCTTGAGGGGGCGGGCGCCGAACGCCGGGTCGTACCCCTCCGTCGCGAGGTGGTCCTTGGCCGAGTCGGTGACCTCGAGATCGATCCGACGCTCTGCCATGCGCTTCTTCAACTCGCGCAGCTGGATGTCGACGATCTTCCTCAGATCACCGGGCTCCAGGGCGCGGAAGCGAACGACGTCGTCGATGCGGTTCATGAACTCCGGCTTGAAGAAGTCAGCCGGTTCCCCGGCCAGGTTCGACGTCATGATGAGCACGACGTTGGAGAAGTCGACCGTTCGGCCCTGCCCGTCGGTGAGACGACCGTCGTCGAGCAACTGCAACAGCACGTTGAACACGTCGTTGTGGGCCTTCTCTATCTCGTCGAGCAGAACCACCGAGTAGGGTCGCCGACGCACCGCTTCGGTGAGCTGCCCGCCCTCCTCGTAGCCGACATAGCCCGGAGGCGCGCCGATGAGCCGGCTCACGGAGTGCTTCTCCATGTACTCGCTCATGTCGATCCGTACCATCGCCCGCTCGTCGTCGAAGAGGAACTCAGCGAGGGCGCGGGCCAGTTCGGTCTTGCCCACTCCGGTGGGACCGAGGAACAGGAACGAGCCGATCGGGCGGTTCGGGTCGGATAGCCCGGCGCGGCTCCTTCGAATGGCGTTGGAGACAACCGACACTGCGTCGTCTTGACCCACGACCCGCTCATGGAGATGGTCCTCGAGGCGGATCAGCTTCTCGACCTCGCCCTCCATCAGGCGCGACACCGGAACACCGGTCCACTTGCTGACGACCTCTGCCACGTCCTCCTCGTCGACCTCCTCCTTCAGCATCTTCCGGTCGGCTTGGAGAGCGGCGAGCTTGCCGGTTGCGGCGTCGATCTGCCGCTCGAGCTCGGGGATCTCTCCGTAGCGGATCTGCGAGGCCTTCTCGAGATCTGCTTCGCGCTCGACCTGCATCCGCAGTGCCTCGAGCTGTTCCTTGAGGTCGCGGATGGCGGTGATGGCCTCCTTCTCGGACTGCCAGTGCGCCTTCATCCCAGCCGTGTCCTCCTGGAGGTTGGCGATCTCCTCGTCGAGGTTGCTCAGCCGCTCCCTGGAGGCTTCGTCGGTCTCCTTGGCGAGCGCCATGCGCTGCATCTCCAGCTCACGGATGCGGCGCTCGACCACGTCGATCTCGGTCGGCATCGAGTCGATCTCGATGCGGAGCTTGCTGGCTGCCTCGTCCACCAGGTCGATCGCCTTGTCGGGCAGGAACCGACCGGTCAGGTAGCGGTCGGACATGACCGCCGCCGCGACGAGGGCGGCATCCTGGATGCGTACGCCGTGATGGACCTCGTAGCGTTCCTTCAGCCCCCTCAGGATGGCTATGGTCGCCTCGACGGAGGGCTCGCCCACGAACACCTGCTGGAAGCGGCGTTCGAGCGCCGCGTCCTTCTCGATGTACTTGCGGTACTCATCGAGCGTGGTGGCACCGATCATGCGCAACTCGCCCCTCGCCAACATGGGCTTGAGCATGTTGCCGGCGTCCATGGCTCCCTCGCCGCCCGCCCCCGCGCCCACGACGGTGTGCATCTCGTCGATGAAGGTGATGATCTCACCCTCGGAGTCGGCGATCTCCTTGAGCACCGCCTTGAGCCTCTCCTCGAACTCGCCCCGGTACTTCGCTCCTGCAACCATGGCGGACAGATCGAGCGCGATGATCCGCTTGTTCTTCAGCGACTCCGGAACGTCGCCCTCCACTATCCGCTGAGCCAGGCCCTCGGCGATGGCCGTCTTCCCGACGCCGGGCTCGCCGATCAGCACCGGGTTGTTCTTGGTGCGCCGGGACAGCACCTGGATCACCCGCCGGATCTCGTCGTCACGGCCGATCACCGGATCGAGCTTCTGCCTGCGCGCCGCCTCGGTCAGGTCGCGGCCGTAGCGCTCCAGGGCCTGGTACTGCTCCTCGGGGTTCTGCGACGTCACGCGGTGAGAGCCGCGAACCTCCCTGAGCGCCTCCAGGACCTGCGCCGGGGTCACGCCGGCGAGCCGCTTGTCGGTTCGGCTCTCGTCGGCTCTTGCCAGCGCGTAGAGCAGGTGCTCGGTCGAGAGGTACTCGTCGCCCAACTCGATGCGGAAGGCGTCGGCCGCCTCTAGCAGATCGCTGAGGTCCCTGCCCATGCGGGGCTCGGTCCCGTAGGCCTTGGGGAGCTTGCCAACGGCCTCGTCGGCCGCGTTGCGGACCTGTAGCGGGGTAAGGCCGGCGACCTGGAGCACCGGCAAGACGACGCCCTCCTCCTGGCGCACCAGAGCCGCCAGCAGGTGATCGGGTGTGACCTCGGGGTTGCTTTCGGACTTGGCCAACTCGACCGCGAGGTTGAACGCCTCCTGGGTCTTGAGAGTCCACATGTTGGGATCTAGGGGCACCTGTCAACTCCTCGGGGGACGCGCGGATCAGCCAATCGGCAGCTGACGCCGAAAGTAGAGCCGATACCGGGACCAGAGAATCTTACTCAGCAAAGTTGATAACGCACATATCAACTTTGGGTCGGCTCGCCGTATTCCCGCCCCCGATCGTGATCAGCCGCGATAGACCGCCCCTGTCGTGCAGGTCTCGCGGACCACCACTGCGCTGAGGCCCGCCAGCACTGGCTCGAGGCGTCTCCAGATCCATTCCGCCAGCACCTCACTGGTCGGGTTCTCGAGCCCGGCGACCTCGTTCAGGTAGCGGTGATCGAGATCCTCATGAACCGGAGCGAAGGCCTCGCCGATCGCCGCGAAGTCGATGACCCAGCCGGTAGCAGGGTCGACGTCGCCCTCGACGTGCACCACGACGCGAAAGGAGTGCCCGTGCAGGCGCCGGCACTTGTGCCCCTCGGGAGCGCCCGGCAGGTGATGGGCTGCCTCGAAGCGGAACTCCTTGTAGATCTCCATCACCGGATGCCGAGGTACTTGTGGGCCTGGATGGTGAGGCGCCAGCGGGGATGGTCCGCGCAGAACTCGACGGCTCGCTTGGTGTTGAGCGCCAACTCGGGGCCGTCCATGGGCGAGAGGAGGAAGTGGTCGAAATCCAGCGCTTCGTAGGCGGCAGGATCGGCTCCCTCCTGGGGATACACCAACTTGAGCTCATCGCCACTCGTCACCACCAGTTCGGCGCCCGCCTTGGGGCTCACGCACAGCCAGTCGACACGTCGCGGGACCGGGCGGGTGCCGTTGGTCTCCACTGCGACGGTGAAGCCGCGGTCGTGCAAAGCGTCGATCGCAGGATCGTCGAGTTGCAGCAGTGGTTCACCCCCCGTGCAGACGACGAAGCGGTCGTGGCGACCAGCGGTCCAGACCTCCTCCACCGCCTGCGCCAACTCCTCGGCGCCGCCAAAGGTCCCGCCGTTGATGCCGTCGGTACCGACGAAGTCCGTGTCGCAGAACCGGCACACCGCGCTCGAGCGATGCTCCTCCCGGCCCGACCACAGGTTGCAGCCGGCGAAACGCAGGAGCACCGCGGTGCGCCCGAGGTTCATCCCCTCCCCTTGGAGAGAGGCGAAGATCTCCTTGACCCGGTAGCTCATGGCTCTGGCCGGCCCCGCCGGTAGGGCACCGGATCGACCAGACCGGCCTCGGCGAACCCCCGCAGGCGCAAGCGGCAGGCGTCGCACTCCCCACAGGCCCGACCCTCGGCGTCGGGGTCGTAGCAGGTCGACGTGAGGCTGTAGTCGACGCCCAGCTTCGAGCCCAGCTCGACGATCTCGGCCTTGGTCAAGGCGATCAGGGGCGTGTGGATGGTGATGCTGGTCCCTCCCTCGACAGCGGCTCTGGTGGCCAGCCCAGCCATGTTGGCGAACGCCTCGATGTACTCGGGGCGACAGTCGGGATAGCCGCTGTAGTCGACGGCGTTCACCCCGATGAAGATGTCGGATGACCCGAGCACCTCCGCCCAGGCCAGTGCGAACGACAGGAAGATCGTGTTGCGGGCGGGCACGTATGTGGCGGGAATGCCGGCTCCGATCTGCTCCACATCTCTCCCCTTTGGTAGGGGGAGGTCACCGGTGAGAGCCGACCCACCGATGGCACGAAGATCGATCTCCACCACTTCGTGACGTCTCACCCCGCAGGACGCCGCCACCGCCCGGGCCGACGTGAGCTCGTGGCGGTGGCGCTGCCCGTAGTCGAAGGTGAGTGCATAGCAGACGTAGCCGGATTCGGCCGCCACAGCCAGGGTGGTGGTCGAATCGAGCCCTCCACTCAACAACACCACGGCGGGTTCACCGAGCCGGCCCATCGGCTCAGGGGTGGCGCGCGGTGACGGTGGTGGTGATGCCACCGCGCACGTTCCACCTGGTGGTGACGGTCATCGACCGGGGTGAGAGAGCCGACACGAGATCGTCGAGTATCCGGTTGGTCACATCCTCGTGGAAGGCGCCCTCGTCGCGGTAGCTCCACAGGTAGAGCTTGAGCGACTTCAACTCGACGATCTTCTCGGCGGGGACATAGACGATCTCGACGTCGGCGAAGTCCGGTTGGCCGGTGCGGGGGCACAGGCAGGTGAGCTCGGGGGTCTCGCAGCGGATCTCGTAGTGGCGGAGTGGCTGGGGATTGTCCAGAACCGCCAGCTCCGCAGATGGAAGGGCGGGCACACCCAAAAGCTACCGAGCTGGGGCCGTGCTGCGAAACGCAGCTCTCCCAGCCGATGCCGTGTGCTGGATCGACCGGTCGCACCTGGGGCGATCCAGGATCGTGGGAAGGATCGTGGCTGCCGGGCGGTTGTTGCTACCGCATGCCTAGCCCGGGGCTGGAGATCTCCGCCGACGCCATCTACCGCCACGTCGCTGAGGACGTCTTCGCCCCGCGTCCCGAGACCGACATCGGCCTCGAGCTCGAATGGATAACGTCACTCCCGCAGGACAGGGCACGACGGATCACCTTGACAGAGGCCGAGGAGCTCACGGCGCTTTCGGCAGAGCTCCCCGCGGGGAGCTCGCTCAGCATCGAGCCCGGAGGTCAGCTGGAGCTGGCAACGACTCCTTTCGAGTCCGCCGCCGAGGTCTGCGACGCGGCGGCAACTGACCTGTTCGTGCTCGACCAGCGCTGCCGGGCGCGCGACGTGGAGCTGATCGCCCTCGGGGTCGATCCGCTGAAGGCCCCGCAGCGGATAGTCGTGCACCCCAGGTACCAGGCCATGGAGGCCTACTTCGCGCAGAGCTCGGCGGCGGGCCGGACCATGATGTGCAACACCGCCTCGATCCAGCTCAACATCGGATTCGGCGGGAGGCAGAACTTGTCGCGCCGCTGGCACACCGCTCACCTTCTGGGGCCCTTCCTCATCGCGACGTTCGCCAACTCGCCCTTCGAGCTCGGCAGGCCCAGCGGCTGGGTCTCCACGCGAATGCGAACCTGGTGGAGCGTCGACAGCTCCCGTACCGCTCCCCCGATCCGGTTCGGGCGAGACCCGGTGGAGGTGTGGGCCGACTATGCGCTGGACGCGAGAGTGATGATGGTGAGGGCGAGCGACACCCGTTACGTGCCGCTCGGCGAATCCATGACCTTTCGCCAGTGGCTCGAGCACGGTCACGATCTGGGGTGGCCCACGGTGGACGACTTCGCTTACCACCTCACGACCCTGTTCCCCCCGGTCAGGCCGCGGGGCTGGTTCGAGTTGCGCGTGCTCGACGCACTGCCCACGCCGTTCTGGCACATCGCAGTTGCCGTTACCACCGCCCTGCTCGCCGACGCCGATCTCGAGGATGCGCTGCACCGCGCCACTTCCCCGAGCGCAGGCCTGTGGATCGACAGCGCCAGGAGCGGATTGGCCCATCCTGCGCTGCAGAGGACCGCGGCGGACTGCTTCGAACTGGCGATCGAGAGCCTGCAACGGAACCACGCCGACAGCGCAACCGTCGCCTTGGCCTCGCGGTACCTCGACCACTTCATACGGCGCGGTCGCTGCCCGGCCGACGATCGCCTCGACGCGTGGCGACGCGACGGAAGGCTCCACCCTCCGCCGGAATCGCCGCTGCCCCTCGAAGAGATGGAGAGCGCGTGGGTGTGAGCACCGACTCCCGCGCGGGTGGTCCCGCGGCCGAACGCGACGAGCTCGCCCGTCACCTGGAGGAGGCAAGGGCGAGAACGCTCAGGCTGTTGGATCCGATCAGCGACGCCGACCAGCGCGCCCAGCACTCGCCTCTGATGTCACCGATGGTCTGGGACCTGGCGCACGTGGCCAACTACGAGGAGCTGTGGCTCCTGCGCGCCATCGACGGGCGTCAACCCGTTGATACCCAGCTCGACGACATGTACAACGCCTTCGAGCACCCGCGCACAGAACGACCTTCTCTGCCCCTCCTCGAGCCCGCCGAGGCTCGCCGCTATGCAGCCGACACCCGCGCCGGCGTCCTGAGCCTGCTCAGCGAGACCGACCTCGCCTCGCAACGCCTGACCAGGGACGGCTTCGTCTACCGGATGGTCGTCCAACACGAGCACCAACATGACGAGACCCTCCTCGCGACGCGGCAGCTGATGCTGGACCGATGCCCGGCTCTGGTCGATCCCGCCCCGGCCCCCCAGCCGGGGTCGGTTCCCGGCAGCGGCGAGGTCCTCGTGCCCGCAGGACCGTTCGAGATGGGGACCTCCACCGACGCCTGGGCTTACGACAACGAGCGGCCCGCCCACATCATCGAGCTGGACGACTTCTGCATCGACGCCTCACCCGTGACCAACGAGGACTACGAGCGGTTCATCGCCGGCGGCGGCTACGACGACCCGGCGGTGTGGACCGAGAAGGGCTGGAAGTGGCGACAAGAGGAAGGGCTGGAGCATCCGCTGTTCTGGCGCGCAACGTCGCATGGCTGGGAGCGCCTCCGCTTCGGCACCTGGGCGCCGCTCGACCCTCGCGAACCGGTCGAGCACGTGTGCTGGTACGAAGCCGACGCGTTCGCCCGCTGGTCCGGCAAGCGCCTCCCCACCGAGGCCGAGTGGGAGAAGGCGGCGACGTGGGACGATGCCGCCTGCCGCAAGCGGCTCTACCCGTGGGGTGACGAGCCGCACCGACCGGCGCTCGCCAACCTCGGCGGGGTCCTCGACGGGCCGTCGCCGGTCGGTAGCCATCCCGAGGGGATCAGCCTCTCCGGCTGCCACCAGCTGATCGGCGATGTCTGGGAATGGACCAGCTCGGACTTCGGTCCCTACCCGGGGTTCGAGGCCTACCCGTACGCCGAGTACTCCGAGGTCTTCTGGGGCGGCGAGTACAAGGTCCTCCGGGGAGGCTCGTGGGCCACGCATCCGACCGCGACACGGGGGACGTTCCGGAACTGGGACTACCCGATCCGCCGCCAGATCTTCGCCGGCTTCCGTTGCGCGCGGAGTCCGGAGGCATAGCGCCATGTGCCGCCTGCTCGGATACATGGGCCCGCCGGCCACGCTGCACGAACTGCTCTACACGCCGCCGTTCGGGCTCTTGCGCCAGTCGTGGGAGCCGCGTGAGCAGCGTCACGGGACCGTCAACGCCGACGGCTGGGGAGTGGGGTGGTACGCGCCGGGCATCCGGGAGGCGCCTGCCCGCTACCGGACGGCCCGTCCCATGTGGGCCGACACGGCGTTCGAATCGGTGGCCGGGGTGGTCGAGACGTCGATCGCGGTGGCCGGCGTACGCAGTGCCACGCCGCCCGCACCGATCGAGGAGAGCGGGGCGCCTCCTTTCGTGCACGAGCGCGTGCTGTTCGCCCACAACGGAGCCGTGGCCGGCTTCGGCGAAGGGGTGGGCACCAAGCTGCGCCGGTCGCTGTCAGAGACACGTGAGGGCGGGATCGAAGGCGGCTCTGACAGTGAGGTCCTGTTCGCGATGGTCCTCGATTCGCTCGACGAGGGGTTGGGCCTCGCCCAGGCGCTGCGCCAGATGGCCGACAGGGTCCTCGGCCTGACCGAGGCGCGGCTCAACGCCGTCGCCTCCGACGGGGAGACCGTCATCGGCCTGGCGTGCGGCGACACGCTCTACTCCGTCGAGCGACCCTCGGAGGAGGGAGTCAGGCGCTTCGTGGTATCCGAGCCTTTCGACGACGACCCGGATTGGATCCGGGTGCCCGACCGATCGATCGTCACGCTCGATCGTGGTTCGCTCGTCAGCGGACCATTCGATGCCACCGGCCAATAGGAGGGCAACGTGTCACACCGCGATCTCCGCGTCGACGTCCACCTGGATGCCGACGACATCATCGCTGCCCTGCGCGACGATGCCGCCAAGGGGTTGGCCTCGGTCCCCAAGCAGCTGCCGCCGAAGTGGTTCTACGACGACGTCGGCTCGCAGCTCTTCGACCGGATAACCAGGCTGCCCGAGTACTACCCGACCGAGCGGGAGCGGCAGATCCTGCGCGACCGTGCCGCGCTGATCGCCGAGGCCTCCGGATGCGACACGCTCGTGGAGCTGGGCGCAGGCACAGCCGACAAGACCCGCGTCCTCCTCGACGCGATGGCGTCGCGAGGTCAGCTCACCCGCTACATCCCCTTCGACATCAGCGAGGGGACCCTGCGGGACACCGCGCGCCGTGTAGGAGCCGAGTACGACATCGACGTCCATGGCGTCTGCGGTGACTTCGAGCATCACCTCCGGCACCTGCCGCATGAGGGCCAGCGCATGATCGCCTTCCTCGGCGGCACCATCGGCAATCAGCGGCCCGCCGAGCGCAAGGAGTTCCTCACCGAGATAGCTGCACTCATGGATCCGGGCGACTGTTTCCTCCTGGGCACCGACCTGGTGAAGGACGTGGGGCGCCTCGAGGCCGCCTACGACGACAGCCAGGGCGTGACCGCCGACTTCAACCTCAACGTTCTCCGTGTCATCAATCGGGAGCTTGGTGCGGACTTCTCGCTCGACGCTTTCGAGCACCTGGCCAGGTTCGACACCGACGAGGAGTGGATCGAGATGCATCTCCGGTCGAAGGTCGACCAGCAGGTGATGGTCGCCGACCTCGGCTTGGAGGTCGCCTTCGGCACAGGCGAGCTGATGCTCACCGAGATCAGCGCCAAGTTCCGCAAGGAGGGAGTGGACTCCGAGCTCGCCGGCGCCGGCTTGGAGATGACCCACTGGCTCACCGACCCTCGCGGTGACTTCGCGTTGAGCCTCTCACGACTGCGGACCTGACCCGTCACCTCAACTCGGTTCTTGGAGCTCGCTGACCTCAGTGATCCCGCCGAGTCCGATGGTCAGGCCAGGAAAGAGGGCCTGGCGAAGCAGACCGTCAGCATCTACAACCGCGAGCCCGCAGGCGTGCGCGAGAGTGAACACATCCCCCTCCCTTACTGCGTAAGCCGCGATGTTCACCCCTGACACCGCTGCGTCCAGCTCTTTCAAGAGCTCGGCTGCCTGCGACCTTGCTACCTCGAAGTCCAGCTCTGCAAGCGACGTCGAGTACAGGTTCATCACAGGGATCTTCAGGGCCACCTCAGTCCCGTCCTGTTCCTCGATCTGCAGATTGAAGTACTGCATCCGGTGCTGAAGAACACCGCAGGTGTCTCCTGTGGGCTCGTGAGTTGCTTCATCGAGGCACGGGACCGCCGTAGTCATCGTAACGACCTCACCACCATCGACGACCCGCTTCACCTGACCTACGAGAAGCACGTCCGAGACGCGCACGAGGAAATCGCTGCTCACTGCGCCGACATCCAGTACTCCCAGCACCGGCAACGAGGCCAACGCGGTCAGCGCAACTTCGACCCTGGCGTCTTGTTCGGCCACGGCTGCCGTAGCCTCCTGCTGGCCGATGGTGGTGCTGGTGGTGGTGTCGATGCCCGCGGAGGATTCACCTCCGTCACCTTCGCCTTCACCCCCGGAAGTCCTCACCTCACCTTGGCCGCAGCCTGCAAGAAAGATTGCGCCAACCAACAGACCCGCCAGCATCCGGTCCAACTTGAGGCTCAGCCGGCCCTTCGCCGTCGTCTCATCCATGCCGCGCTCCCAACTCAACATGGCGGGCCTCCGAAACGGTTGTAGATGTGGCACACCTCATGTGGGGAGTACGCGAGGAAGGCGAAGTTTAGGGGCACATGCCCGCTGGCCATCGCACTGTTCGGTCGGCTCCCCAGCTCGAAGTGCGCCAAGCCGGCCGTGTGTCCCGTCTCATGCCGGATCGTCTTGTTGAGGTTCAACTCGAGATCCCACGCTCCGCCCCCGGCCGCGAGCGTCTCGAGCCAGATGACAACAGGATCGATCTCGAGATTCCCCGCTTCACAGAACCATCCGAAGAGGCCTGTTCTGACCATGCAGGGCGCATATCCCCTTGGGTACTCGACGGGCGCATTCGGGATTGGGCTGATCTCATAGGACCAGACATCCGTCGAAGGCCCGCACGTGGAGCTGTAGTGGTCGGTCATGACGGTGCCGTAGTCCAGATACGCCATCGCGTCGTGGTACCGCTGTCGGCTGCCGGAGGCCACATAGGCGAAGCAGTACCAGTGATCACTGCTGTCTGGCATGTACCCCGGGCCACCAGGTTGAACACCGTAATCATCTTCGGCCCCGGCGGTGCCCACGGAACCTGCGAGCACAGCTACGGCCGCGAGGATCACGATCGCCGAACTCAACCACTTCGTCATGACACCTACACCCGCGCGTGACCGTAAACCCCCCCCCCAAGGACGTGTCAAGTGGTCGGTCGTGTCAACTACCTCACGATCTTGCGGTGGGCGAACAGCTGGTCTCCCAGTTGGCGGACACGACTCAGAGGCACTCGTAGAGCGAGTCGATGAGGATGCGGTTGCGGGGACTCTGCCACCTGGGCGTGATGTGGTTGAGCAGATAGCCGAACCCGACCCCGGCATCGGGGTCGGCGAAACCGACCGAGCCACCGGTGCCGAAGTGCCCGAAGCTCGTGGGGTTCGGCCCGAAGGACCGCTCGGGACGGGTCTGCTGAAAGCCGAGTCCGAAGCTGACCTCACGCTCGAGTATCGGACAGGGCCCGACGGACTGGGGCGAGGCGGCCTCGCGGAGCATCTCCGGGCCGAGGATGCGCACGCCGTCGAGCTCCCCACCCGCTGCCAGCGCGGCATAGACCCGCGAGACGCCGCGTGCGGTTCCGTGGCCGTTGGTCGAGGGCACCTCGGCCATCCGCCACTCCCTGGTGTTCATCACCCCCAGGCCGGACAGGCCTGACGGGTTCACGTACGAATGCCGGATCATCCTCTCCTCATCCGACATCGGGAGGTCGAGCAGGGCCGGATCGAGCGCGTCGCCCGTCGGCTGGAACAGGATCTCCGCACAGCGCGCCAGCTCGCTCTCGGCCAGGCCGAAGCCGAGGTCCGCGCCGAGCGGCTCGGCGATCTCGCAGCGGAACCGCTGCCCGAGGCTCACTCCGGTACAGCGGCGCACCAGCTCCCCGACGAGGAAGCCGTAGGTGTTGGTGTGGTAGGCGTGGGCGGTACCGGGCTCCCACCACGGTCGCTCGGCGGCAAGCGCACCGGTCATCAGGTCCCAGTCCAGCATCGCCCCCTCGGGCAGACGTCGACGGCAGGCGGGCAGGCCGGCTCGGTGACACATCAACTGGCGAACCGTCGTGTCCTGCTTCCCTTGCGCCGCGTACTCGGGCCACCAGCGACAGACCGGGGCGTCGAGTTCGACCCTGCCCTGCTCGATGAGTTGGAGGAGGCATAGGGCAGCCAGGGGTTTGCCCACCGAGTAGAAGCCCACGAGGGTGTCGCGTTGCCACGGTCGCGCTCCCTCGGCATCGGCGAACCCTCCCCAGAGGTCGAGGACCTTGCGGTCTTCGACGTGCACGCAAACTGCTGCTCCGACTTCGCCGAGATCGTCGAAGCAGACAGCGAACGCCTCGCGGACCGGTGCGAACGCCGGATCGCAGTCCCCGTGGATCTGCATGCCCCAAGCCTTCCGGCCGAACCGGCCCCACCACAACCTCCCGAACGCGTTTTGTGAACCGCCGGGGCCCCTATAGGGGCCCCAGGCGTTCACAAATCATGCTTGGTGAGACGCCTCTCGAGCTGGTCACGGTCGCGGTCCTGGATGAGGCGGGCGCCGCGGTCGTAGGTGAGGTAGCTCCAGGACCAGTTGACCAGCACGTGGAACCGGTTGCGGACACCGGCCAGGTAGAGCAGGTGGAGAACAAGCCAGGTGAGCCAGGCGAGCCGACCGGAGATGCGCAAGCCGAAGGGGAGCTCCACCACGGCCTGGTTGCGCCCGATCGTCGCCATGGATCCCCGGTCCCGATAGCGGAACGGCTCGGCCGGTAGGCCAGACGACCGGCGAAGGATCTGGTGAGCGACGTGCTTACCGGACTGGATGGCAACCTGGGCGACTTGAGGCAACAGCTCGCCACTGGCCCCGACAGCCGCGGCGACGTCACCGATGGCGAAGACCTCGGGCAGGCCGGCGACGGACAGATCGTCGTTGACGACTATGCGCCCTCCCCTCGTCTGCTCGGCTCCGCAAGCAGCGGCCAGCGGGCTGGCCTTCACACCCGCTGCCCACACGAGGGTTCGCGCGGCGAGCACCCTCCCGCTGCGGAGTTGGACTCGGCCCGGCTCGTACCCGGTGATCATGTCCGAGAGGACCACGTCGACGCCCTTCTCGCGCAGCGTCGCCAGAGCCGCCCGCCGAGAAGCACGGTGGAACGGCGCCAGGAGGTCGTCGCCACCTTCGACGAGCGTGAGGTGCACCTCGCTGGTGTCCAGGTTGCGATAGTCGCGCCGCCGGAGCAGCCCGTAGAGCTCGGCGAGCGCCCCGGCCACCTCCACACCCGTCGGACCCCCGCCTGCTATCACCACGTCGAGGAGTCCCTGACCGATGAGGTGCGGTGACCGGTTGGCACGTTCCCAGTTGAGGAGGATCCGGGTGCGGATCTTCAGGGCGTCGTCGAGTGTGTAGAGCGGTAGCGCGTACCCCTCGACACCTTCCACGCCGAAGTCGTTGCTGACCGCCCCGGCAGCTATGACGAGGTAGTCGAACTCGATCGTCGAACCACCGTCGAGCACGACCTGCCTGGACCGTGTGTCGACACGATCCACCCGCCCCATCACGAACTCGAGGTTGGCCTGGCGAAACATCATCCCGCGCACGCTCGAACAGACGTCGTTGGGGTCGAGGCCGGCGGTCGCCACCTGGTAGAGCAGGGGCTGGAAGGTCTGGAAGTTCCGCTGGTCGATCAGGCAGACGCGTACGGCCCCTCGAGCCAGGGCACCGGCAGCAGAGAGCCCACCGAACCCTGCTCCCACGATGACGACCACGGGCCATCGGTCAGGTTGGCCGGTGGAGGGCTCAGTCAAGCCCGGTCTCTCCCCTCTCTGATGAAACCGGCCAGCGCGTAGAGGAACACGATCACACCCGGCACGAACAGCCACATGCCAACTGAGAAGCCGTTGGCAGTGACGACGGTTCCCAGCGCGAGCAGGAACGGCCAGTGACTTCTCGTGGGGAGGTAGACCGTCTGGTCACCTTCACCCTCCTCGTAGAGCTCGACGTCTGCCTGCGCACCCTGCACGCGCGTCGTCATGAACCAGGCGCACACCAACGCGACGATCACCGCCGCATAGAGCAGGGACACGCCGATCCACTCGCCGTCGGAGAAGATCAGGTAGATCGTGGCGATGAGGGCGAAGAAGACGCCGATCGCCATGAAGTACTTCGCTTCGGTCGGGAAGCGACGATCGGCGACCTCGACGCCTTGTGCCGCTGGGTCGCTCATCGCGTCGCCTTCCGTGCCGCTGGGTCGGCTCCGGTGGTCGCCTTGCGGTCGGGGTACTTGAGGTCCCAGAGCGGCCTCTCGGAGCGGACCGGGGGTAGCCCCTCGGGGAAGTTCCCAATCGGCGGTGGCGATGAGGTGGCCCATTCGAGGGTCTGCCCGTCCCAGGGGTCGTCTCCGGCCGGTTCCCCCCTGCGCCAAGTCCGGTACGCGTTCCACAGGAACGGCAGCACCGATACGCCCAGGACTGCCGCACCGATGGACGAGACGACGTTGAGCGGGCGGAAGCCGCTCGCCTCGGTGTAGTCGGCGACGCGGCGGGGCATGCCCTCGAGCCCGAGGATGAACTGCACGAAGAACGTGAGGTTGAACCCGATGAAGTTCAACCAGAAATGGACATGACCCCAGCCTTCGTGCAGCTTCTTGCCGAACCACTTCGGCCACCAGTAGTAGATCGCCGCGAACACGCCGAAGACCGCACCCCCCGAGAGCACGTAGTGGAAGTGTGCGACCACGAAGTACGAGTCGGTGAGGTGGAAGTCCAAGGCGGGTGAGGCCAGTATCACCCCGGTTACCCCGCCGATCACGAAGACGGCCAGAAAGCCGATGGCGAAGGTCATCGCGGTGCTGAACCGGACCCGGCCGAGCCACATGGTGCCCAGCCAGTTGAACATCTTCACGCCGGTGGGGACCGCGATGAGCATCGTCATCACCCCGAAGAACGGCAGCAGGACAGCACCGGTCGCGTACATGTGGTGGGCCCACACGCCCAGCGACAGGGCCCCTATCGAGCACGTCGCGAACACCAGGCCCTTGTACCCGTACACCGGTCGGCGCGAGAAGACAGCGAAGACCTCGGTGACAACTCCGAAGTACGGGAGAACGAGGATGTAGACCTCCGGGTGCCCGAAGAACCAGAACAGGTGCTGCCAGATGATGGGCTGGCCACCGGCGGTGGCGTCGTAAACGACCGACCCCAGGTTGCGGTCCGTCCACAGCATCGCCGCCGCCGCGGTGAGCACGGGGAACACGAGCAGGACCATCACCGACACGACCACGAAGTTCCACACCAGGATCGGCATGCGGAACATGGTCATCCCGCGCGTGCGCATGGTGAACACGGTGACGACGATGTTGAGCGCCGAGAGGATGCCGGAGATGCCGAGCAGCGCCACACCCACCAGCCAGAGCTCGGCGCCGAGCCCGGGGGAGCGCACCGAATCCGACAACGGCGTGTAGGCGAACCAGCCGAAGTCGGCGGCTCCGTCGGCGGTCACGAAGCCGAACACCATCGAGAGGCCGCCGCCGAGGTAGATCCAGTAGGACAGCAGGTTGATCCTCGGGAAGGCCATGTCCCGCGCGCCGATCATCAACGGCACGCAGTAGTTCGCTATGCCGAAGGCGAAGGGGCTGAGGAACACCAGCAGCATGATCGAACCGTGCATCGTGAACAGCTCGTTGAACGTCCCCGGCCCGACCATCTCCTGTCCCGGGTCGGCCAGCTCGGCTCGCATCAGCAGCGCCAGGCAGCCCGCCGCCAGGAAGAAGACGAAAGCTGTGATCATGTAGCTCAGCCCGACGTCTTTGTGGTCGGTGCTGGTGGTCCAGCGCAGGAACCCCGACAGCCGCCTCTCGGGTGCAGCGGGCTCCTCGACGAGCGGTTGCGCCTCCACGCCTGTCGGGGGCACCTCCCGGGTTGCGGTCACGTCCCCTCCTCCCCGGTGGCGTCAGCCGCCTCGCTGCTCCAGGACTGCCACTCCGCTTCGTCGACGACGCGCAGCTCGAAGTCCATGTACGCGTGCTGGAGGCCGCAGTACTCGGCGCAACGACCGGTCCATTCGCCGGTCTCGGTCGTCTCCACCTCGACCACGTTGTCGATGCCCGGGCTGACGTCGGTTTCGGCACCGGGTATCAGGTCGCGCTTCTCGAGGAACTCGGGGACCCAGAACGAGTGGATCACGTCCTGGGCGACCAGCCTGAACCGCACCGTGGCATCCACCGGAAGGACGAGCACGGGGACCTGTTCGGGTGACCCCGACACGACTATGCGGGGATCACCTTCGTAGCTCTCGTCCTCGAAGTAGCGGAACTGCCACTGCCACTGGAAGCCGACCACCTCGACGTACACGTCGGCGGCACCTTCCTTGGATCCGAGGTTCTCCTGGACCGGGATGGTGAGACCGAACAGCACGCCGACGATGACCAGCGGGATGACCGTGTAGGTGATCTCGAGCGGGAAGTTGTACTGCCGCTGGCTGGGGATGTCGTCGCGATGCCCCCGGCGGTAGCGGATCACGACCACCACGATGAGACCGATGATGAGCGCCACGATCGCCAGGGCGAGGATCGTGAACACCGACCACAGCCGGGTGACGTTCTCACCCTCTCGGGTGATGGGCGACGGGAGCCCGAGGTCGCAGCCGGAGATCACAACCGCGGTCAAGGCCGACAGCGACGGCACAAGCCACCGCGGGCGCCGCTCGTGCGGCTCGCCCGTCACGATCTGGATCCCCCCGGTCCGGTCGCCACGACGCGGGATTCTACGGCCGGCCCACCCCCTCAGGCGGTGATGGTGGGCGACGCGACGGCTGCTCCGCTGCTCGGCCCAACCGGACCGGCTCGTCCGGCGGTTGCTCCGCGCGGTCCAGGCGGATCGCTTGTCTCTCCTCGTGTCTCAGCCACTGCGTCAGCACGATCCCCACGGCGAGGAACCCGAGCATGGTGCCGGCCACCCAGAGGATCCCGCCACCGGTTCGCTGGTCCGACAGCGGCGAGGCCCCCCAGGAGCGCTCGACCGTGGCGTACCAAGCACCACCGAGCAGCGAGGCGCGGCTCATGATGGCCACACCGAGCATGGCGTGGACCGGCATCGCCAGCAGCAGCAGGCCGAGGCGGGCGGGATGGCTCAGGCGGGTGGTCGTCGGATCCAGGCCGAGCACGAGCCAGCAGAAAAGCAGGCCGGCCGAGATGTACACCACGTGGAGCCAGGCGTGGACCACGTCGTTGCCGAGAGCCAGTTCGAACAGCGGGGAGAAGTAGACCACGAACTGCATGCCGACGTAGACGGCCAGGACGACGACCGGGTGGGTGAGGTAGGCGACGGGGCGGCTGTGGAGGGCATGCAGGATGTTCCCCTGGGTCGGTCGGCTGGAGGCCTGCAACGCCAGCGTCACCGGTGCACCCAGTGCCACGAGGATCGGCGCCATCATCCCGAGGAGCACGTGTTGCACGGTGTGGACGCTGAACAGCACCGTGTCGTAGGCGGCGATTCCCGATACGGTGCCCAAGGCCACCACGGCGAGGCCAACCGAGAACGAAGCGGTCCGCCACGGGTTCCACCGGCGTCCCTTGCGCCGGAGACGAACGACCCCCGAGACATACCCAGCACCGCCCCCGATGATCAGCAGCACAGCGGTGACGTCGAGGACCGGGTCGGCCACGACGCTGGCTGCGGAGAACGGCGGTGGCTCCATGAACCTGAAGCTATCCCCTGGAGGATCCAACGGAGGGGTAACCCCCCTCGGCTAAAACAGGCCGTGATGACCGAGGGGGTGGCCATCCAACCGGTGCGAACCAAGGGTTCGCCGCTGACGATCGGCGTCACCGTCTGGCTGGCATCGGAGATGATGTTCTTCGCCGGGCTCTTCGCCGCCTTCTTCGTGCTCTCGGCGAACAACGATCCCTGGCCGCCTGCCGGGAGCGAACTCGACTCGTTCCGGGCGTCGATCTTCACGGTGGTCTTCATCGTGTCGGGTGCCTGCATGTGGGTGGCCGTGCAGACCGCCCGGCGTGGCGATCGCACGGCAATGCTCCTCTGGCTGCTGCTGACGACCGTGCTCGGTGTGATCCTCGTCGCTGCTCAACTGCTCGAATGGCTGGGTCTGGACTTCTCCATCTCGAGCAACCCGTTCGGCTCGATGTACTACCTCCTCACCGGCATCCATGTGCTCCACGTGGTCGCTGGGATCGTGCTGCTCGTGGCCGTCGCATTCATGGTGGGGGGCCGCCGGACCAGGGCGCCGGTGGGCCACACCGTCCAGGTCGCGTCGTACTACTGGTTCTTCCTGGTCATCATGTGGATCGCCGTCTTCCTAGTCCTCTACGTGCTCCAGTGAGGTGGTGCGCATGAGCAGCCGCCGCTCGTGGGCAGTGGGCCTTCTCAGCGCCAGCGTCGTGGCCGGTGTGGTGCTGGTGCTGGTCGGCACGGCGGCGGGCGACCAACAGCCCGAGGACGTCCGGGCCCTGAGCGACAAACTCGACGACCCGGAGGTGATTGCGCAAGGGCGGAGCCTGTTCGAGCGCGCCTGTGTCAGCTGCCACGGCGACGGCGGGCAGGGCAGCGACTTCGGCCCGTCGCTGCTGTCCGACGGCGCCACCGGTGCCGACTTCATGCTTCGCACCGGCCGCATGCCGCTCGCCTCGCCTGTGCCGCAGGCCCCCTCCAAGCCTCAAGCGTTCTCCGACGAGGAGACCGATGCGCTGGTCGCGTACGTCGCCGACCTGGCGGAGGACCGCGCCCTGCCGGTCGTCGAGGCCGCTGCGGGCGACCTCGTCCTCGGCGGTGAGCTATTCCGCGCCAACTGCGCTCCCTGCCACAACGCCTCGGCCATCGGAGGCGCATTGAGCTTCGGACAGCACGCGCCGAGCCTGTTGGAGGTTCCCGGCCAGCAGATCGGTGAGGCGATGCGCTTCGGCCCCGGCGAGATGCCCGTGTTCGGCGAGGACGTCTTCTCCGACCACGAGATGAACTCGATCGTGCGATACGTGGACTACCTGAAGGACCCCGACGATCCGGGCGGTTTGAGCCTGGGACGGATCGGGCCGGTCACCGAGGGCTTCGCCGCCTGGATCATCGGGATGGCCGCGCTGTTGATCGGCATCCGCTGGGTGACGGCCAAGTTGTGGCAGCGAAGGACCGAGGAGACGGAGGTCGGGGTATGACCGACGTGGACACGACCGAGCCGGCCGGGCCGGCACCGCCCGGTGGCAGCCAGGCGCCCGTCGCGGCTGCTTTCATCGTGGCAATCGCCGGCGGAGCCGGGCTGGCCGTCACCTATGCCCTCGGCGGCCAGAACCAGCTCGAGGGCCTCTGCCTGGCCCTGGCGCTGGGCGGGATCGGGACGGGCGTGGTGATGTGGTCCAAGCGCTTCATGCCCGTCCGCTACGAATCCGAACCCCGCGCTCCGCTGCAGTCGACGCCGGAGGAGCGGGCCGCCTTCGAGGCCGACCTCGCCGCCGGTGGTGGGACCTTCCAGAGGCGCCGGCTCCTGACCTGGCTGCTCGGCGGCGGCCTCGGGTTCCTCGGCCTCGCTTCGATCTTCCCGATCGCGTCCCTCGGCCCCAACCCGGTTCCGGGGTTGAAGTCGACCCCGTACCGCAAGGCCACCGACGACCCTGACGGCCTCCGCCTGGTGGACGAGTCCGGCAACCCGATCCATCACACCGAGCCGAACGTGAACGGGGTGATCACCGCGTTCCCCGAGGGCTCCGTCGGCGACGAGCAGGCCCAGACCCTGGTGATACATCTCCGGGAGCCCATGCGGGAGCCCCTGCCCGGGCAGGAGGACTGGGGCATCAAGCTGTCCGTCGACGGCAGCGAGACCGAGATCATCGCCATCTCGAAGGTCTGTGTCCACGCCGGTTGCCCCGTCGGCCTCTTCGAGGAGCAGTCCCAGCTCATGCTGTGCCCGTGCCACCAGTCGACCTTCGACCTGATGGAACACGCCCGACCCGTCTTCGGCCCAGCCTCGCGGCCACTGCCGCAGTTGCCCATCGACCTCGACGACGACGGCTACATCGTGGCGCGTGGTGATTTCGCCGAGCCCGTCGGGCCCGGATTCTGGGACATGTACAAATGACCGGGGCAGCTACCCCGGAACCACCGGTGGAGGGGCCACGGACCAGGCTCGGTCGCCTCGGCGACTTCTTCGACAAGCGCCTGGGTCTGGCCCGTCTTGCCCGGGCCGCTCTCGACAAGATCTTCCCCGACCAATGGTCCTTCCTGCTGGGCGAGATCGCGCTCTACTCCTTCGTGATCCTCGTCGGCACCGGGATCTTCCTGGCCTTGTTCTTCACCGCCGGCCAGACGACAGTCACCTACGACGGCAGCTACGCGCCGCTGCAAGGCGTCGAGATGTCCGCCGCATACCAGTCGGCCCTCGACCTGAGCTTCGACGTCCGGGCCGGGCTGTTCTTCCGCCAGATGCACCACTGGGCGGCGCTCATCTTCATGGCGGCGATCATCGTCCACATGATGAGAGTCTTCTTCACCGGCGCCTTCCGCAGGCCGAGGGAGATCAACTGGGTCATCGGGCTCAGCCTCTTCCTGCTCGCCTTCGCCAACGGCTTCGCCGGCTACTCGCTGCTGGACGACCAGCTTTCAGGCACCGGTCTGCGCATCGGCAACGCCGCGGTCATATCCATTCCGTTGGTCGGCACCTGGATCGGGTCGTTCCTCTTCGGTGGGGACTTCCCCGGAGACGCCATCATCGGGCGGCTCTACTCCTTGCACATCCTGGTGATCCCTCTCCTCATCGCGGTGCTCCTGGCCGCTCACCTGACGATCCTGATCCGCCACAAGCACACCCACTTCCCGGGCAAGGGTGCACGCGACGACAACGTCGTCGGCCAGCGCCTCTGGCCCACCTACACCGCCAAGGCGCTGGGGCTGTTCTTCATCACCGCCGGTGTCCTCGCGCTGATGGCCGGCCTCCTCCAGATAAACCCCATCTGGCTCTACGGCCCGTTCGACATCGCCAACGTGTCCTCGGCGTCACAGCCCGACTGGTACGTCGGTTGGCTCGAAGGGGCGCTGCGGGTGATGCCCAACTGGACGCTTTCGATCTTCGGCTACGAGATCCCCAACCCCTTCTGGGGGGGAGTGCTGCTGCCGGGTGTGACCTTTTCGATCCTCTATGCCTGGCCCTGGATCGAGGCCCGCCTCAGCGGCGACCGGCGCGAGCACCACGTCCTCGACCGGCCGCGGGACCGGCCGTTGCGCACTGCGCTGGGGGTGGCCGTCCTCGTCTTCTACACGGTTCTCGGGCTGGCTGGAGCCGACGACGTGATCGCCGTCGCCTTCGGCCTCTCCCTCAACGCTTGGGTCTGGGCGTTGCGCGTCGGCTGCATCGTCTTGCCGATCGCGTCGGCGTTCATCACCTTCCGGGTGTGCAAGGAACTGCAGCTCCGGGACGGCCCCGCCCCCGCCACCGGGCAGCGTGCGCCGGGCGGCGTCACACCCGCCGGTGACGCCGGGGGCGACGAGGCGGCCTCCAGCGACCCTGTCCCCGGACCCGCCGTCGAACCGCTGGAGCGGCTCGACGAGGCCAAGACGCCCGTCCCCTGAGCCGACCACGACACTTGCGGCGTTCGTCCTCTTGTGAGCACTCCTGACATTGCTCGGGTCCTCACCGTGAACGATCGGATCCAACTAACGACACCCCACCTGTTGCCGACGGGTCGTCAGTGCTGAGATCTGCCCTGGCTGCGCTCACCGTCGGTGCGGTTCTCCTCGGCTGCTCGGGTGGCGACACCTCGGCGGGGTCGGCCGCCGGCGACGGGGACCCGCCGGCTCCGGCCACTGAGACCGCCGAGGTCTTCGACTTCGCCGGCGCCGGCACACCGGGCTGTGCCATTGGTGTCGACGAGGGCGGGCGAGTCACCTATGCGAAGGGGTTCGGCGAGGCCGACTTGGCGGCCGGAACCCCGATCAGCGACTCGACGCTCTTCGACATCGCGTCGCTTTCCAAGCAGATGACCGCCGCGGCGATCCTGCTGCTCTCCGACGAGGGGCTCGTCGACCTCGGCGCCGACATCCACACCTACCTGCCCGCCCTCCCCGGCTACGGCATGACCGTCACCGTGCAGAACCTGATCGACCACACCAGCGGTCTTCCCGAGTACATAGACGGTCTCACCGCCGAGGGGTTCGAGCTCGAGGAGGTGACGACCGACGAGGACGCCCTTGCCTGGCTGGCCGAACAGCCCGAGCTCGAGTTCGAGCCGGGTACGAGCTTCTCCTACAGCGACACCGGCTACTTCCTCCTGTCCCAGATCGTCGAGTCGGTCACCGGGATGACGCTCGCCAACTACGCCGAGGAGCAGATCTTCGAGCCGCTGGGCATGGATGACACCTTCTACCGGGACAACCGCGCCACGCCGGTACCAGGGCTGGCCCTCGGCTACGAGGAGGTCGAACCGGGTGTCTGGGAGGTCGCCATGTCGGAGTGGGAGCAGGTCGGCGACGGCGCGGTCAACACCAACGTCACGGACCTGCTGCGGTGGTCGGACGCACTCATGGGTGTGGTCGTAACCGACAACGGGATCGGCTCGGCGAGATGGCGGGAACAGATGTTCCGTGAGGGGACCCTGGCGGACGGCAGCCCCACCGGCTACGCCGCGGGACTGATCGTGGAAGGTGAGGGGGACGAGCTCATCGTGGCCCACGACGGGAGTTGGCTCGGCTACAGCTCGTCCTTGCTGGTGGCACCCGCACAGGAGCTTGCCGTGGTCGTGTTGTGCAACATCGACGAGGCGTTCACCGACGGGTTCGCGTCGGCGGTCTTCGATCTGTGGCAGGGCGACTGACCGACGAGAAAACCTCCCCTGGGGTGTAAGTAGGGCTCCTCGAAGCGCTCTTCTCCTACGACGGACACCAGCCCCGAAGGAGAAGATCACATGCGCAAGACCCGAGCACTCATGGCCGCCGGCACCATCGCCGTCCTGAGCCTCCCCGCGTTGGCCTCCGCGGCCTGGGCGGATGAGCAGCCGGCAGACGAAGGCGTCCTCGTCGAACCCGACGAGGGATACCCTGACGACGGGGGCGGCGAGGGTTACTCCGATCCCGATCCCGATCCCGATCCCGAGCCCGACGAGGGATACCCCGACGGCGGGGGTGACATGGGTTGGCCCGGCGAGGAGTTCGACGAAGAGGTCCCCGACGACGGCAGCGGCGAGGGCACCCCCGAGGAAACCCCCGAGTACCCCGACGAGGGCACACCCCAGGACACGCCTGAGGACACTCCGGAGTACCCCGACGGCGGGGAGGACGAGGGCACACCCCAGGACACGCCTGAGGACACCCCCGAGGACACCCCGGAGGACACACCCGAGGACACGCCCCCGACCACCCAGCCACCGTGTGATTCGCCTTGCGACGAGGCAGCAGGGCCCGGGTTGGCCTTCACCGGATCGAGTACTGTCCCCCTGGCGGCGGCTGGGCTCGCCCTGCTGGGAGCCGGTGCCGGCATCTGGTACCTGGCCCGCCGGCGTCGTCCCGCTGACGAACAACTCGCCGAGGAGGTCTCCGCCTACTGAGGCGGAGACCTTCGGTCGTGTCGGTCTCGTATCATGTGGGCATGGAGGACGCCGAGCTCGTCCTCGCCGCCCGTACGGGCGACGCCACAGCGGTCGCCGGCATCTACGACACCTACGCGGACCGCATCCACGACTTCTGCTGCTCCCTCCTCCGGGACACCGAGGAGGGAGCAGATGCGACACAGGACACCTTCCTGGCCGCGCTACAGAACCTCGACAACCTGCGGGAGCCGTCTCGGCTGCGGGCCTGGCTCTATGCCATCGCCCGCCACAACTGCTACCGGCGGATACGCCGACGAGACCGTGCCGCTCCCACCGCTGAGCTCGCCGAGACGGCCTCGCCGTCCAGGGGACCGGAGGAACAGGTGAACGCACTCCAGGCAGCCGAGACGGTGTGGCAGGCCGTCGCTGGGCTGACCGAGCGCGACCAGACCCTGCTCAACCTCAACCTCCGGCACGGTCTCGAATCCGAGGAACTGGCCGCCGCCATGGGCGTCTCCACCCAGCACTGCCACGTGCTGATGAGCCGGGCGAAGGAGCGGCTGGAGTCCTCGATCGGCTCGCTGCTGGTGGCCCGCCGAGGCTCCCAGGACTGCGAGGAGCTGGCACGCATCCTCGAGGACTGGGACGGGCGTTACACCCGTGCCATCCGCAGCAAGGTCACCCGTCACATCGAGAGCTGCGAGGAGTGCTCGCAGCGGCGCCGCACCCTGGCGCTGGGCCTGCTCTCGGCTGTGCCGCTGATCCCGGCACCCGCAGTCCTGCGGGCTCGGGTGTTCGAGGACATCTCCGACGCCGAGCCGGTGTCGTTCACCGCCGATGCCAAGGGCTTCCCGAAGTCCCCCGATCGCCCCGGATGGGCACGACCGGTGCTGGCGGCGGCCGTGGCCGTCGTGGCCGTCCTCGCCATCAGCCTGGTGGCCTGGCTCATCGTCGGCCGTCCCGGCAACTTCGCGCTCCTCGCCGACGAATCGGGAGACGAGGTCTCGGTGACCGCACCCGACGAGCCCGGCGACGAGCCCAGCGGCGTGGGCGGCGGCCAGCCCGATCCAGAGGACGAAGCCCCGCCGGACGAAGACAACCTCACCACCACCAGCGAGGGGCACACCGCCGACGACGACCATGACCCACCCACCACCAGCCCGACGACTGCGCCCGACATGGAGGACCCGCCGCCGTCCGACACCAGCGGTCCGCAGTTCCTGTCCGTCAGCGTCGATCCCGGCACGATCTGGGAGCTGCTCGGACCATCGTGTCCCACCAGCGCCACGGTGGTCGTCGAGGTGGACGACCCCTCTGGTGTCCCCGCCGTCGGCGGTTCCCTGTCCTCACCGTCGCTCGGCTCCCAGCAGCTGAGCTTCACGGGCGACGGCGGGGCGTTCAGCGCCGTCGTGGGCCCGTTCAGCGCCGGGACGATCCCGGCGATGGAAAGCGAGACGCTCAGCCTGTCGCTGAGCGCAACCGACGGCAACGGCAACACCTCGAGCTCGAGCGCTTCGCTCACCCTGCAAAGCGGCCAGCTCTGCCCGTGATCTGCACTTCGTTGACACCCCAGCCGATGACGGCCGTGACGGTCTGACGGAGGTCTCGTACTCTGATCGCCTGATGGGGGAAGACGGCCGTGACCGATCGACGAGCTCGGGCGTGCGGTTGGCGGAGGTGGTGGGTTCGATCGCCATGGCCACCGACCTCGGTCTGGGCATGCCGCTCGAGCACGTGTTGCGCGCGTGTGTGATCGCGACGCGTTTCGCCGAGGCCCTCGAACTGCCCGACGAGGACGTCGACGCCACGTACTGGTCGACGCTGTTCTTCGGTGCGGGCTGTATCGGCACCAGCTTTGAGCTGTCGGCCATGTTCGGCGACGACATCTCCTTCCGTCGCGACGCATTCGAACTCGGCGAGAGCAAGGTCGAGCGGCTGCGTTACGTCGTCGGCCGGGCCGGCAGCAACAAGACCGGATTCGGGAAGTGGTGGGCCAAGGCCAGTCTCGCCTTCGGTGGTCTCAGCTCGTTCATGCAGACCTTCCTCGCCCACTGCGCGGTGAGCGCCCACATGGCAGAGCGCGTCGGCCTCGGCGAACGAGTGGTCGCGTGCCTCCTCCAGAGCTTCGAGCAGCCCAATGGGAAGGGCATACCACTCGGGCTCAAGGGCGACGAGGTGTTGCTCCCGATCCAGATCGCCAACCTCGCCAACCTCGTCGAGATCACCGACCGCGAACAGGGGTGGGAGGCGTCCCTGTCCGTCGCTCGCGAGAACGTTGGCTACCTCGACGCCGAGCTGGTGGAGCGTTGGTGCGGGATGGCCTCACGAGTGCTCGATGGCGTGGACGCCGAGTCGTCGTGGGACGGCGTGGTCGGCCACCGGTCCCCCGGGCGCGATGTCCTGACCCAGGCCGAGCTCGACAAGGCGCTCGAGCTGCTGGCCGACTTCGCCGACCTCAAGGCGCCGTCGTTCACCGGCCACTCCCGGGCCGTAGCCTCCCTCGCCGTCGCCGCCGGCCGGCAGATCGGCCTGCCCGATGCCGATCTCGACACCCTCCGACGCTCGGCCTTGCTGCACGACATAGGCCGCCTCGGTGTGCCGAACACCATCTGGGACAAGCCGGGCCCGCTCACGGCGGCCGAGGCCGAACGGGTGCGTCTGCACGCCTACTACACCGACCGGGTGCTGCACCGGTCAGGCAAGCTGACGCTCCTCGCCTCGGTCGCCTCGGCCGACCACGAGCGGGTCGACGGCAGCGGCTACCCGAAAGGCGTCACTGCCGCGGCGTCACCGCTACTCGCCCGCATCCTCGCCGCCGCCGACTGCTACCACGCCATGCTCGAGGATCGCCCCCACCGCGCCGCCCTCGGCCGCGCCACCGCAGCGGGGGAACTGCGGGACGCGGCCCGAGCCGGCACGCTCGACGCCGCTGCGGTCGACGCTGTGCTCACCGCCGACGGCCACCGGGCCCGGAAGAAGCCCGCCGCTCCTGCCGGCCTCACCGTTAGAGAAGTCGAGGTGCTCGTGCTGGCCGCCCGCGGCCGGACTACCAAGGCGATCGCCTCCGAGCTCGGCATCGCCCACAAGACGGCGGGCAACCACATCGAGAGGATCTACGAGAAGACCGGGTCGCGAAGCCGGGCCGAGGCCGCCATGTTCGCCATGCGCAGCGGGCTCCTCCCCGACTGGGAGACCGATCCGTAGGGAGATCTCCTCATGCCGGCGACGCCGGATCATGGGACGGTGCCGGCATGACCAACGACACCACAACAACCGTCCAGGCGTACGCCGACATCGATGGGCTCGCCACCTACTACGAAGCAACCGGCGACGGACCCCCACTCGTGCTCCTCCACGGCGGCATGTGTCCGATCGAGACCTGGGGGGGCCTCGTGCCGCACTTGGCAGGATCGTTCCGCGTGTTCACCCCCGAGCGGCGAGGCCACGGTCGCACCGCCGACCCCGGCACCATCACCTACGAGGCTATGGCCGCCGACACCGTGACCTTCCTTGAAGATACCGTCAGCGAGGCGGCCGGCCTCGTAGGTTGGAGCGACGGCGCAACCGTCGCGCTCCTCGTCGCCCTTTGGCGGCCCGACCTGGTGGAGCGGCTCGTCTACGTCGGACAGCCGGTCAACCACAGCGGCCTGGCACCAGAAGTGGCCGCCACGCTCGACCGGATATCCCCGGAAGCGCTTCCGCCCCCGCTCCGCCCGCTGTACCAGGCCGTGTCACCCGACGGGCCCGAGCACTTCGACGTCGTGTTCGCCAAGGTCTCGAAACTGTGGGGGACCGACACCGCGATGGCGCTCGACGAACTCGAGGCGCTGACGCCGCCGACACTGCTCGCCGCCGCTGATCACGACCTCGTAACCGTCGAACACCTGCTCGCGATGCAGCGAGTGATCCCCAATGCGCAGCTGGCAGTCGTACCCGGCGCGGACCATGGCTTCCCCATGCAACACCCCGATCTACTCGCCGCACTCGTGCTGCGCTTCCTCAGCTGACAAGCCCGAATCGAAGACGATCCTGCTGGCACTCCGGGACGGTGGCGGCGTCGTGCCGCCCCTGCTCGGGGTGGCCAAGCGCCTCGTCGAGCGCGGCCACACCGTGATCGTGCTCGGCGACCCGACCGTCGCGCCGGAAGCCGCTTCGACGACCGGCCCCGATCCTGAGCCCGAGACACCCTCCGCATCACGCCCGCCGCGCGTTGGCCGGCGCGGCCGCGCACACCTGGTCTCACCCCTTCGCTGCGTCGTTGGTCGCGAACCGGAAGTCCCACCCGCTGGGCGCG
>QEUP01000045.1 GCA_003577145.1 Acidobacteriota bacterium | reverse complement strand
CCTGGAGTCCGTGGTCGGCCGATACCACCCGTCGGCCGCCGAGAAGTCTGCACTCGCCGAGGGCTGTGACCTGCTCGGTCGGCTCCTGCTGGCAGATGAGCTGTTGGCGTCAGGACAACGCGGCTCCGGGAAACGGCGACAGCTGGTCAGGCGGGCCCTTGACGGGCTCGTCGCGGGGCATGCCACGTGCAGTTGACCCGACACGTAGACGTAGTCACGAGGGAGCTTCGGCAGGCAGCGTTGGAGACGCGGTGACGACGAGGGTGCTGCTGGCGATCTCGGTGATCGCCGGTGCCAGGGCCGCCAGCTCACCCAACAGGCGGTCTCGGGTCGCTGGCGTCGCCACCGCGAGGAGGGTCAGCCACAGGCCGCTTCTGACCTCTGCGCGGAACTCCTCGATGTCGGTCATGCCGATGGACCAGCGACGCAAGCCCATTTGCGCAGCCAGGCAGATGTGGTGAGCGGTCACTGCCGGCGGTACGACATCTTCGAGCTGGCCGGCGGCGACTGCGTCGGCCACCGCGGTCTCGACGATGGTCATCGTCCGTAGGCGCAGCTCGTCGGATCCTTGTCCCAGGATGGGTTGGCCCTCGAGGGAGAGAAGGAGCGGGCGGTACAGGGACTGCCGGGCCCTGAACGAGTCGACGAACTCGTCGACCAGCGATCCCAGGGCGGCGACAGGATCAGCGCCCGCGTTCGGCGCGGTCATCTCGAGGTTGTCGACTGTGACCGACAGCAGCCTCAACAAGATGGCGTCTTTGCCCCCTACGAGGTTGTAGAGCGTCGACACGCTGACCTCGGCTTGTTCGGCAAGGGTCTGCATCGACAGCGAGTCGATGCCGCCGGCCTCGATGATGTGCGCCGCGGCATCGAGGATCCGCTGGATCCGGCGCGCCTTGCCGCGCTCACGCAGGTTGGTCACCGAACAAAGTTAGCACACCTTCCAAACTTGACATTGATTCCAACTATCGCTAGCGTTTCGCCGTTGGTCTGCGGCCGGGGGATTGCATCCGGCGCTGCTCGGCTGGGCGGTTGCAGGAACAAGCTGAACGAGGAGGCCTGTAGGGATGGAGCTCGTAATCGATACCACCTGTCCGACGCAGTGGAACTTCGCCTACAAATCAGACGACCCACGCCTCGACGAGCTCTACGAGCTCGCCAAGCGCGATCAGTGGAACGTGACCGAGGACATCAATTGGGATCAGCAGGTGCGCGATGACAGCGAGATCCTCGATCGTTCCGAGGACATGTTCGCCCAGACCAAGTTCTTCCGGTCGCTCAGCGCCGATACCCAGGCACAGATCTCGGCGAACCAGACCGCGTTCATGATCAGCCAGTTCATGCACGGCGAGCAGGGTGCGCTGCTGTGCTGTGGCCAGCTCGTCGACACCGTTCCTGACATCGAGGGCAAGCTCTACGCGGCGACCCAGGTGATGGACGAGGCACGACACGTCGAGGTCTTCTACAAGTACCTCGGGCTGCTCGACCGCGAGTACCCGATGGACCCGGCGCTCAAGGCCGTGCTCGACGTCATACTCGCTGCCGAGAGCTGGCAGGCCAAATGCGTCGGCATGCAGGTCCTCGTCGAGAGCCTGGCGATGGGCACGTTCCGCATGATGATGCGGGCCAGTGCCGATCAGCTGCTGCGTGACATCGTGACCCTCACAGCGCGCGACGAGGCACGCCACGTCTCCTTCGGCATCATCTCGATGAGCCACGAGATCCCCAAGCTCTCTCAGGACGAACGCGAACAGCTGGAGGACCTTGCATTCCAGGCGATCTCCATCCTCTTCGGTGAGAACGGAGTCGGCATGGGCGGCGAATCCCTTGCCGATGCCGGGATCGACCCTGCCGAGGCGATGCAGGCGGTCGCCGCAGAGATCATCGAGAGCGGGGACATGTCCATGGCGGACAGGCGCCTGGAGATCGTGCGCGAGTACATGGTTCCCAACGTCGAGAAGGTCGGGTTGATGAGCGAGCGCATGCGACCCAAGTACCAAGCGGCCGGTTACCTCGCTTGAGAACCGGGCCCGAGTTGGTGGCAACCCGGCCCTCTGCTCGCGCTAGGCGCAAACCGAAGCAGAAGCGGAGGAAGACGCCTTACAAGGTCACCGAGCTCTGCTTCACCTGCGGCCAGTGCGACGAGGTGTGCCCTTTCGACGCGATCATCGAGGCCCGGTCGCCTGCCGGCTTCCCCACGAAGCTCATCGACCCCGACCTGTGTCGTGGATGTCACAAATGCGTGGAGGTGTGCCCCATCGGAGCGATCGTCGAAGGCGCACAACCCGGCTTCGAAGACCCGGGTCGCAAAGTCACGTAGGTCCTGCGCTTACACCCCTGTCTCAGGCCTCTTTGGCATCGCGCTCGATCGCTGCCTGGTCGGCTTTGAGCTGCTTGGCCTCGACCTTTTCAGCCTTGCGCATGGCGTGCTCGATCTTGGACGCCATGTCGGACGCGCCGACGACGACCAGCGCGGCTGTCCCTTCATCGAGGTGTTCACCGGCCTCCTTGAGATCCTTCCGGCTCATTCCTCCCGCGGCGTGGCCAGCTACGGCCCCGAGCACAGCCCCGCCAGCGGTGGTGCCGGCCAGCAGTCCGGTACCGATGGCTGCGGCGGGGAACAACGCTACGACCAGGCCAGTGGCCAGGCCTACGCCTCCCCCGAGGACACCACCGACGCGTGTAGGCGTCTCGTGTCTCTTCAAGATCTTGACCCGACCGTTGTCATCTCGTTCGACGACGGCGGCGTCATAGGCGTCGACGAGACCTGCCTCGGTGTGCAGTTCTTTGACGGCTTTGTAATCCGCGAGTGCGTCATCGGTGCTTGCGTATACGCCGAGGTAGGCGAAGAACGTGTCCATTGCCATTGCTACTCCTGTCGGTTGTGCGGGTCTGTTCGGTCACGACGTTCGTTGGCAGCGCGCTGAGGATCGAGAACCAGGCGCGGAGCCGGGCCTCGTGGGCGACGTTAGTGGCGCCGGGGACGTCCACGACGACCTTCTCGATCGTGCCACCCGTGAAAGAACACGATGCCTCGTGTTCACTCCAAATCCCACGTGGGCCGGGTCGCGGCAGGTCAGGCCGACCTTCGTTGGCGGAGCCGGCAGCGGCGGCAGAGCCCCCGGTAGACGACCTCGACGCTCGAGACCTCGAAGCCGTCGCTCTCCTCCTTCGTGGGTTCAGGGGAGGCGTCTCTCTTGGGGATGTCGCGGATGGTTCCGCAGCTCCGGCACACCAGGTGGTCGTGGGCGACCAGCGCGTTGGGGTCGTAGCGACAGGCCCTACCGTCGAGGGCCACCTCTCGCACCTCGCCCATCCGCGCCAATTCGTGGAGCGTGTTGTACACGGTGGCGAGGCTGATCTCGGGCAGGCGCTTGGCGGCGCGCTGATGCACTTGGTCGGCGGTGAGGTGGACGGGGCTGGCCGACAGGACCTCAGCCACAGCGCGGCGCTGCGCGGTCAGCCTCCAGCCCCGGTTCCGCAGCCGTTCCAGGATCTCGCTGATCTGTGTCTCCCAAGTCGCAGGTGGGCTCGGTTGGCGAACCCTCCCACCCCACGATAGAGGATCCCACACTGGATTTGACCAAGTTCAATGTTGGAATACTTCTAAACTAGTTGGCGTGGTTGGTGATGGAAGCCCTACCAGAGCAAAGGAAGAGCCATGGAGATCGACATCGGAATCGCCGAAGCTGACCGCGAGGAGACGGTGGAGGGCTTGAGCCGGCTGCTGGCAGAGACCTACACGCTCTATCTCAAGACCCACAACTTCCACTGGAACGTCACCGGGCCGCTGTTCAACACCCTCCACCTGATGTTCGAGCAGCAATACACAGAGCTGGCCCTGGCAGTCGATCTTGTCGCCGAGAGGATCCGTGCCCTGGGGTTCTTCGCCCCCGGCGGCTTCGACGCCTACCAACGCCTCTCAGCGGTGAAGGACGCCTCCGAGGTCCCCGCCGCCGAGGACATGATCCGGGCGCTGGTGGCGGATCACGAGCAACTGGCTCGCACCGCCCGTGGTGTGCTGAGCCAGGCTGAGGCAGTCGGAGATCAGGCCAGTGCAGACCTGCTGACCGGCCGCCTCGAGGTCCACGAGAAGACGGCGTGGATGCTGCGCAGCATGCTGGGGCTGCCCGAATCCTGCTGACATCGCCCGTCAGGTCGGGCAGCCTGCCCGCGGCGGAATGATGTTCAGCCGCTGCCGACCTCGGAGATGGATGAGCCGAGGGGAGCGTGGCGCGGCCAGGGCCGCAGCGTCTCGAGTTGGCCGGCGACCGACAGGATCAGCGACTCTCCGCCGTCGGGCGCGATGAGCTGGACGGCGAGAGGGAGCCCCGACGGGTGCAGGCCCGCCGGCACCGACATGGCCGGGTATCCGGCGAGGTTCCAGCGACCCGTGAACGGGACGAACGATGCTGCTCGCGCGTTGGCGAGGAACGAGCGCCGCGACCACCCCTCGGCGGGAATCGGCAGAGCCGCCAGGGTCGGCGTCACGAGCACGTCGAGGTCTTCGAAGAACTCGCCCACGAGTGCCCGCCACCGGTCCCGTTGCTTCGACCGGATGAGCCCGAGGCGATCTATGACACGCCCGGCGTGGACGAACGGGCGGTTGCGCCGCTCGAGCCGGCGGACATCAAGTCCAGCGACGGTGTCGGCGATTCCCGCGGCCGCCCGCAGGCCCTGTGCGAGCATCAGCCGGCGATCGTGGGGAGGGTTCGCCTCGAACACCTCATGGCCTGCGGCGCGCAGGGCCTCGATGGTTCCGAGAAGCGCCCGCTCGATCTCAGGGTCGAGCTCGTGGAACGGTGCAGGCACCTCCACCGACCAGCCGACGCGCAGTCCATTGGGCGTAACCGGCTCGGCGAGGTCGGGTCGGTTCGACATGACCGCGATCGCCAGTGCCAGATCGTCGACCGTAGTCGCCAGGGCACCGTCAGATGACAGGCCTCGCCAGCCGCCCCCGTCGACGGCGCTCGGGATCACGCCGGTACCGGGCTTGATGCCCACGAGCCCGCACGCCGCAGCGGGGATCCGCACCGAGCCCCCTCCGTCGCTGCCGTGGGCGATAGGGACGAGCGCGGATGCGACCGCCGCGGCGCTGCCGCCTGAGGATCCCCCCGGTGTCCGGTCGAGATCCCACGGGTTGCGCGACACTCCGAAGGCGCTGTCGGTGCACGGCGAGGCGCACAGCTCGGGGACGCGGGTCTTGCCGATTACGATGGCACCGGCGCTGCGGAGTCGCCGGACCAGCTCGTGGTCTTCAGGCGAGGGAGTGGCGGGTGTCGCGAGGGACCCGTACCGGAATGGCAGCCCTTCGACTGCGACGGAGTCCTTGATGGCGACCGGCACGCCGGCCAATGGCAGGGCGTCGAGGTCGTCGCGTCCTTCGAGGGCGGCCGCGTCTGCGACCGCGCGGTCGGCGCACACGAGCTGGAACGCGCCGATGGTGGCGTCGATGGCTCCGATCCTCTCGAGGTGAGCGCGGACCAACTCGACGGGCGAGACCATGCCAGCGCGAACTGCGCGCACGACAGCGGTGGCGGGCTGACCGACGAGCTCTTCCACTTCCGCTCTCCAGGGATCCATCGTGCTGCCCGGTGACCTTACAGCAGCCCCTTTGTTGCACCCAGCGGCTCGCCGGGCGAACCGACCGGTGCGAGCCGGCCTGGCTACAGTGATGCTCCACCCGTTTGCCAAGGGGGCTGCGTGACGCACGCCATCGACGACTTGATGTTCGCCCCTCTCGTCCGGCGCCACCCGGGTGTGAGCCGGAGGTCGTCGTCGTGGGACCGCACGGGTGGCAATCTCGACTTCGTGAGGGTCGAGCCGGGCTCAACCGTGACGCTGCTCGACGAGAGGGGACCGGGCTGTGTCACCCATCTGTACTGTGCGATGGTCGGGCCTGACATCACCGACCATCGGGACGCGATCCTGCGCTGCCACTGGGACGGTGAGGCCTCGCCGTCAGTGGAGGTGCCACTCGGCGATTTCTTCGGGTTGTGTCACGGAAGGGTACGCCGGTTCCAGAGCGCGATGGTATCGGTCAATCCCGGAATGGGCGCGTCGTTCGGCCTCAACGCATACTTCCCCATGCCCTTCGGTTCGGAGGCTCTCGTCACCATCGAGAACCGGTCGGACCGTGTGCTCGGGGGGCCGCTCGGTTGCCTGTGGTACCACGTCGAGTACCTGACCTTCGATGAGCCGCTGACGAGCGACACGTTGCGCTTCCACGCTTCCTACCGGCAGGAGCGCCCGACCACACCGGCGTGCGAACCGGCAAACATCCAGCTCCACGCCGGGCGTAACACCGACGGCCGCGACAACTATGTGGCCCTCGAGGCCGTTGGTCGGGGCCACATGGTGGGCCTCGTCCTCGAGATCGACAACCTCGCCGGTGGCTGGTACGGCGAGGGCGACGACATGGTCTTCATCGACGAGGACGTCTGGCCGCCGAGCATCCACGGTACGGGCACCGAGGAGGTCTTCGGCGGCGGAGCTTGCCCCACCGAGGAATACTGCGGCCCCTACAGTGGCTTCCACCTGATCGAGAATCCGGACTTCTCCGGGCTCGTGGGGATGTACCGCTGGTACGTACCCGACCCCATCGTCTTCGACCAGTCGATCCGCTGGACCATCGAACACGGCCACGCCAACAACTTCGCCAACGACTATTCGTCAGTCGCCTACTGGTACCAGGCCGGTCGTCGCGCTCCTCTGCAGGCCCTTCCCGATCGTGAGGCGTTGCGGCCCCCGCTCCCGCCCAACTACGAAGAGGTCCGCGACGCCACCTTCGCCTACATGGCTGCCCACACCGACGACCTGTCGGCGATCGCCGCGGTCAGCGTGCCTTTCTACCGGGGTGATTTCGAGCAGGCACTCGCTCGAGCCGGCGCGTGACCGTGCAGGATCGGGATCACCAGTGACGGGCTCATCAGGCGAGCCGTGTCGCGAGGACCGGCGTTCGGCAATCGTCGCTCGTCACGCGATCATGGCGGGGCTCTTGTTCGAGAGGTAACCGGCGTATGGACTCATCACAGGTCAAGGCGTTCTTCGACGAGGTCTCGGTCGAGTGGGACGAGATGCGGTCGAGCTTCTACAACGAGGCCGTCATCGACGCCCTGGCTCTGCACACCGAGGCCGACCCGTTCATGACCGTCCTCGACGTCGGGACCGGGACCGGCTTCGTGGCGGCAGGGCTCGCGCCGGGCGTCGCTCAGGTGGTCGGGGTAGACAACTCGTTGGAGATGCTCGCGGTGGCCGAGACGAACCTGGCGGAGCTAGGGGTGGGCAACGCAACCCTCGCAGGAGGCGCAACCGACGCGTTGCCCTTCGCCGACGGCAACGTCGATGCCGCAGTGGCGAACATGGTGTTGCACCATGCGCCCGAGCCGGTCGCCATGCTGGCCGAGATGGCTCGTGTCACCCGACCTGGTGGCTGGGTGGCGATCACCGACGAGATCGAGCACACCTACGAGTGGATGCGGATCGAGCAGGCCGATATCTGGCTCGGCTTCAGCGAGGCCGATGTCGCCGGCTTCTTCGCCGACGCCCGCCTCGTCGAGTTCGGGTACGCCTCGCTGGGGATGCAATGATGCATCCGTTCCAAGACCTCGGTCGAGGTCGCTGACATCGGGATCTTCGCCGCGTGGGGGCGAGTACGGCCATTTACGAAGCCCCGATGATCCACGGCGAGAGCGCTGACCCTGGTAGGGGCGCCGCTCGAAGGCCGGTCCGATCGCATTGACGAGCGTTGTGCAGGCCCGGCCCGCACCGCTAATGTCAAAAGCTCAAACGATAATTTGAGAAAGGTTCGTAGGTTGGTTGACCGCGGTCGCCGGTTCAAGGACGAGGTCTACGATCAGTTCGCTCGGGTCGGCAAAGCGCTCGCCAGCCCACGACGCCTCGAGCTGTTGGATCTCCTCGCCCAGGGCCCGCGGTCGGTCGAGGTGCTGGCCACCCATGTCGACCAGCCGCTCGCCAACACGTCGCATCATCTGCGGGTACTGCGCGCCGCCCGTCTGGTCGACAGCGAAAAGGTGGGTACCAGGGTGATCTACCGGGTCGCCGGCGACGACGTCATCACGTTGTTCCAGGCCGTCCGTGGTGTGGCCGAGTCCCGCCTCGCGGAGGTCGAGCTGGTGACGCGACAGTTCCTCGAGGAGCGTCAGGCCATGGAGCGGATCGACGCGGCCGACCTTCTCGAGCGGACGCGGTCCGGTGTGGTGACCGTGTTGGATGTACGACCTCGCGAGGAGTACGAGGGCGGCCACGTTCCCGGCGCGGTGTCGGTCCCGCTGGACGAGCTGAAGAGCCGCCTGAGCGAGCTTCCCATGGATCGTGCGGTAGTCGCCTATTGCCGCGGCCCGTACTGCGTGCTGGCTGTCGAAGCCATCGAGATCCTGCGTGCCGGCGGCTTCGAAGCGGTGCGCATGGAGGACGGAGTAGCTGAGTGGGCGGCCCATGGATTCGACATCGAGACCGAGGAGGCAACGCGTTGACAGACACAGCCGAATCGAAGAAGACGTTGTTCGTGCTCAACGATGCTCCCTACGGAACCGAGCGCTGCTACAACGGCTTACGGCTCGCCGGATCGCTTGCCAGGCGCGAAGGTCATCACGTGAGGGTGTTCCTCATCGGCGACGCGGCTGCTTGTGCCATGGGGGCGCAGAACGTGCCCAAGGGCTACTACAACATCGAGAACATGTTGCGCGCGGTCGTTCGGAGAGGCGGTGAGGTGGGCGTGTGCGGGACATGTATGGATGCTCGTGGCATCACCGACGAGCAGTTGACCGGGGGCACCCGCCGCTCCACTCTCGAGGAGCTCACCGACTGGACCTCGGAAGCAGACAAGGTAGTGACCTTCTAGGAGGCGACGCATGGGCTCTCAGAACAACGACTCCCAGACTGTTCTGGTGTTAGGCGGTGGAGCTGGCGGCCTCGTCTCAGCCGGTCGGCTCCGCAAGAAGCTGCCGGCTTCTCATCGTGTAGTCCTTGTCGACCGGTCGGAGCGCTACGTGTACGACCCGTCGCTGTTGTGGCTGATGACCGGCAGCCGCACGCCTGAGAACATCACCCGGTCCCGTAGACGCCTCGAGCGCAAGGGCATCGAGGTCGTGCTCGGCGAGATCGAACACATCGATCCCGCCAAACACTTCGTTCGTGTCGACGGCAACGAAGTCGAGGGTGACCACATCATCATCTCGTTGGGCGCTGAGTTGGTGCCCGAGCTGGTGTCCGGCTTGGCCGAGGCGGGCCACAACTTCTACACGCTGGAAGGTGCTGAGTCTCTGCGCGACGCGGTGAGGAACCTCCGGTCCGGGCGGTTGGTCGTGCTCACCGCCTCGTCGGTTTACAAGTGTCCGGCCGCGCCTTATGAGGCCGCGCTGCTTCTCGAGGCCGACTGCCGCCGACGCGGTGTCGGAGGCCATGTGCAGATCGACGTCTACGCGGCGGAGCAGGGTCCGATGGGTGTCGCCGGCCCCGAGGTGTCAGCGGGCGTGAAGGAGATGCTCCGATCCCAGGAGATCGGCTACCACCCGGAACATCAGGTCGGTGCCGTCGACCCCGAAGCCGGGATGATCGCGTTCGTCGACGGGACCGAAGTCGGGTTCGACCTGCTGGCCTACGTCCCTCCCCATCGTGCCCCGCAGGTCGTCCACGAGGCTGGGCTCGTCGGGGAGAGCGGCTGGGTGACGGTCGATCCGCACACCCTGGAGACCGGTTTCCCCGGCGTCTATGCGATTGGCGACATCACCTCCATCCCGTTGGCGATGGGCAAGCCGCTGCCCAAGGCGGGTGTGTTCGCTCACGGCCAGGCCGAAGTGGTCGTCGACAACATCGTGCACTCGATCAGCGGCAAGGGCCGCCCCGCGAGGTTCGACGGCCACGGAGCATGCTTCATCGAAACCGGCGATGGCCGGGCCGGTTTCGGCCGCGGCGATTTCTATGCCAAGCCGGTCCCCGAGGTGAAGCTGTACCGGCCCGGCCGTCACTGGCATGTGGGCAAGGTCCTGTTCGAGAAGGACTGGCTCTTCCGACGGTTCTGAGCCCGGCACCGAGCCCTCGCCAGACTCGTCGGCATCGTAGACGGCTGCCTCCGCGAGAACACACCCGGCGGCAACTCGCAGGCTGGGTCCACAGACCCGATCTCACCGCGTGACGCCCGCCGCCCGCGGCGTATCTAGGCTGCATTCGGATGGATCAAGGCGTGCTGCTCCTGGTTGTCACGAGCGTGCTCGTTGTCGTCGTGCTGGCGTGGGCGACCCGCGAGACCGTCGGTGTCGTGCGGCGTCGCCGCCGTCGGCGTCCGGGCGGCAAGGCGTTGGTCGGCGCAGCGGCCGAGTTCGTCCCCTTGTTGTTTCAACCGGTTGCCGCGCTCGTGAAGCACATCGGCAGGAATCGCCGCTCGATCGAGTCGCTGGTAGGAGCTGACGGCACTGTGTCGCTGATGTTCTCCGACATCGAGGGCTCGACGGAGCTAAATCAACGCCTCGGTGACGACGAGTGGGTCAGGGTCATCCGAGCCCACGATGGGGTCGTCGATCGCACCATCCGGCGCCACGGAGGCCAAGTCGTCAAGACCCAGGGGGACGGGTTCATGGCTGCGTTTGCGACGCCGGCGAGCGCTGTCGGTGCAGCGGTCTCGCTCGGCGCAGATCTCCGCGACTGTGAAGCCGTCGATGTGCCGCTCGCCGTGCGGGTCGGAGTGCACACAGGTCAGGTCGTGACCGAAAAGGGCGATCTGTTCGGCACCAACGTGGCGATGACAGCCAGGATCGCCGCGGCGGCGAGAGGCAACGAGGTGCTGGTGAGTGACGCCGTGCGAAGCCAACTCCTCGACGCGCAAGGGTTCAAGTTCGACCGTCGCCGAGCACACCGGTTCAAGGGCTTGCCCGGCCGCCACCGGACCTACGCCGTCACGGCCACATGAACCCGGAGTAGACGTCTGGGGCTGACAGGGAGGGCATCGCAGCTCCGCCGGCATGCTCCCGCATTCCCGGGTCAGCGGTGGCGGCAGCACTGCACTCACCCGAGCAGGTCGCGACATTGGCCGAAGAACGCCGCTGCGGCCCCGGCTTGGTCAGGCGCGGCGATGAGCTCGCCCAGCGTTAGCGCCGCCCCACCGAACGGCGCGTTCCAGTGGTCGCCGTGCTGGGCCGTCCAGGGCGACACGTAGAGATAAGGCTGGTCGATGGCGTCATCGCCGGGGGAGGCACCGTAGCCGGCC
>QEUP01000044.1 GCA_003577145.1 Acidobacteriota bacterium | reverse complement strand
CCCGCCCATCCAACACAACTGGCGACCACCCACAGGCGAGACCCTCGACGCCCGCTGGTTCGCCTGGCGGACCATCCCCACCCCCGCCCCGACACGGGCACCGCCCTGACGGTCCCTCAGCCAAGCTTCTCGAAATCACACGGGACGCCGCGGTCGGTTGGCACCGGCTGCCACTCCGCCGGCGTGTAGGTGATGTGCCCGTAGCCACCCGCGAAGGCGATCCATTTCACCATGCCCGCCTCCAGTTCGTTGGCGCCCATCCAGTCGACGTACTGGTGTGGGTCCCAGCCGTTGTAGGAGATGATCTGTCCCGGCATCACTCCCGGCGCCACCTTCGCCCGGCAGCGGAACGACGCGAGGTCGTTCCAGACCCGGATGAGATCGTCATCTTCCACGCCACGCTGCCGGGCATCCTCCACGGAGACCTCCACGACGGGCTCTCCCCGATGGGTCTGGAGGATCACCGGGTTTGCCTGGTTCATCGAGTGAATGCTCCAGCGGTTGTGACCCGAGGTCATCCGCAACGGCTGGTTGCCGCCCGAGTTGGGGTTGGGCTTGTAGACCGGCAGTTCCTCACCCGCCTCCAGCCACCAGGGGTGATCGATGTAGAACTGCGCCCGCCGGGCGTAGGTGGGGAACGGGTCGCCTTTCTCGACATGGTTGCGAAACGGCGTGTGTGTCCGGTTGTGCTCGAACGGCGAGGCCTGCGAGAGGCCCATCAGGGACATGCCCCAGCCGGTGAGCCGCACATGGCCCTTCTCGCGCATGGTGTCGAGGGTTGTGTCCTCGGGCAGCACGCCCACCAGGGCGGCGTCCCGCACCTGTTCGTCTGCGACTACCTCCTCGTCGGCGAAGTAGCCCTTCATGGTGTAACGACCGGGCAGCTTCGCGGGGATGTACTCGGTACCGGCCCGGCTCTGGTAGCTCTCGATTCCCCGCGCCGCGGCCCGCTCGGAGAACTTCTCGAGGATGAGCCGGAAGATCTCCCACTCGGGCTTGGCCTCACCCGCGGGTTCGGCCGCCTTGTCCGAGAAGGTCATCATCATCTGATGAGGTGTCGGGATGTGAAAGCCCAGCTTCTCGTAGTGCTGTGCCGCCGGGAGCAGGATATCCGAGAGCAGCCCGGTCGAGTTGATGCGGAAGTCGATCGACACGATCATCCGCAGCTTCGGCCAGAGGTTCTCGAGAAGTGCGGTCTTCCCACCCCTGGTACGGCGGAGCATGTTCCCGCCGCACTCGATGAGCATCTTGGGAGGGTGGTCAGGGCCGGGTGCAGCCACCCCCTCCCACCAGTCTTCGTCGAGGGCTTCCTTGAAGTACTCGTCGAAACCACGCGGCAAGCTGTCGTCGCCCCAGCCCGGCGTGTTCCAACGCTCGGCATAGCCGGCATGCCAGTACCACCAGAAGGCCTGTACGCCACCCCGACCACGGCCCGCGGCACCCATAGGACCGCCGCCTTCGGCTTGGGAGAGCCAGGCAAGCTCACGAGCAGCCAGTTCCTCGCTCGTCACCGACGGGTCGTTCTCCTTGACCATCTCGATGGCGGCGTCGCGCATGCCGATGATGGCGTCGGTGGCCTCCATGCCGGGCCGGCCCTTCATCATGGCCAGGCCGTGGCCGTCCATGCTGCCGGCGGTCCATGACCGGATGCCGGTGCCGAACTTCCCCCAGTTGCCCGTGACGCCCAGCAGCAGGCACATGGCCCGCTCGATCAGATCACCGTGGTAGTACTTGCAAGAGTTCCATCCCAACATGATGTTGGTCCTGCGCGTGGCAGCCTTGCGCGCGATGCTGCGGACCACGTCGGGATGGACGCCGGTGATCGCCTGCTGCTTCTCGGGCGTGTACACCGCGTCGAGCATCCGGCGGAGTCGGGCCAGGACTGGCTCGACCTCCACCTCGGTGCCGTCGTGAAGCGTGACGGCGTACGAGCCCTCCAGCGCCACCTGCCGGCCCTCGAGGTGCATGGTGCCACGATCTGCTCGGATCAGCCCGTCTTCGGGGTCCCAGTGATAGAGCTGGTCTTCCCGTACACCTTCAGCGGGGCCGTCGACGTCTGTCTGGCGCAGGTAGCGCTCGTTGTCGGTGCGTACCAGCATCGGCAAGTCAGTCTGTTCGCGTATGAAGGTCCAGTCGGCGATGCCCTCCTCCAGGATCACCTGCACCATCGCGAGGGCGAAGGGCACGTCGTCACCAGAAGGCATCGGCACATGGAGATCGGCGTGCATGTGCGAGGCGTTGAGATCCGGTGAGATCGAGACCACCTTGGCTCCGTGGTATCGAGCCTCGTTGATGAAGTGGTACAGCGGGATGCGAGTGAACGCCGGGTTCATGTGCCAGATGAGGACGAGCTCCGATTTGAACCAGTCGTCACCGGATGACACCGGGCAGAACTTGCCGAAGGTCTCGTGCAAGCCGATCGAGAAGTCGTTGAACGACGCGTGCAGGTCGAGCTGGCGACCCCCGAAGACGCCGAAGAAGCGCGTCGTCGGGAGGACCGTGGCAACCTCCGGCGTTCCCTCCTTGGCGATGTCCTCGGGTGCGCCCTCCTCGATGACATCGAGCATCGTGTCGGCGATCTCGCTGCAGGCCTCGTCCCAGCTGATGCGCTCCCACTTGCCGCTGCCCCGCTCCCCGACCCGGCGCAGCGGGTGAAGCAGCCGATCGCCGTCATAGAGCTGCCGGCTCCAGCACGCCCCTTTGTTGCACCCCATGGGGTTGAAATCGGGCACACCGTCCTCGACGGTCGCGAAGCTGCCGGCGGGCTCCTCACGGACAACCCGGCCATCCCGCACGTACACCCGGTAGGGGCAGTTCCCCGGGTAGCAGTCGACGCAATGCGTTCCCCAGGTGACCGAGTCCCAGGACCATCTCGCCCGGTAGCGCGCCTCGCCTTCCCCCGTTTCGGACAGCCGCGGATCGGCAATGGTCATGGTGCCCCCTTCTCGCCGGCGCGATAACGCGCGTTATCGTAGCGGCGGCCCACCGGACTGACGAGTCAGCCGAGCAGGTGCTCCAGCAGGAACTCGCTCATGGCCAGCGACGCGGAGTCGAACCAATGTCCCGTGTAGGCCTCGAAATGCGGGCAGTCCAGCACTTCCAGTCGCTTCGGCTCAGGGGCCCGCTCGAATGCGGCCAGCGCCAAGGCTGCAGGTGCAACGCTGTCCTGTCCGGCCACCACCATCAACAAGGGCGCCTCCAGGTGCGCCACCGCGACACCGGGATCCCAGGCAGGCTCGCCGCCGAACGCGCTCTGGACCGTGACGCGGTTCTGCCAGGTCGAATCGCCATCACCGGCCCACTCCTTGAAGAGACGTGCCGCGTCGCTCCCGGCGAACATCACCGGAACGTCGACACCCTCCTCCTCGATCAGCGCCAGAGGTCCCATGACGTCTCCGTTGTCAGCGGGCCCCTCGCCGCTCAGGTCGCTAACCGCTGAACGGATCGAGGCGAAGCGCCCCTCGTCGCGGGTGTAATCGCTTCCCGCTAGGCCGACGAAGGGGACGTTGGCCACCACCGCGCGCACCCGCTTGTCGATCGCGCCGATCACGATCACCTGCCCACCGCTGAAGCTGGTTCCCCACAGCGCCAGCCGATCGGCGTCGACCTCGGCGCGATCCCCCAGCCAGTCGATCGCGTGCCGGTAGTCGCGGGCTTGTGCCCACGGATTGATCTGCTGACGCGGTTCCCCGTCGCTGGTGCCGAAGTTGCGATGGTCATAGAGCAGGACCGCCAGTCCCGCAGCACAGAACACCTCCGCGTAACGGTCGAGGAGCTGCTCCTTCACCCCCGAGAAGCCGTGTGCCATGACCACCCCAGGGACCGGCGCGGCGGCCTCTTCGGGTACAAACAACCAGCCCCGCAGAACCACCCCACCGAAGCCCTCGAACTCGACGTCTGACCTCACAGCGGTCTCCCCTCGGGTCGTCGGCGCCACGGTAACCCGCAGTGCCGGCCCTGGGCGAGGTCAGCGATCGGAGGTGAGGCCGCCTGTACCCGTGTGATCCAGATCGAAGATCCGCCGGATCGCCGCCGAGCGACGCGCCAGCTGTCGCAACCCCGGCAGGGAGAACACCAGCGCGGAAACGCTGCCGAATCGCTCCCACAACACGGCGTCGAGTATGAGGCTGGCCGACATGAGGCGGCCGACGAGGAACAGGTAGCCGAGGACAGCGACGCTCAACCCGAGGCTTCCCATCACCTCAGAGGACCTGCTGATCCGCCCCGGCAGGTAGAACTGCATGAACCACTGGAGCAGCCCCATGGCGGTGCCCACAAGGGCTGCTCCGGGCAGGAGAGCACCAGGATCGCGACTGCCGCGCGGCAATGACCAGGTCACGAAGAACCAGCCGACCCCGAAAACGAGCGCGGCGACGACCAAGCCGGCTGTGGTCACCGCGATTCCGGAGACACGGCGGATCTGATTGAGCAGCGCGGTTGTCACCACCAGCACCATCAGCAGGGCGGTCACGGTTGCCATCGTTTGCAGCGAAAGCCGCGTCTCCCGTCCGCTCAGCTTCCAAGCACCGGCCGAGCAAGCCGCCAGGACCTTGATCAGGCTACGTCCGGCCCACAACGTCAGCACGAGACCGGCCACCAGCAACGCCCAGCTCGTTCGGTGCGCAGTTCGCGCCGCGTCGCTCAGCTGGCTTGCTATCTCCCCGCCGACTCCCGTCGCGTCGATCACGCGCCTGATCCCCGACGGTCCGGTGACCAGCCCCACAGCACCCACGATCATCATCACGGCCGGCAGCATGAAGAGGAACAGCCGCAGCGCGATCGCGCTCCCGAGGACGGAGGCGAAGGCGTCGCGGTCCCGCTCGTAGAACTCGACGCTGAGGTCCACCGGTATGGAGCTGTCACGACGGAGATCGAGCCAGTCCCGGACGCGGCGGGTGGCGGACCGAGCGCTCGTTCTGTCGCTCAAACGACCCGCTCGTTTCCACCGTCGATCGGGATCTGCGCGCCCGTGGTTGCCCGGAAGCCGTCCCCACAAAGCGCTGTCACCGCCGCAGCCACATCGGTCGAGGTGATCTCAGCTCCCAGGAGGTTGCGCCGCTTGTACTCGTCGACTGAAAGGCCGTAGCGACCCGCCCGCTCGGCGATGAGCTCCTCGGTCCACAGGCCCGTGTCGAACACCGCGTCAGGATGCACGAGGTTGACCCGGATCCCCTCCTCTGCCCATTCGAGCGCCGCGACGCGGCTGAGCTGGGTCAGCGCGGCTTTTGATGCCGAGTAGGCCGCCGCTCCCCGACCGGGTGCCGGTACGTTCTTCGATCCGATGACAACAACTCGGCCGCCGACTGGAGACCGGGCCAGCAGTGGGTGCAACGAGGACAGCAGATCGGCTGACGCATCGAGGTTGACTCGCATCACGTCACGCCACTCCTCCATCGACAGCCCGTCGAGCAGGCGGCTGGGGCCGAACACGCCGGCAGCGACCACGGCGATGTCCACGCCACCGAAGCGTTCGACGGTCTCCTTCAGTGCGTTCTCCTGTGCGGCGGAATCGGTCACGTCGGCGACCAGACCCAGCCAGGATTCGCCGGTGAACGCACCGCCCACTCCCGGTGCGATATCGATGCCCGCGACGCAGGCTCCGTGCGCCATCAGCGCCTCCGCGCAAGCCCGCCCGATTCCCGAGGCGGCACCTGTGACCACCGCGACCATGCCGGCGAACTCGGGCACAGGCCCACGCATGCTCAGCTTGGCCTGCTCGAGTGCCCAGTACTCCATGTCGAACAGCGCCGCCGCGTCGAGTGCGCGGTACCCGCCCAGATGGTCCTCGGCCCGCTCGATCACCGGCATGGTGTGGCGGTAGATGTCCGCGGCGATCCGGGCATCCTTGGCGGTGTGGCCGGCGGCGAGCAGACCCAGCTCATGGTCGACGATGATGCGCGGCGCCGGGTCCAAGACCGCCAGCTCCGTCCGGGCCCGATCGCGGTACTCGTCGACGTAGGCACGATAACCACTCACGAACCTCTCCACCTCCCGCCCGACGAGCGGGAAGGGCTTGGTTCGGATCACATGATCGGGTGTCAACGGTCCGCGCTGTGACACCGAGGCGAGGTCGGCGCGGCTCACGAATCGGCGGGTTGCGAGGTCGGTGGAGCGGGAGAGGATCATCGCTGCTCCGGCCGCCTCGGAGACCCGCCGACGAAGCTCGGCGATCTCCGTCGGCTCGACGTCGGGCAGCCCAGGTGGCTCGTGGGCGGTCGTGGGGGCCTTCTCTTCGAGCCAGTCCTCAGCCTTCGTGATCAACTCGACGTGACGCCCATAGGCCTCAGCGGACGTCTCACCGAAGGTGAACAGACCGTGGTTGAGCAGGACCATACCGGTGGTCCCCGCCTGCGCCTGTTGAGGAAAGGTCCGCCTCACCTCCCTCGCCAGGTCGAACCCGGGCATCACATAGGGAACGATCACGACTGCGCTGCCGAACACCTCTCTGATCAACGCGGCGCCGTTCTCCACGTTCGTCAGGTTGACGATCACGTCGGCGTGGCTGTGCAGGACTGCTGGGTGGGGAAGGAACGCATGCAGCAGGGTCTCGACCGAGGGGCTCGGAGCGGTGGGGTCGAGGCGAGCTGCATCCAGCTCACGCATCATGTCGATGTCGCCGAGCTCGTCGAGCTCGAGCAGCTCCCGCACACGTGCCAACCGCAGTGGCGTCAACCCGGCGGCTTCGATGGAGCCCATGTCCCAGCCGGAGCCCTTGACGAAGATCGCCTCGATCGCGCGCCCGGTGATGTCGTCGAATGATGCCTTGACCGACGAGTTGCCCCCACCATGTAGGACGAGGGCGGGCTCGGAGCCGATCAGGCGAGTGCAGTACACGCACTCCTCCACCGGCCCGACGAAGCCGGCTGCGGCGGCGGGGTCCCAACGGTTCTCCACCCGCCAGACGCTAACCGCTCTGAGACCGGCGCCCTCGCGCTGGGATCGGGGGCGCCGCAGCGCCTCGCATGTCAGGCGCGAAGCGCTGTTGCCGCGGCCGCCCCTCGATCAGAAGAGGTTGGGATCGGGGCCGTCGGGATCGCTGTCCATCGCACCCCTCAGGTAGAGGAACGATCCCACCAGCCACAGCAGTGTGCCGAGCCCGAGGACCACCAGCGCCGGCCCGACCAGCGGTCCCGGGTTCTGCAGGAAGGACGCGCCCACGTCTTCGTTGATGCTGGCGCTGAGAGACACCACGCAGTACCCGATGATCCCGACGAGGCTCACCGCGAAGCCGCTGATCACGAGCCGCTTACCGCCGCGCGGGCGACTCGGCTGTCTCGCTGATCTGCGTCGCGCCAACCGAGGCGGGCTCTATCCCTGTGTTCATCGTAGAGCTCATTGCTGGCTACCTCCTGTAGCTGATACGCCGACGGTTGTCGGGTCGCTCACCGGTTCGAGAGCTGCGTGCGGTAGGGGTTCGAGAGTTGTCTGCGGGCGGCGGAAGGTGAGCAGCACTGCGTACAGCATCCGCTGGGCCAGCCCGAGAAATGTCAGCAGCCATGCCGCGACCGCCGCCACGACGAAGACCCGGGCGACCCATAGCAGAAACGCCGCACCCAACGCCTCCGAGAGCCGGAACGTGCACACCGAGTACATCCCTATCGGGAAGACCAGGCCCCAATACAGCGGGTCATAGGAGATCGGTACCCCTCGGACGCCATGCCTCCAGATCCCGAGGACCACCAGCATCGGGATCCACCAAGTGGCGGTCGCCCAGAACATCACGCTGAGCCCGAGGATGAATGGGCGGAGCGGAGCGAGCATCGCCGAATCCTCAGCAGCGCTGGCGAGCAGGGATCCGGCGAGCGCGGAAATGGCGACTGCACCCATGTTGATCCAGTAGGGCGCCATGAAATCGCGGGGTGAGAAGCGGAAGAACATGTAGCGATAGAAGATGAGGCCGATGATCCACAGGTAGAGCATTCCCCCGCCCAGCCAGAACACCATCATCGTGAACAACGCGACATCAGAATCGCCGAGGACAGCGCCGTTCATGGTCAGGCCCAACACGCTCACCGCCTGAGTGGCGACCACCGACACCAGCCACCCACCGTTGATCCCCTCTGCCAGGGAAGGCTTGTTGTCGCCGACCGTGAGCAGCGTGAAGATCGTGTAGGTGCACGCCGCCCACAACGCGACGCAGACCCACCACAAGACCTGCGCGACGAGGATCGCGTCATAGAGCAGCGCCACCTGCACGCCCAGCACACCGGTTGCGGCGACGACGGTGAAATACCCCGGCGCGCGCCCGTGATCCCGCCAATCGGCCGCCACGCGGTCGGGGAACACCACCGCTCGTGCGATGAAGAGAGCACACAGGGTGGGATAGGCCACGAGGTTGATCGCGGAGAGGGCAAGGGCCAGGTAATTGAGCTCGAACAGATGGCAGGAGATGGCGACGATCCCCGTAGCCATGACCAGCGCGAAATATGCGGGGTGCATCAGGGCGAGTCGTGCCTTGAGGTGGGTGAGCACAGGTGCGCCCAGCTCGTCGCGTGGGGGTGGGAACTCGCTCTCCGGCTGATCCACCTGGGCAGCCATCTCTACGCGGTTTGACAACGCGGACCTCACACCTCGAACCTACGAGGCACCGCGGCGAGACGGTATCCGCGCTCGTCTGAAACACCTGTCAGATGATCGGAAGCTCTCTGTCGGAGTTCGTCCTACAAACGCCTGCTCCCCTACTGCACCAACCCGTGCTGCATGGCGTAACGCATGAGCTGCGCATTCGAGCTCATGCCCATCTTCTCGAGGATCCTGGACCGGTAGGTACTGATGGTCTTGACACTCAAGCCGAGCTGCGCCGCGATCTCCGACACCGAGCGCGCCGCTGCCAGGAGCAGGAACACCTCGAACTCGCGAGACGACAGCAGATCGTGCGGTTCCTCGGACCCGCCTCCGACGAGAGCCACATGGTCCGCCAACTCGGCCGCCACCGTCTCGCTGAGGTAGCGCTTGCCGCGAAGCACGCTGCGGATCGCCTGCAACAGCTCCTCCGGCGCGCGGTCCTTGGTCAGGTAGGCCAACACGCCCACGCTCAACGCCCGCACCACGAACTGCCGCTCACCGTACATGCTCAGCACGACGATCGGCATGTGGGGTCGGATCGCCAGCAGTTCGGGCACCAGGTCCAGGCTGTTTCGGTCGTCGAGTGCGATGTCGAGCACGAGCACGGACCAGTCCGCCTCGCGGATCTTGTCGCGCAACTCGCCACACGAGCCGACCTCACCGACGACCGCGCCGGGAAAGGCATCGGTGACGATCTGGCGCAGACCCGACCGCACGATCACGTGGTCGTCAGCCAGCAGTATGCGCATCGGCACCCTCCGTCGATAAGGGCAGCGGAACGGTGACCGTCACGATGGTTCCCTGCTGTGGGGCTCCGCTTATCGAGAACTGCCCGCCGATGAGCGTCGCCCGTTCGCGCATGCCGATGAGCCCCAGTGAATCCATGCTGTCGATGGCGGCCGTGTCGATACCTGTGCCGTCGTCACGCACCGCGAGAACCGTCTCGTTCTCCTTCGAGACGAGGTCGATCTCGACGAACTTCGCCTGCGCGTGACGGACCACGTTGTTGAGTGCCTCCTGTGCGATCCTGAAGAGGGTCACCGACACGAGTTCGTCGAGAGCCCCGTCGGCAACCTCGGCTTCGACCTGAACGACAAGGCCTGTGCGCGCCTCGATCTCACGAGCCTGCCACTGGAGGGCCGCGATGAGCCCGAGCCTGTCCAAGACGCCGGGACGCAGATCCGAGGAGATCCGCCGCACGAAGTTCACCGCGTCGTCGAGCCGCCGGGCCATAGAGGCCGTTCCCTCCTGGAGCGCCGAGGCGCAGGGCCGTGGCAGGTCGTCCGACGGGCAACACGCCTGCAGCTGTGACAGATCGATCTTGAGGGACGTCAGCGTCTGGCCGATCTCGTCGTGCAGCTCGCGCGATATCCGTGCTGCCTCTGCCTCACGCGCCACGTCGAGCCGGCTTGCGAGCGCTCTCAGACGAGCCTGCGCGTCCACCGCTTCGCGCTGGCGGTCGGCCAGGGATTCGGCCATCTCGTTGAAGGCTGTGGTCACCGACGCCAGCTCATCATGCGCCCGCGGCGCTCTCGCCCGGGCGGAGAGATCACCCGAACCGAGCCGTTTGGCCGCACGCGCCAGCGAACGCAGGCCACGCAGGAAACCGAGCTCCGCGGCGATGAACACCGCAGCGATGGTGAACAGGGTGAGGACAGTCAAGCCGGCCAGCGTGCGGTAGAAGGCCGAGTTGGCCTCCTCCACCACCTGATCGTGCGGCAAGGCGACGACTGCAAAGAGCTCCGGCGCCCCCTGCAGGGGGACCGCCACGAAATAGCGCCGGTCGCCTGTGTCACCGATCTCGAGCACCCTTCCGTGCTGGGACTGCGCAAGATCCGCCACGCCGTCGATGCGCTGGCCGCTGGCACCCTCGACATCAGTGCCGCCCTCATCGGCCTGTGCGAGCACTTGGCCCCCCGAATCCGCGATGAACAAGGTGAACCCCTCCGGGAGACCGCTCTCGAGGTCGAGCTCGGACAGCCAGGCGAGATCGAGTCCGTCGAACAAGACCGCTATCACCTCGTCACCGGCGTCTCTGACCGCGTATGCGAGGTTGAGCGTCGGGCGCTCGAAGATGGGCGAGACCAGGTATGTTCCCGAGACGACCTCATCGGTTTGCAGCGCGGCCTCATAGGCGGGGTTGTCGCGCCAGCTCCGGTAGCTCGGCAGCGGATAGGCGCTGGCGAGAACCTCACCATCGGGGGACAGGACGCCGATGTTGGCAAGTTGTGGGTGGCCGGCGAGCAGCGCCGGCAAGAACCCGGGGTCTTCCAAGATCGGTGAGCCCACCCCTTCAGCAGTCATCTTCGTACCGAGCCAGGACAGCAGGTCACGCGCGCCTTGGATCTGATGAGCGTGCTCCCGACTCACCAGGCTTGCCAGGTGCAGTGCATCACGCTCAGTCCGCGTCAACGCCGCGGAGCGCTCGTTCTCGGCCACGAAGAACGCGAACAAGACCGCCGGCAGCGTGGCGAGGCAGATGAGGAAGAGCAACCGACCACGCAACGACCGCGGCAGCGACAGCGCAGCCCTTCGGCTACGGCTCATGTGGCTCCCCGAATCGATGTATGCGCTCGACGTGTCAACTCCCGGACTCGACCTGGATCCCTACCGTCGGGACGGCCGGATTTGAACCGGCGACCCCCTGCTCCCAAAGCAGGTGCGCTGCCAGACTGCGCCACGTCCCGTGCTCCTCGACTGTACCCAGAGGGCCCACCGCGAAGGGCGTCGGTCGGCCGGGCTCCGCAACCGATGGGCTCAGGCGAGATCTTCTCGGCGAGGCCCGACTGCTCGGGGATGTCTCCGACCGAGAGAGCTCCTCACGGATCGCGAACATGCGCTGGCCGTTCGACCGCCTTGGCTCGGTAGGCCCACCTCAACGATGTCATCAGCCACCGGGAGCCGAATCACCACCCTGACTTCGCCGTCGCCGGAGGAGACCCTTCACATAGGCGGCCTGTCCTGCGTGCTGGATCGAGTCGTCGGCGATGCTCACCAGGCGAGTGCCGAGGTTGACCGGGGGGTCCCAGCGGCGATCCACGATCCGATCGAGGTCGCTGGGCGTAGTCGACTCCAGCAGAGGCCGCGTGCGCGCCTCGACTGCCGTGAAGTACTCGAAGAGGGCGGCAGCGCTGTCCGGCTTCACCGTACCGATCTGCTCGACCGTGTGACCGTAGCCGATGTTGTAGGGCTCCGAAGCCAGACCGAACCTCGGCCCCCAGTCCTGGTCCACCCACAGCTGCTCTGTCTCGAGGATCTCGGAGATGTGCATGTCCTGCACGCGTGTCAGGTGCCAGATGAGCCAGCCGATCGGGTTCGATCCCGGCTCGGGTGAGGTGAGCAGCTCCTCCTCGTCGATATCGGATGTGACGTCGTGCACCTGCTCGGACACCCGGCCGAACAGGTCGATGAGCAGGTCCTTCAGTTCCATCGTTCCTCCCGGTCGCCGGCCTCGCCGATGCCGGCGAGGCAGTCGCCGACCCTGCCGGCCCGCACGAGCTCCCATCGACCCTTGCATGACGGGCCACTCCGGTGGTTGAGCCTCGTACCAAGCGGGCGCCCCCAAGGGCTGATCGTCGGAAAGCTGTCAGCGGGGATCATCGGGAGTCGACCTGCATCTCGGGGTCATCCCAAGCTATATCGTGGCAAGCCTCGTAGCGCCTGACCACCGATGCGGCACAAACATCGCTGAACGACCGCGGCCGGATAACCGCCGGCCACATCGACCAGGCGGGAAACGTCGATCTTTCCCTCATCGAGCATCTCGCCCACGATCGTCGCCACGTTCGACAGGCCGCCGCTCTTCCGCGGGTGAGCCACGAGGTCGAGCACGGTCGTCTCGGCCGACGACACGCGCATCGTCCCCGTCGGCGTGTTCACCACGTCGACCGGGCGGGCCGCCATCGAGGTGTCCGAGATGAACTGGATGCGTACCCGCCCGAAGGAACGGGCTCCTAGCCGCCCAGGCGTCATCACTTGGAAGACTTGCGGTCGCTGATGGGCGAACCCGTGCACCTCAGCCGCTGAGAGCAGGGCGACGTAGTACTCGTGGCCAAGATGACCCATAAGCGCGTCGATGAAGTGCGAGGCCGGCACCGCGCCCCACGAGCGGTAATCGGGCCGGACCGCCACGTAGAGGCCCTTCGTCGGGCTGAACAGATGCCCCCGGTGACGCCACCGTGCCAACGTCGGCGCGACATGGCTCTCCGGAATCCCGAGCACCGCTGCTGCGTCGGTCGTGGTGAGCCAACTCCGACCGCACGCCAGCAACCAATCCGTGAGCTCCCGTTGCTCGACATTGTCACCTGACTGCGGAGCCACGCGCTCATACTGACCGACACGACTGGTTTTGATACGTCTATTCGTTCGTCCCGGGCTCACGAGGCGTTCAGCACCGGTTCGAGGGTGTGGTTCCCCATGTAGAGGTCGCCCGTCAGGTCGAGGAGGAGGTCGAGGTACTCGGCGTTGGCCTCGTCGATGGCGTCTTCCGCCCGGCGGTCGTCGTGGCCTTCGGCGACGTCGAACAGCACGTCCCCCTCCCCGGAGAGCACGCGCTGGATCCGCAGGATCCGCAGCCAGTCGTCGTTGATCTCGCCGCGCACTTCGATCACCGCCGCGCCTGGCAGGACGTCCGCCACGGCCTGGAACGCGAGCTGCTCCGCCAGCGGAACGAGGGCCAGTCCGAGCGCATCCCACTGGTCACGCGTGCGCCTGAAGTTGGCGACGAGATCCTGGTTCTTCATGGCAACTCCTCGCGGCCGGGGTGCCCCCTCAACCATACGAACCACCTATGACAGAAACGGGGGGAGGGCGATCCCCGCAGCGAGCGGGGTGAGCTCGTAGCGTTCGGTCCCGTGGAGGAGCTGCCGGCAGGCTTGTACGAAGTCCTCGTCACCGATGGGCTGAAGGCGCGCCTGGACGTGCTGACGGATGCCTTGCCGACAGAACAACGGGCGCTCCACGCAGCCGAGGCACCCGACCGGATCGCCTGGCACCTCAGCCGCGAGATCCGAACGTGCCCTCTCCGATGTCGGTAGCGCCGATCCAGCGAGCGTCGGCATCGAGGTGGCCCGTGCCCTGCTAGACCGGCTGGGCGACCTGGCCTCCCAAAGCGTTCATCGCAGCATGTGGGTGTGACCGACCGGTCCATGCCTGCCAGAAAGCCAGGGGCACGGCTGAGGTTCCACTCGGTCTCAGGACTCTCGCCAGGCCAGCCGGACATCGGCGTCAAGCACCGCGGCGACCTGCTCGAGGGTACGTGCGGTCGGACTCGTCGAACCGCGCTCAATGCGACTTATGTCGCCCTGGTCTATACCGCAGCGCTCGGCCAGCTCTGCTTGGGTAGGCCGTGCTTCTCACGAAGCTCGATGACCTGCACAGTGATCTCGTAGGCCGTCTCGAAGACATCACCCTGCGCCCGGGGTTCCGGCCGCGTAGGGACTTGTGGTCTCACGTCTATACAGCACTTACACGGCCGTCGTGTCGTGAAGGCGTTCGGCCCGCTCGAGGAAGGTGTGCATCTCGACGGTGGTGGCGTGGTCGAGCAGCGTCTCGGTCCATCGCTGCGCGGCCGCCGGATCGGTGTGGGCGCTGACCTCGGCGAGCGACTCGAGGATCCAGGCGATCGGCCAGTGGAACTCGTACCCCTCACCCGTCGTGCGGCGGGCTTGACCAAGGGCCAGGGTCAGCTTGTCGACCGCAGCCTCGTGGTCGCCGCGGGCCGCGTCCACCAGCGCTGCGGCACGCAGCGCCAGGCCACGCTGGTAGGCCACATCGGTCGTGGTGGCGATGGCCTCGGCTCGGGCCGCGTGAGCGGCGGCCACGTCGAGGTTCCCGGCGCGGGCCTCTATCTCGGCCAGCATCGCGAGGGGCCAGGGCAGAAGGACCAGCATGGGTGCCAGGACGGCGACAGAACGTTCGGCATAGCCGCGTGCACCGTCGAGGTCGCCCTCGAGCAACAAGGCGTGGCCGGCGTACGCCGTGGCGTAGGCGATGCGGATCGGATCCGCGCTCTCGTCGGCGAGCGCGACGGCCTCAACTGCATGGCGGACCGCCTCGGCACCCTGGCCCACATCGGCCTCGACCGCGGCCAGGAAGGAGAGGTTGAGCGCCCGTGCGCCGGCATCGGGGCACCGGGCGGTCCCGACGGTGGCGTGGGCCGCGGCGGCGGTATAGTCGGCCCGCATCAACTCGATGCCGGAGAGGACACCGCGGGCGGTGGCCTCCTCGAACGCGTAGCCGGCCTCCTCGGCCAGGCGCAGCGCCTCGGTCGTGATGGTGGCGGCCTCATCCCAGCCCCGCACGGCGATGCTCAGCATGCCGGCGAAGAACAGCCGAGCCAGGATCTGCAGCCCTGGGTCGTCGTCACGATCGGCCAGGGCGACCACACCCCGACCGAGGTCGATGCCGTGGTCGACCGATCCGGCGAGGAACGACTGCCAGGCCACCGTCATGCGGGCGTCGATGGCGGGGAGATCGATGGTCCGCGGGGCGCGGGCCAGCTCGTCGGCGAGGCGCGCTGCGGCGACGACGGCTTGCCCGGGCTCGATCGACAGCTCGCGTCGCAAGATGTCGCAGCAGTGCTCGTACTGGGCGCTGGCCGCCGCGGGGTCACCGCAGATGGCGTGGGCGCGGATGAGCAGGGCCTGGTGCCCCTCGTCTAGGGGATCGATCACGACGAGATCCCGGGCGCGCCGCACAGCGAGCTCGTCCTCGCCGGCGGCGAGGGCACGGAGCGCGCCTTCGCGGAGCAGCGACGTACCCCGGCGGCGAAGCCGGGCGCGCTCACCGGTGAGCCACATCTCGAACTGGGGACTGTCGGGAAAGGTGAGGTCGGCGAGGAGCAGCCCCGCGGCGCGCGGCTCGAACACCGCGAGGTCGCCGTCCTCGAGCCGCTGGCTGTCGATGACGAGATCGGACGAATCGAGCCCGATGGCGTCGCCCTTCAGCCCTTCGGGCCGACACAGCAGTCGTCGCAGCTCGGCGAGGTTCCACCGCAGCGCTCCCAGCGGGTCTGCGGCCTCACCGAACAGCAGCTCGGCGAGCTCAGAGCGCGGGTGGGTCTGACGCGTCGATGAGAGGTAGGCGAGCAACCCCCACGGCTTGGCCCCCTTGGGTGGCGGTGCGGCGACCCCGTCGACGAGGACGACCGGTCGCCCGAGCAGGCGCACCTCGATCTGTGTCATCGACACAGCCTGCCATGCCGGTCACCGACTCGGCCCACCACGGACCGGTTTCAGCAGGATGCGAGCAGCCGGTCAGCGTTGCGGAGGGCGTCGTCGGCGTTCGTCAGCCACCGCTCGACGGCACCGAGCACCTGCGGATCCGTGAGTCGGCCGGACATGCCACGGGTGAGGCTGAGCCGCGCCGTGTCCTGGATCTCTGCCAGGTCGGGTTCGGCGCCATGGAGCGCGGAGGTGTTGATGACGCTGCGGTAGAACCCGATCCAGTCGGTGGACCTCGTCGACGGAGCGGTGGGCGGGCAGAGGCGGTTCTTCTCGACGTCGTCGTCCCGCGTGGCCTCGATGTGTCCGATCAGTGCCGCGTTGTAGGTCGTGAACCCGCCCATCAGCGACTGCAGGATGATCCGGCCGGGCTCGAAGACGGGGCGAGCCGTGGCGTCACCGAGGCCGCGAGCGGTGCAATCGACGTGCAGCTCGCGTCGGGTCGTGGGGACCTCTCCGCCGTCCAGCACCATGCGATCCGGCCCGATGTGGTTGACGTGACCCTTGCGCACCACCCGTTCGATCTGCCGGAGACCATCGAGCTCGGCTCGGCTGACGATGGCTCCACGGAACATCGTCGCCTCGACGGTGGGGTCGAGTCGGGACAGCTGGCCGATCGACTCGATCTCGGCGAACAGGTCCGGCACGGTCTCGGCACGCGCCAGCACCTCGACCGACGCCGCGAATCCCTCGAGCGTGCCCCCGAGGAGGTCGAGCGGTTGCACCGAGGAACGGTCGGCCATCCACGGCTCGCGCGGTCGGACCCATCGGATCTGGTCGGGATCGACACCGTTGCCGAGGAGCCAGGTGCAGGCGTCCATGGCCGTCTTCCCCGACCCCAGCACGGTGAATCCAGCCGGGACCTCGGCGACGAACGTGAGGGCACCGACCGGGATGATCTGTGCATCGGGGTCGGTCGTGAACGACGGGCGGTGGGTCGCCGGCACCGAGCACTCAAGGTACGTCGTGTCGACGACCTTGCGCCGCACCACGACGTCCGTCGCTCCGCCGGTGAGCCGGGAGACGAACGTGTGCGCGTCGGCCCGTGCGCCGACGTAGTCGCACATCCGGAAGGCGCGGACACGCCCCTACCCGACCAGCTGCCGGTCGAGCACCTGGTCGAAGTACTCGCAGATCTCCGTGCCGCTCGCTCGCTCGTAGTACCCGGCGTTCACCCCGGTCACATCGATGGTGTCACTGCCCAGGGTCGAGGAGTTCACGCCGTAGGTGGCCGACGGCTGGTGGAGGCGGACGAACGGGTAGGTGTCGTTCCAGTGACCGCCGGGGCGGGCGCGCCGGTCGACGATGACCACGTCGGCATCGGTCCGGCTGATCAGAGCGTCGGTGAACGCCAGCGCGGATGCGCCGGCGCCGACGACGATGTAGTCGGTCTCGATGGTGTTCATGGTTCGCGTCTCGTCTCGATCGATGGCGGCGTGCGGAGCGTCTGGAACACGACGCAGTAGCGCTCGGTGGTCTGCAGGAGGGCGGCGAGGTCCTGTTCGGAGGCGTCGGACTCGAGCTCGAAGACAAGTCGGATGGCGCAGAAGCCGACGGGCACCTCGCGGTCGACGCCCATCGTGCCCCGGAAGTCGAGATCCCCTTCCGCCCGGACCGTCCCCTCGACGTCGATCCCGCGGGCAGTGGCGACCGACCGCAGGGTCACACCGGCGCAGGCGACCAGCGCCTGCAGGAGCATGTCGCCCGAGCAGGCCGCGGCGCCGTCGCCCCCGCTGGCCGGGTGGAGGCCCGCCTCGACCATCGCCCGCCCGGTGTCGACCGAGCACGAGATGGCCTCGCTGTCGAGTGCTCCCCGGGCATGCAAGGTCACCAGGGCGCTGGCGGGTTCGGAGCGATATCGATCCTTGATCGGGGCCTGCAGCGAGCGGAGGGCGTCGGCGTCCACGGGCGGTGTCAGTTCCCGGTGATCGGGTCGATGACGGCGTGCACCTCGGCGACGACGTCCACAGGGAATCCGCCGGACGCGGCGTGCTCCCGCACCGCCGCTTCGTCGTCGGCGATGTAGACGCAGTAGATCTTGTCGTCGGTGACGTAGCTGTGGCTCCACTGCGCCCGGGGAGCCATCGAGGCGAGGACCTCGTTCGATTTGGCGCTGATGTCGTGGAGCTCGGATCCGCTCAGCGTCCCCGCTCCGGGGATGCTCCGTTCGATGACAAACCTGGGCATGGTGGACTCCTTCTGTTGTCGGCGATGCATCACCTTCCAACCGAGCCGTGTGACCGAGCGTGTGAGGCACGAAGCCGAAGGCGAGAGCGCGGTAGCTACGCCCTCCGTCCCTGCCGTCGTCCGGTCTGAGACCCGATAGTCACACCGCTCAACAGCCCGTTCGCGTGCGGAACGGTGCGTCAGGCCCGGTGCCCGCATGACAGGTAGCCCCGGCAGCCGATGCGATACTAGTTAGGGAGAGGGTTCGGCGACCTTGATCCCGTTGGGGCGACCGGCGGGGTTGGCGAGCGCAGCGGGCTCAGCGTTGCGGTCGTGTTCGACGGGGCGGGCCGGGTGAGTTCCTCACCAATGGAGCTCTCGACGGTGTCGCCGGACGGGCGTTCGTCGGATCTTCGCGCGCTGGTCGGAAGAGCCCGGAGGCCTCGCCCGTGATTCCCTTCGTTCGGCCTGCTTGGGACAGGTCGGTACAAGGGAACCCGGCGGTCACCAGATCCACCGGTGGGAGCTTCTCGAG
>QEUP01000043.1 GCA_003577145.1 Acidobacteriota bacterium | reverse complement strand
GATGTCGGTCGGGCCCGTCACCGGGGCGTTGATCGAACCAGGTAGCCCGGTGTCGGCATCGAGGTCCCGGCCATACGACGCACCCGAGCGGTCGGTGAAGCTGTCGAGGCGAACCTCGTCGCTGTAACCGCGGGCAACCGAGTTACCGGTGCTGTCGGTCATCACGGTCACCGCGCCGGTGCTGCCGTTCCACAGATAGGTGGTGGCCTCGCCGAGCGCCTGGTCGGTGATCGTGGTGGTCTGGTTGTCCTCGTCGTAGGCGAAGCTCACCGTGCCGCTGTGAGGTGTCTGCTGGGAGATGACCCGTCCTGACTCCGGGTCGTAGGTGTTGGCGATGACCAAGCGGCCTTCCTGGTCGCGGATCTCGCTTATCACCCCACCTGCGGTCTGATACGTCTCGGTCCCACCATCGGCGTAGGTGGCCGATGCCAGCGTGTCGTCGGCGTGATAGCCGTAGTCGACGGTGCGGCCGTCGCTGGAGGTGACCCGGCTCAACAAGCCGTTCGCCCCGTAGGTGAAGCTCAGCGTGTAGCCCGTCGACGACGCCGCCGTCGACGGCCGGCCCTGACCGTCCCGGCCGATCGCCACCACCTGGCCGGTCCAATCCCGGATGGCGTCGATGCGGCCGTCGGCGCCGAACTCCCACACCGTCGAATCAGGGAACTCGATCCGGTAGGTGTCACCCTCGTCGACCAGCTCACCAGCGAAATCCAGCGGCTCGGCGAAACCGTCGCCGTCGCGCTCGAAGTCGATGGTGCGGCCGTCCGCGTCGGTGAGCGTGACCGTACCGTCGTCGTCCTCGGCCACGCTCTGGCCATACGAACTCGACCAGCCCCGGCCCAGGATCCCGGCGCGCTCATCCAGCGAGTTGTAGGTGCGCGACCAATCCATGCCGAGCACCGTCCCCGGAAACGCCAGGTCCGATCTCGCGTCAAAGAAGTTCCCCGTCGTCACATCAACCGGATCGCCACCCGCCACCGAACCGTCGAAGCTCGCACCGAAGAAGTCCGAAGGGTCAGGCGCCTGCGACGGGCCTTCCGGTGGCTCGACGGGCCACGGCTCTCCGGTACCCGGATCGGTGGGCACTGCAGGGAACGAGGGATCGTCATCGTGAACGCTGTTGATCCCGTCCAGCTCGGCCTCCAAATAGATATGCCCACCGTTGGGATTCTCCATCAACGCCCCATCGAGATAGAGGTTGGATTGGGCGTGCTTGAAAGGCGCTCCACAGAAAGTGACGCCATTTGTTTCGTAGCACGCCTCAGAAGTCGGGTACGGGCCAGGCAGCCCGCTGGTCTCGGAATAGTTTCGGATCTCAAACGACCCCTGGCCCGTCCGATACCAGCGAGTGCCCTCGATCTCCTCATATGTCTCCCCGGGCCCCGCACCCCAGAGAGTGCGGCCCCCCCCCTGTCAGATCCCCGTTGCCGTCGTCTGTGAGCAGCGTTGTTTCGAGGTGTGAGATGTCATAGGACGTGACCGGGTTGTCCCAATACCCTGGAACCTCGCCTGGGTTGAAGAAGCAGTATGCCCACCACTCCCACGAGTCCGAAGGACCCCGTCCCTGGTGTTGGCCAGGCTGACTGATCCCGAGGTTGCACACCATCGACACATGGGTCGGCTCGGGAGGATACGCCGACGCGGGCGACGCACGGACAACCACCGCCAACGGCACCAACACCAGTAGCGCCAACAAGCACCGACCCACCCGGGCTTCAACATGCCCACCGACATGCAATCGACCAGACATCCGCCGCATCACCGTTACCTCCCGCCGTTCCGCCGGCACGCAGCTCAACCACGCTGCGTGGCAGGCACGCTAGTAGCCGCTCAGGTGGCCGTCAACGGATCCACCCCGGCCGCCGGCGCCCAGCAAACGGCGCCTACCCCAGCGCACCTGACTCCCGCAGTTCCTCCACCCGGCCGGCGTCGTAGCCCAACACGGTGGTGAGCACCTCGTCGGTGTGCTGGCCGACGGTGGGGGCGTGGGCGGGATCGGGCAGCTCCTCGCCGATGAACTTCACCGGGAACGGCAACATGTCCGCACCGTGGCTCTGGTGCCCATACCAGGGGAAGCGGTCCTGAAACTGGGGGTCCTCGGCGATCGTGCGGGGCGTGTTGACCGGGGCGATGGGCGTGTTGTGCTCGTTGGAGAACTCGATCCACTCCGCCGACGTCCTGGTCTTGAAGATCTCGCGCAGCTCGGCCTGCAGCTCCCGGTTGTGGCGGGCGTGGTCGGCGAACCTGGAGCCCGGCCAGCGCTCGAAGAGGTCCAGGCGGCCCACGCCTGCACAGAAGTTCCTCCAGAACTCCTGCTCCGAGGCCATGAACAGCACATGGCCGTCGGCCGATTCGTACATCTGGTAGCGCACGCCCTCCTTCATGCCGGCGGTGCCGGGGGCGCGCCGCTCGTAGTCGTCGGCGGCGTTGCCGGTGACCTCGTCTGCGGGGCGCTCGTAGGCCTTCCAGGTCTCGGAGCGGTACCAGTCCATGTAGGCGGCCGCATCGGACTGGGCGATCTCCATGACACACCCCTCGCCGGTCTGGCGGGCCCGCACCACCCCGGCGAGGATGCCGAAGGCGCCGAAGAGAGGGCCCGCGTGGATGCCCACCGACGGGTGCTCGGGGATGTAGCAGTAACCCTCCTCGTCATAGGCGGGGTTCACCAGCCCGGCCCAGGTGTCGTAGGCGATCCCGTGGCTGGGCATGTCCCTGTACGGCCCGGTCATCCCGTAACCGGAGATCGTGCAGAACACGATCGCCGGGTTGAGCTCTTTGAGGTCGTCGTAGCCGAGGCCCAGGCGGGCCAGCGCCCCGGGCCGCATGGCCTCCACCACCACGTCGGCACCGCGCACGAGGTCCTTGTACACGTCGATCGCTTCGGGCTTCTTGAGGTCGAGGGTGATGCTGCGCTTGCCCCGGTGCAGGTGCAGGTGCATCAACGAGTTGCCCTCGATGATGGGCCAGGTCATCTGGCGTATGTAGTCACCCCTCGGCGGCTCGACCTTGATCACCTCGGCACCGAGGTCGGCCAGATGGGTCGTGATCGCGCCGGGACCGAGCAGCGCGCTCTCGATCACCCGGACGCTGGCCAGAGGCGGTTGGGAGGCGCTCATCGCCGACTCCTGTAGGTTCACCTGCCCGGACGCCCACCGGAATGGTGGGCTCTCGGGCGGCGAATCTAACACACCGTCAGATTCGGCTCCCGGGAGCGCCCGGGAGCGCCCTGGCGGCGCTCAGTCGAGGCAGCCCACGGTGACCTGGGCTATCCCGGTGTAGCCGTCGAGCTCGCCGGCGACCAGCTGAGCGTCGGCTTCGGAGGTGAAATAGAGCGGGACCGTGAGCCAGCTCACGGTCGGATCGAGCCCCAGCGCGCCCACCGCGTCGGTGTCGCAGGCCATGTTGCGGGCGTTGGCGTTGTAGCCGAGGTTGTGGGCGTCGAGCACCGCCTCGGTGAGCTCGGGCGCGTTGTAGCCGGCGTAGGACTCGTCGACCGCGGTGAGGTAGAGGCCCCAGACCGGGTCGCCGAGGGCGGCGTTTGCCTGGGCCGGCAGCCCGGAGGCCTGAGCGTCCTCGGGGGGTGCGATGGTTTCGCCGGGTGACGAGCCCTCAGGGTCCTCGGGTGATGAGGCGGCCCCGTCCGACCCGACCGGTTGGCCCTCGGATCCGATGTCGACGCGAGCCACGGTGAACGGCGGCTCGGCGCCATCGGCTGTCGCCTGCGGGTTGGCTACCACCAAGGCGACGTCGACCGCCGCCTCGACGGGGATCTCCAACGGCCCGAACTGCTGCACCTCGCCGTAAGCGCCTGCGGTGGCGGATCCGTCGGCCAACACCTCGTAACCGGCGCCGTCGTCGAGCTTCACCAGCCGGGCTTCGATCGTGCCTTCGGGCGCCGTGCCCTCACCCTCCACCTTCACCACATACTGGCCCGCGTCATAGGCAGCCGAGTTCACGGTCACAACCTCACTCGTCGCGGCCGTCACGACGAAGGGATCGCATTCGCCCCCCTCCAGTGGGATCTGGTCGGTGACGATGGTCGTGGCCTGCTCGGTGACGGCTCCTCCCTCCCCCCGGGCCTGCAGCGAGAACTCGGTGGTCCCCTTCTCCGTCTCGATCGGGTCCCCCAGGTCGGGCTCGCCGTAGCCGATCACGTCGCGCACGAAAGCGGCCGCCACGTTCCCGGCGTCGCAGTACTCGGGGGTCGAGCCCGCCATCACCCGATCGAGCTGAGCCTGGCTGGTCCAGGGATAGATCCACTGCGAGTCGGGCGCCGGCGCCGGCCCAGCGGCACTGCTCGGCCCCGCCGTCGTGGAGGAGGCCGTGGTGGCGACCTCGCCATCGCGCACAGCAAGAAGGAACGCCCCCAGCGCGCCGAGCACGACGAAGGCCGCGGCGGCAACGAGATAGGGCCACTTGGGAGGTTTGCCACCCTCGTCGGCCTCGGCAGGCAACGATCCTGGTACAGCGGGCATGCGCAGTCGATTCTCTCACCCACAGCCGGCGTCGGGGTCCCATGACGGGCCCGATCCCGCCGTCGCACCGCCATCTCCTACCCTGGGACAGCCGGCGGATCGGAAGGATCGTCATGACTCGCAGGTTGGCCCTGGCCATGTGTGCCCTGCTCGTCTTCGTGGGCTGCAGCTCAGGCGACAGCGGCGACAGCGGCGACGAAGCGCAAGCGACGACCACCGACGACAGCGCCGGGACCCCCGGGGGCCAAGGCGACGAGCCCGCCACGACCGGAACGGCTCCGGCGGACAATCCGGCCACGATGGGTTACGACCTCGATGCTCTTTCCGCCGCAGTTGACGAACAGACCGAGTTCTGTGACGCCTACCGCTTCACCAACGACACCGGCATGGCGCTGCTGAAGGGAGCGACCGCAACCGCCGACCAGGCCGAGGTGGCGATCACGTTCCTCTCCCTGACGAACGCCAAGCTCATCGAGGTCGCACCCGCCGAACTGGTAGATCCGCTCCAGGTCGTCGCCGACGCCTACTCCGATGTCACCGAGCTCGCCGCCCAGGCGAACTTCGACCCGGCGGTGGTGTTCGAGCCCGGTTTCGGCGAGGAGCTGGCCACCGATGCCGTGATGAACGCCCAGGCGGACGTCGACACCTACTTCCTGAGCAACTGCACCCAACCCGGCGACAGCGGCGAGTAACACCGCCACAGCGCCACCTGCCGCGGTTGGTCGCTGCTGGTGACGGCGGGCATCATGTGCCCTGATCCGCCGGCAGGGAGCACCATGGCAGAGGTCCTGGGCAGCGCTCGGCGCCTGACGCTGAGCATCGAGAGCGAGTTGGTCCCCTCGCCGGTGTCCTGTGACGTCTTGTTGCCGCCCTCCCATCACACCGCCGCCGGACTGCCACTGGTCCTGGCGCTGCACGGCGGTGACGGCGGCATCGGCTTCATCGACATCATCGAGGCCGCCATCGGCCCACTCTGGGCGCAAGGGGCGCTGCGCGACCTCATCGTGCTGGCTCCCTCGTCGGGGCGCAGCTTCTGGGTCGACTGGCGTGACGGCTCGCAGCGCTGGGAGACCTGGCTGCGGCGGGAGCTTCTCCCCCGGGCCAGGTCCGAGTTCGACGCCGCGACTGCGCCCGAGAGCACCCTGTTGTTCGGGCTTTCGATGGGCGGCCTGGGTGCGCTGCGGCTCGCCTTCAAGACACCCGAGCAGTTCGGGGCGGTCGCGGCCATGGAGCCGGGCATCGAACCGGCGCTGGCCTGGGAGGAGATCACCGAGGAGCACCGCGCCTACCGCCCGCTGAGCCTGCTCACCCAGTTCTTCGGCGACCCGATCGACACCGGGTACTGGGCAGCCAACCAGCCGCCCGCCATCGCCGTGGCCAACGCCGCGGCCATCCGGGACAGCGGCGTCCAGATCCGCTTCGAATGCGGCGACGAGGACTCCCTCCGGCTCTACGAAGGAGCCGAGTTCCTGCACCGGCTGCTCCAGGATCTCGGGGTCCTCCACGACTACCACCTGGTTCGCGGCGCCGACCACGTCGGACCGTCGCTGATCCGCCGTACTGCCGAGTCGTTCGGCTTCCTGTCGTGGGCGCTCGACGCGCCAACCCCCGACCAGCAACGCGACGACTTGCTCGCCAACCTCGAAGCGTTGCGCGACCTCCTCCAGCAGGCCCGCTCACCCTCACGGCCCTGATCATTCACGAGCTCCACGAGCAGCTACTGCCACGACCAACGGCCCTGATCCGAGCGGCGCCGACGCCAGGATCAGCGGGTCGCGGTGATCGTCTGTGGCGATGGCGCCGGGGCTGTCTGTCTCGGGCTCTGAGATCCCCGTGACCTCACGCCAGGAACCGCTCGGCGAACTCCCGCAGGCTGGCCACCGCATCACTGCTGCGGGACCACGGCGAGACGATCAGGCGGTCACACCCGGCTGCGGCGAAGCGCTCGACGTCGGAGGTCGAGTCGACCCGGCCGGCGCAGCTCACCTGGAGGGGCCGATCGACCCGGCCGGCACCGGCCTCGGCTGCCCGCAACTCGCCAACCCGCGCCGCGAGCGATTCGGGTGTGTGGGCCATGCCGATCCAGCCCTCGGCCTTCTCGGCGGCGCGCCTCAACGCCCTGGCTGACTCGCCGCCGACCAGCACCGGGAGAGGCTGCTGCACCGGCTTCGGCTCGAACATCACCGGCTCGAAGTCGAAGAACTCGCCATGGAAGTCGATCACCTCATCGGCCCACAACAGGCGACAAACGTCGATGGCCTCGTCGAGCCGGCGGCCCCGCTCGCCAGGGTCGAGGCCCGCCGCCACCCACTCGTCGAGCAGCCAGCCCGCACCGACACCGACCTCGGCCCGGCCGCCGCTCACCACGTCGAGGGTGGCGAACGCACGAGCCGACACGAACGGGTGGCGCAGCCCCAGCAGGTAGACGTAGGTGCCCAAGCGGATCTGCTCGGTCCGGGCCGCCAGGAACGACAGGTAAGCAGCCGCATCGAACACCGGCGTGCTGGGCGGCACCGGCGGATGGTCCTCGCCGGGTACGAGCTGGCCGGTCATCTCCACAGGGAACACCAGGTGCTCGGCGAGCCACACCGATTCGAAGCCCAGCCGGTCGGCCTCGACGGCGACGTCGACGAAGTACGCCGGGTTGACCCTCGACAGCGCCACCCCGAAGTTCACCCGCTCCTCACCCCGCCTCCCCTTCAGAGCCGGGCAGCCCTTTTTGTGAACCGAAAGTGCCCCTATAGGGGCCTTTTGGGTTCACAAAACGAGCTGGTGCAGCCAGTGGGTGGGCGTGGCGCCCTTGGGGACAGACGCGAGGGCTCATAGGTGGTAGGACCCTGTCTGGGGGTGGCGCTTCCAGCCGCCGGCCGCGTAGTTGCCGCCGTCGACATGGACCGTCGTGCCGGTGATGAAACGGGACAGGTCGCTGCACAGGAACACCGTGGCCGCCGCCGCGTCCCACACGGTCCCGCCCTCGAGCGCCGGCTGCTTCGCCCAGGCCCGGTCGGGCAGTGCCGCCGGATCGTCGACCAGCGCGGCGTCTCCCGGGGTGGGTATGACGTCGGGGGCGACGGCGTTGACGCGGATCCGCCGACCGGCGAGCTCCAGAGCGAGTGTCTTGGTCAGGTTCTCGACCGCCGCCTTCATGGCCGAGTAGACGGCGAACCCCGGTCCGGCCCGGAACGCCTCGATCGAGGTGACGTTGACGATGCTGCCTCCCCGCTCGGGCATGAGCGGTACCGTGTGACGGATCAGGTCGGCCACCTGGGTGAAGTTCTCGTCCACCAGTGCCCGCTGGCCCTTGGCGTTGACGTCGAGGAACCGGGCGTGGAACGTCCCGCCGGCGTTGTTGACCAGCATGTCGATGGGGCCGAGCTCGGCGTGGGCGGCCTGCACGAACTCGGCGGAGGTCTCACTGCGGCGCACGTCGAGCACTCGCGACAGGCATCCCCGTCCGAGGTCCTCGATGGCAGTACCCGTCGCGTCGAGGGCCTCGGCGTCGCGGTCGCACACAGCCACGTCCGCACCGAAACGAGCGAGCGTCACCGCGATGGCCTCGCCGATGCCCCGGGCTGCTCCGGTGACAGCCGCCACGCGGCCGGTGAGCAGGATCGACTCAGGCCCTGGCCCCATGATCCGGGCAGCCTAGCGGTGAGCACGCCGGGCACCCCGCCCGACACCGCCCGCCGGATCCCCCCGGCTGGCCGGCGGGCGGCGGGTGCGGCACGCCCCGGCAGGCGCCCGCTATTGGTTGACCTGTCCGGAATCGGGGGAGACCATGAGCGAGCTCACATCGAGCGCCTCGAAGTCGTGGCCCTTGATGTCTCTCAGCTGGCGCAGCATGTCGTTGTCCCAGCGCTCGTCGGGCACACCGCTCAGGAACCAGGGTGAGCCGTTGTCGGTGACGATGACGCCGTGCTTCTTCATGGCCTCCATGATCACCTGCACCTGCGGCGAATAGCCCGATGTGTCGAAGTCCGCACGCAGGCGCAGCCACAGCCCCATCGGCGGCAGGTTGGGATTGGTGCTGTAAGAGGCCCAGTGGGTGGCGGGCCACACATAGGACTTCTGGGTCGCCGGGACGGTGACGTGGATGGCATGGTCGAGGGTGTCGTTGGCCACCTCGTCGTATTGCACCAGCCCCGGCAGCAGCGGCGTGCCCGCAGCGTTCGACGAGGTCCACCCCGCCGGCCGGAAGGCGTTGGAGCTCAGGTCCCACACCGCCCCCGAGCCGGCCTCCCACGAGCCGTTCGGCTGGGGCCAGGCGTCGTAGACCTCATAGAGGGTGCAGCTTCCGGTCTCCACCACGATCACGTGCCGGTCACCGTCGCTGTCAGGCCCGCCCTGGATGGGGGCGTTGGGCGGTATCGGGTACGGGCCCGGATCGCTCTCGTCCTCGTAGTAGAACGAGATCGGCACCGTCGGCTGGTCGCCGTCCACCTCGGTCCAGGGGATGCCGATCGTGCTCCCCTCCCACAGCCCCGACCCGAAGTCGGCATGGACGTACCTGTCCCAGCCGATGCTGGCGATGTAGTCATCGGAGCGGGGGTGCACCGGTAGCCCCGACACGTCGGCGTGCCAGTAGTTGTCCTCGGGGAACATCGCGCACTGACCCGTCGGTGGCGGGGGCGGAGCGGGGGGAGGAGCGGGGGACGGCGGCGGCGGAGCCGGCGGCGGCGGATAGGGAATCGCGCAAGCGGCTGTGAAGATGCCCACGACGGCGGCGAGCACGATCGAACGTCGGCCGTACCGACGAGTCCCCCGACTTCCCATGACGAACCCCCCTGGCGTGGTAGCGGACCCACTTGTTGCTCTGGGCATCGGCAGGTGATCCGGATTCCTTGACCCTCCCGGATTCCTCGACCCTCCCTGTGCCGGCGCTCGAGGCGCCGTCCGTTCTTCTCGACCCTCCCGGTGCCGGCGCTTGAAGCGCCGTCGGAGGCCTTGGCTAAGGTGACGTCGCCGTCAGGTTCATGCCGCAGCGACCGAGAGGATGCCGTGGGCGACAACGACAAGTGGCTCCGTCGAGACGTGGCGAGGACGATCCGGTCCGGGCCGGCGTCGTGGCAGCACAACGCAGGGGGGATCCGCTGATGGCCCGCCGGCGAGTCGCCATCGTCGGCGCGGCGCTGGCCGACGGCGGCCGCCAACCCGACCACACCCCCTTCACCCTCATCGCCCAGGGCGCTCAGCGGGCGCTGGCCGACTCGGGCCTGCAGGTGTCAGACATCGACGGACTGGCCGCCAACAGCACCGGCCGCCTCCAGCCGATCGAGGTGGCCGAGTACCTGGGGCTGAGGCCCCGCTGGATGGACTCGACCGGCGTCGGCGGCTCGACGTGGGAGATCATGGCTGCCCACGCCGCCGATGCCATCGCCGCGGACCACCTCGACGTGGTGATGCTGGTCTACGGCTCCACCTCGCGCTCAGATGTCAAGAAGCGCCTCCGGGCCGGCAACCGCGACTTCGGCAGCCGCGGGCCCGCCCAGTTCGAGGTCCCCTTCGGCCACTCGCTGATCTCCAAGTACGCCATGGCCGCCCGCCGCCACATGCACCAGTACGGCACCACCGTCGAGCAGCTTGCCGAGTTCGCGGTGAGCGCCCGCTACAACGCCGGGTTCAACCCCGCCGCCTTCGAGCGCGACCCCATCACCGTGGACGACGTCGCCAACTCCGAGATGGTCGCCTCGCCGTTCACCAAGCTGCACTGCTGCCTGCGCACCGACGGCGGCTGCGCAGTGATACTCGCGGCCGAGGACCGGGTACCCGACACGGCCAAGGAGCCGGTGTGGATCCTGGGCAGCGGTCAGTACGCCTCGCACGTGACCATGAGCGAATGGGACGACATGACGGTGTCGCCGGCCGCCTTCTCGGGGCCGCCCGCCTTCGAGCAGGCGGGTGTGTCACCCGCCGACATCGACACCTGCCAGGTCTACGACTCGTTCACCTACACCCAGATGGTCACCATGGAGGACCTCGGCTTTGCAACCAAGGGTGAGGGCGGTCACCTCGCCGAGGGGGGGCGCCTGCGGGTCGGCGGCGAGCTTCCCACCAACACCGACGGCGGGGGCCTTTCGTCGTGCCAGCCCGGCATGCGGGGCCTGTACCTGATGGTCGAGGCCACCCGGCAACTGCGTGGAGAGGCGGGTGACGCCCAGGTCCCCGGTGCCGAGCTGGCCTGCGTGAGCGGCACCGGCGGCTGGTTCTGCAGCAGCGGGACGTTGATCCTCGGCACCGACTGAGACGCCCAGTCGCACCGGGCGAGGTCAGCGAGCTCTGCCGGCGGCACCGAGGTGATGATGGACCGCTACTGGCGTGATCCTGAGGCCACAAGGCCACCATCGCGGCGACCGACCGGCGCTACAATCGGTGTTGACTTCCCCCGAACAAGCACCCAACCCCTACCGGGGGAACGATGACCGTACACGAACAGCAACGACACGCCCTCTACACCAAACTCGAACAGGTGCTCGGAACTGAGCACGCGGCAACGTTCATGCAACTGACGCCACCCACAGAGTGGACCGACTTCGCCACCAAACACGACCTCGATGCCCTCCGAGTAGGGCTCGAAGCCCGCATCGACCGCCTCGAGGCCGAGATGAAGGCGGGGTTCCAAGCCGTCGATGAGCGCTTCGAGGCTGTGGACCACCAACACCGGGCCATGGACACCAGATTCAAGGCCATCGAGAATCGCTTCGACGCGGTGGATCAGCGGTTCGAGTCCACCAACACCAAGCTCGACGCCTACCGCTCCGACACCAACACCAAGCTCGACGCCTACCGCTCCGACACCAACACCAAGCTCGACGCCTACCGCTCCGAGACGATCGGCGAGATGCAGCGGCTGTTCCGCAACCAGACCATCTGGCTCATCGGTCTGGTTCTGGCAGTCGCCTCCCTGTTCATCGCTACAGCGAGATTCCTCTGACGATCGGACACCGGCAGACTGCCACACACCGGCAGACCGGTTCTCACCGGCCTCGATCCCCCACCCGCTACAATCTGTGTCGACTTCCCCCGACACAGCACCCGACCCCTGCCGGGGGAACGATGACCGTAGACGAACCGCGACGACACGCCCTCTACACCAGGCTGGAGCACGTGCTCGGTGCCGAGCACGCGACGACCTTCATGCAACTCACCCCACCGACGGAATGGACCGACTTCGCCACCAAGCACGACCTCGAGGCTTTGCGCGTGGGCCTCGAAGCCCGCATGGACCGGTTGGAGGCCGAGATGCGCGCCGAGATACAGAGCCTGCGAGCCGAGATACTCGGTGAGATGCAGAGCCTGCGAGCCGAGATACTCGGTGAGATGCAGGGCCTGCGAGCCGAGATACTCGGTGAGATGCAGCGGCTCTTTCGCATCCAGACCATCTGGTTGATCGGCGTGATCCTCACCTTCGCCTCCGTCATCATCGCCGCCTCGAGGCTTCTATAGAGGCCCTTGGTCCTTCAGCGCCGCCCGTAGATGCCGACGAGTAGCCAGACCTCAACGGGAGCGAACAGCCCGGCCATCCCGTGGAGCTCGCCGTGACCACCCTGCTGGTCGCCATCCTGCTGGTGCTGTTCGGCCTGGTGATCGGCTCTTTCCTCAACGTGGTGATCCACCGGCTGCCCCGCGAGGACACGAAGATCTCCAGCGGCCGTTCGCAGTGCCCGAGCTGTCACACCCAGATCTCGGCCCGCGACAACATCCCCGTTGTCTCCTGGCTCGCTTTGCGGGGCAGGTGCCGCCACTGCGGCTGGCGCATACCCGTCCGGTACCCGCTGGTGGAGCTGTCGGTGCCGGTACTGTGGCTCACGATGCTGTGGACCTGGGGGGCCGAGCTGCGCCTCGTGCCTTTCCTGTGGCTGGTTCCTGTCCTGGTGTCCGCGTCGGTCATCGACATGCAGACCATGAAGATCCCCAAGAAGATCGTCTGGCCCGGCTTCGTCGTGGGCCTGATCCTCATATCGGTCGTATCGCTGTGGCCAGACGAGCTGACGTCGGTACCCGAGCTGTTCCTGTCCTGGGGCGACACCACCCGGGACCTGATCCTCCACGCGGTGCTGGGCGCGGCCATGTACTTCGGGTTCTTGTTCATCGCCTGGTTCGCCTACCCCAAGGGCATGGGCTTCGGCGATGTCCGCCTCGCTCTCGTCCTCGGCCTCTATCTGGGGTGGATCGACCTCCGGCTGCCTCTGCTGGGCCTGATCATCTCGTCGTTCCTGGGAGCTGTCGGCGGGGTGATCATCCTGCTGGCCCAGCGAAGCGAAGCACCAGCGGCCGCCGAGCCGGCAGCCGGGGACACCGCTACGACGGTGGAGCCCACGGCGGAACCCACGACTGAACCCGGCGAGGCCGGCGCCGACCCTGGCAACGACGGCGAGGCCGGCGATGAGCCGACGCGGCTCACCAAGACGGCGTTCCCGTTCGGCCCCTGGCTCGCGCTGGGCACCTTCGTGGCCATCTGGTTCCACCATCCGCTGGTGTGCCTGCTCGACCGCGGCTGTTGAGGCACAGGCCTCCCACGGCTCACGTCGGAGCGACATCTGCGGTCAAACCTGGCAGAATCGTCCTTCATGGAAGTGGCGGACACTTCAGGGATCGACCGCTGGTTGAACTACCTCTGGGAGCGGGGGGCAACCGACCTGCTGCTCACCGAGAACTCCCCTCCCCTGGTGCGCATCGACGGGGTGCTGTACGTCATCGAGGGCGAGCCGGTGCTCGAGGCAGACGTCATCGAGGACGCCACCTTGCGCACCATGCGGCCCGACATCCGCAAGAGCTTCGAGGAGACCTGGGAGGTCGACTTCTCCTTCGGCTGGCACGACCTGGCCCGCTTCCGGGCCAACGCCTTCCGCCAGAAGGGCGGAGTCGCCTTCGCGCTGCGCCTCATCCCCCAGGCCATACCGACCGTTCACGACCTGGGCCTGCCGCCGGTGATCGAGACCTTCCTGCGCAAGCCCCACGGCCTGGTGCTGGTCACCGGCCCCACGGGCTCGGGCAAGTCAACCAGCCTGGCCGCGATGATCAACTACCTCAACGAGAACCGGGCCTGTCACATCCTCACCATCGAGGACCCCATCGAGTACACCCACCAGCACAAGCGGGCTGCGGTCAACCAGCGCGAGCTGGGCGTCGACACCCACTCGTTCGGCAACGCCATGCGCTCGGCGCTGCGCGAGGACCCCGACGTGTTGCTGGTGGGCGAGATGCGCGACCTCGAGACCATCAAGCTGGCGCTCACGATCGCCGAGACCGGTCACCTGGTGTTCGCCACGCTGCACACCAACGACACGTCCCAGACGGTGGACCGCATCGTCGACGTGTTCCCGCCCGAGCAACAGGAGCAGATAAGGGTGCAGCTATCGGGCGTGTTGCTGGGCATCATCTCCCAGCGCCTCATCCCCCGCATCGGCGGCGGGCGGGTGGCCGCCTTCGAGGTGCTCACCGGCACCACCGGTATCAAGAACCTCATCCGCGAGGGCAAGACCCGCATGATCCGCAACGTGGTCGGCACCGGCCAGAAGGACGGCATGCAGCTCATCGAGCACAGCCTCGGCGACCTCATCAACGCCGGGCTGATCTCCCACGAGGACGCCATCGCGGTGAGCCTGTACCCCGAGGAGATCAAGACCGGCCTCAGCGCCCAGGCGGTGTAGATCACAGGCTGCCCCCCGGGCCCTCAACGAGGAGCCAGCTGTCGGGTACTACGAGCCGAACCTGATCCCAGAACGCGAAATCGGGGGGCCTCACGGCCCCCCGATTCATTCGTCTGAAGATTGTCCGACGGTCCTTCGCCTAGGCCGGCGGGTTGACGTCGATCACAGAAACCAGACCGGTACAGGCACCGACCGGGTTGATCGTGTAGCCCTGGGGGCCGTTGGCGTCGGGGTCCGTTCCGGTCGTGGTGTTGTAGGTGTCGATCTCACCCGACAGGAAGCCCGCCGTTCGCAGAGTAGTTGCGTTGGTTGCGTAGTAGGGCACGGGCTCGTCGTTGCTACCGCGGCGGGTGGCGCTGTAGGCCTCCTGAGCCTGCTGGAGAGTCTGCTGGTCGGCTTCACACGCCGACTGCTGACCACGGTCGTTGATGCCGGAGACGGCGAAGACGACCACAGCCGCCAGCACCGCCAGGATGACGATGACTACCAGGAGCTCGACGAGGGTGAAGCCCTCTTCGGCCCGCATCTTCTCGATACGTTTCATCATTGCTGGTTGGACTCCCATCCATTCCGTGGAGACACCCCACCCCGCCTCGTGGTGGTGTGGAATGGTCCCCGCTCTCTTCTTCCCAAGCACCCCCCGGAAGGCCCGGGAGGTACACCTTGCGCCGGCTCGCATGTGGGCCGGCTTTCGATCGTCTCGATCCGCGCGTGCTCCCAGCACTGCTGAGGATCTTTCGCCGCCTTCTCTCGCCTGGTTCTGGTTCCCCCGCCTGATCGCCTCGGAAATCCCGCCTCGAGACTCCCGCCTTCTACTCTGCCGTTGGACCGGCTCGACTCATGACAGCACACCGTGACCCATGTCTCAAGTCCCCGACCCGGATTTCTTTAACTCTTCCTTATATCGGCGCTATTCGTGGGTCGTCGGTCACCGCGAGTGCCTACAGAAGGGCAGCCGAGAGCAGCGCTGGACGGCTCGGTCTCGATCCGATCTGTTGCCATCACCCACCCTCATCGATCGGGCAGAGGGCCGTGCCAGAGGGCTCGGTCTCGAGTCGGCACACTTTGTAGTACTTGATGTCCACCGCCTCTCCGAGGCTGGAACCGTCACCGTCGTAGAAGTGGGCCAGCACCTCCAGTCGCAGGTGCCAGTCGCCGCTGCCGTCACTGGGTCGCGCGAACGCGAGCAGGATGACGTCACGATCCAGTGCCTCGGGGTTCGGAACGCTGATCAGGGGCGGGCCGGCAACTCCCGCCTGCTGGACCTTTACTGCGTAGAGCCGCTCGGCCACGACGCCCCTACGGTAGGCCGGCGCGTAGTTGAAATGTGCGAAAGCTCGAACGCCGCCGCGCGGCACATAGACGCTGCCGTGAACAGCAAACTCGTACTCCGTGGTGGTGTCGGTCTGAAGCGCCGCTATAACGGGACACACCGGGAGGATGTGATCGTTGTCGGCCTCGTGCACCGGGCAGCCGTCGGTGTCAACCTGGCCCCGCATGTAGGGGCTGGGGCCGCTTGCCTGTAGGTCGATGAGGTCGGTGTCGATGCCGAAGGTGGTGTTCCGTCCGACTGCCCAGTTCGCGTTGTAGATGACGTGGACCGACGCGTTCTCCAGTTGCGACCCGCTGACCAGCTTCGACTCGCCAATGAGGGGGATGTCGCGGCACAACTCGACGAGGTCCCAGGTCTCCAGGTCGGTCCCCGGCAGGAGGTGGATCCTGCTTACGGCGTTGTTGCACACCTGTCCGTCGCCCAAGGTGACATCAACCGTCACCGAGTTGATCGTGACGTTTGGAGCGCTCGGCGTCTCCACCCGGACGGTGGCGCTGGTGAGCTCGCCTTGTGGGATGTCCGAGGCGTCCATTTGGAAGACCGTCAGGTCGCGGTTCTGTGCGAGTCCGACGCACAGCAAGGACGCGCACGTCTGGCGCCAGCTCGCCACCGCGCCGTCGTCATAGTAGGCGTTGCCCGCGTTGCTGAAATAGGACGACGAGGCGTTGCGGCCTACAGCCGTACCGGAATCGAGCCCCGCTCCACCAGAGGGATAGTCATCCTTGAGCTGGTAGACCGACACCTCGTTCAGCGTGGTGCTGGGCTGGGGGCAAAGCTCCAGCTTGCCGGCGTCCTGCGACATGTTCGTCTCACCTGCGAACATGAACACGACGCCGGCCCGATCAGCGGAAGGGACACCTGCATCCTCGTAGTCGCCCTCGAGCATGCACGCCCCCGGGAACGACGGCATCGACACACCAGGCACCCAACCCTGGGGTTCACCCCCGATGATCTGCGCGGTGGGATCTGTGATCTGCAAGGTGCCATTGGTCAGGCCCTGAAGGTCGAAGAGGTAATTTCCTCGCAAGTCCGGGTCGGGGTTGGACCAGTCGGGGCCGAACCAGAAGATGGTGTTGGAACACGACCCGTCGAAGAGCTGGGCCAGGCCCGGACCGTCGTCGTAGAAGCCCGGCTGGAACGTGAGTAGGTAGTGGATTCCATCGCCGGCGGGAACGCGGCTGGCACATGAGGGGACGGTCCGTTTGAAAGCAGCCACCTGCGCGGGCTCCCATGTGAACGGCTCGGGCCAATTCGGGTCAGCCAGGTAGTCGCCCGACCCGCAGGTCACCGTCCCCTCGGCAACTATCTCCAGCTTCTCGTTGGGGGGATCTCCGTTGTACGAACCGCAGGGGTTGCCCGGACCGCTGTTCCACAAGGTGTCGGCGACTTCGAAATCGCCGTCATCCACCGAGATGAGCGGGCCGACATCACCAAAGTTGAGCCACGGCAAGCCGGGTGGCGGGTCGCTGTTTTGGCGGTAGTTGACGTGCACATCGCCCTGGAAGCGGACGGTTGCCGCCGCGCCGGCCATGACCATGTCGTCGAGGACGAGGGCGGAGTAAGCGGGAAGGCTCGGGTCGAACACAGGAACCCCACTTTGGTCCAGCGGCACGCAGAAGACCTGCACGTCATAGCCCGAGAGCGCCTGATCTTCCTCGAAGCTGAGCAGGGGCTGATCGAGAGGGCAGTTCTCGGCCGAGGCTGGATATGTCCCCAGCTCTCCGGTGAGATCGGTGCGGATGTGGGTCACCGCGGTGTTGATGCCGCTGTCGGCGGCGAGCAGCTCGTCGTCGTTCTCACTCAGCCTCTGCGACAACCGCTGGTTGCTAGCTGCCGAGGCCAACAAGCCGCCCGTCAGGATGGAGAACACCACCATCCAGATGAGCGCCAGGACGAGAGCGCTGCCGTCTTCACGATCGACGCCGGCGTGCATCCTCACCGACAAATGGCCGTCCCCAAGCTTCCTCGTCATCTACCGCTCACCCCCTCCTCAGAACTCCTCGAGACACTCATCCGGTTCGAAGTCGCACTCGCGCCGTTTCGTCGACCTCATGGTGAACTCCTCGCCCGCCTCGGTGTCCACAGCCATCGAGACCTCCCTGCAATCGGCAGGGTTGTCGCAGTTGATCATGTTGCCGGCCCCGCCTTCAGGAACCTCGATCCCGTGAAGCACCGGGATCGCCGAGGCCACGGTCCCGTTGCTGTTGCAGGTACGTCGCCATAGCGTCGTAGCCCCTTCGTCGTCAGGCCCGAGGGTGTACTCGATGCGCAAGGTGGTGTCGGTCCACCACTGGGTCGCCGCCTCCCAATCGGGCAGCCAGACGGTTAGGAGAAGGTTGCTGTTGCCGGGTGCGCCCAGGCACATGAAGGGGACGTCGGTCCTGATCTGGTAGGCGCTTCTGATGTCACCCTCGAACTGGGCGGTGAGGTGAGCCTGGCCGGTCGCTTCGAATGTGTTCTCCTCGGCAACCCTGTTGGCCCTGAACGACAGGCCGACCCACGTAGTAAGCGGTAGGAAGATCACGCCCATGATGACCACCGAAACCAGCAGCTCGGCGAGCGTGAACCCCGATTCGGATCTCTGCCCGTCCCGACCTGCACTGCGTCTGCACATCACACCCCGCACGAGTCAGCCCCCGGTCGCGTCCGGGTTGTTCTTGACAACGGTCACCACTGCCGAGCCGTTCGAGTCCGGGGCGGTGACTCTGAGCTGGAATCTCTGCGACCCGTCGTCGTCGTAGCCGAGGCCACAGTCTTGGACGAACTCCCCGTCGTTCACGCCGTCATTGATGTCGCGGTCCCAGTAGTCGACATCGACGATCTCGGCTTCGTAGAAATCCGGAAGGACGTAGCGCTCGGCCCAGTTGTCGTACGCGACCTGGTACAGCGCGGGGCCAAGGCACTCCTGGTACCCGAAGGACTCGTCGATAATGGACTCACCCCACGTGACCGCGATGCTTTCGACCTCGGAGGTCTTGCGCTGGACGTCGGCGCCGACCGTCAACGTGAAGGCCGCTGAGATGAGGGCGATCACCGCCGTCGACAGGATGATCAGGGCGACCAGAATCTCGGCGAGGGTGAATCCCGCCTCACCGGACCTGCGTCCTCCGGATCTCCAGCCTGCCATAGTTCCGCCCTTGCCCTCCTAGATCTCCACCTGGTTGTAGATGCCGTACATCGCAGATACCAGCGCCAGCGCCACGAAGCCGACCATGATCCCGATGAACACGATCGTCAGCGGCTCGAACCACGCCGTCAACTTCTCCAGGCTGTAGCTGAGCTCGTCCTCCAGGAAAACCGCCGCGTTCATCAACTGCTCGTCGAGGGTTCCCGTCTCCTCGCCGACGCGGATCATCTGGGAGATGGTCGACGGGAACAGCCCTGACTCGATGATGGGGTCGGCGATCCCGTCGCCGGCCATCATCCCCTCCCGCGCCCTGGCCAACTCGTTCTGGAAGACGAGGTTGTTGGTTCCCTCGGTA
>QEUP01000068.1 GCA_003577145.1 Acidobacteriota bacterium | reverse complement strand
GGGGTGCTGAGCCTCGGCCTCTACGTATTCAACTGACCGGAGGAACGGGTCAATGAACTGGTTCGACTCGTGGGCGTTGACCCTGGCGGTCTTCATCCCCCTCGTCGGGATGGCCGTGGTGCTCTTCATCCCGCGCGACGAGGAGACCGCGCTGAAGACGACGGCACTGGTGGCCACGGCCGCGTCGCTCGCGGTGGGGATCGCCATCCTGTTCCGCTTCGACTACGACAAGTCGGGGCTCCAGATGGTGGTCGACAAGCCGTGGATCGACGTGATCCACAGCCGTTACCACGTCGGCATCGACGGGATCTCCCTACCGCTGCTGCTGATGACGATGGTCGTCACCGTCGGTTGCGTCGTCTACTCCTGGAACCACTTCCCGCACCCTCACAACCCGAAGGCGTTCCTGGCCCTCACCCTCCTGCTCGAGACGGGCATGCTCGGCACCTTCGTGGCCCAGGACCTGATCCTCTTCTTCATCTTCTTCGAGGTCGTCCTGCTCCCGATGTACTTCATGATCGCGGTCTGGGGCGGGCCACGCCGGGAGTACGCGTCGCTCAAGTTCTTCCTGTTCACGCTCTTCGGCTCGGCCCTGATGCTGCTCAGCTTCCTGGCCCTCTACTGGAAGCTCGGCACCTTCGACATCGTGGCCCTGACCGAGCTGGGTGGCGGCGAACTGGTCCGTTCCACCCAGATGCTGATCTTCGCCGGGATGTTCGTCGGGTTCGCCATCAAGGTGCCGATGTTCCCCTTCCACACCTGGCTCCCCGACGCCCACACCGAGGCCCCCACCGTCGGGTCGGTGCTGCTGGCCGCGGTGCTCCTGAAGCTCGGCACCTACGGCTTCGTGCGGATCGCGCTGCCGGTGCTCCCCGACGCGGCCCGCGAGTGGGCGCCGTGGATCGGCCTCCTCGCCGTGATCGGGATCATCTACGGGGCGCTCGGCTGCCTGGCCCAACACGACATGAAGCGCCTGATCGCCTTCTCGTCGGTGGCGCACATGGGCTTCGTGATGCTCGGTATCGCCACCCTCACCACCTTCGGGATCAACGCCGCCATCTTCGGGATGGTCGCCCACGGGCTCATCACGGGGATGCTGTTCTTCGTGGCCGGCTCGATCCAGGAGCGCTACGAGACCCGCGAGATGAGCCGCCTCGGCGGCCTGCTCACCCAGGCGCCCCGCCTGGGCTGGATCTTCGGGTTCCTGTGCATGGCATCGCTCGGCCTCCCGGGCCTGGCCGGGTTCTGGGGCGAGTTCCCGGCGATCCTGTCGTCGTACAACCCGGCGGCCGGGGTCTCCGAGGTCACGTTCCGGGCCTACATGGTCGTCGCCGCCATCGGGACCGTCCTCGCCGCCGGCTACCTGCTGTGGATGCTCCAGCGGGTGGCGTTCGGCACCGTCAAGGACGAGTTCAAGGACCTCCACGTCCACGACGTCCACGTACCCGAGTGGATCGCCTGGATCCCGCTGATCCTGCTGATCGTCGCCCTCGGCATCTACCCCAACCTCATCTTCCGGGTCACCGACGGTTCGGTCGGCCACGTGCTGCGGGCGTTCGGAGGCTGAC
>QEUP01000021.1 GCA_003577145.1 Acidobacteriota bacterium | reverse complement strand
CCCGAGAACGGGATCCGCGAAGCGGGGTGTCACCTGCGGTGACGCCAAGCCAGCAGGGCCAAGCCAGCACTGCGGAGGCGCCAGCCGCAGCAGCGGGTAGGGAGCACCCGATCCGCGAAGCGGGGTGTCACCTGCGGTGACGCCAAGCCAGCAGAGCCAAGCCAGCAGCGCTGCGGAGGCGCCAGCCGCAGCAGCGGGAGGTGAGAACCGGATCCGCGAAGCGGGGCGTCACCCGCGGTGACGCCAAGCCAGCAGAGCACCCGATCCGCGAAGCGGGGCGTCACCCGCGGTGACGCCAAGCCAGCAGAGCACCCGATCCGCGAAGCGGGGCGTTCTACTTCTCCCTGCTTCGGGCAGACCAGATTCACGAGCTCGCACGAGCAACTCGCAGCAGGACGGTTACAACCCTCTCAGCCTTGGAGGATCCAAGTTGGGCAACACAAGAGATGCCAACGGGTCGGAGCACCTCGGAGGTGAATGCTCTCGAGCGTCACGCCGTCCAAGAACGCTTGTGCTGTCGGGGTCTGGCGGGGCTCGGGCCCTCACCGTGAATAATCAGGGCTAGTAGCATCCGGGTGGAACGCGTTACCCATGAGCCGTGCGCGACCGCTGATCAGCCTGATGCTGCCCACCGCGGTGACGTTGTCCCTGGTGGCCTGCTCGGACGACGACAGCGGCGATACCACGACCACTGCCGCCGAAGCTGAGGACTCGACCACCACCGAGCCGACTACCGGAGACACTTCGGCAGTCATCGACACCGAATCCTTCGACGCTGACGGGTGGACCTACACGCTCACCTCAGCAGAGCTCCGAAGTAGCGAGGAATATGCCGGGTCGGTCCTCGACCTCACGTTCTCGGCCGTAACGAAACCGACGACACCGAGCCTCGCCGGCTCGCTCGTCGTGACCGTCGAGATGGAGGGCGAGACGACGACAAACTGCGTGGCCGACGTCGATGAGCCCACACCGCCGGGTGAGTCCGTGGATGTGGTCGTCTCGTGCGGCTTGTCCGCCTTCAGCGATCCCGCGCTCGAAGACCTGTCCATCAGCATCACCGACCTCTCCGACGAGGCGGTCTTCGCCACCGAGCTCTGATGCCCGACGTCAGCTCGCTCTCGTCTGCCGTTCTGCGGCCACATGTCATCCTGAATTTCTGACTGTCCGGTCATTATTTCTCTTGACTGCATACCTCATTAGCTGTTATTGATCTGAGGTTATTAGCAACTCCTTGGTCACTAATTCGACACTCCCGACCACCGGTCGCTCGCGCGGCCGGCCTCGGCTGATGCCGCTGGAGGTCCGCCGGAGCCTCGTCATCGAGGCTGCTGTGTGGGTCTTCGCCAACGAGGGGCTCGCGGCGACCACTGTCGACTCGGTGGCCGAGAAGGCGGCGGTCTCGAAGGCGTCGATCTACGGCGTCGTGCGCTCCAAGGACGAGTTGCTCGAGGTGGCTGCACGCGAGGAGTTCGACCGGTTCGTCAACTCGCTCCTCGCCTCACAGGCCCGCCACGCCCAAGAGCCCCGACTGGCTCGGGCCAGGGCCCGTTTCGCTGCCGTGTTCGGCTACGCACGGGAACGGCCTCACGGATTCGCCTTCCTCATCATGCTGCGGGACAACAAGGTGGGACCTGTCGCCGCCCTGGCCAGGGAGGTCCGCCGAACGCTCACCCAGGCCCTGGCATCGGACATGGCGGTGGCGGGCATGGCCACCGGCACCGTCGCCGAGATCCTGGCCACTGTCCTGATCGGCATGGCCGAGGCCGGCGTCCGGGCCACCGAGATCAGCCCTGGCGTGGACGCCGACGCAGTCGTGGACCTGCTGACTGGAATCACCTCCGTAGGGCTCGTGGGCCTCGACAAGTCCATCTTGGCCCGGCTGGTTCCGGCGGAGAGCGACGCCACCAGCGGAGTAGCCGGGGACTCCTCGAAGACCCCTTCGAACCTGAAGCAGGCGGCGTCGACACAGGATTGAAAGGAGTGACTCCATTCGGGGGCTGCGCCCCCGACAGAGGGCTTCGGCCCGAGGCGGAGATCGAAGCAATGCATTCCCATACTCAATCGGCAACGACGATGGCCGGCGGGAACTCGACGGGATGTAACCGGGGGCCTGCGTCGGCGCGCAACTTCCTGCGATTTGCCGCTTGCAGCGTGCTCATGGCCTCGTCGACCTCGCCCGCCGCCTTCGCCCTGAGCCCGGAGCGACAAGAGCTCGACGTGACCGGATGCCTCGGCGGGATCTGGTCGCTACCTATCGACGGCGACGAAGACCGCTGGGCCTTCGCCCCGGACGAGTACGCGATGTACTCCACCGCGTGGATCCCCTTCCTCGGCCCCGAGAACAGCGCCCATTTCGAGGTGCGCGGCACCGCCGGCACAGCTCGGTACTGGTCGCTCACCAGCTATGGGCCCGACGGCGGCGTGCTCGACGGCCTCCCCGACGATCAGATCACCCTCGACGAGTCGGGCTTCTACTCGGTGGAGCTACGAGACCTACCAGAGCCACCGCGGCCACCTTCGGAGCCGAACGTCCTCTACACCGGTTACGAAGAAGGTGTCGCCCTGGAGGACACAGCAGTGATCTTCCGCACCTACCTGGGCGGAGAGCCCGAGCCACCCCGTCTCTGGTATGTGGTCGAAGGCAACCCGCCAGGGTTGCCACAGAGCATCGGCGAGGCATGCCGGCTCTTCGACACCCGCAAGGTCCTGGCCGGCCATACCGAGCCCGTGAGGTTCGCCACCGGTGCCGATCAGCGGTTCGAGCAGATCTCATCCGCCACCCGAGCGGTCGACCCCTGTTGGGTTCCGCGGGAGCCGAACGGCTGGTTCGTGTCCGACGGCGCTCGTGACCCCGCCACGGATCCCTATGCCGACACCTGGCCTTGCCGAGGCCGAGGCCGCGTATGGGATCGACTCGTGCCCTACCCCAACCCCGACAACAAGTACCTCGTCAACCACCTCGACCCCCTTCCCCCCGGCATCTCGCATCCGCTCTATGTCACTCGCTTCCGGCTGCCCGTCACGCCGGGCTTGGAGCCGCCGGGAGGGCTCACCCAGACCCGTTACCTCTCGGTGTGCACCTACCAACTCGAAAACGGCGGGTATCTCGTCGACTGCCTCCACGACGGCGAGCTGGTCACCGAGACAGCCGAGGACGGTTCCCGGTGGGTGAGCCTCGTCGTGTCCGAGCCCGGTGACCGACCCAGCGTGGTGGACAACTGGCTTCCACTCGCCAGCGACAACCCGATGATCCTCATCCGACACCTGCGAGCCGAGCCGACCTTCGAGGAGTCTCCTCACTACTTCGACCCTGGGGGAGGAGAATCCCTCGCCGAGCACATGGGCCCATACTTCCCGGCAGCTTCCTACTGCTCACGCGATGACTACGAGCACGGCACCTGTGTGGTGCCGTCGTCGGCCACCAGATCCTGAGGTTCAACCGTGATCACTGCAAGGCGCGCCGCTGCAATCGGAGTCGCATTGGCCATGCTCGCGTCATGTGGCAACGGTGAGGACGAGGATCGGGGCGATGAGGGACGCGATGCCACCTCGTCGCTCGACTCGTCCCCCGACACCGCCACGACCGCCGCGCCGACTTCGACAACCTCACCGGCTCCTACCGTGGCCGCTGCACCCTCCGCCGGTTGCGGTACTGCCAACGAAGCCCCGACCGGAGCCCAGGCCCTGGATTGGGACGGCACCGAGCGGACCTACCTACTCGCCGTCCCGGCGTCTTACGAGCCCGGCGTCCCCGCTCCCTTGCTGTTCGACCTCCACGGCCTGGCCGAACCAGCCTCGGTGCAGGCCTCCTACTCCCAGCTTCCCGCCAAGGCAGGTGAGCGAGGCTACGTCGTGGTCGAACCCCAGGGCACCGGTACGCCCCCCATGTGGGTGCTCCCACCCTTCGAGTCGGTCGACGACACCGGCTTCATCACCGCCCTGCTCGATCACCTCGAGGCGACGCTCTGCATCGACACCAGTCGCGTCTTCGTCGACGGGATCTCCAACGGGGCGGGCATGGCCGGGGGCCTCTCCTGTGTGCTGGCCGACCGCATCGCGGCGGTGGCCATGGTCGCCGGGCCCAACACCTACCGGCCCTGCACCGAGCAGCCTGCGGTCCCACTCGTCGCCTTCCACGGCACCGAGGATTCCGTCGTGCCCTACGAGGGCGGAGCTCTGTTCGAGGACTTCCCGGACCGGCTACGGCTGCTGCGGGCGCTACAGAGCGTCGAGGTCCAGTCTGCACCCGCTGCAGCGGCCGGCTGGGCCGAACGGAACGGCTGCGAGCCGACTCCGAGCGAGGAGCAGGTAACCGATCACGTTCGGCGCCTCGCTTACGGCGGCTGCGAAGACGAGGTGGTGCTCTACGTCGTGGAGGGGGCAGGCCACACCTGGCCCGGTGCCACTGCGGGCCTACCCACCTCGATCGCGGGCCCGACGACCACCGAGATCAGCGCTTCGGACCTGTTGCTGGACTTCTTCGATGCCAACCCCCTCTGAGGACTACCCCTGCCCACGGGAGGACTCGACATCCGCCCCGATCCGTGACACCCTTCGTTTCGGTGGCGACACTCTTTGGCGGGGTGTCCGACGGACACGGGTGAGCGACATATGCGGCGGCGGAGAAACGGGGCACGGACCGACCTGACCTTCGGGACCGAGGTCGATCGGGCGGCGGGACAGGCCACGCGCCTTCCTCAACACGAGCCGGCCCAGGGCCGAAGGAGTTGGATGCGCAAGCTGCAGATCTCCTTCCTCTGCCTTGGTGCGGTGGCACTCGCCCTGACCATCTGGAACGTCGCCCGACCCGATCAGCTCCACAACTGGTGGATCGATGTCGCTGACGTCCCCTTCCTCGCCGTGGGCGCTCTCGCCACTGTTGCCGTCGCCGCAACGGTCAGGTTGTCGCGCGGCCTGGCCAAGGTCGCGTGGGCCCTGGTGCTCATCGCGAGTCTCCTCAGCACCGCTGCTGACGTCGGCTGGGTGGTGCTCAAGGCCCGGGGGGAGACCCCATACGTCTCGCCGGCGGACTTCCTCTACATGCTGGTCTACCCGTTCCTCTTCGCAGCCCTGTTCGTGATTGCCCACGGCCGGGACATCAAGCTGCACCGGGGAGGGCTCGCCGAGGGCCTGGCGGTGGCAGCCAGCGTGGCCCTGCTCGCCTGGCAGGTCGCGGTGGTGAGCCCGGGTGTGCTGTCCGAGGCCGGTGGCACGCTCCAGCAACTTGTGATCGTCGCCTACCCTGCCCTCGACGTCCTGCTCCTGGCCGCGGTCGTCGGTCTGCTCGTCTCCCCGGGCAGGCGAACAGTTGCCCTCTGGGGGCTGTTCGCCTACGCCTTCTTGTTCCTGGCGTCGGACATCGCCTACGCCGCCATGGCCAACGCCAGCACGGACACAATGCAGTGGACCGACGTGGGCTTCCTCCTCGCCTATCTGGCTCTCGGGGTCGCCGTTCTCGATCCCTCCGCCAAGAGGATCGCCGACCCGCAAACAGGCGATGGTGACGGCCGCGTGCGCTACGTGCTCATCGGTGCGGCGATCGTTGCGCCCAGCATCACGGTCGCGGTGCTGGTCACGGTGCTGGGCGATTTCAACGCCGTCGTGCTCGTCGGCGCGACCGTCGTCATTGCCACGGTGGTGAGTGTCCGAATCGCCCGGATGATGGCCTCGGAGCAACAGGCGCGCGCCAGAGCCGAGGCGGCCACCGATCTGCTGGCACGAAGCGCGCTCACCGACGTGGTCACCGGGTTACCGAACCGCAACGCCCTGGTCGAGGAGATCCCCACCGTACTGTGTGACCTGGACCACCGGGGCGCCCTGCTGTTCATCGATCTGGACCGATTCAAGCTGGTCAACGACACCGCCGGCCATCAGGCCGGCGACGACGTGCTCCGAGAGTCAGCTGCACGAGTCGAGAGTTGCGTGCGGGCCGGCGACCGAGTGTTCCGCCTCGCCGGCGACGAGTTCGTCGTCCTGTGCAGCGGGATGAGTCGTGGCGATGAAGCCGAATCGGTGGCGACACGCATCAGCGACGCTCTGCGAGACCCCTTCACCGTCGGAGAGTCGAGCATCTTCGTAGGGGCGAGCATCGGCATCGCGTTCACCCACCGCGACGAGGATCTCGATCCCGAACGCATCCTGAGCGACGCCGACCTGGCGATGTATGCCGCCAAGCGCGACGGCAGGCACGCGGTGAGGGTCTTCGAACCCGCCATGCGGGCGGACGCCGAAGGACGGCGCCGCATCGAGGTCGCCCTGCGCTGCTCGCTCGAGAACGACGAGATCATCCCCGCCTTCCAGCCGGTGGTCGACCTCTCGGACGAATCAGTGGTGGGATTCGAAGCACTCGCCCGGTGGCCGGAGAAGCACGACGTCGTGCACGAGGCGGCTGAGTTCATCGAAGTGGCCGAGATGACAGGGTTGGTCGGAGAGATCGACCGTCGCGTGATGCAGCAGGCCTGCCAACGCGTGGGCGCCTGGAACGATCATCGACTCGACCGCGCCCCCCTTTGGGTCTCGGTCAACGTATCCCTCGGCAGTCTGGCGTTCGGCGACTTCCCCGACCAGGTGCGTTCGATCCTCGACTCGACCTCCATCTCCCCGGAATGGCTGATGATCGAGCTGACCGAGAGTTCGCTTGCCATCGATGCTGACCAGGCGGTGGAGATGCTCACGGCAGTCCACGATCTCGGCGTGCGGATCGCAGTGGACGACTTCGGCACGGGGTTCTCCTCCCTGGCATCGGTGCTGCGCTATCCGGTGGACACCATCAAGATCGACCGGATGTTCGTTCACGACCTGTCCCGCGCCACCTACAAGCGCAGCCTTGCCGCGGCGACGCTCAGGGTCGCAGAGACGATCGGGATCGTCGCGGTGGCCGAAGGCGTCGAGACGCCCGACCAGGCGACCGCACTGAAAGACCTCGGCTGCCACCTCGCTCAGGGCCACCTCTTCGCCCGCCCGATGAGCGCTCACGAGGCGGCCCGGCTCGCCGAGGGGACCGACACCACCCACCTCGCTCACCCGTAGGGCACCCTCCAGAGGGTGACGATCACGCCGTTGAGGGGGGTTGCCCCGCGCTCGTGCTCGGCGGCCTCCCCCGGATCGATCGATCCCGAGAGGAACGAGATCCGGTCGACGACCTCGAGGCTTCGGCCGGCGACCGCGTCCCACTCATCCGGCAGGCGGAGGAGGTGGAACTGCCCCTTGGTGCCGGGAACAAACCGGAAGTCGGCACCCTGGTCTCCCCACCGCACGTAGAACTGCTCGCCCTCCATCAGGATGGACCGAAGCCTTCCCGGATCGAGGCCCTCGAACGTCGCCACCACGAGATCCGAGTCGTCCACCTCAGCCAGAGCATCACCTATCTCGGCCACGTTCCCCGAACCGGTGTCGACCGTTGCCACGACCTCGGGTTCACCACACCGTGACTCAGGCAGGCGTTCGAGCAGCTGCCAGGTCGGTGACGATTCCACGACGCCGTAGCGGCAGACCACCTCGTACATCAGCCGTGGCGACTGCCAGGTGGGCTGCTTGTACTGCTCACCCAGCTCCTGCCACAGGATGAACCGGGAGCCGGCGTTCACCAGTGAGTCCGCATTCAGGTCGTCGAGCGCCTCGGTGTAAGCGTGGTAGCTCTGGAACACGGGGACCGGCTTCCAGTTCAGGTCGTAGGCCCAGACAGCATTGGTCTCCCAGGGCAGGACCTGCACCGTGCCGTTGCCGATCCGATCGATCATCGTGTCCGGGATCCCGTACTGAGCGCGGAGCTCGGCCTGTTGAGCTTCTCGTTCCGCCTCCCAGCCGGAAGGGTCGACGAGAACAGCCGACGCACGGGCCAGTGACGCCATACCGCCGGGCACCGCGGCCAGCTCCTCCACCGGCCGGCTCAGACCGGCGAAGAGGAGCAGTCCGATCATCGCCGCGACGGGAACGGCCAGCCGCGCCCGTACTGAGGCGAGCGGGGCTGCCACGACGAAGGCTACGCCCCGGTAGAACTCGTCACCTTGATGACGCACGAAGCCCTGTTTGAAGAGGGCGAACAGCGCGATCAGCACGCAACCGCCAAGCGCGCCGACCGCCAGCAATCGAAGCCGGTGTGGCAACGTCTCCTGCGCCTTCGTCGAGAGCACCACGACCGTTGTGACGCCGATCACGAGAAGCGCCACCAGGACCCGGGCCTCCGACAGCGGGCGGGAGGCCCCGACGATCCCGTCGAGCGCGGAGTTGTTCGCGGCGAACGCCTCGGAGATCTGCCAGGAGAACCGCAGGTAGTCGGCCAACGAGCTCCACGCCTGACCGGTGAGGAGCCACAGCAGCAGACCGGTTGTGAACACAGCTCCGGCCAGTGACACAGCAGCGACAACAGCCAGACGGAGGATCCGCCACCAGCCGGCACCATCGCCGGCCCACCTGAGGGTGGCGGCCACGGGTAGCGCGCCCAGAGCGATGACGAAGGCGAAGAAGCCGTAGTTGAACTTGTGCAGCAACAACACGGCGGTCATGGTCGACACCGCCGCAGCCAGCAGCCACCATTGAGCCCGGCTCAGGGTCCTCGACCTCAGGAGCAGCGTCAAGCTCCACGTCGTGACCAACCCGCCTGCGATGACCGAGAAGCTGGTGTAGCTGGTGCTGCCCAGGGCGAGAAGGACCAGTGCGAACACCGCCGCTCCCCACCAGTGCAGCCGCTCACGAAACAGCCACAGGTAGGTGCACGCTGCTGAGAGCTGAACACCTGCGACCGCGACGAACGCCAGCAGGCTGGTCTCGGCCGAATAGAAGTCGTTGGCGGTGAGAAATCCGAGCGGGCCGTAGGTGAAGAGGATCTCGGAGCCGAAATCGAGCCCCATCTTCTGGGCCATCGCCAACCCACCCAGGTACGAGTTGTCGAGCCCGGTGCCGACCGCCGGGCTGACATCGGGCCAGGTCATCACAGCCAGCAGTGCAGCGAGCGCGCCCAAACCCGTGCGCCGTACCCAGGCACGCTCGGTCCAGCGCAGCTCACGGGTGCTCCCTGCCGTACTACCGGTTTCACCAGCGTCGTAGCCGGACGAGACCTCGCTGGCCAGATCCGTCATGAGCTCGTCAGATGCGCACAGTCTCGTTGAAGGATCTCAGCAAGGGTGCCCCCCCGGCGACACCGACCCGGGTGACGCTGGCAGGTGACAAGAAGGTTCGCCAGCCGATCTCATCGGTGACACCCAGGGCCCACGCGGTCGCCGCCTTGATGGGCGAGACGTGACTCACGATCGCCACATCGCGCTCGGCACCCGCGAGGGCCCAGTCCTCGCAGGCGGCACGTACACGAACCCCCAGCTCGGCGAGGCTCTCGCCACCGGGTGGCCGGAAGCCGACGTCGCTCTTCCATGCGGCCCACACCGACGCCGGTACCTCATTCACCGGCCTGCCGTCGTATTCGCCGTAGTCCAATTCGATGAACCGGTCGTCGATCTCGACGTCGACGCCGATGTAGGCGGCGGTTTCACGAGCCCGGCGCAGTGGGCTGCTGATCACGACGTCGACCGGGCCCACCATCTCCGACAGGCGAGCCGCCTGCTCCATTCCGTGCTCGTCCAGCCCCGGATCGGCATGTCCGAGCAGCAGGCCCCTGGCGTTGGCCTCAGTACGTCCGTGGCGGATGAAGATCAACACGCGGCATCAGCGGACGAGCATCCGCCCGCAATCGCAGTAGACGACCTCGTTCTCCGGGGCGCGCTTGATCCGATCGACCTCCACAGCCGGGATGGTCAGATGGCACCCGGTGCAGTTCGACCCGACGAGTCGAGCGACGGCGACACCGCCGAGCCGCGAACGCAGCTTCTCGTAGCTGTCGAGCAGAGCGGCGTCGATCGGCTCGCTCGCCGAGACCCTCTGCTCGTCGACCTCGGCGAGCTCCGCATCGATCTCGGCCTCCGCTGCTTGCAGCTCGGCCTCGAAGGAGCCGAGGTCTGCGGCAGCGCTCGAGCGCTCCTCGACGAGGCGGTTGCGTTCCGCCACCACCGGCTCGGTCAGTTCCATGACCTCGATTATCTGATCCTCCACCTCGTCCTGACGTCGCTTCAGCGAGGCAGCTTCGAGCTGCAACGCCTCCAGCTCGCGCGGTCCGCGCACCTGTCCGGAGTACATGGACGTGTCGACCTCGACGCGCTTTGCGGCGAGGGCCGAGACCTCGTCCTCCAGGCGCCGCTGGCTCCTCGCCAACTCGTCTCGTCGCCCCTCCAGTTCGCCCAGGCGCTCATCCAGGTCCTGCACGACGGCCGAGGCGCGCGAGAGCCGTTCGCGCACCTCCAGCGTCTGGCGCCGGTGATGCAGCTGGTCGCTGCGTGTATCGAGCTCCTGCACGGCCAGCAGCCTCTCGGCCGGGCTCATGGAGGGAGCTCCGCCGGTGGATCGGTCGTGGGCGGATCGGTCGTGGGCGGATCTGTCGTGGGCGGATCCGTGGGAGGGGGGGCCTCGTCGAAGCCACCGGTCGTCGTAGTCGTGCCGCCGTAGTAGTCGTCGTCGTCGTAGTCGTCGTCGTAGTAGTAGTCGTCGGACGAGTCGCTGTCGTAGCCCGAGGAGTCGTTCGACGAGGAGCCGCTGATGTGCTTCCCCGAGCGCGTGGGCGCCGGCGGCGGGAACGGGACCGGCGGAAGAAGCTTGTGGTATTCAGTCATGTAGGCCCCCCAGATCTCGGCGGGGTAGGACCCGCCGGTGACGCTCACGCCCCCGACGCTGCGCATGGGGATCTTCTCGTACTTGTTGCCCATCCACACCGCGGTCGCGAGGTACTCGGTGTAGCCCACGAACCAGGCGTCCTCGAAGTTCTCGGCGGTTCCTGTCTTGCCGGCCGCGAAGTGGCCGGGAATCTGCGCCTTGGTGCCAGTGCCGTTCTGGACGTTCTCCTCGAGGATCTGCGTCGCCAGCCGCGCGGTCTGGGTGCTCACCGCACGAGTCCCCAGTGCCTCGTGCTCGAACAGGAGGTTGCCATGGCGATCCGCCACTCGTTCCACGTAGTAGGGCTTGTTGTAGATGCCGTCATTGGCCAGCGTGGCATACGCCGCGGCCATCTCCAGGGGAATGACCTCCTCCGAGCCCAGGGGCATCGACGGGACCTTGTCCAGAGGGGTGGTGAGGCCGAGCTTGCGAGCGGTGTCGATCACGTTGTCGATGCCGACGACCTGGCCCAGACGCAGGTAGGCGCAGTTCGACGAAGCCGTCGTCTGAGCGGTCAGCGATTTGGTGCCGCCTGAGCTGCCGCCGAAGTTCTGGGCGACGTAGGCCTCGCCTCCCGGATTCGGGATGCTGCACGGACTCGAACCCGAGATCGTGTCCGACGGGATCCACCCCTGCTCGAGAGCCGTGACCAGGACGAAGACCTTGAACGACGAGCCTGGCTGGCGCTTGCCTTGGGTAGCAAGATTGAACTTCTCCGTCTCGAAGTCGGTGCCACCGACCATGGAGCGAACGGCGCCGTTCGACGGTTCGACCGAGGCGACCGCCGCGGTGAAGCGGCCACCTGTGTCGGGCAGCTCCTCCCGGACCCCGTACTCGGCGGCACTCTGCGCCAACGGATCGAAGGTCGTGTGGATCTCGAGACCACCCTTGAACACCGCGTTGAAGCGTTCGATCGGTGTCGTACCCATCCGCGGATCGTCGAGAAGGGACTGCTTGACCTCCTCTACGAAGTACTCGGTGCCAGCGAGGATCTCCTGCACCGGCTGCACCGGCTCGTACACCTGCTCAGGAAGGGGCGTGGCGTCAAGCGTGATGGCCTCCTCCTCGGTCAGATCACCGGTCTCGACGAGCCGGTCGAAGACGATCGATCGTCGCTCCTTGGCGACGTCGGGATACGCGATGGGGTCGTAGCCGACGGGGTTGCGGATGAGGGCCGCCAACAACGCCGCATCGGCCCAGTTGAGATCTTCGACGTTCTTGTTGAAGTAGGTCTCGGCGCCGGCCTGGACACCGTATGCACCGTTCCCGAAGTAGATGGTGTTCAGGTAGCGCTCGAGGATCTCGTCCTTCCCCATCTCGCGCTCCAGGCGGACCGCCAGCGCCGCCTCCTTGGTCTTGCGATTGAGATCCTGCGCGGGGGTGAGCAGTGCGTTCTTCACCAACTGCTGCGTGATCGTCGACCCGCCCTGGGCGATCTCTCCGGCGGCCACGTTCTCGAACAGAGCCCGGAAGGTGGCCTTCAGGTTCACGCCGTTGTGGCTGTAGAAGTCCTCGTCCTCGACCACCAGGATCGTGCGCACCACCGCCTCAGGGACCTTGTCGAGAGGCACTTCCTCACGATCCTCCTCGGCGTGGAACACCGCGATCTCGTTGCCGTAGCGGTCATAGACAACCGATCGTTGCGCCAGCGGGTCGAGGTTGATGTCCTCGGGCTCAGCGGAGGTACCGATGTGGAGGAACCCCGCGGCCTGAGGCGACAGCGCCAGTACGACGAGGAACAGCCCCAACGCCGAGGCGACGACCACAAGGATGAAGCGGAGTGAGAGCGATCCGGCTCGGAGAATCCCGTTGAGCATCCGCACAGTCACGTCACGCTAGTCGGCACTTGCGCAGAATCCTCAACGCCCCGGACCGAAGTTCTCCTGGGCGCGACCCGGCCGTTTGGCCCGGATCATTCCACCGTCGATCATCAGGCTACCGTGATCAACCATGGCCCCAGATCGACCCTTCCGCTTCGGTGTCCAGCTGTCAGGCCCACTCCCCGGCGAGACCTGGGCAGGCAGCGCCCGCAAGCTCGAGGACCTCGGCTACTCGTCCCTGATGATGCCAGACCACTTGACCGATCAGCTCGCGCCTTTGACCGCCCTCATGGCGGCGGCGGATGCCACCACCGAGCTCAGGGTGGGGACGCTCGTCCTGGGGAACGACTACCGACATCCCGCCGTACTCGCCAAAGAGATCGCCACGCTCGATGTCCTGTCGGGCGGCAGGGTGGAGTTCGGCCTCGGTGCAGGCTGGATGACCTCCGACTACGAGCAGTCCGGTCTGACCCTCGACCCGCCGGCGCGGCGGGTGGATCGCTTCGAGGAGTCCATCCAGGTGATGAAGGCCCTCTTCGGTGACGCTCCGGTGGACTTCGACGGCGACCACTACTCGATCGCCGGCCTCGACGGTCAGCCCAAGCCCGTGTCGGCCGGCGGGCCGCCGCTGCTGATCGGAGCCGGAGGGCGCCGCATGCTGGCGATCGCCGCGCGCGAGGCCGACATCGTGGGGATCAACCCCAATCTCGCATCGGGAGAGGTCAGTGCGGAGCTGGTGAGGGACGCCACGGCTGAGGCGACGGACCGCAAGCTCGCATGGGTCCGCGCCGACGCCGGTGAGCGGTTCGAGCAGATCGAGCTCAGTGTGCTGGTCTTCATGGTCGCTGTCACCGACGACCGCACGCAGGCTGCCGAGAACATGGGATCGCTCTTCGGTGTTCCCGGCGAGGACGTTCTCGGGAGCCCCTTGGTGCTGATCGGCACGATCGGGGAGGTCCTCGAGGCTCTCCAGGACCGCCGCAGTCGCTGGGACATCTCCTATGTCGTGATTCAAGGTGACGCCGTCGAGTCCCTCGCGCCGGTTGTCGACAGCCTCACCGGCAGCTGACGCCCGAGAGGCGAGCTGTCCCCGATCTTCTTCCGAACACCTCAAGTCTGCCGGAACGGCGCCGACCAGATTGAGTGAAGTGCTGTGGGAGAAACGCCGGACCTGCGTCCCGCCAGACGCCTGTCCGGCTCTCGTCACGGGGCTTCATGGACTCCCATCCACAGATGTCTGGGTTGCGGGTCAGATCCAGCCCGCGATCCGGACTCAAATCAGGACTCGCCCGGAACGTTCCTTCCCCCCCGACGGTCCGGGCGAGATCCGTTTTGGGCCGCCACCGGTTTCGGGCAATACTTGGGCTCGGGCGCAGTTTCATCAAACCCGGTTGACCACGGTGAGGACCCGAGTTGGGTCGGTTTCGACAGGCGGGGTCAAACCGTGAACGATCGGGCTCGAGGGCGGAGCTGTGAAGGGGATGCGGTGATGAGCCCTGGCACAAACGGGTCGAACGGCACCAACGGCCACCATCCGGCACAAAGATCCGGAACCGCGCCAAGGCCGAGCTCTGAGCAGAAGCGGTTGAAGCGGGTCGTTCCGACAAAAGAGCTCGCGGCGCTAGGGCCGACTTCGATTCCGCACAGATCGGTATGGCGGCGGTGGAGCACCTACGGTGGCCTGGGGCTCGCCCTCGGATTGTTCATCGCCCTGGTGGTGATGCTGGGGGCTCTCGGCGACAAGGACGGCCAGATCGCTCAGCTCGAGGCCGAGCTCCGAAGCATGAAGGAGGACAGCGAGCAGGCACTCGCCGAGCTACAGGCCGAGGCAGAGCAGGATCCGATCGTTCCCTGGCTGGACGACGGCACCGCGACCGGCCAGGAGCTCTCCAGTGAGCAGCTACAGGCCCGAGCCGAGGAGCTCGAGCGACGCGAGCAGGAGTTGGCCGACCTCGAGGCTGAGCTCAACGCGCTGGAGTACGAGCTCGCTGAGGTCTCCTTCGGGCCGGGCGCTCACACCGTCGGCCGCGACATAGAGGTCGGCCAGTACCGAGTGGAACCGGAGTCGAGTGAATGCAACTGGGCCTCCACCGACCACGCTGGTCTCGAGCTGGACCACCTGAGCGGCAGCCGAACCGACGGCGCGCCCGTGATCGTCGACATAGGACCCGAGGTCGAGGTCTTCGAGTCCTCCGGTTGCGGACTCTGGTATCGAATCGGTTGACACGCCCGAGCACGCGAGCCCCCGGAACCCCCGGCCGCCGCTGACGGGCCAAAATGGTGGCCTCTGAACGAGGCTTCGATCACCCCGGAAATGACTGCTGAGCCGAGCACCCCCAAATCATCGCCCGGACTGCGATTCGCCATCTTCGGAGTCCCCGTCACCATTGAGGCGACCCTCCTGTTGATCGCCTTCCTCATAGGGCTCGCCTCACTGCAGGACGGCATCGGCATCTTCCCGTGGCAGACCGTCGCCGTCCTGCTGGCAGCATGGATCGCGATCGTCGTGGTGTCCATCCTCGTGCACGAGGTGGGCCACGCCGTTGCCTTCCTGGCGTTCCAGCGCAAGCCCGAGATCCTGCTCCACGGCTTCGGCGGACTCACCTCCGCCGGTGGACGGCCGCTCGGGCCGGCCAGATCGGTGGTCGTCAGCCTTGCGGGCCCCTGTGCCGGCTTTCTCATCGGAGCACCGGTTTGGATCTGGCTGAGCCAGAGCGGGAGCAACGCCGACCTCTCGTACGAGACGCTTTGGATCCTCTCGGCGATCGTCTGGGTGAACGTCGGCTGGGGCGCTCTGAACCTGCTGCCGGTGCTCCCCCTCGACGGGGGCAACGTCATGGCGGCGGCTCTCGAGGCGGTGCAGGGCTCCAAGGGCCGGCGTACGGCGGCGGCTGTCTCGGTTGCGGTCGCGGTGGCCGGCGCGGTGCTGGCGGTGACATATCAACTCTGGTTCGCCGCCATGTTCGCGGCCTTCTTCGCACTGATGAACTACCGCCAGTTGCAGGCCGGCCGGCAGCGCAGGGAGCTGAACGACCTGCAGGTACGGGCGGAGCGGGCCGTGCGGGCGGTCATGAGTGGAGACCGCGCCAAGGGGATCGAGGGCCTGCGCGAGGTGCTGGCCCGCAAGCCGTCCCCACAGCTGCGAGCTTGGACGGTCAACGTCCTGGGGTTCGCTCTCCTGGCCGAAGGTCGCAATCGGCAGGCGGCGGAGTTGGCACGTCGTCCCGAGCACGCGAGCGGTCACAGCCTTCTGAGGGGTGCGGTGGACTTCGCAGCCGGTTCGCGCGACCAGGCCATGGCCGAGATCACCCACGGACTGGCAGTCGAACGTACGCCGATCCCGCCGTTCCTCTGGGACGCGATCGGCATGACCCGGGCCGACATCGCCGAGTTGGGCGACTGGATCTGCGAGCTCGAAGACACGGGGTCACGTCGCGCGGGGCTTCTGCTGCTCCAGGTGACGCTGCACGAGGCCGGTCGATACGCCGACGCCGCCGCGACCGGAAGCCGGGCCTGGGGCACGGGACTGCACGACCGCACGATCGCCTACGTGCTGGCCCGCAGCCAGGCCCGGCTGGGTGACGCCCAGGGGGCGCTCGGCTGGCTCCGCGCCGCGGTCTCGGCTGGCTTCGATCAGCTCGCGACAGCTGACGCCGAGCCTGACCTGGCGCCGGTCCGCACCTTGCCGGGCTACGCCGAGCTGCGCCGCGCTCACTGAGGCCACCCCGGGGGCGCCCGCCGGGCACTTGCGCGGCGATCGGTTTGGTGATCTGCTGCGAGGACCATGCCACTCGGGGAATCGGTCGCCGGGCTCCTGGCCGATGTCGAGCACTCGGGTGCAGGAACGCGCTTCACCCTCCTGTCATCAGGTTCCGAGGAGGTCGCCGACCCCGGGTTGCACGACACGGCCTGTCGCATGGCACTAGCGGATGCCGGGACCATCGGGGCAGTCCCGAAGAACCCACGGGCCGTCACCGTCGACGAGTTCTACGGCTGGTCCTTCGACTGGAGGAACCACCGCCTGGCACTCCCGTCCCGCCGACACGGGTTCCGCGGCCCTGAGCAGCCCGAGCTGTCGTTCTCGCCCGGTGTCGGACCGTTCGAGTGGTGGACAACTGCCGGAGGCAGTAGGCCCTTCTATGTCCGTCGCGCACCGCGACCGGGCTTCGGCTTCGCCTGGAAGTTCGTGGAGTCGATCCGCCGCCTCGGCCGGGAGGAGACGCTGAGGCTGTTCCTGCGGGTGGTCGGCGAGCTCCTCGGGTCACCTGACCAGAACTCGGAGATCCTACGCTGGGAGCTCCACGGCGACCGACCAAGGGGCGTTCGTCAGGCGTACACGCTGAGCCTGACCGGCGAGGGCGTGATGGCCGTCGTGCCTGCCGCTGGCCCTGACCACGTCACCGCTGGCCGCGACAGGTGAAGGTGAACGAGATCGTGGCATTCGACTGACCGTCGACCGCCGAGATGGCGACGGCATCACCGCTGTAGGTCGTGCCCAGGTTGGTGACGCCGACCTCTACGGCCTGCCAGATCTGCTGCCTGTCCTTGACCAGCAGATGCACCTCGTTGATGGGTGTCTCCTCGGTCGTGACCGCCCTGATCACCACGTCGCCCCCTGGATCACGGCCTGCGAGCGTGTACTTGCCTCCCGCGTAGTCGCACTCGCTGACCTCCAGGTCGGTCGCCACACCGTCAGTTGTGACGGTCCCCGTCCAATCCCGCTCGTCTCCGGCGCAGCCGAACATGAGCAGTGCTGCAACGACGAAGCACACGGACGCACGCACGAGCCGCAGTTGTACCCGAACGAGGCGTCGGACCCAAGCCGAACGCGTTCGAGGCGTGCCGGAACCTCCTCGAATTGCAGCGGTGGAACTACACAGCCGTCTACGACCTCCCCGCGGGTAGGCTCCGGACGACCATGCCAACCGAAGACACTGGGAAGTTCGGCGCCTGGGTGCGCGGGCCGCGAGAGCCCTCGGGGGCGGAGCTGGTACCGGCCGCGACCGTGATCGTCGTGCGCGACACGGTAAGCGGTCTCGAATGCCTGATGCTGCGACGGGACTCCAGTTTGGCCTTCGCCGGAGGCATGTGGGTCTTCCCCGGTGGTCGCGTCGACCCCGGCGACTACCCCGCGGGTCACCCCGAGGACCTCGGGACAGCCGAGCGCAACGCCGCGGCACGCGAGGCCGCCGAGGAGGCCAACGTCGAGATCGAGCCCACCGCCCTGGTGCGCTTCTCGCACTGGATCCCGCCGCCGGAGGCGCCCAAGCGGTTCTCGACTGCGTTCTTCATCACCGCCGCACCCGACGGCATCGAGGTCACCGTGGACGACCGCGAGATCCGTGCCCACCTGTGGATCCATGCCACCGAGGCCATGGCCCGCCGCGACGCCGGAGAGATCGAGTTGGCACCACCCACCTTCATAACCTTGCACCGGCTCGCCGGCTACCGGAGCGTTGCAGACGCGTTGGCCGACAGCGTCCAACGGGAGGTCGAGGAGTTCGCCACCCGGGTCTCACCCTACGGAGAGAGCTTCGTCGCGCTCTACCACGGCGACGCGGGCTACGAGTCCTGTGACGCCGAGCTCGCCGGGCCTCGCCACCGGCTCTGGCTCGGCGACCGCTGGCTCTACGAGCGAAACTGCTGAGCACCATCCGGCGCCGACGGTAGGCTTGGTCGTCGGATCGCCTCTCGCCGTGAGCACCCATGACTGATCGCAATGCTGCCCCCCCGTACCCGAAGGTCGAGCCCCAAGCCGACTTCCCGGCGATCGAACGGCGGATCCTCGAGCTGTGGCGAGACGAGGGGACCTTCCAACGATCGGTGGAGCAGCGTCCCCCCGGCGACGATGGCGCCAACGAGTACGTCTTCTACGACGGGCCTCCCTTCGCCAACGGACTCCCCCACTACGGCCACATTCTCACCGGCTACGTGAAGGACCTCGTGCCGAGGTACGAGACCATGCGTGGCCGGCGGGTCGAGCGCCGTTTCGGCTGGGATTGCCACGGCCTCCCCGCCGAGATGGCGGCCGAGAAGGAACTCGAGGTGTCGGGCCGGAAGTCGATCATCGACTTCGGGATCCAGGAGTTCAACGATCACTGCCGCAGGTCTGTTCTTCGCTACACGGGCGAATGGGAGCGCTACGTCACCCGCCAGGCGAGATGGGTCGACTTCGGGCACGACTACAAGACCATGGACCTCTCCTACATGGAGTCGGTCATCTGGGCGTTCAGGCAGCTCTGGGACAAGGGCCTGCTCTACGAAGCCAACCGGGTCATGCCGTACTCGTGGGGGGCGGAGACCCCGCTGTCGAACTTCGAGATCCGTCTCGACGACGCCACCCGGCCCCGGCAGGATCCTGCCATCACCGTGAGCTTCGAGCTCTTGCCCGTCCGCGCCGATCCCGGGCCCCTGCACCTGCTGGCTTGGACCACCACTCCGTGGACCCTGCCTTCCAATCTCGCGCTGGCGGTTGGCAGCGACATCGATTACGCGATAGTCGAGGAACAAGGCGAGTACTTCGTCCTGGCTGACGCAACCCGCGAGAAGTACCAGAGCCAACTCGATGGAACGCGGCTCTACGGCACCGTGAAGGGGTCCGATCTCACAGGTCGCAGCTACGAGCCGCTGTTCCCGTACTTCTCGGAGACCGCCAACGCCTTCCGCGTTCTCGCCGCCGACTTCGTCGACACCTCCGAGGGGACGGGCATCGTCCATCTGGCCCCCGGCTTCGGGGAAGAGGACCAGCTCGCTTGCGACGAGGCCAACATCCCCATGGTCGTGCCGGTGGACGAGTCGGGACGATTCACCGCGGACGTCCCCGAGTGGGCGGGCGAGAACGTGCTCGACTCGAACACGTCGATCATCCAGCACCTCAAGGATCTCGGGCGCGTGATCCGCCACGACACCTACGAGCACAACTACCCGCACTGTTGGCGCACCGACACCCCGATCATCTACCGGGCCATCCCTTCCTGGTACGTGGCGGTGTCGAAGATCCGCGATCGGCTCGTGGCGCTCAACCAGCAGATCAACTGGGTGCCCGAACATGTCCGCGACGGACAGTTCGGCAAGTGGCTCGAAGGTGCCCGCGACTGGTCGATCAGCCGCAACCGGTTCTGGGGGTCGCCGTTACCGGTCTGGAAGTCCGACGACCCTGCGCATCCACGCATCGACGTGTACGGGAGCCTCGACGAGATCGAGCGTGACTTCGGTGTGCGACCCACCGACCTGCACCGGCCAGGGATAGACGCGCTCGTGAGACCCAACCCCGACGACGCGTCCGGTCGAGCCATGATGCGCCGTGTGCCCGAGGTCCTCGACTGCTGGTTCGAATCAGGGTCGATGCCGTATGCGCAGGTGCACTACCCGTTCGAGAACCACGACTGGTTCGAGCACCACTACCCGGGCGACTTCATCGTGGAGTACGTCGCCCAGACGAGGGGCTGGTTCTACACGCTCCACGTCCTCGCCACCGCGCTGTTCGACAAGCCTGCCTTCGCCAACGTCATCTGCCACGGAGTGGTGCTCGACCAAGAGGGCCGCAAGCTCTCCAAGCGGCTCCGCAACTACCCCGACCCTGACGAGGTCTTCGAGACCCATGGTGCCGACGCCTTGCGTTGGTATCTGATGTCCTCACCCATCCTGCGGGGGCTCGACCTCCGGATCGACAGGCAGGGTACAGGCATCGGCGAGGTGGTCCGAGCCGTGCTCAACCCCATCTGGAACGCCTTCCACTTCTTCACGCTCTACGCCAACGCCGAGGACTACCGCGCCGAGCTTCGAGCTGACTCGCAGCAACTGCTCGACCGGTACATCCTCGCCAAGACGGGTGATTTGATCGAAGTCGTGGCGAAGCGGATGGATGCCTACGACATCCCCGGGGCCTGCACGACCCTGGTCGCCTTCATCGACGCGCTGAACAACTGGTACATCCGCCGCAGCCGCCAGCGCTTCTACAAGACCTCCGGAGAGGTGGACGAGCAGTCGGCCCGGGACGCATTCGACACGCTGTTCACGGTTCTCGTCACCTTCACCCAGGTGAGCGCCCCGTTCCTGCCCCTCGTCACGGAGGAGATGTACCGCGGCCTCACCGGCGAGGAGTCGGTGCACCTGACCGACTGGCCGGAGGCCTCGACGCTGCCCACCGATCACGACCTGGTCCGCGACATGGACCGCGTTCGGGAAGTGTGCTCCACCGGCCTGTCACTGCGCTCCGATCAGGGGTTGCGCACCCGGCTGCCTCTGGCGCGCGTGACTGTCGCCGGTCACGACGTCCGGCGACTGGAGCCCCTGGCACACCTGATCCGTGACGAGCTCAACGTCAAGGAGGTCGTGTTCAGCGATGACCTCGAGGCTTTCGGCACCTTCGTGCTCAAGCCTGACGGCCGGGTGCTCGGCCCCAAGCTCGGAGCCACCACCCAAGAGGTGATCCAAGCGGCCCGGCGAGGTGAGTGGGAGAGCAACGACGACGGCTCCGTCTCAGTCGCAGGCCACACGCTGAAGCCCGACGAGTTCGACTTGGCCCTCCAACCCAAAGAGGGTGCCGGTACCACAGCCGGGCTGCGCAGCAACGACGCAGTCGTCAACATCGACACGGAGATCACACCAGAGCTGTATGCCGAGGGCCTCGCCCGTGATCTCGTGCGGAAGATCCAGGATGCCCGCAAGCAACTGAACCTCGACGTCACCGACCGGATCTCGCTCGAGGTGCAGCTACCGGAGGAGGTGGCTGCTGCTGTGCGGGCACACGAGCACTACCTCGCCGAGCAGGTGCTGGCAACCGAGGTCTCCTACGTGCGCGACGGCGAGCTGGTCAACGCTGACCAGCTCGACGGCGAGCCCATCTCCTTCGCGTTCACTGTCGTCCGCTGACCCGAAACACGATTTGTGAACGGTTGTGGCCCCCATAGGGGCCATCCGCGTTCACAAATCCTGTGGGTCCGAGGGGGTCAGTCGGTCGGTTGCTCGCACTCGTCGCCGGTGAAGGCGTTGATGAACTTGCCGGTGATGGGAGTAGGGCTGCCGTCTTTGACCTCCATCGACATGCCGCACGGGTTGAACACCCGCGGGATGCCGCCGACACCGCCTTCGACGAACTGGATCGGGGGAAGATAGCCCGTCTCGAGGCCATCGGTGGCGTTCAACTCGGCGACCAGCTCAACCGGGTCGGCAGCGTTGATCTTGGTGATCAGGTCGGCGACCACCATCACCGAGACATAGGAGTTGAGGCGGAAACCCGTCAGGTCGTCGCCATAGCCGACGGCGTCCATGTCCTCCCGGTACTTCTCGATCGCCGCGGTATCGGAGGTGGGCGGCAGATAGGTGTTGTTGGTGATGATCCCCTCGGCCGTGTCGCCGAGTGCCTCGATGGCCCCGCCGATGTCGGTCGTCGTCATCGAGATGGCCATGTCCGGGCTCGACTGGCGGGCGGCGATGACGAAGTTGGTGGCGTCCTGGCCGCTCAGGCCGACGAGGATCCCGTCGGTCCCGCCCTCCTCGGCGGCGGCCACGTACGTCGACATGTCAGGAGCACCCTCGGGAATCGCCACGTCGTTGGCCACGGTCTGGTCGTATCGCTCCAACCCCATGTCGGCGAAACCGGCGATCGCGGCCGCCGCGAGCAGATCGATACGGGCGAGTGAGATGGTCTCCGACCCGTTCTCGGCCAGGCTCGCCGCCAGACCTGCCGAGGCGGTCGGCAGCCCGCCCGAGATCGGGAATGCCATCGGGCTGGTGAAGTCGGCGGCACTCGCCGGAACCAGGCCCACCGCAGGGATGCTGTTCTCCTCCAGCAGGGGCATGTACTCGCCGGCGTGCGGTGTGAGCGCTCCCACCACGGCGACCACACCCTCTTCGACGGCCTGCCTACCGCATTCGGCCGCCGTGTTGGGGTCGTTCTGGGTGTCACAGACGATGATCTCGTAGGGGCCGCCGTTGAACCCGCCGTCACGGTTGAGCGCCTGCGCGGCGGCCTCGGCGCCCTCGGGGATCTCGGGATTGGCGACGCCGGCCTCGATCTCGGCGATCACCATCAGCTTCACAGGATCACCGGTCAGCTCCGGGACACTGGCCGTTGTGGTGGCCCCTTCGTCTTCGCCGTCGTCATCACCACCGTCGTCCGAGCAGGCCGAGGCAACGCTGCTCAGCGCGACCAGCGCCGCCACCAGCCGGAGTGTCGATCGGCGAACCTTCATCGGGACCTCCTGACGGCCGCCTCCCGGCAGCGCTGCGAAACCCGGCAGGACGTTAGCGACTGTTCACATTCGCTTCAAGCGACGGCGCTTGCCGGACACGGGAGGTTCCCCCCCGAGGAGACCGGCGCCTGCGCTGGGGAGGGCCCTCAGAGCGGAGCCAGGTTGTGGCTGGCGGCCACCTTGCCGAGAATCCTCTGGAGCTCTGCCCTCTCGCGGCCGGTGAGACCCTGGTAGATGGGCAGGTCGGCGAACAGCTCGGTCTCCATCGCCAGCAGCAGGCGCTCACCGGCGGGTGTGCGGGTCAACTCGCTGACGCGCCTGTCCGAGGACGAGCGGTGTCTCTCGACGAGGCCACGTTCCTGGAGCCGGTCGGCCAGGCCGGTGACGTTGGACGGGTCGCACCCCATCCTCTCGGCCACCGCGCCCATCGCCAGCCCCTCGGCGAGGAGGAGCAAGTGACCCTGCTGGGGTGTCATGTCGTGGGCGTTGGAGACCTCGTTCAGGCGCACCTGCATCAGGTCGGCGAGCTGCATGAACGACTTCGCCGCATCGAGATCGGCCGAGTTGTGGCGAGCCCTTCGCTGTCGGGTCCCACGCTCGGGTGCGAGCGACGTCGCCTCCTCGAACTTGGTCGACATCACACACCGACCGGTTCGCGCTCGGCGTCGGGTTGGTCTTCCTCGGGGGGCTCGATCTCGACCGCCTCGGTGTGCCCCTCGACGTGGATGTCGGGCAGGATCCGGTCGAGCCACCTCGGCAGCCACCAGTTCCGATCGCCGAGGAGCTCCATGGTCGCCGGCACCAGCAGCATGCGGACGACGGTTGCGTCGAGGAAGACGGCCAGGGCCAGGCCGAGGCCGAAGAGCTTCACGATCCTGTTGTCCTCGAGCAGGAAGCTCCCGAATATGAAGACCATGATCGCCGCGGCAGCAGTGATGACCCGGGCGGTGGAGGCCAGCCCGTCGGCGACTGCACCGGCGTTGTCGCCGGTACGGTCGTACTCCTCCTTCACGCGGGACAAGAGGAAGACCTCGTAGTCCATCGACAGCCCGAAGACGATGGCGAACAGCATCATGGGGATGAACGGCTCGATCGGAGCCGGTTCGATGCCCCACTGGTCGCCGAACCAACCCCACTGGAACACCGCCACCACCAGCCCGTAGGCGGCACCGATGGAGAGCAGGTTCATGATGACGGCCTTCAGGGGTACCAGCAGCGAGCGGAAGACCGCCATCAGCAGGAGGAACGACAGCACCAGCACCACGGTGAAGAACATGGGAATCCGGTCACCGAGGTACTGGGAGAAGTCGATGGCGACGGCGGTGAACCCGGTGACCACCGGGTCGGCGGACTCGCCCATCGTCTGGGGGAGCAGCTCGTTGCGCAACCGGTCGACGAGCTCGCCGGTCTCGGCCGCCTGGGGAGCGGTGGTGGGCGTGATCTGCCACAGCACGGCTTCCGGGCTGTCGAGTCCGTCAGGAACGGGCAGGGAATCGAGCGCGGCGCAGTCCCCGGTCACGAGGGTCTGGGTCATGCCCGCCAGCTCCAGCGGGTCTTCGAGGTCAGCGGGGATCGGACCGACCGCGAGCTCGATTCCCTCGTCTGCGCAGAGCGCTTCGGTGGTATCGATCAGCGTCTCGGCGGTGACGCCGTCGGGGACCTCGCTGACCACTATGAGCTGACCGTTGAAGCCGGGACCGAAGCCTTGGCTGAGCAGGTCGTAGGCCCGGCGGGTGGTGGTGTCCTCGGGGTAGTTGCCCTCGTCGGAGAAACCGAGGCGGAGGGCGAACACCGGCAGGGCAAGCACCACGAGCAGTGTCAGGCCAAGGACCACCATCCAGCTCGGATGGGCCTGCACGAACCTGCTCCAGCGGAAGGCAACCGTTTGATCAGCAGGCTTGGGGGGCCTGGGGGGCAACTGCTTGCGCAGTGGGCCCACGAAGAAGCCGGCTATCACGACGACGGCTGCCAGTGGTAGCGCGACGAGCAGGACATCGATGTGGGCACCGACACCCAGGAGGGCCAGGGCGACGAGGCCGGCTGCGATGAGGCCACGCCAGCGGGTCACCTCTACGCGGTGCGCGGCGAACCCCAGTAGCGCGGGGAGCAGGGTGACCGATGCCAGCATCGTCACCGCGACGACCGCTGACGTTCCCAGACTCAGGCCGTTGATGAAGTCGAGGCCGATGATGAGCATTCCGAGCAGCGAGATGACGACGGTCGTCCCGGCGAAGAGAACAGCGCGGCCGGCGGTGTCGATGGCCACGGCGGTCGCATCGGCGAAGCCACGGCCCCGGTGCAGTTCCTCGCGGTAACGGGTGACGATGAACAGTGCGTAGTCGATCCCGACCCCGAGACCGATCATCATCGACATCGTCGAGGTGAAGTCGGGCATCGCCAAGAAGTTCGAGCTGAGCATGACCAGCATCGAGCCGAGGCCGATTCCCGCCAGCGCGGTGCCGATGGGAAGGCCCATCGCGAGTACGGAGCCGAAGGCGAGGATGAGGATGACCACCGCGAAGGCGATGCCGATGACCTCGGATGCCGGTGGCTCGAACTCCGCGAAGATCTCGCCGCCGATCTCTATCTGCACGCCCTCGATTTCGGGAGCGAGGTCCCACATCGCGTCAGCGACATCGGACCCCTGGTCCACCGAGAAGTCCCGGGGAACGGCCACCTTGGCGTAGGCGATCCGACCAGCCTCGTCTCCTTCAGTGGCTATCTGCAGTTGGCCTTCGAGGCTGTAGGGGCTGGTGACCGAGACGTCGTCGAGCCCGTCGACCGCATCGAAGAACTCGGTCATCTCCCCGACCACCACGGGATCGTCAACGCCCTGTTCGGCCCGGTAGACGATGCTCCCGAACATGCTGGCGGACTCTTCGCCGAAGTGCTCCTCGAGCAGATCGAACCCGACCTCGGACTCACCGGGTGACTTGAACTCGGTCCGGAAGTCCGATCCGACCGCCGAGGCGATGGCACCGCCGGCGATCAGGACCCCCAACCAGACGAGGACGACCAGGCCCCTTCGATCGTGCATCGTCCGCCCGAAGCGGCGCAGGGCCGAGCCGCGGCGATGCCGCGATGTCTCCGAGGGATCGGCCGAGGGGGGAAGGGCAGCGGTCACATCGCCAAGCTACGGGCCGATGCTTGAGATGACCAAGCATTTGCAGGGCGCTCGGGGTGTGAAATGGGTCATAACGGTTCGGCTTTGGTTGGCCCCCGCAGGTCAGGAGCGGGTAGAAACCGGCCGTGCGCCTCGTTGGCCCGTTGGCTCTCGGTCTCTGCGTCCTGGTCGGGGCGGTCTCGTGTTCGACCGACAGCCGGTCCGAGGACACCTCGACGGGCATCCAATCAGATGTGGCCGACGCCGCGCCGGGGACCGACCCGGTCACCACGCTGGCGGCCGCCAGGCCGTACGGGTACGAGGTGCTCACCGAGACCTTCGTCGACACCTCCCGGCAGACACCCGCCGGCGCGTCGACGCCGGCGGCGCCGGAGCGGACGCTGGAGACGCGCATCTACCTCCCCGACGCGACCGGATCACTCCCGCTGATCGTGTTCGCCCACGGCATCTCGGGCCACCCGGACAAGTTCACCGGCCTCTTCGCGACGTGGGCTGAAGCAGGCTATGTAGTGGTCGCGCCCGTCTTCCCGTTGACCAACGACCAGACACCGGGGTCGGCCCTCAACTTCACCGACGCCGCCAATCAGCCCGCCGACATGAGCTTCGTGCTCGACGAGGTCCTGGAGCTCTCAGCAGCCGCTGAGGGCCCTCTGGCCGGCAAGATCGATGGCGGCCGCCTCGGCGCGGCGGGGCTCTCCCTCGGCGGCTTGACCACCTACACCATGGCGTTGAGCGAGTGCTGCCGTGACGACCGCGCGGTGGCGGTGGAGATCTTCGCCGGCACAACACCCAACATGGGCGAGGGCGAGGAGTTCACCGCCGTCGAGGGTGTGCCCACGCTGGTGTTCCACGGCACAGGGGATCCCTGGATCCCCTATCAGACGGGGGGAGAGGCGTTCGAGTTGCTCAATCCGCCCGCCTACCTGGTGACGCTCGAAGGCGCCGGTCACTCCGAGCCCTTCGAGGACAGCGAGTCACCTTTCGACGACTTCGTCGAGGCCATCTCGCTGGCGTTCTGGGACCAGTTCCTGTTGACCTCGGAGGAGAACGCCGAGGTGCTCTTCGAACAGGTGGAGGCCTTCGACTCGGCGACCATCACCGCCGCCGGCTGAGCCGGCCCACGGCCCCGATGGGCTAGGCCCGCTTGATGTCGACGTTCACCGCCCTGTCGATCGGGACCGGTTGCCACTCCATGGGCCCGTAGCGCAGGTGACCGTAGCCGCCGGCAAGGCCGAGGTACTTGACCATGCCCGGCTCGACGTCGTTTGGGCCGGTCCAGTCCTTGAACATGTGGGGGTCCCAGCCGTTGTAGACGGTGACGCCCCCCGGACGCTGACCCGGTGACAGCTTCGCCCGCACGGTGAAGCTACCCACGTCGTTGAACACGAGGACCTCGTCGTTGTCGGCGATGCCCCGTTCGGCGGCGTCAGCGGGGTGGATCACCGCATGCGGCTCGCCCCGATGGGTGCCCAGCAGAACCGGGTTGGCCGTGTTCATGGCGTGGATCGACCAGCGGTTGTGGCCGGTGGTCATGCGGAACGGGTAGCTCCCACCCATGTCGGGTGGGTCCTTGTGGACAGGGAGGTCCTCACCCACCTCCACGAACCATGGATGCTCGATGAGGAACTGGGCCCGGCGCGTGAGCGTGGGGTAAGGGTCGCCTCTCTCCACGTGGTTGGAGAAGACGTTGAGGGGGTCGCCGCGCTCTGCGGGCCAGGGGGTCGATTGACCCTGGGCCATCCCCATCCTGCCCCAGTCGGTGAACCTGATGACGCCGTCGCGGCGAGCCTTGTCGATGTCGGTGCCGTCGGGGAGTACGCCGACGTAGGCGGAGTCGCGGAGGATCTCGTCCAGCACCCGCTCCTGGCAGTCGAGCGCGCCGTCGAGGGTGAAGCGGTCCCACAACTCGTCGTAGCGGTGCTCGAGGCCGTCCCTGTGGGTGAACGACTCCAGGCCACGATCGGCGGCCTGCTTCTCGATGGCTTTGCAGAGCAGGGAGAAGATCTCCCATTCCGGCTTCGACTCCTCGAGCGGCTCGGCGGCCTTGTCGGAGAAGACCATGGCCATGATCGGTATGTGCATGGTCGCCTTCTCGTAGTGCTGCGCTGCCGGGAGGACGAGGTCGGAGTGCAGCGCGGTGGTGGACATGCGCATGTCCACCGTGACGATCAGGTCGAGCTTGGGCCAGAGGGTCTCGAGCAGCACGCCGCGACCGCCGCGGGTTCGGCGCAACATGTTGCCGCCGCATTCGATGAGGACCTTGGGTGGGCAGTCGGGCGCCGGCCGCTCGACACCGGCCCACCATCCCTTGTCGAGGGCTTCCTGGAAGTACTCGTCGAATGATCTGGGCATGGCGGGATCGTTGAAGGCGGGGTTGTTGAAGCGGTCCCGGAAGCCCGCGTGCCAATACCAGAAGAAGACCGGCGGGACCATTCCGCCGAAGCCGCCCCGCCCGCCGAAGCCTCGCCAGAGCTCGAGCGACACGAGCTCCTCGGTCATGGTGGGGTCCTGCTCGCGGACGGCAGAGGAGATGGCGTCGAGCGCTGACATGACCTGCTCGGTCGCTTCCACGCCTGCCTTCTGCTTGGCACCGAGCATCACCTGGCCGTCGACCTGGGTGGCGGCCCAGCAGTTGATCCCCGCACCGACCCGTCCCCAGTTGCCGGTCAGAGCGAGGAGCAGCAGCATCGTCCGCTGGTACAGATCCGAGTGGTAGGCCTTGTTGGCTCCCATGCCCATCAGGATCCGGGTACGTCCGTTGGCGATCTTGCGGGCGACGGTGCGCAGCGTGTCGGGGTGACAACCGGTCAGGCCCTGCACCTTCTCGGGCGTGTAGTCCTCGAGGTGCTCCCGGAGCCGCGAGAAGAGTGGCCGGACCTCGACGCGAGTGCCGTCCTTCAGGTCGACGGTGACAGATCCTTCGAGGGTGGGTTCGTAGTCGCACAGCAGGTTGGCCCGGCTCGCCTCGACGACGTCGGAGTCGGGATCGAGGTGGAAGAACTGGTCCGGGGCAGCGCCCTCTTCGATGTCAGAGGCCCGGAGGAACCTCTCGGTGTCGCTCCGTACGAGCAGCGACAGATCCGTCTGAGTCCGGACGAAGTCCCAGTCGACGAGATCCTCCTCGACGATCGCCTGACACATCGCCAGTGCCACGGCGGGATCGGATCCCCAGTTCACCGGTACGTGGTAGTCGACGTGGGTATGGGTGGGCGAGACGTCGGGGGCGAACAGCACCAACTCGGCGCCCTTGTAGCGGGCCTCGGCGAACCAGTGGTAGATGGCGATGGTCGTGTAGGTCGGGTTGGTGTGCCAGAAGACCAGCACGTCGGAGGTGAAGTGCTCGCCTTCGTCGAACCCGAAGATCGGGAAGAACTTGCCCAGCGTGAGGTGATGGCCGGGCGCGAAGTCGTTGATCGACCCGTTCAGGTCGGTGATGGTGCCGCCGAGGAGGCCGAGCAGGCGGTCGACGGCGACGATCGCCGCTGCCTCAGGGGTCCCCTCCTTCATGATCGCCTCGCTACCAGAGGTCTCGATCGTGTCGACGATCCTGGCAGCGATCTCGTCGAGTGCTTCGTCCCAGGAGATCCGCTCCCACTCCCCGGAGCCGCGCGGGCCCACCCGGCGCATGGGCCACTTCAACCGGTCGGGCGAGTCGAGCTGCCGGCTCCAAGCCGCACCCTTGTTGCAGCCAAGTGGGAAGTTGTCCGGGATGTCATGACGTCCCCACTCGTGCAGATGCGGTGTGGCTATCTCCTCCCGGATGATCCTGCCGTCCTTGATGTAGACGTGGTAGGGGCAAGAGCCCGGGTAGCAGTCGACGCAATGCGAGCCCCAGGCGACCGAGTCGAACTCGGTGCGATGCCTGTAGGAACTCTCGAACCCACGGATCCCGTTGCCGGCCACATCGAGATCGGTCATCGCTCCCCCACTGTCCCTCGCGGATGGGCCCCGCGGGTCCGGAAGCGAAGCCAAGACCTCGCTATCCTAGCTAGTTTTGCGATGATTAACAGCGGCAGATGTCACAGTGGGTGAGGACGCCAGGATGGAGAGCCCGGTGAGGGCTGGTCGCCTCCCGCCTAGTCCTCGTACTTGAACGACACGTTGACCTTGGCGCGGTAGGCGGACACGGCACCGTTGTCGATCACGACATCGAGCTCGGCTATCTCGGCCACTCGCAGGTCCCGCAGGCTGCCCGAAGCCCGGTCGATCGCAGCTGCTGCCGCCTGCTCCCAACTCTCGGTGCTGGTCCCGACCAGCTGAATGACCTTGTACACGCTGTCAGCCATCACGATCTCCTCTCGGCATGATCTAAAGCTCCCTCCCAGCGGGACCAGCGTCAAGGGTGCGAAGGTCCCGAGGAGGCCGCATCCCGGCACCGGCGGGCTGCAGCTCGATCTGACTGGGCGTCACATACCACCGGTCCCCCGGGCGCCGTACCATCGCCGGTATGGGTATCGCGAAAGTGGGAATAGTGGGGTCCGGGGTGATGGGGACCGGCATCGCCGAGGTGGCCGCCAAGGCCGGCCACGACGTGGTCCTCCGGTCCCGGCAGCAGGACACGGCGGACGCCTTCGTCTCCCGGCTGGAGAAGTCGCTGGCCAAGCAGGTGGAGAGGGAGAAGCTCGACTCGGCTGAGATGACCGCGGTGTTGGGTCGCGTCGTCGCCACGGACCACCTGGGCGACCTCTTGGAGAGCGACATCGTCGTCGAGTGCATCGTGGAGGACCTCGACCTCAAGAGGGAGATGTTCGCCGAGTTGGACGACTTGATGGACGAGCGGGCGATCCTCGTCTCCAACACGTCGACCTTCCCGATCGTGGAGTTGGCGACGCGTACCGCCAGACCCGATCGGGTTTGCGGAATGCACTTCTTCAACCCGGCGCCGGTCATGAAGCTGGTCGAAGTCGTCAGGCCTGTCACGGCCAGCGACGAGACGATCGGGGCGGTGATCGCTTTTGCCGAGGGCTGCGGCAAGAGCCCGGTCGAGGTAGAGGACCGGGCGGGCTTCATAGTGAACCGCCTGCTGTTCGGCTACTTCGGCGACGCAGTGAGGATGCTCGAGAACGGCATGGCGAGTGCCGAGGACATCGATACCGCGATGCAGAAGGGGTGCAACTACCCCATGGGTCCGTTCGCCCTGATGGATCTCATCGGGCTCGACGTAGTGGTTGGCGTGTTCGATGCGCTGCACGCCGAGTACGGCGAATCGCGCTTCGCCTGCCATCCGCGTCTGCGGCGCCTCAACACCGCCGGGCACCTCGGCCGCAAGACGGGGAAGGGCTTCTTCGACTACACCTGAGCGGCCCAGCACGCGCAACGCCGTGGCACCCAGGGAGGTGAGGGTGCCACGGCGAGGCGTGGTGTCAGGGGTCCGTCAGTCCTTGTTCCTGGCCACCGCGGGGCGGACCAGCAGAGCCAGTGAGCCGAGCAGCAAGAGCACAGCCGCTGCCAGGGCGAGGGTGCGGCTCTCGCCGCCCGTGAAGGCGAGCGTCCCCGTGCTCGCTCCTGAGGTGGTCTGGACCTTTCCGCCGACCGAGGTGCTGGGAGCCTGTGTCTCGTTGGGAAGAACCTCGGCAGGCGGATAGGTACCAGTGCAGCTGAAGCCGGCCTCTTCGCTGGCAACACCGTGCTCATCGACGGCGACGACGCTGACGACGTCGCCCTCGTCAATGGTGAGCTCGGCGGTGGAGGAGGTCTCGCCTTCGACCTCCTCACCGTTGATGTACCAGCGGTAGGTCAGCTCGCCACCGTCCGCATCGCTACCAGTTGCAGTAAAGGTTGCCGGCTCGCCATAGACCAGGTCTGTCGGGCAGGTGAGTGTCACGGCCGGACGGTGGTTTCCGACGCATTCAGATTCGGCACCACCGGCGAGCCCGGACTGATCGACGGCGATGACCGACACGCTCTGGCCTGCTTGGACGGTGAGCGTTGCCGTCTCGCCGTTGGCAACTGGCTGACCGTCGACGTACCAGGTGATCTCATGGCTGTCGCTGTCGGGATCGGTGACGACGGCGTGCCACTCGGCGGGCTCGCCGTACACGAGCTCAGGGGGGCACTCGATGGAGACCTGGGGCCGGTGTAGACCCGCGCAGTCCGCTGCAGCCTGCGCCGTGAGCCCTTCGTGGTCCACGACCTCGACCAGGATCTCGTCGTCGGAGTCGACGGCGGTCGTGAGGCTCGGGCTGCCGCCTTCTTGCACCAGGTTGCCGTTGACGTACCAGCGGTAGGTGAGCGGCAGGCCCGAGTCATCGGAGGCCACGGCAGTGAATGTGGCCGGCTCGCCGTAGACGAGGGTCGGCGGGCATGCGACCGAGACCGCGGGCGGCTGGTTCACGGTCCAGTTGGCAGTGGCGCTGGCGCTGGACTGCGCGATCCCCTCGCTGGCCATCACGAGCGTCTGGTTGCCGGCCCTGACGAAGACCCGGCCACGGTTGATCGTGGCAGCTTCGGTCGTGACCGTCAGCGTCACTCCGCTCAGCGGGTCAGCGCTGGCCAGGCACACCTGGCCCGACCCGGTCATCTGGGAGATGGTCGAGGACGTGTCGCAGGTTCCTCCGCTCACGGGATGGATGCTCACCGCCGGGCTGTCGACGGAAAGCGAGAGCGGGCCGGCGGCAGTGGTGGTCACGTCATAGATGAGGGATGTGCCCTCGACACCACTCTGGTCCGCTGGAGTGACGTCCAGGGTCGGCGCGGGCTCCTCGTGGACGGGATTGGCTGTGGCGTACGCAACCAGCTCGTTGTACCTCGCGATCACCGCCGCGCTGTTGTTCGGGTTGGCCGGGTCGAGCTCGAAGCCGTCGCTGAAGTGCCAGATCGCAGCCTGTGCGGCGGCGATCTCGGTCTTGTCGAGGGTCGAGGTTGCGTTCGTCGCGTGCAGCACCGCCGTGACGAACTCGACGTTGGCGACGTTGGACGAATCCCAGGAAGTCTCGGTGTAGTCCTTGCCGAGGGCGATGTAGTGCTGGATGTCGGTACAGAACATGTAGGCGGTCGAGCCGTCTCCCATGCTCACCTTGAAGAGCATCGTCGAGTAGCTCTTGGCGCTCCCACCGAGATGGCCGTAGACCTTGTGGCCGCTGGGACCGGAATTGGGTTGGACAACGCTCTCGGCGTTGGCCGTTCCGGAGAGGGCGAACAGCGCTGCCGCCAAGGTCGCCAGGGCCACCAGTAGAGCCAGCAGCCTCGGCCGGCGCGTGGGTCGGGGCGTGATCGTCCGGGTATTGGGCGTGGGGGGTGGGGTTGTCATTGCGAATCACCTCTGGGTGATCCGCCGAGTGGCCGCGTCGCGACCCCGGCGGTGGTGACCGAGGGCCGGGTTCGCTGCTAGCTCCACGCCGACCAAGCGACCAGATAAGGCCGGCGCTTCAGAGCTTCCCCTACTCACCGTGGTGGATTGACTACAAAGAGTGTTTCACCTGTTACCACGTCCCCGCATGGGCCGGAGTTCCCGATCGGCCAGAGGATTTTGTCAGGCAGGCAACCGGGACTTTCGGACCACCCCCGACTACGGGCTTTGCCAGTGCCCGCTGCCGGTCACCTCAGGCGCCCGGGAGCCTCACCGCTTCCCGGACCCGGGCTCGATTGAACGGTGACGAGCTGTCTGGGCTACCAAGTCCGCATGCAGCGCTACGCCGAATTCGACAGTCTCGCGATCGACCGGCCCGCAGAGGGCCTCGTACGGATCGTGCTCGACACCCCCGGGAAGCTCAACGCGGTCGACCGGGTGAAGCATCGCCAGCTGGCCGAGGTCTGGAAGTCGGTGGATGCCGATCCTGACGCACGGGTGGCGGTGGTCCACGGAGCCGGCGGGGCGTTCTCCGCCGGCGGTGATCTCGAGATGGTGAAAGCCATGACCGCCGACTTCGCCTACCGCAGCGAGGTCATGCGCGAAGCCAGGGACATCGTCTACAACATCGTCAACTGCTCCAAGCCGGTCGTCTCGGCTATCGAAGGTCCGACCGTGGGCGCCGGGTTGGCGGTAGCGCTACTGGCCGACATCTCCGTCGCGGGGCGAAATGCCTTGCTCATCGACGGCCACACCCGCCTGGGCGTGGCTGCCGGCGACCATGCCGCCATCTGCTGGCCGATCCTCTGCGGGATGGCCAAGGCCAAGTACTACCTGCTCACCTGCGATCGCCTGAGCGGTCAAGAGGCCGAGCGACTCGGCCTCGTGTCCCTTGCAGTGGAGGACGACGAGGTGATCGAGACCGCCTTCGAGGTGGCCAGGAAGTTGGCCGCCGGCAGCCAGTCCGCGATCCGCTGGACCAAGTACGCGCTCAACAACTGGTACCGCCACGCCGGTCCGATCTTCGACACCTCGGTTGCCCTGGAGATGCTCGGGTTCAGCGGACCCGACGTGCACGAGGGCGTGGCCGCGATCGAGGAGAAGCGCCCACCCCGGTTCTCCTGAGACGAGTGGGGGGCGTCGCGCTCTGACGTCCCCCACTCACCCCTGTGGATGTGAGCCCCGCCGAGTTGCTCGGCGTCAGTTGGTGGTGATGTCCCAACCGTTCAACAGGCTGATCGCAGGATCGCGGTTGCCGTCGCCGTCGAAGCCGTAGGCGATGTTGAAGCCGGTGCCGACCGCCTTTATCTGGAACTCGTCCACGCCGAGGAGGTTGTCGTCATCCTGGAACGAGGCCTGGAAGTTGCAGACGGCCAGCTTGAACCCGAAGATCGAGCCGGCGTCGGGGCCGATGCAGAGCCCGATTCCGCCGATGTAGGCCTCCTTCACGTCGCCGCTGTCCTGGCTCAGGATCACCGTGGTCGCCCAGAACTTGGCGAGGGTGTCCTTGAGACCGGTCTGGCCGATGAAGTCGACGTCGACCCAGAGGAACTGACCCGCCATGAACTTGAACAGGCCCAGGAACGAGGCGGCGCAGAAGCCGTTGGTCGTAGCCGTGGAGAAGTTCAAGCTGCCCAGGTGCTCGATGTCGACGGGTGTGCCACCGATATCGCTGTTGACACAGTTCAGGTTGCTCCCGGCGAAGTACTGGGTATCGCCGTCGGGATCGAACTCGCACGGGACCCCGTCACCGTCGTTGTCGACGCCCGGCGCGCACGTGACGTCGTAGTCGGTCTGGATGCCGAGTATCGACCACGTCTCCCAGCTCGAGCAGCTCGACGGGTTGCTGGCACTGCAGACCCGGGTCGCCGAGTCGTAGGCGCCGGGCCCCACCGTGTTGGGCGCAAACGTGTGGTTGATCGTACAGCCGTAGCCGGTTGCGTCGTTGTCGCAACTGTCGATCGTCCCACTGGAGTAGGGACCTTCGGTCGCGTCGGCCGTACCGTTGCCGTCGAGGTCGTACTGGACGTTCACGCTCGACGCGCCGTCGTCTGCGAGGTTGTTCCAGCCCACCGTCAGGTCGGTGCACACATCGAAGAACCCGCTGTCGTAACACAGCTCGGCGCTCATCGTGATGGCGTCGTCTTGCCTCGCGTCCGGTTCACCTCCGACGCAGACACCCAGCAACTCGTTGCAAGGGTCGGGGTCGTTGGTGAGGATCGCCCACTCGTGGTCGGCCGCACCCGCGGGGGTGGGCAGACCTGTAACAGCTATCACCGCGATCACCGCAACTGCCGCCAATAGGCGCGCGAAGCGACCGCGTTTGGTTCCCGCCGATCTACTCATTGCCTCTCCCTGTCTCGGCAATTCCGCCCGCCGGCAACCCGATCCGCGGTGACCGCGGATTTCGCCCGGGATGCCGGCTCACCAACAGGCTACCCCGTGACGGCGGTCACATCCAAAGGACCTGGCGGCACGAGGTAGGAGGACCGATTCGCTGTTAATCTCCGTTCACATCTAGGTCGTGAAGGGTGCGGTCGGAGGCAGCCATGGCAGTGACCTCAGCGAAGGTGGCGGCGACGCGGGGTGGAGAGGTCGAGCGGCTCGGCCGTCTGATCGAGCAGGTCCTGGCCCGTCACGACGAGCGGGAGGACCCGTCGCTCACCTGGGGGGCGATGTACGACGCCGGCCTCGCCTGGGTCGACTTCCCGGAGGGTCGCGGGGGCCTGGGCCTGTCCCCCGACCTGCAGGAGCTGATCGATCGACGCTTTGTCGAAGCGGGCGTGCCGTCCAACATCGCCCGTAACATGATGGGGGTCGGGATGGCGGCGCCCACGCTGATCGCCTTCGGCACCGACGAGCAGCAACAGCAACACCTCAGGCGCATATTCACCTGCGAGGACATCTGGTGTCAGATGTTCTCCGAACCGGGCGCCGGTTCGGACATCGCGTCGCTCTCGACGCGGGCGGTCCGTGACGGTGACGAGTGGGTGGTCAACGGCCAGAAGGTCTGGACGACCATCGCCCATGTGGCCGACAAGGGGCTGCTGCTGGCCCGATCGGATCCGGATGTACCCAAGCACCAGGGCCTCACCTACTTCTGGATCGACATGCACTCGCCCGGCGTGGAGGTCAGACCACTGCGCCAACTGACGGGGGAAGCCGAGTTCAACGAGGTCTACCTCACCGATGTCAGGGTTCCGGATTCCGGACGAATAGGTGAGGTGGGCCAGGGGTGGGCTGTCGCCATCGCCACGCTCATGAACGAGCGGACGATGCTGGGCCGCCTGGCCGACCCGAGCCGTTCGGGCAACCTGATCGACCACGTCCTCGATCTGTGGGTCGACAAGGACGACAAGGACCCCCTGCTGCGCGACCGCGTGGTGCAGGTGTGGATCGAGGACGAGATCATCCGCTTGCTCATGATGCGAGCCGAAAGCCTCCGCAAGCAGGGAACGCCCGGCCCCGAGAGCTCGCTCGGCAAAGTTGCCGTGTCCCCGCACCATCAGCGGTTGTTCGGCTTGTGCATGGATCTGCTGGGGCCGGAGGCAATGCTCATCTCCGACTACGAGATGCGCCGCCCGGCGACGGTGTCGCCCGCCATCCTCGGCGAGGCCGACACCTCCGACACCCAGAAGGCCTTCCTCACCGCCGTGGGCGCCACCATCGGAGGCGGAACCACCGAGATCGCCAAGAACGTCATCGGCGAGCGGGTGCTCGGCCTGCCCAAGGAGCCGTCGGTCGATCGCGACCTGCCCTGGAGTCAGGTGCCGCGGAACTGAGTATCGGGGGTTCGACGTGAGTGAAACGCAGGTTGTCGTCGACGTCAGCAGGGGCGTCGCTCGAATCGAGCTGTCCCGCCCCGAGGCAGCCAACACGATCGACCTCGACGTGGCCAAGGGACTGGCGCGCGCGGCCCGTCGGTTGAGGGACGATCCGGCAGTACGAGCGGTCCTGTTGACGGGCGCCGGAGGTGTCTTCTGCGCCGGCGGGGACCTGAAGGCCTTCGCCCGCAGCGATGACCTACCGGCGCTGCTGCGCGAGATCACTTCTCACCTGCACGAGGCCGTCTCGGAGCTTGTTCGACTCGAAGCGCCACTCGTGGTCGCCGTCGAGGGCAGCGCAGCAGGCGCTGGGCTCGGGCTCGTGTCGGCGGGGGACCTGGTGGTCGCGTCCGAGTCGGCCCGTTTCGTCATGGCCTACACCGCTGTCGGCCTGACACCGGACGGCTCGTCGAGCTGGTTCCTACCTCGCCTGGTGGGCGAACGTCGCGCCATGGAGCTCGTCCTCACCAACCGTGTGCTCGATGCCGGCGAGGCGCTCGACTGGGGTCTGGTGACCAGCGTGGTGCGCGATGGGGAGACGGCCGAGGCCGGCGCTGAACTCGCCCGCTCGCTTGCTGCGGGTCCGATGCAGGCGTTCGGCGCCGCCAAGCGCCTCGTGAGGAGCGCCTGGACCCGAGGGCTCGAGCCGCATCTCGCGGCCGAGAGCGAGGAGCTGGCGCGGGCCGCCGGGCGCCACGATGCCCACGAGGGGATAGCAGCGTTTCTCGAGAAGCGGCCTCCGTGCTTCGACGGGATGTGAGACCGAGCTGGCGAAAGGGGGTCCTTCGATGATCGACGATCGAGAGGTGGCTTTCATGCCTGCCCTGGAGCTGGGAGGGCTGCTCCGGAAGCGTGAGGTCACCTCCTCGGAGCTGGTGGAGGTCTACCTCCGCCGAATCGAGGCGCTCAACGACCGGCTGGGCGCCTATGTCACGGTCGCCGCGGACGTCGCCGGCGTCCAGGCGGAGGTCGCGGATGCGGCACTGCAGGCGGTCGAGGACCTACCCCCGCTGTTCGGAGTCCCCATCTCGATCAAGGACCTGGCCGACACTGCGGGGATCCGCACCACCCACGGGACTGCTGAATGGCACGACCGGGTTCCGGACCGCGACGACGCCGTCGTGGCGCGGATCAAGAGGGCGGGGATGCCGTTGCTCGGCAAGACGATCGTGCCCGAGTTCGGGCCGTTGAGCATCAGCGAACCTCCCGGCTACCCACCTGGCCGCAATCCCTGGGATCCGACCAGGTCAGCCGGCGGTTCTTCGGGTGGGGCGGCGGCGTCGGTGGTGGCGGGCCTGTGTCCGTTGGCTCACGGTTCAGACGGCGGGGGCTCGATCCGAAATCCGTCCGCCTGGTGTGGAGTCTTCGGGCTGAAGCCCTCACGAGGCAGGGTCTCTGCGGCACCGGAGCCGCAGCGCTTCTTCAGCATCGACGGCCCCATCGCCCGGACCGTGGCTGACGCCTCGGCTCTGCTCGATGTGATGGCAGGCTACGAAACCGGCGACGCCTACTGGGCTCCGCCGGCCGACCACCCCTTCCTACAGGACGCGCAGACCGAGCCGCCACCCCTCCGGATCGCCTACCATCCCCACCCCGGGGTGCAGGCCTCGGCGGTTGAGCCCGCCCACCTGCGCGCCGCCGAGGAGGCGGCGGAGCTGCTCGGCGAGCTGGGCCATCGAGTCGAGTTGGTGGAGCCGCCGATCTTCGGCCCGGACGACTTGATGGCCGCGGCAACCGCGTTTGCCGTCGACCACGCTTCACGTGCCGCCGAACGCCCTCCCCCGGAGACCCTGGATCCCTGGACCAGGACGCTCATGGAGATGGGAACGGGAATACCCGGCACGATCTACGTCCAGGCGATGCGATCGTTGCAGACGGCGAGCCGCAAGGCGCTGGCGTTCTTCGGCGACTTCGACCTGTTGGTCACTCCCACGGTTGCACAGGCCCCGCCGCCGGTCGGCTCCCTGGAGGGAGTCGGGGTTGAGGACATGGCGGCGATCTTCGCCATGACCCCGTTCACGTCGATGTGGAACACCACCGGTCAACCGGCAGCCTCCCTGCCGGTCGGGCTGGACGAGAACGGCCTTCCGGTGGGCGTGCAGCTGGTGGCCGGACCCGCGGCGGAGTCGACGCTGATCCAGGTGTGCGCTCAGTTGGAGTCGGCGCGGCCATGGGCTGAGCGGAGGCCACCGGTCTCCTGATCGAGCCTCTCAAGTTGTGAGGATGGTGCAGGAGCCGACACCGGGCGCGCCGTAGACCTGGGTGAACCCCACGCGCGGTCTGCCGGGCACCTGGCGTTCGCCGGCGTCTCCGCGCAACTGGAGCACGGTCTCGTACACCTGGCGCATCCCCGACGCGCCGATCGGCTCGCCGTTGGCGATGAGGCCCCCATCGGTGTTGATGGGCAGGCGCCCCCCGATCTCGGTCTCGCCCGCCTGGATGAGCGCCTCCTGCTCGCCGTCGGCACACAGGCCGTTCTCGGCCATGTGCATCACCTCGGCGCCGGCCTCGCTGTCCTGGATCTGCGCCACGTCGATGTCGTCGGGCCCCAGCCCGGCAGCTTCGTAGGCCGCTCGGGACGCATCGACGGTGGGGCTGTCGGTTCGGGTCAGCGGGAGCCAGGGGCTGAACACCTCGAAGGAGCCGAAACGCCTGGTCCTGATCGTGGCGGCCCGCAAATAGACAGGCCGCTCGGTGAACTCTCTTGCCCGGTCGGCACGGCACAGCACGACCGCCGCGGCGCCCTCGTCGGGCGAGCAGAACATGTACTGGGTCAGCGGGTAGTTGAGCATCCGCGAAGACAGGATCTCCTCTTCGCTGAACGGCTTGCGTCGCCATGCGTTGGGGTTCATCGATCCGTTGCGGTACGCCTTGGCGGCCACCTTGGCCAGCGTTGAACTGGATATCCCGTAGTCGTGCATGTAGCGGTTGATCTTCATGGCGAAGAACTGCGTGGTGACCAGGAAGCCCATCTCGCCGTACCAAGGTGGCAGCCCGAGGATCTCGGGATCGGAGCTGAAATGGCCTCGCGGATGCTTGTCGAAGCCAACTGCCAGGCCGACGTCGAAAGCTCCCGATTCGATGGTGCTCGCTGCCAGCGACAGCGCACTCCCCGCGGTGGCACAGCCGTTGTGGACGTTGACGAAGGGCAGGCCCGTGAGCCCGAGCCGGCTGACGAGCGTGTCAGCCGTCGCCGGATCGTTGCCCGGCAGGTGCGCACCGAGGCTCCCGCCGAACGCGAACTGCAGATCCTGCCACGGGATCCCTGCGTCGCGCAGGGCTTGCCGTACCGCGTACCCACCCATGTCCAGTGAGGAGACTCCCTCGTGCCGACCGAACGGGTGGATGCCGATGCCGACTATCGCTACGTTCATGCGCTCGCCCCGTCCACGCTTGCACCGCTGGGCCTGAACGCGGGTACGACGACCTCGTCACCGCCGTCGTCGGTGATGAACGGGACCACGCACAGCTCCATGTCCATGCCGATGTGCAGATCGTCCACCTCGACCTCGACGAGGCGGGCCTCGACCCTGACCTGCCCGGGGAGCTCGACGTAGCCGACTGCGTAGGGCTCGAAGGCCTCGTCGGTCCCGGGTCCCGCATAGGGCCACTTGGGGAGGAAGCCCTGGGTGGTGAAGGTCCACAGGGTTCCGCGGGTGCCGAGCTCGATCACCTCGGTCTCCTCGCCGGTGCAGGCCGGGCAGCCCCGCTGCGACGGGAACACGACAACCCCGCACGTCTCACAGCGCGAGCCGATGAGCCGCGCCTCGCCGGATGCCCAAGACAGCAGCCCTTCGGCTATCGCCACCTGTCGAGTCACCGTAAGGACCCTACCGAGTGCGGCAGCTCGTTGAAGGGCGTGTCCCTGTCGCTGCCGGGCTCTTTGGGCAGACCCAGGACGCGCTCGCCGATGATGTTGCGCTGGATCTCGTCGGAACCGCCGGCAATCCGGACCGCAGGAGCGGCCAGCAGGGTGTGCCACCACTCGTTCGGACCCGCGAGGCCCGAGGGCCCTCCGAGCCGCACGCCGAGGCCGGCGGCACGGTTGAGCAGGCGTGCCATGGCGATCTTGATGACCGACGCCTCACCCCCGGGGATCCCGCCTCGCGAGATGGCAGTGACTATTCGCAGGCCGAGGTATCGCAGGATCTCCGAGTTGGCGTAGACCTCGGCGATCTCCTGGCGGACCCGTGGGTCGGAGAGGCCACTGCGGCCGTCGGTGCCGGCGCGACGCGCCACATCGACGAGTCCGTCTGCCAGGGCCTGGCCCCCGAGTAGTTCCCCCAGCGCGGCCCGTTCGTTGAGCAGGGTCGTCTGCGCAACCTTCCAACCCTCGTTGACCCCGCCCAGCCGATCGGTGTCGGGAAGCCTGACATCATCGAAGAAGACCTCGCTGAAATGGGACGCACCGGTCATCTGCTTGAGTGGTCTGATGTCGATTCCGGGCGAGTTCATTTCGAGCAGGAAGTAGGTGATGCCAGAGTGCTTGGGGGCATCCATGTCCGTCCTGGCGACGAGCATCCCCCACTTCGAGTAGTGCGCCCCCGATGACCAGACCTTCTGACCGTCCACGACCCACGCGTCGCCGTCGCGCACGGCGGTTGTGCGCAACGACGCCAGATCCGACCCGGCTCCTGGCTCGCTGAAGAGCTGGCACCAGATCTCCTCGCCGGTGAGCAGCGGTGGCAGCCAGCGTCGCTTCTGGTCGTCGGACCCGTGGGCGATGACGGTGGGGCCCCCCATGGCGATGCCGATCCTGAACACGTGGTCGGGTATCTCGAATCGAGCCGCCTCCTGGGCCCAGATCACCTGCTCGATCAGCGAAGCCCCGCGTCCTCCGTACTCCGGGGGCCAGTGGATCCCCGCCCAGCCTTCGGCGGCGGCCTTCGCCTGCCAATCGCGGGCGCGGGCCAGCTCGCCTCCGCCGTCGAGCCCCTCGCCGAGAATGCTCAGGACACCCGAGGTCCGGGGTCGACGCTCGGCGTTGGCTTCGAGCCACTCTCGGCATTCGGCTCTGAAGGCCGCCTCTTCGGCGGTGTCGGTGAATTCCATCTCCGTTCCACCCGGGTCGCGGTTGGTGACTGGGTGGGACAGCATGTTAACAGCGGTTCACAACCTGGTGCCATCCACTCCCTCAGGCTCAGTCGTCGCTGGCGCCCTGTGAGACGGACTCGCCAGCGGCCCATGCGTAGATCCCCCTCGCCATCTGCGAGCGGGCTTCGTCGCGCAGGCGCGCGAAGACCTCGCTGCGGACATCGTGGACCGCGCTGTCTTCAGGAGCAGCCGGTGCAGCGTCCTCGGCCAGGTGGGCGGCGAGGCGCAGGTTGCCGGAATCGGCGACCTGCGCGGCCCGTTGTGCCAGACGGTCGGCTCCGCCTGCGAGGCGGGCGATCTCGGATGCGAGAGCCGCCTCAGGTGCCGGCCTCAGGTGCGCGGGATTGCCGTCCCACCAACCCCCGAACTGGCGCCAGACGTTGTGAACAGCGAACTCGGGTTCGTCGTAGACGGGCTCCGTCGACCGGATCTGGTGGGCGGCTATGACCGCATCATCAACGAGCGACAGTTCCAGTCGACGGTTCTCGGGCGACCCCAGCGGGCGGAACCGCCGACGCAGACGTTCACCCGTGATCACACGGATGGTGTGAACGGGTGCGTCGGACCAGGACCGCAGCTCGGAACGGATGGCGTCGGCGAGGAAGGCGGCCCCCGTGTCGAAGAGCACGAGTCCGTCGTCGGTCTCCAGCGCCACGACGTGGGCCCATGCCTCGACTAGCGCGAGTCCAGGTTGCAGCTCGTGGATCAGCGGGGAGATGTTGTGGATCCGGTCCAGATCGCCCGGCACGGTGCCGTCGATGACCCCCTTCGAGATCTCGAGGATGTCTCTCGCTCCGGTCGTCACTGCGGCGGCTCCTCCGTCACGACGAGGGCGGGGATGTCCCTGGGGGCCAGGCCCTCCAGGGTCGGCGTCTGCAGAGCCGGGTTTCGGCCCAGTCCACGGGTTCGCCGCGGTGCTGCTCGGACACGATCACGCCCGGATGTCGCGTAGTTGCCATCACGCGTGGATTCCCGGGCGCCTCGCCGACCAGGGCCTGGCGACTTCGAGCTGAGAGGCGATGCGGATCAGCAGATCCTCACGGCCGTAGGCGGCGACGATCTGTACGCCGATCGGCAGCCCCTCGCCGCTTTCGCCCAGTGGTAACGAGATGGCCGGCTGACCGGTCCAGTTGAACGCGGGAGCGTACTGGTTGAACCGCAGCACGCGCGCCATCGATCCGTCACGGTCTCCCTCGGAGAACTGCAGCCGGCCGAGAGGAGCAGCCGGCGTGCCGACGGTCGGCGTTACCAGCAGGTCGAACCCGCCGGCCCACCACCTTGCCATGTCTCTCGACCAAGCGATCACCTGTTCGCGCGCGCCGGCGAGCTGGGTGCCGGTGATTGACCGTCCCAGCGCGATCTGCTCCCAGGTCCTGGGCTCGAAGTCGTCGGGACCCACCTCGCGTCCGACCTGGCCGGCGATGACATCAGCCGAGGCAGCGATCGTCGCGGCGTGGATGGTGATGACGGACAGGGCACGCTCGTCGCCGGATGTGAGTGCGACCGGGCACGCCGCCTCGATGTGATGTCCCATCTCAGCGAGCTGATGGCAAACCGCACTGGTCGTGTCGACCACGTCGGGGTCGGGCCCGCCGAAAGGTACCAAGGCATCGATGATCATCCCCACCTTCAGCCTCCCGGGGTCTGCACCGACCTCCTGGCGGAAGGGCCTCAGCGGGGGCGGAGCGACGATCGGGTCGCCCGCCTCCTCGCCGGCGAGGACGTCCAACAAGGCGGCGCAATCCCGCACCGTCCTCGTCACGACGTGCTCGACTGCGCGACCACCCCCCGCTTCTCCGATGAAAGGGCCGGACGAGACCCGCCCTCGAGACGGTTTCAGGCCGACCAGGCCGCACACGCTTGCCGGCATGCGGATCGAACCCCCGCCGTCGCTGGCCGTGGCTACCGGCACCAGCCCGGCGGCTACAGCCGCGGCTGACCCCCCGCTGGAGCCGGCTGGGCTGCGCATGGTATCCCACGGGTTGCGGGTGGAGGGGTAGGCGACGGGCTCGGTGGTGCAGGAGAAGCCGAGCTCGGGGACGTTGGTCTTGCCGCAGATCACGAAGCCGGCCCGCTTCAGGCGCTGCACCAGCCAGGAGTCGCCCTTCTGCCGGTAACCGGCCTCCTTCAACGCCCGGTTGCCCCGATGGTACGCGAGGCCGTCGATCTGGCCGGCGCCGAGATCCTTCACAAGGATCGGCACACCTCGAAAAGGCCCGCTGGGAAGCTGCGCCGAGAGCGCTTCGTCGCTCGCTTGCTGGAAGCGCTCGGCGATCACCGAGTTCAGCTCGCCGTCGAGCCGCTCTATCCGTCGTATCGCTGCGTCGACCAGGTCCGCAGGCTGACATGAGCCGGATGCCACCAGATCTGCCTGCCCGGTCGCATCGAGCAACGCGAGGTCGTCGGCCACCGCGGGGATATTAACGACGGTTCACAGGTCGGACAAGGACGCGCAGGGAGCATGGGGCCGGCGCTGGGCCGAGCATCAACCCCCGGCCGTGAGAGCCCCGAGCAGCATCTGCTGCAAGAGCTCCGCCATGTCATCCCGGTCGACTTCCGAGTCGTACTGTGCAGCCGAAAGCACCATTCCCATGGCGACCCAGATCCTGGTCCGTGCCGCCGCCTCATCGACGTCGGGCATCAGCCTACGCAGCGCCTCGACCCATTCAGCGAGGAAGGTCTGCAGTGCGCGGTCCCACGCCTGCCTGCCGCGCTCGCTGAGGTTGCGGCGTTCTCTCAGAAGCACTGTGACCAGAGCAGGCTCATCCAGGACGTCGCTGACCATGCTTCGCACGAGCGCGTCCAGGGTGTCCCGGGGAGCTCGCTCGGCCCCGAGGATCTCCTCCGAGTGGACGAGTAGCCGCTCGCTCCCGTACCCGACGGCAGCATCGAGGATGTCCTGCTTGCCCTCGAAGTGGCGGTACACGCCGGGCCCGCTTATCCCTGCGGCCGCGCCGATGTCGTCTATGCCCGTGGCCTCGAAGCCGTGCCGGCGGAACAACTCGATCGCGGCGTCGAGGATGAGGGCGCGGCGGTTGCGGCGATCGCCCCCTGTCGTGTCAGTTGCCGGCTCGGCCATGGTGTGTGCTCGCAGATCGCCGGGAAACGGTCGTGTTTCGTTAATGTGAACCAAGGCTAACTTCTCGGGTCCCCGCAGTCGGAATCGTGAGCCGGCTCGGGTCCCATCGCGTGGGTACCGCACAACCTTGGTCGGGGGTGCCATGAGCGAGTTCTTGCGGTTCGCGGTTCTGGGTCTGGGGGCGGGTGCCGTCTACGGACTCGCTGCACTGGGCATCGTCCTGGTCTATCGCGGATCGGGAGTGGTCAACTTCGCCCAGGGCGCGGTCGGCATGGTCGGGGCGTTCATCTTCTACAACGCGCGCGAGGCCGGCATGGCGACGCCGCTGGCGTTCGCCGAGGCCCTGGCGGCGGGTGCCGTCATCGGTGCGGCCACCCATCTGCTGGTGATGCGCCCGCTCCGCAGCGCCCCTGCGCTGTCGCGCCTGGTGGCGACGCTGGGCCTGCTCACCCTCCTGCTCGGTGTGGGGCAGAACCGTTGGGGCGACCTGGCCCAGTTGGTGTCCAAGCTGTTGCCCGTCCGGGGAGTCACGCTGTGGGGGGATGTCACCATAGGCGAGGACAGGTTGATCCTGCTGGGTATCGGCGCCGGGCTCACGGTCCTGCTCGGAGTCGTGTACAGGCTGGCCCGTTTCGGGCTGGCCACCACCGCGGTGGCCGAGAGCCGGCGGGTCACCGCGGCACAGGGGATCTCCCCCGATCTGATCGCCACGGTCAATTGGGCGCTCGGAGGTGCGCTGGGGGTCCTGGCCGCGATCCTCATCGTCAACCTCACCGGCCTCGACGTCATCGGCCTGACTCTTCTCGTCGTTCCCGCGCTGGCCGCGGCCCTCGTAGGGCAGTTCCGCTCCTTCCCTCTCACCTTCGCGGGTGGCCTCCTGATCGGGATACTCGAATCCGAGATCGCCTTCGCCCAGATCAACTTCGACGTGGCCCTCGACGGGTGGGCACGGTCGGTTCCGTTCATCGTGATCGTTGCCGTGCTGGTGATCCGCGGGAGGGCCCTCCCTTTGCGTGACGAGGCCTCCCAACGCCCGCCGGAGGTCGGTGCAGGGATGATCCGCCCCGCCCTGGTCGTCCCGGCGGTCATAGCGGCTGCCCTGCTGTTGGCGCTGGTGCTGTCCGACAGCGCGGTCGATGCGGCCACGACGACCTTTGCCCTGGCGATCGTGCTCCTCTCGCTCGTTGTGGTGACCGGCTACACCGGGCAGTTGTCGCTCGCCCAGTGGTCGCTGGCCGGGATGGGGGCGTGGGTGGCCGCGCGCTCGATCGTCAACTACGACCTCGGCTTCGAGCCGGCGTTCCTCCTCGGCATAGCCGTTGCCGTCCCCATCGGCCTGCTCGTCGGTCTGCCCGCCCTGCGAACCAGGGGGGTGAACCTCGCAGTGGCAACCCTGGGCCTAGCACTGGTCCTCGAGAGCATGATCCTGGCCAACGCCTCCCGTACAGGCGGCATCACCGGCACGAGGATCGGGCCGCCGCGCCTCTTCGGCGTCGACTTCGACAGCTTCACCCACCCGGAGCGCTATGCCTTGCTGGGCCTTGGCCTGTTCGTCGCGTGCGCTCTGGTGGTGGCGAACCTGCGCCGCGGCCGGGCGGGTCGTCGCCTGATCGCCGTCCGCACCAACGAGCGAGCCGCCGCCGCTCTCGGGATCAGCGTCTTCGGCGCCAAGCTCTACGCCTTCGGCCTGGCCTCGGCCATAGCCGCCGTCGGCGGGATCCTCCTGGCGTACCGCCGGCCGACGGTGACGTTCTTCCCCACCTTCTCGGTGTTCGATTCCATCTACAGCGTCGTCTATGCGGTCATCGGTGGAGTGGGCTACGTGGCGGGGGCACTCGTCGGTGCCAGTGTCGCACCCGGGAACCTCATACCTTCGATGCTCGGCGGCGTCCTCGACAACGACCTCATGGTCCTCGCCGGGCTCGGGCTCATCCTTCTCATCGTGCTGGTTGTGGTGCCCGACGGGTTGGTGAGCCTGTGCCTGCCCGCGCGAATCACCAGGAGATGGCCTCGACTCCGGAGGGGTCGCCGCGGGGAGGAACTGCCTCGGGATCCGGTTCCAGATCCGGTACGACCGGCAACGTTGTCTGCCGAAGGGGTGACGGTTCGCTTCGGCGGTGTCGAAGCGGTGCACGACGTCTCGCTGGAGCTGCGGCCGGGGGAGATAGTCGGCCTGATCGGCCCCAACGGCGCCGGCAAGACCACCCTGATCGACGCGCTGACGGGCTTCGTCAGGTGCAGCGCCGGAGCCGTCACCCTCGACGGGCGCACGATCGACCGCTGGGGCCCCCGCAGGCGGGCTTCGGCCGGTATCGGGCGGTCCTTCCAGGGCCTCGAGCTGTTCGACAGCATGACGGTGCGGGACAACCTGCGGGCTGCCTGCGATCGCAAGGACCCCCTGGCGTACCTGAGCGACCTGGTCGTGCCGCGCCGGTCGAGCCTCAGTCCGCGGGCGGTCGCGGCGGCACGGGATCTGGGCTTGGAAGGCGTCCTCGACCGGAGACCGAGTGAGCTGCCCTACGGGCAGCGACGTCTGGTAGCGATTGCCAGAGCTCTCGCTGCGGAACCGTCGGTCGTGCTGCTCGACGAGCCCGCCGCGGGCCTCGACAGCCGGGAGACAGCCGAGCTGGGGGCGATACTCGGCCGCCTCGCGCACGAGTGGGGGCTGGCCGTCCTGCTGGTCGAGCACGACACTGCCCTCGTCTTCGACATCTGCGACCGGGTGGTCGTGCTCGACGCCGGTGCCGGCATCGCCGAGGGGAGCCCCGCGGAGATCCAGTGCAACGAAACGGTCCGCGAGGCCTACCTGGGCGCACCCATCGTGAAGGGAGAGGCAGCGGTTCCCGTCCGGGTGGGACCGCCTGCCGGTGACGGGTCGGGCCCGCTCATCAGCGCCATGGACCTCTCCGCGGGTTACGGCGAGCTGGCTGCGGTCAGAGGTGTCGATCTCGAGGTCCGCACCGGTGAGGTCGTCGTGCTGCTCGGTCCCAACGGTGCCGGCAAGAGCACGACGCTGCTGGCACTCGCCGGTGAGCTCACGCCCATGACGGGCCGGGTCTGCTGGCTGGGCAGGGACAAGCCCACACCGCTGCACCGTCGGGCGCGTCAGGGGCTCTCCTACGTGCCCGAGGAGCGCGCGGTCATCTCCGCGCTCACGGTCGGGGCCAACCTCCGTCTCGGACAGGGCCGGCGCGACACGGCTCTGGAGCTGTTCCCCGAGCTGGAGCCCCTGCTGGGACGCCGGGCCGGGCTGTGCTCGGGCGGTGAGCAGCAGATCCTCACGTTGGCCCGTGCTCTGGCAGCCGAGCCCCGCCTGCTGCTGGCCGACGAGCTCTCGCTCGGACTGGCGCCGATGGTGGTCATGCGACTGCTGCGCTCCTTGAGGGATTCGGCGGACCGTGGTCTCGGTGTGCTCCTGGTGGAGCAGCACGGCCGGGCCGTGCTCGACGTGGCCGACCGGGTGTATGTCATGCAGCGAGGTGAGATCGTCATGCGAGGTGCCGCATCCGAGGTGGCTGACTCCTTCGAGGAAGTCGAACGGGTCTACCTCCACCGCGGCGACCTGTGATCGATGCCTCGTCACAGCTGCGCCCCCACGCATGGCCACGGCCACGGCGAGCCGTCGGCGCGCCGTCAGGGCCAGCGAGCCGGGTCGACGGGCGGTCCGGCAAAGGCCTGGGCGATGTCTAGCCAGCGTCGGGCCCCACCGGTGGCGGAGAGGCCGGTGTCGTCGACGTGGCGGCGGCGGGTGACGACGAGGCAGAAGTCCACGGCGGGTCCCTCCACGCTCCCGCCAGCGCCAGGTGGACCCCAGGCCCAGATCGTTCCGTCGGGTGCGACCAGCTCGACCCGGAGGTCGTCGGCGGGGGGCTCCAGGCCGCGATTGCCGAAGGAGAACGCTCGGGTGGCGACTCCGAGGTGGGCGACGTGCAACAGTGCGTTCGATTCCGCATGGGTGGCGCCCAGCGCGTCGTGGACGTCCTGGCTGTGGGCCCACGTCTCCATGAGCCGGGCCGTGAGGAAGCTCCGACTGCTCAAGGATCCGGTGACCCATGGGATGCGGCTCTGCTGACCACGCTCGAGCACCGCGTTGACGGTTGCACGACGGCGCAGGCGCCACTGCTCGAGCAGCGCCGCTGGTTCGAGTCCCGTGAGGTCAGGCGGATCGCCCGCTTCGAGCCTCTCGCTGTTGGCGATGGCTTGGGCGAGGGCCTCGGCGAAGGCCGCCTCGTCGGTGGCGGCCAGGGTCGCCAGGCGCTCGCTGTCGGCTAGGTGCGCCACCTGAGCCCTGATGGTCCAGGGCCCGACGATGCAGGGCCGCGACCACTCGCCTTCGCCCAGCGGGGAGACCAGGTCGTCGAGCCGCTGCTGTTCGGCGACGAGTTCGGTCGCGATGTCGTCGAGCGATGGGGCCATCCGGAGGTACTCCGTCAACCTTGGGTGTGAACATACGTTAACATCAGCGCGATGAGTGACGGGCTCGTGCTGTACGAGGTCCACGCGCGGGTGGCGACGATCACCCTCAACCGGCCAGATGCCATGAACGCGCTCACCCTGGCACTGGGCGAGCAGCTCAGCGAGGCGCTCGCCGAGGCCGACCGCGACCCGGGCGTGAGCTGTGCGGTCCTGACTGGGGCGGGCGAAGCCTTCTGCGCCGGTGACGACGTCAAGGAGGCATGGGAGCCCGCTGCTTTGGCGGCGGGGCTGGCGCCACTGCAGCGGGTGATACCGGCAACGACGCCCGAGACGACGCGGATCCTGCAATTCGAGAAGCCGTTGCTGGCCGCGGTCAACGGCATCGCCGTCGGTGTGGGACTCGACCTCGCCCTGCTCGCCGACATCCGCTACGCCGGTCCGGGGGCGCTGTTCGGTGCCCTCTACGTGAACTTCAACCTCATGTCGGACTTCGCCTGCCTGCGACGGCTACCCCAGCTCATCGGACCCTCCCGTACTGCGGAGATGTTGTTCACCGGTGAGGTGATCGACGCGGCCGAGGCCGATCGCATCGGGCTGGTGTCGAAGGTGGTCGACGATGTCCTGGGCGAGACGACAGACCTGGCGGCGAGGATCGCGTCGAAACCACCCGAGGCGCTCCGCTACCTCAAGGCAGGGCTCGCCAAGGGGACCCAGATGACGCCGGCCGACCTGGCGGGGCTCGGCGAGTTCGTAGCCCGCGGCCTGATCCACCTGTTCGGCACGCAGGACCATGCCGAGGCGGTGCAGGCTTTCAAGGAGAGACGTGCACCCGGGTTCACCGGCCGATGACCTCAGATCAAGGAGCCGAGGCGCAAACGTGAGCAACAACACGATCATCACCGAGGTCGACGAGGTAGGAATCGCCACGATCACCCTGAACCGGCCGGAGCAACGAAACGCCATCAACTTCGAGATGGACCGGGCCTTCCACGATGCGATGTGGAGCTTCGATGCCGACGACGATGTGCGTGCCATCGTCGTGACCGGTGCCGGCAAGGCGTTCTGTTCCGGCTTCGACATCAGTGCGGGGGGGGAGGCCTTCGGCAGGGCCACCCACGAGGCCCACGACCAACAGCTCGGTGTCGACTCCGACTCGGTCGCCGAACGAGCCGCTTTCTGGAACATGCGCACTCCGGTGATCGCCGCTATCAACGGCGCCGCAGTCGGCGCCGGCCTGACCCTGCCGCTCCTGTTCGACATCCGCATCGCCGCCGAGGACGCCAAGCTGGCGTTCATCTTCCCGCGGCGGGGGATCCTTCCGGAGGCCAACTCGACATGGCTGCTCCCGCGACTCGTGGGATTGTCGCGGGCGCTGGAGTTGCTGCTCACCGGGAAGACGATCAGTGGGACAGAAGCGGCGCGGATCGGCCTCGTCTCCAGAGCGGTGCCTCGCGATCAGGTGCTGGACGAGGCGCTCGAGCTGGCCCGGGACATCGCGGTCAACTGCGCACCTACTCCGGTCGCCATAACCAAGAAGCTCGTGCACGAGGGACTGGGTGAGACGGACCGGCTGGCGGCGATGCAGCGGGAGACCAGGCTGACCTGGTGGATCGGGGAGCAGGCTGACGCCGTTGAGGGGGTCGTGGCCTTCTTCGAGAGGCGCCAGCCGAAATGGTCGGGGTCCAAGCACGTGGGCATCCCCGAGGATCTCCGCTGATCCCCGCCGGAAAGGAACTTCGAGGTGCTCGAGCAAGACAGGATCCTTCCCTTCACCATCAGCCGGAGAGCCGAGACCCATGGCGACCAGGTGGCCCTCCAAGACGTTGGCGGCCGAGCCTGCACCTATCGGGGCTACGACGAGGCCAATCGCCGCTGGGCCGACGCCTTCCGGCGCCAAGGGGTCCAACCCGGCCAGACGGTGCTCACCTTCTTCCCCAACTCCTTCGAGTCACTCCACTGCTGGCTGGGCCTCGCCTGGCTGAGGGCGATCGAAGTGCCGATCAACACCCAGTTCCGCGGTCGGATGCTGGAGTACCTGATCGAGAACTCACGCGCCGAGCTCATGGTCACCAGCGAGCGGTTCCTGGGGCAGCTGGGTGAGGTCCGACCCCAGGTCCTCAGCAGGCTCCGATCTGTCATCGTCCCCGACCTGTCCGGCGAGCCCCCCCAGCTCGGACCACCGGTCATCGGCGGTGGCGAGTTCCTCGACCTGGCCGAACCCGCCGCTGATCTCGACGGTCCGGCGCACTACGACGTGTCCTGCATGATCTACACCTCGGGCACGACCGGACCCTCCAAGGGGGTGCTCGTGCCCTGGGCGGAGCTCCACCAGTTCCCCAACGCCGCGCCACCCGGCATCCTCGACGAGTCGAGCTCCTACTACGCCTGCCTCCCCACCTTCCACGTCGGCGGTAAGAGCCTCGCCTACATGACCGCGTTGCACGCCTCCAAGGCGGTGCTGCGGGAGGTGTTCAGCCTCTCTGAGTTCTGGTCCGACGTGAGGGCGTTTCGCTGCAACACGACCGGCCTCATTGGGATCATGGCTCAGCTGCTGCTCACCATGCCCGCGCAGCCCGACGACGCCGACAACCCGTTGACGACCATCCAGACCGCACCGCTGTTCCCGGAGATCGAGGAGTTCGAGCGGCGCTTCGGCGTGAAGACCTTCACCGGTTACGGCATGACCGAGATCGGCGCGCCCCTCTACGTCGGCTACGAGGACCGGGTCAACTGGCGCAGCTGCGGTCGCATCCGGCCCGGATACGAGCTCCGCATCGTCGACGAGCACGACGAAGAGGTGCCCGACGGCGAGGTCGGTGAGCTGATCGTGCGCAGCGACCGACCCTGGGAGCTGAACTCGGGCTACTGGGGCATGCCGGAGAAGACGGCCGAGGCCTGGCGCAACGGCTGGTTCCACACCGGCGACGGCTTCTGCCGGGACGGCGAGGGCAACTACTACTTCGTCGACCGACTCAAAGACGCCATGCGCAAGGGCGGTGAGAACATCTCGTCCCTGGAGGTGGAGGGGCACGTACGTGAGCACCCCGGCGTGCAGGAGGTCGCCGCCATCGCTGCCCCGTCGGAGTTCGGGCACGGTGAAGACGAGGTGAAGGTGCTGGTGATCCCCAAACCTGGTGAGGACTTCGATGAGGCGGCGTTGCTCGACTTCCTCGTCACCGCTATGCCCAAGTTCATGCTCCCCCGCTACGTCGAGCTCGTCGAGGAGCTGCCCAAGACGCCGACCCTGCGAGTTCGCAAGGTCGAGCTACGGGACGACGCACTCAATGCTCGCACCTGGGACCGAGTAGCGGGAGGGTATGTCGACGAGGCACGCTGGACTGCCGGAACGGCCGCTGACGGCTGACGGAAGGAGACGCAGATGGCGGGCATCATCGCCTACGGGGCCTACGTCCCTTACTTCCGCCTGCAGCGAGCTGCCATCGCCGAGGCACTGGGCGTCCCGGCAGCGCCCGGGGAACGCGCTGTCGCCGCCTACGACGAGGATGCCACCAGCATGGGCGTCGAGGCTGCGCGGATCGCCCTGCGTGGTCTGGACCCTTCGGTTGAGCTGAGCAGTGCCTGCTTCGCCACATCAGCTCCTCCCTACCTCGACAAGACGAACTGCACCGCGATCCACGCGGCCCTCGACCTGGCGGACTCCGCGGCCGCCTACGACATGGTCGGCTCGGTGCGTTCCGGGGCGGGTGCGTTGCGGGCCGGCCTGGAATCGGGTCCTCCCACGCTGGTCGTCCTGTCAGATGTCCGCAGCGGTCGGGCCGGTGGGGCCGACGAGAGCGGCAGCGGAGACGCCGCGGCAGCCTTCGTCTGCGGCGAAGGGACCGAGGTCGCCCCGGTGCTTGCCGAGCTGATCTGCTGGGCTTCGGCGACCGACGAGTTCCTGGACCGCTGGCGTGAGCCCGGCACCGATCATTCGGAGGGATGGGAGGAGCGCTTCGCCGAACACGCCTACGCCCCGCTGGGCGAGCAGGCCTTCACAGACGCGCTCAAAGAGGCCGGAGTCGGCCTCGATGCCGTCGATCGGTTGATGGTGACCGGCCCGCAGCCCCGCGCTGTCCGGCAGTTCCTCAAGCGCAGCGGCGCGAAGCCCGAGGCCATCGTCGACGACCTGAGCGCGACGGTGGGATGCTCGGGTACCGCACACGCCGGTTTGCTCCTCGCGTCGGTCCTGGACGTGGCGGAACCTGATGAGCTCGTCGCCGTCGTGGTGCTGGCTGACGGCGCCGACGTCGCGCTGTTCCGTGTCACCGAGGCAGTCTTGGGCCGGCGCGCCACTCCGACGGTTGCCGACCAGATCGATTCCGGATGCAACGACCTGTCGTACGCGTCGTTCCTGACCTGGAGAGGTGCGCTGGTCCGCGAGCCCGTCCGGCGACCCGACCCGGTCCGGCCTTCGGCGCCGCCCGCGTTGCGGACCGAGGACTGGAAGTTCGCGTTCATCGGTTCGCGTTGCACCGAGTGCGGTGCCCGCAACCTCCCGCCGGCCCGGGTGTGCGTCAACTGCCGGGCGATCGACGCGATGGAAGAGGAGCCGTTGGCCGATGTCGACGCCACGGTACGCACCTTCACGCTCGACCGGCTGGCACCCTCGCTCAACCCGCCGGTCGTCGCGGCCGTGCTCGACTTCGACGGGGGCGGTAGGTACCAATGTGAGTTGACCGACGTCGACGCCGGATCGGTGGCCATCGGCGACCGCGTCGAGATGACGTTCCGGCGGGTGTCCACCGTCGAGGGAGTACACAACTACTTCTGGAAGGCCCGCCCGAAGAGACAGGACTGACGTTCTTGGCCCGCTGACTGCCGCCTGGCGCGACCGAGCGGTCCCAGATCATGAAGGAGCAGCACAGATGGCATCACACGGAATCCGTGATCGGGTGGCGATCGTCGGCATGGGCTGCACTCCATTCGGTGAGCACTGGGACAAGGGCGTCGACGACCTCGTCCTGGAGTCCAGCACCGACGCCGTGAAGTCGGCGGGCATCACCGTCGACGACGTCGACGCCTTCTGGTTGGGCACCATGGGTTCCGGGATCAGCGGCCTCACCCTGTCACGCCCGCTGCACCTCGACTACCGACCCGTGAGCCGCCTCGAGAACATGTGCGCCACCGGTTCGGAAGCCTTTCGCAACGCCTGCTACGCGGTGGCCTCGGGCGCATACGACGTGGTCATGGCGGTCGGGGTCGAGAAGCTCAAGGACACCAACTTCTCGGGCCTCGCCATGACCCCGCCGCCGAGCGACGGTACGCAGGTGGAGATGACGGCGCCGGCCATGTTCAGCCTGCTCGCACCTGCGTACGCCGAGAAGTACGGGGTGGACGAGGGGCAGATGAAGGACGTCCTCACCCACATCGCGTGGAAGAACCATCACAACGGTGCCCTCAACCCTCGCGCGCAGTTCAGGCGGGAGGTAAGCAAGGACGCCATCGCCTGCTCCCCGCTGATAGCGGGGCCCCTGGGCATCTTCGACTGCTCCGGGGTCAGCGACGGGTCGGCCGCCGCGGTGATCGTACGGAGCGAGGACGCCGAACGCCTGACCGACAACCCGCTGTACGTCAAGGCGCTCTCGTTCGTGGCCGGACCGGCCAGCGGACCGATCGACCCCGCCTACGACTACACCACCTTCGAGGAGGTCGTCCGCTCGGCCACCGACGCGTATCAGCAGGCCGGAGTGCAGAACCCCCGCCAAGAGCTAGCGCTCGCCGAGGTGCACGACTGCTTCACACCGACGGAGCTGGTGTTGATGGAGGACCTGGGCTTCTCCGAGCGGGGAACGGCCTGGCAAGAGGTGCTCGACGGGACCTTCGATCTCGACGGGGAGCTTCCCGTCAACCCCGATGGTGGCCTCAAGAGCTTCGGGCACCCCATCGGGGCCTCCGGCCTCCGGATGCTCTTCGAGTGCTGGCTGCAGCTACGGCACGAAGCCCCCGCCGAACGCCAGATCGACACCGACAAGACGCTGGGCCTCACGCACAACCTGGGTGGCGCCCCCGGCGAGTGCGTCAGCTTCGTCTCCATCGTCGGCACCCGAGTCACATGAGGCGGTGGCGCTTGAGGAAGCTGACGGTCACCTCTTGGAGAGGTGTGCCGGTCGAAGCGAGCTCGGGCCTCCCCTCCAGGAGCTGAGGAGCGCGCTCGGTGAGCTCCTCGACCGTGAAACGGTCGTCGGCGGTGAGCGGTTCGAGCAGGCGCCAGCCTTCGTAGAGGGCGACCTCGTGCCCGCCGACATGCCACACGCCGCCGGTGAAAGGACAGTCGGCCGTCGCCAGGTAGGCGACCAGCGGCGACACGTTGCCGGGATGCCAGGCGTCGAAGCCCTCCTCGGGGGCAGCGACGGCGTTCTCCAGCCCGGGGGTCTGCATCGTGAGTCGCGTCCGGGCCAACGGCGCGAGGGCGTTCACCCGAACACCGTAGCGGCCGAGCTCTTGGGCGGCCACCATCGTGAAGGCGGCGATGCCCGCCTTGGCCGCCGAGTAGTTGGTCTGCCCGAAGTTGCCCAGCAGGCCGGCTCCCGAGGATGTGTTGACCACTGAGGCTTTCACCTCGTCTCCGGCCTTGGACCGCTCGCGCCAGTAGGCCGCGGCGAAACGCGTGGGGCAGAAGTGGCCGCGGAGATGGACGTGCATGATCGCGTCCCACTCGTCTTCGGTCATGTTCACCAAGACACGGTCGCGCAGGATGCCCGCGTTGTTGACGAGGACGTGGAGGTCGCCGAACTCCTCTATCGCAGTGTTGACCAGACGCTGTGCTCCCTCCCAGTCAGCGACGCTGTCGGTGTTCGCCACGGCTTCGCCACCTGCTGCGCGGATCTCGGCGACGACCTCCTCGGCTGGACCGAGGTCTGAGCCGGTTCCGTCGGTGGCGCCACCCAGATCGTTGACGACCACCTTGGCGCCTTCGGCACCGAACAGCAGCGCGTGCTCCCGCCCGAGGCCCCTGCCGGCGCCGGTGACGATCGCTACCCGGCCCTCTAGTGCTCCCATTGCTCGCTCCTCATGTGACTTGGGGACCCAGCTACATTAACCGTGATAATTCAGGTTCTCCTCACCTTTCCGTGGGTAGTTCGATGGTGACGCCGCCGCAGCAGAGGTAGATCATGGCGATGACCGCGGCGGGTGTGTGGTGGCCGTAGCCG
>QEUP01000067.1 GCA_003577145.1 Acidobacteriota bacterium | reverse complement strand
GAGCCTCGGCGGGTCATGGCGCTGCCTCCTCGACGGCGCTGGCGGTCTCGGTGACGGTGATCGTGCGGTCCTGGCCAGGGAGGATGTGGAGCGGCTGGGATCGGGTCACGGTCACGGTGATGTCGGCTCCGGCCACCGATGCGGTGCCGGTCGCGCCGACCTGGGTGAGGTAGTCGAGGGCGGCGGCTTGGGCTTCGGCAGGGTCGAGGCGGGGCTCGCTGGTCTGACGGAGGTGGGTGATGTCGATCTGCTGCGCGCCGGCGCGGGCGGCTTGTTCGGCGTCGTTGCGGGCGGCGTTGTGGGCGTGGATGATCTGGCCGCCGTCGTAGGCCATCCCGGCGACCATCACGAGCGCAGTGGCGATGACGGCGACGAAGCCGGTGATGCTGCCGCGCTCGTCGGTGAGGATGGTCATGGCCCATCGCTCCGGTAGGTGTCGATGACTTCGGTGGAGGTGGCGGTGAACGACCGGGTTCCCGGGACGCCGAGGAGGGTGACGTCGGCCATCGAGGCGTCGCAGCGGACCGTGATCGTCACGGTCCCACCGGGTTCGAACCCCGAGGTGTCGACCGACGTGTCGAGCTGTGAGCACGGAACGCCGGCGGCGGCAAGGTTGGCTTCGACCACCGCTCGGGCGTCGTCGATCGCGGCTGCTGGGTTCTGGCGGAGCGATGCGGCTCGAGCGCCCTCGGCCGCAGCGCGCTCGACGTTGCCATCGGCTTCGGAGACTTTGCCGGCGTACACGACGAGGAGCATCAGGAACACGAAGGCGGGGGCGATCACTGCGACCTCGACCGAGATCGAACCGCGCTCTGAGCGCCAGGAGGGAGCGTTCATCGTTCGGGCTCCGGGATGAACCGCTCGACGGGGGCCTGGCTGCGGGCCGTGACCGACCAGGAGAATCCGGGCACGAGCTGCGGCGCGTCACCATGAACCTGGGCGACGACGACGGTGGGCTGACGGTCGACGGTCACCGTGATGTTGTCGAGGTTGCCGGACTGCGCGAGGTAGCTGGATGCGGCAGCCTCACCCTCCGCTGCGCTGCCGTCGCTCACCTGGGCGGCATCGACGGCTTCGGCCGCGGCGGCGTTGGCGACCTGCTTGGCGTGCCACCACAGCCCGTACTGGACGATGAGCATCAACCAGAGCAGGACGGCCGGGAACAAGATGGCGACCTGGATGGTGGTCATCCCCCGTTCGCTGCGGAGTCGGCCGGTCATCGGCGTCAGCCTGCGGGCTGTTCCGGTGTGGGGATGTTGTCGGCGTTGCCCTTGGCCGCGGTGTAGATGATGCCGAGCACGACGATGGCGGCACCGACGAGCAGGAAGGTGATGACCGCGACCTCGGTGGTGGTCATGCCTCGTTCGTCGGAGAAGTCGATGTCGACGCCGAACCGGGCGCAGAGGTAGTCGAAGACCAGGGTTGGATCGGGCATGGCTGGGTCCTTTCGGGCTGGGGTTGGCGGCTCGCTCAGGGTTGGGGCCCGCTCACCGAGGTGATCTGGGCGATGGCCGGATAGGCGATGAAGACGAGGAAGCCGAAGAGGAGGACGGCGACGGGGACGGTCATCCGTTCCGTGGCGGCTTCTGCCGCTGATTCGGTCTCGGCGATCTGGTG
>QEUP01000066.1 GCA_003577145.1 Acidobacteriota bacterium | reverse complement strand
GCAGCGACGCGACCGGCGACGCCCCGCCCATGTGGATGGTGGAGGCGAAGCGCAGGTTGGAGCAGCCGAGGTTCGACGCCAGCTCCTCGGCCCGGGCCACGTTCGGGAACGGCATGATGCCGTCGATGTCGGACGGCGCCAGCCCGGCGTCGCGGATGGCCGCCATCGAGGCCTGGAGCTGGATTCCCAGCGTGCTCAGCCCCGATCCCGGCTTGCGGCAGTACGGGGTCTCCCCGATGCCGACGATGCTGGCGCCCGATCCCACGACGTCGACTACTTCTTCTCGCTCTTGGCCTTGGGGCTCTTGCGCTTCGCGCCCTTGCCGACGCGCCGGGTGGTGTCGATGCCGGTCAGGCGGGCCAGGTTGAGCCCGAGGAACCCGGCGCGCATCTCGTCGGTGATGGGCTCGTAGCCCCACTTCTCCTGGAGCTCCTCGGGCATCTCCAGGGTGCGGAGCCAGTCGGCGACGCGCTTCGCGTCGTGGAACGGGAGGTCGAGGCCCCACACGATCCGTTCGGGCTCCACCCACTGGAGCGCGGTGCCGATGGCGTGGTAGCCGCGGTACGGCGACCGCTGGTACCAGCCGATCACGCCCGAAAGGCTGAGGTACAGGTTCGGGTGCTTGCCGGCGAGGCCGATGAGCTCCTCGGTGTGGGGCCAGGCCATGTGGTACGCGATGACCTTGAGATCGGGGAAGTCGAGGAGCACCCGGTCGAGCGTGTTCGGGTGGGTGTGAACGCTCGGCTGCGGGCAGGTGTAGGCCATGCCGGTGTGGATGGTGAGCGGGATGTCGAGCTCGCAGGCCTTCTCGTAGAACGGCCACATCCGGGGGTCGTCGAGCGGACCGATGTCCTCGGGCTGGTAGACCTTGCAGAGCCGGGCGCCGTGCTCCTCCACCAGGAACTCGAGCTCCCACACCGCGTGCTCGACCCCGCGCCGCAGGATCGGCCCCACCATCGCCTCCAGGTAGAGGCGGTCGGGGTACGGCTTGATCTGCTCGAGCATGAACTGGTTGGTCGAGAACGAGACGACCCCCCCGCTCACGTCCATCATCCCCTCGCGGAGGCAGAACGCGACGTCGACCTCGGCCTCGTCCATGTAGCGGACGAGGGTCTCGGCGACGGGCAGGCCCTTGGTGCCCCGGATCCCCTCCGGGCCCGTCCAGGCCCGGAGCACGCCGTCGACGCTCTTCCACCAGCGCTTGGCGTTCGGGTAGTAGTTGACGACCTCCATCATCGTCTGGGGGTTCATGAAGTGGCACTCGGTCATCGCCACGAAGTGATCGCTCACGACTGCTCCCTTTCCTCGCCCGTCGACCCGCTCGCACCTACGCCGGCCCCGGAGATCAGCCGCCAGAGCCGCTCGGGCGTGGCCGGCGTCTCCCGGGCTCGCACGCCCAGGGGTGCGAGGGCGTCGTTGATCGCGCACATCACCGCCGCCGGGGTTGTGTGGATCGCCCCCTCACCGCAGCCCTTCGCACCGAGCGCGGTGAACGGCGACGGGGTCACCACCGCCGCCTTGTCGGAACGGGGCACCTCGGCGATGGTGGGGATGAGGTAGTCCATGAAGCTGGCGGTCAGCGGCTGGCCCTCGTCGTCGTAGACGTACTGCTCGTAGAGCGCGGCGCCGATCCCCTGCGCGATGCCGCCGTCG
>QEUP01000020.1 GCA_003577145.1 Acidobacteriota bacterium | reverse complement strand
CCGCTTACGCCGAGGGCACCTTCGCCACCAAGATGCGCACCACACAGGACCCTCGGTGCTGCCATCTACGAGTTCGTCGTCGGTGTCGCCCCGCCTGGGTTCTCGACCTCGGTGGATCTGGACCGGTCGGTCGATGAGGCTCCGGATGACGTGGAGATGTCGTTCATGGCCGAACGGTCGACCGATGCGGGTGAATCGCTTCCGCCTGCGTTCGCGAGTGTCCGGCTGGACGAGCTCATGGTTGGCTCGATCCGGTACGCGGGAGATGGGGAGTCACCTGGCCTCGCCAACTCGGTTGAGGAGTTCGAGAGCGCTGTGGGATGCGACAGCTCATGACTTGTGTCGCCGATCACGGAATTGCTGCTTTGAGGGGGGTGACGATCACGTGGTTCGGCCCTGCGCGTTGGAGTGGGGAGAGTCCCTCATTTGACGTGGGTGCGGATGCGTGGTGGTGAGGGTTGGCGCCACGTGATGGGTGAACGCCGGGGTACACACCAGCTGTCCTCACCGAAGCCACGGAGTCCGGGTGCCGGTCGCCGGCCGGTAGAGTCGGCTGTGCCGGCACGACTCGGGCTGGTAGGAGAGATGTGACCGTGAGGGAGATACTCCTCGATCTCAACCGCTGGCGCAGCGCGGGCAAGAAGGTGGCGATCGCCCGCGTCATCGAGGTGGAGGGTTCGGGCCCGCGCGGTCCCGGCGCGGCGATGGCGGTGAGCGAGGACGGCGAGGTCGCCGGTTCGGTGTCGGGGGGCTGCGTCGAAGGCGCGGTGCTCACCGAAGCGCTCGACATCCTGGCGACGGGCCGGCGCCGGGTGGTCAGCTTCGGCTACAGCGACGACGAGGCCTACGCCGTCGGACTCACCTGTGGTGGCACCATCCACCTCTTCATAGAACCGCTGGACTGGTGACGCGGCCGGTCTTCGAAGAGCTCGAGGAGTGCCTGCGCCGCGGCGAGCCGGTCGCTTTGGCGACGGTGATCGAGGGTCAGAAGCAGGGAGCCAAGCTGCTCTACCGACCCGGGCGCGAGCTGCTCGGCGGCCTCGGTGACGGTGATCTCGACCGGGTCGTCGCCCGCGACCTGGCGGGCGAGCTGGCGGCCGGCATCACCGGCATGCGGCACTACGGGCCCCACGGGGAGGCCGGCCAGCAGGAAGTGGCTGTGTTCATCGAGTCGTTCGCGCCGCCGCCGCGCATGCTCATCTTCGGTGCGGTGGACTTCACCGCCGCTCTCGTGCGGGCCGCCAAGGTGCTGGGGTATGACGTCACGGTCTGTGACGCGCGGCAGGTCTTCGCCACCGCGCAGCGCTTCCCGGAGGCCGACCGGGTCGTCGCCGACTGGCCGCATCACCTGCTCGAACGCGAGGGCGGCGAGCTCGGCTCGCGTGACGCGGTCTGCGTGCTCACCCACGACCACAAGTTCGACGTACCCGCCATCGTCACCGCTCTGCGGACCGACGTCGGCTACATCGGTGTGATGGGCTCGCGCCGCACCCACGCCGCGCGGGTCGAGAAGCTGCGCGAGGAAGGGGTCTGCGACGAGGACCTCGCCCGGGTCATGGCGCCCATCGGCCTCGACATCGGCGCCCGCACGCCCGAGGAGACCGCGGTCTCGATCGTCGCCGAGATCATCGCCTTGCGCACCGGCCGCTCCGCCCCGTCGCTGCGCGACGCGCAGGGTCCCATCCACTCCTGATCCGTCGCTGAAGGGGACCTTTGGCCGCATCGCTGCCCGGCGCGTGATGTCTAACGTGTCGGCGTGACCCCCGAAGCGCTCACTGCCGAGGACGCCGCATTGCTGTCCGCGGCCGCTCCGGGTACGCAGCTGCAGATCGGGGCGCTGTGTTTCTTCGAGGCGGAACCGTTGAAGGACCGCCGGGGACGGCTGCGAGTCGCCGCCCTGCGTTCCCACGCCGAAGCCCGCCTCGGTGCTTTGCCCCGCTTCCGCCAGCGCATCGCCCCGGTGCTGGCGGACCTGGCCCCACCGGTGTGGGTCGACGACACCGACTTCGACATCGCCCGCCACGCCAAGCATCACCGGCTGCCCCCGCCTGGGGGGACCGAGGCGTTGAGGCAGCTCATGGGCCGCCTGCTCAGCGAGCCAATGGACCTCGCTCACCCCCTCTGGGACCTGCACCTCATCGAGGGCGTCGGCAGCGAGGTCGCCGGCGGCGAGCACCAGACGGAGGCGGTGGCCGTGGTCATCCGCGCCCACCACGTCATGGCCGACGGCCTGGCCCTCCACGCGGCAGCCACGCTGCTGCTCGACCCCGCTCCCCGGCGCTACCGGAGCCGGCCCCACCAGTGGTCACCGGACGAGACGCCCGGCGTCATCGACCTGACGGCCCGGTCGCTGGCCGAGCGCACCCGCCGCCAGGCCGATCTCGCCATCGACCTCACCCGTACCTTCACCGACCCTCGGCAGATAGCATCGCTGGCCCGCTCGCTCGGCAGCGGCCTGCCGCCAACCGCGCCGAAGCTCCCCTTCACCGGACCGGTCGGCCGGCGGCGGGCCTTCGCCTGGGGTTCGCTGCCGCTGGCCGACATCGTCGCGGTCAAGGAGGCGTGCGGTGCGACCGTCAACGACGTGGTGCTGGCGATCGTCACCGGTGCGCTGCGTCGCCGGATGGAGGCCGGTGGGCGTTGCATCAGCGCCAGGGCCGAGCCGCGTGCGCTCATCCCGATCGGTAGCCCGGATTCAACGGCTGCGCTGGGCAACCGGTTCTCGATCACGAACGTGCTACTGCCGATGGCTGTCGACGATCCTCTGGAGCGGGTGCGGCTGATCCACTCCCGCATGCACGAGCACGCCAGCTCACCCGCCAACCCGCTCACCCCACACCTGTTCGCGATAGCCGACTTCGTTCCCCCACCGGTGCTGCGGGCGGTGGTCCCCCGGCTGCTGGCGCGCCAGCCGCTGGTGAACCTCGCGGTGTCGAACATCCCCGGGTCCCGCCAGCCGCTCTACCTGTGGGAGTCGCGCCTGTTGGGACTGCACCCGTTCATCGACGTCGTGGGCAACGTGGCCCTCATCGTGGGCGTCCTCTCCTATGGCGACGAGCTGGGGGTGGGCATCACCGTCGATCCCGACGTGGCGGGTGACCCGTCGCGCATCGCCACAGAGCTGCGGGCCTCGGCGAGCGAGCTCTTCGAGGTGCTTCGCTGAGGCCGGCCGGGCCCGGCCGCCCCTCGAGCGGGTCCAGCTCCGGTGCGCTCACCCGCGAGCGTCTGACACACTGATGCCATGGAGGACCTGCCGGCCCAGCCTCAGGAAGTGCCGCGGCCGTCGCCGGAGCTGCGGGTTTCAGACGCCGAGCGCGACCGCGTCGTCGAGCACCTCAAGGCGAGCGCCGGCGAAGGGCGCATCAGCATGGACGAGTTCTCCAGCCGGGTCGGAGAGGTGTATCGCGCCCGCACCGGAATCGAGCTCTACGGGCTGACCGCCGACCTGCCTGCTCCCCCGCAGCCCTCGGCTGTGGCGGTCGCCGAGACGCGCACCCGCCGGGTCGTGAGCGTGCTCTCCGGTGCCAAGCGGAGGGGCCCGTGGAAGCCCGACGCACGCGTCCATGCCGTGGCGGTGATGGGTAGCTGCCAGCTCGATCTCACCGAAGCCGAGCTCCCCGACGAGGGCGTGGTGGTCGTGGCGACCGCGGTGTTCGGCGGCGTCGACGTGGTGGTCACGGAAGGAACACCCGTGGAGCTCAGCGGCTATGCGGTGCTGGGGGGCAAGGACTACCGGGTCAAGGGCTCGGTGAGCCAAGGGGGTGGCCCGCTGGTGAGGGTGCGCAGCCGGGCGGTGCTCGGTGGCGTCACCGTCCGGTCACATCCCTTCCGCAAGGGCCCGAGGCAGCTGTGAGCGTTGCCGCCGTCGTCCTGGCGGCGGGGGGTGGCAGACGATTCGACGTCGCCGGTCACAAGCTGCGGGCCCCCTTCAGGGGCAGCACCGTGATCGGGAGCTCGATCGCGGCGGCGCTGGCCGCGGGGCTGGACCAGACCTTCGTGGTGACCGGCGCGGTCGAGCTCGGCGACCTGCTGCCCGACGCGGTCACGGTGGTGGTCAACCCCCGCTGGGAGGACGGCCTGGCGACCTCGCTGCGGGCCGGGGTGGCCGCCGCCGGTGCCGCCGGTCACGAAGCGGTGGTGATCGGCCTGGGTGATCAGCCGCTGGTCACCCCGGCCTGCTGGAGGGCGGTGGCCGCCAGCGAGTCGCCCCTCGCCACGGCCAGCTACGGCGGTGAGCGGCGGCCGCCGGTGAGGCTTGCCCGGGAGGTCTGGGAGGATCTGCCGACCGCAGGCGATTCGGGTGCGCGCCGGCTCCTCGGAAGTCGGCCCGACCTGGTAGAGGCGGTAGCGTGCACCGGGGAAGCGGCCGACATCGACACCTGGGAGGATCTCCGAGCATGGAGCTGATCAACGAATTCATTGTGCCCGTCTCGGCGGACGAGGCGTGGAAGGTCCTCACCGACGTGGAGACGATCGCGCCGTGCCTGCCCGGAGCCCAGCTCCAGGAGATCGAAGGGGACGAGTACCGCGGCGTCATCAAGGTGAAGGTGGGCCCCATCACTGCCCAGTACAAGGGGCGAGCCACCTTCGTGGAGAAGGACGATGTCGCCAGGCGGGCGGTGCTGCAAGCCGACGGCCGGGACACCCGCGGCCAGGGCAACGCTGCGGCCACCATCACCGCCGAGCTCACCGAGAGCGACGGCCGTACCCGGGTTGTGGTCAACACCGACCTGACGGTAACCGGCCGGGTGGCCCAGTTCGGCCGCGGTGTCATGGCAGACGTGAGCGCCAAGCTGATGGCGCAGTTCGCCGAGAACCTCCAGTCGAGGGTCCTCTCGAGCGGCGGGCCGGCGGACCCGGAACCGCAGGCAGCCGTCCCTGAGCCGGCTGCACCCGCGCAGGCGGCGGAACCGCAGGCGGCGCCCGCCGATGAGCCGCCCGTCGAGAAGGCCGAGCCGGTGCCGGCAGCGGGAGCGGTGCGCCGGGTCGAGCACCCCGAGGCCGAACCGGTCGATCTGGCCGGGGTCGCCGGTGTCCCGATCATCAAGCGCCTGGCTCCGGTGCTGGCAGTCATCGGCGCGCTCATCGTCCTCCGCTGGCTCATCCGGCGGCGGAGGTGAGGTCCGGCGTCGCCCAGAGACGCCGGAGCGCGCAGGAAGAAGGGGATGACCACAAGCGCCGATGAAGCGGCAGTGGCCGAACTCCTCGGGCGGGAGCCGCGTGGAGCCTTCGAGATCGTGGTGCGCGCCGAGCACGGCTCGCCGGTGGTGATCCGCAACTCCCCGCTGCTCGACGACGGGACTCCCATGCCCACGCGCTATTGGCTGGTCGATCCCGAGCTGCGCGCCCGCATCGGGCGCCTCGAAGCCGCCGGGGGGGTCAAGCAGGCAGAGGCCGCCTGCCCCGCCGAAGCTGTTGCCGACGCACATCGCCGCTACTCCGCCGAGCGATCCGGCGCGCTTCCCGCAGGCCACACCGGACCCGTCCCCACCGGCGGGGTCGGGGGCACCCGGCGCGGGGTCAAGTGCCTGCACGCCCATTACGCCTGGTTCCTCGCCGGCGGCGACGATCCGGTCGGTCGGTGGGTCCAGCGCCGGCTCACCGAGGAAAGCCGGCGATGAGCGCCCGGCTGTGCGCGGCCATCGACTGCGGTACCAACTCGACCAGGCTGCTGATCAGCGACGGGTCCTCGACCGTCACCCGCCTGATGGCGATCACCCGGCTGGGCCAAAGTGTCGCTGCCGGCGGGCACCTCGCAGAGGAGGCCATCGACCGCACGATCGCGGTCCTGGAGGGCTACCGCAAGGAGATGGACGCCCATGGTGTCTCCCGCGTGCGCATGACGGCGACCTCCGCCGCGCGCGACGCCGACAACAGGGCAGACTTCTTCGACCGTGCCGAAGCGGCGATTGGCACCCGGCCCGAGCTCCTGACCGGTGAGCAGGAGGGTGAGCTCTCGTTCCTGGGTGCCACCAGCGAGCTCGACCCGGCAGGGGGGCCGTTCCTGGTTGCCGACATCGGCGGGGGTTCGACCGAGTTCGCGGTCGGCACCCGCTCCTGCGAGGGTGTCGTCTCGGTGGACCTCGGCTGTGTCCGGTTGACCGAGAAGTACCTGGTTCACGACCCTCCGCTGCCCGAGGAGCTCAGTGCCACGCTGTCGGTCGTCCAGGCCCACCTCGAGGACGTGGAGCGCGAGCTGTCGCTCAGCCGAAGGGCCCGGTGCTTGGTCGGGTTGGCCGGGACGGTGACGACCGTGGCCGCGGTCGAGATCGGCCTGGCGACCTACGACCCCGAGGTGATCCATCACTTCGGTCTGACGCGCTCGGCTGCCGAGGACGTGTTCCGGACCCTGGCCACCGAAGACGTCGAGCAGCGCAAGACCAACCCCGGGCTCGAAGCGGGAAGGGCGGACGTGATCGTGGGTGGCTGCTGTGTGCTCGTGGGGATCATGCGCTTCTTCGACTTCGACGAGTGCCTGGTCTCGGAGGCCGACATACTCGACGGGCTCGTCCTCTCCCAGCAGGCGCGCCATCGCAGGTAGCTACCATGCCTGCGATGCCGTTGAGCGATCGAGTCCTGATGGGCCCAGGCCCCTGCAATCCCTACCCCGAAGCCGTCGGGGCCCTGGGCCGGCCGATGCTCGGGCACCTCGACCCCGAGTTCCTGACCGTCCTCGACGAGGTGAACCAGAACCTGCGCACGGTGTTCAGGACCTCCAACAGCCTCACGTTCCCGGTGAGCGGCACCGGCTCGGCGGGGATGGAGGCGTGCCTCGTGAACACCGTCGAAGACGGCGATGTGGTGGTCGTCGGCGTCAACGGCGTGTTCGGTGACCGGATGTGCGAGGTTGCCGCCAGGTGCGGCGCCGAGGTGGTGCGGGTGCAGGCCGAGTGGGGCCGAGCGCTGGACCCGCAGGAACTGCTCGAAGCGCATCCCTCCCCGAAGGTGATCGCCGTGGTGCACGCCGAGACCTCTACCGGGGTTCGCAACGACATCGCCGAGCTCGGCAGCGGCAAGGGCGACTCGTTGCTGCTGGTCGACTGCGTCACCTCGCTCGCCGGCATACCGGTCGACATCGACGGTTGGGGAGTCGATCTGGCCTACAGCGGCACCCAGAAGTGCCTCGGTACGCCGCCCGGGTTGGCGCCGGTCACGGTGTCACCCCGTGCCCGGGAGAGGCTCGTCGACCGCAGCCGCTCCTGGTACCTGGACTTCTCGATGATCGCCGACTACGTCGAAACCGGCTCGGCACGCGCCTACCACCACACCGCGCCGATCTCGCTGGTCTTCGCCCTGCACGCCGCGCTCGACACGATCCTCGCCGAGGGCCTGCCCTCGGTGATCGAGCGGCACCGGGCCTGCGGCCAGAGGCTGCAGGAAGGGCTGCAGGGTTTGGGATTCGAGCTCTTCGCCGAGGAGGGCCACCGGCTGCCCGAGCTGACCACGGTGTGGGTCCCCGAAGGGATCGACGAGGCGGAGGTGAGGGCGCAGCTGTTGAACGTCTACGGGATCGAGGTCGGCGGGGGACTCGGCGCGTTCTCGGGCAAGCTCTGGCGCATAGGCTGTATGGGCCACACGGCGCGGCACCGCAACGTCACCAACCTGATCGGTGCGCTCCGTGAGCTATTGGGGTGATCCGATGCGACGCGATTCCACAGGCTCGGACGTGACCATGACGACCCTCCTCGGTCGACGGATCAGCCTGCGACCCCTTACGGTCGGTGACTTCAAGCAGTGGCGCGAGGTCCGTCGCCGCTGCCATGACTGGCTGGTGCCGTGGGAGCCGCGCCGGGCTCCGGGCCAGCCCGACACGGTCGAGGACAGGGACGCCTTTGCGGTGCGCTGCAGCGCCCGTCGCAGGGAGCGTCAGCTCGGGACCGGCTTCGGGTTCGGGGTGTTCACCGACGGTGTGTTCATCGGTGAGGTCAACGTCTCGGCAGTCCACCGCGGGCCCTTCCAGAGCGCCTACGTGGGCTACTGGATCGACGAGAAGCACGCCGGTAAGGGTTTCATCCCCGAGGCGCTGGTGGCAGTGTTCCGCTTCTGCTTCGAGGACCTGAGCCTGCACCGGCTCGAGATAGCCATCATCCCCCGTAACAAGGCGAGCCGGCGGGTGGTCGAGAAGCTGGGGCTCAGGGACGAGGGGATCGCCGAGCGCTACCTGGAGATCAACGGGGTGTGGGAAGACCACGTCCGCTACGGCATCACCGTCGAGGAATGGGAGGTGCGGCGCGCCGAGCTACAGGCCGAGTGGGTCGAGTGAGCGCAGCCTCAACCCTTGGAGATCTTCTTCTGCAGGGCGGCCAGCCGCTCGACGAACTCCGGTTGGCCGAGCGACCAGATCTGCTGCTCGAGCTCGGCCTGCACCGCGTCGTCATGCGACTCGACGAGGCTCATTGCCTGCACCGAGGCCTTGACCCGCCGGACCAGCTCGCGTGGTCCGGAGGCAGCTCTGGCAGCCAGCTCGGTCGCGCAGGCGAGGAGCTCGTCGTCCTCCACGCATCTCCAGACCAGGCCCACGCGCTCGGCTTCGTGGCCGTCGAGGACCTCACCGAACACCACCGTAGCCATGGCGCCCTGTTCGCCGACGAGGCGTCTCATGAGCCAGGTGTGGCCACCACCCGGATGGAGGCCGAGCTGCACGAAACGGGTGTCGAAGCGGGCCCGGCTGCCGGCGATCCGCACGTCACACGCCAGCGCCATGTTGACGCCGGCACCGACTGCTGCTCCGTTGACGGCGGCGATCGTCGGGAGGGGTGACCGGGCGACCCGGAGGAAGCCCTCGTAGATGAGCTCGAGCCCGTCCCGCTGGGAGCTGCCGAGCCTGGACAGGTCGGCTCCGGCGCAAAACGCCGGGGGCTCACCGGTCAGCACCACCGCACCCACCTCGCCGTCGGCCTCCAGGCGATCGAAGAGCGCGACGATCTCGCCGCACATGTCGAGGTTGAGTGCGTTGCGGCGCTCGGGGTCGCTCAGGGTGACGACCGCTACGCCGTCTTCGATGTGTGTGCGGAGGAGGCTCGAGGTCATGACGCTCTAGTCCGAGGTCGTCTCACGGACCACTGCCGGCGAGTGACGGAAGAACTGCTCGACGTCACGCTCGTACTTGTACTCCGGCTCGCGCTCTCCGACGGTGCCGCTGAGGCGCATCCCGCGGACGAACGCTTCCACCGCGCTGGCCGACGTGTGCTTGTAGGTGAAGCCGGCGGCCTTGAGCTTGCGGTTGTCGACCCCTCGCCCGTAGCGGAGCAGGCCCCAGTACTCGTCGGGGATCTCGAAGATCCCGAGCCTGCGGAGGGGCCAGGCCACCAGCTCCGTTCCGAGAGGCGGGAGCGGGACCCTCCTCTTGCCGCACATGTCGACGACCTCGCTCCAGGGGAGGAGACCGTCGCCGGCAACGTTGTAGATGCCGGGCTGGTCGTGCTCGAGGACGAACAGGATCGAGTTGATGACGTCGTCTTCGTCCACGAACTGGAAGCGCGGGTCGAACCCCATGATCGACGGCACGAGGGGGAGTCGGAGCGCGCGCGTGAGTGGCGTGGAGATGTCGGCACCGATCACGTTCGAGAAGCGAAGCAACGAGACGGTGACATGGGGGTTGTCCTGGGCGAAGTCGCGGACATAGCCCTCGACCTCCTCGAGGCTCTGCTCGACGGGAGTTCGGGGAGTGTGCGACCGGGGCGTGTTCTCGGTGAACCAGACCGGGTCCTCCATCGAGGTTCCGTACACCAGGGTGGAGGACTTCACGACCACGTCGCGCACCTTGCTGCCGGAGGCCGAGGCCGCGGCGAAGAGGTTCATGGTGCCGATGACGTTCACCTCGTGGAGTCGCCGGGAGCCGACGGAGGTGGAGTCGACGACGAGGAACGTGTGGATGATCGTGTCCACCTGGGTGGCGCGGACGATGCGGTTGAGGATGGAGTAGTTCTCGTCGCTGCGGACGTACTCGGTGCGCTCGAGCTCGATGGTCGGCTCGGTCGTGTCGAGGCCCACGATCACGTCGACGCCGGGGTCCTTCTCCAGGGCCTGCGCGACCTTTCCACCCCAGAAGGTCCCCAACCCGGTCACGAGCACTCTTCGGCCCATCATCCCCTCCAGATCGACTGGCGCTCGCGGAGCATGTCGTAGAGGGCCTCTTGGATCTTCTCGCGGATGGCTTCGGACTCGTCCATCACCCGGTTGCGTGAGTAGCGCTCCTGGTTGGGCAGCACGTCTTTGAACTCGACCGGCTCGAGGACCCTTATCTTGAACTTGGCCGGGAAGTAGGTGAGGGCCCCGGCCGGTCCGAGGGCCAAGACGTTGGCGGTGACCGGAGCGTACGGCAGGCCGAACACCTTGGCGAGCGTCTGCAGGCGGAAGACGATCGGCATCGACTCCTCGGCTCCCACGAAGGCGATGGGAACCACCGGCACACCTGCTCGCATGGCGATCTCGACGAAGCCGCCCCGGCCGAAGCGCCGGAGCCGGTAGCGCTCGTTCCAGGTCTTCCCCGGCCCCTTCGCCCCTTCGGGGAACACCAGCACGAGTTGACGCTGCTCGCGCAGGAGCCGGTAGGCGTTGTCGGGATGCCCGGCGACGCCGCCGACCCTCGCCCACATCGTGCCGATCAGCGGGATCGACTTGAAGAGGTTGTCGGCGAGCCCGTACACGGGGCGGCCGAGCTCTTTCTCGATGCCGTGCATGATGGCGGGTGCGTCGGACGGGATGGCACCGGCGTGGTTGGCCACGAGCAGGGCCCCGCCGCTGCGAGGTATGTTCTCCATGCCCTCCCACTCGACCCGGAACCAGTGGCGGTACACGGGGTCGTACGCCTTGCGGGCGATCTCGCGCATGTGCTCGGACCGGCCCCACTCGTCGACGTCGCTCAGCCGCGGATCGCTCGGTTGGGGTGGCGCTGCCACATGGACCAGCGCGCCGTGGTCCTCGGGCTGGTGGAGGCGTAGATCGACGGCCTCAGCGGTATCGGTGTCGGGGGGCCGATCCTCGGGGACCGGTGCCTCTTCGGGAGCCGCCATGCGCTGGACTCTACTCCGGTGGTTGTGCCGTGACCGCACCCGCGAGCACAGGTCACACCGGCCGCCGATAGCCTGCGTCGTGCATGTCCGAGACCCGCGAAGAGCCCACGACGGCCAAGCCGGGCCTCAGGGAAGCGGTAGCAGTGTTCAAGTACCGCGACTTCAGCCTCTTTTGGTTCGGAGCGCTGCTGTCCAATACGGGGTCGTGGATGCAGAACGTCACGATCCCCTTCGTCATCTTCGAGTTGACGGGGAGCGCAGCCAACGTCGGGATCACCGGCTTCTTCCAGTTCATCCCCATCATGGTCCTCGGCCCCGTCGGTGGGGCGCTCGCTGATCGCTTCAGCCGACGCATGCTGCTGTTCATCACCCAGGCGGTGATGGCCGCGGTTTCCTTCGGGATGTACGCGGTGGTCGCCTCGGGTCGCGCCACTCCTGGCAACCTCACCGTCCTCGCCTTCGCCTACGGTCTGGCCGGTGGGCTCAACATCCCAATCTGGCAGGCGTTCGTCAGTCAACTCGTGCCGCGGAGCATGCTCCTCAGCGCCATCACGCTGAACTCGACTCAGTTCAACGCCTCTCGTGCCCTGGGCCCGTTCCTCGCCGGGCCGATCATCTTCGCCTTCGGGGTCTCCACGGCGTTGTTCATCAACTTCTGCTCCTTCGGGGCGGTCCTGGTCGCGCTGCTGGCGATCCGGGCCGAACGGCTCCCCGGGCAACGCGGGGGGCGCCCGAGGATCATCTCGGAGTTCGTGGATGCCGTTCGCTACGCCAGAGGCGTCCCTGGCATCGTCGCCTGCTTCATCGGCATCACCGCGGTGGCGGGGTTGGGCAGCCCGCTGTTCGCGTTCTTGCCGGTGGTGGCTGAGGACGTCTTCGGCATCGGGCGGACCGGTGCCCCCGAAGCGCTGACCGGCGAGGGTATCCGCGCCGGTCTCCTCTACGGTGCCGCAGGGCTGGGCTCGGTCCTGTTCGCTCCCCTCATACTCGGCAAGGGCGCCGCGCTGAGTCGCAGCACGATGATGGTGATCGCCATGCTCACCTACGGGGTGGCCACTGCCGCGGTCGGCGTCGCCCCGAGCTACGGGCTCGCCCTCGTCGCGCTCCTGGTCTTCGGGGGCGCCTACCTGGCAATAGCCGCCAGCCTCAACACCACCATCCAGTTGCTGGTCCGCGAGGACATGCGTGGCAAGACCCTGGCGGTCTACATCATGTTCCTCACCGGCGCGTTGCCCCTCGGGCTGATCGCCTGGGGTCAGGTAGCCGAGTGGGTCGGCATCCGTGCCACTGCCGTGAGTGCCGGCGTGCTGCTCGTCCTCACCACCGTCTACTTCATCGTCACGGGGCGTCTCCAGGCCATGAGCGGGGCAGACGAGGCGCACAGCGAAGCGAACCGGCACTGAGCCGCGGGCCCGGAGGCCGTCGCCCCTCATCCACGAAGGACCCGTGATCAGGGCCCGACGTCGGCGTCGGGACAGCTTTCGATCGCCGGGCACCAGCGGCAGGCCGGTCCCGCTCGCCGTACCGGTGTGGACCCGTGCCCCAGTTCGACGATGCGCCTGACACCGTCGATGACGCGTGCCGCGGCGGCGTAGAGGTGATCCACTGTGACCGGTTCCTGGTCGAGGCGACCCTGATCCAGGTACGAGGTCGCCAGGAGCCGGGGCGGTACGCCGCGGCGCAGCGTCTCCAGCAGGGCGTAGAAGCGGAGGTCGTCGCGATGGTGGGCGGCCACCCCGCCGGTCTTGAAGTCGACGAAGACCTTTCCCGCGGTGGTTCCCTCGCTGCGCCCCAGAGACAGGTCCACCTTGCCCCGCAGGACGAACCGGTCCCCGCACAGCTCGGCCCGGATGGACGTCTCAGGAGAGGGCCACCACTGCTTGCGCAGCGGGGGCCAGCACTCCAGGAACTGGATGAGCCGGCGCCCGGCTTCCACCCTCAGCTCGGCGCGATCGGCCTCCGAGCAGGTCTGGAGCCAGTCGGCCAGGTTGGCGTCGCCGGCCTCGAGTCGAGCTATGGCCTCCTCGACCAGATCTGCGGGTGCGGCCTCACCCCGCCAGGTCACCGACAGCTCGATCGCCTTGTGGGTCACCGCTCCGCGGGCCGTGGCCGGTGACCATTCGAAACCGGCCTCCTGTTCGAGATGGAACAGCTCCTCGCAACCGTGGACCCGTCCGAGGTCGTGCTTGTTCACGAAGACCTTCTCACCCTCGTCCAACCGCGCGGCAACGGGGGCGAGGCCCGCTTCGAGCTCGGCACGCAGTTCCTGGCACAGGCCGGCGTCGAAGACAGGGCGCTCGTCGCGTCCGGCGCCGAGCTGGTCCAGGACATCCTGTTGAGCAGGCGTCAGCAAGCCCTCCCCCATGGACAAGAGTCTGGCACCCGCGAATAGCCTGAGCGGTCACCGGTGAGGAGGAGTCGCGATGAGCGGGATCGACACAGACGGGACGGCGGCGGGCACAGACGGGACTGCGGCGGGGACAGCCCGAGAGGCGAGGAACGTGATCGTCTTGTTGCTCGACAGCCTCAACCGGCACATGCTCGGCAGCTACGGAGGCAGCGAGTTCGACACGCCGAACCTCGACCGCCTGGCGGCCCGCGCGCTCCGCTTCGACCGGCACTTCGCCGGCTCGTTGCCGTGCATGCCCGCCCGTCACGACATCCTGGTGGGAGCACTCGACTTCCTCTGGAGGCCCTGGGGGTCGATAGAGGTGTGGGAGGACTCCATCGTCCGCCGGCTGACGCTGGCTGGGGTGACGAGCATGATGGTGGCGGACCACCCGCACCTGTTCGAGACCGGTGGCGAGAACTACCACACGGACTTCACCGGCTGGGAGTACCTGCGCGGCAGCGAGGCTGACGCCTGGAAGACCCGCCCCGACCCGTCCCATGTCGGCGCGCCGGCGCTGCCGGCGGTGCCCAGCCCGATCGGGATGCCCTACGACAAGAGCCGCACCTGGTTCCGGGAGGAACAGGATTGGCCCGGTCCGCGGACGATGGCCGCGGCGGCGAGCTGGCTCGACGACAACGCCGGGGTGCACGACAGGTTCTTGTTGTTCGTGGACGAGTTCGATCCGCACGAGCCCTTCGACACCCCCGAGCCGTGGATGTCGATGTATGACCCCGACTGGGAGGGCCCCCACCTCATCTGGCCGCCCTACGGCAGGGATGTCGTCGCCCGCGGCGACCTGACCGAACGGCAGGCCCGGCAGCTTCGCAGCAACTACGGCTCGAAGCTGTCCATGATCGACCACTGGCTGGGCCGTGTGCTCGACGCGCTGGATCGCAACGGGTTGTGGGACGACACCGCAGTGGTTCTCTGCACCGACCACGGGCACTACCTGGGCGAGAAGGACCTCTGGGGCAAGCCCGCGGTCCCCCTCTACGAGCCGCTGGTGCACATCCCGCTGCTCGTCGCCTGGCCCGGTGTGAGGGCCGGCAGCATCGCTGCGCTGACCACGAGCGTGGATCTGTCGGCCACGCTGGCCGACATCTTCGGGGTCACGCTGGAGCACCGGACACACGGCCGGTCGCTGGTGCCGCTCATAACGGGGCAGCAGCGGTCGGTGCGCGAGTCGGTCCTGGCCGGGGTCTGGGGCCGTGAGGTCCACGTCATGGACGGGCACCGCAAGTACGTGCGATGCCCCGACGGCAACAACGACCCGCTGGCCATGTGGTCGAACCGCTGGTCGACAATGCCCATCAAGGGGCTCCCCCGGATCCGGATGCCCCGGCCGGATCGCCGGGCGGAGCTGGCCTTCATGCCGGGCAGCGACGCACCCGTCATCCGCCAGCCGTTCCAGCCCGGCGACATGTACCCGTACTGGGCGGCAGGGCCGCCCTTCGATGGCAACCGGCTCTATGACCTCGACGAGGACCCGAACGAGGAGGCCAACCTGGCCGGCGGCCGCGACGAGAACGACGCCGAGGAGCTGTTGCGGTCGGCGCTGGAAGAGGTGGAGGCGCCAGCCGAGCAGTTCGAGCGCCTCGGCCTCACCTAGCCCGATCAAGAGCTCCCGAACTCGTTTTGTGAACGCGGAGGGCCCCTATGGGGGCCGTTTCGGTTCACAGAACGGGTGAGCTAGCCGCCCAGGTAGGCCTTCTTCACCAAGGGGTCCGCGGCGAGCTCCCCGGCGGGCCCATGAGCGGTTATGGCACCCGATTCGAGCACGTAGGCGTAGTCGGCCACCGCCAGGGCCTTGGTGGCCACCTGTTCGACCAGCAGGATCGTGACCCCGCTGTCGGCTGCGAGCTGCTGGATGATCTCGAACATCTGGTTGACGATGAGCGGCGCCAGTCCCAGCGACGGCTCGTCCATCACCAGGAACGACGGCCCGGCCATCAGCCCTCGGGCGATCGCGAGCATCTGCTGCTCGCCACCCGAGAGGAGCCCGGCATACTGCTCCTTGCGTTCGGCCAGTACCGGGAAGCGCCGGTACATGTCGGCCAGGTCCTCGGCCACCGCGGCCCGGTCGCCTCGGCGCCGGAACGAGCCCAGCTCCAGGTTCTCGGCCACGCTCAGCTGGGGGAAGACCCGGCGGCCCTCGGGGATGTGCGCGAGGCCCATCTTGGCGATCCGATGGGCAGGCATGCCGTCGATGCGCTGCTCGCGGAACGTGATCTCGCCGGTGGACTTCTGGATGACCTCACTGACCCCCGAGACGGTCCGCAGCGTGGTGGTCTTGCCCGCGCCGTTGCCGCCGATGATGGTCACGACCTCCCCCTGGTGCACCTCGAAGCTGATGCCGTGCAACGCGGTGGCGGCACCGTAGGTCACGACCAGGTCGCGCACGCTGAGCACCGTGGGCCCGGGTCGAACGGCGTCGCTCATTCCGCGCCCGTCCCGAGGTAGGCCTCGATCACCCGCGGGTCGGCCTGGATCTGCGCCGGGGTGCCCTCGGCGATCTTGGTGCCGTAGTCGAGCACCGTCACCATGTCGGCGAGCTCCATCACGACGTCCATGTGGTGCTCGATCAAAAGGACTGTCACACCCTGGTTCCGTATCGCGCCGATGAGGTTCTTGAGCTCGTCCAGCTCCTTCGGGTGCATGCCGGCTCCGGGCTCGTCGAGCAGCAGCAGCCACGGGTCAGCCGCCAGCGCCCGGGCGATCTCGACCTTGCGCAGATCGACGAAGGGCAGGCTGCTGACCAGCTCGTCACGCTTGTCGTTCAGTCCCACGAACTCGAGTATCTGCTGGGCCCGGTCGCCGACCCGGCGCGACTCGCGTGAGACCACCGGGAGCCCGATCAGGGCGCTGGTGAGGCTCGTGCGGCTCCTCGTGTGGGCGCCGACCATCACGTTCTCCAGGACCGACGTGCGGCGGCACACCTGCACGTTCTGGAAGGTCCGGGCGAGGCCCTTGCGCGTGCGGTGCATCGTGTTGGTTCTGGTGATGTCCTCGTCGTTGAGGCGCAGGCGACCCCGGGTGAGCGGGTAGAAGCCGGTGACGACGTTGACCAGCGTCGACTTGCCCGAGCCGTTGGGGCCGATGAGGGCGTGGATGGTGCCCCGGGTGACGGTCAGGTCGAACTCGTTGAGGGCGGTGAGGCCGCCGAAGTGCTTGGTCACGCCGAGCGCCTCCAGGATCGGGGCACCGTCGGGCGGGAGGTCACGTGGGGGTGGAGCCGGGTTGGCGTCGGGTGCCAGCGGCGGGGAGGTGTGCAGCGACCGGTACCACCGCAACCGCCCTATGCCCCGGCTGAGCGCACCCATGATGCCCCGCGGGAGCAGCACCACCGCGACGATCCCGACCCCGGCGACGAGCGCGGCCCTCCAGTCGCCTACCAGGTCGCTGACAGGTCCGGTCTCGAGCCCGAAGCCGATGGCGAAGGCTCCCACCACCGGGCCGGCCAATGTCCCCAGCCCGCCGATGAACGCCGCGATGACGTATTCGAGGTTGGCGCTCGGGGGAACCAGTTCGGGGGAGATGATGCTCACACCATGAGCTGTGACGGCGCCGGCGGCGGCGACTATGGCGGCCGACACCGAGAAGGCCGCCACCTTGTACCAGTAGGTGTTGACCCCGCTGGCCCGGGCGGCGACCTCGGACTCACGGATGGTGCGCAGGGCACGGCCCCAGCGGCTCCGGTAGAGGTTCCAGGCCAACAGCAGTGCCAGGCCCAGGATGATCGCCCCGGTGTAGTACTCGCCGAGGAACTCGTTGCCGCGGGCGTAGGGGAGATCCTGGTAGGCGATCGGATCGACGGTGGGCTCGCGACCGAACACCGAGGGGAAGGCGAGGGTCAGGCTGGGAACGAGCAGGCCGAAGCCGAAGGTCACGACCGTCAGGTAGAAGGGCTTGAGGTGACAGCACAACAGCGCCAGGAAGATGCCCACCGCGGCACCGACGACGACGGCCACGCCGAAGCTCGCCAGGCCGGCCAGCCCCATCTTGCCCGCCCACACACCCGACGCATATGCACCGACGAGGAAGAACGCCGCATGGCCCAGCGACAAGAGCCCGGTAAAGCCCATCAAGATGTTGAGGGCCACCGCCGCCGTCGCCAGGGAGATCGCGGCGGTGGCCGCGAGGATCCACTGGCGGTCGTCGCCGAGCAATACCGGCGCCTGGGTCTCGCCGATGGCGACGATGAACAGGGTCAACAATGCCGGGCCGACGAGGCGGATCAACAGCCTGGGAAGCCGCCCCGGAGCTGCCCGGCCCGTCCCCGGTCCCGTGCCCGGTTCGTCGGTGCCGATCACCGCGGCCTCGTCGGCCAACGGTTCGTCCCGATCACCGGCGGTGGCGGAGCGGGTGGTCTCACTCATACCTTCTCCACCAGCGGCTCACCGAAGATGCCCGTGGGCCGCACCGCCAACACGACGAGGAAGACGCCGAAGACGATGAACTGCACGTAGTCGGTCCATCCGAGCACCACTTGAAGGAACGCTGCGAGCAACCCGACGATGTAGGCGCCCACGATGGCCCCTCGTGTGCTGCCCAGCCCTCCCAGGACGACGGCTATGAACGCCTGGATCCCGAACAGCTGGAAGGGCAGCGGCCCCACGTTGATGAGCGGCCCCACCAGGAGGGCGGCCACGGCGGCCAGCGCTCCGGCCAGCACGAACGACAGCACGACCATCCGACGAACGGAGATGCCCAGCATCGAAGCCATCTGCGAGTCCTGGGCCACCGCCCTGAACGCCCTGCCGTAGATCGTCTTGTGGTGGAACAGCTCGAGCACGGCGAGCAGCCCCAGCGTCCCCAGCACCAGGGTGACCTGTTCGACGCTCACGGGTACCTCGGCGACGGAACTCCCTTCCCAACCGTTGACGGAGGCGATGATGGGGGGAACCGGGTAGGAGAGCGTGCCGTAGCGCCTGGCGACGAGCTCCATGAGGATCGCACCGATCGCGAAGGTCGTGATGATCCAGCCGATGTCGACGGTCGGATTGAAACGGCCGAGTGGCAAGATCGCCACGGCGTAGACCGCCGCGCCCGCGGCCGCCGCGACGGCGATCGCCAGGATGGCGGCCAGCCACACGGGCACCTCGGTGAAGGCGGCGTCGGCGAACTGCAGGTAGGCCATCCCGCCCACGAGGACCAGCGCACCCTGGGCGAAGTTCACCACCCTCGTGGTCGCGAAGATGAGCGAGTAGCCGAACGCGATGAGAGCGAGAACCGAGCCCTCGACGAGGCCCACCCGCAGGACCAGTACCAGGTCTTCCATCTCTCGTCGCCCCGCTTGTTCTACTGCACTCGCTTCGTGTCGGTCAGAAGAGGTCTCCGTTGTCGGTCATCTCGACGTCGAGGCCTACTGCGTCGGGAGGCTCCTTCACCGCCTGATCGCCGTAGCCCTGCTCGAGGATGATGTCGACGGTCTCGGGATGGATCTCCCTGTTGATCTCCACGGTGGGGCGCACGACCTGTACCGGTCCGAACTCGTACCCGAAGTTGGCCTGGCCCTCTTGCCACTCCTTGCCCAGCACGTAAGGGGGATCGGTGTCGGCCGGTCCCGGGGTGAAGGGGGACTTCGCCTCGGGGCCGTACTCGGGGGACACCAGCACTGCCTCCTCGGGGCGCACGCGGAGGTGGTTCTCCTCGGTGAACTCGAATGGCAGGGTGGTGAACTGGATCTCGCCGGTTTGCTCCATTCCCATCCAGATGGCGGTGCGGTCCTTGGCCGTTCCCGCGACCCTGATGCCTTGCAGGATCGCCCAGAGCGCGTCGGCCGGTGACTCCTCGCCGCCGGTCAGCTTCAGGTCGGGGGTGTTGTTCTTGACCATCTCGTGGATGGGCAGGTTGGGCAGGTACAGCATCCCTGCCAGGTGCCAGGCGGTGAGGCAGCCCTGCTTGGCGGCACCTTCGGCGAGGTCTATCCAGCGGGGTTCGCCCATGTTCGCCGGGGTGCCGAAGAGCTGTGGCCGGAACTCGCCGGCCTCGATGGCCGAGCGGCCCACGAAGTCCATGTCCCGGGCCTGGAGCTCCTTGGCGATCAGCGCGGTGTCGTCGGGGGTTCCCACGATCACCGCTGTCTCGCAGTTGCTGTCCTCCATCTGGGAGACGATGCCTCCCGGATCACCCGCACCGGTGGTGTAGGTCACCTCGGACAGGGCTTCGAGGTTGAACTTCTCGGCGGTCTCCTCGTAGAGCTCGAGCACCCGCTCCTGGTAGAGGGCTGTGAGGAGCGAATCGCGCACCAGCAGCGTGTTGGTGTACCCGCGGTCGTCGGCCAGGTAGCCTCCGACCACGTCGAGCGCCATATCGAACGGCAGCAGCGTCTGGAAGACCGACTGGGGGCCGGCGTTGGGCCACAGCTTCTGTTCGAGCTGGAGGTCCTGGAACACCGACACGATGGGCATCTGATCCCGCTCGACGTCGGTGAAGAGGAAGTCCAGCCCCAGAGCGGTGCACCAGATGATGCCCGACACGTCGTCCTGGCTCGCCAGCTCGTTGTAGGCGCGGTTGGTGCCCTCGGCGAGCTCGAGCACGTCCGCGTCGGCGCGCACCGCCTCGACCTTGGCACCACCGAAGCCGCCCATCTGGTTGTTGATCTCACCGAGGGCGATGTCGAGCGACTCGTTGACCACGTCGCCCAGCCAGGCGAAGACCCCGCTGAAGGGGGCAACCACGCCGATCTTGATGGTGTCGACGTCGACGGTGAAGTCGTCGGCCAACTGCGTCGGCCCGGTGTTGGTGTTGTCGCCGCCGCCACCGGAGTCGATCGACTTGTCCGAGCAGGCTGCCAGCAGGCTTCCCACACCCGGGGCGATGATCACCCCGGCGGCGCTGAGCTTGAGCATTTCGCGCCTGGTGAGCCCGTTGTAGGGCACGTGGCGTCCTCCACGGACACCGCGACGTGGACCGCTCCCGCTTCCTCCCATTTCAACTCCCATATCTCGACTTCCCGGTTCCGCCAGCCGATGAAGCCGTGCGCCCCAGTCGCATACGACCGTTCACACAGCCAACAGGCGCCTCAGTGTGTCATCCCTGCGCGGCGTGTGCCATTCGTCACCGATGTCGGGTGGTCGACCCGTCACGCTCCGGTGTCGGAGGCGTGAGGGGCGGGGCCGGGGGAGTCCGGATTGTCACCGGTCCCCCTCAGGATGATCGGTATGGAAGGGGTCGCGGTTCAGTTCAGCGAGGCGGTGAGGGTGGTGAGCGAGGCGGCCCGCTCCCTGGCGTTGGTCTCACCGTCGTTTCGCACCCCGCCGCGGACTCCGGGTGTCGATCGGGCGATCACCCGTCGGCCGACCGGGGTGATGGTCGCGCTGCAGGTCGCCGATCGGCCCTTCGCAGCGGTCATGGCCGACCTCGTCGAGGGAGTTGTGGCCGCCAACAACCTCTCGGGGGTGATGGCCGCCCGCATCCGCCGTCACCTCTGGGATGCGTTGACGCAAGCGGCTCCACGGGCTCACCTGCGGCCGGTACCCGACCATGCCGGCGCCGTCGCCTGACGCTGTCGCACTCAGATCGTCGAGGAGATGACCTCGGGATAGCGCGCCTTGATCTCGTCGAGACGGTGGGTGCGGGGGCACTGCACCTTGCGACCCATGCCGCAGCGCGGGCATTCCCAGTCGCCCTCGGCGCTGCGCCACAGCGTCGTCTTGCACTCGGGGCAGCGATCCTGCCAGACCGAGCACTCGATGTCGGCCAGCCGTTTCGACGTGAGAGGGCAGCCGGTGTTGTTGCACTCGACCCAATCGGGGTCGGGCATGATGGCGTCAGTCGGGCACTTGTCGACGCATTCCCCGCAGTCGTTGCAGGTGAGTGGGTTGATCACGAACAGCCCGAGGAACGAATCGGTCTTGCGCAGCGCACCGGTCGGGCAGGCGTACTCGCATCCGCCGCAGCCGATGCAGGCCTCCTCGACGACCTTGTGGCTCACGTGCTGTCTCCGTCGGCGTTCATCGTCTGCCCTTCAGGTCCTGGAGACCTTGTCCTGAGGATGGAAGTCGCGTAGCTCGCCGAGACATCCGGCGCAGGCCCATGGTGCCACGTCGACCCTCTGTGAGGTGCTCTTGAGCTCGTATTCTGTCCCGTTCCACTCCCAGTAACCATACGGGAGGTCGAGCACCCGGGTGAGGGCGTCCCCACAGGAGGGACAGGTCGGTGCGTCCATGACTGATCCCTTCAGCCTGCCCCGGCCGACGCGAGCTGAGCCGCACCGTCCAAGAAGGCCTGCATTGTCTGGTTGTAGCGGAAGAACTTGTCGATCCCGAGCGGATCATCGCCCCGCACCCGGATCGCCTCGCCGACAAGGGTCAGGCTGTTGATCGTCTGGCGTCCCACGGCTCGGCCGTTGTCGGCGATGTCATCGAACATCGCCTGCCAGGCGTCGATGTCTCCGTCGAGATAGCAGTCGGCCAGCTTCTCGTCGCCGTCCTCGGCCTCTGCAACGCCGGTGCACTCGATGCCCTCGAAGCGGAGGCGGAGCCGGAAGTCCCCGTCGTCGCGACGGCGCATGAGCAGGCCCAGGTCGATGTCCACGTCGCCCAGCACCTCGTACTCGGTCGGTCGTGAGTTCATGTTGGCAGCCAGGCTGTCGAAGAAGTCGACGCTGTCGATGCGATTGCCCTCGGTCATGATCGCTGCCTCCTCACGCCGCGGGGATGCCTTGTTGCCGGTCGATCCCGAGCATCTCGACGGGAAGGAGAGTGCGCTCGAGCCGGTTCAAGCCGGCCCGTTCGCAGCGAGCCAGATAGGAGGTGAGGAGCTTGACCGCCATCGCCTGCTGCATCGGGAACCCCTTCTCCTCGACGTCGTCGGCGCTGCCGGCGAGCAGTAGGGCAATGGCCGTGGTGAGGTCGGGCTGGGTGCCGAACTCCATGAGCACACCCTCGCCGTGGTCGAGGGCTTCGTGGATCTCCTCGGCGACGTCGGGATCGTGCTCGATGCTGTAGCGGATGTGGAGGGTGCCGTAGGCGACGTGGCGGGCCTCGTCCTGCATGGCCATGCGGAAGATCTTCTTCTCGACATCGGTGGGCGCGATCAGCTCGCCCTGGCGGAAGACGTCGAGGATGAAGCCCTCACCCAGGAGATGCATGAGCGCGGAGGCCTGCGTATAGGTCTTGGCTTCGATGATGGTGCGCAGGAGGCTGGAGGCGCCTGACCGGGATTTGAGCAGACCGCCTCCGTTGGCCAGCGCCCGCTTGCGGAAGACCTCGGTGTGACGGGCCTCGTCCATGATCTGGGTGCAGAGGAACATCTTGGCTTCGACGAAGTCGTGGTTCATGCGCCACATCCACTTGGCGGGGAGGTCAGCGGCGATCATCTCGATCTCGGAGAGGGTCGTGCACAGCTGACAGATGGCGTGCTCGATGTCGTCGGGCAGCTCCCGCAGCTCGCCCCAGGGGATGTCACGGGTGGCTGACCATTGCCGGGCCACCGCCTCCTCGTACAGCTCTGCGACGTTCTCGGACCAGACCTGGGACTTGCGGTTGAGGATGTAGCCCATGTCGGGTGTTTCCCCGTCGATGTCGCATCCCCGCGGGGCCATCGAACGGTGCTGTGGCTGCTCCGGTACCTCGCCGTAGCTGCCGACGGCGATGTCCATCATCGTGAGGCCCCGGGCGCTGGGCTTGGGACGCACCCCCCACTCGCTGCCGACCCCTCTCAGCCAGGCCCAGTCCAGTGGCATGCCCAGCGGGTTGTACTCGGGTAGCCGGTCATATGACCGGTCGGCGACTGCCCCCATCATCGTCCCCCATCGTCGTTGCCTCTCTCGACGCTGTCGATAACGAACGTTATCGACAGCCGCCACGCAAAGCCAGCCCCAGTTCGTCACAGCGGGGACCAAAGACCGACGCCATACGAGCCCCCCCGGGGCGCCTGGCATACGGTGGGACGAGCCCGGGTGGCGTAACTGGTAGACGCGGGGGGCTTAAACCCCCCTGGTGGGACCACCACCGTGCGGGTTCGAATCCCGCCCCGGGCACGGCAACGGCAAGGCTGGTACCCGTGAACGTCCTGCTCATCACCACCGACCAGCACAAGGCCACGACGCTCGGCGCCTACGGCGATGCGCTGGAGGCGACACCCAACCTCGACGCGCTGGCCGGCCGGGGTACCACCTTCACCCGGGCTCGCACACAGAACCCTTACTGCATGCCGGCCCGGGCGGCAATCCTCACCGGTACGTACCCCTCCAGCAGCGGCGTCGTGCGCAACGGCATCGACCTGCCGGCCGGAGCGGCCCGGGAGTCGCTCGCCGCGGCCTTCAGCACCGGCGGCTTCTCCACCTCGTTGTTCGGCAAGGCCCACTTTGCCTCCTACTACCCGGATCTCCCCACCGGGGCGGTCGAATCCGTGCCCGACGCCGCGCTCGTCGCCCACGACTGGTTCGGGCCCTACTTCGGGTTCGACCACGTCGAGCTCACCTCCGATGTGCACAACATCCGCCTGGCGCCCGCCGTGGGGCGTTGGAACTGGGGCTTCGGCCCACCGCCCATGGGTCTGCACTACGGACGGCACCTGTTCCGCCATGGCCGCGACAAGGGGGTCGAGCGGTTGCGGCTCATGCAGCCCGAAGCCGATGGACGCGAATGGGACCCGACCCAGACCTGGCGGAACCACCTACCGGAGGAGGAGCACCACACCCACTGGATCGCCGACCGCGCCATCGAGTGGCTCGGCGAGGTCGACCGACCCTTCTTCTGCTGGGTCAGCTTCCCCGATCCCCACCACCCCTTCGACCCACCCGCCCCATGGTGCGACCGCTACCGACCCGCGGACATGCTCGAGGTCCTCCCGGCAGCCCATCCTGAGGAGTTCGCCCGCAAGCCGCCCCATCACCAGGCCTGGACGCAGGGCTTCCGGGGAACCGAGCTCGAGTGGGCCAACCCCGGCTGGGCGCTCTTCAGCGAGCACGAGCAGCTCTCGATCCTCGCGGCGTACTGGGGCATGATCGCTCAGATCGACAGCTCCATCGGCCGCATCCTCGGAGCCCTCACCGAGTCCGGGCTCGCAGACGACACGCTGGTCGTCTTCACCTCCGACCACGGCGACTTCATGGGCGAGCACCAGATGATCCTCAAGGGCCCGCTCCACTACCAGGCCCTGCTGCAGGTTCCCCTGATCGTGGCCGGCCCCGGCGTGGCGGTCGGCGGGTCGGTAGACGCGCCGGTCGGAACCATCGATCTGGCGCCCACCCTGCTCTCGTCATGCGGGCTCGAGGTGCCGCCGCACATGGAGGGCACCTCGCTGTTCGGCGAACCCCGCTCGCATGTCCTGACCGAGGACGACGTGGCCCCCGGGGTCTTCCAACTCCGGACACTCACCACCGAACGGTTCCGGATCACCCACGACCTGGTGAACCCGCCCAACAGCGAGCTGTACGACCTGATCGAGGACCCGGGCGAGCTGTCCAACCGGTGGTCCGATCCCGCCCTCGGGCCAGACAGAGCCGAGCTCTTGGCGACGCTGGAGGACCTGACCGTCGCCGAGCCCCGCAGGCGCCTGCCACAGGTCTGCTCGGCCGGTTGACCCACGCCACGCCGGTACCATGACCCCCGACCGGAGCCGGTCAGAACCCCGCGGGGAGCACCACCTCGATCAGGTTCGGTCCGTCGCCGGCGACCGCCGCGGCGAACCGGTCACAGAACTCGTCCATCGTCTCGGGTCTCGATGCCTCCACACCCATGCCCTGTGCCAGCGACACGAAGTCGAGGTCGGGGTGGGAGATGTCGAGCATGGCTTCGGCCTGTGGACCGGGCGGCTCGGCGCCGACCCGGGCGAGCTCGAGGTTCAGCACCGCGTAGGAGCCGTTGTTGAACACGACGGTGGTCACATCCAAGCCTTCGCGTGCCTGGGTCCAAAGGGACTGGAGCGTGTACATGGCGCTGCCGTCGGCCTCGAGGCTGACGACGGGCCGGTCCGGGCAGGCCACAGCCGCACCGGTGGCCACCGGCATGCCCTGGCCGATGGAGCCCCCGGTGAGGCAGAGCCAGTCGTGGGGGGGTGCGCCGGCGGTGGCGGCCGGTATCCAGAGGCCGGCGGTGTTGGCCTCGTCGGAGACGATGGCCCCTTCGGGGAGCAACGCTCCAATGGCGTTGGCGACCGCCTCGGCGGTGATCTCCCCGGTGGGCCGATCGGGGCGGGACGGAGGCTGCGTGGCGACCTCGTCGGGTGCGCCGAGCACGTCGGCGAGCGCCTGGAGCGCGCCGGTTGCGTCCTCGCCGGGAGCGGCCAGCAGGTGGACCGTGCAGCCCTCGGGCACGAGGAGGCTCGGCTTGTCGGGGTAGGCGAAGAAGGCAACCGGTGTCCTCGTGTCGACGACCACCAGGTTTCGGATCCCGTCGAGTTGGGCCAGGATGAACTCCGCCAGGTACGCCAGCCGCTCGACCGCCGGGAGTCCGGCGCCTCGCTCGAGGCGTGACGGGAAGGTCTCGGCGAGCAGCTTCGCCCCTGATGCCGCGGCCACCCTCCCGGCGGCCAGCAAGGCGTCTCGTCGGGATGCCGACCCCCCGACCAGCAGCGCCGAGGTCTCGCCGGCCGCCATGACCTTGGCGACATCCTCGACGCGCTCGATGGGTACCTCGGTCGGCGCCGCGTGGGGCGCGGGGGGAGCCGGTCCACCGGCTTCCAGCCAGGTGACGTCGGCGGGCAGCACCAGAGTCGCGACCTGGCCAGGCGGACCGTAGGACGCCGCCACCGCGGCAGAGGCGTCGGGGCCGACCTGCTCGGGCGTTCGGGGGCACATGATCCAACCGGACACGTTCCCCGCGATCGCCTCGATGTCGGACTCGAGCGGGGCGTCGTACTGCTTGTGGTAGGTGGCGTGCTCGCCGACGATGTTCACCACAGGTGTTGCCCCGCGCCGTGCGTTGTGGAGGTTGGCCAAGCCGTTCGCAAGCCCGGGACCGAGGTGCAGGAGGGTCGACGCCGGCTTGCCGGTCATGCGTGCGTAGCCGTCGGCTGCACCCGTGGCGACACCTTCGAAGAGCGCGAGCACGCCGCGCATCCCGGGCACTCTGTCGAGAGCGGCGACGAAGTGCATCTCCGAAGTGCCCGGGTTCATGAAACAGACCTCGACACCGCTGTCTACGAGTGTCTTGATCAGTGCCTCAGCGCCTTTCACGTTTCCTCCTTGTCGCCGGCGGGGCCGATCAGTCGAAGAGCGTGCCCGGATTCAGTATCCCCTGCGGGTCGAACGCGGCCTTCAGCCGCCTCATGAGCGCCAGCTTGGCCGGGTCCTCGAGCTCGTTGAAGTAGGGCCGCTTCTCCGATCCGATGCCGTGCTCGGCCGAGATGGCGCCGCCGAGCTCGAGACCGGCAGCAAGTATCCCGCGCATGAGCTCGCCCCGCTTCTCGGTGTCGGGCTGGAAGATCGCGAGGTGGACGTTTCCGTCGCCGGCGTGACCGGCGCCGGCGACGAGGGCTGCGTGTTCCTGCGCCAGCTCGGCGACCCGCTCCAGGTAGTCGGGGATCGAGGCTCTCGGCACGACGACGTCGATGATGTCGTCGGCACCGTTCTGCTTTGCGACCCAGAAGGCCTTCTCACGCGCTTCGAGCAGCTGTGCAGTCGGGTGAGGTGGCAGCACGTAGACGTCCATCGCGCCGAGCTCCAGCACCAGCTCGCTCACTGCGGCGACGTCCTCGTCCAGCCGGTCGGCGCGGCTGTTCTCCATGACGACCACCAGGTAGGCGAGGGCGGCGTCGCGGATCTCATCGGGTATGCCCAGCTCCAGGCCGACGTTGGCCGTGGTGGCTGCCATCGACATCATGTCGATGTACTCGAGGATCACCGGGTCGAGGCCGCTGCCCACGATCGTCGGGACTGCCCCGGTGACCTCTCGCAGGCTCCGGAAGGGGGCCAGCACGCAGGATGTGTACGCCAGCCTGGGATGGAGTCGAAGCGTCACCTCGGTCACGACGGCCAGCGTTCCCTCGGAGCCGATTATCAGTTGGGTGAGGTCGTAGCCGCTGGTGGACTTCACGAACTTGCCGCCACTGCGGATGACCTCACCCGTCGGGAGCACCGCTTCGAGGCCGAGCACCTGATGGCGGGTGACGCCGTACTTGACCGCTCTCATCCCGCCGGCATTGGTGGCGACGTTGCCTCCCAGCGAGGCGCTGCTCTCCCCCGGGTAGATCGGGCATATCAGGCCGTGGGGCGCGGTGGCCTCGTCGAGTTGATCGAGGGTGACACCGGGCTGGACGACGGCGACATGGTTCTCGAGGTCGATCTCGAGGATCTGGTTCATCCTCTCCATCGACAGCACGATCCCTCGTGACTTCGGTACGCACGCCCCCGACAGCCCTGTGCCGCTGCCCCGGGCGGTCACCGGGATCCCCTGCTCGTTGGCGGACCGAAGAACCCCGGCGACCTCGGCCGTGGTCGCCGGCCGCACGACGAGATCGGGCACCACGTGCCCTGCGGTGAGGGCCTCGTCGTGGGTGTAGTCCTCGCTTATGGCGCCGCCGGCGAGCACGCCGTCAGCAGAGACGATGTCGCTGAGTCGCTGGGCCAGGTCGGTCATGGCGGGCCTCCGAGTATCCGGGTGCCGCCAGTGTGTGGACCAAGCGAGGCGCCGGTCAAGGGGGAGGGTTGCTGCAGCAGGTCCCGCAGCCTGGAACGGACCATTCAGAACATGTCGGGGGCTAGCCTGCCGTCGATGTCGGGCACGAACCAGGACGTTCCAGTGTCGCTTCGTTGCCGCACGAGCGACGCATGAGCGCGCCCGACTTCGTGTACGTCGCCCTGGCGGTAGCCGCGGGGTCCCTCATCAAGTCGGTGACCGGCCTCGGTCTGCCGCTGATCGCGGTACCGGTGCTGGCCATACCCCTCGGCGTGGAGACGGCGGTGGTGGTGATGGCCCTTCCCTCGGTGCTGTCCAACGCCTGGCTCGTCACCGACAGCTGGAGCGCCAGAGGCGACTCCCGGCACGTGGGGGTGATGCTCGTGCTCGGGGCGCTGGCCGTTCCACTGGGCGCGCTCGTGTTGGAGGAGCTGAACGAGACCTCCCTGGCGCTCGTGCTCGCCTCGCTGGTGACCCTTTACGTCGTGGTGCTGCTGGTACATCCCGACTTCCGGCTGTCGGAGCGGGTGACGAAGCCGACCGCGCCGCTGGTTGCAGTGGTCTCGGGTGCGTTGCACGGAGCGACTGGCATAAGTGGACCGCTGATAGGGACGTACTTCCACGCATTCCGTCTCCCCCGCGACGCCTACCTGTTCAGCACGACCACGCTGTTCGCCCTGTTCAGCCTGGTACAGGCGATCTCTATCGCCGTGCTCGGCCTCTACACCTGGAGCACTCTGGTTGCCAGCGCGCTGGCGTTGGTGCCGGTCGTGGTCGTGTTCCCGATCGGCATCCGGCTGTCGAGACGGATGGCGTCGCGCACCTTCGAGACCGTGGTGCTCGTGGTGCTCGTGGCCGCGGTGGCCGTCCTCGTGGTCCGCGCGATCTGACTTGCTTGGATCGAGCCTGCCGATTCGGTCACGATGTTGCTCCATGGCACTTCCCGAGCCACATGGCGTCGGTCCACACCCACGGCCTTGGCCCGATGACCCACGCCTCGATCCCGTGCTGCTCGCCGAGGGCGACCGGCGCAACGTGGTGGACCGCTATCGCTACTGGCATCACGACGCGATCGTGGCCGACCTCGACCGGAGGCGTCACCCGTTTCATGTCGCGATCGAGAACTGGGAGCACGACCTCAACATCGGCACCGTCGTGCGCAACGCCAACGCCTTCCTCGCGGCCGAGGTGCACATCGTCGGCCAGAAGCGCTGGAACCGACGCGGCGCGATGGTCACTGACCGCTATCAGCACATACGCCACCATCGCGCCATCGAGGACCTCATGGCCTTCGCCGAGGGCTCCTCGCTCGAGGTGGTGGGTGTCGACAACCTGCCGGGCTCCGTTCCGATCGAGTCGGTCGACTTGCCCGAACGCTGCGTGCTGGTGTTCGGCCAGGAGGGACCGGGCTTGTCGGAGCAAGCCCGCGAGGCAGCGTCGCTGACCTGCTCGATCACCCAGTTCGGGTCGACCAGATCGATCAACGCAGGAGTGGCGTCGGGCATAGCGATGCACGCCTGGATCCGCCGACACGTTGTGGCCCGGCGGCTGGTGCCCGACGGGGACGAGCGTCGAGCCGACTGATCTCGTGCGGACGACTTCGGATCAGGACTGGCCGCTCAACAGGCCGAGGCGGGTCGCTTGCGCCTGTGCCTGCAGGGCCAACTCGGTGGCCCGGAAGGCGTGATCCGTCGTCATGGCCGTTTCGGTACGGTCCAGCACGTCGGCCAGCAGCGACGACGCGAAGGGCAGTTCCACGCCGGTGCAGTCGACGTGGCGCACGGTCCGGTCGTCGACGATCAACAGGTGATCTCCACCGGACCGCCCCGCCAGGTCGATGTTCTTGCGGATCTCGATGGTTCCCTCGGTGCCGAGGATCGTCAGCCTGACATCCCCCCAGGTCCCCAAACCGTCGGGGCTCAGCCAGTCGACCTGGGCCCAGCCGGTTGCTCCGGCAGAGCTGAGGAGGACTTCGCCGAAGTCCTCGAAGTCCCGATGATCCGGCCGGTTCCAGTTGGCCACCAGAGCGGCCTGGACCCGCGCGTCGCGGGCACCGGTGAAGTGGAGGAACTGATCGACCTGGTGCGAAGCCAGGTCGGCGAGTATCCCGCCTGTGTGTGCCGGGTCGAAGAACCACTCCGGTCGCGGGCTCGAAGTGAGCTGATGGGGGCCCAGGCCTGTCGTGTGGACGGGCTCTCCGATTGCGCCCGCCCCGACGAGCTCACCAGCCCTGATGGTGGCCGGGCTGGTCAGGCGCTCGGAGAAGAAGACGACCCAGCGACACCCGGTGATGCTCTGGACGCGGCGCAGCTCTTCGAGTTGCCCCAACGTCGTCGCACCCGGCTTGTCGACGAAGACGTCCTTGCCGTGCTGCATCGCCTCGACGGCTGTGGCAGCCCGGAGGTCGGGCCGCGCGGCGCACACGACGAGCGAGATGGTGTCGTCGAGCATTATCTCCCGCTGGTCCGGGACGCGCCGTGCCTGGGGGAACATCTGGGAGAAGCCTGCGAGAAGATCTCCCTCGGGGGAGAAGTACGACACGAGCTCGGCACCAGCCTCCACGAGCAAGCCCGCTTGGAGGAAGGCGTGCAGGTGCTCGACCCCCACGACGCTGAAGCGGACCGGCTTCACGCCGCTTCCCTGGTCAGCTGCTTCCTCACTTCTGTCGACCCCCTCTGCTGAGCTCCTCTGCGGGGCCGACGCTACCGGACAACCCACGACCGCCGGCTGTGTCCGACGTCGAACGCTGTCCCGGCTCACGTAGCCTGAGAGCCAGTGCCGGGGGCCGAGGAGGAATATGGAGAGAGCGGGTTCGTCGCGCGCGGCGGTGTTCGCACTCGCAGCCGCGCTGGGCATCGCACTGCTGGCCGGTGTGCTCTACCTGGCCACTCGCGGCGACGTGGCCTCGCCGGGCCCGGGATCGACCAGCACCCAGGATGAACCGCCGACCTCCTCAACCCCGTCGACGACGGGGCAGCCGGTGCCCGACGAGTTCGAGGTGGCCATCGACGAGATCATCGATTTCATCGAGGCCGCCAGGAACGAGCAGTTCAGCTCCGAGCCGCAGGTCCATTTCGTGGGTGACGACGAGTTCATCCAGCGTCTCCTTCGTGACTTCGAGGAGGATCGTGACGAGATCGACCGGACCGGCCGGCTGCTGGTCGCCCTCGGACTGGTCGAGGAAGGGGTGGACTTCGCCGAGTCGCTGAGGAAGCTGCTCGGGGTCGGCGTCGTCGGCTTCTACGACCCCGAGGCAGCGGAGCTGGTGGTGCGCGGCACCGAGCTGACTCCCTTCGTCAGGGTGGTGCTCGTGCACGAGCTGACTCATGCGCTCGACGACCAGCTCTACGACCTCGACCGTCAAGATCTCGACGATGCCGACGACGAATCGGCCTTCGGCTTCAGCGTGCTCGTCGAGGGCAGTGCGATGAGGGTGGAGGAGCAGTATCGCCAGACGCTCTCCTCCCAGGAGCAGTTCGAGGCGACCGAGGAGGAGCTGAGCACGGGTGGGGACACCGACGTGTCCGACATCCCCCCGATCCTCACCGAGGTGCTGTCGTTCCCCTATCTGGCCGGGCCCGGGCTGGTGAGTGCCATCGTCGATGACGGAGGCGAAGCGGCGATCGAGGCCGCCTTCGCCGAGCCGCCCACGACGAGCGAGCAGCTGTTGCACCCCGATGCCTATCTGGACGGTGAGGGAGCCGTCGCAGTCGAGGCACCGCCGGCGGACGGCGAGGTGGTCGACGAGGGAGCCTTCGGTGAGCTGGTCCTCGTCGAGCTGCTCGACTCCGAGGTGGAGCGGGTGGACGCCGAGCAGGCGGCCGAGGGGTGGGGCGGGGACTGGTACGTGGCGTGGGAGGAGGGGGACTCGTTCTGCGTGCGGGTCGACTTCGTGATGGACACCGCCGAGGATCGCGCCGAGCTCCTCGCCGCACTGGAGGAGTGGTCCGCGAACCAGGAAGCAGCCGACATCGCCGAAGCCGGCGACTCCCTCCGCCTCACCGCCTGCAGCTGAGCAGGTCACGCGTCCTGTAACCGACCCACGCGTTTTGTGAACCGAAAAGGCCCCTATAGGGGCCACGCGCGTTCACAGAACCGGCTTGGGCTGGCTTATTGACTCGTGGATCAGTAAGGGCTAGGGTCGGGACGGGCCGGAGCGCAGCGCCCGGCACCAGCCAGACCGCTGTAGGGGGGCAGAGAGGACGGCCATGAGCCAGTCGAGTTCCGGCCACGCCGGACCTGGCCGCGCCACGGCGCTGGTGCTCGAGGCACCCCGCCGGCTGACCCTGCAGGAGTTCGACCTCCCCGAGATCACAGTCGATGACGCCTTGATGAGAGTCGAAGCCTGTGGCCTGTGCGGCACCGACCACGAGCAGTTCACCGGCACTCTCCCGACCGGTGCCCCCTTCATCCCCGGCCACGAGAGCGTCGGCCTCATCGAGGAGATCGGCCCGGTGGCTGCCGACAGGTTGGGAGTGGTCACCGGTGACCGGGTGGCGGTCGAGGTGTTCCAGTCGTGTCGCTCCTGTGAGCGCTGCATCGAGGGCAACTACCGGCACTGTCGCAATCACGGCCTGGGCGACATGTACGGGTTCGTACCGGTGGCGACACCACCATCGCTGTGGGGTGGCTACGCGACCCACCAGTACCTGTCGCCGGACTCGATGCTGCTGAAGGTGCCCCACGGGCTCGACCCGGTGCTCGCCACCGTGTTCAACCCGCTGGGAGCGGGCATCAGGTGGGCGGTGACCGTTCCCGAGACCAAGCCGGGGGCTGTCGTGGCGATACTCGGGCCCGGCATTCGGGGGCTCTGCGCGGTGGCGGCGGTTCGGGAGGCCGGAGCGGGCTTCGTGATGGTGACCGGCCACGGTGCCCGCGACGCACCCCGCCTCGAGATGGCCCAGCGCTTCGGGGCCGATCTCACCGTCGACGTAACCGTCGACGATCCGGTCGAGGCCATCCGCGGGTCAACCGGCGGGCTCGCCGACGTCGTGGTCGACGTGACGGCCAAGGCACCCGGTGTCGTCGCCCAGGCCGTCGAGTTGGCGCGGGCAGGAGGAACGATCGTCCTGGCGGGCACCAAGGGCTCGGCAGGTGCGCCGGGGTTCGCACCCGACATGGTCGTGTTCAAGGAACTGCGGATACTCGGCGCGCTGGGCGTGGACGTACCGGCCTACCGGGCGGCCCTGGATCTCCTCGCCTCCGGTGCCTACCCGTTCGACGAGCTGCCTCGTCGTACGGTCTCTTTGGGTGGTGCCGCCGACCTCCTCGTCGCGATGGCAGGCGAGGGCGACGAGACCGCACCCGTCCACGGGGTCATCGTCCCCGAACAGGGTGGGCCGAGGTGACCCCGCGAGGCGGCAGCCGAATCGGCCAACTCGGGCTCGAGGCGGCGCGGCGAGCCGCTGTCGACGGTGGTGTCCCCGAGGGGATGGCCGACCTCAGGGTCTTCCAGGTGTTGCTCCAGCACCCGCCGCTCGCCAGGAGGCTCTACGACCTCCTCGAACAACTGCTGTTGAGGAACAGCCTCGACGCGAGGCTCCGCGAGCTGGTCATCATGCGGATCGCGTGGCGAACCGGCTCGGTCTACGAATGGACACAACACTGGCCCATCGCCCGGGGCGTCGGCATCGACGAGCCCGATGTCCTCGCTGTCCGCGACTGGCGCGCGCACACCGGCTTCGGGCCGGCGGACAGGGCTGTGCTCGCGGCCAGTGACGAGGTGATCGACAGGGGTGCGATCAGCTCTGCGACCTGGGCGGAATGCGCAAGCGCCGTCGGCGACACCGAGGCTCTCATCGAACTGGTCAGCGCCATCGGCGCCTGGCAGATGATCTCCGTGGTGCTGCGCTCGCTCGCCATCGACCTCGAGGACGGCGCAGCACCTTGGCCGCCCGATGGAACACGACCACCCGATGTGACCTGAATGCAGGAAGGACGACTCCATGCTCCGCACACGACTCACGGATCTGCTCGGCATCGACCATCCGGTGATGCTTGCCGGCATGGGAGGGGTTGCGTACCACCAGCTCTGTGCCGCCGTCTCCGAAGCCGGTGGGTTCGGCTGCCTGGGTGCGGCAACGATGCTCCCGGAGCAGATGGAGACCGAGATCGGCCTCGTCCGCTCCCTCACCGACAAGCCCTTCGGTGTGGACTTGTTGACTGCCATGCCAGGCGACATGGCCGATCTGGTCAGCCGGATCATCGAGGGCGGTGCCGGCGTGTTCGTGGCCGGCCTCGGCGTCCCTTCAGAGGTCGTGTCGCTGTGCCACGAGCACGACCTGCTGGTGGTGAACATGTGCGGCAAGGTGAGCCATGCCGTCCGGGCCGTCGACGCCGGCTGTGACATCGTCGTCGCCCAGGGAACCGAAGCCGGCGGCCACACCGGCAGGGTTGCCACGATGCCGTTGGTCCCGCAGGTGGTGGACGCCGTCGGCGACAGGGTCCCGGTGGTGGCAGCCGGTGGGATCTTCGACGGGCGAGGCCTCGCCGCAGCGCTGGCGCTCGGGGCTGACGGGGTGTGGGTCGGCACCCGCTTCATCGCCACCCCGGAGGCACGTGCAGTTCCCGGCTACAAGGACGCGCTGCTCCGAACCGCCGAGGACGGGACGACTGTCAGCCGCGCCTTCAGCGGCAAGACCATGCGATGCCTGCGGAACAGCTACACGGACTACTTCGACGAGCATCCCGAGGAGCTCCAGCCCTTCCCGATGCAGATGATGCGATCCGTGTCCGACAACGCCCTGCACCTCGGTGGTGACGAGACTGCCGAAGTCGATCCTGACAAGGAGTGCTACGCCGCGGGCCAGGCAACCGGAGCGATCGACGAGATCGTCCCGGCCGGCGACCTGGTGGCGCGCTTCGTCGAGGAGGCCGAAGCAGCCCTCGACTCGCTGGCGAGCCTCCGCTCCGCCGCCCCGGTCTGATCTGGGACCGCTCGTCCGCGCCGGGCTCGCACCAGGCGCGCCCGGTCGATCCAAGCAGAGCTCAGGCCGCCTCGAGCATGCGATCAGCGACGGCGAGGCTCATGGCCATGATCGAGACCTGAGGATTCACCTCGGGACAGCTCGGCAGGATCGAAGCGTCCGCCAGCCAGACGCCGCTGACTCCTCTGAGCCTCCCGTCCGGTCGAACAGGGCAGCGTTGAGGGTCCCGGCCCATGCGCGCGGTACCGGTCGGGTGGAACGCGGCCAGGTGCAGCGCCTTGATGTCGCTGCGGCGCACCGCTTCGATCAGCTCGTCCAGGTCCGACGCGGTCTCGTGACCCGGGATGCCGGTGAGCACTTCGTGAGCACCGGCTGCGAACGCCAGCTCTCCCATGGCGACGAGCGCTCGTTTGAGGCGGTAGGCGTCGTCGCCGGCGAGGTTGTATCCGATGAGCGTCCCTGCCGGGGTTCCCACCACCCGACCGGAGGGCTTGTCGCTGACCATCGCCCCCAGCACCATCAGATGGTCGGCGCGGGCGATCTCCTCGAGCAGCCGACGGCCGTGGCCGGGCAGGGTCATGCTCCCCATCCCCGGGGGAGTGGAGGTGGCCTCGATCAGGATGCCGTCGACGTCGTGCAGCTCTTCGACGCCGGCGCTCTGGAGCACCCCGTGCCAAGGTGTGACCTTCTCCTCCATCCGCCCGGCCAGGGAGAGCGCCGGGTGTATGGCCATGTTCCGGCCCAGCTCGCGATGTCGTGCCAGGCCGCTCCGCGCGAGGAGGGGAGGAGTCTCGGTCGCACCGGCCGCCACGACGATCTGCGCCGCGTGGATGGTGAACGACGACCCATCGCGGCGGCGCGCCAGCACCCCCGTCGCGTGGCCCCGTTCCGTGAGGATGCGCACGACGCGCGCCTCGCTCAGAATGACTGCCCCCGCCTCGCACGCTTGGGGGAGTGCGTTCAGGTGCACGCCGCCCTTGGCGTTGCGAGGGCACCCGATCGCGCACTGGCACGAGCCCGCGCAACCCGGCGCGTTGCGGTTGAGCGGGTATGCCTTCCATCCGAGGCGGCCGGCCCCCTCGATGGTGAGCTCGGCGTTGCGGCCGATCACATCGGCGGGAGCGGGGGCGACCTGAAGCGTGTCCCAGACATCGTCGAGGTAGGGATCGAACACCGCCGGGTCCGCCATCGGGACACCCCAGGTGTCCCTCCAGCGTCGCATCACACGCGCCGGCGTGCGGTAGCAGGTGCCGGAGTTGACGAGGGTAGTGCCGCCGACGCCCCGTCCGATCGGCAAGGCGATGGGCGGGCGCCCGAGCGCGAGGGTGGCCCCTGCTTCGCGGTACATCGACTGGAAGCGGGCGATCGGGTGCTCGCGACGGAACTCCTCGACACCGTGGCGCCGTCCCTCTTCCACGATCACGACCGCCGCCCCGGCGCGGCTCAGGCTGCGCGCGGCCATTGCGCCGCCTGCGCCGGAGCCGATGACCACGTAGTCGCAACGGTGATCGTCGGCCCAGCCCGACGACGGGACCACGTTCATGTCGGGGTCGGGACGTGCCGGTGGGAAGCGGTTGCCGCGCCCGATCATCTCGTCGCGGTACTGGTCGGCCCCTGCCATGAGGAGGAGGAAGGCCTTGGCGGCCATGAGCAGGTCCCTGCCGGCGTGACCGGCAGCCAGCCGGCTCAGCACCCTGTCCCGGCCCTTCTCGTCGAGGTCCGCGAGGCGATGGCGCGTCGTGGCGAGCGCATAGCCGTCGATGGCGAGGAGCGCGCCCACGATGGCTGTGCGTTGCAGCCCGTCCATCCGCTCCAGGCCGCTGGTGAGCACCGGCAGCAGCTTCTCGGCCGGCCGGCCTCCGGCCTCCGGCGGAAGCAGGGCCGAGCTGACACCGGCTATGGCCCGTTCGGGGAGTCTCATGATCTCACCACCTGTCCCGGCCGTTGCGGACTGCCGCCCGGCCGCCCTACCGTCGCGTACATGAGTTTCCTGGTGGATCCACCATTGCTCATCGGCGCCGGGGTTGCCATCGAAGAACTGGCTCCCAGTGAGAAGGCTGCCAGAATCGCGGGCGCCGCGGTACTCGGCGTGTTCATCGGCACCTCGATCTCGCTCTATCTGGAGAAGGGCTGGACCAAGCCGGTGTGGAAGGCGATGGGTGCCCGGTCGGGGCGGGACTGGATGCTCAACTCGGGCGTGACCGCCGTCGAATACCGCGATCCGCCCCGGCAGACGGATCTGGTGGCCGCCGGCCTGTTCGCCACCTACCCGCTGTGGCTCCACTTGGGGCGTCGCCTGGCGCGGCGACGCGAGCGGCTGCTGTCGTGAGGACCACCGCCGAGGTACTGGGTCGTCCCCGCTGGCGGGGCGAGCCCCACCGCCTCGAGGTGTGGTACGCCACCTGGACAGATCTCGACACCGGAAGCGGATACTGGTTCCACGTCGAGAACGTGGCGCCTGACCGCGGCGCAGACCCGCACACCCTCGGCTGGTTCGCAGTGTTCGCTCGGGATGCCAAGCCGCGGCTCGAGCGCTTCGGGCCGTACCCGCTTGCTTCACCCGGTGCGGCGTTGTCCCGCGATGCCTGGGTGGATGTCGCGGGCGACTCCGGTGCAGTGACAGTCGGCGACGGCGTCATGCGTGGACGCGCGGGTTCGATCTCGTGGGACCTGACCTACCAGGACGAGAGCCCACCCCTCTACACCTTCCCCGAGGCCGTGTGGCGCAAGCAGCTGCTCCCGGCGGCTCAAGTGGTCCCGGCGCCGGCGGCGCACATTGCAGGCTCGGTCACGATCGACGAGAACGAGATCGTCCTCAGGCGCGGTCTCGGGGGCATCTCCCGGATCTACGGGCACGGCAACGCCCAGCGGTGGGCCTGGCTTCACGCCGATCTGGGCGGGGGAGACGTGCTGGAGATGGTCACCGCGTCCGCTCGACGACCACCGCTGCGACGACTGGCGCCCCTGGCTTCGCTCCAGCTTCGAATCGACGGCGTGGACTGGCCCCGCAACCCGTTGCTGGCGGCGCCGCTGTTCCGCACGCGGCTCGGCCTGCCCGGGTGGTCGGTGTCGGGCACCATCGGTCGCAGCCGACTCCGGGTCGACGTCGACATGCCCTCCGAACGTTGCGTTGCGGTGGGCTACCGGGATCCCGACGGGGCTGCGGCGGTGTGCACCAACACCGAGCGCGCCGACGCGCTGATCACCTACGAGAGGTACCAGCGCGGGCGCTGGGTCACCTGGCGGCAGTGGTCACTCGCAGGCACCGCTCATGCCGAACTCGGCCGCCGTGCCGACGATCCGGGCATCGACGACGCCCTGCTGCCCCCCGACTTCGTGCCGGTCACGCAGTGAGTCGGCGCCGTGCGGGCGTGGCAGGTAGATCCGAGTTCCGTCGCGCGGTCAGCGATGCCGAGAAGTCACAGCGCCGCCAGGTGATCCTCGCCGCAGCGAAGCAGGTCTTTTCCTCAGGCGACTTCCACGCCGCGACCATGGCCGACATCGCGCGCGCTGCGGGCGTCTCCTACGGCACCCTCTACTGGTACTTCGACTCCAAAGACGAGCTGTTCGACGCCTTGATGGACGAGCAGGAAGCGGCACTGCGGCACTCGATCGATTCTGCCCTCAAGGACGAATCGGTGACCGATGTCGAGTCGGCGCTGCAGAGCTCGGTCCGGGCCGTGTTCGACTTCTTCGACGCCGACCGGGAAGCCTCCAAGCTCCTGTTTCGTGACGCGACCGCCATCAGCGAACGGTTCACCCGTCACCTGCTGACGATCTTCGATCGCTTCCTCGGCGATCTGGAATACGCGGTCAGTGACGCCCAGCGCAAGGGAATGGTCCGCGATGCGCCGCCACGCGTGGTCGCCTATGCGGCTGCATCGCTGATCGGCCAGCTCGCCTATCGCCGGCTGAGCACCGACGACGGCCTCAGCTCGGCCGAAGCCGCCGAGTTCGTCGTCAGCCTCCTGCTCGACGGCCTGCGCCCCCGCTGAGCTGGTGTTATTGATCCACAGATCAGTAAGCGGGTAGTCTGTGCCGGACCGAGCCGGGCACCACCGCGAGCGTAGCGAGGGCCCGAGCGATTGGAGCAGCGATGTCCATCGACCCAGCGCGCACACCCGTGATCGTCGGCGTGGGTCAGGTGACCGAGAAGGACCAACTCGTCACGCCGGTGGAGCTCATGGAACGCGCCGCGCTGAGCGCGATCTCAGAGGCTCGCGGCATCGAGCACCGGCTTGACGCGATCACGGTGGTCAACGTGATCAACGGGGGCGGTGATCGTCCTGCGGGTGACCTGGCGGCTCGGCTCGGCGTTACTCCACGGCGAGCCGAGACGACCTGCATCGGGGGAAACACCCCCCAGCTGCTGGTCACCAGGGCAGCGGAGGCCATCGCCCGCGGAGAGATCGGCGCGGTCCTCCTTGCCGGCGCCGAGGCGGTCAACTCGGCTCGTCGCGGGGCCGAAGGCCTCACGCCGACTGCACCGGCGCCTGACGAGGTGGTGGGTGTCGAACGACCCGGGCTCCACGATACCGAGACGGCCATCGGGCTGATCCTGCCCGCGCACGTCTACGCCATGTTCGAGGGTGCCATCGCGGCCAAGGCGGGCCGCAGCTTCTCCGAGCAGCGCAAACATCTCGGCGACCTGATGGCACCGTTCACCAAGGTGGCGGCCGCCAACCCCTACGCCTGGTTTCCCGAGGAGCGAACAGCGGCTGACCTGGCGGAGCCGTCGGAGACCAACAGGGTCGTGGCGGACCCCTACACCAAGCTGATGTCGGCGTTTCTCTACGTCGACCAGGGGGCGGCGCTGCTCCTGACCTCGCTGGAGGTGGCGCGCGGGCTCGGTGCGGCGGACCGAGCCGTGTTCGTTTGGTCGGGCGCCGACGTCAACGACGTGTGGTACCCCGTCGCCCGTCCTGACTTCACGACCTCACCGGCAATAGCCGCAGCGGGTGCAGCCGCGCTCGGCGCCGGCGGGCTCGTCATCGACGACGTCGATCTCATCGACCTCTACTCCTGCTTCCCTTCCGCAGTCGAGGTTGGTGCGGAGGCACTCGGTCTGGCTCTTGACGACCCACGAGGGCTGACGATCACCGGCGGTCTGCCCTACTTCGGTGGGCCTGGCAACAACTACCCGATGCACTCGATCGCCACCGCCGTCGAAAGGCTCCGTGGGACCGACAGGCTTGCGCTCGTGAGTGGGTTGGGCTGGTTCACCACCAAGCACTCCATCGGCGTCTACGGCGGCCGAGCTCCAGCGGATGGCTTCGTGAAGGCCGACACCAGCACTGCCCAAGCCGAGATCGACGCCACTGCGGTGCCGATCACCGACAGGCCCGAGGGGCTCGCCACCGTCGATGCGGCCACCGTCGCCTACGGCAAGGACGGCGGGGTTGTGGCAGCACCGGTGTATGCGACACTCGCTGATGGGACCCGCGCGGCGTTGGGGGCAACCCGCTCGACCATGGCAGAGCTCGCCGGTGTCAACCTGGTGGGCGCCACGGTGGAGATCGCCGGCGACGGCCCCTTCTATCGCGTTCTGTGAACGCGCGTGGCCCCTATAGGGGCCTTTTGGGTTCACAAATCGCGTTCGGCGGGGTTGTGTAACGCGCTTTACGGACAGGCTCCCGGAAGCTTCGTAGGGTCACATGGCGTCGCCATGGGTGTTCTGGCTGGCGATCTCTGAGGTGCTGGAGGGGCAGATGAGGATCTACGGCTCGGTGAGGGCCTTCGTGGCCATGCTGTGCATCGCGCTGCTCGGCGTGCTGCTCGTGCCCGTCGCAGGCGCGACCCATGCGAACGTCAACTGTGACGGCGTGTTCGACGAGTTCGGTTATGAGTGCTCCGAGGTGCCGCTGAATTGGATCGATGCGGCTGAAGAGGTGGCTCTCGACACAAACGGCTGGGGGCAGGTCGAGTTGCCCTTCGAGTTCCCTTACTACGGCTCGATGGCGGACCGGCTCTGGCTGAACGGTGAGGACGCATACCTGACCTTCCAACCTCCACCGAGCGATCCACCCGCGTTCTACTCGCTACCCGACTACGGGTCCCCCGACTCGGTGATATCCGTGTTGGGTTACACACGCTGGGATCCGGCGCAGTCGAGCTATCGCTTCGAAGTTGTGGGCACGGCACCAGATCGAATCGCGGTCATCGAGTTCGACCTGTCCGAGGACCAATCCGAGGACCAAGCGTCTGCCACCGCGCAGGCACAGCTTCACGAGAACGGCGACGTGGATCTGCTCTACGCCGGCATCCAGCAGCCCTCGCAATCCCAGGGTCTCATCGGCATGGAGGACTGGCAGGGGCGCGTCGGCGGCACCGTCTTCCATCACTCCCTCAGCGAGCTGGCGATCCCGCGCGCGTTCCAATTCGCCTACCCCGCGGACCCGCCGTCGTACCCGGTGCTGGGACGTGACGACCTGGTGGTCGACGAGGGCGCCAGCGCATCGTTCAACGTCCTCGACAACGACTACTCCCCCGACGGGCTCCCTCTGGAGGTTGTCGACTACGGCTGGTTGAACTCCTATTCGGGTGAGATCGGCCCGAGTTCGCACGACTTCGTGTGTGATGTCGACGGAGACTGCACCCTCAACCTGGATCCCGATGGTACCTACGACTTCAGTCTTGCCTATGAGGCGTCCAACGGAACGCTCAGCTCGTTCGGTGAGATAGACGTGGACCGAGTGCCGGTCGACGACGGGCCACCGGTCGCGGTGCTCGACGTCGTACAAGGAACTGCTGACGAGATCAGCATCGTCCAGCTCAGTGCCTTCAACTCACAGGCCCCCGACGCGATCGAGCGGTACCGGTGGGACCTGAACGGAGACGGCACCGTTGACACGGAGACCACCACGACTCGGTACGACTGGAACATATACGGCCTGTACGCCGGCGGCACCTATTCGCCGACGGTGACCATCGTCGACTCCGACGGTCAGTCCGACACCGCGGGCCTGGCGGCTCCGATGGTCGTCGGTGACGTGGACGGAGATGCCTTCGCCTTCCTCGGAGAGCGTCAACCCTCCGATCAAGCCCACAAGACGGTCGAGGGCGCGATGACTGCAGGAGACCTGTCGATCGCGCGCGATCAGTTCGGGATCTCGTCGGTCAACGGGTCGGCGACGTTGAGTACGACCGCAGGTGATCGCAACGTGACGATCAACGTGAACCGCTTCTGGATACTCCCCATCCACCTCGGGCAGATCCGGATCCCCGAGGCGGGAATCGACGCCTTCGTCTTCACCGGACTGCTCGACGGGGGCGACACCGTCTGGGGTAAGGCCTTCTACTGGGGACTTGGGGCCTTCATGAACCTCGAGTTCTACTGGGGGACCTGGGCCCTGAAGGACGGATCCTGAACGAAGCCACCAGCAGCAATCACGTTCTGTGAACGCGCGTGGCCCCTATAGGGGCCTTTTGGGTTCACAAATCGCGTTGGGTAGGCGTTGGTGGGAGCGGGGCCTAGCCTGACGGGGAGGCTGCCACCGCGTTGGAGAGCCACCGAGAGGCAGGCAATGGCTCCTGGAGATCCGGACCCGAACACCCTGATGTCGCTGGTGTTCGAGGCACTTCCGTTTCCCGTGGTCGTTTGGCGTGCCGACACCGACCGGGTCGAGGACTTCCGGATAGTGGCCGCCAACCGGGCCGCCAACGACAGCAGTGCCGTCGACTGGGACGCGCTGGTCGGCAAGACGGTGGGCAAGGTGTTCCCCAACTTCCTCGAAGGCGTGCCCGGCGAGAGGTTCATCGATGTCGGGCTCAGGTGCGCTCTCGAGGAAACCGAGGCGCGAGGCGAGCAGGCCTACGGTGACGAGAACATACCGGCCGGCTTCTACCGGTACATCCTGACGCCGCTCGGTGATCGGATGCTGGCTCAGATCATCGAGGACATCACCGCCAGAGCAGTACACACCCACGTGACAGACGAGCAGCTCCGGCACGCCTTCCACGACTCGCCGGTGGGCATGTCGGTCGTGTCGTTGCGCGACGGTGAGGTCGGCAGGTTCGTCGATGTCAACGAGGCGCTGTGCCGACGCCTCGGCTACAGCCGCGACGAGATGCTGGCGCTGGATGTGGTCGAGATCACCCACCCCGAGGACCGGGCGCACGACAGGCTGATCGCCGAGCAGCTCGGCTCGGGGTCATCGGGCGGCTTCCACTACCAGAAGCGGCACCTGCGCCGGGACGGCACCGAGACCTGGTCGAGCATCACCGGCTCGGTGTTGCGCGACGAGCACGGCGCGCCGATCGCTGTGATGACTCACATCGCCGACATCGACCAGCGGCTCCGTACCCAGCACGAGCTGGCGGAGTCCGAGGCGCGCCATCGCGCTCTCCTGCAAGCAGTCCCGGATCTCATCCTCCGCCTCAGCGCCGAGGGCGAGTTCCTCGATGTCCGTCGCACCCCCGGCTACGAGCGCTTCCTGACGGTTTCCGAGGCGATCGGCAAGAAGATCACCGAGGTGCTCCCGGCCTCGGTGGCCGAGCTGGGCATGCAGGCCATTGCCGCCGCCCTCGAGACCGGGGAGCTGCAGCGCATCGAATACGACCTCGAATTCCTCGGCGCGATCCATCACTTCGAGAACCGTGTCGTTCCCGACCGATCTGACGAGGTCATCTGCGTGATCCGTGACATCACCGACCTCAAACGGATCGAGGAGGCCTTGCGCGAGCAGGCCCTCACCGATCCGCTCACCGGCTTGGCCAACCGCAGCCTCTTCATCGACCACACCGCGCAGGCCCTTCGCCGTCTCCGCCGGGAGGCGGGCACAGTGGCTGTGCTGTTCCTCGACCTCGATCGTTTCAAGCTGGTCAACGACGGGTTCGGTCATCCGCTCGGTGACGAACTGCTCAAAGCAGTCGGCCAGGCCCTTCGTGCCATCATGCGCCCGACCGACACGGTGGCACGCCTCGGTGGTGACGAGTTCGCGGTCCTCATCGAGGACGTCGGCGACCCCAGCGACGTGATCGACGTGGCCGAGCGCATCCGGGAGGCCATCTCGCGGCCCTTCGTGCTACGCCACTCCCGTGTCGAGCACACCACCCGCGCGTCAGCCAGCATCGGTCTGGTCACCACCGGCGATCCCGACGCCGATCCCAATGAGCTGCTCAGCCATGCTGACGCCGCCATGTACCGGGCCAAGGATCGGGGTCGCGACCAGTGGGCCTTCTACAACGACGAGATGCGCTCCACCGCCGTGCGGCGACTCCTGCTCGAGGAGGCTCTCAAGAAGGGGCTGGAGAACGACGAGTTCGCCATCGACTACCAGCCGGTGGTGGAGCTCGGAAGCGGCCGCATCGTCAGCGGGGAGGCCCTCCTCCGTTGGGATCACCCCGACCTGGGCCGGCTCCGGGCGGCGGACTTCGTCGATCTGGCCGAGGACACCGGCCTGATCGTGCCCATAGGTCGTTGGGTGATCGACAACGCCTGCCTCGCGGCCGCACGCTGGAACGCCGATCGGCTGGCGACCCACGCCATCAGCGTCAGCGTCAACATCTCGGCCCGTCAACTGGGGCGACCCGAGATCGTTGACACAGTCCGTGAAGCCCTGGAAGGGGCAGGTTGCACCCCGACGAACCTCTGCCTCGAGATCACCGAGACCGCCCTGATGGACGAACCCGAGGTGGTGGAGGAGCGCCTGCGCGAGCTCACCTCGCTCGGCATCGTCGTCAGCGTCGACGACTTCGGCACCGGGTACAGCTCGCTGAGCTACCTCAAGAGGTTCCCGGTGCATGCGCTCAAGATCGACCGCTCCTTCGTCGACGGGCTCGGGACCGAGTCCCATGACACAGCCATCGTCGAGGCGACCACCAACCTCGGCCACATCCTCGACCTGGCCGTGGTTGCCGAAGGCGTCGAGACCGCCGAGCAACTCGTGCTGCTGCGCAGCCTGGGCTGCGACTACGGCCAGGGCCACCACATCGGCATGCCCCAACCCCTCCCCGAGTTCCGCCGGCTCATCGGTCTGCGCCATCGCAGCCGATGACCTTTGAGCGGGTACACACCGCGCGCCTCCCCCTTCCCTTCTTGGCAGCGTTTTCAGCGCATAGAGGGGGTATTGCTGCCAAGAAGGAGAAGGCGGGCGGCGAGGCGGCCATCAGCAGGTAGAGGGCTGATTGCCGGGCTGACTGCCGGGACGGCGCAGCTCAGCCGAGTATCCCGAGGTCGCTGTCGCGGCTCCCGGCTGCCTGCTCGTTGGCGAACCTGTCGAGGAACTGCTGCCCGTCTTCGTTGCCCGCCCGGTCGATCATCTGCTTGGGGTAGGCCTTCATGACGTAGTCGGCGGGCATCTCGGGGGCGTCGTCGGCCTTGCGCAACATGGCTTGCTCGATCAGCGGCTCCCACCTGCGTGCCTTGGCGGCTGCCGCCTTCTCGTCGCGCTCCTTGAACTCCGGGAGGATCTCGGTGCCGAACCTCTCCAGGGACTCCATGATGTCCTCGTGTCGGTTGCGCCCTGCCTGCATCACGAAGATCAGCTGATCGACGCCGGCCTCTTCGTAGCGACGGAGGAACTCACGGATCTGCTCGGGCGTACCCACCGCGCCTCGCAGACCGGTGTTGTCGCCGGCGGCGATCTTGGCACCGAGCGTCTCCTGCTCGGCTGCGATGGCGGCCTCGGGTGAGTAACCCATGGCGTCGCGACGCTGGATGAACTCCTCCCAGACGTTGGTACGTGCCGGGCGGTGCTCGCCGAACACGTAGTAGTGCGCCAGCGAGTAGCCGAAGAAGTTGCCCCCCTCGAGACCCATCTCGATGGCCCGCCGTTCGTCGGGGTGGCACATCATGGGGGTCACGCAGGCGACCTGGGGGTTCACCGCCTTGCCGATCGGCACGCACCTCTCGGCGAGGACGCTCTGGTAGTCGGTCAGCCAGCCTCGGGCTTCCTCGGGATCGATGAACGCGAAGGTCAGCGCCCCGATCCCCAACTCGGCGGCCAGCAGGATGGTGTCTCTGCGCGAGCACGCCACCCACAGGGGTGGGTGGGGCCTTTGCACCGGCTTGGGCACGACGTTGCGGGGCGGCACAGACACGTACTCGCCCGCGTAGCCGGTGAACGGCTCCTCGGTGAGGCAGCGGATGGCGACCTCGAGACCCTCGCGCCACTGCTCCCGCTTGGTGAAGACCTCGATGCCGAAGCCTCCGAGCTCAGCCTCCGATGACGACTCACCGGATCCGAACTCGACGCGGCCTCCCGAGACCAGATCGAGGGTGGCGACACGCTCGGCGGTGCGTACCGGGTGGTTGTAGCCGGGTGCGGTCTGGATGATGCCGTGGCCCAGGCGGATGTTCTCGGTCCGCTGGCTGGCGGCAGCCAGGAACACCTCGGGAGCGCTCGAATGCGAGTACTCCTCGAGGAAGTGATGCTCGACCTCCCACAGGTACTCGATCCCGAGCCGATCGGCGAGCTCGACCTGGTCGAGGGCGTCTCGTATCAGCGCGAGCTCTGCGTTGGTGTCCCAGGGGCGGGGTAGCTGGTGCTCGTAGAAGATGCCGAACTTCATTCGTGGGTCTCCAGTGGGTGAGGGATCGAGCAGTGCGTGGCGTCAGGTGTGCACGCCGATCCAATGGCCGTCCCTGTCGGGGCGGATCGAGCCCAGGGCATGGAAGCCTTCCAGGAGGGCGTCGCGGTCGGGCCGGCCCTCGACGGCGTGCTCGATCTCGCGCATGGTGAGGTCGACGCCTTCGGGCCAGCGCACGTTCAGGCTCTCGTCGAGCGCGGCGTCCCAGATGGAGTCCACTATCTCCCGGCCGAGGTACATGTACTCGTCACCGACGATCGTGCGATCGCGCAGCTCGCTGAGGACGGTCTTGATGTAGCCGACATGAGGGGTCTCGTCGGCCCTGATGTAGGAGACGAGGCGGGCCGCCTCCCCGTCGCCGGCAGCCACCTCGGGGTCCGCCAGGACCTCCTCTGCCCAGGCGAACACGTGAAAGGCGGAGATCTCGATGAGCAGCAGGCGGGTGAGCTGTTGAAGGAACGCCTCGAGGGTGAAGTCCACGTCGGCAGGCGTGAGCCTGGTGGCCATGGCCGCCTCACGCAGCTTCTCGAAGTCGGGCATGCCTCCACCGGGGTCGACGATACCCATGCTTTCGAGCATCAGCTTGGTCTGGTCCTCGGTGACGGGGTTGTCGAAGGCGATGTCACGGATGGCGAACCACATCTGGTTGTGGCCCGCCTGGTCGCCGAAGCCGGCCTCGTCGCGCGCGTGGGCCTCGATCAGGCCCCGGTCGAGATGGGCGGTGGCGGTTCCGGCCAGGTCCTCGGCGACGACCCTGTCCCAGTCCGGTATCGGCGTGAAGCGGAGGAACCCGCCGAAGCCCTCGACGGTTCCGATCCGGGTGAGTGTCGAGATGATCGGCTCGGTCACCCCCCTGCTCAGGAGGTACTTGGCCTGCGCGACGTTGGGGAAGTTCCGGGGCCAGGTGTCGAGAGGCAGGTCGAGCAGTTGGGTCCCGAAGCGGTTGGTGTGGCTCTGCTGCCAGGCCTCGATTGCGGGCTCCCGGTGGAGCGTGCGGGGCGGTTGGTAGCTCCCGTCGGTTAGGAACCCTCCATGGCAGGTCCGGCCCGCCGCCACGAGCGCCTCGGCGTAGTCGTGCGACGCGAGCAGCTCGGTCTCGGTGTACTCGAGCTTCGTGGTCGTCGTCATCGGTGATCCCCCCCGTGTACGGATACGACGCAGCAGCCGCCTCGCGCCTGGCCCGGTGGAGATGATTGGTGCGAAGCAGCTGTAACCCGGGAGTCTATACTCGGCTGTATACCCATGGCAACGCATCCACGATTCGGGACCGCCAAGGCGCGCCAGGCGCGACCCGTCGAACCCGGGACCACCGAGCCCGCCCGACAGCTGCTCAACCGTGGGCAGCGCCGTGCCCAGATCCTGGCTGCTGCGGCCACCTCGTTCGCCCGGGGCGGCTATGCGGCCACGTCGATGGACGACGTCGCCGCCGCGGCCGGGATAACCAAGCTGATCGTCTACCGGCACTTCGACTCCAAAGCGGCGCTGTACGAGGCCATCCTCCACGAGGTCCACGGCCGCCTCGCCGAGGAGTTCGTGAAGGGGTTGAACCTCGGCGACAGGCGAGGCGTGGCGGTCCGGGCGCTCATGACCGTGGCCCGTGAGAACCCCGACGGCTTCCGGCTCCTCATCGTTCACGCCCCTCGCGAAGAGGCGTTCGCCGAGTACGCCGAGCACTTCCGCGACCTCATGTACACCGCGGCCGAGCACCTCGTCGGCGAGACCGTTCCCGATGCCGTCCTCAGGGCGTGGGCCACCCGGACCCTGGTCGGGTACGTGGCCGACGCTGTCCTGGCCTGGCTCGAGGTCGGCGACCCCGAGCGCGACGACGAGCTCATCGAGAACGCCACGCTGGGCTTGCACGCGCTCTACGGGACCTGGTCCTCGGGCCCGGACGAGCCGCGCGAATAGGCTCTGGCGCCATGTCGACGACTGCTGCCGCCAAGCCGACGATCGATCCGTCGGCGATGTTCCGCCTCGACGACCGAGTTGCCATCGTGACCGGTGCGTCCAGCGGCCTGGGCGATCGGTTCGCACGGGTGTTGCATGCGGCGGGAGCCACGGTGATCGCCGCGGCGCGACGCGTCGATCGGCTCCACAGCCTGTCGCGAGGCCTCGAAGGGGTCGCGCCGGTCGCCTGCGACGTCACCCGAGCCGAGGACGTGGCTCACCTGGTCGAGCGCACCATGGAGGTCGGCGGACGCATCGACGTCCTCGTCAACAACGCCGGGATCAGCACGCAGGGGCCGGCTGAGGACGAGCCGATAGATCAGTGGCTGGAGGTGATGGACACGAACCTCAACGGCCTGTTCATGCTGACCCAAGCGGTTGCGCGGCACATGATCGATCAGGGTCACGGGAGCATCGTCAACATCGCGTCGATGCTGGGGCTGGTCGCCTCGGCTCCGGTCAAGCAGGCGAGCTACTGCGCGACCAAAGGCGCCGTGGTGAACCTGACGCGTGAGCTGGCCGTCCAGTGGGCGCGCAAGGGCCTGCGGGTGAACGCCATAGCGCCGGGCTGGTTTCCCAGCGAGATGACCCAGGAGAAGATGTTCGGCGACCCTGATTCGATGGCGTTCCTCGCGAGCAACACCCCGATGGCCCGCGGCGGCGATGAGCACGAGCTCGACGGCGTACTCCTCTTCCTGGCGAGTGAGGCGAGCAGCTATGTGACGGGCCAGACGATCGTGGTCGACGGGGGCTGGACCGCCCGCTGAGGAGCTTCCCCGGCGACTTGCCGGCGCCTTTGGCCACTCTCTGCGGTTTGGCGTACCCTCTGGGAGTGGTGTCCGGTCCGTGCGGGCATCGCTGAGCGTCCGGCGGGACGAGGGTGGGTGAGTCTCCCTCATGCGTCGGTTTGAGAGAGATATCGGGGAGAATCCCATGGCGGTGCGATCTCGGTGGCATGCCCTCCTGCTGGCCTCGTTGCTCGCGACGGGCTTGATGGCTTCGTCGTGCTCAGGTGGCGGCGACGTCGAGGTGGCGGCGACGTCGAGCACGGTGGATGAGGAGGCACCCGAGCCGAGTGTCCAGGGCACCACCGAGACCCCTTCGGTCACCGCGCCCGCGGAATCGCAGGGCTGTGCAGCCGACGCCGTGCCCAAGACAGGCCAGCAAGCTCTCGATATCCGATCCGACGCGCTGGAGCGGGTAGCCGGTTACTACGTCCCGAGCAACTACGACGGCGAGACCGCCGTGCCGCTCGTGATCAACCTGCACCCCTACATCAGCCCCGCCAACGTGCAGGTGTCGATCAGCGGAATGCACGACCTGGCCGAGGAACAGGGTTTCATCACCGTCGAGCCCCAAGGGCTGGGCGAGTACCCGTACTGGAACGTGGTCCGCGACCCTGCGCTGGCCGACGACGTCGCCTTCATCGAGGCGGTGATCGACGAACTGGCGAACCGCCTGTGCATCGACGAACGCAGGGTGTACGCGACCGGCCACGAGATGGGCAGCCAGATGGTGACGGTCCTGGCCTGTGACCTGAGCGACCGGATCACGGCCATCGCGCTCGTCGCCGGCGTGTACCTGCCCGAGCCGTGCGACCAGCAGCGCCCGGTGCCCACGGTCGTCTATCACGGCACCGAGGACACCTGGCAGCTCTACGAAGGTGGTATCGGGCCGGGTTCGTTCGTCCTCCCCACCGACGAGCAGACCGAATTGCTGATCGCGGCGATCGACGTGCCCGGGGTCATCGAGTTCGCCGAGGCCTGGGCAGAGCAAAACGGCTGTGACGGGCCGACCACGCAGACCTCGGTGGCGGCCGACGTGAAGCTCAACCTGTACCAGGGCTGCGAGAACAACGCGGCGGTCCTCGTCTACACAGTCGTTGGGATGGCCCACGCTTGGCCGGGTACGGTCGAGGGTCAGGTCTTCGAGGAGGTGATCGGAGCCGGCAGTGACGCCATCGACGCGACCGAGTCGATGTGGGACTTCTTCCAGGACCACGCCATCGCCGGCTGAGGTCACCCCGTTCCGGCTCTGGAGGAATTGGTGAGACGATCTGTCATGCAACCCCTCGCGACGCTGGTCGCGTTGCTGGCGCTCATTGGCGCGGCCTGCTCGTCGGATGAGGAGCCGGCAGCCGAGCCCGGCGACGGCTCAGTCGCCGGGGAGAGCGAGGTGGCGGGCGACGGTGACGCAGCCGACCCGGCGGCCGAAACCGCTGGCACGCCGGCCCCTTCGCCGGGTTGCGGTGCTGAGCTGGCCGTGGAGGCGGGCGAGAGCACCGTCGACCTGCAAAGCGGTGGGCTCGATCGCTGGTTCGTGCAGTACGTCCCCGCCGCTCACGACGGTGTCGAGCCGGTACCGCTGGTGCTGGACCTGCACGGCTACATGGAGGGAGCCAGCATCCACACTGCGATGAGCGACATGAGGGCACTCGGGGAACAGGAGGGCTTCGCCGTCGTGACCCCGCAGGGCACAGGTGAGATCGCTTACTGGAACGCCGCTCGGGTCGAGGACCTGCCTGACGACGTCGAGTTCATCGCCGCGGTCCTCGACGACGTTGGCCAGAGGCTCTGCATCGACGAGAACCGGGTATATGTCACCGGCCTGTCCAACGGGGCCATGATGACCTCGTTGCTCATATGCGACCTCAGTGACCGAATCGCCGCGGCAGCCCCGGTTGCGGGGGTGGCGGCGATCCCCGAGTGCGACCCGGAGCGTCCCGTCCCGACGGTCGCGTTCCACGGGACCGAAGACCAGTTCGTCACCTTCGACGGGTCCCTGGGAGAGGGGGCAATGACGTTGCCGGTGAACGAGGACACCGAACGGCTCGCGGCGCTCGCCGAAGCGATCAAGCCGATCCCCGAGGCCGTCGCCACCATCGCCGAGCGCAACGGCTGCGGGCCCGATTTCGAGGAGACGCAGGTCAGCGAGCACGTCCGCCTCCGGGCCTTTGCAGGGTGCCCCGAAGGCGCCGAGGTCCTGCTGTACATCGTCGAGGGAGGCGGCCACGCCTGGCCGGGCAGCGAGGTCAACGGGCTGATCGAGTCGATCACCGGGCCGACCACCTTCGAGATCGACGCCAACGAGGTGATGTGGGAGTTCTTCGAGGCCCACCCCCTCAGTTGATACCTTCCTCAGCATGAGCGATGAACAACCCCAGTATCGGGTCGAGCGCGACTCGATGGGCGAGGTCCGTGTGCCGGCCGACGCGAAGTACGCAGCCCAGACCCACCGCGCGGTGCAGAACTTCCCCATCTCCGGCCTCACCATCGACCGTCGCCTCATACGAGCGCTGGCGTTGATCAAGGCCGAGGCCGCCCACGTCAACGCCGAGCTCGGTCACGTGCCCGGCGTGGACGACAGGATCGCCGCCGCCATCGCCGAGGCCGGCGAGGAGGTGGCTGAGGGCGTATGGGACGAGCACTTCCCCATCGACGTGTTCCAGACGGGTTCGGGTACGTCGAGCAACATGAACGCCAACGAGGTGCTGGCGCGGCTGGCCGCCGAGAAGCTCTCCGGCGAGTCGGTCCATCCGAACGATCACATCAACGCCTCGCAGTCGTCCAACGACGTGTTCCCGTCGGCCATCCACATTGCTGCCACCGAGGCCGTCGTCGTCGACCTGATCCCGTCGCTGGAGCATCTGGCGGGTTCGCTTCGCAAGAAGCAGGCCGAGTTCGCCAAGATCGTGAAGTCCGGGCGGACTCACCTGATGGACGCAACGCCGGTAACGCTCGGACAGGAGTTCGGCGGCTATGCCACGCAGGTCGAGCAGAGCATCGAGCGGCTGCGTGACTCCCTACCGCGCCTCGGTGAGCTGCCGCTGGGCGGCACGGCAGTCGGGACCGGCATCAACGCCCCCGCAGCCTTTGCCGACATGGTCGTCCAGCGTCTCGCAGAGCGGACCGGCCTGCCGTTGAGGGAGGCTCGCGACCACTTCGCTGCTCAGGGCTCCCGCGACGCGCTGGTGGAGACCTCGGGTCAGCTCCGGGTGCTGGCGGTGGCTCTCCACAAGATCGCCAACGACATCCGCTGGATGGGCAGCGGCCCCCGCACAGGCCTCTCGGAGATCCTCCTGCCCGACCTGCAGCCCGGTTCGTCGATCATGCCCGGCAAGGTGAACCCGGTGATACCCGAGGCTGTCACGCAGGTCGTCGCGCAGGTGATCGGCAACGACACCGCGATCGCCTTCGGAGGGTCCCAGGGCGCCTTCGAGCTCAACGTCATGATGCCGATGATGGCCCACAACCTGCTCGAATCGCTGCGGCTGTTGGCGAACGTGTCGGTTGTCTTCGCCGACAAGTGCATCGACGGCATCGTCGCCAACGAGGAGCGCTGCAAGCAGTACGCGGAGTCCTCGCCGTCGATCGGTACCGCTCTCAACCCCTACATCGGTTACGAGAAGGCGGCCGAGATCATCAAGGAATCCACGCGGACCGGTAGGAGCATCCGTGACATCACCTTGGAGCGGGGGTTGATGAGCGACGAGGAACTCGACGCCGCACTAGATGTCATAGCCATGACCGAAGGCGGTTGACACATTGGCGCTGGCGCAGGCAGCGCCCGGTTGCGCCGATGCGGCGAAGGCCGGCCGCTCAGCTGCCGACCGCGAGCTGGGCCAGCGCCGGCCCGAAGACCGCCACCGCTCGCTCGCCGGCCGCTGCGGGGTCTCGGGCCCTACCGTCCAGGGTCGGGGTCGTGATCCGCGCGATCACGAACCTGATCACCTCTTCGACGATGATCACCAGCCTCTCCTCGGCGTCGGGTACGAGCACCTGCCCGCGCAGGGGCATCAGGACCGACAGAATGCCTTCGAGCAGCACCGGCATCATCGAGATCTCGTAGGTGAGGTCGGGAATTGTGATGTGGAGGTCGGGCCCGACTGCGCGTGACAGCACCGGACGCTGCTGGATGACCCGGATCGCCTCGGACACGAAGACGCGCAGGATGTCGTCGGTGGAGGTGACCCTGCCGGTCTCGTTGTGGAGGTGTTCGACCACGTCCACCGCTTCGCGCAGGACGACCTCGCTGACCAGCTTCTGCTTGCCGCCGACGTAGCGGTAGACGGACGCGCGGGATATCCCGGCCCGCCGTGCGATCTCGTCCACTGTCGTGGCCGCGATACCCGCCTCCGCGAAGCATTCGGCTGCCGCCTCGACGACCAGGTCTCGCTCGGTCGCGCGGGCGGGCATGGCCGGAGGTTACCGAACCGACGGAGGAACCTCGCGGTCCCGTTCTCTCGTTGCGCGTTGGTCTGAGTGCCCTTGGTGGCGAAATGGGTCAGCTGAGGGCAGGAGTACCCGGATATCCCACCGGGTCACCGTCAACCGGGATCACCGGGCGGGTCCATGACATCTTCTCGGCGAGGTTCTCGGCCACCTCACGCCACTCGGCTGGGTCCCAGCCTTGCGCGCTGGCCTCGATCGACAGGTCCTGGCTGATGTGGACGAAGGCGGGAAGCTCGCTGATCTCGAGCGCCTTCACGACTTCACGGTCGGGGTCGACGAAGGTGAGGATGCTCTCGGCGAGAGGACCGAGGAACTCGCGGGCGGCCTTCTCGTCGCCGGTCACCAGCCAGGCGACCCGGCAATCGGCTCCGAAGAAGTTGGTGAGGATGCGCGCTGCTGTCTCGAGGATCCAACTGCTCTCGTAGGTGTACGGGTCGATGACCGCGAAGACGAGATGGAACATCGTCAGCTGCTCGGCGGCAGTTCGTGTGCCGCCGTTGAGCGGCCGCAGCTCGAGTTCTGGGGGTATGGACGCCACGTCGGGGAAAGGTAGCGCAGTGAGCTGTGCGCGAGCAGATCCCGAGAGGAGGCTCCCGCGGCCCCTGCCGTGCTTCCTGCGACAGGCCGCAGCCGCCGGTCGCACCTCACCCAAGGGCTAGGTTCGTCGTCGTGCATCCGATCGAGAGGCTCCGCTACGTCGTGCGCTCATCAGGCGCGCCCCAGGACCTGCTGGTCCAGGAGACCGCGGCGTCGCTGGCCACCTTCCAGGGTGACACCAACAGCTTGGTGACCGCCTGCCGCCGGGTCGTCGCTCGTCAGCTGACCTCGGGCCCCCTGTGGTGGCTGTGCTCGCGGGTCCTGACCGACCCCGATCCGCTCGAGGCAGCCCGGTCGGCGGTAGAGGAGATGGGCGCCGATCCGACCGCACAGGAGCTGGCACATGCTCTTCCCGACAACGCCAGCGTGCTGGTCGTGGGATGGCCCGATGTGATCGCCAGAGCACTACCCCGTCGGGGCGACCTCGAGGTGCTGGTGGTGGACACCCTCGAAGAGGGTGGCCGCTTCGTGGACGTGCTCGACACCCGCGACGTGAACAGCGTCTATGTACGGCTGGCGGGCCTGGGTGCGGCTGCAACGGAGTGCGACCTTGTCGTGCTGGAGGCATCGGCGGTGGGACCCGAGGAGTTCCTCGCGGTCGCCGGCTCACGGGCGGCGGCTGCGGTGGCCACGCTGGCCGGTGTGCCTGTCTGGCTGGTGGCAGGTGTGGGCCGTCTCCTCCCGGCGCGGGTGTGGGGCTCGCTGATCGGTCGGCTGGACCAGGCCGACGAGCCCTGGGACTGCGACGATGACGTCGTTCCCCTCGATCTCGTGGATCGGGTGCTGGGCCCACGCGGACTCGAGGAGCCCGTAGCGGCGCTCGGCCGGGTGGATTGCCCGGTGGCGCCCGAGCTGTTCAAGGACACTGCCTGAGCAGATCCAGCGAGGGAGCCGACTCACCGAGGGGGTGGCTCCCGGCGCGTGGGTAGAGTTGTCGCTCATGGCCAAGCGCAGGGATGCGATCAAGATGACCGAGGAGGAGGTCCAGGCCTTCCTCCGTGAGCGCCACGTGATGAACGTGGCCAGCTTCGGGCCCGACGGCAGCATCCACCTGGTGGCCATGTGGTACGGGTTCATCGACGGCCGTCCCGCGTTCGAGACCTACCAGAAGTCCCAGAAGGTGAAGAACCTCGAACGGGATCCCCGGGTCACGGTGCTGGTGGAGGCCGGCGAGGTCTACGAGGAGCTACGAGGTGTCGAGATCGTCGGCACCGTGACCATTCACCGCGACAGCGAGGCGGTGTTGTCCTGCGCCCGGTCGGTGATCGACCGCTACTGGAATCCGGAGAGCCCCGAGCAGGCCGAGGTCATGGCTGCGGGGCTCGCCGCCAAGCGAGTGGCGGTGGAGATCAAGCCCGAGCGGGTCGTCTCCTGGGATCACCGCAAGATCGACGGCTACTGAGGGGCTCGCCCCTGGTGCGCCCCTGTAGTGGGTGCGAGGCGCTGCCGGCCGGGGGAGCGAAGCACGAAGGCCTGACCAGGGTCAGGCCTTCGCCGGTGGCTGTTCCCCAGCCGCCGTGGCCTCTAGCTGTAGCGCGTCACGCGCTCTGAGTCGACAGGTCGAATGGCTCAATTCGCCGGCTTTCACCAACCGGGCGGCAGCGGCTCGTCACCCCAGTCGAAGGGGCGGGGTGGGGCGGCCAGGCATTCGGGGGCACCCCACTCCCACCGGCCGAAGTCCCAGCACGGGTCGTTGTAGCGGTGGGGGTACCCGATGAAGCTGGCGGACCAAGGCGCCAACGGTCGGCCGAACTGGTCGAGAGGACGGATCCGGTACTCGATGCGCGGCTCACTGAAGTAAAAGACCCAGCGGGGCACGGGATCATCGTCGATCCAGCCCGATGACGCGGGTTCGAAGCCGCTGGAGATGAGGTGGGTGCAGTCCTCGATCAGTGCCGAGGTCACCGTCTTGGTGTTCACCGGGCCGGTGTAGAGCGCGCCATGCTCGGGGTGCTCGAAGGGGGGTATCGGCCAGTCGGGGTAGGCCACGACCTCCCGATACTGGATCTGCCAAGCCGCCGGCACGGAGCAGGTGCTGAAGGTCAGCCGGTCATCGAGCAGGTGGTGGTACTGGGCCACCAGCGTGTCGCCGTACCCGGGGCCCGGTGGGTCCTCCTCGAAGCCGTACCAGGCTCTTCCCGAGCCCATCCAGGTCGAGTCGACCATCGGGCTCACGTCATGGAGGGTGACCGAGACGATGCCTCTGGCCTTCGGACTGCGGGAAACACCGCCGTAGATGCCAAACAGGCTCACGATCGACCCGGGGAACTGCCGCATGGCAACGAGCGCCAAAGCCGCGGCCGAACTCCCCGAGTCGGGATCGGTGGCCATCACGATGGCTGGTCCGACGGGCAGGCTCGGGTGGTAGCGCACCGCCAGGATGGCGACATGGGAGCCGTCGGACAGCTCCCCCTGACCGGCGACGACGGCGACACCCGACGCATCGGTGATCGCGTCGAAAGCCGCAGCCGGCACTGAACCGGCAACGGCGAGGTCCGTCTCGCCGACCAGTTCCACGGAGATGAAGTCATCTGGAGGTGGAGTGTCGAGAGGCAGACCCTGCACCTGCGAAGAGCCGGGCGCCGCAACAGCTGACGGGGAAAGCGACGACAAGACCATCGTCACCAGTGTCGTCAGCATGGCGGCCTGCACCCGGCCGCGTGATCGCGTGCCGGCCATCGCGCGAACCTCCTGCGGATTAGATCACGCCTCCGTCCGGCGCGAGGTTAGGACCAGGCCGTGTCTCGGGCAATGGGCTCGTCGACGCACGATGGCGTTCGACCCCCCGCGCCACCGTCCGCGGCCCTGAGCACGCGCAAGTCGCAGCATCTGCCGACCGGACGATGTGCTCGGCTACGCTTTCGCTCCGGCTCGGAGGCCCATTGTCGGCCGGGAGGAACAGACGATGTCCAGGACAGGTTTCAGGGCAATGCTCTTGCTGGCTGCAGCACTGGCCGTGTTGGCCGTGGCCTGCAGCGACGACGATGGCGGCGGCACCACAACAAGCGCTGAGGTCTCGTCCACGACCGAAGAGGAGACCACGACGACGGCGACCGAGGCGGCTTCGAGGTCTGTGACCGTCACCCTGACTGCCGACAGCATCGAGGTCCCTGAGGAGATCGGCGCCGGCGTGGTCGAGGTCACCGTGGAGGTGGAAGCCGGCGTTGAGGGCTTCGAAGGCAGTGAGGTCGATTTCACCAAGGTCACCGAGGGCACCACCGAGGAGGAGCTCCAGGATGCGATGACCAGTGCGGTCGAAGCCGGGCCCATACCCGACTACATCGAGGCCAACGCCGGGGTCGTCGTCGATGGGCCGCCCTCTGCGGTGACCCTCGAACCTGGTTCGTACTTCGTGTGGATCGAGAACCCCGGTGCGTTTCCGATTGACGACGTCTCCGATGACACGTCGTCCGACGGGACCACCGATGACACCTCGTCCGACGGGACCACCGATGACACCTCGTCCGACGGGACCACCGATGACACCTCGTCCCGGGACCACCGATGACACCTCGTCCGACGGGACCACCGATGACACCTCGTCCGACGGGACCACCGATGACACCTCGTCCGACGGGACCACCGATGACACGTCCTCGGAGGACGCTGTGGGGCCCACTCTGTTGGTTGCAGAGACGACTGTCTCGGGTGAAGAAGAAGGTGAGCTGCCCGAGACCGACGGAACGATCATCTCGACCGACCACGAGTTCGAGGTCGACGTCGAAGCCGGTGACACCTACACCTTCACCAACGAAGGTCCGGACGAGTTGCACCACGTCCAGCTGTTCGACTTCGCCGATCTGGATCCGGCGGTGGTCGAGGAGAACCTGCCCGAGTTCCTCGCGGCGGCCGAGGAGGGCACCCCACCGCCGGATGCCTTTGACGGCATCGACCTCCAGAGTGCCTTCATAGGTGGGAGCGGGGTCTTCTCTCCGGGGCTGTCGGGGACCTTCTCGGTTCCGTTGGAGAGCGGCAACACCTATGCCGCGGTGTGCTTCGTCAGCGATCGCGCCGGGGGACCGCCTCACGCCATCGGACATGACATGTTCGAGGTCTTCCAGGTTTCCTGACCGCAAGCTGTTCTCGACCCGGGGGTCCGGCGGTGAGACGCGAGAGCTTCGAGAAGGCTGATCCCCGGGGCTGCGACAGCGGCATGTCGCCATGAGCTTCGAGCATGACCCTGCGTCCGATCACTCGATGGGCCTGGGCGACGGTCGCAAGCTCGGATGGAGCGAGTTCGGCGACCCTGCGGGCTATCCGATCCTCAACAACCATGGCGGACTGGTGTGCCGTCTCGACGTCGAACCGGTGGCCGCCGAGGTACAGGCGCTGGGCGCACGGATCATCTCCCCGGACCGGCCGGGCATAGCCACCTCCAGCCCCAAGCCCGGCCGGGACACCCTCGATTGGGTCGACGACGTCGTTCAGCTTCTCGACGCCTTGGACATCGGGGAGTTCGCCACGATGGGTTGGTCGATGGGCGGTCAGTACGCCCTGGCGGTCGCCCACCGTCTTGCCGGTCGGGTGAAGGCGACCGCGGTCATCGCCGGATGTCCTCCTCTCGACGACGAAGCCACCTTCGCCGAGCTCAACGAGATGGACCAGCGGCTGACGAAGCTCTCCCACGAGCACCCGGCCGTTGCCCGGGCCACGTTCACCACGCTCGGCAGGCTCGGCGAGCTGTTCCCGGAGCGCATGGCCAAGGTCGGCTCCCGCAAGTCATCGGCGGCCGACCGGACCGCCATGATCGACAACGCCGAATGGGCAGGTGCCAACATGGGGGCTGCAGCCACCGAACCGGGAGGCCTCGTCGAGGAGTACAGGGCATGGGTGCGGCCATGGCGCTTCGATCCGGCCGAAATCGCCGGGCCCGTCGCCATCTGGTCGGGTACCGAGGACTCGCTGGTCCCTCCCGCCTGGGGGACACGCCTGTCCGAGGCCATCCCCGGGGCGGCGCTGCACTCGATCGAGGGCGAAGGGCACCTGATCGGGCTGACCCGCCGGGTCGAGGTCGTCGCCGGCCTCCTCGTCTTGGCCGGCGCGGGCTGATCGGTTCTAGCTGTCGCCGCGAAGGTCGGGCTGGGCCGTCAGGCGTTCGAGTTCACGGCGGAGCTCACGGCGTTCCTGCCAGCGCTGCGTGTCATCGCGGATCACCGCCGCGATCAGCCGGATGTTGCCGGCCGGGTCGTGCAGGAGGGACACCGTGAACGCTATGGAGATGCTCTGGCCGTCCCGGCGCAGCGCGGGAACCTCGAGCAGCCGGTCGGCGTAGTTGGTCCGCCCCGTCGTCATGACCTCGCGCCAGCCCCGCCAGTGTCGTTCCCTCAGGCGTTCGGGGATGATCAGGTCGAGTGACTCCCCGAGCGTCTCGACGGGGCCCCAGCCGAACACCCACGTGGCGGCGTCGTTCCAGAAGACGATGGTGCCCGACGGGTCGCAGATGATCACGGCGTCGGCGAGCCGGCGCACGATCTGGGCAAGGTCTGGATCTCCGAGGACCGCCGGTGTGTCGTCCATGAGGTGCGCCCAGCAGGGTGGGTCGCCGCCTCTTTCGATCGGTTCGGTGGAGCCTTGCTGCGCGTGGTGGGCCTCCGATCCCGGTTGCGGCGGCGGGAGCGCGTTCAGCACTTCGACGGTGAGCAGATCGGCTGACGGCCCGTAGCCCCCTGTGAGCTGGCCGCGGTGACCGCAGGGCATCATCAGCGCGACGAGGATGGCTTCGTCGTCAGGGTTGGAGTTGCCCTCGAAGCGGGCGACGTGTGCGATGCCGCAAGCCGAGGCATCCCACAACGCGCCGCACGAGCACCGGATCCGCGCGGCTGGTTCGGCCCTGAGATCCTGCGTGAACCCCAGGGACCTGAATCGTTCGGCGACCTCGAGCTGCGTGTCCATGGTCATTGTTGCTGCCTCGCGTTGCGACTGGAGGTCATGAGCCTGGTGGCGCGCAGGGCCGAGTCTGCCAGCCACACGCCGATGCCGGCTGCGACCGTCAGCGGTGACCCGAACAGCGCTCCGAACGCCGCGACGTTGGCGGCGAGGACGACAACCGGGCTCCGCGTGATCTGAAATCCCTGACCGAGGCGCGCGTGGCCACCGCCGCGTAGCACCGGCGCGAGGTAGGCGACGGACCCGGCGAGGATCTGGCCGTAGCCCCCGATGACCAACGCCGAGACCAGGCGCGTGGAGGCCCCCGGGCCGCTCACGGTGCTCGTGGCGATCGCAACTACGCCACCCGCCCACCACAACACCCCCGTGCCCAGCAGCACGAGCCTGGGGCCGGCCCAGCGGAGCTGGCGCATCCGGGGGATCGGGCAGAGCGCGACGGTGGCGAGGATCCCTGCTGCATAGAGCAGGTAACCGGTGGTCGCGAGGAGCGTCTGGCCCAGCGTCAGTGACACCACCGCGACCGCGACTGCTGATGCCATTGCCGCGGTGGTTGCCCGTAGCGCTGCCGGTGTTGCCCGTCTGGCCATCTTGGAGCGGATCTGTGTGGCAGTCATGTAGGGCAGAGTTGCCGCGATGACCAGCCCCACGAGGCCGAGCAGGTTGGCCGTCAGGTGCGCCGCTCGGATCCCGCCCCCGCTTGCACCACCTCCCAGAGCGACCCCGAGGCCCGATCCGACCAGACCGAACGCCACGGCTAGGAGGTAGCCGTCTATCGCCGGGTTGAAGCGAGCCACGACCGCGTGACGGCGGATGCGAGCGAGCAGCACCGCCAGCAGCCCCAGGGAGCAGGCAACGGCAGTGCCGGACAGCGCGATGAGGAGCACCCCGCGGTCGAACTCGCGGCCGAAGGCGACCCCGAGCGTACCGAGCAACAGCAGGACCCGTTGCAGCCGCACTATCGCGTCGGATGGTGGGGGCGCTGCCGACCAGGCGACCGCCAGCATCGGCGCCACCGCCGAGATCGAGCTGAGGACCGTGCCTACCAGGAACAGGTGAAGCGGGAGCCAGGCACCCGTCTGATGGGGTAGGACGGCGGCCAGGGCGGCTCCGATGGCGAAGGCGGCAGCGACGAGCAGGCCCGATCGGGCCTGGCGGTGCACCACGGCGATCCTGTCGGCACGCTCATCACGAACGGTGCGGGCCCCAGGATCGGGATCAGGGGGGCTCGCGGCATCGGGGCGTGCGCTCAGGGCGGTCCTCCCTTGCTCGGGTCGAGATACTCGAAGGTGAGCCCAGCAATATTTCTAGCCAAGGCTAGAACAATTAGCTATGACCCGGAACCGCTGGGATTCCAGCGGGAGCACCTGACGGTGTCGGCCTCGTTCCCGTCGCCTGAGGCGGTGAGCCGACCTGTAGGCGGGGTTCTGTGCACGGGCCCCTTTCGGGGGTCCCGATCGGTGGTCATCCATCTGTGCGGCCTACCCGTGGGTCCACCGCCGTGCGGCGGCGGGAGCGGGCAACCCGTCCCACTGCTTGGCCTTGCTCCGGGTGGGGTTTGCCTAGCCACCCGGGTCACCCCGGGTGCTGGTGCGCTCTTACCGCACCGTTTCACCCTTGCCTGTTCCCCCAGGCGAGCCCGGGAGCCATCGGCGGTCTGTTCTCTGTGGCACTTTCCTTCAGGTCACCCTGACTGGCTGCTAGCCAGCACCCTGCCCTGCGGAGCCCCGACCTTCCTCGACCCGGTCCAAGCCGGGCCGCGACCACCCGGTCGGCTCACCTGCAACCATGATCGCCGTTGCCGCTACCGGTAGCAACATCGGATTCGCACAACCGCTCGCAGCTGCGTTCCCCCCAGGAAGAGTCGATCCGACCGCCGCAGCCGTTGACTGTCACTGCTGTTGTTCATGATGGGGGCCATGAGCGTCGTGAGCATCGATCCCGCCGAGGCCCCGGCTGCGGCTCGCACAGAGCCCACAGAGCCCGCCGGGCCGGTGGGCGTGGAGTCG
>QEUP01000065.1 GCA_003577145.1 Acidobacteriota bacterium | reverse complement strand
GCGTGCTTCCGGTGACGCACTCGACCAGGGCTACTTCTTCGAGCCGACGATCTTCGCCGATGTCGACAACGGCGACAAGATCGCCCAGGAAGAGATCTTCGGCCCTGTCCTGTCGGTGATCAAGGTCAAGGACGACGAAGAGGCGGTCGCGGTCGCGAACGACTCGATGTACGGCCTCGCCGGGGCTGTCTGGAGCAACGACATCGAGCGTGCCAAGGGGATCGCAGAACGCATGCGTACCGGGACGATCTGGATCAACGAGCACCATCTCCTCGGCCCCGAACACCCCTTCGGCGGTTACAAGCAGTCCGGTGTCGGATACGAGATGGGTGTCGACGGGTACCGCGCCTACCAGGCGAAGAAGAGAATCCACGTCGACGCCAACACCGACCCCAACGCGCACTTCACGTTCAGCCTGATATTCAGCCAGTGAGCACCAGGTGAGGATCGAGGCCGCGCCTTCGGTCGCAGGAGTGCTGGAGAAGGTGCGGGGTGTCCGTTCCGGCGAGCTCACCTTCACCATCGGTACTGGTTGTTGTGACTCCACGGCCCCCTTCCTCTACGAGAATCATCTCGTGGGAGCCGACGCCCGCCAGGTGGGCGACATAGAAGGCATCCCGGTCTGGGCTCCCGAGTGGCTGGCCGAGAAGTACGAGGACGAGACGCTCACGATCGACGTCGACGAGTCCGAGGATGCCGACAGCTTCTCGGTCGAGACGGAGTTCAGCTGCCGCTTCGTCCTGAGGTGACGTTGGGCGCCGGCACTCCGGCGTGCCGCCGTTACTTCGAGCGTGCTCTCGGAGAACACGTCGACGGGGCGGGGAACGGAAATATAGTGGATCGCGCCCTCGACCGAGGGCAACGGTCCGGGCTCGACGTCCGGCCGGGTAATCGATCAGACCAAGTGAGACGAGGGGGAATACGCGATCATGAGTATTCGGCTGGGGGACGAAGCCCCCAACTTCAAGGCGGACACCACAGAGGGACCGATCGACTTCCACGACTGGAAGGCGGACAGCTGGGCGATCCTCTTCTCGCACCCCAAGGACTACACGCCGGTGTGCACGACGGAGCTCGGCTTCCTCGCCCGGTCCAAGGACGAGTTCGATCGCCGGAACGTCAAGATCATCGGGCTGAGCGTCGACTCGGTGGAAGACCACATGGGATGGGCCGAGGACATCGCCGAGACCCAAGGGGCGGCACCGAACTATCCGATCATTGCCGATCCCGACATGGCCGTCTCGGAGCTCTACGACATGATCCATCCCGGCGAGGGCGACACGTCGACAGTCCGCTCGGTGTTCGTCGTCGGGCCCGACAACAAGGTCAAGCTGACCATCACCTACCCGAAGAGCACTGGGCGGAACTTCGAGGAGATCCTCAGGGTCATCGACTCGCTCCAGGTCACGGCCGCCACCGGGCTGGCGACTCCGGTCAACTGGCAACCCGGCGAGAAGGTCATCGTCCCGCCGGACATCCCGAGCGACGAGGCGCGTGAGAGGTTCTCTGCGGGCTTCGAGGAGAAGAAGCCCTATCTGCGCTACGTCGACCAGCCTGGTTGACACAGCTTGCCGGGGACTAATGATAACTCTGGCCTATTGGTAGGATAGGTTGTCGTAAGCACAGCAAAAGAATATGCTCGGGCCTGTCGCAAACGAGAATCAGTGCTGGCAAGCAGGAAAGAGAGGCAGAATGGGACTCCAGGGTTCCAAGACCGAAGAGAACCTGAAGGAAGCTTTCGCCGGTGAGAGCCAGGCGAACCGGCGGTGCCTC
>QEUP01000019.1 GCA_003577145.1 Acidobacteriota bacterium | reverse complement strand
CAGCATATCTGAACTAGTTCAGAACACGTGCCACGGTTACGGGGCGGCGGTCGCTACCGCCCGGGCAGGCGCAGACCACCGTCCGGCGGGAGCCCGAGCAGCTCACGGAGACGGCTGGTCCGCATGCCCAGCGCCCGCTGTTCGGGCGACTGATGGGCGTCCATCTCCTCCATGCGGTCGAGCAGGCGGAACAGGTCGTCACGTCGCGTTGGGTCGTCGAGAGCCTCCCGCGGGGTGGCGCCGCCGAGGGCCGGGATCGACTCGTCGACCCACTGCTCCTCGTAGAGGTCCATCTGCTGGCGGAGCACCGCTTGCAGCTCTGGCGGTGCCTGGGTGGGGTCGAGCATGCCCGCCGGTGGCTCGTCGTCCTCGCCGAACACGTAGCGCTCGTAGGCCTGGTCGTTGCGGATCTCCTCGAAGTCCGAGCGCAGTTCCTCCACCAACTGGGCGTCGGGCAGCAGTAGGGCGATGCGCTGCCCGATGGTGTCGGCGCGCTCGACGCTGTTGGTGCTCGCGGTCAGCTTCTCCCCGTCGAGTGCGAGGGTGCCGAGTACCGTCCGACCGCCGGGCATCGTGACGACGGCATCGTCGTCACCGTCTTGGAGCCACGTCCACCGGCCGTCTTGCTCGCCACGTTCGAACGCTTCGTCGAGTGCCGGCGCCGCTACGGTCGGGTCGGCGACGGTCCACGTCGTCTCGCAGAACACGGTGGCGTGGCCGTCGCGGTTGGACAGCGTCGGAGGTGCCTCGGCCTCGGCCACGAGGAGCAGCAGCTGCGCGGGCGTGGGCTCGTCGTCGAGCAGCTCGATGAACCGATCGAGCATCGAGTCGGGGACGATCGTGATGCCGCCGAAGAACTGGTTCGCTCCGGTGCCGGTCGGCAGCGGTCGGGCGAGCAGGTACCAGCCGACCTTGAGGTCGTGGGTACCGAGACGCTCCTGCACGTCGACGACGTCACCGGTGCGCACGTCGCGCACGGTCATACCCTCGTCGAGCCGCACCTCGGTGACCTCGAACACCGACCGGTCGACCAGCGCCCACTGAGCCGCCAGCATGGCCTCGTCGGACGGCAGCAGCGCGCCGCGCTCGGCCAGCCACTCGTCGAACCGGCCCCCTTCGGCGAGCACCGAATCGGCGATGAGCGGGTCGACCTCGAGCAGCTGGCTGGGCGACATGGCGCTGTTGCGTGCCCGCAGCCACGCCATCGAGTCCACCTCAGGGCGGTGCCGGCGCTCGAGCCACCAAACGGCCTTGCGGTACAGCCAGGTCAGGCGGGCATCGAGGGGCACCTCGTCGACACCGAGATGACAGTGCTTGTACTTCCGCCCGCTGCCACACGGACACGGATCGTTGCGCCGGGCCGCTGGCCGGACCGGGCCGAGCACCGCATCGAGGATCGCGACGTCGTGCGCGAGGGCACGAGCACCGATGCGGGTGAGCAGCGCCTTGACCTTGCGGGCTTCGCCGCGGTCGAACTCGAACCACGCCTTGTCGTAGAGCGCAAGCACGTGATCGCCGTCGAACAACAACGCGGTGTCGATCCACTCCTCGAACCGATCGGTCCGTCCCGCCACACCGAGCGCCTGCGCGACCAGCCACGCCGGGCCGGCCTGGCGCCGCCCGCTGACGGCATCGACGAGCGCCTCGCCGAACCACACCATCTCGTCGAGCCTCTCGGGCTCCTCGGGGTCGCACTCCTCGTCGACGAACGCGGTGGCGACCGGTATGAGGTCGAGCGCGTGGGCCGCAGCTTCGAGCAGCTCGGGCTCGACGCCGTCCCGCTTCGTCGTCCACCCGTGCCACGCGATCGCCAGCGTGGCGTACGCCTGCACCTCCGGCTCGCGGAACTCGAACTGGTTGGCCACGTCCTGGACGCGTCGGCGCACCCGCTCGCGCTCGAAGTCGAACCCGGCCCTGGCGAGGTAGCTCCCGTCCCGCTGAAGACCCGCAGCCTCGATCAGGTCGGCCAGGGGTGGGATCTGGGTCCCGCGCAGCTCGGGATGGAGCACGAAGACCTCGGTCAACATCTGCACGGCGTGGCGGCAGGCGGTGGAGGAGGACTCCGGCCCCAGCGTCCCCGCCAGCGCGTCGATCAGCGTTGGCGATACGTTGGGCGCAGTGTCCGCGCCATGGCCCTTCACGACGTCGCCGTCGAGGCGCAGGAGCAGGAAACGGCCGGCCTTGGCGCCGTGGTCGGCGAGCCAGCCTTCGGGGAAGGCGATGCCGCCGCCTGACTCGACACCGAGGGCCTCGGCAGCCTGGCGGCGGCGGTCCTGCGCGTCGATGTCGATGTTGTCGCCGCCGTCGAGCGTGCACCACTCGTTGATGAGCGGCATGAACAGCAGGCCGAGCGCGTCGGTGGGCACCGTGTCCGACGCCAGGTCGAGCTCGGTGATCGGCACCGTCCAGGTGGTGCCGTCGACGAGGGCCCGCCGGTCGAAGCACAGGTCGACGTGGTCATCGGCCTCGTCGGAGTCGTGCCTGGACAGAAGGTCGATCCGCTCCATCGTCCCGAGCACGTCATCGAGGCGCTCATCGGGCTCCGGGCCCAGCTCCAATCCACGCGAGACGAGCGCGCCAACGAGATCGTCGAACGAGATCGGGCCCTCGGCGAGGATCTCCTCGATGTGGTTCCGCACACGAGCGGTCGGGTCGAGACGAGCCATGAAACGCACCGTAGCGGCCGGTTCAACCGGCCGATGACAGCGGGTCAGCGGGCGTCTGCGGGCCGGTAGCCGGCATCGGCCAGCCACTCCCGTGCCCGGCCGATCCGCCGATCGTCGCTGAACGCGTACCAGCGGTCCACCAAGTCCGGCCACCGGTGCAGCACGTCCCTGAATCGCCGGAACGCCCCCCGGCCCTCGATGGCCACAGCGAGCAGCTCGGCGCGGTGCGGATCGGCCACCGTGGCGATGAAGTCCTCCATGTCGCGGTAGCCGTCGCGCGATCCCTCGCAGTCCACCCACAGCCACCGATCGGGATCCTCGTCGTCGGGATCCTCCTCCCCCACCTCGACCGCGTAGTCGATCTGGGCGCGGTGCCAGACCTCGCCGGTGAGCCGGTCGATGCGACCTCCGCCGTGAATCGGGTCGCCTTCGAGGATCTCGCTCAGCTCGTCGAGGCTGACGGCAAGGGGGCGCAGCAGCGCGGCCGGTCCACGGCCGGCGAGCGAGTCGAGGTGGTTGGCCAGCAGTTCGTCGCCGGGCCACCTGCGCTCACGGAGCGCGCCGGCACAGTCCGAAGCGAGCTGGTCGGCGCCCGGCTCACCCGCCGCGACCGCGACGCGGATCCCGTCGCCGGCGAGCTGCAACAGGTCCGGATCGAGCGGCCGTTCGGACTTGAGCTCGACCACCGCACGGCCGTCACGCCGGTAGGTCGCGCCACGAAGCGCAGAGGTCCGTTCATCGCTCACTCCGTGATGGTCGAGGAACGAACGGCCCGCCGTCCAGCGACGCTCGCGAGTGCTGTCCAAGAACTCGCGCACAAACTCGCGCGCAACTTCGCGCGCATCTGGCCTGATCGACGCGAACGGCGCTCGACCCCTGACGCGAAGAAACCCCCGCTGAGCAGGGGTTTCTCTCGGTGGGCGATGGCAGACTCGAACTGCCGACCTCTGCCGTGTGAAGACGGTTGCCAGCTCAGCGGCGCTTACGACGCTGCTCGAACAGGACCATGGACTGGTTGAGCGGCACCAGCTCCCGCTTGTACTGACGGTGCGCCTCCTCGACGGCGCGTGTCGCCGCTTTCCTGGTGAGTGTCAGCTCCTCACGAAGGCGCTCGACCTCGGCCTCGAGCTCGAGAACACGCTTGACGCCGGCGAGGTTGAGGCCGCTCTCGGTCAGCTCCTGGATACGGCGCAACAGATCGATGTCAGCCTGCGAGTAGCGCCTGCTGCCCCCACCCGTGCGGGCAGGGTCGACCAGGCCCTTGCGCTCGTAGATGCGAAGCGTCTGGGGATGGAGTCCGGCAAGCTCGGCCGCGACCGAGATCACGTAGACCGCTTGCGAGTGCTCAGGCATCTTCAGACACCAAGATAGGCACGCGGCGACTCTTCGCTGGCGGCTTCGAAGGCTTCCAGCGCCTTCTTCTCGTCCGAGGAGAGCTTCTTGGGCACCGCCACCTCGACGGTCACCAGCAGATCACCGGTGCGCTTCTTGGTCTTCACCCCCCTCTTGCGAACGCGGAAGGTCTTGCCGGTGCTGGTCCCGGCCGGGACCTTGATGGTGACCGGCTCACCGTCGAGTGTCGGAACCCGCACCTTGGCGCCGAGAGCGGCCTCGGGGAAGGTGACCGGCACGGTGATGGTGATGTTGTCGCCATCGCGCCCGAAGAGCCGATCCGGCTCGACGTGTACCCGCACGTAGAGGTCACCGGCCGGGCCCTGGTTGCGGCCCGGTCCGCCCCTGCCCTTCAAGCGGATGCGTTGGCCGTCCTTGACGCCCGCCGGTATGCGCACCTTGACCGTCCTCGGTCGGCGCTCGCGGCCGGTGCCGTGGCACTTCGTGCACGGCGTCTCCACGATGCTCCCCCTGCCCGCACAGGTCGGGCAGGGTGTGCTGAACGAGAACAGGCCCTGGTTCTGGTCGAGGACGCCGCGGCCGCCGCAGTCGGGGCATTGCCGGGGCATGGTCCCGAGGGCGGCACCGGTCCCGTTGCACTCCGAACAGCGCACCTCACTGGTGAGGTTGACCGTGGTCGTGACCCCTTTGACGGAATCGAGGAACGACAGGTGCAGGTCGGCCTCGAGGTCAGCGCCCCGCTGGGGGCCCGGACCGCGTGTTCGGCTACCGTCGTCGAAACGGGTCCGCCGCCCTCCCGGCCCTCCCCCGAAGAGCCCCGAGAGCACGTCGCCCAGGTCACCGAGATCGGACGCGTCGAAGGTGTAGGTACCACCACCGGGACCGAAGCCGGCCCCGATGGGGCCCATCTTGCGCACCTCGTCGTACTGCTTGCGCTTCTCGGCATCGCCCACCACCTCGTAGGCGGCCGACACCTCCTTGAAGCGCTCCTCGGCCTCGGGGTCGTCCTGGTTGGCGTCAGGGTGGAGTTGGCGGGCGAGCTTGCGGTAAGCGGAGGTGATCTCCTTTTGTGAGGCCGACTCGGGAACGCCGAGGATGTCGTAGTAGTTCTTCTCGAACCACTCCCTCTGTACCTCCACGTCCTACCTCCTGCTCGATCGGCTCACCCGCGCACCTTCACCATGGCCGGCCGCAGCACCCGGTTGTGCCAGAGGTAGCCCGCCCTCATGATCTCGGTCACGACGTGTCGGTCGTCGTCGCCCTCCTCGTGAGCCACCGCCTCGTGAACCTGGGGATCGAAGGGGGTGTCTACATCGGCCACCCGGGTCAGCCCCTGCTTCTCGAGGGTCGACAGAAGCGAGTTGTAGATGGGCTCGACTGCTTGGGCGTCGTGGGCCAGGGCGGCGTCGCACGCGTCGAGCACCGGCAACAGCTCGGTAACGAGGCGCTCTTCGGCGCGTTCGATCTGCTCGCCTCGCTGCTTGTCGACCCGCTTGCGATAGTTCTCGAAGTCCGCCTGCACCCGGCGCAAGGCGTCGAGGTACTCGTCGCGCTCCTTGCGCAGCGCCGTGATGTCGTCCCCGGCCGCCGCTGCCGGCTCGTCGGCCGGCTCGTCGGCCGAGTCAGCAGCTGAGACCTCGGCGAAGGCGCCGGCCGGATCCTCCGCAGCAGGGTCCGGTGGCGGTACCGTCTGCTGTTCGGGATGGGCCTCCGGACCAGGGCCGGCCCCCGCCCCGAAACCGGCCACCTCCCCCGCCGGCGGTGCCTCGCCGGCGGGCCGGAACGTACCGGGATCCTCAGCGGCTCCGTCCGGGTTCACGAGCCCTCGTCGTCGACGATCTCGGCATCGACGACCTCGTCGTCACTTGGAGCCTCGCCTGCACCTCCACCGGCGGCGCCGTAGCCGGCTTCTTCTTGAGATGCCTGCTCGTAGAGCTGCTGGGCGAACTGCTGGCTGGCGTTCATCAAATCGTCGGTGGCGCCTTTGATGCGCTCGATGTCATCGCCTTCGAGGGCATCCTTCAGCGACTGCAGAGCCTGCTCGACCTGCTCCTTTTCGCCTCCGCTGATCTTGTCCCCCTGCTCCCGCAACAGCTTCTCGGTCTGGTAGACGAGCGTGTCGCCGTTGTTGCGGACCTCGGCCTCCTCCCGGCGACGCTTGTCCTCCTCGGCATGGGATTCGGCATCGCGGACCATCTGGTCGATCTGGTCCTTGCCGAGCGAAGACTGGCCGGTGATGGTTATCGACTGCTCCTTGCCGGTGGCGCGGTCCTTGGCCGACACGTGGACGATGCCGTTGGCATCGATGTCGAAGGTCACCTCGATCTGGGGGACGCCACGGGGAGCCGGGGGCAGGTCCACCAACTGGAACTTGCCGAGCGTCTTGTTGTACTGAGCCATCTCCCGCTCGCCTTGGAGCACATGGATCTCCACCGACGGCTGGCTGTCCTCGGCCGTGGTGAACACCTCGGTGCGGCGCGTCGGGATGGTGGTGTTGCGCTCGATGAGACGCGTCATGACCCCACCCTTGGTCTCGATGCCCAGTGAGAGGGGTGTCACATCCAGCAACAAGACGTCTTTGACGTCGCCTTTGAGCACGCCGGCCTGGATGGCCGCGCCCATCGCGACCACCTCGTCGGGGTTGACCCCCTTGTGGGCCTCACGACCCGTCAGGTCACGGACGAGATCCTGGACCGCCGGCATGCGGGTGGACCCGCCGACGAGGATGACGTGGTCGATGTCGTCCTTGCTGAGCCCGGCATCCTCGATCGCCTGCTTGAACGGCTCCTTGCACCGCTCGAGCAGGTCGTGGGTCATCTCCTGGAACTTGGCCCGGCCCAGCGAGTAGTCGAGGTGGAGCGGACCCTGATCGGTGGCGGTGATGAACGGCAGGTTGATCTGGGTCTGCTGGGTCTGGGAGAGCTCGATCTTGGCCTTCTCGGCTGCCTCCTTGAGGCGCTGCACAGCCATCTTGTCGGCGCTGAGGTCCACGCCGTGGTCGCCGTTGAAGGACTCGACGAGCCAGTCGATGACGCGCTGATCCCAGTCGTCACCGCCGAGGCTGGTGTCACCGTGGGTGGCCTTGACCTCGAACACCCCGTCGCCGATCTCGAGGATCGACACGTCGAAGGTGCCGCCACCGAGGTCGAAGACCAGGATCGTCTGGTCCTCCTCCTTGTCGAGCCCGTAGGCGAGGGACGCCGCGGTGGGCTCGTTGATGATGCGGAGGACTTCCAGGCCGGCGATCTGGCCCGCCTCCTTGGTGGCGGTGCGTTGAGCGTCGTCGAAGTAGGCGGGCACCGTGACAACCGCCTGGGTGACGGTGTCACCGAGGTAGGACTCGGCGTCGCGCTTGAGCTTTTGCAGGATCCTCGCCGAGATCTCCTGGGCGGTGTAGCGCTTGCCGTCGATGTCGATGTCCCAGTTCGTCCCCATGTGGCGCTTGACGGACCGCACGGTTCGGTCGGGGTTGGTGATGGCCTGGCGCTTGGCGACCTCGCCGACGAGCACCTCGCCGTCCTTGGCGAAGGCGACCACGGAGGGCGTCGTACGAGACCCTTCCGAGTTGGGGATGACGACGGGTTCGCCGGCCTCGAGCACGCTCACAACCGAGTTGGTCGTACCGAGGTCAACTCCGACGGCCTTGGGCATGGTTCACTCTCCTGCTTCTTTCACCTGGAACGGTTGGGGAAACCGGTCAACGGCACTCTAGGCAGCGCTACCGTGGTTCTCCACACCGACGACTGTTTCTAAGTCCACACAAGTATAAAAGTTGAGTCCATCTATAGCAACCTTTGGGATGTGGCGTCTCAGGCGGCTCAGCGCTACCGACCGGGCTCGACGGCGAGCGGTTTCCGGGGGTCGACGGGCCCTGCTCGGCACGCGACGGTCCCCGACCGCGGGTGGGCGGTAGAGCCGGGCCCGGGTCCCCGAGCCGGGCGACACAGGCAACCGGCTTGAGCCGCCGGCCCGCGGCGGGCCACGATCGGGGCCGCCGCCACACCCCGGGAGACACACGATGCGCACCCTCGTCCTGTTGCGTCACGGCCAGAGTGAGTGGAACGAGCTCGGTCTGTTCACCGGCTGGACCGACGTGGATCTGACCGAACAGGGTCGGGAGGAAGCCGCGGCGGCCGGGCGGGTCATGGCCGGCGAGGGGATCGCCCCCGACGTGGTGCACACGTCGGTGCTGATCCGGGCCATCCGCACCGCCGATCTGTGCCTCGACGAGATGGCCCGCCAGTGGATCCCGGTACGGCGCAGCTGGCGGCTGAACGAGCGCCACTACGGGGCGCTGCAGGGTCTGGACAAGAAGCAGACCGCCGAACAGCACGGCGAGGACAAGGTGCGGAGCTGGCGACGCAGCTACGACGTACCACCCCCGCCCTTGCCGCCCGACGACGAGCGGAACGCGCGGTTCGACCCCCGCTACCGGGACCTGCCTCCAGACGTCCTGCCGGCCACCGAGTGCCTCAAAGACGTCGTCGAGCGGATGCTCCCCTACTGGTACGACGACATCGTCCCCGACCTACGGGCATTCGGGGTCGTGCTGGTGGCCGCCCACGGCAACAGCCTCCGCGCGCTGGTCAAGCATCTCGACGACATCTCCGACGACGACATACCGTCGCTCAACATCCCGACGGGTGTCCCCATGCTCTACGAGTTGGGTGAGGACTACCGGCCGGTGAACCCCATGGACCCGCTCGAACGCTGCCTCGGCGACATCGAAGCGGTCAGGGCCGCCGCCGAGGCGGTGGCCCGGCAGGCCGGCTGAGCGCAGGCGGGCCGGCTGAGCACACCAGGCCGGCTCCCTAGGGCTGGTCGCCTCCTCGTCCTTGGCGCAGCTCGTACTTCTTGACCTTTCCCGCGGCAGTACGAGGGAAGTCCTCGACGACCACCAGCTCCTCGGGCCACTTCTGCTTGGCCAGGCCCACCGCCTCGAGGTGGCCGCGCAGGTCGTCGAGGGTCGGCTCGGCTGCCGCCGGTGCAACCCGGACGAAGGCGCAGCCGTGCTCACCGAGGCGCTCGTCGGGCACCGCCACGACTGCCACCTCTGCAACCCCCGGCAGGCGGGTGATCACCTCCTCGACCTCGGCGGGCGAGATCGTCTCCCCACCCCGGATGATCACATCCTTCTTGCGGTCGGTGATGGTGAGCCAGCCCTGGTCGTCCAGCACGCCGATGTCACCCGTGCGGAACCAACCGTCGTCGGCGAACGATTCCTCGGTGAGCCCAGGGTCGGTGTAGCCGATGAACAGATCGGGCCCGCGACTGAGGATCTCCCCCGGCTCTCCCGGCGGGAGCTCCCGCCCGTCGTCATCGACGATCCGCAGCTCCACGCCGCTCAGCGGGTGACCGTCGGTGCTGATGCGCCTCTGTCGTTCCTCATCATGGGTTGCGCCGGTCGTCGAGGGATGCTCGGTGCTGCCGTAGCTGCGTATGACCGAGATGCCCAACTCCGCGGCGCGCTCACCTACCGCCACCGGCACCGCCGAACCACCGAGGCCGATGAAGCGCATCTTCTCGGCGTGTTGAGGTCCGAACGCCGGATCGTCGAGCAGCGACAGCAGGAAGAACGTCGCGCCGCTGCCGGCGTAGACGCCGGCCTCGATCATCGCGTCGAGGATGGCGGGCGGGTTCCACTGGTCTGCCAGGTGAACCGGGTCACCCAGATAGAGGGGCAGGAGCAGGCCCGAGAGCATCCCTATGGCATGGCCCACCGGGGCACCGACGAGCAGCGGCAGGCGCTGCTCGGGCTGGATGTCGCCCAACTGGGCAATCTCGGCCACGATGCTTTGATGCGAATGGATCACACCCTTGGGGTTGGCGGTGGTACCCGATGTGTAGGCGAGCAGCGCGGGGGCCTCCGGGGAGACCACCAGCTCCTCGCCGAAGGGTGCGGACCCCGAGAGCTCGCCCAGGTTCGGGGCATCGTCGCTCATCGGTATGACGATCACGTGCTCGAGATCAGCGAGGTCCCCCTTGACCTTGTCCAGGTTGGCCAGGTAGTCGAGCCAGCCGAACTCGTCGGCGGTGATCAACGCCTTGGCCTGCGACTCGGCCAGTATGTAACCCACCTCCTTCGGCCCGTAGAAGTGCACTATGGGCACCACCACCGCCCCCAGTTGGCAGATCCCCCAGAAAGCAGCCGCCGCCTCCACGCAGTTGGGTAGCTGGAAGGCCACCACGTCGCCTGCCTCGACCCCTCGCCTGCGGAGACCCCCGGCGACCTCGGCAGCGAGTTGGTAGGCGTCCCCGACCGTTCCTCGGTAGGGGCGCTGCTCGGACCACACCCGGAACTCGCGGTCCCGGTCGGCACGGATCAACTCGTCCAGGAAGTCACCCAGGCTCTGCCCCGTCCAGAAGCCTTCGTGCCGGTAGCGCTGCGCCAGGTGCTCGGGCGTCTCCCGCAGGCCCCACTGCTCCATGCCGCCCAATTGCTCCATGCCGCCCAATTGCTCCATGCCGCCGCAGCCTACTCGGGGCCTTCCCCGTCACAGCCCCGCTGTCGCCCTACCGCCGTCACCTACTCGGGGCCTTCCCCGTCACAGCCCCGCTGTCGCCCTGCCGCCGTCACAGCCCCACTGTCGCCCTGCCGTCACAGCCCCGCTGTCGCTCGAGTCAAGGGCAGGACGGGTCCGAAACCTCCAGCACGTACCCGCGGGATCGGACCGTGTGGATCACCAGCGACAGTGGGGAGATCCGGCGGCGGAGGCGGAGCACGTGGACGTCGAGAGAGTTCCGCGCCGGCACCTTCCCGGGCCACCCTGCCCGGGAAAGTGCCTCGCGACTGACGACCACGCCCAGGCGATCCAGCAGTGCCGCAGCCAAGCGGGCCTCGACGGGCGGGAGGCAGACCCACCCAGCGCCGAGTCGCAGCACACCATCGGCATCGAGCACCGGACCCGGGCAGAGGTCGACACCGGAGGCCGCCGCTGCTGAGCGCGTGAGGTGAGTGTCGTAGCGTCGCCGCAGCCCGGCCACGCGCGCTTCGAAGTCGACCTCGTCGATCGGTACCCGCACCCAGTCCTCGAGCTCGTCCGCTGAGAGCGGCGGCGCGGCCTCGGGCTCGACAACCAGCAGCCTTGGCAGACCGGCGTGGGAGAGCTGCGCCCGCCGCGGCTGCTCCGACGGCCATCGCAGGAGTGCCACATCCATGGCCGGAAGCTAGGAAACCGCTGTTTCGCGCCTGTTTCGTGAATGTGAATTGCCCGAACGGTTATCGTTCCCGCCATGGTCAGCGACTACCTGCAGCATCTGGCAGAGGTGCCGCTCTTCGCCGGTCTCTCCAAGAAAGACCTGCAGAAGATCGCCAAGGCCTCTGACGAGGTCACTGTCGAGGCCGGGCGCGAGTTGGTGACGCAGGGCAAGACCGGCCGGGAGTGCTTCATAATCCTGAGCGGCACAGCCAAGGTCACCCGCAACGGTGTGGAGGTCGCCACGTTGGGGCCCGACGAGTACTTCGGCGAGCTCGCCCTCCTCGACGGCGGACCGCGCACCGCCACCGTGACCGCCGAGACCGACCTCGCCACGCTGGTGCTGACCCAGCGCAGCTTCGCGGGCGTCATCGACGAGGTGCCCGGGCTGGCCCACAAGCTGATGTCCTCGCTCGCCGCCCGGCTGCGTCAGCTCGACAGGCAGCACTACGGCTGACGCGGAGAAGTGGGCCGTGCGCAGGGCCCGCGAGTAGATTCCGCGAACGCTATGAGCACCACCACCGAGTCCCCAGAAGAGAACTCGACCGACGAAGGCAACCCGGGCCTCAAGCCGCGCTACCTGGTCATCGCCATCGGTGTGCTGTTCGCTGCGGTGACGATCCTGTCCGGGGTTCTCGGCGCGATCGTCTTCAATTTCCACGACGACTCGAGCATCAGCCGAGAGGTCTTCGGCAACATCCCCGGTGGGGTGAAGCTCGCCTTCTACGTGATCGTCCCCATCTTGTTGGTGTGGGGTGCGGTGGCCTTCTCCCAGAGGGTGAAGAACTGGGAGCGCGGCGCACCCGACCGCAGGGTCACCACGACCCGCAACATCAAGCGGCGCCTGGAGGACTTCAGGGCCGGCGTGTACATGCAGACGCTCCTGCGCGATCCCGCCGCCGGTCTCATGCACTCGCTCATCTACTTCAGCTTCCTCATCCTGCTGGCCGTGACAACCGTCCTGGAGATCAACCACCAGCTGCCCGACGACGCCAAGTTCCTCCACGGCCAGGTGTACCAGGGGTACTCCTTCGTGGGCGACGCCGCCGGAGTGGTCTTCGTGCTCGGCGTCGGGTGGGCGATCGTCCGCCGCTACGTGCAGCGGCCCTACCGGATTCGCATCAAGACCAAGCCTGAGCACGCCCTGATCCTCGGCGTGCTCATGACGATCGGCCTGACGGGCTTCGTGACCGAGATGTTCCGCATCGCCCATGAGGGCAGCCCGGCCTTCGAGAAGTGGTCGTTCATCAGCTACCCGCTGGCGACGCTGATCGACGGCGCCGGTGAGGCAACGCTCTCCAACTGGCACCGGGTGTTCTGGGTGGTCCACGTCGTGTCGTTCTTCACCTTCCTCATGATCCTGCCGACCACGATGCTGCGCCACATGTTCACCTCCCCGCTGAACATGTACCTGCGGGACCGCGATCGCCCCAAGGGGGCGATGAGAGCGATGCCCAACCTGATGCAGACCGAGCTCGAGACCTTCGGCGCCTCCACAGTCGAGGACTTCACCTGGAAGCAGCTCCTCGACACCGACGCCTGCACGATGTGCGGCCGTTGCACCAGCCAGTGTCCCGCTCACGCGACCGGCAAACCGCTCGATCCACGAGAGATCGTGCTCAAGACGGGGGAGGTGATGGCCGCGACCGGGCGCCCGTCGGTCACGCCACCGATCGGCGTCGACAGCGAGATCACCGTGTCAGCAGACGACCTGTTCGAGAGGATCACCCCGGAAGAGATCTGGTCGTGCACGTCGTGCAAGGCCTGCGACGAGATCTGCCCCGTCAACATCGAGATCCTCGACAAGATCCTCGACATGCGCCGCTACCTCTCGTTGATGGAGTCGAACTTCCCCACCGAGCTCGGGCAGGCCTACCGCTCGATGGAGAACTCCGGCAACCCCTGGGGACTCAGCCAGGCCGAGCGGGCCGACTGGGCCAAGGATCTCGAAGGCGTGAAGGTCATCGACGGAGGAGATCCCTTCGACGCCGAGTACCTCTACTGGGTCGGCTGTGCGGGCTCCTTCGACGACAAGAACAAGAAGGTAAGCCGGGCGTTGGCCAAGCTGCTCGAGAAGGCGGGGGTCTCCTTCGCCATCCTCGGGCCTGCGGAGCAGTGCACCGGCGATCCGGCTCGTCGTTCCGGCAACGAGTACATCTTCCAGATGCTGGCGATGCAGAACATCGAGACGCTCGACAGCATGGGGGTCCGCAAGATCATCACGCAGTGCCCGCACTGCTTCAACACCTTCAAGAACGAGTACCCCCAGCTCGGCGGCGACTACGAGGTCATCCACCACAGCCAGCTCCTGGAGCAGCTCATCGCCGAAGGCAGGCTCGACGTCGGCGAGGCGTCCCTCGCCGAGCGGGTCGTCTTCCACGACTCGTGCTACCTGGGTCGTCACAACGACATCTACATGGCACCACGCAACGTGATCGGGCGTCTCGGCGACATCGAGGTGGTCGAGGCGAACCGCAACGGCACGCGGGGGATGTGCTGCGGTGCCGGGGGGGCGCGCATGTGGATGGAGGAGCACACCGGCAAGCAGGTGAACGTCGAGCGTTCGCAGGAGCTGATCCGCACGGGCGCTAGTCGCATAGCCACCGCCTGCCCCTTCTGCTACGTCATGATCGATGACGGAGCAAAAGCTGAGGGATTCGAGGACGAAGATGTCAAAGTGGGCGATATTGCAATTCACCTTCTCGATGCCCTCGAGAGCGTCGAAGTGAGCCAGAAGCCCCTTGTTGAGACGGTCGAAGAGTGAGAAGCCGGGTGATCCACCCCCCGAGCTGCCCAGGAGGGTGCTCGTCGTCGACGACGACGACGACGCCAGCGAGCTGATCACACGCATCCTCGCCCGTGCGGGTTACGAGGTGACCAGGGCAGTCGATCAGAACCAGGCTCTGGCGTCCATAGCCGAGGACCCGTCGCGTGTCGGGGTTGTGCTGGTCAGCTTCACCGCGTCCGGGAGTGGTGGCGGTGTCAAGCTCCTCGACACCATCCGCTCCAACGAGAACGCCGAGGTGACCGAGGTCAGGGTCGTGATCGTCACCGACGGCGGCAAGAACCGCATGTTCTGCTGGCAGTCGGGCGCCGACGGCCTGCTGACCAGGCCCTACCACGCCGACGACATGCTGGCGGAGATCGAATCGGCGAGAAGCCGCCCGCCCGGCGAGCGCGAGGTTCACCGCCGTCGTGAGCTGGAGCGGCTGGGGGGGGTAGAAGGAGACCAGTCCCCGCGTCCCGGCTCGCCCTTCGAGAGCTGACACCTGTCGGGGCCCACTCGCTCGCTACCATGCAACGTCTGATCGAGAGGAGCCCCCGTTGAGGCGCATCGTCATAGCCACCGTCGTCGGTCTCGCCGTCGCCGTTCTCGCGCTCGGCGGTGCCTGTAGCTCCGACGACGATGAATCCCCGTCCGAGACCACGCCGACCCCGTCCGAGACCACGCCGACCACCGCAGGGACCTCCACCGACTCGAGCAGCACCACCGGGTCCGACACCGCCGCTGAGCTGCCGGCTTGGGCGACGGTGAGCGATGTGAGCACCAACCTCGAGGAGGAGCCCACCTTCGAGCTCACCCCCAGCGACGACGTGGCGGACACCGTCTACACCGAGGACGTCGTCGTCGGAGAGGGCGCCGAGGCGACCGGCGACAGCTCGGTGACGGTCCACTACCTGGGCGTTCTCACCGACGGTACGTCTTTCGACTCGTCCTGGGAGCGGGGTGAGCCCATCACCTTCGCCCTCGACAGCGTGATCGAGGGATGGGCAGAGGGGATTCCCGGCATGAAGGTCGGGGGGCGCCGGGTTCTGGTGATACCCCCGGACCAGGCCTACGGATCCAGCCCCCCTCCGGGGATCCCCCCGGACGCGACCCTCGTGTTCGTCGTCGACCTGATCGACGTGCAGGGGACCGGCGGCGGCTGAGTTCCCGGCCGCCCTTCGTCCCTCAGCCGGAAAGCTGCTGGTTGACCCAGTCCCAGTTGACGAGGCTGTTCAGGAACGTCGCCACGTAGTCGGGCCGGGCATTGCGGTAGTCGATGTAGTAGGCGTGCTCCCAGACGTCGCAGGTGAGCAGCGGCTTCTGGCTGTGGGTGAGCGGGTTGTCGGCGTCGTGGGTGCTGGTGATGGCGAGACCGCTGCCGTCGTCGACCAGCCACGCCCAACCTGAACCGAAGTGGCCGCCGGCCTCGGCGGCGAACTGCTCGACGAATGCGTCGTAGGAGCCGAAGGCGCTGCCGATGGCGTCGGCGGCTTCGCCCGTGGGCGCCCCACCGCCGTCAGGGCCCATCCCCCTCCAGTAGAAGGTGTGGTTCCACACCTGGGCCGCCTGGTTGAAGACCTTGCCCTCGGTCGAGGTGATGATGTCTTCGAGGCTCTTGTCGGCCAGGTCCGTGCCCTGGGTCAGCTCGTTCAGGGTGTCGACGTACTTCTTGTGGTGCTTGCCGTAGTGGTAAGAGATGGTCTCGGCGCTGATGTGGGGAGCCAGCGCGTCCTCGGCGTAGGGAAGCTGTGGCAGTTCGAAAGCCATTGGCAAGTCCTTGTTCGTGGTCTGTCCGGATGGAGACCCTATCCAATCATCTGGCTCAAACCGAACGTCACTCGGCGAAGTTCTCCCAGTAGCGGCTAGGGGTCGGGCCCCCCTGTCCCTTGTACTTGGAGCCGACCTCGACCGAGCCGTAGGGATGCTCGGCCGGCGTGGTCATCTGGAGGAACGAGATCTGGCCGATCTTCATGCCGGGGTACAGCGTTATCGGCAGGTTGGCCACGTTCGACAGCTCCAGGGTCAGGTGCCCGTCCCAGCCGGCGTCGACGAAGCCGGCGGTCGAGTGGATCAGCAGGCCGAGCCGGCCGAGGCTCGACTTGCCTTCGAGACGGGCCACCAGGTCGTCGGGCAGTGCGATCCGCTCGGCTGTCGAGGCCAGCACGAACTCCCCCGGGTGCAGCATGAAGACCTCGTCGGGGGACACTTCGACGAGCTGGGTGAGGTTCTCGAGGTCTTGCTTCACGTCGATGTGACCCATCGTGTGGTTGAGGAAGACCCGGAACCAGCGGTCAAGGGTCAGGTCCACCGAGGAGGGCTGGATCATCGAGTCGTCGAGGGGCTCGATGGATATGCGGCCCTCCTTCAGGGCCTGGCGGATGCTGCGATCGGACAGGATCACGGCGCTGACCCTACCGGGCAGGCGATCGACGCGGAATCAACTCCATCTTCTTGGCAGCGTTTTCCGCTCATAGAGGGGGTATTGCTGCCAAGAACGGGGTTGTGAGGCGAGTAGGTGAGAGGACCCGAGCAATGCTCGCGGGATAGAGTCGGGGTTCCCGCGGGTGTAGTTCAATGGTAGAACTTCAGCTTCCCAAGCTGACGGTGCGGGTTCGATTCCCGTCACCCGCTCCAGTTCCAGCACGCCCAGCCACGATTCCACCGCGGTTGTCGTCGACGAAAGCGGTCAGGTCCTCGCTCTGATTCGAAGACGATGCTGGCTCGCTGGTCGCCGGCGCTGCCTGGCAGGACATCGTCCGGGTCGACCTCGAGGGCATCCGGCTCCAGGTGCTCGCCGTTGGCGCTGAGCGCCGATACGGCAGGTATGGGTGGCGTAGGCATGACCTCGTCGTCGAGGCCGTCCAGAGCCACAACCGGGACGGCGACGACCTCACCGGCCTCGTCCTTTTGTGAGCGGCACTGCTGTGATCCCCGCCCCTCGGCGCGTCCAGCCGGCAAAGCGCCGGGTAGTACTTTCGTGACATGGGGGCAGGACAGATCGACGAAGCGCCGATTGTGGAATTGGCCGCGGCCGATTCCATCTCCGCAGGTGCCACACCGCCGTTCCGGGCCGGAGCGCCCAACGTTGTGGTGATCGTGCTCGACGACACCGGGTTCGCACAGCTGGGTTGCTACGGATCAGACATCGCCACCCCCTCGATTGACGGACTCGCCACCCGAGGAGTCCGGCTCACCAACTTCCACACCACCGCGCTGTGCTCACCCACGCGGGCGTGCCTGCTCACCGGCCGCAACCACCATCGGGTGGGAATGGGCATGCTGCCCGACCTGCCGATGAACTTCCCGGGATACACCGGGCGCATCCCCAGCGAGGCCGGCACGCTGGCCCAGATACTCGTCGCGGCGGGCTACGCGACCTATGCCATCGGCAAGTGGCACCTCACGCCACGCGACCAGCGCTCGCCTTCGGGCCCGTTCGAGAACTGGCCCCTCGGCAAGGGCTTCGAGCGCTTCTACGGCTTCCTCGGCGGCGACGCCAACCATTGGGCTCCCGAACTGGTCCGTGACAACAGCTATGTGGACCCGCCCCGCACGCCCGACGAGGGCTACCACCTGAGCGAGGACCTCGCCGACGAGGCGATCACCCGCCTGCGCGAGCTGCGCCGCAACCAGCCCACCCGTCCGTTCCTGCTGTGGCTGGCCCTCGGCGCGACACACGCCCCTCACCACGTGACCCCTGAATGGATCGAGCCGTACCTGGGGCAGTTCGACGCCGGCTGGGACGCGTGGCGCCGTGCCACCCTCGAGCGCCAGATCGGTTTGGGGATCGTCCCTGCCGACACCGAGCCACCCAGCCCCTCACCGCACGTACCCGAGTGGGAGAGCCTCGCTGCCGACCAACGACGCCTGTATGCGCGGATGATGGAGGTGTACGCGGGGTTCCTCAGCCATGCAGATGCCCAGATCGGACGAGTGCTGGGCGCGCTCGACGAGCTCGGTGAGCGGGAGAACACGATCGTTGTGCTGGTGTCGGACAACGGCGCCTCCGGCGAGGCAGGACCGCACGGATCGGTGAGCGAGTTCCGGTTCGCTCAGGGGCGCGACGAGGACCTGGCACTCAACCTGCGGCTCATCGACGAGCTGGGCGGGCGGCGCACCTACAACCACTACCCCTGGGGATGGGCTGAGGCCGGCAACACCCCGGTGCGGCGCTTCAAGCGCTACACGTTCGACGGCGGCGTCCGCGACCCCTTCATCATCTCGTGGCCCGGGGGTATCGATGGCGAGGGCGAGATCCGCCATCAGTACTGCCATGCCGTCGACCTGCTGCCTACTCTTCTCGATCTCGTCGGGGTGGAGCCGCCCGAGGTTCTCGGGGGCATCCCCCAGATGACCCTCGACGGGGTGACGTTGCGACCGGTGCTGGCATCAGCAGGCGCTCCCGATCCGCGCACCAGCCAGTACTTCGAGTGCTGGGGCAGTCGGGCGATGTACGAGGACGGCTGGAAGGTGGTCACCAACCACGTCAACCAGCTCACCCACGCCGACCGAGACCTGATCGAAGGCAGCAGCGACTTCGCCCGCGACCACTGGCACCTCTTCGACACGCGCCGCGACCTCGCCGAAAATCACGACGTAGCCGAACAGCACCCCGACATCCGGGACCGCCTCGTCGCCCGCTGGTACGAGGAGGCCGAGCGCAACGGGGTGCTCCCGCTGAGCGACGGCGTGATGGACCGCTTCGCCCATCTGTTCCTCCCTTGGCCGATGGGTGCCGTCCGTGTCGAGCTGCGGCCTGGCGAACGGGTCTTCGAGGACAACACACCGGCCATGTCCCATGGCTTCACCATCACCGCCGAGCTGGGTTCGGCCCTGACCGCCGATGCCGTCGGCGTGCTCGCGGAGCAAGGTGACCACAACGGCGGATGGGCCTGGTACGCAGGCGGGGGAACCCTCACGTTCGCCTGCAGCTTCGTCAGTGAGCACCTCACGAAGATGGCCGTCGACCTCCCAGCGGGAGCGACCGAGCTGCGCATCTCGGGGCGACGGGACGGCGACGGCACGGCCCTGGTGTGCGTCGCCGACGGCCGGCAGATCGGCGAGGCCAGGCTCCCGCACGAGTGGCCCGGGTTGTGGACCCCCAACTCGTCGGCATCGCTCTTGGCCGGTGTGGGCCGGCCGTTGCCGGTCTGTGACGGCTACGACCCGCAGGTCGCCTTCAGCGGTGTCCTAGACCGCCTGGTCGTGGAAGCCGACGGTGCTGCGGGCTTCCTCGCGCTCGAACACCAGGTCGAGACGGCGTTGCGTCACGAATGAGCCGGTGCCGCAGCCGGCATGTGTGCAGCACTCCCCACGTCGGCGACAACCTGCGGATCTGGCCGGAGCGCATTGCCGGAGCCGTGCTCGGCGGGTCCGCAACCGTGGCGAGCTACGACGAGAACCTTCTCGCCCGTGCCCGGGTCTACGAGGCGATCGATCTGAAGGGCGCGCTGTGGGACCCTCCGGCGGTCGGTCCGCGACTGGCTCGACGCGATCGCCCTTGCTCCCGACGACCTGGCGCTGGTCCATCCCGAACGGGGAACGGTCGACCTCGCCGACATCGTTCACACGAACCCGCACGATGCCGCCCATCACGCCTGGGACATCGAACGTTGCCTGTCCCCGTCGGCGTGACCGACGACAGTCCGGCCCGACTGAGCTGCGTCAGCCCTCTCTTGGCGCCATTTCGGTGAGGGCCTGCATCAGCGGGAAGGCCGCCCCCGTAACCCGCCCTCCGAGCTCGTCGCCCATGATGGCGTCCATGGGACCGGAGCCGAGGTGGATGCCCCGGTAGGTCAGCAACAGGATGGCCGCCATTCCCGAAGCGGCCGGCCCGGGCAGAGAGCCCTCGATGGGCCCGGTGGCATCGGCCACCTCCTGTCCCGCGGCCAGGTAGGCGTCGATCGAGCTGTCGAGTGCATCGGTGGGACGCTCCCAGAAGGCCCCTCCCCCACCCTGGTTGAGGTAGCGGGCCGTGTGATCCTCGTAGGCAGCCACCACGTCGGTGCCCAGTTCGAGGCCGACCTCCACCACCACCCCCCGCACCACCCGGCCAGCGGCTTCCGGTGGCTCCACGCCCAGGTCACGCAGGCAGCGCCAGGCCTGCAGGGCCACCCGTGTCTCTGCTCCCGGCAGCGCCGCGACCTCTGCCAGAGCGCTCGCCGCGCCGTCGCGATCGGTGCCCACCAGACCCGCCGCCCGGGTGAATCCCGACCACGGGAGCTCACCGGCGTCGGGCACCCGACAGGCGACGGTGGCCAGGTCGTCGTCGGCGAGGATGATGCCCCGCAGCTCGGCGTAGACCTCGCTCATCGGACCACGCTAGCCCGGTGATCAGGACCATTTGACGCCGTCCGGGCGCCGGCACGCGACCGGTTGCCGGCAGCGTGATGCGGCCGGCTGCGCCGGCACTACAAGGCCTCGTCACCCATCTCGCCGGTCCGGATCCGGACCACCCGATCCACAGGGGTGACCCAGATCTTGCCGTCGCCGATCTTGCCGGTCTGGGCATGCCGGATGATCGTGTCTACGATCTTCTCGACGTTCTCGGTCCCGACCACGAGCTCGATCTTCAGCTTCGGCACGAAATCGACCTGGTACTCGGCGCCGCGATAGGTCTCGGTGTGGCCCCCCTGGCGTCCGAACCCCTTTACCTCTGTCGTGGTCATGCCGGCGGCGCCCACGCCTTTCAGGGCGTCCTTCACGACGTCGAGCATGTGCGGTTTGATCACCGCGGTGATGAGGTGCTGCACGGCTCCTCCTTCCTACGCTTGGGTCAGCTGGCGGTCGCCGGCGCTCGTCGTGGCCGGTGCTTCGGGTACCCCGTAACCCTCATGGGTGCCCACGAAGTCGGGGTAGGCCTGCACTCCCATCTCGGGGAGGTCGAGGCCGTTGATCTCGTCCTCACGATCGGAACGGATGCCGCCCCTGGTCAGCCGGTGCTGGATCTTGAAGAAGGCGAAGGCGACGCCGCCCATCACGACGATGATGGTTGCCGCACCGATGAGCTGGGCGATCAACTGGCCGCCGTCGCCGTAGAACAGGCCGGTCACGCCGTTGGCGGCACCGTCGGCGTTCAAGTTGTTGGTGGTGCCGTTCCATCCGACTCCCGGGGCGATGGCATCGATCCCGTACTTGCCGTTGGCGAAGAGGCCGACCGAGAGCACACCGAGGACGCCGCAGACGCCGTGCACGGAGATCGCGCCCACGGGATCGTCGACCTTGAACCTCCGCTCGAGGAGCAGGATCGCCTCTATCACGACCACACCGGCAACGGCGCCCACCAGCGCCGCGACCCATGGATCGACGAAGGCACAAGGGGCCGTGATCGCCACGAGCCCGGCCAGCATGCCGTTGGCCATCATGCCGGGATCAGGCTTGCCGAGGCGCCAGGTGGACCACAACATGGCCAGGACCGACCCGAACGCCGCCGCGAGGGCGGTGTTGGCCGCGACGGTCGCCAGCTGCGCGTCCGTCGCCGCCAACGTCGAGGCGGCGTTGAAGCCGAACCAGCCGAACAGCAGGATGAAGGTCCCGAGCATGGCCAAGGGGATGCTGTGGCCCGGTAGGCCGCGGGGTTTGCCGTCCTTGCCGAACTTCCCGACGCGTGGACCGAGGACCAACGCACCGGCGAGCGCGGCCACGCCCCCCATGGCGTGCACGATTCCGGAACCGGCGAAGTCCACGTAGCCGTTGCCCAGCCCGAGGTTGTTGCCCAGCTGGCTGAGCCAGCCACCTCCCCAGGTCCAGGCGCCGAACACCGGGTAGTAGAGGGCACCACAGAACACGCCCCACAGCACGAATGACTTCCAGCGCCAGCGTTCGGCCATCGAGCCGGTCGGAATCGTGGCGGTGGTGTCCATGAACGCCACCATGTAGAGGAAGAAGCCCAACACCGCGCCCGAGTAGGCCAGGTTCCCGCCGTCGAAGAACGACCCCGCGAAGCCACCCTTCCACAAGAACACCCAGTCACCGAACTTGATCAGCGCATCACCGACCGGCTGGTCGTAGCCGAAGTCGAAGCCGGGGACCACGTAGAAGTACCCGCCGAACATCAAGCTGTAGCCGACCAGGAAGAAGGCGACGAAACCCAGGCCGAAGACCATGAAGTTCGTACTCACGACGTGGGTGGCGTGGCGCGCCCGGCAAAAGCCCGTTTCGACCATGGCGAAGCCTGCCTGCATGAAGATCACCAGCGCAGCGCCGATGATCACCCACATCAGGTTGACCCGTTGACCCAGCACCACAACCGGATCGGCATCCTGGGCGAACGCCGGCGTGGTGAACGCCAGAACGGCGGTGAGGGCAAGCACCCCAGCCATCAGCACTTTGCGTTTCATGTCTCCTCCAGCCGCATGCGCACAGGCGACGCGACACCTCGATCGGACGTTTGCGGGAACGCTACGAAGGGGCCGTTTCACAGCTGTGTGCGCCGTGTTACGCGTGCCGCACGTGTTGCTGAACGGAATCTGACACCACCTCGTCCCGGGGGCGTCACCGTGTCATCCGCTTCACAGATCCCTCACACCTGCCGGGCATACTTCCGGCGTGCACCTCGTCAACCGCCGCGCCTTTCTTGCGGGTTCAGCCGGCCTGGGTGCGTCGCTGCTGCTCGGCTCGTGCAGCAGGGGTGAGCGGGGAGGGGACGGGTCATCGACGGGCGCGGCCACAGGATCCCCGAGTTCGACCACGACCGCGACGACGGCAACGGCGCCGCCGCCGCTCCCTGCCGCTTACGTACCACCGCCGGTGGACAGCAGTTGGGAGCGCGTCGCTCCCGCCGAGGCTGGGTGGGACCCGGCCGGAGTGGAAGCGGCCATGGCCTTTGCCGGTGAGCAGAGCTCCCGGTCCGTCGTGTGGGTCACCGGCGGCAGGATCGTGGCCGAGCAGCAATGGGGAGTGTCAGCCGACTGGTCCCGAGACATCGCCTCGGCACAGAAGAGCGTGGTGGCGGTGCTTTGTGCCATTGCCGGCGAGCAGGGCCTGCTCGACTACGAGACGGCGGTGAGCGACCTGCTCGGGCCCGGTTGGACCGCCGAGGACGATGAGGAAGCCGAGGCCCGCATCACCGTTCGACACCTGCTCAGCATGACCAGCGGGCTCGACACCGACCTGCGGGTTGAGGCCGCTCCGGGCACTGTGTGGTTCTACAACAACGACGCCTACCACCGACTGCACCAGGTGCTCGAGGCGGCGGCGGGCACCGAACTGGAGGACCTGACCCGATCCTGGCTGTGGGAGCCCATAGGTGTGCGCCACGCCGCCTGGGTGCCACGGCCCGGTGAGGGAGAGCTGAGCGTCGACGTCACCGGCCGACGCCTCATCGGGCTGGTCATGAACGCCTACGACCTGGCCCGTTTCGCGCTGCTGGTCGAGCGGGGTGGCTGGTGGGGCAACCAGCAGGTCGTGGCCGGCGAATCGATCGAGGAACTGCTGCAACCGTCGAGCGAGCTGAACCCTTCCTACGGCCTGCTGTGGTGGTTGAACGGCCAGGAGGCCTACCGCGCGCCGGGATCCGACCCACCCCTCGAGCCGGGCCCCCTCGTACCGGGCGCGCCCGAGGACACGGTCGCGGCGTTGGGCGCCAACGACCAGAAGGCCTACGTGATCCGCTCGTTCGACAGCGTGCTCACCCGGCTGGGTCAAAGCGCCGAGGGCAAGCTCTTGGCTGCGCTCAGCGGCTTCGACGGTGACTGGTTGAGCCTCGTGTCGCAGGCGCGGGCCGGTTGAGCCGCCGGCGATTTGCAGGCCGGGCACCGGGCACGGCCGGCCGGGGACCATCTGTCTGGCTGACACGGTTGAGCGGAAGGGTGGATCACGACCTGGAGCGAGAACTCGGTACTGGTACCGGTGGTTGCCCTGGTGGGCTTCGACCGCCGCGATCTGGCGAATTGACGAGCCCGCGGGACTCTGGCCGGCCGGTTCGGTGACAGCAGCGCCCCGCGGCTCAGCTTCCTCCCAGCGATGCGACCTCGTAGCCCGCCTCGTCGACCGCCTGGCGGATCTGCTCGTCGCTCACCGACCCGACGACCTTGACGAGTCGTCCGGCCACGTCGACGGTGACCGCATCGACGCCTTCCAGCTTGGCCAGCTCGGACTCGATGGCGTGCTTGCAGTGCTCACACGAGATCCCCGGTACCGAGTAGGTGCGCTCGGACATGCTCAGGTCTCCTTTCCGATGAAGGGCCGGCGCGACTCCGGCAGCTGCTCCCGGTGCGGCACCTCCAGCGCATGAGCTGGGGTCTGGCGCCGGGCGTTGCCACCGCCTCCCCGGCGGAAGCCCTTGAAGCGCCTCAGCCGCAGCGAGTTGGTGACCACGAACACCGAGGAGAACCCCATGGCGGCCGCGGCGATCATGGGGTTGAGGACACCCGCGACAGCCAACGGGATCGCGGCGGTGTTGTAGGCGAAGGCCCAGAACAGGTTGCCCTTGATCGTCGCCAGCGTGCGTCGGGAGAGCGCGATCGCATCGGCCACACCCCGCAGGTCGGCGCTCACGATCGTGAGGTCCGAGGCCTCGATCGCGACATCGGTGCCGGTTCCCACCGCGATGCCCAGATCGGCCTGCGCCAGCGCGGGTGCGTCGTTGATTCCGTCCCCGACCATGGCGACGGTCTCGCCCCGCGACTGCAGCCTCTCGATCTCGGCGATCTTGTCCTGCGGGAGAACCTCGGCGAGGACCCGGTCGGCGCCGACCTCACCCGCCACAGCCTCAGCAGTGCGGCGGTTGTCACCGGTGAGAACCGTGACGCTAAGACCGAGTTCGTGCAGCGCCGCGACCGCTTCGGGGCTGGTGGGTCGCACCCGGTCGGCAACAACCAGCACACCGCGGGCCGTTCCGCCCCAACCGGCCATCACCGCGGTCCGGCCCGAGCGCTCGGCGTCGCCGGCCGCCTCGGCCACCCGGGGCGGGATCTCGTCGAACATCGTCGAACGTCCCACCGCGGCCGCCAGGCCCTCGACGGTCCCGGTGACGCCCAGCCCGGGAACGTTCGCGAAGCCCTCGACCGGGCGGGTGTCGTCGATGCCGGCCGCGATGGCTCGGGCTATGGGGTGCTCGGAGACGGCTTCCAGCGATGCTGCCACCCGCCGCAGGAGGCGCTCGTCGACGCCGTTCGCCACGGTCAGCGACACGAGCTCCATCCTGGCCTCGGTGAGGGTGCCGGTCTTGTCCACGACCGCGGCGGTGACCTGGCGGGTGGATTCGAGGATCTCGCCACCCTTGATGATGACTCCCAGCTGGGCCGCCCTACCGGTGCCGACCATGATCGCGGTCGGTGTGGCCAGCCCCAGCGCGCAGGGGCAGGCGATTATCAGCACTGCCACTGCGGCGGTGAACGCCTCCTCGGCCGGGTGCGAGGTCGCCAGCCAGCCGATCAGCGTACCCGAGGCCACCAGCAGCACGGCCGGCACGAACACTCCCGAGACCCGGTCGGCGAGCCGCTGCACCGGTGCCTTGGAACCCTGCGCCTCCTCGACGAGCTTCACGATCTGCGCCAGCGCGGTGTCGGCGCCGACCTTGGCCGCCTCGACGACCAGCACCCCGTTGGCGTTGACCGTGGCGCCTATCACCTCGTCCCCCGGCCCGACCTCGACCGGCACCGGCTCACCGGTGACCATCGACATGTCGACCGCGCTGTGACCGTCGACGACGACCCCGTCGGTCGCCACCTTCTCCCCGGGGCGCACCACGAAGCGCATGCCAACCTCGAGCGCAGCCAGCGGGATCTCCTCACCGTCCTCGAGCCAGGCCGTCTTGGCGCCGAGCTCGGCAAGTCGCCGGATGGCGTCCCCCGAGCGCTGGCGGGCGCGGGCCTCGAACCACTTGCCGAGCAGGATGAGCGTGACGATCACCGCTGCTGTCTCGAAGTAGACGTGGGTGTCGTGGGTGTGCTCGATGAGGAGCATCGAGACGACGGACCACGTCCAGGCCGCCAGCGTGCCCATCGACACGAGGGTGTCCATGGTGGCGGTCCCGTGCCTGAGGTTGACCAGGGCGGCCCGGTGGAAGCCCCAGCCGGAGTAGAACACGACGGGGGTGGTGAGCAGGCCGACGACCCACTCCCAGCCGTCGAAGTGCAGGGCGGGGATCATGGATATCGCCAGCACCGGCAGCGACAGCGCGGCGGCCACCCCGAGCCGGCGTGTGAGCAGCGCCAGGTGGTTCAGCTCCGGATCGGTCCCGGCCTCGGGCACCGAGTAGCCGAGGTCCTCGATCCTGGTGCGCAGCGCAGCCTCGTCGACCACTTCCGGGTCGTAGAACACCGTGGCCCGGGCGGCTGCCAGGTTGACGTCTGCCTGTCCCACGCCGTCGATCTTGGCGAGGCCCTTGCTGATGCGGGTGGCGCACGCGGCACAGGTCATTCCCTCGATCGGGAGGTCTGTTCGCGCGGGGGACATGGCACCAAGGATATCGACGTGCTGATCACTGCGGTCTCCCCACGTTGTCGCGCTGCGTGACGATGCGTTACCTTGCGTGAGGCGATTTGGCGGGCACCCAGGGTGGGGAAAACTGTTGGCGAAGGCGCACCGACGGCCGAAGGTGGAAGTAGCAGGCGTGGCGATCTCGGTCGCCGTGCTGCTCGCTGTCGTGTGGCTCAGCGCCGGCGGGTCCGGGTCAGCCGGCCAGTTCGCGGTCCCCACCCCGTCTTCTGCCGACGGCGCGAGCGTGGCCGAGACTGCCGGCAGCGACGAGAACCCGAGCTTCGGCGCGTTGAACGGCCTGCCCGAGGCCCAGGTCGGCGGGGCCAGCGTCAGCCGGGCACCGGTTCAGGTCGACATGGTGGGCGACTCCTTGTTGGGGCAATCCAACAACGCCATAGCCTCGACCCTCGGCGCCGGCTACCAGGTCAGCACGGCCTGGCAGCACGGCGTGCCGATAGACGGCCAGATCGACAAGATCGGCGAGTACTCGGCCGACGCCGACGTGATCGTGCTCCTCCTCGGCACCAACGACCTGCTCGACGACAACTGGGTTGACAGGGACGAGGCGTCTCGTGACATCGCCTCGGCCCTGGATGCCACCCGCCCGGTCGGCTGCGTGGTGTGGGCCACGGTGCAATCGGATCTGGACCGCCCCGAGTTGGCCGAACGAGCCGAGCAGTTCAACTCGGCGCTGGTCGAGTCGGCCGAACGGTTCCCGCAGCTGCAGATCGCCGACTTCGCAAGTCGCATCAACGGTCATCCGTCGTTCAACGCCGAGGACGGGCTTCACCTGACCAACGACGGGGCCTGGGCGATGAGCTATGCGGTCGTCGAGGCGATGGAGCGCTGCCCCTCCGACTCAGGTTGAGGCGGTGTTGCGCGCGGGGATCCTCAACACGCCCGACACGAGTTCTTCCATCTCGTCCACCAGCTGGGCGTCGTTGCTCGCAGTCGTGGCGGTGAACTCACCGAAGACGAGCCGGTGGTCGAGCACGCCTATGAGCGCTTCGAAGGCCAGGTCGGCCGCCCTTTCGGGCTCGGGGTGACCTAGTTCCTCGACGCGGAGCAGGACCAGTCGCTTGAAGCAGTCGGCACAGAAGCGGAAGGTGGGCACCCGCTGATCCCTGAAGCTGGGGTTGGAGGCGGCGTAGGCGGTCGCTGCCTGGAACACCGGGCCCGTGGTCCTGTACCACTGCACCGTCAGCTCGGCAAAGCCCCGCACGACAGCTGCCAGTGAACGGCCCTCCCAGCGCCGCGGGTCGGCGAAATCGGCGATCACGGAACAGATCTCCTCGTCGATGCGATCCGCGAGGATGTGCAGAACGGCGTACTTGTCCTCGAAGCGTGCGTAGAACGAGCCCACGGTCCGGCCGGCCCGCTCGACGATGTCTGCGACGCTCAGCTGGTCGAACGACCGCTCTGCCAGCAACTCCTCGGTGGCCTCGAGGAACCGCAGCATGGTCTCCTGGCTGCGGGCCTGGCGTGGCTGTCGCGCCCAGCTCGACAGCTGGTCTGTCCCTTGCAAGCTCATCACCACGTCCGATCCGGTCTCCTGGTCCTCAACGAAGGTAGTGCGCTCGGTTGGCGGAGTCAGAGTCAGGCTGCCGGCGAGTGCAGGTGTTCGCGGACTGCCTCCAGACCCACCAGCTTGAGCCTGATCCGCCCATCGGTGTCGGCGAGAAGCGTCGTCGGCGCCCGCCGGATCCCCAGCTCACGAACGAGGTCGGGCCGCTCGCTCACGTCGGTGACCCGTACCCACGCCGCCGGATCGTCCGCCCGCAGCATCTCGGCCACCGCATCGCATGAGACGCAGTATGGGGTGGTGAAGACGATCCATGTCACAGGGCTTCCGCCGACCAGGTCGTCCGGGAGTCGCGTCTGACCGTCGAGCGTGCTCCGCGACGATTGGCGCCTGCGGATGAGCGCGACGAACGCCATCACCACGACCAGCAAGGCGACCACCAGCAATCGCAGGAGCAGCGGGCTCATGGCTGCGCCGCCCTGGTACGACCGACGATGAACAGGTACACCTCACACCCGACGCAGATCCCGGTGCCGGCGGCGAGCCCGGCCAGCGCGGCGACCAGCAGCGTCAGGACCCAGCCGAGGGCAGTGGCACCCAGCGCGAAGGCGATCGTCGCCGCGGTGAGGAACACCACCCCGACGGCGGCGGCGAACCGCGGCGGTCGCGGGTCTTCCAGCTCGGCGGGAGGTGACAGCCGGGGCCGGATGGCCTCGGCGTACAGACGTAGGAAGGGGCCGTAGCGCGGGCCGAAGGCGGCGCCCAGGAACAGCACCGCGGCCATCACCGGCGCCACGGGCCACCACTGGAGGAGGAAGCCGACGAGCAGGGCGATGGTGAGGACGGCCTGGTTGAAGCGGGGACCGCGGGGATCGATGGGCCTCGGCGCTCGTATGGTTGTCTCGTTGGCCTGCATGGCTCTCCCAGTTGCCTCCCACGTTTTGTGAACCGAAAAGGCCCCTATAGGGGCCACGCGCGTTCACAGAACGAGTTGACCTCACTCATGATAAAGCCGATCAACTTAGTCAACTATTCCTCGGGGCGATCCGGCAAGCCCGGCGGGTCACGACAGCAGCGTGGCCAGGGCCCATACGGCCGCAACGGTGCCCATGACCATCAGTGCCACGCTCAGCCCGAGCGACGGTTTCTCCCGGGCGGACCCCTCCCGATCCGGCCGACCGCGTCTCTCCGCGGGGGGACGGATCAGGGCCGCTGCGGTGCCCAGAGCCATGGCGGCCCCGAAGGCCAGCACCAACCAGGCCAGCAGATCCTCACCCAGGAACAGTTGTGCGAGCACCGGCGCCTCCGTCGGCCTCCCAGTATGACCCCTCGCTGCGGATCCGCGAAGCGGGGCGTTGCGCCGGCAACGCCAAGCCGGCAGGGCTGCGGAGCCTGAGGTGGTACCACGTGGAATACCACGCTCCGTGGCAGAAATCGCTCAAGAATACGCGGGTGCGGCCGATCATTAGACAGCCGGTGGCCATCGCCCCCACCGGCGACACAACGGGGACAGCTGGAGCGGGGGACACTCAAACTCCCTCCAAACGCATCGCCACCAGCGCTTACTTCGGGTGCTGGCGCCTTCGTGGCCTCCGCTCCAACCCCGATCTCTCTTCCCGTCCGGCGGACGATGATCTCGCCTATCGTCCGCCGGCCGCATTTTTGCCCCGAGCGCCGGCAGGGGACAATGAGCGCATGACCAGTGGCACCCGGGACCGGGATCGACCGTGGATGATGCGTACCTACTCGGGTCACTCGTCAGCCAAGGCGTCCAACGAGCTGTACCGGACCAACCTGGCCAAGGGTCAGACCGGGCTCTCCGTCGCCTTCGACCTCCCGACCCAGACCGGCTACGACCCCGACCACCCCCTGGCCGCCGGCGAGGTCGGCAAGGTCGGCGTACCGGTCGTGCACCTCGGCCACATGCAGACCCTTCTCGACGGCATCCCGCCGGCCGAGACGAACACCTCGATGACCATCAACGCCACCGCCGCCTGGCTCCTCGGCCTGTACGTGGCCAACGCCGAGAACCAGGGCGCCGACACGACCCAGCTCCGGGGTACCACCCAGAACGACATCGTCAAGGAGTACCTGAGCCGGGGCACCTACATCTTCCCGCCCCTCCCGAGCCGCCGCCTCATCGTGGACATGGTCGCCTTCTGCGCTCACCACGTGCCCAAGTGGAACCCCGTGAACGTCTGCTCCTACCACCTGCAAGAGGCTGGAGCCACACCGGTACAAGAGATCGCCTACTCGCTTGCCACCGCCATCGGGGTGCTCGACGCGGTGGTCGAGTCCGGCCAGGTTCCCACCGAACGGATCCCGAGCGTGGTCGGCTCCATGTCGTTCTTCGTGAACGCCGGCATCCGCTTCGTCGAGGAGACCTGCAAGATGCGTGCCTTCACGAGCATGTGGGACCGCATCTGCGCCGAACGCTACGGGGTCAGCGATCCCAAGGCGCGCCGGTTCCGCTACGGCGTGCAGGTCAACTCACTCGGCCTCACCGAGGAGCAGCCCGAGAACAACGTGCAGCGGATCGTGCTCGAGGCGCTCGGGGTGACGCTCTCCCGCAAGGCCCGGGCGCGCTCGATCCAGCTACCGGCCTGGAACGAGGCCCTCGGTCTGCCCCGACCCTGGGACCAGCAGTGGTCGCTGCGGATCCAGCAGGTACTGGCCTTCGAGACCGATCTGCTCGAGTACGAGGACATCTTCGACGGCAGTCAGGTCATCGAGGCCAAGACCGGGGAACTGGTCGATGCCGCGGAGGCCGAGCTCGACGAAGTCCTCGCGATGGGTGGGGTGTTCGAGTCGATCGACGAGCTGAAGGGCAGGCTCGTGAGGTCGCTCGCCGAACGGGTCCGGCGCATCGAGAACGGCGACCTCCGAGTCGTGGGGGTGAACTGCTTCACCGAGGCAGCGGAGTCGCCCCTCGGAGGTGAGGACAACATCCTCCGCGTCGATCCCGCGATCCAGGAGCAGATGATCGCCGAGGTACACGCCTGGCGAGCCGATCGCGACGAGAAGGTGGTGAAGCGGGCGCTCGACGAGCTTGCGCGGGTCGCGCGCACGGCGGAGAACATCATGCCGGCAACCATCTCGTTGGCACACGCAGGTGGCACGACCGGCGAGTGGTCGCAGACGCTGCGGGACGCCTTCGGTGAATACCGCGCGCCGACAGGAGTCGCGGCCGCAGTCGGGACTGCGGTCGGCAACGAGACCCTGCGTGAGCTCGCGCAGCGGTCGCGTCGTCTCGAGGGGGGCCCTCCGCGCCTGCTGGTCGCCAAGCCCGGTCTCGACGGGCATTCCAACGGCGCAGAGCAGATCGCGGTCGCCGCACGCGACGCCGGGATGGAGGTGATCTACCAGGGCATCCGCCTCACCCCCGCCCAGATCGCCGCCGTGGCACGTGACGAGGACGTCGACGTCGTCGGGCTGTCGATACTCTCGGGCAGCCACCTGGAGCTGGTCCCCCAGGTCGTGTCGCTGCTGCGGGACGAGGGGATCGACGCACCGGTCATAGCCGGGGGGATCATCCCCGAGGACGACCGCCAGGAGCTCCTCGACGCCGATGTCTCGGCGATCTACACCCCGAAGGACTTCGAGCTGAGCCGCATCATGGGAGACATACTCGAGCTGGCCGTGTCGCAGCGGGGAGCATGAGGGAGCGGTTCGCCCGGCGGTGCGGTCCTGCACGCCGAAGCAGCTTGATTCGCCCGACGTTCGCGCCGATGGAGTTGCCGTGATCGATCGACGCTCGCTCCTAGGGCTCTGGGCAGGGGTGGTGGGGCTCACACTCGGCGTGCTGGCTGCGGTCCTCGACAACGCCCCGATGGCGGTGCTGGCCGGCGCTGCAGCACTGGGCGGCGGGCTGGTCGCCCTCTGGATGGGCGGCACACTGCGCGAGGCCGAGGAGAGCGAGCGCAGGGCTGACGAGCGCTTGCAGGCCATCCAGCGTGAGCTACAGGAAACGGTCGAGCAGCTCAGCGCCGAGCGACGCGCTCGCACAGAAACCCTGCCCACCTCAGCGGCTGCCCCGGCGCCGGTCGAGACGGGTCATGGATTGGGCACGCACGGTGTCGACCCTCGCACAGAGGCCCTCACGGATCCCACGACCGGCCTGTTCAGCGAGGCCTACTTCAAGGTCGCGCTCGACGCCCGCATATCCGCAGCACGGCGTCACCTACGCCCGGTCGCGGTGGTCCTCCTCGAGGTCGTGACCGGCCTCGACGCCGGCGAGGCGCACGTCGCCGACCCGATCGAGGTGTCGCGAGGGATCAAGAAGACGCTGCGCGACGCAGACACGGCCTGCCGCATGGACGACGGCAACTTCGCGCTGGTTCTCGAGGACACACCCGAGAACGGGGCGGTGTGGACCGTCGAACGGGTGCGGCGGTGCCTCTCCAGCGACAATCACGACCAGACGATGTGGGCCGGCATCGCCTGCTATCCGGCCCACGCCTTCAGCACCGACGAGCTGTTGGACCAGGCGGTGGCGGCACTCGCTGCCGCCAAGGAGTGGAAGCAGGATCGCATAGAGGTCGCCGTAGCCGACTGACACCGCGAGCGGTCGACAGTCCGGAGTGCCGGCGGTACCGCAGGTCCGGTATCAATGCTCCATGAACGAGACCTCGGTTCCCCGCGCCAGAGACGTCCTCGGCATGCCCGTACCGCCCTCCTGGGCGACGCTCGCCGCCACCCGGATCCGCAACCTGCTCGGATCGACTCACGCCCGGATGACGCCTGGCTTCGGCCTCGTCCTCGAGCGTCTGTACGGACTGCTCGACAACAAGGCCTTGTTCTGCGTGGTCGAACTCGGCGTTCCGGAGCTGCTCGCTGGGGGCCCGCTCACCGCCCGAGAGATCGCTGCCGCCGCGGGCGCCGAACCCGACGCGATCGAGAGGGTCATGCGCTACCTGGTGTCAAGGGGGATGTTCTCGTCCTCCGGCGGCACCCGCTACGCGAACAACGCGGCAACCGAGATACTGCGCGGCGATCATCCCTATTCCTGGCGCGACTGGGTCCTGTTCTTCGGTAGCGAGTGGAACTGGGACATCTTCAACCGCATGCTCGACCGAGTCACGACCGGGGCCTCGCCGACCGAGTCCGCCTTCGGCAGCCCCTTCTTCGACTACGTCAACGAGGTCAACCCCGAGGCAGGCAAAGCGTTCAACGGCGCGATGGCTGCCGGGAGCCGCGTGCAGAGCGCGCTATTCGCCGAAGCGATCGACTTCTCCCCCTACCGGACGATCTGTGATGTCGGAGGCGGAACAGGTTCGACGCTGGCCCATGTGCTGCTTTCCCATGCCCACCTGAGGGGTGCGGTGTTCGACCTCCCTGCTCTGGAAACCGAGGCGACACTCGTACTGCAGGACCCTCGACTGGAAAGCAGCCGGGCCGAGTTCTTGGGCGGGGACTTCTTCGAAGCTGTCCCCGCGGGCTTCGACCTGTACACCCTCTTCGCCGTCGTGCACGACTGGGACGACGACGACTGTGTGAGGATCCTCGCCAACATCAGCGACGCCGGACCCTCGGCCACGATCATGGTGGTCGAGAAGCCCTTGGACCCCGGCCCGGGTGCGGACTTCGCCAAGTCCTCGGACCTGCTTATGCTCGTGCTCGGCGAGGGCGGAAGAGAGCGGACCGCGGAGGAGTACGAGAGCATCTTCGGCCGAGCGGGCCTGACGGTCGCCCACCGTGCCACCCTGCCTTCGCTATTCGAGGTGTTCGAACTTCAACCCCTCGGCCACACGACGAAGCAGCGCTCGGACAGCTCGCCGAAGGCGTAGTCGAAGTAGATGCCGCCGTACATGTCCCGCGTCCTCTCCGTCCAGGCCAGAGCCTCAGGGTTGGAGATCCGGTGGTGGATCTGCAGGATCCCTCCGTCGAAGACCCGGTACTCGGCCCACGAACCAGGGAAGTCCTTGGTGCAGGCCACCTCTACCCAGGGGACCTCTCCGGTCGCGGACAGTCGCCGGACGCGGTTGCGATGGGTGTGGCCCGCGAAGAAGCCGGACAGTGCCGGACGCCGCACGAACACCTCGACGAGGCGCTCGGAGTCGTCGGGGTTGATGCCGAAGTAGTTCTCGGGACGGACGTTGGAGTCGGGGCTCCACACGTGGTGGTGGCCGAACACCAGCACCGGCGTGTCGCTCCTCTCCGCGAGCTCGTCGAGCCACTGGAGCTGTTCTGTGCTCACCTGCCCGGGCGTCTCACGCGGGATCACGGTGTCGAGCACGGCCAGCCGGACGCCTGGAAGCTCGATCTCGATGGGCGCGTCGGCGGCGAAGGTCTGACCGTGGTAGGCGTCGTGATTGCCTCTCACGTGATGGAGTCGCTCACCGAACGCCCCCCGGTAGTGAGCCAGGAAGCAATCGTACTCCTCGCGGCTACCCCCTGCGGTGAGGTCGCCCTTGACCACCACCACCGCGGGGTCGGCGCGGAGCATCTCGGCGATCGCCCCGTTGTTCATCGTCTCCGGGTACGGCGGCTCGCCCGGCTCGGAGCTGTAGATGGGGCCAAGCTCCATACCCTCGATGACCCCGCACTCGGTCTCCCCGAAGTGCACGTCGTTGACGGTGGCAAAGGTGCACAGGTGCTCGCCCGGCTCGGGCAGGGTGCGGAACTCGAAGCCGTCGAAGCGATGGAGGGTGTCGGGTGCGAGATCGCGGTAGACGTGCACGTCGAAGCCGTCGTGCACGACGGCATGGTCATTGGCGACAGTCGTCAGCTCCACGCCAACCCACTCTATGGATCCTGGAAGCGCCGGCGGTCCGAGAACACGCGTGGCGCCTGCTCAGCGTGGCCGATCACGGCGCGCCGGCACCGGCTTGGACCACCAACGGCCCGAGAACCGCCACCGGGGGACGTCACGCCTGTCCGCGGTCGGTGGCACCGTCTTGGGCCATACCGCGGCGACCGCGGCGACGATGGCGGCCATCTCGTCCTCCGCAGGCGTCGGCTTGACGTCGCCGACGACGGGATCGCTCATCACAGCGGCACGTTGCCGTGCTTGCGCTTGGGGAGCTCCTCCCGCTTGGAGCGGAGCATCTCGAGGCCGGCAACCAGCTTCACCCGGGTGTCGGCTGGGTCGATGACGTCGTCGACGAAGCCGCGCTCGGCGGCGATGTAGGGGTTGGCGAAGCGCTCGGTGTACTCGTCGACGAGCTCGTCACGTCGGGCGACCGGATCCGCGGCCTCGGCGAGCTCGCGCCGGTAGATCACCTCCACCGCCCCCTGCGGGCCCATTACCGCCAGCTCGGCCGAAGGCCACGCGAAAGCCAGGTCGGCGCCGATGGCCTTGGAGTTCATGACGACGTAGGCGCCACCGTAGGCCTTGCGCGTGACGATCTGGATCCGCGGCACCGTCGCCTCGCAGTAGGCGTAGAGCAGCTTGGCCCCGTGGCGGATGATGCCGCCGTACTCCTGGTCGACGCCGGGCAGGAACCCGGGCACGTCGACGAAGGTGATGAGCGGGATGTTGAAGGCGTCGCAGGTCCGCACGAACCGCGCGGCCTTGGACGAGGACTCGATGTCGAGCACTCCGGCATAGAACGCCGGCTGGTTGCCGACGATCCCCACCACCTGTCCGGCGATGCGGGAGAACCCGCAGACGATGCTCTGGGCCCAGTGCGGGAAGTACTCGAAGAAGTCGCCGTCGTCGACGACCGCCTGGATGACCGCCTTCATGTCGTACGGCAGGCTCGAGCTGTCGGGCAGGACGTCGAGCAGTTCGGGACAGCGCCGGTTCGGGTCGTCGGTGGGCTCGAAGAACGGCGGGTCCTCCAGGTTGTTCGAGGGCAGGAACGACATCAAGAAGCGCACATCGTCGAGGACCTGCTGCTCGTCCTCACCCACGAACGTGGCAACACCCGATTTGGAGCTGTGACTGGAGGCTCCGCCGAGCTCCTCGAGCGTCACCTCCTCGCCGGTGACGGTCTTCACCACGTCGGGACCGGTGATGAACATGTGCGAAGACCCCTTCACCATGAAGATGAAATCGGTCATCGCCGGGCTGTACACCGCTCCGCCGGCGCAAGGGCCGAGCACGACGCTGATCTGGGGCGTGACACCCGAGGCCTGCACGTTGCGGTAGAAGATGCCCCCGTAGGAATCCAGCGCCACCACGCCCTCCTGGATGCGGGCACCGGCGCCGTCGTTGAGGCCGATGACCGGCACACCGGTCTGGAGGGCCAGGTCCATGACCTTTTGGATCTTCTCGGCGAACACCTCGCCCAGCGAGCCGCCGAGGACGGTGAAGTCCTGGGAGAACACGAACACCTTGCGGCCGTCGATCTCACCCCAGCCGGTGATGACACCGTCGGTGTAGGGGCGTTCGGTGACCCCGCTGTCATGGGCTCGGTGCCGGGCGAGCATGTCCAGCTCGTGGAACGAGCCCTCGTCGAGCAGGTACTCGATGCGTTCGCGTGCCAGCATCTTGCCCTTGGCGTGCTGGCGCTCCACCGACCGCTCGGACCCGGCGTGGAGGGCCTCCTCCTTGCGCTTGCGGAGTTGCTCCACCCGCTCGGACATCGGATGTTCCATGGTGTGTCAAGGGTAGTTGCGCATCGAGAAGCAGGCGCAAGCGAGCCGAGAGACCGCGCAGAGGACCCCGACCCACCTGAGCGGGCCTCACTCAGCCCTGATCGTGAGATCCCGCGTCCTCGCCACCATCCTGGCCGTCGCGCCAGCTCGGCCTGCGCCAGTGATACAAGGCGAAGGGTGCGGCCAGGAAGATCAACAGCGTGAGGACGAGGAACACGTAGTACCCGAGCTCGGCGGCGCCGCTGTACCGGGAAGGAGGGAAGAACCCTGTTACAACGGCGAAGGCGGCTCCACCAGCGCCGACCAGCCCGACCACCCAGGTACCGCCCCTCCCCCCGGGGATCCGGAACGACCCCTCAGCAGGGGCCCGCTGCCGCTGCAGGGCTATCGCGGTGACGAACAGCACGATGTACATGGTCATGTAGAGCTGCCCCGCGAGCTGGTTGAGCAGGAAGAAGGCGTCACTCGGGTCGAAGACGAGGAAGAGCCCGGCCAGCACAGTCGCCACTACTCCCTGGAGGATGAGGATCGACGTCGGCATCCCGTGGCTGTTCCAGACCTGCAGGCGGGGTGGGAGGTCCCCGCTCCTCCCGGATGCAGCGATCGCGCGGCTGGGGCCCGCCATCATCGAGCTCGCCTGGGCGAACACGCCGACGGCCACCATCACTCCGACGATCGGTACCAACCAGCTGAAGTGGAAGTCATCGAGGGCGCCCTCGAGGGCCTGCATCAGCCCGGCAGTGAAGCTGAGGTTGCCGACGGGCACCATGGCGGCCACTGCCAGAGCAGCACAGATCATGATCGCTGCCCGGGCGACGACCGACGAGAAGATCGCGACCGGATAGCTCCTGCGGGGATCGTCCACCTCGCGTATGTGGGCCGCCGGTATCTCGGTGCCGACGTACAGGAAGAAGGAGACGGTCACGAAGGACAGGCCGTTGGCCGTGGTGAGATCGGGGATGGCGTGGGCGAAGCCGAACGAGATCTGCTCCTGGCGCCCGGTCAGCAGCCAGGCGACTCCCAACCCGATGATCAGAGCCGCGGGGATGGCGACACCGAAGATCACCCCGATGGTGCTGATCCGCGAAGACACCTTCATGCCGCGGAGGTTCAGGAGGGTTGCGAGCCAGAAGACGGTGACGATGAAGCCGGCGAGGAAGTAGCGACTGCCCGAGGCACCGGCCGAGAACGCATAGATGGCCGAAGCGCCCGACACACCGAGTAGGGCGGGCATGACCAGCACCGCCTGGGCCCACTGGAGCCAGATGGCGAGGAACCCCCAGCGATCACCGAGCGCCTCCCGGGTCCAGCTGTAGATGCCGCCGGGCCGCCGGTCGTTGGTCACCATCTGTGACACCGCCAGGCCGGCCGGGATCGCGAACAGGAAGAAGGCCAGCATGACGTAGAACACGACACCCATTCCCTCGGCGGCGACCTCGGGTGCCAGCTGCACGCCGACGATGATCGACATGGTGATCATCGTCAGCCGGAACGTCGTCAGGTGATGACGGCCCGGTGGTCCAGCGGGTGTCACGGTCTCTGCCTTGCCAGCACTCGTCATCGGCCTCCAGCCCTCTCTGGCAGCAATGAGCACGGCCTCCATCGGAAGATGGCCCCCATTGCTGAGCGCCCGCAGCACCCCCTCCCTCAGCCCTGATCATTCACGCGTTCGATCCAGCAATTCGCCGCGCGTGGGAGGAGGCCCCGGTCATAGTCCGGGAGGATGCAAGTGAGCAACACACGGGATGCCAACTAGAAGGCGCCCCTCCGAGGTGACTGCTCTCGAAAGCCACATCCTCGAGCGATGCTCCCGTTTCAGCACCCGCTGGAGCTCGGGTCCTCACCGTGGATGATCACGGTTACTGTTGGCTCGTGGACCTGCCTGTCATGCCACCGGTGAAGCCGATGCTCGCCAAGGCGACGAACGAGCTTCCCGCAGGTGCCGACCTGCTCTACGAGCCGAAATGGGACGGGTTCCGCTGCCTGGTGTTCCGGGACGGCGACGAGATCGAGCTCTTCAGCCGCAACGAACGCCCGCTGGCCCGCTACTTCCCCGAGCTCATCGACCCGCTTTGCGAGAACCTGCCCGAGCGGTGCGTGATCGACGGCGAGGTGGTTGTCGCCACCGCCGCAGGGCTCGACTTCGACGCGCTCCAGCAGCGCATCCATCCCGCCGAGAGCCGCATCAACCGCCTGGCGGCACAGACGCCGGCCTCATATGTGGCGTTCGACATCCTCGCCCTCGGCGAGGACGATCTCCGCCGGCGGTCCTTCAGCGAACGCCGGGCGACGCTGCAGGGCGAACTGGGCGGCGCCTGTCCCCCCGTTCACCTCACACCTGCGACCGCCGACCGAGAGGTGGCGAGCGATTGGTTCGACCGTTTCGAAGGCGCCGGCTTCGACGGGGTGATGGCCAAGCCCACCGACGCTCCTTACGTGGAGGACAAGCGCACCCAGATCAAGGTCAAGCACAAGCGGACCGTCGACTGCGTGGTCGCCGGCTACCGGGTGCACAAGAGCGGCGACGGGGTGGGCTCGCTGCTGCTCGGCCTCTACGACGACGCCGGCGTGTTGCACCACGTCGGCGTGTGCACGAGCTTCTCGGCGGCCCGCCGCAGCGAGCTGCTCGCAGAGATCGCTCCTTACCGGGCAGACGCCCTCGCCGAGCATCCCTGGCGCGAGTGGGCCGACCACGCCGCGCACATGGCGGCCGAGGGTCGGATGCCGGGCGCCCCCAGCCGCTGGAACAGCGGCAAGGACCAGGGCTGGGAACCCCTGCGCCCCGAGTTGGTCGTCGAGGTCGCCTACGAGGGGATGCAGGGAATGCGCTTCCGCCACCAGAGCCGCTTCGTGCGCTGGCGCCCCGACCGTTCCCCCGAGTCCTGCACCTACGCCCAAACCGAGCGGCTGGCCCCGGTCGAGCTGCGCGAGGTGTTCACGTAGTCCCGGCCAGGGGGTGGTACCAGCCGGGTGGCCGGGCTCAGGCCTGCGCCCGGTAGGCGTCTGCTATCTCGGCACCGGTAGGCGAGCGATGCCGACGAGCACGACATGACCATGTACGCGGGTTCCGGTGGAACGGCCGGATCGATGTCCCCGCCGCACTCACCGAGCAGGACTAGATTCGGCTCGTGCGCGCTCTCCGGACGCTTCTTCCCCCCCTGGTGATCCCCCTCGTGCTGGTGGGCTGTGGCGACTCCGAGTCGCCCGCACCCGCTGACAACGGGGACGAGCCCAAGAGCTACGGCCTGTCCGACGACGAGATCGTCGTCGGCAACGGTGACGAGTTCCTGATCGAGATCCGCGAGAACCCGTCGGTCGGTGACGCCTGGCAACTGATCGAAGATCCCGACCGGGCGGTCGTCGAGTTCGTGGACGAGGAGTTCGTGTCGGACGACCCCGAGGCGACAGGCGCCGGGGGGGAGACGACGTTCACCTTCCGCGCCACCGGCAGCGGCAGCACCACGCTGGAGATGGGCAACTGCTACCGCTGCGCCGACGACCAGGAGAAGTACACCGATACCCACACCTTCGACGTGACCGTCGAGGACTGAGAACGTCCACCGACATGCGGCGCTCCCGGGTACACGAGGCCCGTCAATCCTCGAGCGGGGCGGCCAGCCTCTCCGCCTTTCTTGCAGCATCCGGCGCGTCGATGTAGTCGCAGCACTCGCCCAGTGCTGGAGTCGGTCCCTCCCAGCGCCACTCCTCGACGGTTCCCACGTCGACGTCGGTCTCGAGCGTCGCCAACCGCCGGTAGAGAACGGCCTCCCGGATTTGATCGGCCAGAACCCTGGCCAGCTTGGCCGCGTTGCGGACCGGGATGTCCCATTCGGCGGAGTCCAAGGGGATGTCCTCGATGTGTCCGTAGCGGTACAGCACTGCCGAGGCGGACTTGGCTCCCCACCCCGGCAGCCCCGGCAGTCCGTCGGCGTTGTCACCCACCAGGCCCAGGTAGTCGGGGATCGACCCGGGCTCGACGCCGAACTTGGCGACAACTCCGGCAGCGTCGCGGTACTCGCCGGCCCGGCGGTCGTACTGCACGACCTTCGGGTCGACCAGGCACTGGCCGAGATCCTTGTCGGGGGTGCAGATCACCACTCGATCGACCAGCGGATCGGCGACCGCCACAGCAGCAGCGGCCGCCAAGGCATCGTCGGCCTCGTACTCAACCATGTCCCAGACCGTGAAGCCCGCCGCCCGCAGCACGTCCTCGAGCAAGGTGAACTGCCCTTTGAGCTGCGGGTCGACACCCTCACCGGTCTTGTAGCCGGGGTAGAGGTCGTTGCGGAAGGACTCGATCACGTGGTCGGTGGCAACCCCTACATGGGTGGCGCCGTCCTCGACGAGGGTGAGGATCGAGCGGAGGACCCGGCGGGTGGCGTCGACCTCCACACCCTCGGAGTTCAGGTGGCCACCCCCGGGTGCGTAGAACTGCCGGAACAGCTCGTAGGTGCCGTCGACGAGGTGGACCTGCATGCTGTTTCCCCTGGATTTGAGCGGTTTTCCGGCTGCTGACGGCGTTATTGACACAGTCAGCGTGACACAGATGGCGGTGATTGGCGCCAGAAGGGACGCCCGCACCGTCGGTTACATGGCCAACGAACACGACTGCGTCACCCCCACCGCTGAGGACGTCTTCCTCGACACTGAGGCGCTCGCCGAGCGCTACTCCATCGGCACCACGAAGGCGAAGGAGTTGGTCCGCTCCGGCGTGCTCCCTGCCTCCGTCGTGCCCGGGATGGTTCGCATCCCGCTCTCCGCTCTGCGGGCCTGGGAGGTGACGACCTCGCTGGCCGGCACTGCCGCCGACCCGGCACAGCGGACCGACAGCGTCGCCGTGCTGTCACCCCCGCCGGCCCGCCCGGCGGGCCGGCCGGCCACGAGGCGGGCAGCCTGATGGCCGGCCGAGCTCGTCCCGTGGCCAGGCATGACTGCGGCGTGGCCCTCTACGCACCGACCACAAAGGTGAAGTCGCACCGGGTCGTGTGGACCGACCCGTTCTCCGGTCAGCGGTCGAATCGCCGCTACGCCACCCGGGAGTTGGCCGACGAGGCATTCGAGGCGACGGTGGCCTACGTGAAGGCCGCCCGGGCGAAGGTCGGCCCGGTCAAGGTCACCCGGGGTGGACCGCCCACGGTCGATGACCTGTTCGCCGCTGTGGAACAGCGGTGGAAGCAGAAGAACGTGACGGCCCGCTACATCGAGAAGCGTCGGGGCATCTACGGCACCTGGATTCAGCCGGTGGTCGGCGCCATGGCCGTGCACGAGTGGGGGTCCACCGACCAGCACTGCATCGCCGTGCTCGCCGCAGCGAGAGCCGCCGGGCGAAGACCGGCGACGGTCCAGAACATCGGGTCGCTGCTGCGGCTGATGGTGACCGTGGCCCACAGGTCCGGACTGCTGCCTCGGACGATGCAGCCGATGGACGACGTCGACTACGTGGCCGCCCGGGCGGCCGATGACGAAGCTGCGGTATACATCCCCCCGTCGGAACGTCCGACCACAGAGATGGTCGAGGCGTTGGCAGAGGCCTTCGACGCCCGGGGTAGGCGGGGCCGTCGCCCGTGGCTCGGCCAGATGGTCCGAGTCGCCGGATACGGAGGGCTTCGCCTGGGTGAGCTGACGGCCCTGCGGGCCGTGGATGTGGACGAGGACCGGCACGGCGTGATGGTCGCCACTGCCTGGTCGTACTCGAAGTCCAAGGGATACGAACTCAAGGCACCCAAGAACGGTCGTCGTCGCTTCGTCCTGCTCCCCCGGAGCGTGTTCGTCGCCGTGCTGGAACGGGCGAAGGCGGTCGAGGCCGACGAGGGTGAAGCTGGGCTCCTCTACCCCGGACCGAAGGGTCCGAACCGACCCTTCACCGAGGGCGAGTTGCGTCGGGTGTTCGGGTCCGCTGCCCGGAAGGCCGGGTGGGCCTGTCACCCGGACTCGGTGTCGCCGAAGGGAAAGACCCAGAAGGGTCGTCCGGTCATCCCTTGGCGCAATCTCCGCCACCACGCCGCCACCTGGCTGCACGAGGTGGCAGAGTTCGAGTGGGTCGACGTGTCCCGGCTGCTTGGCCATGCGTCGGTCGCCTTCACCCAGGCTCGCTACGTGCGGCCGGCCTCGGATGCCGAGGACCGGAACCGGGCTGTGCTCGCCGACCTGTGACGACACCTCCATGACGTCGAGGCACCCGGCCGGACCGTTCGGCGGGTGTCCGACTGCTCGCACCCTGTCCGCATCCGAACGACCGAGGTCCACGGGGCCACCGGCGAGGTCCGTCAGCGTGAAGTGCTGCGCCGCTGCGGCACCCGTCTGGCGTCGAAGTGCGAGAGCTGCTCTGAGCTGTACGCCGGTGACGCTCGTGGGGTCATCAACTCGGGCATCGTCGGCGGCGAAGCCTTCACCTGGCTGACGCTGACCGCTCCGGGCGCCGACGTGTTCGGGGCGGTGCACAGCGGCCCTCCGAAGCGTGGCCGTCGCCGGTGCGCCTGCGGCCGGTACCACCGGCCCGATGACGCCCGGCTCGGCACTCCGGTGGACCCCGACACCTACGACTACGTCGCAGCCGGGCGCTTCAACGCCACGCTCAGCCGGCGGTTCACCGTGCTGATGCAGAAGCTGCGGCGGATGACGGGCGAGCCGCTCGACTTCGTGCGGGTCGTGGAGTTCCAGCGCCGGGGGTTGACCCATGTGCATGCCCTGGTGCGGGGTGCTGTGTCAGCCGATGTCCTGGGGGTCGCCGTCCGAGGTGGCGTGAACCCGAGGACGGGCCGACGCATCGCTGCGGTGACCTCGGGGGGCTTCGGGTTCGGTCCGCAGTGCGATGCCCAGGCGGTGACCGACGCCGGCCGGGTGGGCGCCTACATGCGCAAGCTGGTCCGCTACGCCATCAAGGCGGCTGGCGACGACCTGCCCGGCGGGTCTCGTCACACCCGGTCGATGCGTCGAGCGGGGGCCGCCTCGTGCGGATGCTCGGACCCCTGGCCGTATTGGTGCCGGGATGAGCCGGGCCGGTTGACCGACCCGGGGTGGTCGAGCTGTCGCCGGCACCGTGCCGCCCGCCGGGGCTGGGGCTTCCGTGGCCATGTGCTCGCTGCCTCTCGGCGGTGGGGGACGACCTTCACGGCCTTGCGAGCCGCCCGACGGGCATGGGTCCTTGACGCTGTCGGTCCGACGCAGTGGACGGCCGTGGCCTTCGAGGTGCTGCCCGCCTCGTTGACGTGGACGGGCCCGCTCCCGAACCGGTCCCCGTAGCGACCACCGACCCCGAAGGGTGCAGACCTGCGGTGCAGGTCTGCTTCGTCGTGCCCCGATGCCGGGTGTGGCGCCCCGGCGTGGCGGCCCGGCTCCACCTGACGTGCCACCGTCGGCTCTGAGCTTCCTCGGGTGCGGGTTCCGGGTGGTTGTTGCGCCCGGAGGGCGCCAGCGGGACGGCCGAAGGCCGTCCCGCCTTGATTCCGTGAAGAAGTTCGTCACACCACGAGCGTCCCGCAAGTGACCTACTTGCGTTGAGCGAACACGCCCGCACTGTCCTGGGCATGAAGCGCATCCCTGTTGACACGACCAAGCTCCGCATCCTCGCAGCCGGCCAGCCGGCTCCGGCGACCAACCCCGACGGTTCGCCCCGGCTGAACCGGGCGGGGCAGGCCCTGACGAACGTGCCGGTCCTCGTGCTGGCCGAAGGTGGCCGGCCCGAGTCCGTGAACGTCCGGGTCCCGTCGCCGGTGCCGCCGCTCGGTGACCTCGCTCCGCTCCGGTTCACCGGTCTGGTGGCCTGGCACTGGACCCTCGACAACGGTCGCTCCGGCGTGTCGCTGACCGCCGAAGCGGTGCACGTCGATGGCGCTCCCAAGGCCGCCAGTGCTGGCAGCCGCTGAGCGACTCCGTTGGTCGCTCGCCTGGCGGCGGGCCGGGTTCGCTGCGCCGTGGCCGGCGGTGGATGGATGCTGGCCGACGGTGCGGTACTCGTTTCGCTCTCCGCCCGGCTGGTCGAGTGCCGACGTCGAGCGAGCCGCCGAACGGGTCGCCCTTGCTGCTCGTGTCCCGTGGTGGGAGCTGCATCCCGCCTCGGGCGGTCGTTGGGCGCTCGTCCTCGATGCGTCGGACTGGTCCACCACCGCCTCACCGCCACTACGGCGCTGTGACGAGAGGCTGACCGTTCCGCTCGGGGAGCACCCCAACGGTTGCGCCGTGTGGGACCTTCGGCGGGCGCCGCATCTGCTCGTCGCCGGTGCGACAGGGTCGGGCAAGTCGTCGCTGTTGCGCACGGTGGTGGCGGCGCTGCCGCTGGGCTGGTGTTGGCGGGTCGTGGTCATCGACCCGAAGGAGGTGGACTTCGCCCAGGCCCGCTACGACATCGAGGTGCATGGCCTCCCCGGTGCAGCTGCTGCGCTCACCGAGCTGGTCGAGGACCTCGACCGCCGCAAGGAACAGCTCCGTCTCGACGGCTGCGACCACTGGCTCGACCTGCCGGAACGGGTGGTGCCGGTGCGGCCGACCCTGGTGGTCTTGGACGAGTCCGCCGACCTGCTCGGCGGCGTGGCGTTGGCGAAGCCGGAGGCGCAGCGGGTTCGTGAGGCGGTCGGCGTGCTGGCCCGCCAGGGTCGGGCGTGCGGCATCCACCTGGTGGCGGCGTTCACCCGACCAGACACCGAAGCCGTGCCAGGGGCGGTCCGGGACCAGTTCTCCGCCCGGGTCGCCCTTGGTCCGCTCAGCCCTGACGGTGCCCGGATGCTGTTCGGCACCCACCGGGTCCCGCCACTACCTGATGGCCCGCCAGGCACCGGACTGTCGCTGAGCCTCGACGGCAGCCAGCGGCTGCGCCGGCTGCGAGTCCCGTGGGTCACCATCGAAGCCGTGCGCCGCCGTCACGGGCTTGCCGGTCTCGCCTGACGCCAGGGGGAGTGGGTCCGAAAGACAATGCGAAGCCTGCGATGATGTCGGGGTGAGGGAGGCAGGGAGCAGATGGTGAAACAAGGTGAAGCGACCACCACCGGCCGGGGAGACGGAGACACTTCCGCCACTGGAAGCCCCAGCGCTGCACGGTCGGCTGGGAAGAACTCCAACCTGGTCGCAGCCAAGTCGGCGAAGAACGACGAGTTCTACACCCAGTGGGCGGACATCGAACGTGAGATGAACGCCTACTTGGAGTACGACAAGGACGTGTTCCGGGACAAGGTGCTGCTCCTGCCGTGCGACGACCCAGAGTGGAGCAACTTCGCCAAGTTCTTCGCACTCCATTTCATGGACTACGGCATCAAGAAGCTCATCTCGACCTCCTACGCCGCCGACAGCAAGCCCGACACCATCGACTACCAGCCAACGTTGTTCGAGACCGAGGCTTCGCAGTTCGACGAGACACGGACCCGTGCCAACGGCAAGGTGTTCGTGCTTGAACGCAAGGACGTCAACGGCGACGGTGTCGTCAACATCGACGACCTTCGGTGGCACTACCTGGATGGCGACGGTGATTTCCGCAGTGCGGAGGTCACAGCTCTCCGGGACGAGGCCGACGTCGTCATCACCAATCCGCCGTTCAGCCTCTTCCGCGAGTTCATTGCCTGGCTCGTCGAGGGCGGGGTGAAGTTCTCCATCATCGGAAATAGCAACGCTGTCACCTACGTTGAGACGTTCCCCCTCATCAAGGACAACAGGCTGTGGAAGGGCGCCACGGGCAACAACACCGACATGGTCTTCGGGGTGCCCAAAGGGGCTCCTGTCAGCGAGGCCGACCGCCTGAAAGCCGAGAAGCTCGGCTACCCGTCCGACGACGACTTCGACTACACCCGACTTGGCAACTCATGCTGGTTCACGAACATCGACCACGGCCGACGCCACGAGGCCCTGCAACTGATGTCGATGGCCGACAACATCAAGTTCAGCAAGCACAAGAACGTGCAGGGTGTCGGCTACCAGCGCTACTACAACTTCCAGGAGGCCATCGAGGTCCCGTGGGTTGACGCTATCCCGAACGACTTCGACGGGCCGATGGGCGTCCCCATCACCTTCTTGGACAAGTACAACCCGGAGCAGTTCGAAATCATCGCCCATGGCGACGACATGGAAGCGATGCGAGACATCGGAGTGAAGGTCCTCGGCGAGGCATTCGTGAAGAAGTACTACGAGGGCGGCGGCACGGGGGGAAACAGCCCGGGTCACCGGCGGCTGGGTCTGACCGAGCCGCACTACTCGACCGCCTACAAGCGCATCATCATTCGAAGGAAGAACCCCTCGTGAAGACCGACCTGAAGAAGTACACGGTCGGCGAGGTGCTCGAAGGCTTCGTGTACAACGAGCTCGAAGGCAAGGGGCTGTTCGGGCTCGCCGGCAAGCTGGTCATCCAACCGGAGTTCCAGCGCCACTACATCTACAACGATGGCAAGAAGGACGTCGCCGTCATCGACTCGCTCTTGAAGGGCTACCCGTTGGGGCTCATCTACTTCAACGTGAACGGCGAGACCCTGGAAGTGCTCGACGGCCAGCAGCGCATCACGAGCGTCGGCCGGTTCGTGACCGGCAAGTTCGCCATCAAGGTCGACGGTAAGGAGCAGACGTTCTCGTCGTTGCCGAAGGACGTCCAGGACGGCCTGCTTGCCAGCGAGCTCCTGGTGTACGAGTGCGAAGGCACCGAGACCGAAATCAAGGACTGGTTCCGGACCATCAACATCGCCGGTGTCCCGCTCAACTCCCAGGAGCTGCTGAACGCCATCTACTCCGGCCCGTTCGTCACCAAGGCGAAGGCCGAGTACTCGAACTCGAACAACGCCAACATGCAGAAGTGGGCGGCCTACGTGAAGGGCGACCCGAAGCGCCAGGAGGTGCTGGCGGTTGCGCTCGGCTGGGTGGCGGCGGCGCAGGGCAAGACCGTTGACGCCTACCTGGCGCAGCACCGCACCGACGACAACATCAGCGAGCTGCGGACCTACTTCACCTCGGTCATCGACTGGGTCGACAGCGTGTTCACGGGTTCGCCACAGAAGGAGATGCGGGGCCTGGAATGGGGCCGGCTCTACGAGGAGTACCACGAGACGGCGTACAACCCCGCTCAACTGGAAGCCGACCTCGTGCAGCTGCTCGGTGACCCGGCGGTGACCAGCCGCAAGGGTGTGTACGAGTTCCTGCTCAGCAGCAAGTCCAAGCCCGAGCTGCTGGCGGTCCGTCTCTTCGACGACAAGACCAAGCAGGCCGCCTACACCCGACAGACGAAGGCGGCCGAGAGCAAGGGCGTCTCGAACTGCCCGCTCTGTGCGGCCGGCGACAACGCCAACAAGTCCCGCATCTACAAGCTCAACGAGATGGAAGCCGACCACGTGACGGCGTGGTCCAAGGGCGGCAAGACCGACTTGGAGAACTGCGAGATGCTCTGCGTCCCGCACAACCGCTCCAAGGGCAACCGGTGACGGCGGCCCGACAGCACCACGCCTGACACAACTTGCTGACACAGAACGGCCAGGAACGGCGCCTCCGAGCGCCTCCCGGCGTCGGTCCACGACCCCTGGCGCCGCTGGACGGCAGGTACTTTCAGGGACCCAGTACTGGCAAGCGCCTACGGGAACAGCTCGTAGGTGCCGTCGACGAGGTGGACCTGCATGCGAGCAGCCTGTCACAACAAGGGATCCGGCGGATACGGGTCGAGAAGGGCACAACCTCGGGGCACAGATCGTGCCCGGTTGGCGGGCGCCTGCCTGACAGGTGACCCTGATGGCGCCTGCGGGAATTGGACCGGGGTCGAATCCGACGAACCAGACACCCAGTGACTCAGCCGTCCAGGACCAATGACGTGTCGGCGGCCATCAGCTGGTGGAACCTGGCCAGCGGCTCACCGGTGAGCTCCCATGATCCGGTCGGGCTGTTCAACCCGGAATCGAAATAGGCGAGGCCCACGATCCGAGGGCCGGCGATCTGACCTGAACCCACGGCCAGGTCATAGAAGGCCTGCATCTCTGCCGCCGCCTGGGCGTCAGAGCCTCTGTTGCCCCACTCGCCGAGCGCCACGTCGATCTGCTTGGCGGCTGCGAAGTCGTAGGCGGCGTTCCACAGCGTGTCCGACGGCCCGGCGAATTCGACGGCCTCGTTCTCGAGGTAGTGATCGATGCCCAGGAAGTCCCAGATGCCATCCACCCACCAGTCCTCGGGGTCACGGCCGGAGGCATCCGTGTAGGTCCATGACATGAGCACTGCGGCGAACGCGATGTTGTCCGTCCCCAGAGCGTCCATGCGCTGACGTACGCGTACCTGCATGCCTCGCCAGTCAGCGGCGGTGCCGGGGTCGTTCTCCGGTTCGTGCCACACCGTCAACCACACCGGGCCGTCGAGGCCGTCGAGGGCCAACAGCATCTCGTCGATCTCGTCGTCGTGAGCACCGGCGGCCATCTCGGCCCACGCCGGGGTCTTGACCGAAACCCACGGCAACCGCCCGGCGTCCATGTCGTCGCTGGCGGTGGAGATCATCGAGGTGGTCCTCTGGTCCCACCGGAAGTACGTGCGGTGCAGGCCCATCACCGTACCGGCCGGGATCTCGTGACGAGGCGCCGGATCGGAGTTCCCGCCGACCGCCGCACCCCAACGCAGCCGACCAGGCTCCACATCCCCGGGGAAGTCAGGCGCAAACCCGGGGACCGTGGTGGTGGTAGGAGGCGGGGTGGTGGTCGGTACGGGTACGGCGGTTGTCGGCGGGGGCGGGGCTGGGGGTTTCGTCACCAGCGCGCAGGCGCTCGCGACCCACACCACAACCACCCCCAGCACGACAACGAGCTTGTGATGGAGGTGTCTCGTGTCCATGGGCATTCCAGGTCGGCCTTCGACCCGCCGGCACGGCCCCGGCGGCTGCGGGCGGGTCGACCAAGACCAACATCGGCATCTCGGGCAGTTCGCATGAACCGTGACAGCAGTTCAGCGTCCACTACCGGCAGCAACAGCACCGCTGAGGCCAAGCCGGCCTCGGTGGTGGAACCCGTCACCGCCAGGGCAATGCTGGTGATGAGCGAATGACGAGAGGAGTCACCATGGGCTCAGTCGGTACTCGGCCTCAATCGGGCCGATGGCCTTGACGTGTCAGGGACCTGGCCGGGACGGGTCCTCACCACCAGGAACCGTGTTCGTGATCGGGAGCCAGTCGCCGACTGATTCGTCGTAGACGGTCCAGCACCCGCTGGTCCCGTCCCATTGGGCCCGCGGGTCAGGCTTCTCGTCGGGCATCGGGTGGAACGCCGGGGCGTGCTCGACTTCGTCGTCGGCATCATCCTCGTCATCCGGGCCCGGGATGCGGGCGACGTCGTAGGCGTCGGGGTCGGTGTACGCGAAGGGATCCAGCCGCCCCGGAGGCGGGGCCGACCAATCATGCCTCGGCCCGACCCGCCAACCCGAAGCCTCGCGGTCAGCGCCGAGCCCATCGAAGAACCCCATGAGCAAGGAGTCGGCGCGAAGTCAGGCTGCCTTGAACCAGACGTAGATCACACCCATGGGGTCTAGCCCGACGGCTCGCCCACCGGTTCGTCGTAGGCGGGATCGGCGGCATCGTCGGGATCGACATAACCGCCACCGTCGGGTTCGCCGAGCCCGTCGAGGCAGTCCGACTCCTCGTAGGGTTGGCCGTCGAAGTACAGGGGCCCGTCGTCGAGCACCTCCGCACAGGCTTCGGCGTAGGCCTCCTCGTAGGCGGCGTCGATCTCGTCGTCCACGTACCCTTGCTCGAATTCCGGCGGCGGGTTCTCGTAATAGATGTCGTCGACCACGGGATCGACGTAGTCGTACTCCTCCTCGAAGCCACCATCGCCGCTATCGCATGCGCCGAGAACCAGTACGGCCACCGCGAGCACCAGCGCCCAGCCGAGCGGGCGTACCGGACCGGCGTGCACCTCAACCATGGGTTCCGACCGGGTCGCCACGCTGGGCGAGGATCTCGGCCGGTACTCGCAGGTGAGGCAGCGCCTCATGGCCGGGCGGATGCGATCGTTGTCGCGCTGCAAGCGGGAAACCTGCTCCTCCAGATCGCGGATGCGGCTCTGGCGGCGCCGGCTGGCCTCATCGAGTGTCCTGGTGATCCACTCCCGCAGCTGGCCTCGCGGCATGAGAGCAGACCCTACTCCTGCACCAGTTCGATGAGGGTTCCGAAGGCGTCCTTGGGATGGATGAAGGCGATGGTGGTCCCCCTCGAACCGGGCCGCGGCTGCTTGTCGATGACACGATGGCCCTGAGCCTCGACCGCGGCCAGTGCCTTCGCCACATCGTCAACCCGGTAGCCGATGTGGTGGATGCCCTCACCGTTGCGTTCGAGCGCCTTTTTGATCGGCCCCCTGTCCCCGTGAGGCGTGAGCAGCTGGATGTACGAATCGGCCACCTTGATGAGAGCTTCTTCGACGTGGTCGCTTTCGACGACCTCGCGGTGCTCGACCTCGGCGCCGTAGGTGTCGCAGTAGTAGGCGATGGCCGCCTCGAGATCCTCGACGGCTATGGCGATGTGGTCAATCTCGGTAAGAAGCACGCCTCACTCCGATCGCGACGACAGGCACCGCCCAAGTTCGGTCATCCTGGCGCGCCTGTCAAGCGATCGGGTCGCTCACGCCGGCTGGGAGTGGACGTCTCGCGAATGGCGCCGGAAGGCGTTGATGTTGTGCTCGCCGATGCGCTCGCGCTTCTCGCGGTCGGTGACACCGAGGCCCTCCTCATCGGCCAGGCAAAGGATCGCCAGCTTGCCCTCGTGCAGGTTGCTGTGCACCTGGTGGGCAGCCTCGCCGGCATCTTCGAGGCGGTACACGTCGGAGATGCAGGGCTGGATCAGGCCTTTGTCGATGAGGCGGTTGGTCTCCCAGCATTCGCGGTAGTTGGCGAAGTGGCTGGCCTTGATGGTCTTTAGCTTCATCCACAGGTGGCGGTTGTCGTACTCGATCGTGTAGCCCGACGTCGCCGCACAGGTGATGATCGTGCCGCCGCGCTTGGCCACATACACCGACGCGCCCATCGTGGAGCGGCCCGGGTGCTCGAAGACGATGTCGGGATCCTCGCCGACCAGCTCACGGATCTTCTTGCCGAAGCGACGCCACTCCTTCTCGTTCTGGACGTCGCCGTCCCAGAACTCGTAGCCCTCGGCTTTGCGGTCGATGACGTGCTCGACGCCCATCCGGTGCATCAGCTCGACCTTCTCGGGTGACGACACCACGCCGACGGGTATGGCGCCGGTCCGCAACGCCATCTGTGCCGCGTAGATGCCTATGCCGCCGCTGGCACCCCAGATGAGCACTACGTCGCCGAGCTTCATGCGAGCCCCGTTGCGGCCGACCAGCATCCGGTAGGAGGTCGAAGCCGTCAAGGCGTTGACCGAGGCTTCCTCCCAGGTGAGATGCGCCGGCTTGGGCATGAGCTGGTTCGCCTTCACCACGGTCATGTCGGCCAGGCCACCGAAGTTGGTCTCGAAGCCCCAAGCCCTCTGGTTGGCCGCCATCATCGCGTCGTCGTGACCGAAGGGATCCTGGTCGTCGACGTAGTTGGGGTGAACCACCACGTGGTCGCCCGGCTTCCACTCCCTGACCGCCGAGCCGACCCGGAGCACGACACCGGACGCGTCCGATCCGAGGACGTGGAAGTCCTGGTCGTGACGAGCACCCCATGCCGACTCGCGGCCCAGCCGCTCGAGGAAGATGAACGTCGGCAGCGGCTCGAAGACCGACGACCAGACGGTGTTGAAGTTGATGGAGCTGGCCATGACCGCCACCGCGACCTCGTCGGGCGCCATCTCCGGAACCGTCATCTCGCCGAGCCTTATCGACTTGCGAGGATCCTTCTCCGCCGAGTCGAGCCCCTCGAAGATCCCGACGTCGTCCCTGTAGATGCCCGCGCCACGGTACGTGTCTGGCAGAGGAAGACGTGCGAGCTCATCAGCCGAAATTCCCGCCTTGATAGCATCGCCAAGTTCCCGCATAACACGCGAAGCTATCGCGGGTGGCGGCCTGTGTCACCAGCAACCGGGCTTGCTTTTTCACGCTCCGCGTCAGTGTTGGGCCACCGTGCCTGCTCCGATAGCGGGCCCGTGGCTTCGGTTATCAGCCTCTCTGGAGGCTCTCGGCGTGGCGCTGGAAGGCGGTGATGCGTTCCTCGCCGACCTGTTCGCGCTTGTCGGGATCGGTTATCCCCTCACCCGACTTGGGCGCAAGGCACAGCACACCGAGCTTGCCCTCGTGCATGTTGTGATGGACCTGGTATGCCGCTTCACCGACCTCGTCGAGCGGATAGGCCTTCGACATGATGGGGCAGATGGCGCCGTGGCGGATGAGGTCGTTCATCTCCCACGCCTCGCGGTAGTTGGCGAAATGGCTCGACACGATCTTCTTGAGCTTCATCCACAGGTGACGGTTGTCGTACTCGATCATGTAGCCCGACGTCGCGGCACAGGTGACGACGGTCCCGCCTCGCGCGGCGACGAACACCGAGGCGCCCATCGTCGAGCGACCCGGATGCTCGAAGACGATCTCGGGGTCCTTGCCGGCCAGCTCGCGGATCTTCTTGCCCAGCCGGCGCCACTCGCGCTCGTCCTGGGTGTGCTCGTCCGCCCAGAACCTGTACCCCTCGGCCTTGCGGTCGATGACCCGCTCTACCCCGATCGAGTTCAACAGCTCGACCTTGTCCGCAGACGAGACGACCCCGACCGGTATCCCACCCCCGTTGAGGATGAGCTGCACCGCGTAGCCCCCCAGGCCCCCGGTGGCGCCCCAGACGAGGACCGCATCACCCTGCTTCATCTGAGCGGCGTGACGGCCCACGAGCATGCGGTATGACGTCGACGCCACCAGCGCGCTCACCGCCGCCTCCTCCCAGGTGAGGTGCTCGGGCTTGGGCATCAACTGGTTGGCCTTCACGACCGAGAGATCGGCGAGTCCTCCGAAGTTGGACTCGAATCCCCAGATGCGCTGGTTGCCGGCCAGCATGGCGTCGTCGTGTTGAGCCGGATCCTGGTCGTCCACGTAGTTGCAGTGGATCGTGACCCGATCACCCGGCTGCCAGTTGCGGACCGCCGAACCTACCCTCAACACGACTGCCGCGGCATCCGAGCCCACGACGTGGTAGTCGCGATCGTGGCGTGCCCCCCACACCGACTCCTTGCCGAGCCGCTCGAGGAACATGAACGTCGGCAGTGGTTCGAAGATAGAGGTCCACACCGTGTTGAAGTTGATGGAGCTGGCCATCACCGCGATGTAGCACTCGTCCGGAGCCAGCTCGGGCGTGGGGACCTCCTCGACGTGAAGTGACCGGCGCGGGTCCTTGTCTCCCGAGTCCATGCCCTCGAACATGGCGGCTTCGTCCTTGCGGACGAAGGCGGCTCGGTACGACTCGGGGATGGCCAGGTTGGCGATGTCCTCGCCCGTAGCGCCCGCTTGGATGGCGTCCAGGATCTCCTGCATGCCGGGCAACCTACCCTCCGGTAACCCACGGGCTCCAACGGGACACTCCCCCACCATCGGCGTTAAAGTGCTGCCCGAGCGCAGCTGGGGCGACGTCTCCGTCAGCGAGGCGGGCACGACGCGGGATACCGCATCGGAGGGGAAGTATGGCGCTGTCACCGGAGGACATCACGAGCCGCAAGTTCACGATCACCAGGCGCGGCTACGACACCGACGAAGTGGACACGTTCCTCGGCTTCGTAGCCCGAGAGGTGCACAACCTCCATGCCTCCTCCGGGCCGCAGCCACCGCTGCCGGAACGGCGACCCCAGCAGCAGGCACCGGGCCCCGCCGGGGCGGGCCGGGCCACCCCCCGACCGCAGGCACCCGGGCAGGCACCCGCCCAGCCGGTGCCCGCGCAGGTGTCCGCCCAGGGTCTGCCGATCACCGGTGACGATTTCGAACGGCTGGGCAGCGAGGTGGCTTCGGTCCTGCGCACTGCCCACGAGTCGGTCGAGAAGCTGCGGTCCGAGGCGGAGCAGACCGCCGGCGCCCTGCGGCAGCGGGCCGAGAAGGACGCCGCCAACCTCCGGGCGGTCACCACCCGGGAATGCGAGGAGCTCCAGGCCCAGGCCGGTGCCGAAGCCGAGCGTCTCCGCTCCGAGGCAGCTGCCTACGCCGTGGAGACCCGACGGGCGGCCGACGAGAAGCTCGACGCAGCCGCCCGCAGGGTGGTCGACGCCGAGGAGCGCTCCGAGGCTCTGATGGCCGAGACCAAGGCGAGGGCGGCCGCGGTGAGGGACGAGGCCCAACAGCAGGCGTCCTCGGTGCTGGCCGCCGCCGAGGCCAAGGCGCGCGAGACGACCGAGCAGGCCGAGGCACACGCACAGGCACGCAAGAACGAGCTCCTGGGTTACGCCCGGAGCCGCCTCGATTCGGCGGCCGAGGCCGAGCGGACGACCTTCGAGCGCCTGGCCGCGACCGTCGCCGAGCTCGAGGCGGTGTTGTCCCGCCTCCGCTCCCAACCCCGGCTCGAGGTCGAGATCAACCTCGAGGAGGGCTCGGTCGTCGTTGCGGACCAGCCCGCTTCACCCCCGGGGACAGTGGCCCAGCCCGCTTCACCCCCGGGGACAGTGGACCAGCCCGCTTCACCCCCGGGGGCGGCCGGTCCCACACCCCGACCCAGGATCGTCGAGGACGACATCGAAGCCCAGCGCTCCGATGACGATCCGTTGGCCCAGCTCGTGAAACAGGCCGTGGGCAAGGCTGTCCAGAACGCGGTGGGCCGCGCACAGCAACAAGGTGCCGAGGCGTCGCGGCCCGGGTCCGACCAGAGCTGAGGGCCCGGCGATTGCCACCGGCGTTGGCCAGCGCCGGGACTCGGTTCCTACACTTGATCCCCTCACCACCACCAACCGGTAAAGGACTCTCGACATGGCTGGATCGGTCATTCTCAGCGGCGCTCGGACGCCCATCGGCAGGCTCTCGGGGGCTCTGGCCTCCTTTCCGGCCACCGAGCTCGGGGGCTTCGCCATCAAGGCTGCGCTCGAACGCGCCGGTGTCCAGCCCGACGATGTCGACTACGTGTTCATGGGGCAGGTGATCCTCGCCGGCTCGGGACAGATCACCGCCCGCCAGGCGGCGGTCAACGCCGGAATCCCCATGACCGTTCCCGCCACCACCGTCAACAAGGTCTGCCTGTCGGGCCTCAACTCGATCTATCTCGCCGACAAGATGATCCAGGACGGCGAAGCGGATCTGGTGGTCGCCGGCGGCATGGAGTCGATGACCCAGGCCCCCTACCTGCTGCCCGGTGCCAGGGCGGGCTACCGTCTCGGCGACGGCGAGCTCATCGACTCGATGATGTACGACGGGCTCACGTGCGTGTTCGACCACTGTGCCATGGGTGAGGGCACCGAGAACTACGCGGCCCAGGCCGGCATCAGCCGCGAAGCTCAGGACGCGCTGGCGGCTCAGTCACACGAGCGGGCTGCCACCGCCCAGAAGGACGGCTTGTTCGACGAAGAGATAGTGCCCGTCGAGGTTCCCCAGCGGAAGGGCGATCCTGTCATCGTCGACACTGATGAAGGCGTCCGGGCCGACACGACCGCCGAGTCGCTCGCCAAGCTCCGACCCGCCTTCGCCAAGGACGGCAACATCACCGCCGGCAACGCGTCGCAGATCTCAGACGCCGGCTCCGCGATGGTGGTCGCCAGCAAGGAGAAGGCCGAGCAGCTCGGCAGCGAGCCGCTCGGCGAGATCGTCGGCTACGGCCAGGTGGCCGGTCCCGACGCGTCGCTTCTCACCCAGCCGTCACGGGCCATCAAGCAGGCTCTCGACCGCGTCGGCAGCTCGGTGAGCGACATCGACCTCTTCGAGCTCAACGAGGCTTTCGCCGCGGTCGGCCTGGCCTCGATGGACGACCTCGGCGTCGAAGACGACATCGTCAACATAAACGGTGGCGCCATCGCGCTCGGCCACCCCGTAGGCATGTCGGGCAACCGCCTGGCGCTGCACCTGCTGCTCGAGCTCCAGCGCCGGGGCGGCGGTCTCGGGGCGGCAGCTCTCTGCGGTGGCGGCGGCCAGGGCGATGCCATCCTCTTGAGGGTCTGATCGCTGCGGGACACCTCGGGCCGACGGCACAGCCAACCCGCCCTCAGGCGCCGAGGCGCTCACGGGGTCCTTGTGACCGGTCCGTAAATGTCGTAACGTAACCGCAACATATCCCCAGATCGGTCGGTACCACCGTTGCGGGGCGTTATCCGGAACGGACCCTCCCACCGTCCGATCTGTTGCTGGGGAGTCGCCTCGGGGCCGGTTGTCCTGTCCGCCCGCGTTCGGCCGGACCCCGGGGCGACACCTCGGCACCACTCTGTCGCGACCTCTACGGCGGCGTCGAGCCCCAAACCATTGCAGTACCGAGTCGACCCGTAACCGGCCGGTCACATCGGGGATCGGGGCTCACTCGCCCGATCCGATCCGGCGCCGGCCCTCGAGTGCCCTGCCGAGCGTGAGCTCGTCGGCGTATTCGAGATCGCCTCCGACGGGTAGGCCGCTGGCGATCCTCGTAACGGTGAGGCCCGGTGCGTCGAGTACGCGGCTCAGGTAGAGCGCAGTGGCCTCACCCTCGATGTTGGGGTTGGTGCAGATGATCACCTCGGTGATGTTCTCGGCCCCGATACGGGCGATCAACTCCTTGATCCGGAGCTGATCGGGGCCCACGCCCTGGAGATGATCGATCGCTCCTTGCAGCACGTGATAGCGACCGGAGAACTCCTGGGTCCGTTCGACCGCTACGACGTCGCGCGGCTCCTCCACCACGCAGATGACGCTCGGGTCGCGGCGGTCATCGAGGCAGATCTCGCAGTTGTCACCCTGGCTGATGTTGAAGCACCGGTCGCAGAAGCCCACCTTGGCCTTTACCTCGGTGATGGCATCGGCGAGGCGACTGGCGTCGACCTCGTCGACCTTCAGCAGGTAGAAGGCGATCCGTTGCGCCGACTTGGGGCCCACCCCGGGAAGGCGACCCAACTCGTCGATCAGGTTCTGAACGGGACCGGTGTAGACACCCATGTCCGCGAGCGTCCTCAGCCGTCCCCGCCGAGGAGATCCCCCAGCCCGCCGATGTCGATGCCACCCAGCGGGCCGGCCGCCTGCAACTCGTGGATCTTGGCCATCGCATCGTGCAATGCTGCCAGCACGAGATCCTCGAGCATCTCGATGTCATCGGGGTCGACAGCCGAGGAGTCGATGCTGACCTCCCGGAACTCCAACGCACCCGTCAGCACCACCTTGACCACTCCGCCTCCGGCCTGTCCCTCCACAACGGTCTCGGCGAGCTCGGACTGCGCTTCGAGAAGTTGCTGCTGCATGCTCTGGGCAGTCTCGAGCAGCGAGCCGAGATCGGGCATGCCCTCGCCGAGGAGGTCGGCGACGTCGTCACGGGATTCGGGTGGATCACCGCTCGAGCCGGCACCGCCCCTCTCGCCCATCATTTCTCCTCGACGTCGATCAGCTTCGCCCCCGGGAATGCCTCGGTGAGCTTGTCGACCCCGGTCTTGACATCGTCGGCGTCGGCCAACTCGTTGATGTCGCCAACATCGTGATCGTCGTCGGCCACGGCGCCTGCGGCTGCTTCGGCTGGGTCCGGAGCGGGCGACGACCCGCTGTATGCCGCCGCTTCGCTCTCGGGGATCAGCTTCAGTGGAACCGGGGAGCCGAAGTGCTCGGCGAGCACACCTTCGACCTCGGGGCGGATCCTTTCTGCCCGTTCGCAGGTCGGAGCGTTCTCAAGCGCGAAGATCGCCGCCCGTTCGGTGACCGTCACGAACCGACCGAGCCCGTAGATCGCCTTTGACCGCCCCTTCAACTTGTCGAGGAGGCTGTCGCCCCACGCGACGGTGAGCTCGTCGCGTGTCGGCAGGACACCCGCCGATGCCGCAGGCCCTACCGCCTCGTCGGCTGGGGTGTCAGGGCCCGTTCGAGTGGCTTCACCGGTTTCGTCGCTATCGGGAGCCCTCGCCGACCGCAGGTGCGAACCGAGCGCCAACCGCTGTGGCGGCCGGGCTGCAGACGTCGGCTGCGGCGCCAACCTGGGTTCGGGGCGCGTCGGCGCATCCGGGTTCGCGCCTTGGGCCTGAGCGAGCTTCTCGCGTGCCGTCGCCACCCCGCTCCCCCGGGCCCGCGTCGGGCTTTCCCGTGGCATGGCCGGCGGTGGAGTTGTTGCGTGTCCCTCGGGTTGCTCGACGACAGCTCCTGAGGCAACGAGGTGTTCGAGCCGTTCGATGCGTTCGAGCAGCGCGTTGAGCGACGCGTCGGCTTCGGGCTTGGTGATCCGAACAAGCGCGACTTCCAACGGGATGCGGGGATCGGGGGCCTGACGCATCTCGATCAACGCGTCACCGAGCGCCTCCAGCGCACCGGTGATGGCACCCGGCCCCAATCGCTCGGCATAGGTCTGTGCCCGCTCGCGCTCGTGGTCGGGAAGCTGAGCGAGCTCGGTGCGCATCGAGACGAGGAAGGCATCTCGCAGCTGGCTGACCACGACCTCGGCCAGCACGCGAGGATCACGGCCCTCTGCCAAGGCATCAGACACCGCTACGAGCGCACGGCCGGCATCGTGTTCGCAGAGCGCCTCCATCAGCTCTTCGACGGACTCGCTGTCGACGATGACACCGCCGGCCGCCACGACCTGATCGAGAGCCGAGAGGGTGTCACGCGCCGAGCCCGCCCCCCGCTTGACGACGTGAGCAACCGAAGCCTCGTCGACCTCGAGCTCGGCGTCCTTGGCGATCCAGCGGACGTAGTCCTCGAGCTCGGATGCCGACAGAAGGCGGAACTCGAAGTGCTGGGTTCGGCTCTTGATGGTGGGCAGGACCTTCTGGGGATCGGTGGTTGCCATGACGAAGCGGACGTGCTCGGGCGGCTCTTCGAGCGTCTTGAGCAGCGCGTTGGAGGCGGCCGCCGAGAGCATGTGCACCTCGTCGAGGATGTAGACCTTGGTGCGTCCGGGGGAACCGAGCGCGGCACGCGCGATGAGCTCGCGCATGGCGTCGACACCGTTGTTGGACGCTGCGTCGAGCTCGAGCAGGTCATAGGAGGTACCCGATTCGATGGATCGGCAGGATTCACACTTCCCGCAGGGCTCGCCGTCTTGCAGAGCGTCGCAGTTGAGTGCCTTGGCGAGTATCCGGGCGGTGGATGTCTTGCCCGTGCCCCGCGGCCCGCTGAACAGGTAGGCGTGGCCTTCGGTACCGCTGCGCACCGCGTTGCGCAGCGCTCGCACCACGTGGTCCTGGCCCCGGATCTCGGAGAAGCGCTGAGGTCGATAGCGCCGGTACAGCGATTGATGGGCCATCGACTGCGAGCCTACCGAATGGCGGGGACGGTCTCAGCCGCCTGCAGCGGCCGGCCGAAGCGGCGCTATCTTGGTGAGCTGAGTCCGCGTCCTGAGGTGGCGGTCGGGTCCTGTGCAATCGCAGCCCGTGAACCGAGTCAGGGCCGGGAGGCAGCAGCTCTCAGCGGGAACTGCGGTGTGCCGCAGATCGCCTGACCGCCACCCGAGGACGCGGACTCCTCGCGGATACATCGCCTTGACACCGCTTCCCCCATGGCGTTAGGTATACCTAACGAACGATAAAAGGCAGTCCGATCCATCCATTCCGGGACGGAGGTGGGAGTCCAGGTGAACCTCGAAGCGAAGACGGTCAGGTGGGTCCTGATCTGCGGCCGTTGCGGTCAGAGCTCGGGAGTGCGGCCGCCTCCGGCGAGCGCCTCCCATGGTGCAACACGATGACAGCAGCGGTTCAGAGCCCTGGAGTGGGCATCGAGCGCATGCCGGGTCACTGGGTGCTGGCCCGGCTGGGCAAGCAGGTGCTGCGGCCGGGTGGCAAGGAGCTGAGCAAGGCGCTGCACGCCGAACTGGCCATCGGACCCGGTGACGACGTGGTGGAGTACGGGCCGGGCCTGGGCGTCACGGCGAGGAAGATCATCGCAGCGGGGCCGGCCTCCTACACCGCGGTCGACAACGACCAATGCGCTGCCGAACGATTGCGGCGTCGCCTGCCCCCCGGGACCTACCAGCTCGTCGCGAGCTCGGCGGCTCGCACCGGCCTCCCTGACGGCCACGCCAGCGCAGTGTTCGGCGAAGCAGTCCTCAGCATGCAGTCCCACGCCCACAAGGAGCGCATCATCACCGAAGCCGCCCGGCTGCTGCGGAACGGTGGCCGCTTCGGGCTGCACGAGCTCTGCCTCGCTTCGAGCGTCAGCGACGGTCTGGCCGAGTCGATCTACCAGGACCTGCGAACCGCGCTCAAGGTCAACGCCAAGCCCTTGCGGGTCGCAGGCTGGACTGAGCTGTTGCAGGCGGCGGGCCTGCACGTCGAGGAGATCCACCACGCCCCGTTCCGTTTGCTCGAACCAAGCCGTGTACTTCGCGACGAAGGCCTGCGGGGCTCGATCCGCTTCGCACGGAACCTGAGACGCGACGCCCCCGCCAGACGGCGGGTCCTCGAGATGCGGGCAGCCATACGCAAGAACCGCGCTCACCTCGCTGCCTGCGCCATCGTGGCATCCAAGCCATGAGCCTGTTCCGCCATCGCCGACTGTGGCTGCTGCTGGCGATCCCGCCGCTGGTGTTGGTCACAGCCGGTGCGATCGTCTTCTGGCCCCGTGGCTCGACCCCGGTCTCGCCCGAGGAGGCCCTCGCCGAGTTCCGGTCCCGTCAACCGGATCCGGACACCGAGGCGGCCACGGGATGGCCCGCCGAGGGTGTGTACACCTACGAGGCGTCCGGCAGCGAGGAGGTCAAGCTGGCGGTGATGCCGACCGAGACCCGGGAGATCCCTCCGGTTGTCCCGGCGACGGTCCTGCGGGATGGTCGAGGACGCTGCTTCGAGCTGCAGATCGAGTTCATGGCCGAGCACGTGGAACAGACCCGTTACTGCCTGGAGGAGGACGCCTCCCTCGTCCTCGAGCAGAACCGCAAGCAACAGCGGATCGGCGCTCTGCGACCGCAGGCGACCATGGATTGCGAGGACGCCACCCTGTTGAGCGACCTGCCCACGAACGGGGAAGCCTCGACGTACAGCTGCGTGCTGGCGATGTCGAGTGGCCTGGGGCCGACGGTCGACGCCCGGCTCCAAGGTAGGGTTCGGGTGGTCGGATCCGAGCGCATCGAGATCGGGGATGGCGCGGTTGAGGCAGTCCATGTCCAGATCCGCTACGACGTCAGCGGCGACCTGACCGGGGGCTGGGCAGAGGACCTCTGGTTCGATCCCGCCAGCCATCTTCCCGTGCGCATCGGACGAGAGATCGAGCTGTCCGGCCTGGCCAACTTCCACGAATCATCGCTGCTGAACCTCTCTGCGCTCGAACCGTCGAACTGAACCGCTGTTCGGAGTTGAGCGGAGTCGGCGAGACCGCGAAGACCCGCGAACCGACACACGGTGCGCCGCAGGCTGTGCCGGCTTGGCATTGCTGTCGCGACGCCCCGCTTCGCGGACGCGGTTCTGGGGTACCCGCTGCTGCGCCGCAGGCTCCGCAGCCTGAAGTGTCACACCCTGCTGGGATGATGGGGCCATGCCAGTGGAAGCCACCTCCATCGGGTCTCGCCTCGGGGTGCGGCCTCGTTTCGAGGATTTCGATGTGGTGCGAGGCGACGATGTGTGCGAGGCGCTGGGGCAGCTGCACGGGCTGATGGCCGCCACCCACGCCCAGTTCCTGGCGCTGTTGGGCGAGC